>JAJUJQ010000008.1 GCA_029265255.1 Spirochaetota bacterium
CCATTCCGAACACGGAAGTTAAGCCCTCCAACGCCGATGGTACTGCCACACGGTGGGAGAGTAGGTCGTTGCCAGGCTTTTTTTATTTATGCGCCCCCCCGCCGTACCCTGAACCCCGCATTATGCGCCTGCCTTGCCCGCGCCCCTTCTAAATGGTAATATCCTCCCAATGATCAAGGTTTTTTCCTCTTACATAACCCGGAAAGACATGGACCTCGTGCTGAGCAGAATGGTAGAAGATGCGGTTGGGCCGGGGGAATTCAGTCAGAAAATCATTAAAGAAGCAAAAGAACGATTTCAATTTGAACATGCGATCGCGTTTCGCTCTCCCTATCTAGCGATTGTGAAAGCATTGAAGGTGTGCGGACTTGCTGCGGGCGCTCTCGTTGGTATTTCTGCGCTGGCGCCCTCATGGCATCGTGCCGCCGTGGAGGATGCCGGCTTTGAGCCGATCGTGCTTGATGTAGACGCACAATCTTTTCATCCTTCATTTGAAACAATCATTGGCGCGCGTATTCAGGCAATGGTGTTCTTCGACGCCCTCGGCCAGCTTCCTCCGCAGGAACTTATAAAAGCAATTCAGATGCCGGCGCTCGAAGACATTTCGCAGGCATTCGGCGCAAGTGAGGGCGAACGCATGCCGGGGGATGGTGTTACTTTTGCGGTATGGGGATTTGAGGACGACGCACCGCTCGCGACTGGTGGCGGCGCATTGCTCTGTACGAGGAACCGGCGTGACGCGTCGGTATTGAGAAATCTCGACGCGGCGCTCCCTGACGCGCTAAAAATGACCGATTACAACGCAGCACTGGGCGTTTCGCAGCTGAAGAGTGCGACCCTCATGCTTGAGCGGAGAAGATCTCTTATGCAAATGTATCGCGCGCAGCTGGCACGGACCAGGCACAAAACGGTAGGAAACGCCGAAGTTGCGGAAAGCGCGATCTATGCCTTTGCTGTCATGATTGAAGGGAGCATGAAAGAAGCTGCCGATTACGCAAGAAAGCATGGTGTTGAAACGAAAGCGGCCTTTCTCGGTAGCCCCGCCCTCGATGATGATCGGGCGGACACGCGATATCCAACGGCACGTTCTATTGCCTTGCGCTGCCTGTTATTTCCGATGCATCACAAAATGACCAAGCAGCAAGCAGACCAGGTAGGGAAAGTGCTGGCGACATTGCCATAGGAGACTGTCATGAGCATGGGAAAGCGCGCACTCATTCTCGCGAACCTCAACAAGGATGATGCCGGCGCCGCCGCGTATGAGATTCAGGCAGCATTAGAAACCCATGGATGGATGGCTCAGGTTCTTCCCTTCCGTGGCCTTCTTGACGCGATTCCTGATTTTTCCGGATACGATCTGCTGGTGAGTCTGGGAGGAGATGGAACGCTTCTCTACGCGGCAAGCTTCGCCGCGCCGCTCAACCTGCCAATTCTGCCGATAAATTTAGGTACGCTGGGGTTCATCGCCGCTAACCGCATGGAAACCTGGACAGCCACGTTCGAAGGTTGGCTGCAGGGGCAGGTTACACTTTCAAGGCGTCTCATGCTCCATGTGGAAGCATGGAGGGGAAGGGAACGGCTGTACCAGGGGATTGCCTTGAATGATGTGGTCGTTTCTTCTGAAGGAAACGCCCGCATGATCCGCATGTGCCTGACGGTCAACTCCGAACGGTTCGGCCATTATCGGGCCGATGGGATGATTGTCTCCACGCCGACCGGTTCCACGGCGTATAACCTCGCGGCGGGCGGCCCTGCAGTCCATCCGGAAATGGACGCGCTGATCATTAACCCAATCTGTCCTTTTACGCTGGCGTCAAGGCCCCTTGTGCTGCCAGGCGACACACCGGTCGAAGTCACCATCGACGAGACGCGAAAATCAGGAGCGCTGTTGACTGTCGACGGTCATGACCTTGTTTCCCTGCAAAAGGGGGATTCCGTACGGATCCGGCGCAATTCCAATGATGCGTTGCTGGTGGTGCCGCCTGGGAGCGTGTTCTTCTCCGCTTTGCGTACCAAGCTCGGCTGGTCGGGGGACAGCGATGCTTGAGCAGCTTTCGGTGCGCAATTTTGCCATCATAGACCAGATCGATCTTGATCTCTCCGACGGGATGACGGTGTTTTCTGGGGAAACGGGAGCGGGGAAATCGCTTGTCGTCGACGCGCTTGGCTTTTTGCTCGGGGCACGGGCAGAGACAGGAATCATCAGGGATGGAGCGTCGGAGTGCGCAGTAAGCGGGTTGTTTTCCATCGCGGATAACCAGGCCTCACGGCAGTGGCTTGAGGAAAAATCCATTACCTGTGATGAAGAAGGTCTTGTCCATATCCGCCGCACGCTGCGCCAGAATGGGAGGAGTACCGCATGGATCGAAAGCCAGCAGGTTTCCCGTTCCGATCTTATGGAGTTTACCCAGTTTCTGGTTGACATTCATGGTCAGCATGAGCACCAGCGACTTATGGACGCCTCCCAGCATCTGGAGATGCTCGATGCTTACGCAGGACTGGCGTCTGCGCGCGCAGCGTACCATGAGCTCTATCAGAAATGGAAAGACGCGCTGAAAGAATATCAGCTACTGCAGCAGGCGCGAGCAAAACGCGACCAGGAAATTGACTACCTCGAATTTGTGCTGAAGGAGATTTCCGCCGCCAAGCCTGTGCTGAACGAGGACACGGACTTGCGGGCAGAAGAGCGCATCCTCAGTCAGCATGAGAAATTGCACGCGTCGCTCGCCGAAGCTGTATCGATACTGCACGCGCGCGAAGGCAGCGATATTCTGCACTTGCTCAAGCGAGTACGGGCGAATCTGGACGCGGCCCGGCAGATCGATGCGAAGCTTGGGCCTCTCGGTGATCGCCTGTCTTCCGTGTTCTATGAACTAGAAGATATCGCCGAAACGCTGGGTAGCTACATTTCGAACATTCGCTTCGATCCTAAACGGCTTGAGCAGATTCAACAGAGGCTTTCTGACCTGCAACGCCTGAAGAAAAAATATGGGCCAGAGCTCGCTGATGTACTGGAAAAATTAGAAGCGTCCAAAAAGAGAATCGCCCTGTTGCAGCACGCCGACGAACGGGTGGCCGACATGGAGGCGGCAATTGCCTCTCTCAAGGAACGTGCGCTGAAATGCGCCATATCGCTGTCGGAGCAGCGCATGGCCGCCGCAGCAACCATGGGAGCAGCAATCGAATCGATTGTTCGCCGCCTTGGCATGCCGGAGGCCCGCTGCAGAGTTCGTGTCACACGGTTAATGGACGAGCATGGCGCGATCAAACCAGGACCCGACGGCATCGACAGTGTGGAGCTCCTGATCGCACCAAACCCAGGGGAAGGAGAGCAGCCGCTGGTCAGAATTGCATCAGGGGGCGAGCTTTCTCGCTTCGCGTTGGCAGTGAAGACGGTGCTGGCTTCCCGGGACGTCGTCGAAACCCTGGTGTTCGACGAGATTGACGCGGGGATAGGCGGTCAGGTTGGAGTTGCCGTCGGAGAGTATCTTCGAGAGCTGAGCCGGTTCCGTCAGGTGCTGTGCGTCACCCACCTTGCTACAATAGCTGCTATGGGCGACTTCCATTATGTTGTGGAGAAACGCGTACAAGACGGTCGGACAACGACGATGATTCGCGCGCTATCCCCGGACGCGCGTCAGGAGGAAATCGCCCGGATGCTCGCGGGGTCTTCTGACAGTAATATTTCTCGCTCTCACGCCGCTGAATTGCTCGCGCGGGGCGGCGCTTCTCATTAAAAAGGTATCGAAGGATACCAGTGCTCTTCAGGAGCGATTGTGCTGTTCGAGATCGTGCAGGGCATCATGAGGGAATAATAAACCCACAGATGTTTCGATACAGGAATCAGCTCGATTTCCAAAAATGACCGGAGTCTGGGGCTCCATGAATTCTGTGATCACCTGCCTGCACGCACCACAGGGACTTACCGGTTCGCGTGCATCGGGGGTCGCCACCACAAGGGCCTTGAAACGTCGATGCCCCGCTGCCACCGCCGCGGCGATTGCGTTTCTTTCCGCGCAGATGGTGAGACCGTAACTGCGATTTTCTACATTTACCCCTGTAAATACCGAGCCATCTTCGCAGAGCACGGCCGCGCCGACGCGAAAGTGAGAATATGGTGCGTAGCTGTGTTCGCATGCTTTGTACGCGTCATCGAAAAGTTCTGCATAATTCTTGAGCGCCATGCCATAAAGGATAGCGTATTTGCGAATATGGGAAAAGAAGGGAATAGGACACCTGTCTTGACTCTTGCCATCAGCTCATGCACCATCATGCAGGGATGAACAAGAAACGGACAGGCATTATTCTCGCGATTATTCTCTGCCTTATATTCAATATTATCTCTATTCGCCACGCGGGGAAGATACCCATAATCGGCAGCCGCACATTCATCCCATTCGAGCGCGCAAGGCCTCTGGCAGAGACTCCATTCCCGGATCACCTTCTGATACCGTTTGCCGCCCCGCGGCACGCGGGTTACCTCGATCCTAATGCGAACCAGCTTTATGCGCTTTCTTATTCCGGAAGAATCGCGATCGACGCCGCAGGCTGGATTCGGTATGATCGTTTTGGAGATGAACTGGAAATCGAAGGGCCGCGGCAGCACGCGCGGCAGCTCAAAGTGTTCGCGTATCCATGGTTTGGCTCAGAAAGGCGATTGCTGCTTCGCGCGGATCAGATGGCGCTCGCAGAAATCAGCGCTGACGGCACGGTGGTCTGGGACCATGAATTTCCTATGATCATCACTGCACTCGATGCGTCCAGAACGCTCGTCGCCTCAGGTTTCCTGGATGGATCCCTAGCTGTTGTAGATGAGAAGGGAGCAGTCTCATGGGTGATCACGAATAGCTCGGAAGGTGCTATAGATCCGGTGTATGGACTGGCTGTTTCTCGGGATGGAACGATGCTCGCCGCGGTGCGGGGCGTGGAACGAAAACGTATCGAACTCTATTCGATCCATGCCTCCACTTTTGAGAAGAAAAAGGAGTGCGCGCTTCCTTCAAGCTCGCCATTCCAGGCGACAGCGGCATTTTCCGCCGATGGCACGCAAGTGCTGGTGGCACTCGGGTCCGAGCTATTCCATTATGATGTCAGGAGCAATATGGCTGTCACGATGAGCAATTCCATGAGTGGCGATGGAGCACGCGCTCCGACCTTTACCATTCTGGGGGCTGTCGGAAGGGCGTCGGTGGCGGTACTCGCAGTGAATGTTGATGATGGCCTTGTGGGCGATGTTTGGGTTTTTCACCATGGAGTGCCGGTATTGCGGTATCCGAAGGCTTTGGGGCTTGCGACAAGGGGCGAAATAGTGGCGTTTGTGACCGAGACTGGTGTGGACTGCCTGCGGGGTAAGGGGTTCTGATATGACGATACTGCCAAAACGGGCACGATACCTGCTGATTGTCGTAATCGCGGCAGTGTTCGGCAAGGAGCTGCCAGGGCTTGATGTACGGCTGCCGGAGGTGTTTTCGATGGTGCCATTCGGCACTCCTTACGCGCCAGGGGCAATCTGGGGTAGCGTACCACGTACCGAGGCTACACTGGAGTCTCTCTCGGAGAATGTGAACTATCCAACGAATGGCATACTGATATATCGTCAGAACAACGCGTTGCTGAACACAGTGTTCAGCTTTCCACTGGGCAATATGGACGCGGTACTCAACACAGACGGATTTGTTACGATGCTGAGCGGGACAGGAGCGCGCGCTCAAGAACCGGCTTTGTCGCATATCACCACCGCGACGTCCTATGGAATCGCAGGTGGAAGCGGCATCTACCGGGATGGAACTGTCGGATTGCGCCTGTATGACCAGAAACGAAACTCCTGGCTCAATCCGTTTTTCTTTGTCAGCGCTGTAAAGGATAGTGATCCTCCTGTCATAGAACGCGTTCTCTTGAAAGAAGATCTGAAGGATATATCAAAAGGCAGAACCTTCGAACTGCAGGTCCGCCCTGGCCAGAAGGCAGGCGCGCAGGAATGCCCGCAAGGGAACTATCTGGTGCACGCGATTGCCTGGGACCTTCTTGACAGAGGAAGAATGACCAGAGTCGCGCCGTTCCGTTTTGTGGTAAGGCTCGATGGTACCGCGGTCATCGATGTTTCGATGATGTCAGCAACATGCACGCGAGATGGTGTTGCCTTTCTGGGGAATGGAGCACCCTCATCCGCGACGATCGCTGGCATTGATACCTGGTTGTTAGGAAAGCTGACGCTCACCCGGGGAATGCATGACATTGAAGTCGAAATCGCGGATTATCTGGGAAACAAAACGCGTGCGCGAAGCAGTATTACCGTGTATTAGCGCGTGCCTGTGCCTTGTTCCCTAGGAACACGACTGATAGGATGATATTCATGACCGAACGGTATGGAGAGATCGGCAGCCGCATTCTGCATATTCGAGAGCGGATGGCAGTGGCCGCCGCCAGGGCTGGCAGGGATCCTGATACGATCGCGCTCATGGCGGTTACCAAATTTCATCCGCAAGAGGCAGTGCTGGCCGCATGGGAGGCTGGTGTTCGCCTGTTTGGGGAAAACCGGGTTCAGGAAGCTGCCGCCAAATATCCTCCTCTTCGCCCGCGGATCCCAGGCAGCGCGGTCCACATGATCGGTACATTGCAGACCAACAAGATCAACAAAGCGCTTGCTACCTTCGACTCCATTCAGAGCATCGACCGCCTCGAGCTGCTCGAAGCCCTGTGTTGCAGGATGGATCGGCGCACAGTGCCGCTCGATATCTATTTCGAACTCCATACCGGTGAGGCGTCAAAATCGGGGTTTCCCGATATCGAATCGCTCATCACCGCAGCTGATACCCTTTCCGCTCGCATCGCAAGGACCCCGCCGGGTACGCCCGCGCTACGTCTGAGAGGGCTTATGACCATGGCGCCTTTTACCGACGATGCGCATGCGATACGCGCCTCATTCCGGACTCTCGCGCGAGCCTTTGAAGAGATTCGAACACGTTTCAGCTTCCCCGATTTTACCGAGCTTTCAATGGGAATGAGCAACGATTTTGAAATTGCCATAGAAGAAGGATCGACACTGGTGCGGATCGGGACGGCTATTTTCGGGGAGAGGGGCGCGGCGAATGACTAGCATTCATGGGTGGCGGATTCTTTTGCTCTGCCTCGTGATCTTTGCGGTCATTCCTTTGCGGGTAGCCTTTGCTCAGGATATAGAAACTGGAATTGCGGTGCCGACCGACCCCGCCACTCCGGACGATGAGGCCCTGAAAACTGAGCTTGACACCCCTGCGCCGCCTCCTTCGAACCGTCCTTCGTTCGTGTATCACGAAACACCCCTGGGCAGAGCTGGTGTGCTTTCCATCGGAGTGTTTCCGTTTAGCTATTTTTATGCCGGTCTCGTCTTAGATTTTGTTCGCTACTACAGCCACGGCTTCGACGCGTCTTACGCGCCATGGCCATTTCGCACCCAGAACTCCATCGCATACACCAATACCGAAATGTGGCTCAGGCTTGGTGTCTCCGCGGCGGTCAGTATTCTCTTCGGAACCATCAGCGCACTGCTCAAGTGATATACAATCGGGCTTGTATTGGCTATACTGAAGCGCAGCCTTATTGATCGGCTGGCGCGATTCTCTGCAAATCAAGAGGCAGTGTATATGACAGAATCAAAGCCCCTCGCTGCATCAGATGATGGATTCAATCTGGACGATGCGATCCGCAAGGTTCCTGGTTTCCCGAAACCCGGCATCCTGTTCTACGATATTACCAGCATCCTCGCCAATCCTGATGCGTTTTCCTACTGTATCGATTCCATGCTGAAGCTCTACAAAGACCTTGAAATCGACGCGGTCGCGGCGATTGAATCCCGCGGCTTCATTTTTGCCGCGCCCTTCTGCTACAAGAGAGGCCTGCCGCTCCTGCTGGTGCGGAAGAAAGGCAAACTGCCCGGCAAGACGATCTCCTGTTCCTATGAGCTCGAGTATGGATCGGCCGTGCTCGAGATGCATGTCGAGGACATCAAGCCGGGAGCGCGTTTCCTCATCGTCGATGATCTCATCGCCACGGGCGGTACCATCAACGCGACCATCGACATGCTGCAGCGATCAGGGGCTGTACCTGTACGCGCCTTCTCGGTAGTCGGTCTGCCCTTCCTCAATTACGAGGAAAAGATCAAGGGAATCGGTGTCGACACGCTGATTGAATACTTTGGCGAGTGAACAAAGGGAGTACACCATGGTTGCACCTCTCAGCAGGAATACCGCATGGAAAGGGCGCAGAGGGCCTGTCGTCCTAGTCATCATGGACGGCGTCGGTTATGGACAGTACAAGGATGGCGATGCGGTACAGGCCGCAGACATGCGTCATTTCCGCGCGCTTGAAGCATCCTGTCCGGTAACGAGACTCAAGGCGCATGGTACCGCCGTCGGGCTTCCCTCCGATGAGGATATGGGAAACTCCGAAGTGGGGCACAACGCCATCGGATGCGGACGCGTCTTTGCACAGGGAGCCCGCCTGGTGAATCTCTCCATCGAGACCGGCGCCATGTTCGAAGGCCGCGTATGGCGTGAACTCATTGCGAATGTACACCAGACTGGTGGAACTCTGCATTTCATGGGGCTCTTTTCGGATGGCAATGTCCATTCACATATCGACCACCTCAAGGCAATGCTGCGACAGGCTGCACAGGAAGGCGTCAGGAAAGCCCGCATCCATATTCTGCTCGATGGCCGTGATGTCGGCTCGCAGAGCGCGCTGGACTATGTGCTGCCCTTTGAACAGTATCTCGCCGAACTGAACGCAGGCGGTGTTGACTACCGGATTGCTTCGGGTGGAGGGCGCCAGTACATCACCATGGACCGCTATGGCGCCAACTGGCAGATGGTCAAGCGCGGATGGGACTGCCATGTGCGCGGCATTGGCCGCCGCTTCGCGAGCGCCGAGGAAGCGATCCGCACCTACCGCGAGGAAAAACCAGGCATCATTGATCAGGACATCCCGGAATTTGTCATTGAAGAGCATGGTGAACCCGTGGGTACCATCCAGGACGGCGATTCCGTCGTGTTCTTCAATTTCCGCGGAGACCGTGCGCTAGAGATCACCGCTGCCTTCGAGCAGGACCAGTTCGACAAATTCGACAGGGTCGTGCGGCCCAAGGTCTACTATGCCGGCATGATGCAGTATGATGGCGACCTGCAGGTTCCGACGAACTACCTGGTGTCCCCTCCTGCGATTGACCGCACCATGGGTGAATACCTTGCAGCTACTGGACTGAAGACGCTCGCCATTTCGGAAACTCAGAAGTACGGCCACGTGACCTATTTCTTCAATGGCAACCGCTCCGGAAAATTTTCCGAGACCTTGGAAGATTATATCGAGATCCCCAGCGATCGCGTGCCTTTTGAGCAGCGTCCCTGGATGAAGTGCGCCGAGATTACGGACCGGGTGATTGCTGCCATCGAATCGGGCGAGTACGCATTCATCCGCCTCAACTATCCTAATGGCGACATGGTGGGTCATACCGGTGTCTTCCAGTCGGTGGTCTGCGGTATGGAGGCCATGGATATCCAGCTTGGAAGGCTGGCTGAGGCTGTGACCAAGGCGGGAGGCATCCTCGTGCTATCCGCGGATCATGGCAACTCAGACGACATGTTCGAACACGACAAGAAAACCGGCAAGGTGGTGCTCGATACCGATGGTCAGCCCAAGGCCAAGACAAGCCATTCGCTCAATCCCGTGCCCTGTGTGATCTATGATCCCGAATATAAGGGAGAGTATCGCAAAGCGCTGCGGGAAGGCCTCGGCATTTCGAGCCTGGCGGCAACCTGCATCGAGCTCTTGGGTTACCTGCCGCCAGAAGGGTACGATCCTTCGGTGCTGCAGATGTGACAGGGGAGCACCTCGGATGGAAGCGTTCCAGCACGAGCCAGAGGTTCACAAGATCGAGATCGAGCTCAAAGCCCGGATCGATTCTGTTGAGGCTACCGAGGCAGCGCTGAGACGGTTCATGCGCTTTGCGGGCTCCATCGATAAGCGCGATGAATACTGGGAATTTAACAGCACTCGTGCAAGCCCGGGAGGGTTTCGCTTCCGCATCCGAACCGATGGGCAAAGATTCATGGTCACCTTCAAGGAAAAGCGCTTTGAAGGATTTCTCGAAATCAATCGCGAGACGGAATTCGATATCGCCGGCATCGACGCGTTCCATGCCTTTCTGAGGAAGTCTGGCGCGCGTCTGATTTACGAGAAACGAAAAATGGGGAGCCGCTGGGAATCGGAGGATGGGTTGGTCGCCGAAGTAGTTGAGGTACCGCCGCTTGGCCTGTTTCTTGAGGTGGAATGTGTCTGCGCGCGGCTCGACGCGCGCAGCCAGAACACCGCCAAGGGAAGATTGCTGGAAGTGCTGGAACGTTGCGGCATCGATGTATCCCGGCTCGAGGCAAAGCCCTATTCGCAGATGCTAGGATATTGAGTATCACCTGGCGGCCTGCGCGCACATGAGCAATCGCATCATATCGACAACAAGAATTCATAAATTCTGATCTTTAATCCTGCCTATCGCAATACGTCAATAGCGCGGTATCCTTTGATGTAATACATTAAAAATTTTCGGGAACGTTCCCATTTTGCTCTTGTCAAAATTGAAAAACTGTTTTAGAATTCTATTGGGAACGTTCCCAATATGAACCAGAGCAAGATCAGCATCCTGGAGGTCGCCCGGCTTGCGGGTGTCTCCAAAAGCACTGTTTCCCGGGTTATCTCCGACCGCGGGGGTTCGGTGAGTCCTGAAACACTCGAGAGAGTGACCCGCGCCATCGAGCAGCTCGGGTATCGCAAGAACAGCATTGCGGCTGGGCTCAGGACACGAAAAACCTACATGATTCTTGTCATGATACCCGATGTCGCAAACCCCTTCTGGTCGGAGATCGCCAAAGCTATCCAGGACCAGCTTGAGCCTGCAGGGTACTCCGTAGTGCTCGGCAGCACCTACTGGTCGGAAGAACGTGAGTCGCGCTACTACGAACTTGCGAGAATGTCCCGATTCGATGGGGTTATTCTGAACAGCGTCACCGACAACCTCGAGCTCATAAGGAAGCTGGGTGTGCCGGCGGTTCTTATCGGTGAACGAGCCACTGTCCAGAATATCGATACGGTGGGTACCGATACCATGCAGGCCACGAGGGTCGGTCTAGAATATCTGTATGCTCTCGGGCATCGGAACATTGCGCTGGCAACGAGCGATCATGGCAGCGAGCGCTATCTCTCGCTGAGGGCAAGGGCTTACCGGGAGTTTCTCCATCAAAAGAATATTCCCTTTGACCCGTCGCTGGTGTTCTCTGTCACGCTGAATGAAGAGGGCGGCAGGCAGCTGGTGCATGCATTTCTGTCCATGCATGAATGGCGCGAGCGAGCCGATGCTCTCCTGTGTGGCAATGACATTCTGGCGATTGCCGCCATGAATGAGTTCAGGAAATTTGGCGTCATTCCGGGCATCGATCTTTCGATCATGGGCATGGATGATATTCCCGCCGCATCGCAGACCTATCCGCCGCTGACGACTGTCAGAAAACCCAAAGAACGCATCGGAAGGGCTGCAGCGGAACTTCTTCTGAAGCGTCTGCAGGGAGCTTCAGGCATGCCGGAAAAGCATCTTTTTCCCGCGGAATTGATCATTCGTGACAGTGTACGAGATAGAAGGAAGCATACATGAAAACAAGAGCGGAAGTTCTGTCAGACAAAGCGGGATACGAATCGAGAGCGCTCGGTACCTTGCTGGGACTCGCTGTTGGTGATGCCGTCGGTGACCTCGGCAGAAGCCAGGAGCATCGCAACCGCTATGGTCTCATTACCAAACTGCTCGAAGATGGCAAGAGCACTGATGATACCGAATTCGGCGTGCTGACCGCGCGAATACTCCTGGATACAGATGGCAATCCGACTGCGGCGGATTTCGCGGCAGGCTGGCGCCGCTACATTCTCGAGCGAGGAGGAGCAAAGAAGCGCGCGGGCCGCCCGCTCTATGGGGCGCTCGAAAACCTGTTGCGCGGTATGGAGCCACCGTTCAGCGGAAAGTACAACGTCATGAATATCGACGACGGAGCGGCCATGCGTGCGGCGCCCCATGGCATTCTGTGGGCAGGCGATCCGGAGCGGGCAGCTGCGTCCGCTGCGCTGGATGCCTGCGTCAGTCACGATGCAGACGGCATTTGGGCGGCTCAGGCTGTTGCCGCAGCAGTATCCATTGCCATAGCGGGTGGAACGGTCGAAGCAGTAATTGCCGGTGCACAAAGCTGCCTGCCCGAGGGGAGCTGGATTGCCGCGTCCATGCAGACAGCCAAGGAAATCTGTGATCGTGAGCCTGATATCGAAGTTGCGTATGAAGCATTGCATACCAGATTGTGGACACCGGAACACGCGACCGCGCCTGAGGCCATACCGCAGGCTTTCGCCATTTTCCGACTTTGTGGAGGTAATCCGAGACGGTGCCTGCTCTGGAGCGCCAATTTTGGCCGTGACGCAGATACCATCAGTGCGGTGGTGTGCTCCCTGGCCGGCGCAATGCATGGCGCTGAAGCCTTCCCCGCAGCGTGGCTCGAACGACTTCGCACACCTTCCGGGACCTGCCTGGAGTTCACGGCTCAGGAAGATATCGTCGCGCTTGCGAAGGCGCTTGTTGCGCTTTCGTGCAGAAGGGGAGTGTGAGTCATGCAAGCCTTGGGAAACAAGAAGGAATGGCCGCTGCTTCTCCTCCTGGCGCCAGCGCTTCTGTATTTCCTTATCTACCACTTCATCCCGATTTCCGGCATGCTGATGGCATTTCAGGATTATCGCATCTTCGGCAAAAGTCCCTTCGTGGGGCTCAAGCATTTCAGAATTCTGTTCTCGTCGCCGGCGTTCCTGCAGGTCATGCGCAACACACTGATCATCAGCTTCATGAAGATCGTGCTGTTCTTCCCGCTGCCCATCATCTTTGCCTTGATGCTCAACGAGGTTCGTTCCTCGATTCTCCGAAAGTTCATCCAGTCGACGACCTATCTGCCGCACTTTCTGTCGTGGGTGGTCATTGCTGGCATCTGGATCGCTTTTCTATCTCCCACCAATGGAGGGCTAAACCAGCTTCTGGGTATGTTCAATGTGCCGCCGAGAGATTTCATGACCGATAAGGGTGCCATACGGTGGGTGCTGTTTGCCTCCGAGACATGGCGAAGCCTGGGGTGGGATTCCATTATCTACCTTGCTGCCCTTGCGTCGATCAGCCCAAGCCTGTACGAGTCAGCTGATCTCGATGGGGCGGGTGCGTTCCAGAAGATGTGGTACATCACGATACCGGAACTGCTGCCGACAATGGTTACGGTGTTCATTCTCAACATGGGATTCTTTCTGAACGCAGGCTTCGACCAGGTATTCAACATGATGAATGATTCCGTGATCAGTGTGGTGGATATCCTCGATACCTACGTGTACCGGATCGGTCTTCTGAACATGCAGTATTCCTTCTCTACTGCAGCGAGCCTCTTCAAGGGTGTCATAGGTCTGGTGCTGATTCTGGCCTCACATCAGGGTTCCAGGAAGATTACGGGGAAGGGCCTATGGTAACCAGAGTAAGAACCCCCGCGGTCGAGCTCTTCTGGCGCTGGCTCTTCACTTTCTTCCTGCTCCTCGTCTGTGTACTTGTGCTGGTACCCATGCTCAACCTGCTTGCGCTCTCGCTCTCCGATCCCGCGCGGGTATCCGAAGTGCGGGGCCTGACGGTGTTTCCCAAGGGCTTCTCGCTGATCAATTACCGGGTACTCGCGGCCAATCCGTTGTTAGTGCGCAGTTTTCTGAATTCAACATTCATTACTGTGGTCGGCACCGCCTTGAATCTGCTGGTCACCTCGATGGCCGCCTTCGCGCTGACCAGGCCGAAGCTCCCATTCAAGCGCTTCTTCATGGTGCTGATTATCATCGTCATGATTCTTGAGCCGGCACTCGTGACCGAGTACCTTGTCATCAAGAAGATAGGGCTCATGAACAGCCTCTGGGCTGTCATTCTCTACAAGACCGTCAATGTCTATTACTTGATCATTCTGATGCGCTATTTCGAGGAAATACCACCTTCGCTCATCGATGCGGCGCAGGTGGATGGAGCCGGGAGCATGACGGTACTGACGAAGATCGTCATGCCGCTTGCGAAACCGGCTTTGGCCACGCTCGGGCTCTTCTATGGTGTGTTCCACTGGAATGAATATTTCCGGGCGAGCATCTATCTGACCGACCCCATGAAATACCCGCTGCAGCTCATCCTGAGGCAGTTTGTGGTGCTCGATGATACAGCCTCGCTGATAGGGTCGGGGACACTGTTCAGCTACGATGAGGCAGCTCGCCTCAGCTACGACGCGTTGCAGGCAAGCACCATCATCGTCGCCATTCTTCCAGTACTCATCGTCTATCCTCTCATCCTCAAGTACTATGCGCGAGGGGTGATGGAAGGCGGAGTGAAAGAATAACAGGAGGTAGTCATGAATACGCGCAGATTCGTTCTGTGGTTCATGGTTGCGATGCTGTGTATCGGCGTCGCGGTGGCCGGCGCGCAGCCCAGGGTGCGTCTGGTACTGAAGGATCTCGATACTGACCCCAACGCTGCCGCGTTCATCCAACTCATCGAAAAGGGTATGGCTGCTGCAGGAACGCCTGTCAAGATCGAAGTGGTCAAGGTGCCCTCGGGCAACTACGCCGAAAAAATCAGCCTGATGATCATGTCCGGTGATATTCCCGACATCATCTACTTCCAGGGCGGCGATGACAAGATTGCTATGCAGGGAATACTGGAAGACCTGCGCCCCTATGTGGCCAAGTCGAAGTACATCAAGAATGTGCTTGATCCCCACAGCAAGACGAGGCTTGAGAGCTATCCCTATCTGGTGTGGGTCGCGCCGCCGCGTGTACGGGCACCGGTCATCCGCAAGGACTGGTTCGACACACTGCCTTCCGCCAAGGAAGTCGCGCAGCGCCCGACCGTCGACAGCTACTACGCGCTCTTCAAGGATCTTGTGCAGAAGAAGGGAGCCAAATTCGGCATTTCCATCACCGGAGCAACGAACGGGGTCGAAGAACTCGATTCGATCTTCGATGGCGCGTTCGGGATCACCTCCACCTGGATGAAGGGAGCCGACGGGCAGTGGGTCTATTGCAGAGTGACCCCCAACGAGAAGCAGAAACTCGAGTTCTATGCCAAGCTCTATAAAGAAGGCCTGCTTGATCCTGAGTATCTCACCAAGAAGTGGGATACCAAGGAACAGGTATTCTATGAAGGAAAAGCGGGGATCATCGCAGGCGTCGCGCCTGGGAGTATCGACGTTTATGCCAGCAAAATGATGAAGTCACAGAACACCACTCTTGTCCCGCTGCCGCCTCCTGCAGGCAAGGCACAGGGGCTTGGACCTTTTGTTGATGTCATCAAGGAGTCGCGCGGATTTGCCATCCCTGTCACGTCGAAGGTCAAGGATGCCGCGTTTGCCGTGCTCGACTTCATGTGGAGCCCGGCAGGCCTGAAGATTGCCAAACTGGGCATTCCCGGGCTGCATCATGTTGAAGAGCCAAATCGCTATGTTCTTACCGATAAATACGCAGAATGGTACAATGGCTGGTTCGGCGATTCATTCAATGGATTTGTGCCCGACAAGCCACTGAGCAGGCCGATCATGACCGAAGCGGCGGTGGAAGCAGGCAGACTGGCTGTCAAGTACATGATGCCGGACAAGACCTTCCTCATTCCTGAGCAGTATGTTGCCCAGTGGGATGCCATGATCAATTTGTACAAGGAATATACCGCCGATATCGTCACCGGTAAGAAACCTATTTCCGCGTTCGATGAATTTGTGCAGAAATGGTATGCCGCAGGCGGAACCGAGCTGACGAAGTACGCCCAGACAAAGCTGAAGTAAACAATCCTCACGCGGGGGGGGCGCGGTACGCAGTGGATACCATGCGCCCGCACTCCCCGCGTCATGGCATGGAGCAAGTATGTCGACACTCTCTTCTGACTATCTGGAACGAGTCTATGCCGGCCTTCTCGGCAAAATGATAGGCATACGGCTGGGAGCCCCGGTTGAGCCTGCTATATGGACGTATGAGCGAATCCGTGAAGTATATGGAGACATCACGTCCTACCTGAAAACCTACAGGAATTTTGCCGCCGATGATGATGCCAACGGCCCGGTCTATTTCATTCGACCACTGCTGGACAAGGTCGAGCGACTGCGCCATGCCGAAGCAGAGAGCGCTCCTACGTATCTCCAAATTTCTCCCCTCGAAATCGGGCGCGCATGGCTCGACTATTCTCGCGAAGGCATCGGCATGTTCTGGTGGGGCGGCTATGGCAGAAGCACCGAGCATACCGCGTACCTCAATCTCTCGCACGGGGTTCCCGCTCCTGATTCTGGTTCCAGTGCTCGCAATGGCACCGTTTGCGCGGAACAGATTGGCGGGCAGATCTTTATCGATACCTGGGGGCTTGTGTGGCCCGGTGAGCCCGAGCGGGCTGCCGAATATGCCGCTGTTGCCGCATCGGTGTCGCATGACGGCGAAGGACTCAATGGCGCTCGCTTTATCGCTGGGTGTATTGCGGCGGCGTTTTCCGCTCCTGATGTGGATGCGGTGGTCAGGATGGGAAGATCCCAGGTAGCAGATGGCTCGGCCTATGCCGCCGTTGTCGATGCCGTGGTTGGCTTCCACAGGCGTCAGCCTGATAACTGGCGGGCCTGTATGGAATTCCTGATTGCGGAATGGGGGTATGACCGATGGCCCGGGCTGTGCCACATCATCCCCAACGCGGGTGTGTGCGTGCTAGCGCTGCTCTATGGAAGAGGAAGCTTTGCGCGGACGGTGGAAATAGCCACCATGTGCGGATGGGATACTGACTGCAACGCGGGCAATGTTGGCTGTATCGCAGGCGTGCTGTATGGACTCGATGCACTGCCGGCACACTACCGCACCCCCATCAACGACAGCGTGGTGCTTTCGGGGCTGCCTGGCGCGCTCAATATCCTCGATGTGCCGACATTCGCGCGGCGCATCGCCGAAGCAGGCTATCGCCTGGCCAAGGCGCCCGTGCCAGAGGACCTCGTCCACGCGCTCGAGCGTGGTGATGGAGAAAGCGCGCTCTGGTTCGATTTTGCGTTACCAGGCTCGACACATGGGATGAGGAGCTCGGATCCTGTCCGGGGAACGGTGCGCCATCGACACGGCAGGTTGGAATTCCAGTTCGAGCGCCTGGTGCGGGAAGAGAGCGTCAAGCTTTTCTACAAGCCTTTCTATCGCAGAGATGATTTTGATGACGAGCGGTACAGCCCAGTCTTTTCGCCGCTTGCTCGGCCAGGTCAGCATGTTGAGATCGAGTTTTCGCTCGAACGATGGGAAGGGCAGAGCCTCGGGGTAGAAGGCTACGTCCGGGATACTTGGAATCGAGCCGATATCATCACCACCAAAACCTTGTTCCCAGAGGAAGGAAAGACATATCGTCTTTCGTTTGCGATTCCTTCGCTCGACGGCTCCTTCCCGGATGAGATTGGTTTGAAGATCACAGGATTTTCGGGCAAAGGCAAGCGCGAATCCGGGCTTTTGCACGTCACGCATTTCGCGGTAAGCGGCAAGGCCTCGTACAGAATCGACATAGCACGGCAGGCCGACGAATTCGGCTGTGTCACACCGTTTTCTCATAATGGAGGATGCTGGAGCATCGACGAGGGAAGACTGCATCTCATGACGCCGGTTCAGGCAGCTTCATATACCGGCGGGTACCGCGTACGCGATCAGAAAATCTCTGCCACGGTTCGACCATTGGCAGGCGACAGCCACATGCTCATCGCGCGAGCGCAGGGGGCGACAAAGGGGTATTGGGCGGGATTCGATGGTCCTGGGAACGTGGCGCTGTATCGTCTTGACCAGACTTTTACGCTCCTTGCGAAGGCTTCCTTCCCATGGACAGTCGGTACGGACTATGCGCTCTCACTGCAGGCGTCTGGTTCGCAGCTTGAATTTTCGGTTGATGGCCAGATTCTCCTTCTGGTTGAAGACACTTCCTTCGACTATGGCATGGTTGGGTGCGGCTCTTTGCGTGCTGCACGCGCCCTCTATGGACCTTTCAAGGTGGAAGAACTATGAATCCTGCCCGCTTCTCTGCAGGCTCACTGTCGAAATCAGATTGCTGCGTCACATATGAAGTTACAGATGAGCCTCTTTCCATAGAGGTCAATTCGAGTGTCGAGCGGCTCTTCGGGGCGTCGATACGCCGTACCGCCGCCGCGATGGCAGAGTCCTTCGGTGTTGTGAGAGGGAAGTTGCGGATAGACGATGATGGCGCTCTGGACCTGGTCCTCGCAGCGCGAATCGAGGCAGCCCTGCGGCTTGCGGGGTACTCGAGGCTCAACACCAATACTGTGAGCTACAATGCGAGCGCGAGGCATCCACACAGCCGGAAAGACCGGATCCGGTGGGCACGCCTCTACCTGCCGGGCAATCAGCCTCATCTCATGATCAACGCAGATTCCTTCGGCGCGGACGCGCTTGTGTTCGACCTCGAGGACGCGGTGCCCTCTGATCGCAAGGTTGAAGCCCGCATTCTGGTGCGCGCCATGCTTGGCTGCGATGTATTGTTCCGTAACAGCGAACGTGTGGTGCGGATCAATGCACTCGAAAGCCCATGGGGTGCCGACGATCTCGCCGAGATTGTACGAGTCATGCCTGATGCCATCATGCTGCCTAAATGTGAGACCGCGGAACAGGTGCGGAGGCTGGACGCGGCATTGAGTCGGCTCGAAGAAGCGCATGGCGTTGCATCGGGCTCGATTCTTGTCATGCCGCTCATCGAATCGGCCAAAGGAGTACTCGCCTCGTCTGACATCGCCAGAGCTTCGCCGCGCAACGCGGCGCTCTGCTTCGGCACCGAGGACTTTCTGACCGATATTCACGCATTTAGAGAACAAGGGTCTTCTTCGGTCGAATCATCGGGACACGTCGATGGCACGCTCCTTGCGCGGCAGATGATTGTCCTCGCCGCGCGCGCGGCAGGCATCGATCCACTGGATTCGGTGGTTATCGACATCGAAGATCTGGACGCGCTCCGCAGGTCCTGTATCGAAGCCCGCCGGATTGGCATGGCAGGCAAGGCTGCCATCCATCCTGCGCAGATTGGCGTGATACGGGACTGCTTCAAACCCTCAGCGGCAGAGATCGATTGGGCTCGCGCGGTCCTGGAAGCCGCGAATGAAGCAGAATCTGAAGGAAAGGGCTCGGCATCTCGCAATCGCATGATGATCGATGCGCCCATCGTGGCACGAGCAAAACGCATTCTAAAGACCGCTCAGTCTGACAAGGATTGACTCATGGAATGGATTACCAATGCCGCGGGACGGAACATACCCGCCCGGATTGAAGACCGAGCCTGTATACCTTTCGCAGGCGCAGCAGTGGATCCCCTCGGCGAAATCAAGCGACATGCGAATCCAGTGCGCCATGTCCCTCAACGAGGCGCACTGCACAAGGTGGTGCGCGGCTGGGACGAGTTGCTGGAACGGCTGGCTATCAAAGACGGCGCCACCATATCGTTCCATCATCACCTGCGGGATGGAGACGCGATTGTGCTTGAGGTCGTACGCAGGCTCGCTGCGCGAGGGGCAAAGAACCTGACCCTAGCGCCAAGCGCGCTCTTTTCGGTGCACGAGGCATTGATCCCTTTCATCCGGCAGGGCGTCATTGCAAAAATCGAAGGATCCATGTATGGGGCGATCGGCAAGGCGTGCTCGCAGGGGCTCATGCCGAACACCTGCATCCTGCGTTCCCATGGGGGACGCCAGCGCGCGATTCAGGAAGGGGACCTGCGTATCGATGTCGCGTTCATCGCTGCTCCCTGTGCCGATGCATTCGGCAACGCCAATGGCTTATACGGCAAGTCGGCATGCGGTCCGCTGGGGTATCCGAAACCGGATTCCGAGTACGCGCGCACCGTGGTCGTGATCACCGACAACCTGGTGCCGTATCCCTGCGCCCCCTGGGCGATCGAGGGTGGCCACGTGGACTATGTGCTCGAGGTGGAATCCATCGGCGATCCGGCAAAAATCGTATCAGGATCGACCAGACTCACACGCAGTCCCACCCAGTTGCTCATCGCGGATCTGACCGCGCGGTTCATCGAAGCCGCAGGTATCATGAAGGAAGGATTTTCCTTCCAGGCGGGTGCCGGAGGTATTTCGCTCGCCGCGACTGTCGCACTTGCAGCACGGATGCGCCGAGCGGGCATCCATGCGTCCTTTGCCCATGGAGGCGCGACGAAGGTGATGGTTGACCTTCTCAAGGAAGGGCTGCTGGGAGCCATCATCGACTTGCAGAGCTTTGATCTCGACGCGGTACGCTCCTGTGCCGAAAACCCGAACCACATTCCTTCAGATCCCTTTGTTTCGTACGGGCCCCGCTCGGCAGGCTGTGTTGCCAACATGCTGGATGTCGCAATCCTGGGGGCAACGGAAATTGACCTCGACTTCAATGTCAATACCGTGACGCATTCAGACGGCATCCTGCAGCATGGGATTGGAGGCCACAGTGACGCGGCAGCTTGTGCGGGATGCACGATTATCACCGCTCCATCGTTCCGCAAGCGCATCCCGATCGTGCGCGAACACGTGACGACACTTACCTGCCCGGGAGAAGTCGTGGATGTCCTTGTGACCGAGCGAGGGATTGCCATCAATCCGAAGCGGGAGGATCTTCTGGACAGGGTCAAATCTTCCGGTCTGCCACTTGTGACCATGGAGCAGCTGTACCGGGACACCATCGCCATCACCGGCATACCGGAGCCGCCGCGATGTGGCGATCGCGTGGTCGCGCTCATTGAATGGCGCGATGGCAGCGTGCTCGATGCAGTGCGGAATGTACTGGATCTGGAGTGAGCCCATATTGTCACTTGCGGTGCCCGCGAGCAGGCAGTAATGTGGCAGTATGATCCTCACCAGTAGCACAAACCCCCTGCACCTCGACACTGTGACCATCCCCAGCAGGGGCGGCGCGATAGGCATGACCTTCTGCCCGGGGAAGAAGTGCCAGGGAACAACAGGATACCATGAACGGGACCTTCGCATGGACCTTTCGGCTATTCGCGACTGGGGCGCGGAGATCCTCGTCAGTCTCATCGAAGCACATGAGTATCATCAGGTAGGCGTTGC
Organism: Spirochaetota bacterium; assembly: GCA_029265255.1. The sequence goes on from JAJUJQ010000008.1 coordinate 21,162, forward strand.
GAATTTCGAGGAGTTCCTCCCGCGAGGCATGCTGCATCTGAGACTCCCCATCGAGGATGCCTCGGTGCCGGATCACCTGTGGGAAGAGCACTGGAAAGAGGAGGGGCGTCTGGTGCGTTCCGTCCTGCGGCGAGGGGGAAAGGTGTGCCTGCACTGCATGGGGGGCCTGGGGCGCACCGGTATGGTGGCAGCGCGCCTGCTGGTGGAATTCGGCCTGCATCCTGATGAGGCCATCCGGATGGTGAGAGCAGCAAGGCCGGGCACCATCGAGACACCTGAACAAGAAGCATATGTGAAGAGCTTCGAAGGGTTGTGGCGGCTGCGCGACAAGTTCCGCGGATGCCTCCTGGCAGGGGCCTGCGGTGACGCGCTCGGAGCGCCCGTGGAATTCGATACTCTTGAGGTGATTCGGATGCGTTTTGGGCCGGTGGGCGTCAGGGATTTTGTGCCTGCGTACGATGGCATCCCAGGGAAGATTACTGATGACACGCAGATGACGCTTTTTACGGCGGAAGGATTGATCCGGGTGGGCATAGAAACCAGCGCGGGGAGGGCGCCGCGGGTTTCAGAGAATCTCCATCATTCGTATTTACGCTGGTTGAGCACGCAGAATGATAAGCCTCCCGTACGCATCAGCCGTAGAGGCTGGCTCTATGCCCACGAGGAACTGCATGCAAACCGCAGCCCAGGCTCAACCTGTATGAGCGCACTCGAAGCCGCGGAGGTTGTTGGGCGGCCAGCTATCGCGCTCAATACCAGCAAGGGATGCGGCGGCGTCATGCGCGCAGCCCCCGCGGCGCTGTACGCGCTTGCCACTGAGACCAACTTTGAGAGCGCGTGTTCGCGCGCATTTTCCCTTGGTGTAGTCTTAGCCCAGTTGACCCATGGCCACCCCACAGGGTTCCTGGCCGCGGGCGCCTTTGCCCGGATACTCTGCGAGCTTGTATGGGGAGTGCCGCTAGCTGAGGCGGCACAGCACACCCTTGAGCGATTGCGGAACGAAGCTGGCGCGGAAGAGACCATCCAGAAGCTCGAAGAAGCGCTCCAGCTTGCCGCGAGCGACAACGATACCGAAACCTGCATTGCGACGCTTGGCGGCGGCTGGGTTGCCGAGGAAGCCCTCGCGATCGCCGTGTTCTGCGCGCTCCGGGCGGAATCGCTCGAAGAAGGTATCATCATGGCAGTGAATATTGGCGGGGACAGCGATTCCACCGGCGCTCTCGCGGGTAATCTCCTTGGCATGACGCATGGAACAGCTGCCATACCCCCGCGCTGGCTCGATGCGCTCGAACTGCGAGACACCATCCAGACTGTCGCCGATGACCTCTTTGACCTGCGTGACCTGGATGAGGCACGATGGGCTTTCGCTGAAGAGGGCGGTGCTGGCGACGCAGCGCTTCGCAGCCAGCTGCTGCGGAGAGAACGCGCGTGGTGGGAGGAGCGCTGGCCAGGGTGGGAGTGAGGGGGTGGTTCAGACAGTCTTCAGCCTCTCCTGTGACACAGAATCAAAGAATGCAGGGCTCCACAGTTCCAGCGCGCGCGTGTCCTTCAAAAAGGGTGTGGCATCGGCCTTTGCCTGTTCAAAACTGACCGCCGCAAAATGAGAAAAGAGCATCTGCAGTAATGATGCCCGCGTAAGCGATTCTGGAGCAGTCCACTGACCGCTTTGCCGCAGTCGCGCTTCTAAATGGCGCATATTAACGGGAACGTCCTGGCTTAGAAACCAAAGATAATCATAATAATCTCTGCCTTTTACCCGATTTTTCCATGCTCGCGCGAGCAGCGCGTGCAGCTTTCCCGCGAACAAAGAGGGGAGGTCATACACGCGTGCTGCATAAGGCAGCGGAGCAAGACCGAATTTTGTTTCAAAACCTGCATGGGGCGGTGGATTGATATCGATCTCCAGCTTGATTTTCAGCACTTGGTTCGGCGACACACCTGGTACTGGAGGTCGTATCGATGTGATTTTCATTAAATGGATAAGAGTTCCACCTTTTATACAAGCAGAATGTATGGCGGATTCATGGACTTTGATTTTCTGCGCAACTTCCATTTCAAATCCCCACGCGGCCAGCTCATCCCGCACCGAGGGCAGGTATGCTGCCAGATCGAAATTAGCATCAGGTGCATCCAGGCTGAAATCGAGATCCTCCGAGAAACGATCAAGCCCATGGAAAATACGCAGCGCTGTCCCACCATAGAAGGCAGCATGGGTAAAGAACTGTGCACGCCACAAGCCAAGCAGGGCAATTTCTTGAACGATTTCCTTGAGGGCGTGGCGATACTCGTCGTTATTCCTGCATTCGTACCGAGCGAGCATTGTCTGAATGGCCGAGGGATACTTCATGATTGCTCTGCCTTTCTCAACCAGGTAGCAAGCGCCAGCACCGACTTTCTTCGATACAATGGCGCAATCCATTCGATAAACGCATGATCGAGCGTTCGTAGATCATCCAGCTCCATACGCCAGTCGTCCAGCAGGAGATGCCGCATATCTCTGAGGGACGTTACGCATGGCACCTTGTAGATCGCGTCGCAGAGCGCCTTCTCTGGCGTCGCGATGAGATAGGGAAGGCCATCTTCTTCTTCCAGTGTGACGCCATAAGGATATACCTGATCAGGCAGGTAGTAGTAGCGAAATTCGCCCAGCGGCGTTCGGAATATCTTGTTGCGGTTCTTGCGGAAACATGCGGAGGTAACCACTTCGACCCGCTCAGGAATGAGGCCCGATGCCGATAGTGCGTATTCGAAAGAGAGATAGGAAGGCCCATAGAGCATCGAAGCAAGCGCGCGGCGCGAGGCCGACCTGTCGTTGACATAAAGTCCGCGCTTTATCGGAATAAGCGCGCCGGATTTCATCATTCTGGTGATGCGCGCCTTGGGGGAGCCGTAGTTCCTCAATCCCTCCATGACCATCTGATGCGTCATGATCATGATTTTCCTCCAGCAAGTATCATTATACTAGACTTACTGGAGGAAAACAAGGTTTATAGCCGAACTAATAATCGTAATCCGTCTAAACAGCCGTTATTGCTGCTCTTCTACCTGGTTCTCAATATTCTAGAAGTATCATTCCACTCGATCACCACACCTTGGTTATTGAATGTTACGGTTGAATAGCGGTAGGTCCAGTTTTTCTTGTCCAAGGCTCTAAAGGCAGAGATACTATTGGGCGTTCCCATGACTTTTTTACTTCTTCCTTTGTCGAACCCACGGTGAGATATGCTTTTTAAGTAGCCTCGGTAATATTGATGCTGGGTGCTGGTTCGCGAGATTGTGCTGAAAGGGAAGTAGAGGTTTCTTCTGGCCTTGCTGCACTCAAAGTGGAGCTCGGTTCAGGCTGTGGTGAAGCATTCGTCTCCTTTCTCTCGTTGGGAGTCTCTGGGCAAAGTACAGAAGGAGGTGTAGTCGAAGAAGGATAGACATGGGGAACGTTCGAATAAGGATCATGCGCGTAGGGAGCATATGAAGAAGACGGATATGGAGAGGACGTTTGCTCTGGTACGCTGGCTGCGGTCTTTTCTTCTGATGGCTCATTCGTGGCTTCAGTAGGAATTGCGACAGTGCTGCTGTTCTGGATGAGCGGTTGCTGAGGAACAACTTCAACCGCTGGGGTGTTATCACTGACAGTCTGCGGGGAAGATGGATTCGCTGCCTTGGAAGTATTAACGTTGCATAGAGGTCCATCGGTGTCGAATCCTTTCAATTTAAAAGTGCGTGGGGAGAATAAATGACGCTAAAATTAGAATTAATATTGAAATAGCTATATAAAAATAATTTTAATGCGTTATATTGCCATTTCTATGGCATGCAGGAATATATGCATTTATCGAGTAGCGGTAAGCCTGTCGTAATTATCTCCTCCACACCCTCTCTCTGTGCCACTGCAGATAGGGCAGGTGGGCGGATTCGATGCGTCGGAGCGCGCGGGGCGTGTCGAGGCCGAGGTCGCGAAGCTGGCGTGGTGTGAGCGTGGGCGAGGGCAAAAGGTCGCCAGTGTCGCTGAAGGTGATGAGCCCTGCGTCGAAGAGCGCATCGAGATCGGCGCGGAGCAGAAAGCCATTATGAACATCAAGACGCTCTTGATCTGTCGCGTCTGCCCAGGGTTTAGCGTGGCTTGCGCGCAGAATCTCGGGCACATCGCAGGCGGTGACCGCGCAGCAGCCGTTCCAGTAGATAAGCAGGGCTTCTCGATACACATCCTGGCCAATACGGCGCCTGACGAGGGCTTCTGCCTCGGTCCCGCGCGCATTGGGATGCTGCTGCAAATATTCCTCGATCTGTGCGCGGTACCTGCGTTCGGGAGCGTCGGGAAGAGATATGGCGAGTTCGGCAGCCCGGCGCAGCAGCGCTCCCAGTACCTCTCGATCGAAGGCTTCCCATAGGCCTTGAGCTGGGTCGATTATCTGCGCGGCAACCGTCTGGAGCCCGTCTGCGGGATAGAGTATGGGCTCAAAGCGCACCAGAAAACCACCTTCATGTTCTGATTCCGTGATGAAAGCACGGTAGCCATGGCGGGCAGAGGCAAGCTCTATCAACTCCTGACTCTGCGACACGCAATATTCCCAGCCATTATCGGCACCGGCCTTGCTCACCATGGTCTGCGTCAGCGAGTTCATAGCTGCACCTCTGCCTGGGCGTCCCAGGCTTCCAGCACCAGGCGGCGCGTGCGATATTCGCCATAGCGCTTCAGTTCATTCTCTTTGAGTACACGGAAGGTTTCGGATGGATAGTCCGAGCCCATGACGTCTTCGGGATCGAGGATGTAGCGCAGGTCGTCCCGTGACAGACCATAGAGGCGGGCAAACCAGGCATCGAGCTCAGCCCGGATATACGCACGGCGCGCCGGATGGTAAGGGAACGGCGGCAGCCTGTCGGGGCTGAAGGACATATCGAGTTCTGGTGCCGTCACAGGCGGCATACACTCGGGTTTGATGAACGGCATGGCTGCGGTCCCCTGTTGCTGGGCAGCGCGATTGGTGCGGTGCGCGCCCAGCACCAGCGCACGCTCGCGCAACTCCATAGAATTCCACAGATCCTCAGCCCAACCCGAAATATCATAGGCGGTCCAGGTGAGCTCGAAGACGCGCGGTATGATGAAGGCAAGATCCCGCTCGGTGTAGGCATCGGGAGGGAGGATGGGGAGTTGTTTGAATACAAAAAAGTTTAAATGAGTGCCCCCAATCTTGTTTCGAGCTACATAATCAAGAACAATAGCGCTAAAATTAGCAACAAGCGCGCCAGCATATCTTGCTTTCATTTCTTTGGAAAAAATGATTAATGGTAGATTATTCCCCACCCCCACCCTCGGCAGTACGCTCGCGATGGTCGTGCGTTCATTAGTTGCGTTTGTAATATCGCGCCACCCCATAAGCCACTTCGGGCAGCGTTGCTCGAGCGCGCGGCCTGCTGCGTCGAGGATATCCGTGTGGCGGGCAAGGCGCGCGAAGGCCGGCTCAACACCTGGTGCCTCGAGCGCGGTACGCAGAGCGCCCGCGTCGCCCGCGCGCCAGGCCTTGAGTATCGCCGTGGGTGCGTCTGCCAGGCGTGCGATTACATCCCTTTGGTCCACCCAGTAGCGAGGGCGCACCGTACAATGTGGGTCGGCTTTTTCCTCATCGGTGAGGTCGCGCGAGGCTGGCTCATTATCTGGAGCGCTTTTCTTTGCCATTTGGGGGTCAAAGGTCGCAAAACGATGGTCAAACTGGTGGATGAGCTTTGCTTCGTACAGCGGCACCAAGCCCGGGCCAGGGGAGGGGTGGAAGAGGTGGGAATCATTTGCCATATGAAAAAGACTAGCGAATTTTATTCCCCACGGATTGCGTTCTGGGGATCCATCGCGCGCTTCTTTCCACAAGACTGGCACACGCGAATAGATGCGTTTTGCAATCTCCGCATCCTTCGCTGAGCGTACCACAGGGCAGGTAAGGGTGTTGGGGTTGATGTTCCTGAAGTCATCGGGGCTTAAGGTTAAGCGCCGTCTTGCATCCTGAAGATCCTCAGTCTGGTGTAGGAAGAACGCAAACTCTGCCGCAGGCGCAGCCCCAAGGGTCAGGAGAGAGAATTTATAGCTTCTGTGAACGCTTGGGAATATTCCATCTCTGTTTTCAAAATCATAGAGCGACACAAGGCGGCCTCTAGTCGCGATCTCCGCAAAGAAGTCCTTGGTGGAATTATCCGAGGCGATGCCTGAGGGCACAATAAACCCAGCCCTGCCTGTATCGCTGCGGTGCAGGTGCAGAAAGAGCTCTGCAAACAGGGCGTACAGGTTGACATCTCCCGTGCCGGTCAGCGGGTACCGGCCTCCCTCAACTCCAGGGCAATGGACAAACTGACTTATTGCTTCCGCGATTCTGCGAGCTTCAAGGAATGCTCGATAGAGTGCTTGATCCGGGTCACTACCTTGCGCGAGCTGCGCAATCATGCGATCCCGCACTGCTTTGGTTGGAGCGTGCGCAATGCTCGGCGCGCGGAATGCGAAGAATTCCTCTTCCTGTAATTTGACTCGTTCCCATGGCGGATTCCCCAGCACACAGTCAAAACCGCCTCGGGCAAAGACTTCGGGGAACTCGAGCTTCCAATGGAAGAATCGCAAGCGCTCAGACAGCTGTGCTGCGTATTGATCCACACCCGCGCTGAATTCGCCAATGCTGCCGCTCCGGGCTGCGCGGGCAACATCCGCGGTGGTCGGCACGGGGACTTCTGGTTTCTTTTCCGCAAAAAACGCGCTGGTCCAGAGATCGCAGGCAAAGCGAGCGGCCCTGTACTCCTGACTCTGGAGCAGGTTCTGGTACGCGCGGCGCTTCGCGTCGACATCGTCGAGTGTGTTTTCCGCGATAGCTTCGAGCCGCCAGTGCAACTGGGTGAGGGCCGCCTCCGTGCGCTCCACGACGGAGCCGAAGAGTTCGTTCTGGCCTCTGGCGATCTCTTTGAGCTCGGCATTGTTCCTTTTTTTCAATCTGGCTGCATGCTCAGGATCATCACCCGTGAGGGGTTTATAGGCAGAGGGAGGCACTCCTTTTTCCAGCACGGTCAGGTCGAATACTCCCACCAGCGAATTACCACACCGGATGTGGTGATCGAGGAAGGAGAGCGGCTTGCCTGGCTCGTGGCCTTCCAGCCAGAGCGCGGTGCGGGCAAGTTCTACTGCCATGGGATTCAGATCTACCCCATACAGGCAGTGCGAAACCACCTCACGCAGGGCATGGCGGTAGTCAGCTGGTGTTACAATGCCATCGGTGCTGCGTACCGAGGCAAGGCGCTCGGCAAGCCTGCGTCCGGCAGCCAGGAGAAAGTGCCCCGAACCACAGGCTGGATCGCACACAGTGGTGGCGAGGATGGCCTCTGCAGGGTGGTTGGGGTTGCGTGCCATGTTGTGTTCCACCACGGGGTCGAGCGTGGTGCGGATGAGCTCATGGACCAGGGATTCGGGGGTGTAGTAGCTGCCCGTGGTCTTTCGCGCGTTGCCGGCGGTGCAGCTTCCTTCATCGATGCCGATAAAGCTGAACCTTCGCGCCACAAGGTCCACCGACGGAACCAGTTCGAGCAAGCTTTCGTACACAGAACCCAGCTCCTCAGGGCCCATATTGCGGTAATCGACCTGCAGGAGCCTGTCTTCCGATTCTGTCCAGCGTAGATGGTAGATGGCCTCGAGCAGCGCTCGGTTGGAAAGCAGACACGTATCGAGATGCGGGCACTGTTCCTTGCCAAAAAGCCCACCGAGCGCGGGCAGATCCAGTGCTGGCTCACCATCAGCAAGGGCGCGGAACACGACCTTCATCCCCTCCCAGAGGTCGACATGACGGTTCCCATTCGCGCGTCTGAGGGCCAGGTCGCGCAGCCGCGCGCAGGAGTAGCCGCGTTCATAGAGCTCGTGAGCCTCTCGTTGCGCATCCTTTGGTGAGCAGAACAGGATGCCTCGCTCCTCAGCGGTAAAGAGGAACAGAAGCCGATAGATCAGCCTGAGAAGTTCGGTATAATAGGCCTCTTTCGTCAGTGTGCCATGCTCAAGCGAGGTGCGGAGGGTTGCGTTGCCTTCTCCTTCGCCTGCCAGAAACCCGGAGCCAAGCACCTGGAGCGCGGTTGTGACACCTTTTCGCAAGCCTTCCCGTACTCGGACTCCTTGCTGGGTTCCTTCTTCCCACCACTGCTGCCAGATTCTTGGCGCGCGGGACGCATGCATGACGCGATAGAGCGCACAGAAATCGGGATAGCGTTGAGTGCCCAGTATCGTTTCGAGATCAAATTCCAGCCAGGCTGGCCGTACCAGGGAATTGGATGCCCGTAGCAGTCTGAGACAGCGATGACCCAGGACGATACCCCATGCCGCACCGCCGGCATTCAGATATTCCTGCAGCATCTGGGTACCACTTTTGCGGCGCACGCCGGAACCTTCGACGGCAAACCGCTCATCGGGGGTGTCCGCCTCCAGCCCCATGGGGAGGATCACGAGGGGCACGTCATCTGCGGCCATATGCCAGATAGGATAGGTTTTTCCGCCTCTGTGAGGGGGATCGCAGTCTTTCAGGTTCGCGTAGCCAAACGCATCGCGCAGCAGTTCCTTTGCGAAGTGAATCGCCGCCTGTGGCAGTGATGTGGCTGCGTATGCGTTCCATATTGATTGTGCAATCTGAAAGGCGCGACCGAGCTCATCTGTGAGCCTGAATCCCCGGGGAACCGCGTAGTCCCTGTCCAGCTGGGAAGAGGCGGCACCGGCAAGCGCTTTTTCAAGCTGACCAATGACAAATACTGTGCCTTCTACGCGGATTGTGTCAAAACTTGCAAAGTTTGTCTGCTTCATGGCGTAACCTCACAGGGTGGCGGGCAGCAGCACGCAGATGCCCACAAGGTCAACCGGCAGGTTGGGTCTGACCTCATAGCGCCCACCGGCTTGGGACGCATCGCGCACACGGGCATGGTCTTCGCGGAGGGTAGCGGCACGCTCCTGCGCAAATTGCTCGAACAGGGTTGCATGGTCGTTGTACCAGCATAGCGCTTCCTGAAGATAGGAGATCTTTGCAGGCGTACTCAGGTTCCCACTGGGCGGCGCGTCCAGCAGTGCTTCTATTTCAGGAGAGGTGACAATGCGAGGCTCTGTAACGCCTGTTGCAGCGACGGGGAGCGATTCTTCCGCGAGCAGCTGGCGAACAGAACCAGCCTTAGCATAGGTGATGTCATGGCGAAGGCGGAGCAGATAGATGCGTGTCAGTACCTCGACCTCATCGGTGACAATTACGGCAGTGCGCCTGAGTACCTCATTGCCGGATGCTGTCTGTTCCAGCGCTGTTTCGAGCACGATATCGGCGATCATTGCGACAAAAGGATTGGAGCGGTGCAGAAACTGCGCCTGCTCTGGAGCGGGATACTCGAAGGTGAACAGCGTCTCAGTGGTATATCCAAGCGAGGCAACGCGCTCGCGAACATAGGCAGGCAGCACTGAGGGATGAAAGCGCAGCAATCCATTCTTTTCGGGCGTCAGAGCGCCGGGCTGCAGGTATGCCAGCGCGGTTTCCAAAAAGCGCCGTACCGCTTTGGCATCTCCGAGGCTCTGCGCCTGTTTCTGGTATTCTGGCCAGACTTCCTGCGGCTTGATGCGATACTGGGCAAAAATGGTACGAATGGTCTTCATGCGGGCCAACTCGTTCTGCCATGAAGGATTCTGCGCCACAGGTTCATCGGCAAAATCGAACAATCCCTGCTGGTGCTGGTCAAATTTTGTACGGCGCAACAGCATCGCTTTCATCTGGGCAAGCCGGGCGGATGGAGTTTCTTCTGGTACCGGCACGTAGATGCCAAGCTCATGCTTGATGGTTTCGGCTTTTTTCATGATCACTTTCAGTACAAAGCCGTCCACAGGGCTGTCCGCACCATATATCATGGCGCAGCGCACGATACGCGATTTCTGACCAAAACGGTCGACGCGGCCTTCGCGCTGTTCATGACGGGTGGGATTCCATGCAAGGTCGTAGTGCACGACTGCATTGAAGCCTTCTTGGAGGTTGATACCTTCGGAGAGGCAGTCTGTCGCCACAAGGATAGGCCGGGGGCTTGTCATGAGCGCTTCGATCCTGACTTTGCGCTCTTCTGGGGTATAGATTCCAGTAACCGCATCAACGGTGCAATGTTTAAAACGTTCGCGAAGGTGTTCGGCAACATAGTCCGCGGTTGCGATGTAGCGGCAGAATACCACTGGCTTAAAGCCATCGTGCAGAAGTTCTTCCAGCGTCTGTACCAAGGCATTCAGCTTGGGGTCTCCCGCGCGGCCACGGAGGGATTGTGCCCTGGCAATGAGCCTGGCGAGTCTGGAATCCTGCTCGGTGACAGTAGCGGGCTCTTCGTCGCTAGCCTCTGCATCGTCCTGGCTTGCGCTGTCGAAAGTTTCGTCCTGGAGCCGCATAAGCGTGAGCTCATCCAACTCCGCGTGGAGTGTTTTCTGCATAGTCACGACTGCGGCGGCGGGAGAGGAAGAGACACAGCGCAGCATGGACAGCGTCGCATACCAGACGATGAGTTGTTTCTGTTCACTGCTGCCTGCTTCGAGCGCTTGTGCGCGCGCAATCCAGTACTGGAGGATATCATTGAAAAATGCTTCCCACTCGCCACTGAGGCGGTAGATGACGTCTTTCTTTTCACGTGTTGGAAATACCGAGTTATCCTGCCATTCCTGGATGTCCTGCCGTCGCCTCTGGATCAAGTAGTGCGCCAGTTCCGCGCGCAGCGAGCGGTCAAGCGCACCTTCGTCATCGAGATGAAGGTTGGCAAACTCAGGTTTGAGCAGGGAAAGGAGATTGTGGAAGGCGCTTTCTTTGCCGGAGTGAGGAGTAGCGGTGAGCAGCAGCAAATGGCGGGATTGATTGTCTGCGAGTTGCCTGAGCAACTGATATCGCAGCTGTGTGCTTTTGCTGTTGTCGATGGTGCAGGTGTGGGCTTCATCCACAATGAGCATCTCGGGCGCGTTCGCCAGAAAGGCATCGCGGTGGCGATCGCTCTTGATATAATCCAGACTGATCACGAGCGCCTTGTGATAGACAAAAAGCGAGGCGGTGGGTGGAGTATCACGCTCCAGCCGTGCGACGGTGCCGCCTGTTAATGGCACTGCATCGAGGTGGAACTTTTCCCTGAGCTCCTGAACCCACTGTTCAACAAGGTGGGGAGGGCAGAGCACCGCAAAGCGATTGATCTCGCCTCGATCGAGCATTTCCCGGATGATGAGGCCCGCCTCTATGGTTTTTCCAATACCGACATCATCAGCAATAAGCAAGCGAATCACCGGCTGACGCAATGCCATGAGCAGGGGCACAAGCTGATAGGGCCTTGGCTCCACTGCAAGGTGCCCAAAGCAACGGAAGGGGCCTGCACCAGCGCGCAGCTTGAGCCTGAGTGCGTCGCGCAAGAGGAGCGCGGAGTGGTAGGAACCGGGCTGCCGTGGATCCGGAGGAAGAAATTGCGCCGGCTCAACGGGATTCAGTTCAAGCCGGGTATCAAGTATCTGGATATCCTCATCCGATCCACCCAGAGGCCGCAAGATCAGGACGGTGTCTTTTGAATCAGGTTGTACAACCCATTCACGTCGGCGAGCGCAAACCAGGGTGCCGGGTGCAAAGCGAGAGCTGTTCATGCATTGCCTCCTGTGATGCGGGGCAGATCAGACTGTCTCAGTATGTCAACCCAGTGTGCCACATTGTCGCCAAGTACGATTGCCCGGACACCTTTTTCCTGGAGATACCGCAGCGCTTCAGGACCGGGGTCGACACAAAACACCGCGATGCGATCTGCTCGATACAGCGCGTTGCAGCGCCAGGAGCCATTACCAAAGGTGTACTCATAGGTATCGGGAGCTTTGCAGCCTGCGTCGCGCAGGGCAGCTTGAAGGCGGGCGGTGAGCGGTTCAGCCTGAGTGGTTGAGACAGTGCTCTGAGGTGGGTCATCATCCTCCGGCGCCATTGAGCCATCGAGAATACTGCCGTTGGCGAGGGCGCAGAGCAGTGCGAGCGCTTCCGGGTTCCGCCGATCGATAAGCTCGTGCTCGGTCTGGTTATAATAGGAGAGCAGGCAGTGATAGCACGCAGCGACACAATACTCGTTGTCTGCATTGTGTTGTCTGTTACTGGCTTGCAGTGAGGCGGGGTCAACGATGCCCGCATGTGGATCGTCGGAAACCTCATAATGCATAATCAGGAGCGCCCTTCTCGCTACTCTCGCAATATCTCTCGGCGAATGAGCGAGGTGTGAGAGCACTCCAGCACCACCTTCCGCGGATTCATAGAACAAAATAGAGGTTCGATTTTCTGCGGAGGGAAGCGGCTCGGCTGCTAGCTCGGATTCCTCAATCTGGTATGTCTCCATGATGCCTCGTGCAAGTGCCGCGCCTACCGTTGCAAGCGCCTGTGGCGAGCTCGCATTCCTTAGCCTGAGAATGAGTATGTTTCTGGTGTCTTCCACAAATGGAACAATGCGCTGCGATGGTGCGTTTTTAGAAGGGATATCGGGTTCATCCTGTGCTTTGTCTTCATCTCCATTTTCGGATTGTCCCCACATTCCAGTAGCAGGGTTGATCAGGAAGCCATAGACAGAACGGTTCTTTCGGCGCTTCCAGCCTTTATTGATTCGCCAGAGCGTCGCCGATGGCGCATAGATGAGTTCGCCAATCGTTTCGCCGTTTGACTGAATCGTACGTTTTTCAACACGAGGCGTTCCGTCACTCGCACGATTGAACTGATATGTTGTCTGCAGATCATACCCCTGGCGCTGACGTTCTTCGTCGTTGATGGTGATGCGTTCCACCATGGTGGTCTCAACGGTTTCGATCCGATAGAGACTCTGAATTCTCGTGGTCGGCGTGAGCACTGCACCACAGTTTTCGCACGTTTCCTGTACTGGATCGGGCTGTCCGTCGGGGCTGAGATGGCCGTACCCGCACTCGCTGCAGATTTTCATATTGCGAGTAATAAGCTGTATTCCTGCTCCCAATTCCTGCTGAGTTCCTGCGGTAAGCTTGGCTTTGATGACACGGTACATTTTGCCATCGTGATAAATGAGGCTGCGAGGTCCGAATTCTGTGATACCGAGGAAACGCTGCCGGCTCAGCATAATGCCGCTTTCTTCTGTGCCTCCCGTAAGTCTGCGGGCAGGAATCCATGCCATGAGCGGGAGGCGTGGGAAGTTGTAACCCGGCAGAAAGCCCTGGCTGGCAAGATACCGATAGATGTAGAAATCGGTATTGAGAGAGGCGCTTACAGAAAGCAGGACATCGAGCTGTCGCTTTGCATCATTGTAAAGCCTCTGGCCGTTATTGCGCTCTGTTTGAGTGCGTGTATGATCTCTGACAACAACATCGGCACGCTGAAGCTGATCGAGGGTGCTGCGGTAGAGATTACGCCAGCGGTCGAATGCCTGATTGAAAGCTGCATAGGAATTCTTGATGACATCCTCCATATACTTCATGTCGAGCACTGCATTATAGGCACTGTCTGCCTGCCGGATGCTCTCATAAAACGCTAGGGCCGACTGGCGGGCCTGAGTGGTTGTCTGTTCATTCTTGCATGCGTCTGCGATGTACTGGTGGATTGGATATGAGTCATCGTCCAGATTCAATGATTCTTTGATGCTCGAATGGAGATTTACTTTTGCCGCAGCGAGCCATTCGGCATGCAGATGGCTTTCGATGAGTTCACGATTGCCGAGATCAAGTGTAGGGGTTTTCACGATACCATGTACCATTTCGCCCGCATGGGAAAAGTACCATTGATCATGGGGACTCTGGGATGCGCAATACGTAATCACTAGTGCAGGCTGGCCTGAGCGGCCTGCCCGGCCGCTACGCTGCGCATAGTTGGCCGGTGTAGGTGGTACATTTCGTAGATACACAACACTGAGTGTTGATATATCGACTCCCAGTTCCATGGTAGGAGAGCAATACAGTACCGGTAATCGCTGGGGCTCCCTGGTGGGTTCGATGCTTTTCAAATACGCCTGATCCCGTTGAGCAAATCTGAATCGTGCTTCCAAAATCTGGCGGTCACTGTTCTCGATCTGCGCTGTATGTTCATGTGATTCAAATTCAAAGAAAGGATGGTCAGGCTTGGCGAGCATGGAAGCCACCGCTGGATACAAGGTCTGGAAAAAGCGGTTTTTCAGGGATTGCCGGCCATTTGTGCTGTCATTTGGATCAGAACGGCGCCAGATAATGGCATCGCCATTCAGACACCATCCAACGATATAGTTCTCAAGCGGTTGGCGATGGACGAGGCCATAATTAGCTGCGCAGGTAAGGGCTGTCTCTATGACCTCTACAAGATCAACGCGGGTTACATTCCTTCCCTGAAATATGCCTTCCTTTATGATTCGCTTTACGAGGCTGGACTGGCTGCTTGCAAGCATCGTTGGCACATTGAGATGTGCCAACTGGTTTCCGGTTGCGCCGGTGACAAGAAATTTGGTGGATTTCAGCTTTTCTTCGGGATCGAAGGTCCAGCGCTCATTGAGATAGTTGTTTGCTTTGTCCTGCACTCGCTTCTGTTCTACTCTATCGAGATAGCGTGTTTTGATGCAGAGGTTCTTGCGCATCGTATTGAAAAGAAATGAGAAGAATGTTCGCCGACCCTCTATTGAAAGTGCTGCGAGCAGTTGCCCAGCACGGCTCTCATGCAGGGAATTGAACAACTCCTGATCCTGTATCATTTCATCCAGGCCGGCAAACGTAACTTGCACGAGGCCAAGCTGATCAAGAGAAGGATTGCTGAATCGCCATTCCTTACCGAAATCCAGGAAAATACGATAGCCGAGTATGAAATGTAGAATGTCTTTTGCTGCTGTGAGAGCCAGACCTTTGATTGATGGATTGAGAAGATATTCAGCCTTTGCTTCCGGCGTGTCAGCACTGAATCCGATTGCATCAAATACCTCTTTGGCAACAGAATCGGCCCGTAACAATCCTCTATTTCGTTCCAATGCGCCTATCAATCCTGCACGCAGCATTACGATGAAAATAAAATCGTTGAAATGACCTGACTGGAGCGCTGCATCTTGGCGATTGTCTGTAAAACCAAGAAGTTTTCGCTGATCATGCTCATTGTCAGGAATTTCTTCCTCATAGAGATGTTTGAGGATCAAATAGGTGAGTATCGTTGTTGCTGAAGATCGGCCTTCTCCCGAGAGGCTGGAGAGACGGTTTACATCCTTGCCATACGCTTCATGCTCAAATCCACAATGGGGGCAGAACCTGATTTTTCCTGGAATATACCAGCAGGCAAGGGTAGTATTGGAAAGTTCCAGATTGTTTTCTTTTCCATAAGGATCGACTGTTTTTCTGATTGGTACATACTTCCGATAATTGTGTTTGATTGATATCCCATCTTCGTTCACGTTTACCCATGTATCAGGAAGGTCCTCTGGCGCGCCTGTGTACTGGCATCCTGCATGGATAGGTACAAGATATCCATACTCATCAGATAAGGATTCAGGAATGGGCTCTTCGATGTTGCGGGGTTCCCAATGGTCTCCTTCAAGGCGTACAGGCAGAAACTCCTGCCCACATTCTCGACAGAAATGCGCCGGATAGAGAAGTTTCTCATTAGAATCCGGCGCAAAACGCTGTGCAGAGAGGGTAATGAATCGTTTCCCCTGCGGCTCCAGGGTGACCAGAACCTTGCCAGGACCAGAAATGAATTGGTGCAGTTTGAACGCAAAAGGCTGCTGACCTGCCTCATCGCGGAACGCCTGCGCTGCGAGGAGGAACGCTTCGAGCTCACGACGGGCATCTTCTTCAGAAACCTTTGCATCCTCTGCAAGCCTACGTGCGGCTTCAGAGAGTGTCATGGGTTTTGCCCTGCTCATATCGCGAGTTTCTGAGGGCAATTCGATACCCATGGTCAGTTCTACCCATATTGCTAATGGGTCATCTGCAAAATCCTTGCGGCTCTGCCATTCTCGTGTGCCGTTGAGAACGCGGTCTTTCAGCAGATGTTGCACTGATGATTTTGATCGCAATGGATTGGTGATTCGTTCAAGAGTCTCTACGATGACGTTGGATGGCAGTACTTTCGTTCCAAACAGTTCAGAGGCAAAGCGTGCGACTGCCTCCTTGCGATCATTGCTGTCGCCATCTGAAGACATAGTCGCCGAAGTGCCGATGTATTGCAGATTCTTGGCTTCCAGTCTATTCCTTAACCTGCGCATCAGCAGCGCAACATCGGATCCCTGGCGACCGCGATAGGTATGCAGTTCATCAAGTACCAGGAACTCGAGACCATGAGCATGCTCGAGCACTTTCCTGTCAACCTCTTCATAGCGTGTCATGATAAGCTCGAGCATCATATAATTTGTCAGAAGGATGTCGGGAGGATTGCGTGCGATATCTTCTCGCTCTGCCCGATCCTCCTGGCCGGTGTAGCGCTTCACCGTCACAGGCTGGGCGTCTGCGGGGTAATCGCAGAGGAATTTTCTAATTTCTTCCAATTGGCTGTTGGCCAGGGCGTTCATGGGATAGATGATGATCGCTCTGGTACGTGGCCTGGTATCGTGCTCTTTTTCATGAAGAATTTTATTGATGATGGGAATGAAAAAGCCAAGGCTCTTGCCAGATCCTGTGCCGGTAGTGATGATATAGGAATCTCCTGAAGCTGCGAACGCCAGAGCCTCCTGCTGATGTTGAAAAAATCTCAGATCGCGTGGATTATCGGGTTTGCCAGTTCTGAAAATACGCGCGCACTCCGGATGAAGCGTGCCTTCGCTAACAAGCTGCTGCACTGTCTGCGCTTTTCGATAGCTGGGATTGATCTGTACCAGCGGCTCCGGCCAATAAATGCCGTCTGCATACTCGCGATTGACATATTCTTTGATGTCGGGTGCGCTAACTTTTGTGAAACTTAAAGAAAAGGCCTTGAATTCACTGATGATTTTATTTCTGAATTCAAAAATGCTTCGCATACCTCGCTCCAGAATAGTACTGAGACAATCGTTCGATTTAGTAACAGCGTATCATGTTCTTAATTGATTTCAAAATGCTGCACAATTATAGCACGTCGTCGTGCGTGGAGGGAGATTATATTTACGGATATTTTGTTGTATTGACGCTCAAATCTAACGCGGCCGGAAAGTTTTATTCAATTAGATAAAAGCCTTCCAGCGGCGTATCCTCATTCATGGATGCCATATGCCCCCCCCTCATCCCCCCTTGCCTGCCAGCTTTGCGGCGAGCCTGCCGGTCATGATGGCAGTGGGGCCGCCGGCGGGGCTGAATGCCCACTGGCCGGCTTTGAAAACATGCGGGATTGAGGTCTGCACCGATTTATTCATCTGTAGCATCGAGGAGGGTACCGGCAGCGGCTGTTCGAACGACCAGCCCACGATCGCGCCTTCTGAGCTGCCGTCAATGCGAGCCAGCGTCAGCGGCGAGGCTGAGAACCTGAACAGGATCTTGTCTTGCAGCGAAGGCAGAAGGGTCCGGGAGAATACCTCGATGATGGCATCCTCAAGATACTCTTTGAGTGCCTGATACCACCCGTCGGCAGCCGCTTTCTCGAACAGCTCGTAGTCCGCGAGCAGGCTGATGATGAGCCCAGTCTTCCCTGGCGGCGCCAGCGACGCATCGCGCATCGCCGGGATGGACACCTCGAAGGTATTCCGCTCACAGAACTCCCTGAGCCATGCATAGACCTGCTCTTTTGTCGTCGACTTCCAGGCATCCAGCATCGCCCGCAGATCGGCCTTTGCGGTCGATCCAAGGCCCTTGCGCGAGGGGGTATAGAACAGGTGTCCGGTTGGGATGGTGGAGAGCGCTTCCACCGGCTCATCCAGCCCAAGATAGAGCGTAAAGACCGACTCGGCCCCTTTGGCCGCGAGGACGCGTTCCTGTTCCTGCAGCACGGCAGTACGAGCACCCGGGGGCAGATCGCCCGCATCAATGATCGAATAGAGCCGCTTGAGATCGGCCGCCCAGATCAGATGCTCATACCCATACTGATTGCCCTGCGCGTCTTCCAGCACCTGTTGCCCGGGCAGCAGGCGCACCACCTCGGTGCCAGTGCGGATTGTGCCTCCGAAAGCCTCGATTTTCTCGGCAATGCGCCGGGTGAAGGCACCCATGCCGCCTTCGGGATATTGATAGTCGTTATAGAGGGCAAAATAGCTGAGGGTGAAGAATGCCGGCGTGCCGCGGAAGAAGTGCTGGCTGAACACGTCGATCAGCGCCTGGTTCGTCATGAAACCCCGGAAGAATTGCTCCATGGGAATACTGAGCTTCTTGATTCTGAAGATCGTGTGCACGAATTGTCCCAGCCACTTCAGCATGCCCGGCAGCATGGCGAGGTTTCGAGGAGCCTTGGAGAAGAGCGGATTGTCGACACCATAGAGCACCTTGAGATCCTTGATGACCCCGCCGATCTCATGGAACAGCGCATCGATTTCCGCCACGCTTTCTGGGTACAGATCCTTGAGCACACGCGCATACTCATCAAGGCTCTCTTCACCCCTGACCCGGAAGAGCCTGTCCTCGATACCGAGCGATACCGGATTGGGCAGAAAGCGCTGGTCGATTCCCAGCTCTTCCATCATGGGGCCCACAAGGCCGGAATTGACCAGCGCACGGGCACCGCCTTCGAAATGAAAGCCCTCACGCGTGAACGAGGTCATGAGCCCGCCGCAGTGCGTATTCTTCTCCAGAAGCAGTGTTTTGGTACCTGCCTTGGCGAGATAGACTGCCGCAGTCAGCCCCGCGATGCCGCCGCCCACCACGATACACTCGCTTCGTGTCATGCGCTGGCTCCTTTCACTTTGTGTCTATACCCTTCATAATGGCTGCCAAGGCCTTCTGTCAACCTCGCATCCTTCTATATTAAAAATACTATAAATCGTCCTTATGGGGTTAAAAGGGAAGCGCGGCATCCTTGGAAAAGTTCATGCGGGACAGCTCTGCCTTGAGCTCTGCGATGGTGAGCGGCGCGGAACCTTCGTAATGATTGTTGACATTGATCGTCACAGTGTGCCCCCGGGCTGCAAGGTCCATCGCCATGGAGAGAATCGCGCGCTTTTCTTCCGCTGGTTTGGGGTCGATGATGGCGTTCCACTGCAGACTCGCTTTTTCTTCGATTGCAGCCCGATCACCTCCCAGAAGGCGGATGACAGAATCCGACTGTACCAGCTCGCGATAGAGCGCATATACCTCATACACATGGGGCAAGTAGAGCTTCTCGCTGAACACAGGCAGAAGTTGCCGCTCAAGCAGAAATTTGAAAAATGATTCGGTAAGGAAATTCCGGTTTCGTGTTTCGATGGCGAGGGGCAGCTGTCCGAAACGGGCGCGCACGCCAGTCGCGAAAGTGTCGAGGGCATCGAGCAATGCGGTGAGCGAGGGCATTCGCTGGCGATTGAGGTATTCGAATTCAAACATGATGGCATCAAGCCTGGGGAACATGGGCTCGATCACCTCGAGAAAGCGGGCCCCGCGCTCGACAGAGAGAAAAGAGGGGTTAGGCGACTCGCTGCCGGAAGCGCCGCGCGCTCGCAGCGTGGGGACAGTCAGTTCCCGGGGCGCCTTGCAGGTAAAGCGGAATCCCTCCGGGACTTGAGCGAGGTACTCAGTCACTTCCTTCCTTTCGGGGATGCTGTAGAACCAGCTGTCGATTTCCGCGGTATCGAAATGCTGCGCGTACTCACGCAGATAGCCGGCAGCGCGTGGCTGGGGAGACTGATAGACCACACCCACCCATGAGGGATAGTTCCAGGAACAGGTACCCCATCGGATATGCTGCTGCAGGCTGTTCATCCAAGGTATTGTACCAGCAAAGGGATGGTGCCGAAAGCGTGTGCAAAGTGAATGCTAGATGATACAACGGGATTCTATATATATATACGGTTTGCTTTTTTGCTGAATCGCCTGCATTTGAAAAATTTCTAGCGCGAAGCATGGTCGAATAGTTTACCTCTTAAGTCTGGTAACACGACCATGGTAACACGCACGATTTTTGAGGTCGGAAATCGGCTAAATCATTATGGGCGCTGACGGATTTGAACCGCCGACCTACTGGGTGTAAACCAGCCGCTCTGACCAGCTGAGCCAAGCGCCCTTGCAAGCAGGGCTGAGAGTAGCATACATTCAGCTTTTGGGTCAAGAGAACATGAGTTTTGAAACGCTGTGTGCCATTGGGCATGCGATGTGTGACACACGGGCAGTCCTCAGCCCGCGAGCATGGAGGGATTTTTTGTCCCGCTCTGGCATGACGGAAGATGCTGCCCCAATACATGTACCGGGTGTGGAAGCTGCGCTGCTCCTCGACATGCTGGAGGAATATGAAAGAGCAGGTGAGGGGATGCTCGAGAAGTGGAGTGGGGGCTCAGCGTACAATACTGCGCGAGCAGCCGCATTACAGGGTATCTCGGCCCGTTTTGTCGGAAGTGTTGGCCTTGATGAGCCCGGGACTCGATTCGGCAGCGCGGATAAAAAGCTGCCTATAGCGCTTGATCTCAGCAGGCATGAAGCCAGGACGGGTGTTTTCTGTGTGGTAAAAGGCCCGGAAGGAAGATGGGTTTCCTGGGCGAGCCCTGGAGCCGCGAAGTACGTGCGTCAGCGTCTCTCATGCATCGAATTTAATGAAGGTCAGGGAATTGTGCATTGCGAGGGGTTATTATTCGATGAAATAGAAGAAATGACGCGTCTTTGCCAGAGGGCTCATGCTCAAGGATGGAAGATTTCCTTTGACCTTGTTTCTGATGGCTTTATCGATCGCCATCGGTCAGCCGCGCAACGATTTGTTTGTGTCTTTGCCGATTTTGTGTTCTGTACGCGGAAGGAATTTGATGCGCTGGGAATCGGTGCTGACATGCTGAAGCCCGGCCAGTGTCTGATTATAAAAGAAGATCGACATGGGGTATCCTGTTTCTGGAACGGCCGCATGTTGCGACAGGATGCGCCTTCGGTAGCGGTGGTAAACGAACTTGGCGCTGGAGATGCTTATGCAGGGGCATTTCTTGCTGATGTACTTGAAGGAAGCTCGATGGAACACTGCATGCGGCGTGGCAAGGAAATGGCTGCCCGCGTGCTCAGCAATGCCCATGGCATTTCAAGTATTCTTGCCGAGAAGGCTGATTTTTCCTTACATTAGAAATGCTGCGCATAATGAGACCGTGCACGAAGGCTCAGAGCTCAGCGCACCCTTACATACAATCGTTCAGGTGGTACTAAAATGGCTCCAAGTGAACTTGTTCCTATAGATCAGATTCTGCCCGGCAAGTTGCCGATCATCACGCTTATCGGCAAGCCCATTTTCCCTGGAATCTTTACCCCCATCATGATTGGAAAAGAGCCCGATATACAGATTGTTGAGCAGGCGATATCCGCTGATGGCATGATTGGGCTTGTGCTCCAGAAGGAGGAAAGCGACGAGGACAGCTCTGCCAATCTGTATTCAGTCGGCACCGCTGCCAAAATCATTAAAAAAATCAACCTCCCCGATGGCGGCATCAACATTTTCATCTCGACCTTTAAGCGCTTCAAAATAAAAAAGTTCCTCTCCAAAGAACCTCCCATTATCGCGGCCGTGACCTATCTCGACGATACAAATTTCGAGTCGGATGAGGTAAAGGCTCTTACCCGAGCCCTCATTTCGGAGATGAAACAGCTATCGGAAAATAATCCGCTGTTTTCCGAAGAGATGCGGCTCAATATGATCAATATCGACAATCCCGGCAAGATTGCGGATTTCATCGCTTCGATCCTCAATATTGAGAAAAGAGAGCAGCAGGAAATTCTTGAGACGCTCGATGTGCGAGAACGTATGGAGCGGGTGCTCATCCATATCAATAAGGAAAAGGAACTGCTGCGCATTCAAAAGAAAGTACAGGCCGAAATCAATGAAAAGATCGAAAAAAGCCAGCGTGAGTATTTTTTGCGTGAAGAGCTAAAGGCGATCAAGCAGGAGCTGGGCATGGCAGGAGACGCGCGCAGCTCGGATTATCAGCGCTTCCGGGAGAAGATCGATTCATTTGGCCTTGAGGGTGAAGTGAAGGAGCTAGTCGAGCAGGAACTGGAAAAGTTTAATCTCATGGAGCCTTCGTCCAGTGAGTATATGGTGACGCGGAACTGGCTGGAGCTTGTGTGCGCGCTACCCTGGAAAGCGCCTCTTTCCGGTGATTTTGATATCAAGAAAGCGCAGAAAGTGCTTGAGGAAGACCATTATGGTCTCAAGGATGTCAAGGAGCGCATTATTGAATATCTGGCAGTCCGAAAGCTCAAGAAAGATACGCGCGGCACGATTCTGTGTCTCGTGGGACCGCCGGGAGTAGGCAAGACGAGCGTGGGCCGCTCGGTTGCCCGCGCGCTGGGCAAGGAATTTTTCCGCTTTTCGGTAGGCGGCATGCGCGATGAGGCGGAAATAAAGGGACATCGCCGCACCTACGTAGGCGCGCTGCCAGGAAAGATCATCCAGGGGCTTAAAATAACTAAAAGTCGCGATCCTGTGTTCATGATCGATGAGATCGACAAAATGGGTGTTTCCTACCAGGGCGATCCGTCGAGCGCTCTCTTGGAAGCGCTGGATCCGGAGCAGAATTTCAGCTTCCGCGACCATTACCTGGACCTTCCTTTTGATATTTCAAATATATTCTTTATCGTGACAGCAAATACGCTTGATACCATTCCAAGGCCGCTACTTGACCGCATGGAAGTCATTCAGCTGCCTGGCTATGTCGATGTGGAAAAACTCGAGATTGCGCGCCATTACCTCATCCCGAGAAGCCTTGAGCGGAACGGTCTTGCAAAACAGCAGGTGAAGTATACCCGTGATGCGCTCCTGGCGATCGTTGACGGATATGCGCGCGAAGCCGGTGTTCGCAATTTTGAAAAAGCGCTGGACAAAATTCATCGCAAAATCGCGAAGACGATTGTGATTGAAGGGCGCCAGCAGGAGAAATTCGAGATCGACAAGCATGCGGTGGAAAAGTATCTGGGCAAACCGATTTTCCGCGATGACGAAATAAAGCGGGCAACAAGACCTGGTATGGCCGTTGGTCTTGCCTGGACCAGCATGGGTGGTGATACGCTCATCATCGAAGCGGTGGCCAACCCCGGCAAAGAAGGATTCAAGCTGACCGGCCAAATGGGTTCGGTGATGCAGGAATCGGCGGGCATTGCCTATTCTTGGGTGCGGGGGTACGCGGCTCAGAAGCACAATATCGGCCCGCAGTACTTTGAGTCGCGGCAAATACATCTGCATATACCAGAAGGAGCGACACCCAAGGATGGCCCTTCAGCGGGAATCACGATGGCCACCGCCCTTTTGTCCCTGGTGCTCAATAAGCGCATAAAAGATCGCCTTGCCATGACCGGCGAGCTGAGTCTAACAGGGCAGGTCTTGCCCATTGGCGGCTTGCGCGAAAAAGTAGTCGCGGCCAAGCGCAATAAAATCCGAGATATCATCATTCCCGCCGCGAACGAGAAGGATCTGGAAGAGATTCCCGAACACGTAAAGAAAGGCATTACCTTCCATCCGGTGAGCCGCATGGAAGAGGTAGTCGATTTCGCGTTGGGTTCCTGACGGTTCTATGCTACACTCGCAGCCATGGAGCTGAAGCCCTATTTCTGCGGCAAGGACTGTGGTGGCGATGCCTGCCCTCTTATGGCGGAAATCGAAAATGGGAGAGTGGT
This sequence comes from Spirochaetota bacterium, assembly GCA_029265255.1. The sequence goes on from JAJUJQ010000008.1 coordinate 44,800, forward strand.
GGGCATGCGCCACAACCCTGCTGCCGGGCGCTGGATTCGCGCGTGCGGCAAAGGGATGCGAGCGCCAGAAGCCCATTATTCTCCCCATCGGATTCTTTCGCCGCTTATTAGAACCGGCCCGCGAGGCTCTGGCAGCTTCAGGGAAGCACGCTGGGATGAAGCGCTGTCGCTCATCGCCGCGCGCCTCCAAGAAATACATTCAAAGGGCGCGCGCACGATGTGCATTTCGAGCGCGGGTTCCACCGGTGCTCTGCACAATACCGAAGTGCTTTCGCGTCGCTTTTTCAACAGCATTGGAGGAGGAGTGTTCGTTGCGGGGAGCTACTCAAACAACGCGGCGAAATACGCGCTTTCATCGATGTTTGGGGGCTCTTTGGGCGAGACTGGCTTCGATGCGGATACGCTGGAATGGTCGAACCTGATCGTGTTGTGGGGGGCGAATCCATTGGAAGCGCGCCTCGGATCCGAGCTTCCAGCACGATTAGTAGACGCTCGTCGGCGTGGAACAAGAATCATTGCCATTGATCCTAGAAACAGCCTCAGCGCGCGAGCGCTCGATGCTGAATGGATTCCGATACGGCCGGGTATGGATGCAGCGCTGGCGTACGCGCTCATTCATGAAATGATGGGAAACCCGGCCTTCGACATGTCCTATGTCATGCAGCGGGCCGACGGGTTCGAGAAGCTCGCGGCTTATGTTGAAGGACAGGTCGATGGAGTAGTGCGTGACCCGCGCTGGGCAGCGGAAGTTTGCGGTGTTTCCGCGGAGACAATCAGGTCGCTCGCTCGACTCTGGTTCGATGCCCGTCCCGTCATGCTCATTCCGGGGTATTCCATTCAGCGGACCGCATATGGTGAAGAGCCGTTCAGGCTGATGGTCGCGCTCCAGCTTGCTTCACGGAATAGCGGCCTCAAGGGTGCGTCGACAGGATCGCTCAACAATCGCCTTCCCGGGGTACGGATCGGCACAATGTCAGACCTGAGCGAGCGGGCGGTCTGGACGCATGTACCTGTACTGCGCTGGCCGGATGCGGTGCTGGAACCGCATCGGTATGGAATTGGAAGCATAGACGCGATCTACGCGGCGGGAAGCAATTTTCTCATTCAAGGTGCGGATGTTCGCAAGAATATCAAGGCATTTGAGGCTGTCTCTTTTTCGGTCTGCCACGAACTGTTCATGACACCAACAGCGCGGTGGTGCGATGTGGTACTTCCTGTCGCAGATGCATTTGAAAAGGCGGATATCGGCATCCCATGGGCTGGGAAATACGCGCTCTACCGGCCCGTTATATTCGAGCCTTATCATGGTGTACGATCCGATTACGCGATTTTTGCTGAGCTTGCCGAGCACATGGGCACGGGCATGCAGTTTTCAGAAGGGAAAGGCGAGCAAGAGTGGCTGGATATGTTTATTCAAGAGTCCGAGATCCCAGACGCTGATGCATTTAAAGATACTGGTTTTTATCAAGGAGAAGCAGAAATGCGGGCCGGGCTGGAACAATTCTTTGCCGATCCTGCGCGGTATCCTCTGGCTACTTCAACCGGGCGCATACAATGCGCAAGCCCGTTGTGGGAGGCCGCGCCAGCTGCCTCAGCGGTGGCCGCAGCTGTCACTGAATTCAGCCTGCTTACTTGCAAGGTGTCGGGTTTTGTTCATTCGCAGCGTGGCGCCTGGCCCAATGCCACGCGGGGAGCCCGAATTTTCATGAATCCTCATGATATGCGGATCATGGGCCTCCAAGAGGGGCAAGCTATCGAAGTGCGAAACGCGCAGGGAGCTCTTAATGGAAAGGCGCACGCTGATCCTCATGTGCGTCCAGGGGTTCTGTGGACTGAAGAAGGCCTCTGGGATCCGCCGGTAAATCTCCTGACATCGACACAGGGCACCAAAGAAAGCACCTCATGTATCATGCATGGAATCGTGGTCGAAATCAGGCCAGTTCAGCAGGAATCCAGCGACCATCCTTTAGTATAAGATTATATACATGTTCAAGCAGCCAATGCTGGCCCTTGTGGAGTGCTGCGCCGGTTTCTCGAAGCGCGGCGGGAATGGTGTCGATTTCAATACCAAAGCCGCTGGTTAGCAGCATCTCTGAGAGCATTTTAGCGGCAAGGAAGCGCCGATTCTTGTCGACCGCGAAGGCTATGAAATCTGGCAGAAGCGAAACAACTTCCCATGTGACCTGCTCGGCCTGGGAATAAGCGCCAGCATCCTTTTGCTGGTCTGAGAATCGCATGGGGAGAGTTCGCGCGATTTCTTCCAGGCGCGGTACCAACCAGTCAAGGTCGAACATGCCGCTCGCGCAGTTAAAGAGTATGGCGTGGCCGTTCTGTTCCAGGTTCATGACCTGCTCGATATCGATCGCGGGGCCGATATCGACGACCGTCTTTCTGCCCTCGGCTGTTTGGACAAGAATGCCGCCCTTGACATCGACTGGAGTGCGGAATGCGAAATCGAACCCCGCCGGTTTGCCGCTGACAGCAAGTATGCCTAATTCAAGCGGGTCCAAGAAGGCGCCGATATTGTCCACGTTGCTGAGCATCGCATAGCGAATGCCCTGGCGATGCAGCTGTCTGAAAATATCAGCGAGGACCATGAAACACTGTCCATGTCCGCCGGGGAGGGCAAGAGAAGAATGTTCTTTGCCATAGGCGCGGTCGAAGATGCGTTTTGGTTTGCCTTCAGCAGAATGGGTAAATGCGGCGATCATGGGTTGGACGCCGCTCATCCATGCGCAGGGATCGATTCCGAAACGGGAAGAAAGTACGGAAAGAAAAGGTGAGTTGCGAAAACCCTCATAGGCATCAAGAAGAATATCGTGATTGCCGATGCTCGTCATTTGGTACAGTGGCAAAAAGAGTCCGTCTGTCGAGCGATGTGTGAGATTGGCCGCCAAAAGGCGCGCGCGCATTTTAAGCTCGAGGAAACTTGCGCCGGGAGAGCCGTCGGGGTTGATATATGCTGGTGTCAACCCTTTGGGGCGTTCATGGCAGACTGACGCATATTGTTCGAATGCCGGTTTGAGGAATTCGAAAAGGCTAGTATTGATGGCCTTGTTCTTCTTCAGGTCGGCATAGCTGGTGGCTGAACCACCATTGAGCACTCCATAGGCGCAGTGTGGGAGTAGCTGTCGGCCGATGGATTCCAGCTGCGTACGACTGAAGACGAGCCATGTGCTGCCGTGAGTGTGGTACTCAGGAACGTTCGTTGGCAACACAAGCCCGTGTTTCTGTAGGTGCTCCTTCGCAACGTTCTTGGGAACGCGATAGATAGCGTCTTGAGGTGCCGAATCGCGGGTGTCGACGACATTGACACCGTCGACCGCGGGAACTCCAGTAGGCACTATTTTTTCGATACAATCGAACTCACCCTGGTTGTATCGATTCAGAATGTCGAGCGCGAGCGCAATATCGATATGTTTGTTCTGCATGTCCTCGATAAGAGCGGGGTGGAGGTCATACTGGTTCATGGATGCTCCGAATACTGCCAGGCTGCTTCTGCGGCGCCAAGAAGTGAGATATCGTAGTTTCTTACGATATAAACAGGACAGATAGCGAGGAAAGAGCGTATATGCGATGCATAGTTTTGTTCGAACCAACGCATGAAGCGGTTTCCTTCCAACAGATAGTCTTCGTTCTTGGACGAAATGCCACCCGCGAGCCATACGCCGCTTTCGGGAAGGAAGAGTGCCGCAAGATTGGCAGCCTTGGTGGCGTAGAGCCTGGCAAATAGCTCCATTGCAAGTGCGCACCAAGGGTCGCAGGAAGCTCCGGAGGCAATACGGGCAGGCCAGTCTTCTCGCGGGGCATTGAGTATCGCGGAGGCGTATAGGCTCGGGACTGATCGCGGATCGATGGTCTCTACGCCATAGTCCTTGGCGTATTGCTGTGCGATTAGGGCGTTGCTGGTCAGGAATTCGAAGATGTTAGCGATCCCTTGGCCGGAAATAGCGAGTTCCGCGCCAGGAGGATAGCCATATCGATCACTAAGCCAAGCGTGGAGGGCTCGGCTTAGTCCGTCAACACAAGGAAGTTCTGAATGGCCTCCTTCAGAAGGAAACGCCATCGATTCCGCTCCCCTACGATATACAAAGCCTACACCAAGCCCCGTACCGGCACCCAATACCAGCATCATGCCGTCACGGGAAGGGGCAGGGAGGCTTCCATCCGTGTGCGGCAGCGCGCGTACGGCCTTCGTATCGTGGTAATCAACAAGGGTTACTGCGTAGGAGAGGGCGGTAAAATCGTTAATAAGCCTGACAGGAACACCAAGCACGTCGCGCAGTTCCTTCGCGCTGATAATCCAGGGTGCATTGGTCAGTCTGATAGTGTGATCCGAATCGACGGGGCCGGCGCCTGATATGCAGCAAAAATCGAAATGCGTTTTGATTTCAAAAGATTTGGCCGAAGCGAGAAATTTTTCAACTGCCGCGGAGAGCGAAGGTTCACTACGCGTCGCATAGCGCTGCTTATGAATAATATCAATGTGATTTCCATCGTGAATCGCAAGAGCAATGGTAGTATTGGTTCCGCCGATATCAGCGACAAGAAAGCGTTTTTCCATGATCAATCACCGCCTTGTACGCAGTTCCTCTGGTACTGTTATATACTCAATGTCAGTCTTCGGGGAAGATGGATTGGCTTTTCCTTTTAGCGAGCATTTCCATGAGCTGGGTATTGCGCAAAAAACTTCCCGTTGACGCGTTGAAAATTTCGAGGTGGAGGTGTTCTCCTCCACCTTTCTTGCGTGCATTGATGCCGCTGTTTCCCGCAAAGCCAAGCGGTGTTCCCTTAAGAACGATTTGGCCTGGATAAACCAGCGCTCGATAAAAATGAAAGTAGAGATAATATCGCTTCTCTGTCGGAGCATAGACAATGACGCCGTTGCCAGCTTTGGGAGACAGGCCGCCCCATAGATAGTCTATCGAATCGGCAATTCTTGGAAAGCCGTGCCAATTTGATGCGGCCGCAATGACGATTCCATCGCTCAGTGAGTATATACGAGGGCCTTTCTGCACGCCGCCAGGAAGCTGGCGCACGTTCTGAAGAAAGATATCGAGTGCCCACGTATGCGCGTATTCCAGCTGATCGGGCCGTGGCAGGGAATAGAGACCGGGGTCGGTCAGCATGGGGACCTTTCTGGGCGTTTTGGGTGAAAAGAGGCGCTGCCACGCCCGGAGGGTTGGCCACGCGCTGTCCATGTATCTCTCAAGCTCTTTTCGATTCTGTTTCATGGAATTCTGTAACGACGCGATCCGTCGATAGCGTAGGCGCGAAAAAAGTGACGTATGTTCCGCTTCGCGGTTTTCGATCGAATCACCGATGTCGGTAGCGGTAAGCATCGCCATGATGCTATCCGTTGAGGGGAGGACTCCCGCGACAAGTGTGTGGGGATCAATACCCTCAAGCAGAGCATCGGCAGGCAGCATGTGTGCATACGATGCCGGTGGCGGGGTGGGGGGAGTACACCCCGATAGCAGATGGAGGAGCACCGAGTACAGAATTGCAAATAATTGAAACGAATTGTCTTTATGTATCATGGATGTTCTTCAAATCCAGATGTCAGCTGCAATGTCCTGAAAGCAAACGAGCGGCCGCAGCGAAAAGGCGCATGCTGGTCAGGGCATCTCCGAGCGCTCGATGCTGGGCATCTGATGGAAGCTTAAGCGAATAGGAAAGCATACCAAGGTTGTAGGAGCGCATTCCTGGGAAGGCTATTTTTGCCATACCCAGACTATCGGCACATTCGGCAAGCAATAGAGGCTGTTCTGCGCGAGCCAGCTCGGTTTCTATGAAATCGATATCGAAACGAACATTATGTCCGACGGCGATGCGTTCATTGATGAATTCGATGACAGTGCGAGCCACTTCGCGGAAGGTCGGCGCGTGGGCGACTTCCGCATCGCCAATTCCATGAATCGCCTGGACCTTTGCTGGGATCGGGCATAATGGATTGATCAGGCTTGAAAAGCTTTCTTCTTCGATAATCGCGCCTTCTCTGTCGAATGAAAATCGAACAAGCGCAATTTCCACGATTCGATCACTCTGTGGATAAAGGCCGGTCGTTTCGACATCCATGGCGACGTAGCGGCGACCTTCCCACGATGCGCCACTGCAGACCATTTCAGACCAGGAGCGTTCACACCAGACGCCTCCCTCGCGGCGATACCAGGGAGCAAAAGCTTTTTTTTGCTCCTGCGGGCCTTCGCTAAAAAGCGAGGCCCACAGGGGTGCTCCATTGTATTCACCCATTATGCGCTCATGAAGAATGGGAGCTGATCACCTTGCGGATATCCGCTTCGATCAATCCAATTTTCTTTCTTGTTTCAGCGATTGCGCCATCAAGGGAATCACCTTTGCTCTTGCACAGTATGTAGTATTTGATTTTCGGTTCGGTTCCCGATGGGCGCACCGTGACCAGCGTTCCATCTTCGAGGCGCCATTGAATGACATCGCTTGCTGGGAGCTCGACCTTTTCCCGCTTGCCGTTGAGATCCCACGCGTACCCAGCCTTGATATCGCGTGTCCACACCACAGGAATGCCGCCGAATTGCCTGGGATGGGCACTGCGATAGCCATCCATGATGGATTTCATGATCTGCATGCCCTGTGGTCCCTCAAAATAGGCCGAAATTCCCTTTTCCTCATGGTACCCATGAAGCCGGTACAGGTCTTGCAGCCTGTCGAGAAGGCTTTTGCCTTTGCTTCGCCAGTACAGCGTCATTTCCGCTGTCAGCGCGGCTGCCGAAATACCATCCTTGTCTCGAACTTCGGGCTCAACCAAATAGCCGTAGGATTCCTCTGTTCCATAAATAAAATCATACCCCTGCTGCTCGAAGCGACGCATGAGATCCGCAATCCATTTGAAACCCGTAAGGCACTCAAAGCTGTCAATGCAGTAGTACTCAGCAACCGCCTTCTGGAATTCTGTCGTAACGATGCTTCGGATCGCAGCCGGCCTGGGGGGCATTTTGCCAAGCTCTTTGAGACTCAAGGCGATATAGTCGAGGTGGAGGGTGCCGAGCTGGTTCCCCGTCAACAGTGTAAAACCTCCCTTGCCGTCTGGAACCGCGATACCAAGGCGGTCCGCATCCGGGTCGGTGGCCATGACCACATCAGCGCTTATCTTCTTTCCCAGCTCGATTGCCATGGTAAGGGCAGCGGATTCTTCGGGGTTGGGGTACGAAACTGTGGGGAATTCTCCATTCGGTTCACGCTGTTCGGGGACTGTGGTGACCGTCAGGCCAAGGTCTTTCATGATGCGTTCGAAGAGCATTGCTCCTGTACCATGGAGAGGTGAGTAGACGATCTTGACCGTAGCGGCCATGCTCGAAAAAAGCTCTGGTCTGAGTATATGCGACTTCACCATTGCGACATAGCTGTCGTCGATCTCCCGGTCAATCGTAATCAGAAGACCTCGCCTGCGAGCTTCTTCTTCCGAAATCATGTTGACTGAGCGAACGAGCTGAACTTTTTGGATAATGCCTTCGTCATGCGGTGGAATGACTTGGGAGCCATCATTCCAGTAGGCTTTGTAGCCGTTATATGCCGGTGGATTGTGGCTCGCGGTTACAACGACGCCGGTGTCCGCGCCAAGTGTTCGAATCGCGTAGGAAAGTTCCGGTGTAGGCCGGAGTGAAGAAAAAAGATACGCCTTGATTCCGTTGGCAGCAAAGACGAGCGCAGTCGCCAGCGAGAATTCCCTGGATTTGCGTCTGGAATCATAGGCAATCACAGCCGAGAGTGGCTTGGAAGGAAATTGCTCCTTAAGGTAGTCGCACAGCCCCTGTGTCGCGCGAGTGACAACCAGGGTATTCATTCGATTGAACCCGCCGCCGATCAGGCCGCGCAGTCCTCCGGTACCGAATTCAAGATCCCGATAAAAGCGATCCTCAAGTTCCTTCCAATCTTCCTTTTCGAGAAGGGCAGAGACTTCGGCGGAAAAAAACGAATCGGTTTCATGTGCGAGATAGTCACGCGCGCGAGCGCGTATTTCTTCATGATTCATAGAATCTCCTCAGCATGCGCACTTGGATGGGCCGGCGACGCCGGATGTTAGCGCATCTCAAATGCTAAGATCCCCTAAAAACTGGGGACATCTCAGAATATACCTTCGACGCGCCATAAATGGAAGCACAGCGTGTTATAAAGGCCGGAACAGAATGGGCAGGTCCGACGGTGCTTCCACGAGAATCGCGGCGCCTGCGGCGACAAGCTCTTCCCTGCTACGATATCCGTAGAGTACCCCTACCGGGACCATGGCTGCAGCGCGGGCAGTCTGCATATCCACACCAGAATCACCAACAAACGCAGTCTCCATAGGAGATGTTCCACTGAGAGCGCATAGATCCAACGCGGCCTTAGGATCGGGCTTTCTGGCGCGTCCTTCGGCATTTCCCCAGACAGCGGTAAAAGGAATACCTGGAAAGAGCGTGTGGGCCATATGCTGCAAGAGGTGATCGGGTTTGTTCGACAGAATCGCGACCTGTATGCCATTCGCAACAAGGGCAAAAAGGGCATTGCTCATGCCTGGATAGGGATGGGTTAGCTCAAGACAGTGACGCTCGTATTCCTCAAGCGCTTGTCGGCGAATAGCATCGATGAATGCTCGATCGAACGTCTGCCCTTTAGGAAGAACCGCGTCGATGAGCGCAGAGAACCCGTTCCCCACCATAAGGCGATACTTTTCAACCTGATGCTCGGGGAATCCATGCGATTCGAGTGTTCGATTCACGGCGCCTGCAATATCTGCGATGGTATCTGCCAATGTACCATCGAAATCGAAGATGACCAGCCGCGGATGTAGGTGCGTCATGGAAAGCTCGCTTACTGGTTTGGATTGTTCAGGTCGCTTTCCTTGCCGCCTTTGATGCGGTACTGCGCTTCCTTTTCGTCGATTTGCGCATCGAGTTGGCGCAATTCTCTCAGCAGCGGCTCGATTTCAGGCGTCGTCGAGCCAATCATCGGTTCGTTTTTTTCAACAAGCAGATCATACACCTCTGCCCCGAGTTTGCCAGTCAGCGATTGCGCGCGAGCTCGGAGCTGGAGAATCTCGATTTTCAGCCTGCCCATCTCGCCCCATACCTGTGTCTGATTTGCTGCTTTCTCGAGAAATTCTCTCGACGCATCAACACTGGTTTCCAGAAATTTTCTCAGTTTGTCGGAAAATGGCATGCTGCCTCCTCCTGATATGGATTTTTGCTCATAAACACCATATCTCAATAATATTATCCTTAATTGAACAATACTCAAACAATGTCCAACAGGCAACTGAATCAAGTGGAAACAGGCTTTGAACCTAACACAAGTTATAGTATATTTGTCTTAAAAAAGGAGGGAATCATGGCGCTTCTCTATGTTATTGCCGCCCTGTTCGCCATATGGTGGCTTATATTCATCTTCGTTGCGATTGCGAGACAGCAAAAGCCGGTTACCATCTTTCTGGTAGTGCTTCTGATCGCATGGGCCATTCCTGAAGTCATTCTTCTGCAGCGATCACCCGAAATTGCTCCTGTGCTATTCACGATTCCTTTTATCCTACTCATTCAGATGATGCGTGTTGTGTCAGAATATCAGCGTGGTGTGCTTTTTCGTCTCGGCAGAATGCAGAAGGTTGTCGGACCAGGCTTCAATCTCATACTCCCATTCGGGCTGGATATTCTGCGGAAAGTGGACATGCGCACATTCACTATCGACGTATCCAAGCAGGAAGTGATCACTCGTGACAACGTGCCGGTGATTGTCGATGCGGTCGTATATTTTAATGTGTTCGACCCAGTTGCAGCCGTGATAAAGGTCGCGGACTACACTAAGAGCACAAGCCTTCTGGCTCAGACGATTCTCCGGTCAGTCCTTGGACAGCACGAACTCGACGACATGTTGTCCAAGCGTGCCGAGCTGGGACAGGTATTGCAGAAGCTGCTGGATGAAGCGACCGATCCGTGGGGCATCAAAGTTTCAGCGGTCGAAATAAAGGCGGTCGAACTGGCCGAAACGATGAAGCGAGCCATGGCTCGTCAGGCGGAAGCAGAACGGGAACGTCGGGCAAAGATCATCGCCGCGGAAGGGGAACTGCAGGCTTCAGAAAAACTCGCCCAGGCCGCGGAGGTGCTCGCTCGTTCACCTGCGAGTATGCAGCTGCGATATCTACAGACTCTATCTGAAATTGCTGTAGAGAAGAATTCGACAATCATTTTCCCACTACCCATGGACCTCCTGCGAGCGCTGGAAAAATTATCTGGCGGAAAGGATTCTCCATGAGGTGTCCGCACTGCGGAAGTCTTGATGATAAGGTAATCGACTCGAGAAGCCTGGCAAATGGCGAAGCGATTCGGCGAAGGCGGGAGTGTCTATCCTGCGGGCTTCGATTTACTAGTTATGAGCGTATTGAAGAAAAACCACTTATGGTGATCAAGCGTGATGGGCGGCGCGAACCTTTCGAGCGGCAGAAGATCGAACGTGGCCTCGTCCGGGCGCTGGAGAAGCGACCTGTCTCGCAGATGTCCATCGAAAACCTTATCAACGAAATAGAGGATGAAGCGGCGGAATTGGCAAAGGCGTCGAATGAAATCCGCAGCGAAGAGATAGGAAACATGGTTCTCAGGCGGCTTCACGCGCTTGATAAAGTGGCCTACATCCGCTTCGCTTCGGTGTATCGGAAATACGATACGCTCGATGAATTCATCCGGGAAATAGAAAGGCTAGAACAGGGAAAAAGCGAATAAAAAGCGCCGGCCTTTGCAAAAGCCGGCGCTTTCCCATATTTGTCATGGAAGAAGTTATTCTTCTTCTGCTTCCTGGGTTCTGAATGCCTGGGCAGCTTTGATAACGTCGTCGGCGATCTTGCCGGAAATCGGCGCATAATGAGAGAACTCGATTTCGAATGAGCCGGTTCCCGAGGTCATTGAACGCAGATCGATAGCGTAGCGGAGCAGTTCCGCCTGCGGAACCTGTGCATCGATCTGGACGATACCTCCGCCGATGGGGTTCTGTCCGGAAATCTTGCCACGGCGCCCCGAGAGGTCCGACATGACATCACCTAGATATTTCTCCTCGACAAATACCGAGAGGTTCATAATCGGCTCGAGCAGGACGGGGTTCGCCTGTTTCATCGCTTCGCGGAACGCACCACGCGCCGCGATCTTGAATGCCATTTCCGAAGAGTCAACAGGGTGCTCCTTGCCATCGATGATAGCGGTCTTTACATCCACGACCGGATACCCGGCAAGCACGCCTCCCTCCATGGCCTGGTGGATGCCTTTTTCAATGCCAGGCATGAAGCCTTTGGAAACCGCGCCACCGAATACCCGGTTTTCGAATTCATATCCCTTCCCGCGCTCGAGCGGCTCGATCTCGAATACAACTCGTCCATACTGCCCGTGACCGCCGGTCTGTTTCTTGTGGGTATATTCTGCGGTGGCCTTCTTGGTGATGGTTTCTCGATAGGCAACGCGAGGCACCCTCGTTTCCGCGGCGATTTTTGACTGGGCCTTGATTTTATCGAGAATCATCGTGATCTGCTGCTCGCCCATGCCTGCGATGACAGTTTCCTTGGTTTCCGGGTTGTAGTTGACTCTGAAGGTGAGATCTTCCTCGGCAGCCTTGTAGAGAAGCTCAGAAAGCTTGTCTTCCTCTTTTTTGTTGACAGCGGAGATGGCAAGCATGTGGACAGGGGAGGGGAGCTTGAGGGGAAGGTAGGAAATCGGCCTGTCGAACTGTGAAATCGTATCATTTGTCTTGAGCGTCGAAAGCTTAGCGATAATTCCGATATCGCCTGCAGGGAGGGAGGGCACTTCTTCGAGCTTCTTGCCCTGCATGGTAAAGAGCTTACCCAGCCGTTCTTTTTTTGACTCACGGCTGATCACGATATCCATATCCGGATTAACCGCGCCGGTGATTACCTTGATATAGCAGAGACGTCCGGAGAATTGATCGATTTGGGTTTTGAAAATGAAACCAGAGGCAGGCTTTGAAGGGTCTACCGGCAGAGCAATTTCGGTCCCCTCTGCGTCAGTCGCAGGTTCCGGAGCGCGCTGGAGCGGAGAAGGAGCGCTGTTGCGGACGAAATCAATGAATGCTGTGGTGCCGCTATTGGCCAGGCCTGAGCCCGCAAAGGCGGGAACGATCTTGCCTTCCGCGAGGGCCTTCTTGAGTCCAGCAAGCGTCTCTTCCTGTGAAAGCTCGCCTTCCATCAGGTATTTTTCCATAAGCTCGTCGGTGCCCTCGGCGGCTGCCTCGAAGAGCTGCGCGCGGGCAGTTTCGACCGCGTCCGCGAAATCCGCCGGAACTTCTGCAACCTGCTCTTTCTGGTCGTGCGAAGCTGGCCGCAAATAGGCTTTTCGATTCAGGACATCAATCACACCCCTGAATGAGAGCCCTTCCCCTATTGGAATCGTGAGAGGTACCGGAGTAACCTTGAATTTTTCCTTCACATCAAAAAGCGTATTTGAGAAGCTGGAACGATCCTCATCAAGCCTGGTAATGAAGATCATGCGGGGCTTGTTGTGTTTTTCGAGAATCCGCCAGAGCTTGACCGTCTCGATCTGAACTCCCGATTTTCCATCGATAACAAGCAGCGCGGTTTCAGTACTCCTAATGGCAAGAATCGCCTCTCCAACAAAATCACCGGCTCCCGGTGCATCGATAAAATTGATCTTGCAATCGGGAGAATCGACATGAGTAAGGCTCGAGCGAACTGATATCCTGCGCGCAATCTCGTCTTCGCCGTAATCGCTGACGGTTTTGCCCGATTCGACCGTTTCCGGTTTCGATATCATTCCGCCCTGAAAGAGGATATGTTCGAGAAGTGTCGTTTTTCCCGTGCCTCCGTGTCCGATGATGGCGACGTTGCGAATCTGTTCTGTAGTAAAGGACATAATTACTCCTCACAGGGTGGGATGGGTTTCATTCCCTTAAATATAAGGAAGCCGGAGTATTATAAATCAAAATCAGCAGGTGTCAACAGCAGGTTTGTCAATGAAACAGGTTCAGTACCGCCTTGGGGCTTTGACACGCATAGCACTACATGGATGTTTCTCCTGAGTATCGAACAAATTGAATTGTTTCAAAGAGCTTGCCATTGATCATGGTTTCTGACCGCTCTTGAGAAGCATAAAGGCAAGACAGTCGAAGAGCATTCTGCCCCCCTGATAGGCAATCGAGCTTCTGCGAACAATTCTCCATGCGCTATTCTGGTAGCTGCCTTCCGTATCGAGACGGTCGGTAAGCCCTGCGGTGCTCTCAACAAAATTAAGAAGTTCCGGATTCTGTGTAAGGGCAAGTGGCTTCATGCCTGGCCCGACGATAATAGAGAGAGGTTCAATGATAAGATTGGAAAGATCCGCAATGGCCTGGGGGGCCAACGCAGTTTTCGTCTGAAGGCGAATCATGCGCGCGCGGGCATCAGGGCCGACGGTCTCCTTGCTGGCCGAAATAAGATCGAGCAGATAATTCCTGGCGTCATTCAGATCTTTTATAACAGCGAGATTACCAATCCCAGATGACGACTTGAGCACCTTGGCCATGATCGAGATTTCTCGAAGGTAATGATTTCGCTGATTCGACGGAACAAGGTACATGATGATAATCGATATCGGCTGGCCATCCGGAGCCCCATAATCGATACCTGTCGGGCTCCAGCCTATGACGCACATCAAGTCTTCTTCAAAATCCACGCGCGCATGTGGTACAGCCCAGCCCTTGCCCAGCGCTGTATTCATCGAATGTTCTCTCGCCATAACATTTCCAACAATATCCGTTCCTGTCGGAATCTGCGGAAAAGCCTCGATGATGTGGGCAAGAAACTGAAGCGCATGGTTCTTGTCATTTTCGGGCAGTTCGAAGAGGCGTCCTTCTTGCAGTGCATCAAGAATCGAATCCATAGTCATGCTCCTTCAAATCGCCGGAAGAACCAGCGCTTAATTGTGTGCGTTAAAATCGAGTAGCTGATCAGAAACCCAACGATCCAGACCCAGTAGATTCCTGGAAGCGGCACAAGCCCGAGCAATGCGGCGAAAGGCGAGTAAGGAAGCCAGGTACCCACAGCCATTACCGCAAGCGTTGCAAAAAGCATGGGACCAGACGCGCGACTCTGAAAGAATGGAATGCGTCTGGTGCGGATGATATGGACAATCAGCGTCTGTGTCAGCAATGATTCAACAAACCACCCTGTCTGGAAAAATCGCGCAAGGGCTTCCTTCTGGCCCATGCCAATTCCGGGGTCAAGATACGCACTGGTCTTGAAGAAAAACCACATGAGCGCGAAAGTGGCGTAATCGAAAATTGAGCTTATTGGGCCAATGAACAGCATGAATCGTTTGATATTTCCGATATCCCACTTAACCGGCCTGGAAATCAATTCCGGATCGACATTGTCCATAGGAATGCCGGTTTGCGACACGTCGTAAAGAAGGTTGTTGGTAAGAATCTGCAATGGCTGCATGGGAAGAAACGGCAGAAGATAGCTCGCGCCAAGTACACTAAACATGTTCCCAAAATTCGAGCTTGCACCCATCCTGATATATTTTATAATGTTGGCAAAGATACGCCTGCCCTCAAGAATGCCTTCCTCTAGGACAAGAAGGCTTTTCTCGAGAAGGACGATATCCGCTGCTTCTTTTGCAACGTCGACAGCGGAATCGACCGAAATGCCAACATCGGCTGCCTTGAGCGCGGTCGCATCGTTAATACCGTCTCCCATGTATCCGACAACGAATCCCTGCTGTCTGAGCTCCTTCACGATTTGCTCTTTCTGATTCGGGGTGAGCTTGACGAAAACCTCACAGTTTCGGACCTTTTCTGAAAACGCCTTAGCGTCGAGCGTACTCAGTTCGGCTCCGCTTATCGAGGATGTAAAAGGAATGCCGACATCTCTGCACACTTTTTCGGTAACAAGTCCATTGTCTCCGGTAAGCACTTTGACAGCTACACCAGCTTTTGACAACAGCGATATCGCTTCTGTCGCGGATTCCTTCGGTGGATCTATGAACGCGATGTAACCGAGCAGCACGAGTTGGCTTTCATCCTGAACCGTAAAGGTGGTTTTAGATCTGGAGAACTCGCGATAGGCAATACCAAGGACTCTGAATCCCTCTTTATTAAGCTTCTGTACTTCTTCAAAGAGGTCGGCGCGAATCATGTCGATAAGCGGATAGATCTCCTCATCGATCTGATAATGGGTACAGCAGCTGTAAATTTCTTCGACCGCGCCCTTGCAGATCAGCACGTTGTCTCCTTCGTATTCCACGATGACAGACATGCGCCTTCTTTGAAAGTCGAAAGGGAGCTCATCCACAAGCCGGCATCCTTCGACATCAAGATCGACATGATCGATAACCGCTCTGTCGAGCAGGTTTTTTAGGCCTGTTTGAAAATAGCTATTGAGATAGGCATAATTGAGAACCTCTTCGCTGGTGTTTCCAATTATGTCGACATGATGCTCAAGCACGACACGATCCTGCGTAAGCGTGCCTGTTTTATCCGTACACAGGATATTGATCGCTCCCAGATTCTGGATCGATGGCAGTTTTTTAACAATGACCTTTTTCTTTGCCATCGCAAGCGCGCCTTTAGCAAGATTCACCGTAACAATCATAGGGAGCATTTCAGGGGTGAGGCCGACGGCCACCGACAGGGAGAAAAGAAGTGCTTCCAGCCAATTTCCCTTTGTAATGCCTACAACGAGGAAGACAACACTCACCATGACCAGCATGAACCTGATCATGAGCCAGGTGAAAGATTTAATGCCCTTATCAAAACTTGTCTCTTCCCTTCTTTCAGACAGCTTTTTGGAAATAGCGCCGAACAGCGTATGTGAACCCGTCGCAACGACAACCGCTCGAGCAGTCCCGCTGGTGACGCTTGTTCCCATGAAACAGGCATTGGAAAGCTGCAATGCAGAAGAAACCATCTCAAGTGGCGGATTCGCTGATTTTTCCACAGGCATTGATTCGCCTGTAAGCGCAGATTCGCTTACGAAAAAGTCTTTTGCGAACATAATCCGGACATCGGCAGGAACGATCGCGCCCGCTTGCAGGAGCACGACATCGCCAGGAACGACCTGCGACATGCGGATTTCAGTTTCTTTCCCATCACGAAAGACATAGGTACGAGACTGGACACGCTTGCCAAGTGCTTCCACTTCTCTATTCGAGCGGCTGTCGAGGATATAGGACAGACCGACACTGAGCAGAATCATGACACTTACAATGATCGATGATCGTGATTCTCCTATAATCGCCGAAACAATAGCGATGACGAGCAGCTGTATTACCAAAGGACTCTTGAGTCGTTCAAGGATGTCCTGCCAGAAGCTGAGTTTTTTCAAAGGCGAAAGCTCATTCTTGCCGAATTCCGAAAGCCGTCTGTCGGCTTCCTTTTCGGTCAGCCCCTGCGGGTCGGTTTTTAGCTCGGAGAGAACCTCCTGTATTGGTTTATGGCAGAGGGCAATAAGACGTTTCTCATCGATACCCGCATTGATTCCATTGAATGTCAGGTTTTTCTCATGAGGCAGAGACAGGAATAAGGGTAATCTGATCATAATTCACCTCCAGGTGCTGCCACCAACCTGACAGCATGAGGTGAATGGCTGAAGCTCAAAAGGATTCTTCAGCGTGAACGATTCCAGCTGTCAGGCAGGATGGTCGCGGGAATGGATCTTCAGGCTCGGTATACATGCAACGACTATGACTTCCTTCCGAGTCGTTCATGACGCATCCTCCTTTTGCTGGATTTGGTTGCTATCGAATATACCTATACAATGCACTAGTTATCTGTGTTGGTCAAGCGAAAACCTGCCGTATCTTGACATACACTGAGCTTTTCATCTAGTTTACAGCCAGAAATCGGGACGTAGCCTAGGGGCTAAGGCGTCTGCTTTGGGAGCAGAAGATCGGAGGTTCAAATCCTCTCGTCCCGAATAACCGTAGAGGTTCCGGTTGCGATAAAGCGACCGAGCCCTATTTGAGGGATCATAGCTCAACTGGATAGAGCAACTGCCTTCTAAGCAGTAGGTCGGGGGTTCGACTCCCTCTGGTCCCATTTTAAAACCATATATTATCAAGGGTTTTTAAAAATTTCTAAAAATTGGAATATTGCGATCATTAAAAATTGTAGAAAACGAAAAAGATAATTTATTATATCAGCAAGCAATAAATCTTATTTCCCCATATTATCGATTTATTATTCTATATACATTCCTTTCTTGAATGCAGCTGTTGTTGCATTATTTTTTTAAATGCACCTTATTATTGCTAAATACTGCCTGTGGGATATGAAAGCCATTTCCAAACAAAAAATAGAACATGCTTATACTGGTTAGAGGTAATTATTAATGGGATACCATGTAATGACTTAGCGCACCATTCATGTTCATCAGCTTACCTTATCCGGGCAACAACGCTGATTCTGATGCAGGAAATGATCCAGCAACCTTGACACCGCGCAAATATGCTGGATACTTATTCCAGTAAAGCCATATCAAATCAAATGATCGTGGCAAAAGGAGGCATATCATGAATATCAGAAAAGGTGTCGTCATAGCACTGCTGCTCATGCTTGCGGCGGGATTTGCTTTAGGAGCCCAGACAGTGACCATTACTTACTGGCAGTATTTCTATGAGTCAAAGGTTAAGCTCATGGACGAGCTCATCAAGACATTTGAACAGCAGAATCCAGGTATAAAGGTCGAGCAGGTAACCTTTCCTTACGAAAGTTATAATCAGAAGGTAGCTGCTTCGATTCCTGCGGGAGAAGGACCAGAGGTCATCAATCTTTTTTATGGATGGCTTCCGATGTACGTAAAGGCAGGATACCTCCAAGAGCTTCCGCCCAGTGAGTTCAACAAGGCCTATTTCGAGAAGAATTATTATAATTTCGTTGCGGAATCAGTAGATTTCAACGGAAAATACTACGCCGCACCAACCGCTGTCCGGACTCTTGCATTGATCTGGAATAAAAAGCTTTTCAGAGAAGCAGGACTTGACCCGGAAAAACCGCCAAGAACGCTTGATGAGCTTGCAACATATGCGAAAAAGCTTTCGAAATATGACGCGCAGGGGAACCTCGTCCAAGCAGGGCTTGCAATGCAGCCAACGGGTCAGGGACACAACTGGATTCGCGAAATTCTCTTCCGCCAGTTTGGAAATATTCCATACAGTGCCGACTATCGCAAGGTGTCCTATGCGGATGACAGGGGGATTGCTGCTTTCCGCTGGTATACCGATCTGATTGTAAAGGACAAGGTTGGATATCCCAATTTTGCTACAGATGATGTCACCGCCTTCCGTTCTGGAAAGGCTGCAATGAACATCGATGGGTCATTCCGAATCGCGACCCTCAATGCAATCAAGGACCTTGAGTGGGGCGCTGCTGAGCTGCCCTCGCATAACGGAATTAAATCCAATTATGCTTCCTATTGGACGCATGCGATTGTCGCAGGTGTCAGCGGAAAGAAGCTCGAAGCCTCTGTTAAATTTTTGAAGTTCATTACTTCGCCGGAAGTGCAAGAGCTCTGGCTAAAGAATGTTGGGGAGCTCCCTGCGAGTCCATCGCTTGCCGCAAAATACAAGGACAATCCTGTATACGCGCCGTTCTTTAATGGACTCGCCTATGCACATGCGAGTCAATTCGTCGATGAAGCAGGTCAGAGGACTATACTTGTCGATGCGGTAGACAAGGTATGGCTTAAGAAAGTGGATCCAGCCATAGCTCTTAAAGAAGCCGCGGCTGCTGAACAGAAACTGATCGACGATTTCTGGAAAAAATAAATACTTAATCAAGGCTATGAATGACCGGACAGCCTGAAAAGCTGTCCGGTCAGCGCCTTTTGAATGCCGGACTCATGAGAGGTTGGCGCATGACGCTAAAATCAAGAAAAGCATTTACTGCCTATGTCTTTCTCACGATACCTCTTATTTTCTTTATTTCAGTACGTTTTGGCCCGATGCTGTACATGCTCGCGATGAGCTTCACCAACTGGAGCCTCATGCGAAAGGTCCCTGCATTCGTTGGATTATCTAATTATGTCAAAGTGCTGAGCGATCCAGTATTCATACAATCACTGTGGAATACTGCCAGGTATGCGCTAATCGGAGCTCCAATTGTAATCATCATCAGCTTCCTTATCGCGCTTATGCTCGATATCATACCGAAAGGAAAAAGCGCCTTTCGGCTCATCTATGTCCTTCCGTATATTACTCCTGTGGTAGCGGTAAGCTGGGTCTGGCGTTGGATGTACCAGCCTCCGCCCATCGGAATTATCAATGGAATTCTCAACGCCCTAGGGCTTCCTGCTGGAGAATTTCTCAACAGTACGACGCAAGCGCTTCCTTCAATATTGGTTGTCAACGCTTGGGTTGAACTTGGCTACTGCACGACGATTTTTCTTGCGGGTCTTCAGACAATACCGCGTGAAATGATTGAAGCGGCACAGATAGATGGCGCTAACGGAAGGCAAATTCTATTGAAGGTGACTGTTCCTCTCTTGAATCCAGTGATTCTGTTTCTCACCGTTATGGAAGGCATTCAATTCTTGAGAATATTTACACAGGTGTACAATATGTCTATGCAGGCAATGGGGGGGCCGCTCAATGCAACCAAATCGGCAGCATTATACATCTACCAAAAAGCCTTTATGTATTTTGAAATGGCACAAGCTGCGGCTGCCAGTCTCATTCTTTTTGTCATCATTATGTCGATTACCCTTCTCCAATTGAGGTTTTTTGACAGGAAATTGAGTTATTGAGGAGCTGCAATGAAACCCAGATCAGGAAAAATTGATACCCGCCACAGAAGGAAGCCGACTGTTTCTGTCATTATAGCCTATGTTGCGCTCGCTCTGCTTTCAATAATCATGATATTTCCTTTTATATGGATGCTGTTTTCAAGCCTCAAGGACGCTACGCAGATTTTCAAACTGCGCTTACTTCCAGAATTGCCAACTCTCGACAATTACCGGTACATCCTTTCCAATAACAGCAAATTCCCTCAATGGTTCAAAAATTCAATTATTGTTGCGCTATGCACAACGGCATCGGTTCTCTTTTTCGATTCATTGGTAGGATATGCGCTGTCGAAATTTAGCTTTCCAGGCAAGAAAGTAATTTTTCTGCTCATTGTGAGCACGCTCATGATTCCTACAGAAATGCTGGTTATACCATGGTATGCCATGGCCCGGGCTATGAAATGGGTCAATACATACTGGGGAATCATGTTTCCAGGCATGATAAGCGCATTCGGCGTCTTCTTGATGCGTCAGTTTATGCAGACATTGCCTGATGACCTTATCGACGCGGCTCGCGTTGACGGCATGGGAGAATTGAGAATCTTCCTGACAATAGTGCTGCCACTTGTACGACCAGCGCTTGCTACTCTGGCTATCTTCAACTTTATCGGCAACTGGAATGCCTTTCTCTGGCCTCTAATTGCTGCATCAAAGCCGATAATGTTTACTCTGCCAGTAGGCTTGGCAAATTTCTCTGGAGAAGCGGGGAGCGACTGGCATTACATCATGACAGGTGCAGCAGTTGCCATGGCTCCTCTCATTGTGGTGTTTCTGCTGTTCCAGAAGCAAATAGTACGCGGTATAGCCATGACAGGACTCAAGGGGTAGCTCCAGGCACAAGGATACGATATGAGAGTGATTGATTCGCATGTGCATTTCCCGACAAGAAAGATTATCGATGATGGGAAATCAGAAATAGAGGATGAATCTGGGATAGGTTATACATCGGGGAGACAATCGACTCAATCAGAAGAGAATAGCAAAAATGCGGAACCATCGATGACACGTGCAGACAAAGCTGTATCACGGATGGAAAAGAGAGCGTCATTGTGGTTGCAGAACGAGAAGGCCCGTTGGGAGTCTGCATGGCAGTTTCCCGCACCCGAGCCGGTCAATCGAGATACTGCAGAACAGCGATGGGCAGGCGAACTGGAAAAGTATGAATACCTTCATTCGGTGGTATTTGTAACCGCTGGATCAAATGCCTTTGCCGGTGAGCTTGTTTCGAGAAAAAAAGGCAAATTCTTTGCCTATGCGCACCATGACCCTCTGCTTTCGGATGCATCAGACCGGTTGGAAGTTGCATTGAGAGATTATGGTCTCGCCGGCTACAAGCTTCTTGGGCCATCGATCGATGTACCTCTTTCGGACCACCGTTTTGATCCTTTATGGGAAATCTGCGCGGCATACGAGGTACCAGTGCTGGTTCATTTCGGGATCATGGGAGCTGCTGGCGGTATTGCTTCGCATGTGAACATGAATCCTCTGATTCTTCACGATGTTGCCAAACGTTTTCCTGGTGTGGCATTCATTGTGCCTCATTTTGGCACTGGATATGTGTTCGATCTGCTGAACCTATGCTGGGCTTGCCCGAATGTCTTTGTCGATACCTCTGGATCGAATCAATGGATGCGATGGATGCCATTTGAAGAGAATCTAGAGTTGCTATTTCGTAAGTTCCGCGAGACTATTGGGGCCTCGCGTATTCTATTTGGTACTGATTCCTCCTGGTTTCCTCGCGGTTTTACCGATGCCTATCTCAAGGCACAGATACGCGCCATGACTGATGTGGGATTTACCGAAGACGAGCGGGATGCTGTTCTCTACCGCAATACCGCATGGTTATTGAAAATGGAGTAAAAGTCTGAGAAATAAGGAGAACGATCATGTCCGCAGCAACTTTTTCTCCGGTATATTCCGAGAGGGTGCTTTCGCCATCATATCATAATTGGCTTCGAAATTATCTGCCTCATTTGATTCGCATACAGAAAGCGCATCTATGTATGCTCGTCGAAATGGGCATTGTCTCGAAGGATATCGCGAAAAATCTTCACGATAGAATTGATTGGATATGTGATGTCTGGCAGCCTCCAGCCGAATATCCGATCCAAGAGGGCATAGAGGATTTGTATTTCCTTATAGAACGAGAGCTTGCAGAGAATGAAGGAGAGGAAAGCGCTGGATGGTTGCATACCGCCCGCAGCCGAAACGACATGGATACAACCGCATTTCGTATGGCTTTAAGAGAATCTTTGCTAGCGTTCTGCGAAAGTCTATTTGCTGCTTGTTCACGAATAGAACAACGGGCCAGGACAGGAGCAAGCGAGCTTACAATATTGTATACCCATGGGCAGCCTGCGAACCCTTCAACTACTGAACATTTCCTCAGTTCATTTCTGATTGAATTGTTTGAAGATATCGAGGCATTGCGTGAAGCAATGAATGCAGTAGATCGATCAACGATGGGAGCTTGCGCCATTACTGGCACTGGTTTTCACATCGACCGCAGGAGGGTTGCGGATCTTCTAGGTTTTTCTGACATCGATCTGCATACCTACCGAGCAATAGCCGGGTCTCACTGGATTATTGCTCCAGCACAGGCGCTTCAGCGTCTCACGATCGATATAGGGCGATTCATCGCTGACCTAATGCATAAGGCTTCCGTAGAGGTGGGACTTTATACTTTCGAAGACAGCCTGGTGCAGATTTCCTCAATCATGCCACAGAAGAGAAATCCGGTCATACTCGAACATATTCGCATCCAGGCAGGACAGGTAGCAGGAATCTGCGCCTCGGTTATAGGCTCTTTCACGAATATTCCATACCAAGACGTGAATGAGAATGCTGACGCGGTCATTTCCCAGTTTCTTGACGCGATTCCGCTCGCGACCTCGGTACTGGAGCTATTGGTAACAGCGCTGGAAAGTATGCATGCAAATACAGAACGCGCAGAAGAAATATGCAGACTCTATGGAGTGACAACCACCGAACTTGCGGATTCGCTCGTACGAATAGAAGGAATAGGATTTAGAGCCGCTCACCGCATATGTGCTGCGTTTGCTCAATCCAATGGCGATCTTGGAGTACTCCGCAACGCATGGCGTTCGGTTATGGATAAAGAACTGGGCTGGGAAGATCAGGAGATTCGCAAATCTTTGGATCCACACTTTTTTATTGCCCAGCGAACGACACCTGGAGGCCCCGCCGCAGAAGGAATGACACCGGTTTATGCGATGCTATCTCAAACAAAACATGAAATCATTCAATGGCTTTCTACAACGAGAGCGCGCCTCTCAGGCGCGGAAGCAGCGCTTAATGAAGTATGGAAGCAAATTGGATAGACTGGAATTAAATAGCGACCGATGGGAGTCGAACCCACGTCTCCAGCTTGGAAGGCTGGGGTAATAGCCGTTATACGACGGTCGCGCATGCGGCCTGCAACCATTTGGTGTCTGGGCATCGGCAAGCGCTGATTTAAATGCTAAAAGCCATTCGATGTCAAGAGGGTTTTTGCTTCAGAATCATATTGCTTAGATGCATTTTCCATTATACACTGTTGCAGCCAAAAAAGGCTATTGACGAGATAAGAATTGGATATATAATTATCGAATAGGTGTCGCGGAATTTCTTAAAGCGAAATATGGCGCACTACTCGAGTGTCAACGTTGCAAAAGGCCCAGAGGTGCGGAGATATGGAAATTCAGGTGCAAGAATTGCTGGATAGAATTCGGAACGAAGGCATAGAAGCAGCCAGGAAGCAGGCGAATGAAATCCTTGAAGAGGCGAGAGCCAAGGCTGAAGAGATGGTGAATCGAGCCGCGCAGGAAGCTGAAGAAATGATTTCTGACGCGCAACAAAGGATCGCCGCGCTTGAAGCAGCTTCGAAAGAGAGTCTTCTCCACGCTGCTCGCGATACCATGATCGCGCTTCGCCAGAGTGTCAGGAAGTTTTTTGAATCAGCGCTGAGGGCTGATGCAGAGAAGGCATTCGATGCTCATGTCGCCTCTCAGATCATTCCAGAAGTGCTCAAGATCCTTGCAACCACAGAACCAGCGGAGAGCTTCGACGTCCTCCTTCCACCAGCTACACTTGCGTCTCTGGACAAGAGTCTTGCATCACGCGTTGCGAAGGATATCGCCAGAGGGGTTGAATTCAAGCCTTACCCCTCACTTGACGCGGGTTTCCGTGTTGCAGCCCATGGTTCCGTGGCTCAGTACGATTTTTCCGCAGAGGTTGTCGCGCAAGTGCTTTCCGCTCGGGTGAACAGAGTGCTTGCTGAGTATCTGAAAGAAGCTTCAGGGAGTATTGCGTAGCATGAAACGCTACTGGTACCTGGCATCCACGCTTCCTTCGTTTCCTTTTGATGCTCCCCCTCCAATGTCAATAGAAGACTTCGATACGCTTTGCAGGCGGCTTGCTGAACCTGAGGATATTTCTCTTTTAAATGCTGTCGATGCGGTAAGGGAAGGAAACTCTGCGGCAGGTGTCGACCGTTCCCAGTTTCTTACTCAATATCTCGAATGGGAACGTGGGGTCAGAAACGCATTAGTGCAGCTTCGTGCCAGGGAACTCAAATGGCCTGCGGACAGTTTTACCAGAGAAGGCGTTGCGCCGGTATCGGCGGCTCAGGCGGCCCAGTCCGTTTTTTCGGTTTCCGATCCGCTCGAGGCGGAGTTGCTGCTGGAGCGAGAACGCTGGAACGCCATCGAAGCGCTATCAGCATTGTCCGCGTTCGATCTGGATTATCTTCTTGCTTACAAACTCAAGCTCCTCATCGCAACCCGATGCGCCATGTTCGATAAAGAAAGAGGGCTCGTCGGTTTTAAAGCCTATTATCAGGATATTCTTCATACGGCGGCGGAAGCAGCCGGCAGTGCCAATGACAGCGGAGTTGTATCATGACAACAGGAAAAGTGACGGCAGTCAACGGAAACATGGTATCCATCGATGCGGATGGAATCGTAACCATGAACGAGGTTGCCTATATTGCCAGTGGTTCACGCGAGCTGAAAAGCGAGGTCATTCGTATTCGAGGCAACTCGGTTCAAGTGCAGGTCTATGAGATAACAAGAGGTATTAAGATTGGGGACGCGGTTCGGTTTACGGGTGAACTGCTCTCAGTTGAACTGGGCCCTGGCCTTCTAGGCCAAATTTATGATGGACTGCAGAATCCATTGCCTGGAATTGCTGAAAAAACGGGCTATTTCCTTGAACCAGGACTCTATCTCAAGGCATTGTCACGAAATGCCAAATGGCATTTTACGCCATCGGTCAAGCTTGGCGATATTCTGAAAGCGGGAACGTCGGTGGGCTGGGTGCCTGAACTCCACTTCAGGCATCAAATCATGATCCCGTTCGACTTTGCGGGCGAATGGAAAATCGTGAGCATCGCGGAAGAGGGCGATTACACCATCGAACAGGTAATCGCGGAGGTGGAGGACAACAGGGGAGCTAGGCGCGAAGTACGCATGTCGTTCAGCTGGCCGGTCAAGCGCGCAGTGCGCTGCTACGCAGAACGCCTGAAGCCTGAGACTCCTCTGGTCACCAAGACCCGTATCATCGATACCTTTTTCCCGGTCGCAAAAGGCGGCACATACTGTATACCAGGGCCATTCGGCGCGGGGAAAACAGTCCTCCAGCAGGTGACAAGCCGCAATGCCGAAGTAGACATTGTGCTGATCGCCGCCTGCGGCGAACGCGCAGGCGAAGTCGTGGAAACCCTCAAGGAATTCCCTGAAATAATCGATCCGAAGACCGGTCGCTCGCTGATGGAGCGGACAGTGATCATTTGCAACACATCTTCAATGCCGGTCGCAGCGCGCGAGGCGTCGGTCTATACCGCGGTTACAATTGCGGAATATTACCGTCAGATGGGCCTCGATGTCCTGCTTCTTGCTGACTCTACAAGCCGGTGGGCACAGGCAATGCGTGAAATGTCGGGAAGGCTGGAAGAAATCCCCGGGGAAGAAGCCTTTCCCGCGTACCTCGAATCAGTCATCGCCGCGTTTTATGAACGCGCAGGCATCGTGAGACTGTATAACGGTAGGACCGGTTCGGTCACTATCGGCGGAACCGTTTCTCCGGCGGGCGGCAATTTCGAAGAACCGGTGACCCAGGCAACCCTCAAGGTCGTTGGCGCATTCCACGGGCTGTCACGCGAGCGTTCAGATGCTAGAAAGTATCCGGCAATCCACCCTCTGGATTCATGGTCGAAATATCAGGGAATCATGCCGGCAGCGGCTGTCCAGTACGCGCATTCCTTCCTGAGGCGCGGTGCCGAAGTTGGGGCAATGATGAAGGTTGTCGGCGAAGAGGGTACGAGCCTGGAAGACTACGTCGTGTATCTTAAGGGAGAATTTCTGGATGCGGTCTATCTGCAGCAGAACTCGTTTGATCCAGTCGACGCTGCCGTTCCTCCGCACCGCCAGAAGCATGTATTTGCGCTTGTACTGAAGATTCTTGCTGCTGAGATCGCGTTTGCTGGAAAGGAAGAGGCGCGCGAATTCTTCTATGACCTCAGACAGACCATGCTTGACTTAAACGGTACACCAGAGTCCAGCGACATGTTCAGCAGCTTGTACAAAAAAATAGAGGATGCTCTTTCAGCGCGTAAACCTGACTATGATGCGCGTGGACTCAAGGCGATTGGCCTGGTGGAGTGAGTGATGAACAGAATATATTCACGAATTGAATCGATTGTCGGCAACGTCATTTCGGTCAAGTCTACCGGTGTCGCGTATGGCGAACTGGCAGAGGTCCGTACTCGCTACGGCATTTCGCTTGCGGAAACAATCAGGCTTGAAGGAGACATGGTCTATCTGCAGGTCTTTGCGGGTGGTCGTGGTATCTCAACAGGCGATGAGGTACGATTTCTTGGCCACCCCATGCAGGTGAGCTTTTCGGATAGCCTAAAGGGAAGAATATTTGATGGAGCAGGGGAACCACGCGATGGGGGTCCAACGCTCTCTGAAAACCTTATCCCGATAGTCACTCCTTCGGTCAATCCATACAAGCGCATTGTGCCACGTGAAATGATTCGCACAGGCATCCCGATGATTGATGTCTTCAACACGCTGGTAAAGAGTCAGAAGCTGCCGATATTCTCCGTATCGGGCGAACCATACAATCCTTTGCTGGCCCGCATCGCGATGCAGGCTGAAGTCGATCTCATCGTCCTCGGCGGTATGGGACTTAAATATGACGATTACCTGTTCTTCAAGGATACATTGGAGCAGGGTGGTGCGCTTTCCAAGACCATTATGTTCATCCATACTGCTTCAGACCCGGTCGTGGAATGCCTCATGGTTCCGGACATCTCGTTGTCTATCGCCGAGCGCTTTGCGCTCAAGGGACTCAACGTGCTTGTGCTGCTCACCGATATGACCAACTTCGCCGATGCGATGAAAGAAATCGCGATTACCCAAGAGCAGGTTCCTTCCAATCGCGGCTATCCTGGCGATCTCTATTCTCAACTCGCTGCGCGCTACGAAAAAGCCGTCGACTTCTCGGATGCCGGTTCCATAACGATTCTCGCGGTCACCACCATGCCTGGCGATGACGTAACCCACCCCATTCCGGATAATACTGGCTACATTACTGAAGGTCAGTTCTATCTCCGAAACGGACGCATAGAACCCTTTGGTTCTCTCTCGCGACTGAAACAAATGGTCAACGGCAAGACCAGGGAAGACCATCGCTCCATAATGGATGCGATGATTAAGCTCTACGCGGCGTATCGTGATACGCAGGAAAAGAAGTCGATGGGCTTCCAGATGAGTGTATGGGACCGCAAACTGCTGAAATACGGTGAACTCTTCGAACAGCGCATGATGGATCTTTCGGTCAATATTCCTCTGGAAAAAGCCCTCGACCAATGCTGGGAAATTCTCGCAGAATGCTTCGAGCCGAGAGAAACCGGACTCCGGAGCGAGCTCATTCAGAAATTCTGGGTGGGTCGAAAATAGCCTTCAGAAAGAGCGCGGAGACCGAAATCGATGGCGAAGATCAGGCTGACCAAGACGGAGCTCAAAAAAAAGAAAGACGAGCTCAAGATGTTCCAACGCTACCTTCCAACATTGCAGCTGAAGAAACAGCAGCTGCAGGTGGAAGTGCGGAGTGTCCAGACACGTCTGGCCCAGTTGGAAGCAAAGCGCGCCACGCTAGAAAAAGAATATGAGACCTGGGTCGCGGTCTTTTCGGAGCATGATAGGGCCAGGAGCGGCAAAGGTTCACCATACCTAAGAATAACGGCCATAAGAACCGATAGCGGCAACATTGCAGGCGTCAGCATTCCGGTATTCCAAGGTGTAGAATTCGAAAAAGAGCAGTATGACCTCTACCTCACTCCTCCATGGGTCGACAAAGCGCTCAATCTACTGGAAAGACTGCTCAGTGTCCGCATGGAACTCGAGGTCGTGACACAACAGAGAGATCTTTTAGCACACGAACTGCGGATCACAACCCAGCGCGTCAACCTCTTTGAGAAGGTGAAGATACCCCAGACG
Source organism: Spirochaetota bacterium (assembly GCA_029265255.1). Next base: position 73,084 of record JAJUJQ010000008.1, read on the forward strand.
ATCTCAGATATCCGCAAAATAAGGATTTATTTAGGAGACCAGCAGACAGCGCAGGTGGTTCGCGGCAAGATTGCGAAACGCAAGGTAGAAGGAGCTGATCGATGATCGTACCCATGAAGAGATTCTACCTTATAACTCTTGATAGTGACAGAAATAAGGCTCCTGAATTGCTTCGCACTATTGGCGTCGCGCATGTAGAGGAACTCCAAGGAAGCAGCGAAACCTGCAGAATTCTCGAGCGTGAGCGGTCTGATACGCAAACAGCACATTTCCTTCTGCAGAACTATGCTCAGAAATCCGATCTGTCACGCGCTAAAAAAGAGCTTGCGGCAATAAAATCGGGCAAGGGGAAGGTGACACCGGCTCTTCTGCAGGAAGGACGTACCCGCGTCGATGATGTCATGAATCTCAAGCAGGAAATGGATAACCTGAATGAGCGCAGAAGTCAGCTCGCACGTGAGCTCGACCGGGTCGAGAGCTGGGGAGAGGTCTGCAGATCACAGCTTGAAGCGCTTGAGACCGAACTCAATCTTTCGATCAGGCTGTATGAAGGACCGTTTCGTGCTGCGCGAGATATTCCAGAAAACGTCGAATATGTGATCCTCGCGTCTCCAAAGGGACGTCTGAGAATTGTGACGGTGTCAGAAAAAGGTAGCAAAGAAGCTTCTTTGCCTTCCGTGTTTCAGGAATTCGAGCCGCCCGAGAAGTCAGCTTCCGCCATGAAACAGGAAATGGCGTCCATTTCTGCTCGGTACAAGGAGATTGAAACCGAACTGAGGGCTCTCGCTTCATCATTGACCCCAATCCAGATTCTGCTCAGTATACTGGAGGATGAAGTACGACTCGAACACCTCAAGGCCGGCATGCCTGCACAGGATAGATTGTGCTATCTCAAGGGCTTTGTGCCAGCCCGAGATGTAGAAAAAATGAAGACGCTGGCCGCACAGCATGGCTGGGCGGTAGGGTTCAGTGATCCTGCCCCGGACGAACTGCCGCCGACATTGGTGGAAAATCGGCCGGCCATTCAGATCATCGAACCAATATTTGAATTTCTTGGTACCATACCTAATTATCGCGAGTACGACATCTCGATGTGGTTTCTTCTCTTTTTTTCGTTGTTCTTTGCGATGATTTTTGGAGACGCGGGCTATGGTCTTCTCATTCTCGCGGGATCAATAGCATCAATCCTTGCCAGCAGAGCCAAAGGCAGAAAACCCGGCAACGCGCAGATTCTCTTTGCGCTGCTCGGTGGTGTAACAGTGATATGGGGAGCATTGACGGCTACCTGGTTCGGAATAGGATATAATCAGCTGCCACCGCTTCTGAAAAGCCTGTCGCTTGATCTTATCAATGGTCGAAATCCCGCTGACAGCGAACGCAATATCAAAGTCTTCTGTTTCATTATTGGGCTGGTGCAGCTGTCCATTGCCCATTTCAAGAACATTCGCCGAGACTTCCCCGACCTCAAATTTCTTTCACAGGCAGGTTCTCTTTTATTGCTTGCAGGAATGTTCAATGCAGCGCTCAATCTCGTCATCGATGCGACACGCTTCCCAATACGCAGTTGGGCACTGCTCTGTATTGCGGTGGGATTCGGGCTGGTATTCCTTTTTGGAAACTGGAACGGGAAGCTGGGGTCCAGTATTGTAGAAAGCTTGAAGGGTCTTATACCGACTTTTCTTGGAACAGTCAGCGTTTTCGCCGACATTGTATCGTACATTCGTCTATGGGCTGTCGGGCTTGCGGGACTGGCTATTTCGCAGACAGTGAACGGAATGGCAGGGAATATTCTGCAGGGAGCAAGCGGGTTTATCGTCGGATTCATCATTAAAGCGTTTATCGCGGTGATTCTGCTTGTAGTAAGCCACTCGATGAATTTCGTGCTTACGGTACTATCGGTCGTAGTGCATGGCATCAGGCTCAATATGCTGGAATTTTCCGGACATCTCGGTATGGAATGGTCCGGTTACAAATATGATCCGCTGAGGGAGAACCCGATTCTCCAGACAATACAGCATACTTCAGGTGAGGAGACAGACGTATGAACATTGCAATGATTGGCGCGGCATGCGTACTCGGGCTTGCGGCGACTGGTTCGGGTATCGGTGCAGGCATTGCGGGAATGGCGGCGATCGGCTCGTGGAAGCGCTCGTACCTCAACAATAAAAGCCCTTCCTTCCTGCTGGTAGCATTTGCCGGCGCGCCGCTCACTCAGACCATCTATGGCTTCATTCTCATGGGGCGGCTTATGAATTCGACAAAAGACCCATTGCTGCTCATCGCGGCAGGCATCATGTCCGGTTTGGCGATCGGAATGTCTGCTGTAGCCCAGGGCAAGGCAGCTGCCGCAGGATGCGACGCATTTGGCGAGACAGGCAAGGGATTCGCGAATTATATTACCGTCGTCGGCCTCTGCGAAACGGTTGCGCTGTTCGTTCTCGCGTTCACCTTCAGCGCTGTCTGAACTCGATCACAGGAAAGCGCTGCAGATGTCTGAGGCCGCTGTTTCGGGAACGAGAGTCGTTCGGGTTGGGAATGTGCTGATGGGCGGCAATTGGCCCGTCAGCATCCAGACCATGTGGAAAGACCCTCTCTCCCCGATTCCTGAGGGGGAATCTGAGGCGAGACTGAGTATTGTATCGCGCCTTGAATCACTCAAGGCACTTGGATGTCATATCGTCAGATTCGCGGTTCCCGACATGGAAGCGGCAGAGTCCCTCGGGCATCTAGCAGCGGCAGCGCCTCTTCCAATCGTTGCCGATATCCACTTCGATTGGCGTCTTGCCTTGCGCTGCATGGACTTCCCAATCGCCAAAATCCGCATCAATCCGGGAAACATCGGAGCAGAATGGAAAGTTCGCGAGGTCGCGGCCAAGGCAAAGGACAAGGGCATTCCGATTCGGGTCGGGATCAACGGAGGCTCCCTGCCAAGAGACCTTGAACACGAATCCAACCCTGTCGAAGCTGCTTTGAAGGCGGCGGATCGAGAAATCAACGTTCTCGAAAGCGCGGGCTTCTTCGATATGGTTATTTCTCTCAAATTGAACGAACCACAGCAGGTCATTCGCGCAAACGAGCTGTTATCGCAACGGTACCCCTATCCTCTGCACCTGGGGGTAACCGAAGCGGGCCCATTGGTTGCCGGAATCGTAAGAAATACCGCCGCGCTTGTGCCGCTCCTCCAGAAAGGCATTGGCGCGACGATTCGTGTGTCTCTTTCGGACTCGATGGAGCGGGAGGTCATCGCGGCCAAGGAGATACTCGCGTGCGCCGGCAAAGCTTCACACGGAGTGCGGATCGTTTCTTGTCCGAGATGTGGGCGTGCTACCTTTGACACTCATACATTCACTGCCCGATGGATGGATTATTTATACAAGATTGATAGCGATATCACCATCGCGGTCATGGGTTGCGTCGTCAATGGACCAGGCGAAGCCCGCAATGCCGATCTTGGTATTACGGGAGCAGGTGATGCGGTGCTTATTTTTCATCAGGGAGAGATTGTGCGGCGTACCACCATCCACGATGCAGATGTGGCATTCAAAGAAGAGCTGGATTCATTGATGCGGAAATCCTAGACCGCATGCATGCCTTTCTATCACAAATCCCGAAATCTACTAACTTCACTATGGTTCGAGCTTGCTCTGTTCCCTGATCTTGCAAATCATCGTATCGATCAATTCTTTAATGAATGGATCACTGATCGAATAGACCCGTCGCGTTTTCTTGACTTCCGAAGAAACAATCCCATAGCGCTTGAGTATGGCAAGATGCTGCGATACAACCGGTTGTGGCTGTTCGAGGCAGCGCCATATGTCACCGACACATGGTACTTCTTGATGCGCGATGAGGCAGAGAATCTTGAGGCGGATAGGATGGCCTATCGCCTTGTATTTCTGAGCATAGGGAATGAGATATGTTTCTTCACAGGGTTTCGATTCCTTATCCATAATGCCGATATTATATATTCAAAAATGCAATAACGCAAGGAGAAAATTTTATCTATTTTCAAAGCGCATTAGAAGACTTGATGATCCGAGAGGCTTTTGCCACGAGCAGGCTTCCAGGTGAGCCGTGCCGGGTACTATTTGCGGAAGGATACTGGGCTTGCTTTTTAAGAGAAAGAAGGGAAAGAATTTGTTCAGGATCAGACATGAATGCGCGTTCTGAAACAGTAGCCGCGCATTTCCAAGGCAGACTGGTATTGCCGATTACAAGGAAGCGACAATGCCTGAGGTCCTGCGAAAAACGAAGTAATGCAGCAACAAGATGAAGATGCAGCGGGTAATCCTTTTCCCGAACGAGAAGTATATCGGGACCCATCTCGTGAATCTGGTCAATGAGCCTGAGGACATCTCTCACATGAACGCAATGAATTTCATGTTGCTCGAAAGTCTCGCGGGCAACGCGAAAGAGTGTGAGGTCTTCGGTCAAAATCAGTGCAATCATATCGTTTCGATTCCAAAAGGCGCCGGTAGCAATCAACCGGGCACCTCAGTATACTGGGATGAACTCCGAAAGGTCAGCATACGATGAAACTTGATGCTTCGCAAGCACTCATGGAACGGCTTTCGCGCCAGCGTGCTTTGGGATTGATCGCAGACAGAATAAAAGAAGACAAACTACCGGTCTATCTACAGAATTCGGAAAATACCCTCCTTGCCCTTGATCTCGCGATTCTGGCAAAAAGGACGGGCAAACGTTTTATCGTTGTCCTCCATTCAGAAACGGAAGTTGAGGAGTTTGCGAGCGACCTCGCAACGGCAAAGACAGATGTATTGATCTTCCCATCATGGGCAGGCGCACCCTATCGGCCCTTACCTGAGCGTTCCCGCATGTTCGGTGATCGAGCGTCAGCACTTGTCTCCCTTGCTCGGGGAGAATATCAGATCGCGGCAGTATCCGCTCGTACCCTTGCCGTGCCTGTGCCGCCTCCAGATTATGTTGCGCAAAATATACTTGTGCTAGAAAAGGGGCAGATATTCGATCCTATTGCGGTGGCAGAGAAGCTTTCTTCTTGGGGATATCTTAGAGTCCCTTCGATCAGCCTTCCGGGAGAGTATGCGCTGAGAGGCGAAGTGCTCGATTTGTTCATGCCTGGCGATCAGGCAGCTGTCAGGATTCATTTCGATTTTGACAAAATAAACAGGATTTCTTCTTTTGATCCTGTGAGCCAATCCGGCCATGAAACGCGGTCGCAGGCCGTCTTGCGACCGCTCAGGGAAGTGATATGGGATTCTGCAACACTAAGGTCCGTGAGGAAAAATATTAAGGAAATTGCAGGATCTGAAGAACAAAGCGAGCATATACTGGAAAAGCTCGAGGCTGGGGTACGATTCCCTGGAGAGGAATTCTGGTTTCCATTGGCATTCGAACACAGATACAGTCTTGCTGAGTATGCAGATGATCGGACAGTGCTCGTTTTTGCCGCCAGCGAGCGAATTGAAGCCCTTGCGGAAACACTAAGGAAGGAATACGCATCCTTCTACCGGATTGCGCAAAAAGAAAACCTTGTTCCTCCACCAGATAGAATTCTTTGCAATATTGCGACATTGAGATCTGAAACGCGTAATGCGCTTTTATGTTTTGCGCTGAAAGGAGAGGAAAAAGCGCAAGAGCGCATTGCTCTGGGAGCGGAAGCTCCCAGATCATATTTCGGCAATATTCGCCTTTTCAAGGAGGAGTTGGAAGGGTTTAAAAACGATGGATATCTGACCTGGATCGCCGCTTTCACAAAACCGCAGGCGGAGAGAATTGCTTCTCTCATCACCGATGAATCGGTATCGGTCTTGGAAGGTCCTTTCTCGTCGGGATTCATTCTCCCGGAACTCCGTCTGCGACTAGTCAGTGAGCACGAATTGTTTGGACATCGGAAGCATGTTCCTCGTTCTCTTGGACATGCGCGAAGTCAGGTAATCGATAGCTTCATAGAGCTCTCTCCGGGGGATTACGTCGTTCATGTCAATTATGGCATAGGAAAATTCACCGGCATTGAACGAATCACAGTGCTAGGACTCGAGAGGGATTACATCAGAATCGAGTATGCGGGTGAAGAAAAAGTGTTCGTGCCGATAGAACAAGCGAATCTGGTACAGCGATATATCGGCAATGAAGGCGAAGCTCCCCGTCTCGACTCGCTCGGTTCAAAATCATGGGAAAATCGAAAGAAGCGCGTCAGTAAGTCGGTTGAGGAGCTTGCTGAGCGGCTTATCAGAATCTATGCCCGTCGCAAAACCGCAAAGGGTTTCGCGTTTCCTCCTGATACCGATTGGCAACTGCAGTTCGAAGCGAGTTTTCCCTACGAGGAAACAGAGGACCAAATACGATGCATTGAAGAAGTAAAGCGCGACATGGAAAGCCCTCGCCCCATGGATCGCCTTGTGTGCGGTGATGTAGGTTTCGGAAAGACAGAAATTGCCATGCGAGCCTGTTTCAAGGCCATCTGTGCGGGCAAACAAGTGGCATTCCTCGCCCCGACCACCATCCTTGCCGAACAGCATTATGAAAATTTCATGGAACGAGCATCTGACTTCCCAATTCGTGTAGCGCTGCTTTCAAGAATGATCGATCGAAAAACCCAGACAAAGATTCTGAAAGGGCTCGAAGATGGCAGTATCGACATGGTGATCGGAACCCACCGCATTCTCCAGAAAGATGTCCGGTTCAAAGATCTGGGGTTTCTGGTGATCGATGAAGAGCAGCGCTTTGGTGTCAAGGACAAGGAACGTCTCAAGGAGATGAAGGCAGGTATCGACTGTCTCACCTTGACTGCAACGCCTATTCCCCGCACCCTTCATATGTCCTTGCTGAAAATAAGAGACATGTCAGTGCTCAAAACACCGCCTCTGGAACGTCAACCCATACAGACGATTGTCGAGGAATTCTCTCCACAGATCGTCGCAGGAGCAATACGGAACGAAATTGCTCGGGGCGGGCAAATCTTTTACCTTCACAACAGAATAGAAACGCTTCCTGAGGTCGAAATCTTCATCAGGCAGTTGGTGCCCGAAGCCCTTGTAGAATCAGCACATGGCCAGATGGACGCTCGAGACCTGGAGGCGGTTATGCACCGCTTCATCCATGGAGCCTTTCATGTCCTCGTATCCACCACAATCATTGAAAACGGTATTGATATTCCGAATGTAAACACGATTATCATCGATCGCGCCGACAATTATGGCGTTTCACAGCTATACCAGCTCAAAGGCCGGGTAGGGCGTTCAGACCGCCAGGCTTATGCCTACCTTCTGTATCCCGATCGCCGCGCCTTGAGTGAGCTAGCAATGAAACGCCTGCAGATCATTTCCGATTTCACCGAACTTGGTTCTGGATTCAAGATCGCATTGAAGGATCTTGAAGTACGCGGTGCGGGTAACCTGCTTGGAAGAGAGCAATCGGGCGATATCTATGCGGTCGGCTTCGATCTGTATCTTAAATTGCTCGATGAAGCGGTAAGCAGGCTCTCTGGGCTTGAGGAGGCTGAGGAAGAACCATACCTGGAATTGGAATATTCAGGCTTTATTCCAGACCATTATATTTCCCATCCGATGATCAAGATGGAAATATACAAGCGCATTGCCTCGGTTTCGAGCCAGGAGGAAATAGACAGCCTTCATGAAGAAATGGAAGAACGCTTCGGCCCAATTCCAGAAGAGGCGCTCTCGCTCCTTGCGCTTGCCGAAATGCGCGTCCTGTGCAGACGGCTTTCCATATCAAGCCTGCGAGAGCGAGGAGGTGTGGTGACTATCGAATTTTCGAAGGTCTCCAAGATATCGGTTGAAAAGCTGCTGAGACTGATTCGCGAATCATCGGGGGCCATCCGGCTGGATCCTTCAAAACCGAATGCCATTCAAGTCATGACGCGAGCGATCGGCCTCAAGGAAAAAAGCGCGTATCTCAAAGAAAGACTATCATTTCTTGCGGGGTAGCTGCTTCATAGAATGCGCTACGGTGTTTTTTCGAATATCATCGAGCCTCGCAGATATTCCGAAACAGAATACGGCGGGTATTTCAGGCAAAGATGCGGGGAATTCACGCCAATGTGATACCGGCATTACATGAATAAGGGGGCTGTCACTTCCAAGATTGGCAGCAAATACGAGCGTAAGCTCTTTAGGAAGAATTCTGACGCACGCTTCCCGCGTACGTTCATTTCGATATGGTGTTTCGATGAAGATTCGCGCTTCTCCGTCTCGAAGCGCGGCTCGCCCTTCCGATGCAAGCATCGATTCCATTTTCGCAGGCTCGACGGGGAGATACCCCATAAAGCGGAATTTCTGGCCGTTCAATCCGGACGCAGCCAGTGCCAGAATGATGGAGCAATCTGTACCGATTGGAACCACCCGGATCAAGCGCCGATGGGCTTCTGCGACAAGGGCAGCGCCCGGATCCGCGATACACGGCATGCCGGCATCAGGAAGCATTCCGCAGTTCAGACCTGTGTTTAGTTTTGCCAGTGGCATTTCCAGATCCTCGGACGTGGAATGCTCATTCAGTAATGAAACGCTTATGCGAGCCATATGTTCGAGGCTCAGGATCCTTGAGAGCAGCCTTTGCGCGTTATGTTCCGATTCTACAATGAAATGATCTATTTTTTCCATAACAGCAAGCTGTGAATGAGGAATTGACCTTTTAAGCAGAGATGGTTCCCAATTCTCGATCGAGTATGGAATCAGAGGGGCCGGAAGCAGATAGAGCGTTCCTGATTTATTGTTCATGGTTTTCTGAAGGTTCGATGAATTGATATTCATAATCCGCCTCATACCCTATCTGAGCGCTTCGAGGGCTTCTTCGATACAAAGAAGAACGATATCCGCGTCCAACCACCCGCATTTTTGAAGACTTTCCTTATACAGGCGAAGGACTGTCTGAACAAATTTTGATGAAAATGGATATGATGCGGATATGATACGCTGCTCGATCTCCGCATCACGGAATACACTCCTTCCCGCGATGGTCAGTCTGAATTGGGAGATAGATTTCCTGCCGAAGGAAGCTGCGCATACAAGGGTTATGCCATTCCCGTAAGGGAATGGACATATTCCAGCGCTTTTATGATACAAAAAATCGATTGCTTGCAAAGGAATTCGTATTCGAAGAAGCAAGGGATTAATTTGCGATTTGTCGTGCTTTTTCAATTCGGCTAGTTGCCACATGCTCATTTTTTCAATGCCGCCCTTCATTCGCAATTCGAGTTCCGCATCAAGAGACGCGAGAAGCGGCCAGAGAGTTAAAAAAGAACGATCGTACATCAAATGGCCGCCGATGGTCGCCATATTGCGTATTGCAGGAGTGGCGATTGAATCGAGGAGCGAATGAATCCTTGAATGTATGATTCCGAATACATCCTGAAGTTCGGCAAGCGGGCACGCAGCGCCAATCGAAATAATCCTTTCGGTCTTATGGACTGTATGAAGGTCCGGTATTCGGGATAGCGAAACAATAGCAGAAGGAAAAGAAAGAAACCTGGTACTTTGGAGAATTCCAAACGTAGTGCCGCCGGCGACGACACACATGCTGGAGATATCGTTTTGAACCTGAAAAAGCTCCTGCAAGGAAGAAGGAAAGTAGATCTCGCTCAGGTTCATGAACGGACTCCTGTCTTGCCCAGGCGAGATTCGGCGTGTTCGAGAATCGCAGCAAATTCATCTGCGGCTATATGCCATGGGTGGATATTGCGCAATGCCTTCTCAATAGACGCTGGAAGACGTGCTTCGCCCTTCCTAATCAGCCAAATTCCTAATAGATATAATGCGGTGTTGGCAGGAGGGGGGATGCTCAACGCCGCGTGGCTGAATTCTGCTTTGAGCGCGGCATACTCTCTTGTCTCCTCAAAATTTTCAAGTGTTTCAACGGCATGGTCTCTTAAGAGAAAGGCAGGGAGCACACAGGAACATACTGGTTTCGATTCAAGAAGAATGAGACAGCCGCCGCAATGCGCACTCATACAGGATGGATGAAGGCTTGCAATACCGCATTTGTTCGCAAGAATATCCACTGCGCGATCAGCGCTGGTAATCGATACCTTCGATATCTTTCCATTTAACATGAATTCGATATTCATGGTTACGTTCCTTCTTTTTGCGGGGAACGAGGTCTATGTGGGAGTTCAATTCTTCCTGAATCCTCGATCTGATCAATAATATCAAGTATGCATGATAGAATGAGCAGCCACGGGAGAAAGCCCACAGGCCTGACCGTTCGCGCGTTTGCATCGTCGGTTATCGTAATACCGATATTGGTGTTGGACAGTGGTAGGCTATGAAGACACGCGAGCCGGTCATCTCTTGCCCCAAGGCATGCTTCAAGCGCCTGAAACGTCGCTTCGCGCAACGCAGTGACCGTGCCTGAGCGCGAAAGTATTCTGCCTGCGTACACATTCATCTGAATCTGAAGGGAAAGAAACGTGCCGGTCCGAACATCATAGTCGGCCTGGACAACGGCCGCTCCTATCGATTGACGTTCGCATTTTGTTCGTGAAGGATCAAAGCGAGAAGAGGATTTTATTCTGGCATAAGCTTTTGTGCTCAGAGGAAGGGATTCTCTGAACCTTAGTCTCTGAATGCGGTCGGTCGCCCTGCGGATCATCTCACTCATTATGGCAATGCCTGATGAACCGGAAAAAGGGAACTGGATGCCGTGTACTTCTTCGGGGTGAAGAATCACCACATGTGAAGAGGGGATTTTCAGATCCTTCGCAATAAGCGCTGCAATGGCTGTCTTGAGTCTATCTCCTGATGCGGCAAGATCGGAATAAAGGAAGGCTTTTAAATTCCTCTCAAGCGCAAGTGATATTTCCGGTTTCATATCCTTGGCGAAAAATGAGTGAATTATTGAATTCTGGCAAGCGAATGCGAGAGAGATGCATTTGAGTACCGGATCAGCGCTACCAAGATTCCTTTTTCGAATAAGTTCATAGGAAGCATGTCGTCTGGCATAGTCAGTCGTTTTGATTACGGGATCAACTGCTTTAAAGAAATAGAGCTCAGGCGCGATGGTGTCCGGCCGTTCAGCGTTGATCCGTGAGGTTCCTCTTCTAGCCAGGAGTTGGGGCATCATCTCCGAGAGATTTTTGCCTGACGCGCGAGCGGCCTTGGACACCTGAGCCTGAAATGCGGAATGAAGAGCCGCCGAGGATAAACCCTCGATTGCGCCAGAGGGTGGTGTTGGAGTGGTGACGGAAAAGCCGCAAATATTGATATTGTCGACATTCAGCATGAAAAGGAGATTTTGAACCGCTTTCTTGAGAAGAGAATCTCCAAAAACAGGATAGGCACCTGCGTCAATCACGAAGCGGCACCACAGCCCACGCAAGCCCTTTGGTCCCCATCGAGTGGTCAAATGGATGATACTTCCGTGCGCACGAGGCAAATACGCCATTTCCCGTGTCGGTGATATGGAGAGCCGTACTGGTCTCTTGAGAACGCGCGCCGCGCTTGCTGCCTGCGCTGCCAGAAGAGAAGGATACCAGAAAAAAAGTTCAGAACTGGAAGGAAGGATTTGTGGAACGAGCTCAATATCCTTTGGGGAAGCTTTCATGAGCGATGCGATGGAACTTCTGACATGATCAGGCCAAAGTGTTGGTACTTCGATGCGCAGCTTATCGTAATCCCACTCTGCCAGCGCTTCCATGAATGGGTCACTGGATAGGGGATGAGGCTCTATGCATACTGTTGACGAAAATTCCATGAAGTTACCATCTTCGCGTATGCTCTCAAAGTTCCCCAGCATGGCGTCATAGCGGGAAGCGATACGAGCATCATCAAATACCTCAAGCTGGGTTTTCCAGTCGTGGGTGACAGACGAATCGTTTTCGCATTCAACGACAGCCGAAACCGCCAGCTCCTCGACGATCAAGGGGTCGGGTCCAGCGATGATGCCTGCGGGTTCACCAATGTACGCAACATGGGAATCAGCAAAAAGCGGCATAGTCGCATTGCCGACCGAGAGGGCGTTACGTTCCAGCAGGTCATGAGCGGTGATGAGGCTATAGCCCGATGGAAGCGAAGGAAGCTTTATCGCAATGATCTTGCCTATTCCGTACAAGGCCCTTACAAGAGCAGCCCTGAGTGTCCCAGGAGAATCAGCCTTTCTATGCTGAGCGGATTCGCTTGTCTGCATATGCATGAGGAGCCTTGTCTGAAGTCACAATACCATTGTCATTACCTTCCATGACTTCGAACGCAAGATCAAGGAGCACGACAGAGTCCGCGAGGGTAAGGCGGACTTTTGCGCGGCGCTTGCGGCGGTCAACCTTTACGATAAGACCTTCGATTCCCTGGAGAGGTCCCTGTACAACGCGAATTCTTTGATTCTCGTCGAAGGTAACGAGGGATGGGGGAATAAGGCTTCCGAAGTTGATAAAGTGTCGAATTATTTCCTGATCGTGGTATTCGAGCGGGCGAGGATTCTCGTTGCAGGGAAGAAAGCGCATGAAATACTTCGTTCTTCTCATAAGATGGAGAAGTTCTGGTGGAATAGTGTCATCAGGATATTCGAAGAAAATGTAGCCAGGAAAAAGCGGCATGTCCTCCAGCTTCGTCTTTCCGGCCCTCCGAATGTACATTTTCTTCATGATCTTATGGAAGACTATTGTCCGTAAATTGCGAGATATCCGTTCGATCCAGTCATTTTCGTGGCGTGTAACCACCTGAATGGCGTAGTATCGCATGGGATCATCTTACCACAGAGAAGGTGCTTGCGTCAGCGCAGGCCTGATCAATTTGACAGGTTTGCTGTTGGAAGGTACTATTATGCCAGAGCAAAGGAAATGTCCGGAGAGCACCGAGATCCACAAATCTCTAGCAGTTCGGAGAGCAAAGACAGCATGATGGAAGAAAAGATGGAAAAAGATCGTATTGCATGGCTTGAGAATGAAATAAGAAGGCATCAATCGCTCTATTATAATGGTGAGCCTGAGATTTCCGATGAAGAATTCGATGCGCTCTGGGACGAATTAACCCGGCTCGATCCGTCAAATCCTCTTCTCAAGACCGTCGGGAGAGATTTTTCAGAACGGTGGCCCAAACGAAAGCATCTCATGGTCATGGGGAGCCTTTCCAAGGCAACAGATCCAGAGTCATTCAGAGCATGGGCTGCAAAAGTTGCGTTTCCCCGGTATCTGGTTCAATACAAGCTGGATGGCGCAAGCATGGAACTGCAGTATCGTGAGGGAACACTCATCGCGGGTGTCACCAGGGGTGACGGGCTTGTGGGGGATGACATAACCGTGAATGTGAAAAAGATGCGTGGGGTTCCTCTGCGGCTCTCTGTGCCATATACGGGGGCGGTTCGTGGCGAAGTGCTCATGTCCCGGGAAATCCACAGAAAAAAATACCATGACAAGGCGAATTGCCGAAACGCCGCAAACGGCCTCATGAAGCGAAAGGATGGAGAAGGTTCGGAAGATTTGGACATCGTCGTTTATGACGCGATCGGTACCATAAACGGCACTATACCCTGGGATTCAAGTGAGCGTAAAAAGATACAATGGTTATCCGACGCAGGGTTCACGACAGTCAATACCACTGAATGTGCCAATCCTGAAGAAGTCATTCTCTATCGTGCCCATGTCATGGATATTAGGAACTCGCTTCCCTATGATATCGACGGCCTCGTCATAAAAGGGGACTTGATCGATATGGAAGACGCGCGTAATCTGCGGCCGGAACGTGCGATCGCGTTCAAGTTCAGCCCGGAAGAAGCAGTAACCACCCTGAAAGGGGTGGAGTGGAGCGAATCCGGTTCTACCGTAACGCCGATCGGTATTGTGGAGCCCGTGAGACTTGCGGGGACAATGGTTCAAAGAGCAAACCTATGCAATCCCGACATGATCAGAAGCATGGACCTGCGCATTGGCTCACGCGTAGTGATCACCAAACGCGGTGAGATCATCCCTAAAATTGAGTCGCTTGCGGAAAATCCTCCTGACGCCACTCCGATACATATTCCTAATACGTGCGGGCTCTGTGGCGAAACGCTTGTCGATGAAGGTACAAGACTCTATTGTCCGAACCAGGCATGTCCTGGCAAAGCATGGCACAGGCTCCAAAAATGGCTTTCTATAATAGACATCAAGGATATCGGGGAAGCGCTGCTGAAACGTCTTTTCGATTCTGGAAAAGTGAGACGGATTCCTGATTTGTATCGTCTGACATTGAATGAACTTCTAGCGTTTGAGCGAATGGGCGAAAAGAGCGCCTCCAAGATTATTCGACATTTACAAGAAAAGAACGTGATAAGTCTTGCCGAGTTCATCGCTGGTTTCGATATCGAGGGAATAGGCATATTAATGGCTGAAAAGCTTGTCGTGGCAGGATTCGACTCTCTCGATGCGCTTCTTTCTGCGAGCCCGGATGATTTTATCCGCGTGGAAGGCTTTGCGGAGATCACAGCGAAAGCGTTGCACCAAGGCTTGCGCGCGGTTGAAAACGACATGAAAGAATTGCTCGAAAATGGCTATATTCGCATAGCAAGTCTTCCGGGGAATGAATCGGGATTGGCCGGCAAGAGTTTCTGTTTTACGGGAGAGCTAGTGTCCATGAAAAGAAGTGACGCGGAGAAAATGGTCAGGGCAGCCGGAGGAATCGTACGCTCTTCCGTTACAAAAGATCTGAGCTATCTTGTAACCAATGATCCCGCCTCGGGTTCGGAAAAGAACAGGAAAGCCAGGGAGTATCACATACCCGTCATAAGCGAAAATGATTTTCTTTCGATGCTCGGTCGATCAGTACCCCCGCGGGAGAATGTGTAATGACACCTGTACAGCCGGATCTCACCCTCATCAGAAATTCCATTGTTTTTCAGCATGGAGAGCCGGTACTGCAGGTGACCGTCATTCCGCACGCTCCCATGAATGGTATCGTGGGATTAAGAAATGGTAGCCTCCTCATCAAAGTTGCCGCGGCACCGGAAGATGGGAAGGCTAATAAAGCTGTTCTCGACATCCTGGCTAATGCGGTAGGGCTTGCTCCTTCAAAACTTGAAATCATCAGAGGGAATCACTCACGCCATAAAAGCATACGCGTCCCCCCCGAAATCATAAGCAAATTGTGAGAGGGGCATGTCCGGGGATGCCTGCGACCTTGAAACAGGTGGCCTGAAACCATTACAATCTGAGGCCTCATGATGTACTACAGAGAATATTGGAAATCCATCATAGCCTCCTATCTTGAACTGCTCGCCAGCAAGAAGGGACTGCAGCATATTTCCATCGATGCCAAAGACGTAGTGGCCGAAAAAACACCGAACCCAGGCCTGGGCGATATCGGTTTTCCGATGTTTGTTTTTTCCAGAACATTCAGAATGGCTCCCACCCAGATAGCCGCTGAGGTTGCGGCGCTCGTTGGAAAGGACATGACGGCAGAGGCTGTCTTGCATCCTGGTATGATAAAAGCGGTAGGGCCATATCTCAATGTATTTCTGGACAGGCCTTCTGCGGTCCGAGCGCTTCTAGATGAATCTGCGAAGCCGGATTGGGGACACAGCACACTGCTCGAAGGCCGAAAGGTGATGATTGAATTTTCCTGTCCAAATACGAATAAGCCGCTCCATCTCGGCCATCTTCGGAATAACGTTCTCGGTGAATCGCTTTCGCGAATCATGAAGGCCGCAGGTGCCACTGTGAGAAAAGTGAATCTTATCAATGACAGGGGCATACACATCTGCAAATCTATGCTTGCCTATCTTGCGTATGGCGAGGGGAGGACTCCTGAGGAAGAGGGTCTTAAAAGCGATCATTTCGTCGGCAAATACTATGTTTTGTTCAATACGTTAAAAGAAGAAGATCCGCTAGCCGAGCAGAAAGCTCAGGAAATGCTGCAGCGCTGGGAACAGGGTGATCCAGAGGTATTAGCGCTCTGGGAAACGATGAACCGCTGGGCAATTGATGGCATCAAAGCGACTTATGCCCGTCAGGGTGTCAGCTTCGACGAATTCCATTTCGAACATGAAACATACAGACTCGGCAAGAAAGAAGTGCTGGAAGGATTGGACAAGGGCGTCTTCTATCGAGGGGACGATGGCGCAATCTGGATCGACCTGGAAGATGTGGCTCTAGGCAAGAAAGTATTGCTGAGAAAAGACGGAACGAGCATCTATATAACCCAGGATATCGGCACTGCGATCATGCGACATCAGAGTTGGCCTTTCGATCAGCTGATCTATGTGGTCGCATCCGAACAGCAGTACCATTTCAAGGTGCTCTTTGAGGTGCTCCGGCGGCTGGGTTACGAATGGGCTGACCAGCTGTATCATCTGGCGTATGGGCTCGTTAATCTTCCTTCAGGAAGAATGAAAACGCGCGAAGGAACGGTTGTCGATGCCGACGATCTTATCGACGAACTCGCGAGGCTTGCAGCAAAAGAAATCGAGGAGAAAGGCAGAACTGAGGCTGTTGGAGACATCACCGCGGTAGCTGAGCAGATTGCGCTTGGCGCGCTCCATTATTATCTGCTGCAAGTCAGCCCAGTCAAGGATATGCTGTACAATCCCGAACAGTCCCTCTCGTTCACTGGAGATACCGGCCCCTATATCCAGTACATGGGAGCCAGAGCAAGCTCCATTCTTAGAAAACATGAAGCAGGGGAAGGAAACGCCGCGAATGGAAGCGTCAGACCGGAACTGCTTGCGGGTGAATCGGACTGGCTCCTCGCACGAACCTTGCTCGACCTTCCTTCTATCATCGGACAGGCTGCAAGCGAAAAGGACCCATCGCTGATCGCAAACTATGCGCATGATGTCGCGGCTGCCTTTTCTGCATGGTACCGGGATAATCCAGTACTGCAGAATGAAAACCCCGATGTATCCGCAAGCAGGCTCGCAATGGTGAAGGCTGTCAGTTCAACGCTCGAGAAGCTCTGCACCCTGCTTTGTGTGCCGTTCCTCGATACCATGTAAGCACCAGTCCTGTTGACACGCTCAGGCGATAGAGTGTATAAATCTCCGCCCGACCAGAAAATTACGTGAGGAAATGCAATATGTACGCAGTGGTGGAAATCAACGGAAAGCAATACCGTGCCGAAAAAGGCAAGAAGCTGACGGTCGATCGTTTTGATGCACAACCCGGTCAGCAGGTGGTGTTCGACAAGGTCGTTCTCCTCGGTGGCGATACTGCCGCAGTAGGCACTCCCTATATCGCGGGTGCTTCCGTCAAGGCGACTGTCAATGAAGAGATCAAGGACGACAAGGTCGTCGTGTTCAAATACATCCCCAAGAAGGATTACCGCAGAACGCACGGCCACCGCCAGGCTTACACCGTTGTCACGGTGGATGAAATTATTGGCGCATGAGGCGCCCTGAACAACCGGAGGAATAGAGCTATGCCACACAAAGGCGTCAACGGTCGTGATTCGAATCCTCAACACCTTGGGGTTAAGGCATTTGCCAGCCAATTTGTGACTGCTGGATCCATTATCGTACGACAGCGGGGTTCAAGGATCAACGCAGGCAAGAATGTCGGCATGGGAAAAGACGACACTCTGTTTGCGCTCGTCGACGGGGTCGTGAGCTTCAGGGAGTATAAAGGCAAAAAATTTGCCGATGTGGAACCGGTTGCGCAGGCATAAGCGTTGCAGATTCGGTACCGGAAAGGCCGCTCCCGAGCACATGGGGGGCGGTTTTTTATTATGGGAAATGTCTATAATACGAAGCGTGACAGGAGCTGCTCGTGATCAAATTCGCTGATGAAGCGTTCATTACCGTATCCAGCGGAAAAGGCGGAGACGGATGTATCGCTTTTCGTAGGGAAAAATTCGTTCCTCGAGGGGGACCTGCCGGAGGTGATGGCGGCAAGGGGGGAGATGTCATATTCGTTGTCAGGAAAAGCTTGAGAACCCTGTCTCATCTTCGTTTGAAACAGACCTATCGCGCTCAGAATGGACAGCCGGGCATGGGCAAAAATATGCACGGAAAAGATGGTGAGGATGTGGTGATCGAAGTTCCTCCAGGCACCATCATCCGGGATGCGGATACAGGAGAAGTTCTGAAGGACTTCAGTGCCCGTCCAGAACGAGGCCAGTCGAGGGAAAACGAACGATGGATTTTTCTCAGAGGTGGAAACGGGGGATGGGGAAACACCCATTTCAAGAATTCCGTCAACCAGGCTCCTCGATA
This sequence comes from Spirochaetota bacterium, assembly GCA_029265255.1. The sequence goes on from JAJUJQ010000008.1 coordinate 91,195, forward strand.
TGCGCAGCCAGGACAGCCCGGTAAGGAAAGACGCTTAAAGATTGAACTAAGCCTGATTGCCGATATTGGCCTGGTAGGGTTCCCCAACGCAGGGAAATCGAGTCTGCTCGATTATTGTACCAATGCGAGGCCCAAAATCGCGCCATATCCTTTTACCACAAAAATTCCCAACCTGGGCGTTCTCACGGTCAATGAAAGGGACATTATTCTTGCCGATATTCCCGGCATTATCGAAGGAGCTCATGAGGGGCGCGGTTTGGGGCTGCATTTTCTTCGGCACATAGCCCGCACCGCATGCTTGGCATATCTTATCGACCTTTCTTCTGACGGCTGGAAAGAGGCATTTCAGGTACTTCACCATGAGCTTGAAGAGTTTTCTCCCACGATGGTACGAAAGCCATATCTCATCGTAGGGACCAAAATGGACCTGCCGGAAGCACAGGATCGATTCGATCAATTTTCCGCGCTCTTTCCTGACGAAAAAGTGTATGGTATTTCAGTATTTTCGGGATACGGCATACCCGAGCTGACCCAGGCGTTTTTTAACGCAGTCGTCGCACATGAAAAAGAGGAGGCCGAAAAGACAGCTGCTTCAAATGAAGAAGCCCTCTTCGATGCGGTGAGCTTCGACCTCGAGGCGCAGCATGGCGATACAGGGTCGAGTCTCGAGGATCCGGAGGGCGTGTTACTGTGAAAATTGCTGTTTTCGGTGGATCCTTCAACCCACCTCACATTGGGCATCTCATTCTGGCTGAAGAGGTGCTCGCGCTCGGCATGTATGATCGCATTCTGCTGATACCAAGCTATATTCCACCGCATAAAAACGCTGAAAACGATCCAGGAGCGGACATACGGCTAGCGATGCTTAGCGCGGCGTTCGAAGAATGGCCCAATATCACGATAGAACCGTGCGAAATCAATCGAAAAGGTATTTCATACACAATCGATACGCTTTCGGAAATCTCCATTCGATATCCTGTCGAAGGGAAAATCGGACTTGTCATGGGAGATGATCTCGCCCCTGAGTTTCTTTCTGTTTGGAAGGATCCCCACAGAATTCTTGAATCCGCGGATATACTTGTCGCTCACCGAGACCATGCGCACGAGCTGCCGCTTGCATATCCTCATCGATATTTGCACAACCTCATCATCCCTGTGTCGTCATCGCTCGTGAGAAAACGAATCATGGAAGGTGGCGCATGGCGCGCACTCGTTCCAGCCAAAGTCCGAGAAATAATAGAAAGATATGGACTATATCAATTTAGCTGAAGTTATCTCGGCCATCGAAAAGATGCTCCGCGCGGAAATGTCTGAAAAGCGCTTTCTCCATTGTCTTTCTACTGCCGACACTGCAGCCTTCCTTTGCGCGCGGTATGGATTGGATCCGATGAAAGGGCGTCTCGCGGGTCTCACTCACGATATGGCAAGAGAGCTTCCTTTTCCCCAACAGGAAGCAATTTTCCTGGAATATCAGGCATGTCTTGGGGCTCTGGCATCGAGAGCATCACTCAAAGCAATTCAGGAAGATGAGGAATTTCACAAAAAAATGCTGCACGGTCCTGCTGCCGCCTGTATACTTTGTTCCAGATATAGAATCCACGATCGAGACATTCTCGAATCGATAGCGTTGCACAGTATCGCTGATGAAGAGATGTCTCCATTGGCTCGAGTTGTGTATATCGCAGATAAACTCGAGCCTCACCGCAAACGCCCAACAGACGCAGAGCGACAACTGCAGGTACTTGACCTGGATTCGCTTTTTTCATACACGGTACATTGCGTGGTTCGATGGTTTGAAGAATCAGGCAAGCCTCTCTCTCCTTTTACCCAATCGCTGTTCCGCAGGATGAGTGCATCATGAGCGAATTGAAACCAGGATTCTTCAAGAAAAGCCTTATCCCGCTCCTTCTTATTATCCTTCTTCTTGGTGTCGGATCATTATTCGTACTGAAGGTAGCGCGAAAGGGAGTGGTCGAAACGGTGATCAACAAGAATAGCGCTCTTGCCCTTCTCCTGATTTTCGAAAAGGACCATACACCGGTTTCAAACCAGCTTCTGTTGTGGTATCCCGCCCGCAACAAGGCAGCAATCATGGATATTCCCTCATCCATGGGAATAATTCTTAAAAGCGCGGATCGAATGAATAGCATCGACAGCATTTACAGCACCAGAAATCCTTCCCGCTATGTCAAGGAAATCAGCGAATATCTTAAGTATCCGATAGACGGCTGGTTTGTATTCAATGAAAAGGCGTTCGTTGATACCATTGATTTTCTTGAGGGAATTCAGATTTTTCTGCCAGAACCAGTAATCCCCAACGAGGCTGAACCCGGCATCTATCTTCCAGGTGGGTCCGTGAGGCTCGATGGAGACAAAGCCCTTCAGTATCTGCGTCATGCAGCCTTTGCGGATTCCTATGGAGAGGAAATAAATCGAAGGCAGAGCCTTACAGTAAGCATGCTTGCTGCGCTCTCAAAGAAATCGGCATTTGTTCAGAATCCGGCGGGAGCCGCGATGCTAGCCGAAAAACCAGCAAGCAACTATGATCTTGCAACAAAGAAAGAGATTTTCAAGCACCTTGCTCGAATCGATGTAGACACCGTCCTTCTGCAATTCATATCGGGTTCGTTCAGGATGTTCGAAGGCCGAAAGATCCTGTTTCCCTACTATGATGGGGAGCTTGCGAGGGATGTCATCCGGCAGACTGTAAAAGCGCTGGGAACCGAGGATGAATCGGCGATACAGAAAGCAGCCGTCACCATTGAGATACTCAACGGAAGCGGAGCAAAGGGAGTAGCGACCATGGCCTCAACGCTGTACGAAAGCTATGGCTACAAGGTCGTCGCGGTTGGCAATGCGCCGTCATTTAACTATCAGAAGACCATTCTTTACGACAATGTGGGAGATAAGAATTCCCTTCAACAAGCGTCAGAAGTGATCGGTTGCCGGAGCGTTGGGGATCCTTCAGAACTCTCGGGCGTCCGGAAGGCTGATATCACTATTGTTCTGGGAAAAGATTTCAATGGGAGGTACTGTGTTGGACAGTAAGTCATTCGCATGGAATGCCGCTGGAATTCTCGCGGAACATAAAGCCGCTGATGTGATAGTGATGGATATTCACGACGCAGCAGGATGGGCGGATTATTTCGTTATCGCAACATCACAAAGTTCCGCGCATATGCGAGGCTTATATCGGCACCTCGAAGAATTCATGGCATCCTCACATGTCGACATGCTGAACAGGCCGGAAATGTCTGATGACCAGCAATGGCTTCTTATCGATACAGGGGGAGTCGTTGTGCATATCATGCATGAACAGGCCCGCAGGTTTTATGACCTTGAATCGCTCTGGTTCAACGTTCCGAAATACACCGTACTTCCTCCCGCTGACATTGTACAGTCTGCGGGATACAAAATGCCAGTAAGGTTCTACTAAGAATAGAATTATTACAACCAAACAAGAATTGCGTTATACCGCAGCCAGAACTCTTGCTTCTGTCGAAAGCACCTTCTTCGGGAGAGCAATC
>JAJUJQ010000039.1 GCA_029265255.1 Spirochaetota bacterium
CCTCTGGAGCCATCTTCGCGCTGCTTCTGGCCTTCGCCGTCCTCTATCCGAGGGCGATGGTGTATCTCTACGGCATTATTCCCATCCGCGCGCCGGTGATGGTCATCGGCTACACCGCAATTGAGATTCTCTCGTCCTTTCTAGGGGCCGCGAGCTCGGTGGCGCACTTGACGCACCTTGCAGGCTTCGTGGCGGGAGCGGCGTATTTCCCCGTCCGTCTGGGGGTGAACCCTTTCAGGAGGCTCCGGGAGCGCTGAGGCTTGCACGCTCGCCGGCTCTCCTGGGAGATGGCCCGACGGACTGACCAGCCATGTATTTTGGGGAGTTTTTCAGCCGCGGCGGCGGGCTTCGGTCTCTCGGTGCATGGCATCGAGCAGATCCATGATCGTATCGACGATGGCCTGCTTTTTGTCGTCGCCGAAGTGGAGGTCGTATTTTACGGATTCAAGGAATTCGTCGCTGTCGTGGACGGGGCTCACGCTGTAGATCACGCGGTCTGGCTGCAGGATGTCATCTTCCATGGCGCCCGAAGGGTTGAGCCTCAGAATGTTGCCGTTGACGGATATGAGGCAGAATTTTGAAAACGACTTGATGTACGAGGCGATTTCGCGCACTCCCCGTTTTGACGAGGGGTCCCACGGGCGATACCTGGTCCCTGCTGGGAAGACGAGGACGATTTTCCCGCTCGTTTTGGCGACGCTCAGTGCTTTCATTGCGGCATGGTTGATAGAGATGCTGCGCTTCATCTCCTGATACAGTTCTTTGGGGTCCTTGAATTTTTCCTTTATGATCTGCAGGGAACGCGAAGGGTAGATGACGATGCGCGTATACGCGCGTGCGAAGGCGTGGACGGCAGGGTTCTCTTCGTTGAGTTTGATCCCCGCGATGGCCACGATGCTGGACGCGATCGACTCGCCTGCGGGCCCCAGTTTCCTCAGCAAATAGTGGAAGACCGGCAAGTCGAAGTTCGAATAATGTTCCATGAGGATGAGGGTCGATTCCCCCTTCTTTGCATAGCCGTAGAGCGACTCGAGGTTTTCGAACCCTTCTATCGCCGAAGAGGCGTCGAGATAATCGCGGATGATGGTGTCGATGTAGGGGAGGATCGATGGAATACCTTCCTGGTACACATTGCGCTCCGAAACCTGCGGTTCCTGAGGCACCCGGGCGATAAGTTCGCCGACAAGATGAGCATATGTGCTCTTGATGGTCTCCGTCATTTTCTTGGATAATCACTATAGGCAGTTTAGCGGAGGCTGTCAATTTATGGCGATCGTGGTGAGCGCGAGCAGGCGCACTGACATACCATCCTTCCATTCCGAATGGTTCTATGGGCGCCTGAGGGAGGGCTTCGTCGATGTGGCGAACCCTTACAATCCCAGACAGGTGAGGCGCGTGAGCCTCAAGCCGGAAGATGTGGCGTGCTTTGTCTTCTGGACGCGAGATGCGAGTCCTATGCTCGAAGGCCTCGGTGCGCTCGAGGAGTATGCATTCTACGTTCATGTGACCATTACCGGCTATGGCCCGCCGCTCGAGCCATGGGGGCCCGCTACAGGGGAGGCTGTAGAGGCGCTTCGGGCGTTGGCCGCGAGGGTCGGTGCTCACAGGGTAATCTGGCGATACGATCCGGTGCTGCTGGTCGGCCCCTACGATGCAGCCTGGCATGCCGAGCATTTTAGGAGGCTGGCGGGCAGTATAGGGGGGAGCGTGCGGCACTGTGTGGTGAGCCTCTACGACGCCTACCGGCATTCCGACGCGCGGCTTAAAAAGGTGGGGCTCATGCCCGCCTACACACCCGATGAGCGGCGGCCATTGGTGCATGGCCCTTCTCCCGTGGTCGATGTGATGCACACGTTAACCGGAATTGCCAAGGCAGAGGGCCTGCCGATGACATTCTGCGCCGAGCCGACGCTCGCGAGCGTCCTGCCTTCGGAGCGCACGGCGTGCATCGATGCGCGCATCGTTCACGAGCTCACAGGACGATCATTCTCCGAGCGAAAAGACAAAAATCAAAGGTGCGGCTGCACCTGCATCGAGAGCGTCGATATCGGCAGCTACGGGACATGCCCGCGCGGCTGTCTGTACTGCTATGCGAACCGCAGAATTCATGGTGAGGAGAGAAAAAGCCGCGTGTCGCCGCGGTCCTCATGAGGACCGACGCTCCAGGAGTATCTGCGTAAACTCCGAGAACCCCGCACCGGACTCGCGCGATGTCACAAAGTGAGGCAGGTGCGCCACAAGGTCCCGATATGCAAGCAGATTCGCGACCCCGCAGGCCATGGGGAAGTGAGCGAACATAGGCTCATCGTTCGGGGAATCGCCGACGAAGACGGCCGAGGCTGCATCGTGCGCGTCGTCGTAGCCAAAGCGCTCCATCAAATAATGAATCGCCATGGAGAGTTTGTCGTATTCTCCCAGCCACGCATTGACATGAATTGAAGAAATTTTTGCATGCGCGCCCCCTCGTTCGAATATCGCTTTGATCTTTTGGGCGACGGAGAGCGGCAATATAGGCGCTTCTTCGGCGAAATCGATGGCGACATCGTAGAGCCGGGAGAATTGGTCGCGCGCGAGGCGGGCTGCCGGAACCTCGGCGAGCACACGATCGCGCAGGGCGACGAGTCGTGGGTCAGCATTGGAAATGGCCTTGGGGTGCGTGAGCGTGTGAAGCCGGTGCTCCTCGGCCTCCCAGAACACAAAGGCGCCGTTCTCCCCTACGACACCGTCGACGGGCCATTCGCGCGCGATGAGATCGCACCAACCGGCGGGCCTGCCCGTCACGGGGACCACGATGAGGCCAGCCTCGTGGAGCCTCCAGAGCGCCGCGTAGCTCTCCGCGGACAGTTTGCCGTCCGTCGTGAGGGTGTCGTCGATGTCCATGAGGACGAACCTTATCCTGCGAGCCTCTTCCTCAGAGAGCGAAGAGATCGGCGCAAGAAGGGGGCTCTTCATATCTGTACTCATACAACGACTGCATGATATGCGCGGAGATGCGCGCCGTCAAGGCGAGTGTGCCGTGGCGCTCAATTCTGGCATGAAACTGTAGTACAATAAAAAATCATGTGCACAAAGAAGGATATGCTGGGTCGCGCGATGCTGTTGCTAGTTTGGCTGGCCTGCGCCTCGGGGCCCGCCTATGCGCAACTTCTGGGCTCTCTGGAGCCCGTGCTCCACGTTCGAACGGATTCCTTCGATATCTATGCTCCGCCGCGCCTGGAATCTCAGGCGATGAGGCTTTCAGGCTTTGCAGATCAGACCTATGCGATGCTCTGTGAATTCTTCGGCGTGAAGGTCTCGGACAAACGCATACCGGTGCTCCTCAGCGACATCCAGTATTCTCTGAACGGCTATACGACGCTGTACCCCTCCAATCGGATCGTCATCCTTCTCGCCTCGGCGGATCCGCGGAGCCAGCTCGCGACGATGCAGGATGAGCTCTCCAGCGTTTTTTTGCATGAGCTTGTGCACTATGTGACGCTGAATGAGAGGAGCCCAGGGTGGCAGGCTGCGTCCTGGCTCTTGGGCGACTGGGTCGCCCCGGAGGTCTGGATGATGCCACAAGCCATGGTGGAAGGCACGGCGGTGTGGGCCGAGAGCCGGCTTGGTGAGGAGGAACTGCTCTCGGGCGCCGCCACGAAAGAAAAGACTCAGGGGGCTTCCGACACCGGCGTGGGCCTGGGCCGCGCGGGGCGGCTCAATGACTCGGCGGCGCTCGAGGTCGTGAGGCTTGAGAGGGCAAGAGGGCAGGCGAGGTCGATCTGGGAGGTCTCGGGCCTTGCGGATTTCTATGGCGCGGGTAGCCTACCATACCTCTATGGGGGGCTTTTTGTCGATTTTTTGAGCGAGCGGTTCGGGCCGGGCATGCTCGCGCGGCTTTGGCATGCGTCCGCGGGCGGCAATCTCTGCATGAGCTTTGACGGAACGCTGACGAGTAAGGGCCTGTTGGAGCAGGAAACGGGGATAGCGTCGCCGCAGCTTTGGCAGGAATTTCTGGCATGGGTGGACGAGAAAAGCGCTCTTTCAGAGCTCCATAGGGATGAAACTGAGGGGGCGCGGGAACTCGTTTCGGGGTATGTCGGCGCGGTGGGCTTGGGGGATGGGATGCTCTATTTTGTTGATCTCGATCGGAGAGGGCTCTATGCGCTTTCTTTGGAGAGCGCCGCAGGGGGCGCTGTCGAGGGACATACAAATGTCCAAGGGGCCGGTGCGGGGAAAAACGTCTCAGAGCCCATAACGCCAGCGTTATGGCCGGAGAGACTGTTGGCCGTCGATGGAACTTTACGCAACATTTTTTTTAACGGAAGCTTTGGAGCACTGGAGCTCGACTGGATCCGCACCGATGCCCAAAACCGACAAATCCCCGCACGCTATCGCTACGACATAAAAAGCCACAGCCTGACCTACGAGTACGACCTTCCCGTCCCAGCGCCGGGCAATGCACTCGTGAGCCTTCAGCATGAGCCCAGGAACGACATTTTCCTCTACGATCCCTGGGAGGATCCAGAGACTTCAATCCGATATGGCTTGGCACGTGTCGGCACCGCAGTGCTTCCCGCACGCCAGGTGCCGCAGGGCTGCCTCGAGGTGGCCGATATCCCCGACAGTGCCATCCGGTGGCTTTCGCCAGGGTTCCGAGGCCGCAGCGAGTCGGCAGATTCAGTCCGCTTTGCGCTCAGCATAGTTCCGGACAATGGACTTTCGCGGCTTGCCGTGCTGGAAGAAAAAGAGGGCACATGGCAGCTCTCGGTGGCGAGACATGCTCCCTCTGGTGGGCTGCACCAGCCACTCTTTGCCGATGCTTCTCACATTGTGTACCGGAACGCGAAGAAGGACGGCCAGACCGCCCTCTGTCTGCTCGACATTGCTGGTCAACTGTCGACGCCCGTCCCGGTAGCGTGGCTTTCGCCCGCCGAGTGGATCGCGCGGTATGCGCCGCAGTCTTCTGCTGCCATGGACGGCAGTCTGTCTACGCCTGCCCCAAATGCCCGGAATACGACACTTCGCCTTCCTCCCACCATGTTCCCTGAGTTCTTCTCCACGAGCCGCTTGCCGTACGCGGATGGTTCGCGTGTCGGCCTCGATTTCATCGCATGCGACCTCACGGAGCGCCTTGCTTGGACGGCCTTCGCCGGCTGGGATTTTGCGACGCAGAGGCCTGCCCTCAGCGCTGAGGTCCAGCTGGCAGCAGGCGCCTGGCGCTTCAGGGTAAACGCGGCGGATCAAGGTGTGGCAGCTTCTTCTGTCGCGCGAAGGACCACAGGAGGGGCGATGTTGACGTGGACTCGCTCCTTGTTGCCCAGCTTTCGGAGCCTTTCAGTGCACCTGCATGCTGCGTTCGCGGGGGTGCAGAACAACTACGCCGCAGGAGGCTTCTTCAGTCTGGCTCCCGATTACTATGCCTGGACCACAGGGCTTGGGCTCGATTTTTCCAGCGCCTATGATTCGCGCACGCCTCCTTACGATACATTTGGCTTTTCTCTGTCCGGCGCCATAGACTATGAGTCCGCCAGCGTGGCAGGCTTCGGCGGAGTATCCCTTTCGGCGTCGGCGAGCCTGAAAGGGAGGCTGCGCGCTTCGGTCTATGGAGCCGTCGCCCCAGCCGGCGGCGTCGCCTTTACTCCTGCTGCGCGATATCTGGAATCAAAGGGCAGCTCCATGCTGTCCGCCGCCGATGTGCCCTATCCGGAATATAGAGAATATCGGAGCTTTGTGGCCCCTTCGACATGGTATGTGTTTGGAGAGACGCAGTACCGCCTCTTTTCGCTCGAAGCTGGGTGGGGATGGGTCCTGCGTCTACCCTTCATGCCCTCGTTCGCGCTGAGAAGAATTGTCGGAAACTTTGGCCTTCGCGGCGCAGGGCTCGACATAGGGGGAAGGCCTTCTCTGTTGAGCTCGGCCTTCGCCGGGGTCGATTTCGATTGCGCAGTCCTCGCGGGGCTTGCGGCGGAGGCTCACGCACACTTCAAGGTCGAGGCCGCATGGGCCTTTCAGGCCAGCACGGCAAACGTCGCACCCCTCTGTATTTCAATAGGACTCCGGACTTCGCTCTAGCGGAGCGCCGTAAGATTAAGCCCTTGGCGATTGAGGTGAGGAAAATTGTGGACACAGAAGGATTTCTGCAGGCTCTCTGTTCTTTTACCTTTCCGCCTCTGATATCAATCCATGAGCGCGTATATGGCGCGGATGTCCTTTTCGTCGTATCCGGGCACGGCCCAGTACACGCTCAGCGCCATGGCCTGCCGCGTGCACGCGTCGATGTCGAGCGAGACGATGCCCGCCTCTCTCAGCCGCGTCGGCGTGTGGATGTGGCGGTACCATTGTTCAAGCTCGCCGATGACGATATCCGCACCCTCGGACGACGACGTTCCCGCAAGTGCTCTCCCCAGCCCAAGCACGCGCTCTCCGAAAAGAAGGATCCGATGCGCAATTGAGGACTTCATGTATTTGAGCCACGCGGGAATGACGATCGAGAGCCCCGCGCCGTGCGGCACGTCGTAAAAACCGCTCAGAGGATGCTCGAGCATGTGGTTCGGAATGGAGGCGCCTTCCACCCCCGCCTTCAAGAGGCCATTCCACGCGAGCGCCGCAGCCCACATGATCGTCGAGCGTGCCTCCAGGTTTCGTGGATCTGTGAGCACAATCTCGAGGGCACCCATCACCGCCCGACAGACGCCTTCGACGAGGCCATCTTGGAGGGGAAAGTCTCCCTTTGCGGTGAAGTAGCCTTCCATGAGGTGGGACAGAATGTCCGTGCACGCATAGGCCGTATACTGAATAGGTATATCGAGCGTCAAAGAGGGATCGAGAAAAGAGACCCTTGGGTAGATGGCTTCCGAGCGTATGGAGAATTTTTCGTGCGTCGCGTCGTTCGTCATCACCGAAACGCCGTTCAGCTCGGATGATGTCGCGGGAAGCGTCTGAACCGCGACAATCGGCAGCGCTTTTTCGAAAGAAGCCTTTCGTATGTAGAAATCCCACAGAGGCTCCTCGTGGCAGCCGGCCACGGCGATCGCCTTCGCCTCATCGATGACGCTTCCTCCGCCTACGGCGACGATGATGTCG
>JAJUJQ010000045.1 GCA_029265255.1 Spirochaetota bacterium
CCGAGACACTTTTGCGGACCTGCGCTCCACAAAGCATCTCGGAAGCCATGCCTTTGCATCCCTGCTCTATGAATATGCGCCGCTCCTCTGGATATGTGGCCACATCCATGAAGGGCGCAGCGTCCAGTGGGAAGGCAGGACGCTCGTCATAAATCCTGGTCCTGCGGCACTCGGTTCATATGCCATTCTCCATATCGGGCAAAATATCCATGGTCTAGGCGCCGCCGCAGAGCTTCGGGCAGTATGATCTTCTATTTTCCGCTTGGGCTGTAGAGATACTTGAAGTAGTCCATTCCTGTAGACAGTGTCTTGCGAAATGCCGGCATTGTCCTGCGATACGATTCGATGGCCTTCCAGAATTCAAAGAATGCCGGGTCTCGCCCAAACGAGTCGGCATATATTTTTGACGCCTCGGCGTCGGCCTTGCCCTTTATTATTTCTGCCTTTGCGTATGCAGAAGAGAGGAGGGAGCGTTTTTCGTTCTCCAGTTTACCGAGCCACTCCGCCTTCTTGCCTTCGCCATATGCGCGGAATGCCTGGGCAATTTGATTGCGCTCTTTGATCATCCGCTGATAGACACTCTCGGTCAATTCATCCGAGTATCGTATCTGGCGAGGCAGGATATCGACGACTTCTATGCCGAAGGTCGGCACGATATTCGAGACGAGGACCTTCATCTCCTCTGCGAGCACGCGGCGCCCCTTCTCTATCTTTTCATATTGGGTGGGCGTAATCGCGAGCTGTTGCAACGTGGCGCTGTTTTCCACTTCGCCAGTCTGGAATGTCTCGATTTTGTTCGCGCTCAATATTTCGTCACTGCTGCGCACTGCCTCTCTCAGATAGTTCGACGAGATCACGGTGCGGACCGCCGAGTCGATGACATCGTCAAGCTTGCCAAAGGCTCCCTCGAGTGTATTGACGGACTCATAGAACTTGATCGGATCGACTATTCTCCAGCGGGCAGTCGTGTCGACATAGATGAACTGGTTTTCCTTGGTCGGTATCCGCTGAGGTTCTCCATCCCAGGACATCAACTTTTTGGGGTATTTGATCACAGTATCGACAAAAGGGCTTCGCCACTTCAATCCGGCATCCGTGTGCGTGGCGACGATTTTTCCAAAGCGCACTACGAGTGCTTGTTCTCCCTCCTGCACGACGAAGAGAGGGCCAAAAGCGACAATGAAAACGACCGCCAACGCGGCGAGGACCAGTATGAGTATGGTGACTTTTTTCATCTGGAGGCCTCCTGAGTCGAGGATGTCTGGGTAATATTCTTTATGGGCAAGATGTTCTGAATGGATCGATCGATGAGATCTATGTTGTTCTCGCCTTTGAATATTTCTTCCATCATTTCATAGTAGAGGCGCTTTTTGGTCACCTCCGGCGCCTTGCGGTATTCTGCGTACACGGCGTCGAAGCGCGCAACATCGCCCTTGGCCACATTGATCCGTTCTGCGGCATACCCCTGCGCCACCTCTATAGTCTGCTCAGCCTGCCCCTGCACCTTAGGAATTTCGGCGTTGTAGGCTTCCCGTCCCTCGTTGATGAGACGGTTCATATCCTGGATTGCCTTGTTGACGTCCTCAAACGCGGCTTGCACCCCTTCGGGGGGCACGATGTTCTGAAGTTGCACCTGTGTCACCACAATGCCGAGGCCATACTTCGTGAAGAGCTCATTCATCAGCGTGACGGCTGCATCCTGAATGGTCTGTCGGTCTGGACCGATGACCCCGAGAATGGCCCGATCGCCGATCAGCATGTTGAGGACGGACTGTGACGTGTCGCGTATAGTCTTCTCTCTGTCGGTCACGTTGAAAAGCCATGCTTCGGGGTTGGCAATCCGATACTGAATGATCCACTCGACATCCACGATGTTGAGATCCCCCGTCAGCATCGTGGATTCATCTGGGTATTTCTGGCTGGAATACTGGGTGACGACCCCTGGCTTTATGGTGCGGAAGCCGAAGGTTTCGGTCTGGATTACCTGTGTTTTGACAATATAGGCTCTCTGGATACCAAAGGGCAGTTTGTAGTGGAGGCCAGCCCCGAGTGTCTTTGTATACTTACCGAATGTCGTTATGACGGCCTTTTCTGTTTGATCCACGACAATAAAGCTTGTCGACAGGAAAACGATGACCCCTATCGCAAGCAGAATTATCAGCACAAGAGGCCACTTCAGATTGATCTTCGGCGGCTTTTTGAAAATAGTCGTGTTGGCCATGTGGTTTCCCTCCTTAATTCTAATTCTTAAGCACTCGCTCTATTCCTTGAAAAATTGTCCTGTCTAATTCTTCAGAATCTATGCCGAAGAGACTCATGGCTGCTGTGGAGAAATCCGCAGGCAGAGAATCAGTGATGTTCAGCGGCATGTCGTCGAATAAGGGTGTTTCAAAATATAGGGAACAAGAGTGTAAAAAGTAATGAGAAATTACCGATATACTTTTACCACCATATTTTGTGTCGCCAACAAGTGGCATTCCATGGGCAGCGAACTGCGCCCGAATCTGGTGAGTGATGCCTGTGTGCAGCTCTACGAGCAAAAGACTGAAGCCGTCGTGGCGCGCCAAGGGGAATGCATAGAGGCTTGCGGCCCGTCCGCTTTTGTCGACGGTGCTCACACGGCGCCGCGTATCGCGCGATAGTGTGTCGCAGAAGAGTGCGGCTTGGTTCATTTCTCCCTGCACGATGGCAACATAGAACTTTCTGACTTCGCGATTTCGAATCGCGGCCGTAAACTTCTCTGCACCCGTCCGCGTCTTAGAAAACACCACGATTCCCGATGTGTTCCTGTCGAGTCTGTGCAAAGGACCTGGCGAAAAAGAGACCGAAGGGGAGAGCATGCCGCGGAGCAATTTGAGCGCGTGCGCGGTGAGGCTCTCTTGTCCGTCGTGCACGAGCATGCCCCGAGGTTTATGCAATGCAAGCAGATGTCTGTTCTGCCAGAGGATCCTCGGCGCCCCTTCACCCACAGGAAGGGTAAGACCTCGTCGGGAGGTAGAAGAGGAGGAAGCAATAGGGACATTTTCGGGCATTTCGTGATCATAAGAGGCCAACAAGGATTCGGGCAGGAATATCTGTACAATCTGACCTTTTTTCAGCCGGTCTTCAGGCTGTATCGCGTGGTGGCCGACCCGAATATCGCCCTGACGAAAAAGCCGATAAATCGTAGAGAGCGCCACATTGCGCAGGGCCTTCCTCATTATTCTGTCCGCCCGGCGGCCGTCATCATCCTCCCCCAGGAGCAGCTGCCTCATTGCACACACACATTCAACATAATGCCTAAAGAAGGCGGGGTCAACAAAAGCGTTGATTTAATTTTAGGCTTGACAGACCGTGAGAGTTTTCGCACACTTTGAGGTGTGGAAACACCATCGCGGAGCCTTGTATCGCTTCTCACCAACCCCATCTTTTTCTCTGCTGCACTGAGCATTTTCTCGGCCCAGATAATAAAAGCGGTCCTGACGATAGTGAGGCGCAGGAAACTTCAGGCAAAGGAAATAGCGTTCATCATGCTCTGGAAGACAGGAGGCATGCCCTCGAGCCATTCCGCGCTCGTCGTTTCGCTGTCGGCATCGATTGCCTTCATCGAAGGGTTCAGCTCTCTGTTCATCCTGTCGTTTTTTTGGGGCTCATTGTCATTCGTGACGCCCTCGGCGTGCGCAGATCGGCAGGGCTTCAATCCAAAGCGCTGAACCTTCTGGGCAAGCGCGTGGCAGAGCGGCTGGATATCCCATTTGTGCCCGTGAAGGAGATCCATGGACACCGCTGGCAGGAAGTACTGGTGGGCTGCCTGCTCGGATTTGCTGTTTCCACGCTTGTATGCTGGCGCTTCATTTTCCATGCGGCATCCTCTTCAATGTAAGAACGTAATCGGATAAGATTGTCTGTCTGATCGACCGGACACCAGAGGAGCGGTTTCTTCCATGCAGAGCTTCAGAGTAGTAATAGGAATGTACAACAATCTCCCCTACAGCGCATCCAACGCACTCTATGAACAGGAGTATCAGGGCGCATGGCGTCCGTTCCTCTCCGGGCTGTATAAGTTTCCTTCCATTAAGTCGATCATCCACTTCTCAGGTACAATTTTTTCGTGGTTGGAAGAAAACCATCCTGAATATATGTACCTCCTCACCGAAATGGTCCGCAAGGGCCAGATTGAGCTGTTGGGCGGCGGATTTTATAATCCTCTCGCACCACTCATTAGTACGCAGGACATGACCGGCCAGGTGGAAGCTCTGAGCGCCTTCATCCGAAAAACGTTCGGGAAAAGACCTTCGGGTGCCTGGCTCTACGAATATGCGTGGACGCCGTCCTTGCCCGCAATTCTGCAGAATTCAAAGATACAATACAGCTTTCTGCCGGCACAGTGTTATATGGAGATGTATGCAAAGAACACCCCCCTTCCCTCGTTTTTCGCCTCTGAAGATCATCGGAAGACCGTCTGTTTGTTTCCCGTCTTTGAGTCCCGAACAGGGGAAGGTATCTTTGAACCGTATGAGAAGACTCTGCTCAAGCTGCAGCAGGCTTATCCTCAGTACAGCACTTATCTCATTATGGCCGATGGTTACGAAATTGCAGGCAGCTGGGAAGACAGCGGGCTCGAATCTCCCGACGTGCTCTTTGAGCGGACATTCGCGTGGTTTCAAAAGAACTGTCTAGAATACGACACCATTACGGCGGCCCAACTCAACAAAACCATCAAATCGACGAAGACGCTCTATGTCTCTCAATGTTATTCCGAACGATACAGAACCTATTGTCAGAACACCATCACCCGAGTGTCGACGACCAGGCCGGAGTACATCCAAATTTCGAAACAATCTGTTCTCGATCATCCTCTGGTGTTCGCGCTCTATCAAAAACTCAATTTCGTATCCGCGATGACAGGACTTTTCAGAGGAGACAAGTCGAGGAAAAAGGCTTCCATCGATGACATATGGAGAGCCCAATCCGGCGATTTGTACTGGGTTGGTCCTTCGGGAGGCATTTTGCTTCCTGAGGCGCGCCTCGCCGCCTATGCGTCCCTCATCGATGCAGAGAAAACGATACGGCAGAACCGTTTCCATCATTATTTATCTTTTGACGACATCAATTTCGACGGTGTGAAAGAAGCCCTCTTCCAATCGTCCGCGTATACATGCTACCTTCAATCCGATACCGCGTCCGTCAGCGAGCTGGACTCATTCAAGACGGGCATAAACTATGCGAGCGGCTGGAACATGGCTCGACGCTCCACGGGATGTTTCAGGGACTGCATCGGCGAAGAGGGGAGTTTCGAGAAGGAACTGTTCCCGGAATCCGAGCCATGGAATTTGATCGAAAATGC
>JAJUJQ010000006.1 GCA_029265255.1 Spirochaetota bacterium
AAAAAAAGTGAGGCTAAGAGGATTCGAACCTCCGACCTTCAGATCCGCAATCTGAAGCTCTATCCAGCTGAGCTATAGCCTCACGAAACACCGGAGAGGGGGGGATTCGAACCCCCGGTACCCTTGAGGGGTACAACTCCTTAGCAGGGAGCCCGATTCGGCCTCTCTCGCACCTCTCCTTTTTACCAGGATGGTACGCTTCCGGAGCAGGGGGGATTCGAACCCCCGGTACCTTGCGGTACAGCGGTTTTCAAGACCGTCTCCTTAAACCACTCGGACACCGCTCCAGCCTATGCAAACCATTCGGCGAACATCGACAATACGTGAAAGCAGGCGGATTGTCAAGGGCCGCCTTCCTGACTATTCTGAAATCTCTGTCCCTGAAAGGAATCGCGAAGGGCGAGCTCCTCTTCTACCTGCCGTGCTAGCCGGTGTTTATCAAGCGGCGGATGGACCTGAATGGTCTCTTCCGAGCGAAAATCGGCGCTAAGCCTGATGATTTCCGTTGACATCGGCAGCACCTCAAGACAATCCGCAAGAAGAGCGGGAAGCCGTGAGGGATGCATGCAACTGATTTCCCCTGTCGGGAATGAGCGCGCGAACGCCGAACCCTTCACAATTCTTAGATCATGGAACTTCAAGCCTTCCGGCTTTGTTTGTGCGACGAACCTTGATGACGCGACCATCTGATCGTGTGACTCTCCCGGTAATCCCAGCATGAGATGCACGGTGCGACGGAGCCCTGCGACACGCGCCGTTTCCATGGCGTGAAGAAAAGATGTGATATCATGGCCCCGATGAATGAAGGCCAGGGTAGAAGGATAGGCAGACTGGAGACCAAACTCGACCCATACTTCGAGTCCTTCTCCCATATACGAGGCTAAGAGAGCTGCTTTTTCGCTATCAAAACAGTCAGGCCGGGTGGAAACAACGAGTCCTTTGAGCTGGCCCGGTTCCATGAGCCTGCGGCAGATCGAGATTGTCTCTGTATAGAGCTCTTCCAGCACCGAGACTGGAGCGTTTGTGCAGGTATAGGCCTGAAAATAAATGAAAAATGCGTGCGCTCCATACCGCCGGGTGGTGAATCCGAGGGCTCTTGTTATCTGTGTTTCGAGAGGCACGACGCTTGATATCGCTTCTGGATAGGCGCGGGAATCTCCGCCAGCATTTATTGCCAGCTGCATTCCTTTCTGGTAGGCTGCGATGTTTCCATCAGGAGCGCAATAGCGGCACCCCCCATGCTGCTTGTCCAAGCTTCGATGCGGGCATGTGAAACCTGCGTCGATTCCGAGCCGCCATACGTGGGTTCCATACCGTTCCCGCAGCCTTTCGGAATGCCAGTTGACGCGTCGTGGTTCTTGTTTCAATGCCATGTCGTGTACCGTTCCCTCTCAAATGATTTCCATGCTACCATATTCTCTCGCAATGGTAATACCAGGCTTGGAGCAAGAAAGCAGATTGAGGATAGCAGAGCGCAGAACGAATGCATCACTACGGTCTATTGTTTCATTCGTACTTGCAGTATCAATTTTTTTGGCTGGCTGCAGCCGGGTACCCCAATCCCTGCTCGTATGGACAGATATTCCCGAGCTGGTCATCGCCGCTCAGCTCTTCAACAGAACCGAATCAAGGTATGTGGTCGATATCGAATACCATGACAACCCTGCGCTCGATCTGCTTTTCCTGTCGAAATCAAAACCACGTCCTTCACTTGTCATAGGGCGCTTTCTGCAGAGCGCGTTTGTCGCGCAGAAATTTGAGGTAATCGACGACATCTTTTCCCGATATTATCTCGATCCGAACGACATCTATCCTGGTCTTCTGGCAGGTGGCCGGGAAGGGGCCCGGCAGCGGCTGATTCCGATTTCCTTCGATCCTTACGTACTAGTTGAGAAAAGAATTGAAAATGCTAACTCTGGACTGAGTACGATTCAGCTCGATGAACTCGCTGTGAATGCTTCTAAGACCGGGCGTAATGAAAGAGGTGTGTTAGTATCGCTCGGCTTTTCTCCATGGTGGGATACTGGTTTTGCCATATCCTTGCTGCTTGCTCATGGAACGGCCTTTTCATCGAACCCTGCATGGAAAACAAGCTCTGTCCCCAAGCTTGAGGATATCCGGACCTGGCCGCTCGCTTGGGATGATGCTGGCCTGCGGAAAGGTTTGGAGGCGTTGCTAGGCCTTGGCCGTGCGCTTCCTGGAAAAGAGGAGCTCGAGGCCTTCGAGTTCGATCATGGCAATCAGCCTGGCTACCAGCGCGTGCTGTCTGGCGCTGCTCGTTTCTGGCCCATGCGGGCAAGCGAATTCTTCAAGCTTCCTCAGAATGTTCGTTCACAGCTTGCCTATCGGTACCCTCTCGTGTATGGAAACCTTGTTTTTTCAGCGGAAAGCAGGTATATGGGAATTCCCGGAAAGGCTCCTGCAAGGGAGGCTGCGCTGTTTTTTGCGCGCTGGTTGCTTTCGCTGAACCATCAGAAGGAAATCTGGACGCTCATGCAGGAACAGCATTTGAATTCAAGCCATTTCGGTCCATTCGATGGGTTTGGAAGCCTGATTCAGGCGAATGAAATGCTGGTTCCCGAATTCTTCCCCTCTTACGTTCAAAACAGAATAGGCTCTGCAGTAAAAAACCAGGGGAAATATCCTGGCGTTCCGTATCAGATCCCTTTCTTTTGGGATGATTTTTCGAGTGAATGCCTTGATAGGTGGACGCGGAAGCTCCATGGATTTGCTGGGATTGCGGATGAACAGACAGCTGTCGAACACGCAATAGCCGCGCTCAAGGAACAGTGTGTCCAGTACCTGGGGACAATGCCCGACTGGATGAAGGCCTCGCCCTGAGGGGGCTGTCTTAATACACGCTTTTCTTCGCGATCGCGATTACGCGTGTATCGTCTTGAATTCTTCCAAAAGTTGTCTGAATTCTGCAAATGTCGCGCATCGGACCGCGCGCGCACGCAAGGCCGCGCCGCCTGAATGACCTTTTGTATAGGCGCAAAAATGTTTGCGAAATTCAACACAGGCGGTTTTTTCTCCAAGAAAATGGATGGCGCGCTCCAGATGTCGCAACGCTGTCTCCGCGACGAGCCGCGGTGATTCCTGGCCGGGCTCATAAGCCTCCGTTCTCAGCGCCGCAAAAATGAATGGATTTCCGATTGCCCCGCGCGCGATCATCACGCCGTCACAACCTGTTTCGCTGCGCATGGCTCGAGCCTGTGCTGCGGTGAATACATCTCCTGATCCGAATATCGCAACAGTCCGGGAAGCGCCGGCATTCTTGACGAGCGTATGTATGGCTTCCCAATCGGCTTTGCCTGTGTATCCCTGAGCCCGAGTCCGCGCGTGCAGGGTAACGGCGCAAGCGCCTGACTCGATAGCCGCCGCAGCCGTTTCCAGATAGTTGACCGATTGTTCGTCCCAGCCCTTGCGAATTTTGACCGAAACAGGGACAGAGCTGGCTCTGCGCATGGCGCAAACGATCTCCCCAATGAGCGCCGGATTCCTGAGCAACGCTGAACCAGCGCCAGCGCGCACGATCTTGGGCACCGGGCAGCCGCAATTAAGGTCGATGACTACGGGATTATATGCTGCTACTATTTCAACCGCTCTGGCGAGTACTGCTGGCTTTGCCCCAAACAATTGGATCGCGTATTCCGGCTCTGACTCGTGGCGGGCGAGCAGCGCTCTGGTCTTTGCGTGCCCTCTTACGAGCGCTTCGGCGCTGATCATTTCAGTGTAGCAAAGCGCCGCTCCCATCTCTCTGCAGATAGAGCGGAACGCCGCGTCCGAATAGCCTGCGACTGGCGCCAGAAAATATGGAAACCGCCATCCGTCCCCGCGAAGAACGAATGGCGGTCTTTCATCGATTGATGCCATGGTCTGGATACTCGAGCTCCTGGCTCAAGGGTTCAGCTTAAAGAATCTGCACGCGTTCTGATAGGTCGTTTCCGCGACTTCTTCCAGATCGACATTGAGGAATTCCGCGAGGAAACGGGCGGTCGAAGGCAGATATTCGGGCATGTTCCGTTTGTTGCGGAATTCCGCGGGAACCATGAAAGGCGCCTCGCTTTCGAGCAGGACGCGGTCCATGGGAAGGAAGGCGATGGTCTCATGCAGGTTGCGCGCGTTCCGGTACGTGAGATTGCCCGCAAAGGAAAAATAGACATCAAGCCCAAGGTCGAGGATCTGCGCCGCGTATTCAGCGTCTTCCGAATAGCAGTGAAGCACGGCACCAGCGGGCGGCATGTGGTCTTTCAGAATGTCCAGTACATCTTTTCCTGCTTCACGGTTGTGGATAATGACCGGCAGATTGAGCCGCGCAGCAATTTCAAGCTGGTCGATGAATAATTCGATCTGGCTTCGCTTGTCGCCGAACTTGTGATAGTAGTCCAGACCAGTTTCGCCAATAGCGATAACACGGGGGAGGCGAGCGGCGTCTTCCACGAAGCGCTGCCAGTCCCTGCCGGGGTTGCTCACTTCAGAGGGCGATACTCCAACTGCGTGATAGACATGCTCGGCAGGTTTAAGGTTATCGTATACCTGCCGGAAGTCCACGAGGCTGTTGCAGATGCTGACAATACGAGAAACGCCGGCAAGTTTGGCTTGCTGGCAAACAAGAAGCTGTTCAATCGGGTCATCGTAAATCAGCCCGATGTGGGCGTGAGTATCAAAATACCTCATGGCTTTTCCGCTTAAGCGTATGGTGGGTAGCCCATACGGGCTATTTTTAAATGTAACATGGGCTTTGCGTGCCGTCAACTATGCTTTCATCGGTCTGCACTACATCCGGAAATCTTCGCCCAGGTAGGTTTCACGAGCCATCGGATCGTTGACGAGCTGATCTGGGTTCCCTTGCGCCACAATGACGCCCTTGTTGATGATGTACGCGCGGTGGGTAATAGTGAGGGTGTCGCGCACGTTGTGGTCTGTCAACAGGATGCCGATGCCCTTGGATGCCAGCGCATTGATGATGTACTTGATTTCGCGGATGGCGATGGGGTCGATGCCGGTAAAGGGCTCATCGAGAAGGAGAAATTTCGGCTCAATGGCGATAGCCCGCGCAATCTCGGTGCGGCGCCGTTCACCCCCCGAAAGAGTATAGGCTGGCTGCGTGGCTACATGTGCGATACCGAATTCTTCCATCAGCATGCGAGCCTTGTTTCGGCGCTCCTGGGAAGAAAGGCCGCTGCGAGCTTCCAGCACCGCGAGGATATTTTCCTCGACTGTCATGCGGCGGAAGATCGATGGTTCTTGAGGGAGATAGGAAATACCAAGCATCGCTCTGCGGTACATCGGCAGCCCATTAATCGGATTGTTGTCAAAGCGCACCACTCCCGCCGTGGGTTTCAGAAATCCAGCAATCATGTAGAACACTGTCGTCTTGCCGGCGCCGTTTGGACCGAGAAGCCCAACGACCTCGCCTTGTTGCATGGAAAAGCTTATATCGGCGACCGCGAGGGTTCGACCATACAGTTTTCTGAGGTGGGAGGCTTCAAGCGTCACGGGGTTCATCGCTCGGTGGAATCTTCCTTTTTAGGGGTGATGGTACCGCCAACCTGCCCGGATATTTGGAGATTCGACCAGTCGGCACTAGCGGTAATGGTGTCGCCGGCAAGTGTTCCTTCTTCGGTTATGGCCACAACGCCACCATGCAGTCTGATCTCTTCGGTATCCCTGTTGTAGAACGCGTATTCGGCGCGGATGGACATATCTTCCTTGAGTACGAGCACCGAGACCGCGGCTTCGAACACCGACGTGACCTGATCAAACCGGACCCATTCCGCATTGATGACGGTCTTATTCTTTGTGTCGTCGACTGCGACGTTGCCTTGGGCTATGCCTGTTTCGGTATCCCGCGTGTACCGCAGTTTCTTAGCGGTCATGGAAAATCCCTTTTCGCTGTCCTTTACTATGACATTGCCGATACATACGACATTGTTATAGTCGGTTCCGCTGAGCTCAACTCTGTCGGCAAGAATTTCCAGACTGCCGGTGGTGATTTTAACCGATCCAGTGAGAACGGTACTTTCTTTGCCTTTGGCGAGAACACCCTGGACCGAGCGAGCGGTGAATTCGATCGGTTTTTTGCCTCCAGGCTGGCTTTTAGAAGGGGCTGCCGCTGGAGAAGGTGTCTGTTGAGCTACCACGCTGGGCAGCCTTCCGGCGAGAGCAGCCGCGCATAAAAGGCATAACGAAACAATTCGCAATCGTACAGACTTCATGATACCTAGTGTACTCCAGTTCAGCGGTAGACGGAACCCTTCACGCCATCGCGCAATTCGTAGTACTGGCGCGTCGCGTCGAAAAGCAGGCTCCTGCCGGACAATATGAGCTGATCGCGTGCCTTGACGAGGACTTCGCTCTCGGTTGGCGTTTCGAAGGTGTCGAGTGCCCGTCGGTAGGTGAGGTGGTCGGTTTCGAACGTGACCTCATCCTCGAGACTGCGGAACAATATATAGCCCGAGAATTCCGTATCTCCGCTCGATTCATACAGAATGGCAAGGTCCGCCTGACCTTGGGCTGTGATGCTGCCGTCGGTCACGCGGTAGGTTGTGAATTCGAGTCCTTCGATTCGCAACCGCCGGTCAGACTCGAACCATTCCGCTTTTCGCGCGCTGATACGCATAGAAAGCATACCATCCCGATATTCGAGGCGTGTGAGGTTCAGAAAACGCGCATCGGGCATTTCAGTGTCTGTGACCAGGAGTGTGTCTTCCACAGGCTGGGCGCATGATGCAGTCAGAAGAACGATCACAAGGAGCCCAAGCACACGAATTGCGGAAGTAAGGTACACCCGGGTCGATTGAATCACCGAAAATCCCCCTTCAACGCTTGCAGCGAATCTCATACTCCAGCATGGACGAGCGCGGCGCGGATGAATTCCCGGAACAGAGGATGCGGCGCGGTTGGCCTGGATTTAAACTCGGGATGGAACTGGACACCGACAGACCAAGGGTGATCTGGCCATTCGCAAGCCTCGACGAGTTCGCCATTGGGTGTGGTTGCGCTGATAACGAGCCCCTTCTCCTCAAGCTGCTGACGCGCGTCATTTGAAAATTCATAGCGGTGACGATGACGTTCGCTGATATGCTCGTGACTGTAGGCTGCTCTGATGAAGGTGCCGGGTCTGGTGACGGCGTCATAGGCACCGAGCCGCATAGTGCCGCCGTAATTCTTGATCTTCGTCTGTTCCTCAAGGAGGCAGACAACGGGATGAGCGGTGGTCTTATTGAATTCGGTGCTGTGGGCGTCAGACCATCCTACCACATGGCGAGCGAATTCGATCACCATGATCTGCATCCCGAGGCATATACCGAAGTAGGGCAATTTCTGCTCACGGGCATACTGTGCCGCGATGATCATACCCTCGATGCCGCGCTCGCCGAATCCTCCTGGAACCAGAATGCCGTGCACTCCATCGAAGATGGCCTTTAAATCAGCATCGGGAGCTTCCAGGCGGGAAGAATCGATTTTTTCGATTTCGAGGCCGGCATTGTGCGCGATGCTACCATGAGTCAATGCTTCCCAAATCGACTTGTACGAATCATGAAGATCCATGTATTTGCCGACCACAGCGATTTTTATCCGCCGCGATGGCTTGGTGACTGACTGAACGACAGCTCGCCATTTGCCCAGCTCGGCATGGCGGCTTTCCACATTCATCTTGCGAAGGAGAAAACTGTCGAGTTTCTGCTCATAGAAGACGAGGGGTACCTCGTAGATGGTCGAGGCATCGTACCCTGAAATAACGCCTTCTTCTTCCACATTGGTAAAAAGCGAAATCTTGCGGCGCACTTCCTCGCTAAGCGGCTTGGAGGATCTCAGAATGAGGGCGTCTGGCTGGATTCCAAGCTCCTGGAGTTCCTTGACTGCGTGCTGGGTGGGCTTTGTTTTGATCTCCCCTCCCGTGACAGCCGGAACCAGGGTCACATGGATTGAGACGGCATTCTGTTTTCCAAATTCATGAATGAGCTGGCGGCAGGCTTCCAGAAATGGGATTGACTCGATATCGCCCACCGTGCCGCCTATTTCAACGATGGTCATGTCTACTTCGGGATTCGAGGCGACCGCGAGAATGCGATGCTTGATCTCATTGGTGATATGAGGAACCACCTGGACAGTACGCCCAAGATACTCGCCCGCTCGTTCTTTTTCGATCACTGCCTTGTAGACTTGACCGGTTGTGATGGAATTGGCTCGGCTGAGCTTTGCGGTGGTGAAACGGCCGTAGTTGCCGAGATCGAGATCGGTTTCGGCACCGTCGTCGGTAACGTAAACCTCGCCATGCTGGTACGGACTCATGGTGCCCGCGTCAACATTCAGATATGGATCGATTTTGACCATCTGCACGGAAAACCCGCGCGATTCCATGAGAGCCCCGATGGAGGATGCCGCGATGCCCTTTCCCAGAGAAGAGCACACGCCCCCGGTAACAAATAACAGCTTTCTCATGGGTCTTCAGTATCCCAAATTTTCCGAGGTGGTGTCAATCATGCAAGCGGGCATGGATTCGCATTGACAAGCGGCGGTTACATCTGATGATATGAGAATGATGAGCCATGAAACGTTGCTGATACGAGGGCTTGCCGCACTTGATATCGATATTTCTTCGGGTATTGCCGAACGGCTCGGCCGCTATCTGGATGAGATAGAGAAATGGAATCCGCTGTATGGCCTGGTTAACGCGGAAGGGGAGGAGCTTGTGATCAAGCATGTGCTGGACAGCCTGAGTCCATGGCGCATCCTTTCCGATCGCCTTGCCGAACTAGACACGCTCTGTGGAGGAGCTGGATCAGCTGTCGTGACAGATATCGGTACAGGGGCCGGGTTTCCTGGTATTCCCCTTGCACTCGCCTTTCCAGAGAGGAACTTCGTCCTGATCGAGCGACTTGAGCGGCGGCTTCGTTTCCTGGAAAGTACCATTGCGCTGCTCGGACTCGAGAATGTGATACTTCATCAAGGATCGGTGGAAGATACCACATCGTCGATTGAATGTGCCGTGTTCCGGGCTTTTAGGCCATTCAGCGAACGCAGGGTGTTTCGCGCCATCTGGCGGTTAATCATGCCGGGAGGTATGGTAATGGCATACAAAGGACGGCTCATGCAAGCCCGGATGGAGCTGAGCGAAATCTCCAATGATCCGGTATTGAGCGATTTGGCAAAACGCGCTTCGATTGAGCCGGTCTGGGTTCCATTTCTTGATGAGGAGCGTTGTGTGGTCATCGCTCGGAAGTCCATCACCGACTCAGAGTGACAATTATCAAGGCAATCATAATGATCCAAATAAGTACGATCACGGCCGCGGCTTTTGGATTTTTCTCGGGCCTGACCGGGCTTCGGCGGGCTTTTGCCATGCATTGCTCGCGGATATCATGAGGGATGCTTCGAACGGTAAGAACGAGAAGAAGAGGCACAATCAGCATATCATCGAGCTGGCCGAGGATTGGAATGAAATCGGGGATCAAGTCGATCGGGCTTAACAGATATCCGAGGGTTATTCCCGCAAGCACGCGAGTGAGACGAGGTGTAGCCGGTTCTCTGAGAAGATAGTAGAGCACACTGGACCAGAACTGGACGTGGCGTTTTGTGCGCCGTACGAGGCGGTCCGCTTGTCCTCTGATGCTATTCATGCTTGTGTCTCAATGATAAAAGAACGCATTGAAATACTCGATTTCTGAAAGGAATGGTGGAAGTGTCGCAGTCGATCTCCCGAGCAGGCCGCACCGAGAATCGCAACAGCGGGAAGGATATGTTCTGGAGTCGGAATAGCAGGGGTGTTGCGGAGCTTTTTCATGATGAAATCCGCGAAGGCTGCAGCGTCCATCCGGTCCAGTAATTCAGCAAGCGCTTGGTCAGTCTCGATTGCCCACTGGTGTGGCTTGGTATCAAGGTTATGGCTGGCTTCTGATAAATTATGGACAAGGTTCCCGCTTCCAATGAGAAGCACTTCTTCATCACGCAGCGGCGCGAGGGCTTTCCCGACCATGACCATTCCAGGGGCGTTGATTTTGTAGGAAAGGCTTATCTCGACGACAGGAATGATCGGGGAAGGAAACAGGAGCTGGACGACACCCCATGTCGCGATATCGAGACCACGCGTATCATCGGTTCGCGCGTTGAATCCATTTTGGAGCAGCAGGTCGCAGATATGTTCAGCTAAAGCAGGATCGCCGCGGACCGGGTAATCGATGTGGTGGAGTTCTTCCTTAAATTCAATATTGTCATACATCTGAGCCGGGAATTCCGCTGAAGTGATACGAATTTCTGGTGTACTCCAGTGTGAAGAAATAAGAGCGATCGCTCGTGGATGCGGAATTGAATTTCCTATCTCACGGAGCGAAAGGGTAAAGCTGTTCTCAAGAATGAGATTGATCGAAGAGCCGTGGCCGACGAAGAGTAGGGGCATCCTAGAAACTGGCGAATGGTCCATATTAATCCATCATAATTCCGGGTGGTAGATGGCAGCAAGTGCGTGCTTAGGCAGTACGGTAAGAATAAAGCAGCGGTTTGCGTCATTCGGAAAATGTCCAGAATGGAGTCTGGACAAGATCTACTTTGTTGTCGGAAAGAAAGGGAATCCCTTCCATGGAGAGAAGGAAGCGCTTCATGGCCAATCCACCCTGGTATCCGGCAAGATTCCCGTTGCTGCCGATCACGCGATGACATGGAATGAGAAGAGGAAAAGGATTCGCGGATAGCACTCGCGCGACGGCTCTCACGGCACGCGGGCTTTTAATCGCGGCAGCAAGTGTTCGGTAAGAGCTGACATGGCCATACGGAATGCGCGCCTCGAGGGACAGAGCTTTGCGAGAGAACGCTGATAGAGATGATGCTTCTAGGATCGTGTCTACACTGGAGCGATCGGCAGGAATGCCGGAACAGGTGGCGTGAACGATATCGATAATGATTCTCAATATCAATGGAAGATTATTTTCTTTGCAGGATGAAAGCTGGCCGAATTCATGATGACTTCGCTCGAGCGCGTCCGCTTTCTCATTGGAAAGAAAAATGCGCCTGAGTTGAATACGCCGGCTTTCCGGCTCGGCGTTCCAGACAATGACGATATCACCGAACCGAGAAGCAATTGTATAGAAAAAAGAGACGCTTTCTTTTATCGGCAATTGTACCGAAGGTTGTTCAATCATTTTCCGTTCTCCGGGGACAGAGCTTTTATCTGCATTCGCAGCTGCAAACCTGCGTTGTCGGGGGACAGAGCTTTGAGTTGCCAATGCGAACCCAGTTCATCAGCAATGTCAGAGACAGGTATCCTTCCGGCTTTTTCAAAACCGCTGCGTTGCGGTTCGGCCTCGAAAACACCGATGATGCTTGGGCCAGAGCCCGAAAGCCAAGCCGCAGCCGCACCTGCCTTACGAAGGACCTCCATGACATGATCATACCCAGGGATAAGGGAACTGCGGAATGGCTGATGAATTCGATCCTCGCAGGCTTCCCCAAGGGCGGTGAGATTCCCTTCCCTGATGGCGAGTGCGGTAAGGGTTGCATGAGCTATGGCATGCACAGTATCTGATCGTGAGTATTGCTGGGGAAGGACCGCTCTAGCCACAGCAGTCTCAAGACAGAAGTCCGGGATGCATGCAAGAAATAGCCATTGGGGAGAGACGACAGAGCGCATGATGGTAGTGTGATGCTCGGTTCGGGCAGCGGCTGTGAACCCTCCATAGACCGCAGGCGCGGCATTGTCTGGATGCCCTTCGATATTCGCCGCAACATCGAAAATGAATCGTAATTGATGCTCATCCATACAGATTGACTGCAATCGATCTTCCTTGTTTTCCGAAACGGAAGCGTGAGCCTTGTTCTGGATGCGGGATAACTGAAGCGCTGCCGCGGCTCCCGCTACCGAGAGCGCTGCGCTCGATCCAAGCCCACGAGCCGGAGGAATACCTGTTTCGAATTCTACCTCGATAGCGGGGACAGAGCTTTGGATGGTTTCGCCGGGGGGCAGAGCGTTCCATGCGTACCTGAAAGAGCGAAGAAACAGATTATCCTCACCTTGGAATTGCTCCGGAATTCCCTTCAGCACGGTCGTGTCCGAAATCCTGACTCGGAAAATATTATAGAGTGAAAGCGCAAGGCCGAGGCAGTCGAAACCAGGTCCGAGGTTGGCGCTCGTCGCGGGAACACGAATTTCAATTATGCTGGGGTCTCTTACAATATTCATGATTGCTCCACTATTGTTGTATCCAAAATGCTCTCTGCTTGTTCATGGATGCCGGGCAAAATCAAGTATCGCTTCGGGCAGCATATCCACGCTGACCGTACCTGTATGGTTGACAGAGGCGGCGCGCAAAGTATCGATCGGCATTGGAACAGGTACTCCAGTGCGCTTGGCCAGAGTCTCAACGAGAGCCATGTCACCGTAGGTGCACGGCAGCGATGAGACATGTCCATCCAGTGCATCGAGGCAGGCTGCTGGAAATTTAAAGGGACTGGCTGTTGCGGCAATCACGAGGGGGACCGCGTCCTGCCGAGCTCTGTCCCCAAATACCTGCCGCGCTACATGTACCGCAACAGCAGTGTGAGGATCGACCAGAGTTCCGGTACGTTCGAATAGGGATCGAATGGTTGTCAGGGTAGCGGCGTCGTCTGTCCATCCCGCACGGAAATCAGCAATTTTTTTCATTTCTTGTGATGAAAGGCTGAGTGCCCCTTGCTGTTCGAATTCCCTCATGGCGTTCGAAAGCCTTTGCGGGTCGCTGTCCAACGCCTGATGCAATAGACGCTCGAGATTGCTGGAAATCAGGATGTCCATTGAAGGGCTTAGGGTTTTTACGAACTGGCGTCTTCGATCGTAGACGCCAGTATGGAAGAAATCACTGAGAATGCGGTTTGAGTTCGAAGCGCAGACCAGATAACGTATCGGCAATCCCATCTGTTTGGCGTACCGCGCGGCAAGAATATCGCCAAAATTGCCAGTTGGTACCACCACATCCATTCGCTTTTCATTGGCAGCGTGACCTACCCCGGAAAGTTCAGAGGAAGCGCCCTTGGATAGGTACAAATCTCTCCAGGCTTTGACATAGTAGACGATCTGAGGCAAGAGGCGCCCAATATTGATGGAATTTGCGGAACTGAGTCTTAGACCATGGAATCTAGATCCCGGGTCGAGGCTCTCTCGGAAAATCTGTTTGACTGCGCGCTGCGCATCATCGAAGTTGCCTCTGAGACCGAGCACCAGCCTTCCTTCCGTTGGGACTGAAGTCATCTGGAGTCGCTGAATCTCGCTGGTTCCCTCCGCGGGATATATCACCGCGATCCTGATTCCTGGCTGGCCACCCAGCCCCGCGAGGGCAGCGCTTCCTGTGTCTCCTGATGTTGCTGTGAGTACCAGTACGGGTTCCTGGACGCCACATTTTTCAAGGCTCTTTGAGAGGAGTCCTCCCATGAGGCTCAGGGCGAGGTCCTTGAATGCGCAGGTACGTCCATGAAAGAGCTCCATAATGAAAGCCGGGCGCTGCTCCTGTTGCAGGTCTGAAAAGATGGCTGCTTCTCTGAGCGGAACAATTTCAGGGATGAAAAAATTCGGCTCGGGTTCCTCGGTTCGATAGGCTTGTTCGATAAGGGGACAGAGCTCTGATTCGGTCCAATCCCTAAACCAGGAACGAAGGACGATACACGCGAGCTCGGCATAGGAGAGATTCGGTTCTTCCAAGGCTTCACGGGGCAGCGATGGGATTTCGGAAGGCACATACAGCCCGCCATCTTCTGGCATCCCTCCCGCGATTGCTTCTGCGATGGTTCTGCGGATCGAGGAATTTCTCGTGCTCGTAAAGAAAAGGCTCATGACTTAGAGCATAGCGGACAGACGGGGATGCGAAAAGCAGGGCGCTCGCTCGAATGTATCTAAAAAGTCAAAGGCCCGCTCCCATTCGCGGGGGCAGGCCTTTGATGTGTCCATTCTTTTTGAGGAGCGCCCTATGAAGGCCGCTCGACCAAGCTTCTGCTCAGATCTTGTTGAAATCGAGTGGGGCCTCAACCTCTCTCTTGCCAAGCTCGATATTAAGCATGAAGAGTCCCTGCGGCGTATTGCCCAGCAAATCGATCGCCTGAAGAATGTCTGTCGCGTTCTTTTCTTCTTCTATCTGTTCATCCACATACCACTGGACGAGATTTTGTGTCGCGTAATCCTTTTCTTGTATGGCGAGATCCATGATTTCCTTGATGCTCGCGGTAACAAACTGTTCGTGCGCGAGCACGTGCTCAAACAGAGGTCTAACTTGCTCTTCGGTAAATTCCGGGGCGGCGATGGGTGCGTAGGCGACTGGGGCGTTCTGGTTCTGAAGGTATTTTACAAATTTCATGGCATGGAACATCTCTTCGTGGTACTGTACAGTGAGCCACTTTGCGATACCCGCATAACCTTTCTCGGCCATTTTTGCGGCCATTGCCAGATAGAGATAGGCTGAGAACATTTCACGGTTGATCTGAAGATTGATCCTGTCCGTCATTTTTTTCGATATCATAATGAATCCTCCATTTTTTCAATGAGACGCATCTGCGTCTGTGCTCGTGTGAAATATACTGAATTTCAGGTACAAGGCAAAATTTGAATACAGCCAAAAGGCAAGGTATTTCACATGGTGCACTGAGGTTCTGTCGGAGCTCCGCAATCCACGGTTCGTACTATTGTTCGCAGGCTCCTCACGCATGCTGAGTCTTTCTATGCGCCCGTACTCTATAATTCACGGTTCATCGCACCTGCCAGCTCCGCATGCCGAAAGCAGTCTATAAGATGGTCATTCACAAGACCAATCGCCTGCATATGTGCATAGATAGTAACCGAACCCACAAAACGAAATCCGTTACTGCGCATTTCCTCACTGATACGGTCGGACAGCGGAGTACGTACGGGGATTTCTCGCATGTCTTTCCATGTGTTGACGATCGGCATTCCATCCACGAAGCGCCAGATCCACTGGTCGAATGACCTGTGTTTCTCCTGAATCGAGAGAAATGCGCGCGCATTTGCAATCGCGGCTTCCAGCTTGCGCCGGTTACGGATGAGGCTGGGGTTTTGCAGCATCGATTCGATTTCGACGGTCGTATAGCGGGCAATAATC
The DNA here is from genome assembly GCA_029265255.1 of Spirochaetota bacterium. The sequence goes on from JAJUJQ010000006.1 coordinate 15,081, forward strand.
GCAGGATCGAAACCGCTAAACGCGGCGCGATACGCTTCCCGCTTCCCGAGAATGGTTCGCCATGAAAGCCCCGCCTGCTGCGTTTCAAGAAGCAAAAATTCGAAGTGGAGCTGTTCGTCATGGACTGGTCTTCCCCATTCCTCATCGTGATACCTGACATAGACCGGATCGGTTCCACACCATGGGCAGCGATTCATAGCTTGATTATGGCATGAATTTGTTGCCTTCCGCTATTGCATGGCATACAATAACAAACATGAGATCTATGCCATCAATTGGACGATCTCAGGAGGAAATGATGAAAAAGCTGGGTTTGTTGCTGTGCATGCTGGCAATGACACTGTGTGCCATCAGTAATGTGGGAGCCGAGGGTCAGGCCGTCCATGCTGAACCGGGGACCATGTTCGCGCTTGCCGGTGTCGAATTTGGATGGGGTGGATTCGGTGTCAGCGGCGGGGTGGAATATATGTTCAAAAAATTTGACATCCCCGGCTTCCCCCTGACGTTGGGAGCGATGGGGCTCGCAGGCATTGAATTCGGGTCCAGCATCGATATCGCCATGGCTGGCATGGCGACGCTCCATTGGGGGCTTAAACCCTATACTGAACTTCCATCCTACCTGCAGAAATTCGATTGGTTTATCGGAATGGGCCTTGGAGTAGGCATTGTTCCCTTTGGTATCGGTATCTCGAGCGGTGGAGGTGTTGATTATTATCTCAAGGAAAACCTCGCCATTGGCGCGCGCTCGTTCTATGTCTATCATTTCTCTGGCAGCAAAGGTGTCAACGCTGCGCTGGGCGTCCGTTTGAAACTGTAACTGTGCGTAATAGCGGGCAGGGGAAGCGTGCTGCCGTGGAAGCATAACCCTGCCCCGTATATTTTTATTCCTCACCGGCCCGTAGGGAAGAGCGTTCCGGCCCGCACCTGCAAGGTGAGCACACCGGAATTGCTTATGCTTGCGAGCGCGCTGACATTCGCCGGCGCGAGGCCGAATGCGCTTGCCTGCAGCGAAAGGCAAAGACCGGCCGCCCATGCCTCCAGCGTGAGGGGATGTGTGTCATCTGCCTTCCACTTCATGTCGATGAAGGGAGCTAGCTCGAAATTCCGAATCAATATCGATTCGGCCAGATCGAGTGACAGCCTGCGCGGCGCGAAGGTCAGTTCAGCGTTGGTGATCACCAGCGCGGTCGCCTGGGATCTGCCGCCGGCACATCTGAATCCATCGAATTCAGTTTCCTGGAATGGCACATCATTGAGGGAAATTTTTGTCGCCGCGCGCAGTCGTGGGGCAAAGAAATCATTCTTGATACCTGCCCAAAAGGATCCCTCGATACCTCCAGCCACAGCCGGGGTAGCGGATGATTCAGCAAAAGCTCCCGCGTCGAGCGAAAACCAGGGGACGAACGCGCCAGAATTCTGCACGGCCCTCTGGTTTGAGTCTCCATACACTGGCTCGACGAACACGCGTGCGCTGGTCTCCCAGGATACCGAAGCAGCGCCAATGGAAGCCAGATAAGCTCCTTCAAAGAGAACACCTGTTCTGTGGTCCGCGATGATACCGCTTTCCTGCAGCGATCCTGAGAGCTCATACATGGATGGTAGATGCGCAAGGAGCACTGTTCCGTCATAGGTGCCCCACAATCGCGCTGAAAAACGAGCCACAAGGCTTCCAAATGGATTGAGATCGAATGCGCTGTCGAGCGCCCACTGCCGTGTCCCCGATGGGTTCAGCATCGCGAGATACGAAAGCGAAGTATTCATCCGCCACACCGATGCCGCCAGGGAAATGCCTCCATGAGGGAATTCCTGCAATGAGCCTGGTACATGGATGAATGATGGGGCAAGCGTTAGTCGTGGCATGAGGCGAAAAGTGAGCGGCATTGTGGGTTTTACGCCCGCGCGTATGGCACCGATGGTCGCGATGAGCCGCCTTTTCATCGCTGTTCGAATGGGTTCTTGTATCGAAGCGCCTGATTCTACCTCGCGAATAAATCCTGGCTGCTGATCGAGCGACCGCAGCGCCTGGTCCGCGCTCTCTTCCCCTATTCTGATGATTTGATCGGGATTACTGAATTGCATATAGGAGAGTTCTTCCACGCGATTGCGGATGACGAAGGCGTTGGAGTTGGCGAGGGCTTCGATGCCGGTTCTTGTTTTTCCAATATCGAAGGCGCGATTGATGACGGTGAGGGGGTTGGAAAAATTCATGATACGATTGTAGAAGGCTGTGGACACCACAATCGATTGCGTAAATCGCAGAGCAGGCTCAAGAGGAACAATGGTCGCCGATCCTCCGTCAACGATAAGATAATTTCCGACAGGTTGAGGCTCGAAGATTGCCGGCATTGCGATAGCTCCGGCCAGGATACGGCTCAGTCTGCCCTCGGCAAACCATATCTGACGACGACTTTTCAAATCCTCGCCGGTGATGATGATGGGAATGTGTGTCTCGGAGAGGTCCATACTCCCTGTCAGCATATCGAGCATGGCGATAAAGCGATTCATGTCGATAAAACCACCACGGGCAGGAAAGACAATATCCAAATAGTGCTCGGGGGGAAGCGAGCGTACCAGGAGTTCGATATCATCGGGAGAAAACCCCGCCGCATAGAGCACGCCCACGATGGCACCCATGGAATTTGCGACGATAAAATCTGGCTGGATCCCGGCTCTTTCCAATACCTTGAGTACGCCGATATGTGCGTACGCGCGCGCCGAGCCTCCGCAAAGGACCAGGGCAAGAGGCTCGCGAGAGCTTTGTGTTTTAATTGAGAGCCTCTGGATAAAGGATTTCTCTCCATAGAACAGGGGCTCGGCGATCACTCTGAGCGGATCGCCCGAAAGGAACGCCGTATCGAAGGAAGACGAATGGCTCTGCGCCTGCGCCCAAGTGACGATGGGAGCGATAATCAGCAGACAACAGAGCGCTATTGAAGACAGAACTGGCCTGAATACTCGCATTGAAAACATCGAATCATTATAGAAGAAAATCCATAGAAGCAAAAGCACGAGTGAAGACTGGTGGTTCGCCGCTCGACAATTTCCGAGGTTTGCTGTTATTCTTATTCCATGCCAGATAATACGGAAACAGATCAGGATCCTTTCAGTTGCCGTGGAGGGCAGACCCATGGTGTCTGAACTCCTTGTCCTCCTTTTTCTCATATTGCTTAATGGGTTCTTTTCTCTCTCGGAAATGGCGCTGGTCTCATCGCGGAAAGCCCGTCTTAGGGCCGAGGCTGATAAGGGGAAACGCGCCTATGGTATGGCTTTTCAGGCCAGTGAATCACCAGGGCGGTATCTTTCGACCATCCAGGTTTCCATTACACTCATCGGCATTCTGACGGGTGCAGTGAGCGGGGCGACGATTTCGCAGCGGCTGTCAGCATGGTTGAGCACTGTCCCTTTTCTTGCGGCACATGCCGAATCGATCGCGGTAGGGCTGGTGGTCATCATCATCACGCTGGTCTCTGTCGTTATAGGAGAGCTTGTTCCTAAATCCATTGCGCTGCGAAGCCCCGAATCGATAGCGGCGTTTTCCATTGTGCCGATGCATGTGCTGAGCCTGATTTTTTCTCCTCTAGTACGAGCTCTTTCGGCCATGACTGAGGGTATCGTGCGCCTCCTGGGATTCTCACGGAAAGGTGGGCCTTCAGTGACTGCCGAGGAAGTGAAAATTCTTGTCGAACAAGGGGAGGAATCAGGGGTTTTTGAGTCAGCCGAGCGTGAGATGGTGGAAGGCGTGCTCAATCTCGATGATAGGCGGGTAACGCTCTTTATGACACCGCGCACCGAGGTCGTGGTGCTCGAGGTGGATGAAACGGCGGCGCGCCACAGAGAATTGATTATCGAGAGCTCAGAATTTGCCTATCTTCCAGTAGTGCGTGGGGATCTCGATCATCCCGAGGGCATGCTGCCGGTCAAGCGAGCGCTGACGATGATGGCTGAAGGCCGATTTGTCAGCATTACCGATTGCATGGAACCTCCGGTCATGATACCCGAGCATTTTTCGGGCTTGCAAGCGCTCGGTATTCTGAAGGAAGCCAAAAAGCCCACAGGCCTCATCGTCGATGAATTTGGCGGGGTCTCGGGCCTGGTTACGGTCGGTGATCTGCTGGAGGTCATTGCCAGCATGCCGGTGCTTGAAGGTGCCGAAGAGCCTGAGATATTTCAGCGCGGCGATGGTTCCTGGCTAGTCGATGGATCCATGCCGATTGACGAATTTGCCCACCATATCGGCTGCTCGCCGGAGGATATCGCGGGAGAGGACTATGATACGGTAGCCGGGTGGGTTCTTCATATTACCGGAACCATCCCCCGAGCGGGGGACACGATAGACTATCCGCCCTTTTCGCTTGAGGTGATGGATATGGATGGAAAGCGGATCGACAAGGTTCTGGTCAGAAAACGCGAAGAGCGAGGAGACTGAGCCGAACCGACCCTTCTGCGATTATGTGGTCTTCACTACGACGGAATCGACAAACCAGCGGTGGATCGGAGCGTCCGGTAATAGTTCGGGATGGAATGTCGCGGCGATCACCGATCCCTGCTGAATCATGACCGGCTCGTCATGCAGGGTCGCAAGCACGCTGACACTCTGCCCGATTTCCATTATACGCGGAGCGCGGATGAAAATACCGTCGATGGTACCGACTCCTTGCAGCGTGGTCTGAACAGGCGCGTGGAAGCTGTCGATCTGGCGGCCATACGCATTGCGCCGCACCATGATGTTGAGGATTGAGAGTCTGGTTTGATCGCTCCCTTCAATCCGCTTTGAGAGTAAAATAAGCCCCGCGCATGTCGCGAAAACAGGCATTCCTCCATCAATGCGCGCTTTCAGTGGTTCGAGCATGCTGAAGCGTTCCAGCAGCATGCCCATGACGGTGCTCTCGCCCCCAGGAATGACCAACGCATGGATACGCTCGAGGTCGGCAAGGCGTCGGACTTCGAGCGTCTCTGCTCCCGCTCGCCGAAGGGCCTTCGCATGCGCTTCGTAGTCGCCCTGAAGCGCGAGCACACCGACCGTTGCGATGCTCACCAGCCCCTCCCTGCGATTTTTTGGTTCTCTTCGAGCTCATCGAGACCAATTCCAACCATTGGCTCACCCAGGTCTTCTGAAATTTCCGCAAGGACCTTGGGATCTCGATAGTTGACCACAGCCGACACGATGGCTTTTGCGCGGCGCTCGGGATTGCCAGACTTGAAGATGCCGGAACCGACGAAAACCGCCTCGGCTCCGAGCTGCATCATGAGCGCGGCATCAGCAGGTGTCGCAACACCGCCGGCTGAGAAGTTCGGCACGGGCAGTTTGCCGGTCTTGGCGACTTCCCATACCAGTTCGAAGGGAGCGCCAAGTTCCTTGGCAGCTGTCATGAGCTCTTCGTCTCGGAGCTGGGTCAGGCGCCGAATGCCTTCCTGAACGGTGCGCATGTGGCGGACCGCTTCGATGATATCGCCGGTTCCTGCTTCACCTTTGGTGCGGATCATAGCAGCGCCCTCGCCGATGCGGCGAAGCGCTTCGCCCAGATCGCGGCAACCACAGACAAAAGGCACTTTAAACTCGTGCTTGAATACGTGATATCGGTCATCGGCAGGTGTCAGAACCTCTGATTCATCGATAAAGTCCACACCGAGCGCTTCGAGAATCTGTGCTTCCACAAAATGACCGATTCGGCATTTGGCCATGACCGGAATGGAGACCGCGTCCTGGATTTCCTTGATGATTTTCGGATCGGACATGCGCGCGACACCACCCTGGGCCCGAATGTCCGCCGGGACTCGCTCTAGCGCCATGACCGCGCAGGCACCGGCTCGCTCGGCAATCTTTGCCTGGGCTGCATTGGTGACATCCATGATGACACCGCCCTTAAGCATTTCTGCCAGTCCTACTTTGATTCTCCACTGCTCGCTCTGGCGGGCAGACCACAGATTCTGCTCCATATGGATACTCCTCGCATTATATGCCGTGAGAAAGGGAAGTAGCGTTTCAGTGAGTAGATACATTAGCCGAAAAGGCACCTTTGTGCAAGGCTGTACATCGTGTTACGAGCCTTGCGCGAGGGCGAAGACAGACCATGGATTTCCATATCGCGCGATTTGAGATAAAATGACGGCCATGAATATTCTTGTGACGGGCGCATCGGGTCTGCTCGGTCGTGCCGTGATGAATAAATTGGGATCTCATGACGGCTGGGAGGTACGTGGTACCGCCTTTTCAAGAGTTCGACCGCCGCTCGAAATGCTGGACCTGACCGATGAGCAGCAGGTTGCGCGGTTTTTTGCGGTGCATCGTCCTGATGTCGTCATCCATTTAGCAGCAGAGCGCAGACCTGATGTGGTGGCCAAGGAAAAAGCCCGAGCATGGGCGATCAATGTGGATGCCGCGGGCACTGTCGCCAGGGAGTCAGCCCGACACGGAGCGTTCATGGTTCTGATTTCCACCGATTATGTGTTCGATGGGACGAATCCGCCATATGTTCCGTCTTCTCCCGTACATCCGCTCAATGAATACGGATTAATGAAACTTGAAGCGGAACGGGAAGCAGAAAGAATATTTGCCACGCTGGGCTGCGAATCTGGGCGTCGATGCCTGGGTGCTGTGCTCAGGATTCCACTGCTCTATGGGCCTGTTGAGTATCTTGAAGAGTGTCCGGTTACGGAATTGGCGCGCGTATTCCAAACCCGTGAGCCAGTACGCGTTGAACACTGGGCTCAGCGCTATCCCGTCCATGTCGACGATGTGGCCTCAGCCATTGTTCGGCTTGTCGAAGCGCTATTCAATGGGAATCGCGCATATGGCCTTTTTCCCCGTTTTCATCTGTCCGGCAATGAAGCATATACCAAGTACGAAATGGTGCGGACCATGGGAGAGGCGCTCGGACTGCCCTGCGATCATGTCAAACCAGATCCCCAGCCCCCATCTGGAGCACCGAGGCCGCGGGATTGTCGCATGGATACGTCGCTGCTTGCTTCCTTGGGCTGGATGCAGATGATACGCTTCGCGAATGCCATTGGCCCAATTCTAAAACCGTTTTTCTCTTGAGATTGAAAATGGGCAGAAAAATCATTCGCGCTTGGAACGACCTTGGATATGGACTGATTGGAGTGTTTCTCGCGGGGTTTTTCCTTGTAGGCGCTGCCAGCCTCGCGTATTCAGGCACCAAGGAACTGTCACATTCGGCATGGGTGCCGGGAATCGCGCCGACGGCTTATCTCGAACGTCATGGATTTTATCCAGTGGATGCATCGGCTCCTGTCATTCATTACAGCGCTGAATCGTGGAAGCAAGCACTTCTGCCGGCGATTCGCAAGGCAAGGACTTCAATCTGTGTCGTGATGTACCTAGCGAACAAGAACGAATTCAATGAGGAAGTCTATAATGCGCTGATCGAAAAGGCCGCCGAGGGAGTGAAAGTCCTTTTTCTGTTCGACCCATCCTCCTATCAGCGAATTCTTCACAATGCAAAATGGAATCCTGAGATTATTCCGCCATCAATCGTGTTCCGCGGAACAAAGGTGATGTGGGCAGAGGTCGGTCCTTTTCGTCTGGAGAGGGTGACAGCGCTCCCATGGCTGCTATTCCGTGATCATCGAAAGACTGTTCTGATCGATGGGGAGCATGTATTCGCTGGCGGCTTCAATATTAATATCTATTCCTTCGCGCCGCTCGATCTGAACGGAAATGTCGATGCGATGGTCGAGTTTCATAGCGCGGAAGGCGGCAGATATCTCGCCAATTCGTTTATCGAATCATGGAATCGCTGGTCAGCTCAGACAATAACGCCAGACATGCTGCTGCGCGCCGAGAAATCTATGGAAACCGTGGAAAAGCCCGACCGTGCGGAAAAGCCGATACGTTTATGGCTTGCCGACCAGCAGGTGGACCGGCAACCTCTGCAGCATGCTCCCCATGATGAATCCCCTGTCGACGCGATGTACCAGGCCATCTTTCGCAGCGCAGTATCTGAGGTCTGGCTTGTGCAATCCATGGGGCTGATGGCAAGGCCGCAAATGCAGTTGATTCACGAAGCGATAGCGCGCGGTGTGAAGGTTAATCTCCTTCTCTCTGAAAATCAGTTTTCGCTGAATATGGACAAGGCTGTTCGATACAAGGTGCTTCCTCTACTCGATGCGGGAGTATCGGTGTATATCTATAAAGCCGAGGGTAATGCGTTGCTTCATTATAAGATGGCGATGGCGGACGGTACGCTGGTCGCCTTGGGAAGCGCGAATTTCAATCCTCGTTCTCAGTATCTCTCAAATGAAATTGCTATAGTGGCCAACGATGAACATACGGTCAGTATTGTCAAGCAAAACCTCGAGGAATTGCTGCAGCGATCGAGAAATATCACAAGGGAAGAGGCGTCTCGGTGGAGAGGGCTAAGCTATTTCCTTTTCTATCTGATTACTATCCCTGGAGGCTGATAATGGGAAAAACCCGAAAGCGTCACCGGAGTCTATCTGGCAGCCGCAAGGTGTTTCCTTTAATGGTATTCATGATATTCTCGGGGCTGGTGACAAGGCCGGTTCACGCGCGCGGGCCATGGGAAACCGCGATTATCGGCGGTATCGAAGGCTATAACGCGGCGGGGACAGGGCTCTATAAGGGTGAATATCTTCGTATTGGGCTGTATCACGATCCATGGGCACCGTTCCAGCTGAGACCTTCGTTGTGGGCAGGCATGCTGGTACCGTTTAATCCCTTTGACATGGCCTCTGCAATGCTGGGGGGTGGGATCGAGGTACAATATTTCGGGATGAGAGTTTCCGACGCGGTATTTGTGCGCCAATGGCGATACTCTCCTTCGGTGTCGGCCGATCTTATGTTCGCGGGTTCGGGCGGAGGTGCTGGTGTGGTGCTTCTGGGTGCGCAGCCGTTACGCTTCTGGTTTGGGGATTCCTTCATGTCGTTTCTGGGGACAGAGCTGGTGATGGGATGGGATGGCAAGGTTAAAGGTTGGGGCATGTCGCTTCTGAAATTTATCAGCTTCGTCAATTGAGGGGTGGATGGTGCGAGCTCGATTGAAACGAATGACAGACAGTACTCAGGGGGCGCGAAAGGCTTGGGAATTGTCGTCGGTACCGCGCGCCAGAAGGCTGCTGATGCTTATTGTACTAATCACCACGGGTCTGGCGCTGACCGGAGAGCTTGCGGCTCAAGATTTATCGATCAGCGTGCAGCAATGGAGTTTTTTTTCTGATTCGGCTGGGGGCCGGTTGTCGGGGCCGGGCCTCCATCTTTCCGGCGCCGTGGTGTGGGGGATCACCCCTCGGCTGGAAGCCGGGTTGGGGCTCCTGGGCATGCTCACTCCATGGCCTGGAGATTCGCTGGCGGGGATAATGTCGATCGGCTATTCATTGCTGAGTGAGCGTTGGATTTCGGAAAGAATTCCGCCTAACTGGCTCAGCATGCTGGTGGAAGCGGGGGTTTTCGGTGGCGCGAGAGAAATCTACTCCGGCTTGTTTAGTTCGAGCGGAGAAGGCGCAGGCAGTGGGGCACAGCCTTTTGCGGCCATGTTTGTGCGGTTTACGCCGCTTGTGCTTGGAAATCCATTCTATTGGCGGCGCGACAGGGTTTTCTCAGTTGGGGCTGCATACGAACTCATGCGGGGCGATTTTTCGCTCTTCCTCAATATCGCTGCGATGGACTTCCGCATCCTGCCGCGCTAGGAAACAAAAGAAAGAACACCCCACGTTTCCTCTCTGAGGGGGCAAGCGCGCTGGCGGTACGCGGTGCTCTCAAGGTTCGATATCGACAATCTTGCCTGGATTCATGATGAGATTGGGATCCCAGGCCTGCTTGATGGCGCGAATCAGGGCCAGCTCGGTCGGATCGGCGAATTTCGCCATGTACTGTTTGCGTTTCAATCCAATGCCATGCTCGCCTGAGATCTTCCCTCCCAGCTGAGTAATGGCGCGATACAGCGCTTCCAGCGCGAGAGGTTCGATCTCATGCCATCGTTCCATGGGCATATCGGGGTCTTTCACCAGTGTGGCATGCAGATTGCCATCTCCCGCATGTCCATAACAAGGAATGGTGATGCCGAAATCTCTGGCAATTCTTTCAAGTTCCGGCATGACCTTCGGAATCGAAGCTGGCGGAACCACGATATCCTCCAGGCTCTGGACCGGGCAGTAGACCTTGAAGGCTTCGGCGATGTTGCGCCGTATTGCCCACAGCCGCTCTTGGGTGGTTCTGTTGTCCGCGACATATACTTCGACAGCGCCCTGCTCCATGCAAAGGTCTCCAACAGCTTCCGCTTCCTGCTCGACACGATTGGGTTCCGCGCCGTCCATCTCGATAAGCAGCATCGCCCCGCAATCGGCGTAGGAGAGACTTTCATTCAGGTAGGTACAGGATGTCTCTACTGATCGGCGATCCATGAATTCAATTGACGCGGGAAGAAAGCCGCTTCCGAGAATGCGGGGTACGGCAGAGATCGCTTCTTGGGGGCTGCGGAAAAGCACGAGAAGGTCGCTTTTTGCCACGGGCAACGCGATCAAGCGAATGGTGGCAGCGGTCACGATCCCGAGCGTGCCCTCTGATCCGACTATGAGCTGCACGAGGTTGTAGCCGGTTACGTCTTTGGCAAGTTTGCCGCCAAGGTGGACAATCTCGGCCCGCGGTGTTACAAATTCGAGCCCCAGGATGTACCGAGAGGTGACACCATACTTGATCGCTTTGCCACCGCCGGCATTTTCGGCGATATTGCCGCCAAGGGTACAGGTTTCGAGACTCATGGGGTACCCTGCATAGAAAAGCCCATGTTCTTTTACAAGATTATTGATCTCGTTGGTGACAATACCGGCCTCGACGGTCATTGTGAGGTTGTCGTAATCGATTTCCCGCACCTTGTTCATTTTTTCCAGAGAAAGCACAATCCCCCCATACACGGGGATGGCGCCGCCCGAAAGTCCGCTGCCGGCTCCCCGTGGCGTAATGGGGATGTGGTATCTGTTCGCGAGCTGAACGACGCCGGCAACATGTTCAGTACGCTCCGGCGTGACAACCACATCTGGCATGTGCGCATACTCGTCGCGGGATGTTTCGTCGTGAGAACAAGCTTCGAGCTTAGCGGGATCGATCGAATAGTTGCGAGGGCCGACGATGGCCGCTAATTCCTCAAGGATCGCGGGAGTGAGTGGATTGTAGTTCATCGCTTGCCTTTCCTTTCTTGTATGGCGCGGGTAAGGCGCGGCAGGAGTTCGAAGAGGTCGCCGATGATGGCCAGGTCGGCGACTGCATGGATTGGCGCGTCTGGGTCGCTATTGATAGAAATGATGGTTTTCGCGGTGCGGATACCGGCAAGATGCTGGATAGCGCCCGATATTCCTGCGCAGAGATACAGTTCGGGTGAAATTGTCTTGCCGCTCAGCCCGACCTGGTGGGGATAACTGATCCAGCCCCGGTCCACCGCTTCCCTACTTGCGCCTACTGATGCGCCGAGGACTTCAGCGAGGGTTCGCACGTAGCGGAAGTGCTCTGCTTTTTTAAGTCCCTTGCCGCCAGACACGACGATACGCGCTGCCTCGAGATTTTGGAAGTCTGCGGTCTCGCGTTCCTGCGAAAGAATCCGGATGGGGAGGGATTCGGGTTCGGAAACTGGAATGCGCAGCAAGGTGCCGCAACGACGAAAGTCGGGGGCAAGGGGGCGCATCGAATGGGGGCGTACCGTAGCCATCTGTGGTTTATGTTTTGGTGTCTTGATGGTTGCCATGATATTGCCGCCGATGGCTGGGCGGGTCTGAAGCAAGAGCTCTGTCCCCTCTTCGATCGCGAGGTCGGTACAGTCGGCAGTGAGACCTGTTGAGAGCGTGATGGCGAGATGTGGCATGAGCGTGCGTCCATTCGAGGTGGCCGCGGCAAGAATGATTTCCGGGTTTCTGGTTCTGGCGAGGGTTGCGATGGCCTTGGACCAGTATTCACAGATGAATGGGGAGAATGAAGCGCTTTCGAGCCCGATCACGATGTCCGCTCCATGCGCAATAAGTTTGTCCGCGTCTTCCCGCGAGAGGACAGGGACTGGCGCAACGGCAACAAGGGGCACGCGAAGGCGGTCGGCAAGGAGTCTGCCTCGAGCCAGAAGTTCGAAGGATATGGGATGGACGTGTCTCGAACGGATTTCGGCAATTGTCCAGATTTCTCGCTCATGAGTGTGCTGAGCGCCCGCCGCAGGCGAGCTTGAGGAAACAATGGAAGAGCTTGATACAGATTCTGGCTGAGGTGGCTCTCCCATTTCCATGCTGGAAGAGGAATCGATTCCGAGAAGACCTTTTTCTTCAAGAAGCGCAAGCACGGAATGTACCGCGCGGTCCTGGCCTTCTTCATCGCGAGCCATGATGCGCTGGCCGTCGCGCGCGACACGAGGATGAAAAATATTCGTAACTCGAGTTGGAGAGCCGGGAAGGCCGACCTCCTCGGGGTTCAATCCAAGATCGGCCGCACCCCAGCGAAGTATCTCGGCGGCGCGAGCCGCTTTCTTGCCCCGCAGGGTGGGCAGCCGCGGGGAGGCGATTTCCTTGACCACCGTTACAAGGCAGGGCAATCTCGATTCAAGCTTTTGATACCCTTCTTCCGTCAGGCGACGGACCTTCGCGACGCCCCCGCGATATTGACCGGTACTATCCGCGGCTTCCGTCTCAACCTCCAGACTGCTGACATAGGTCAGCACCGGAATCCCCAGCCACGCGGCGATGCCTGGTCCGACCTGGCTTGTGTCGCCATCGGTAGCCCGTTCTCCCGTAACAATCAGATCGCAGAAGTGCTGGGGACAGAGCGTGCGAATGGCGGTTGCGAGCACATGTGAGGTTGCCCACGTGTCGGAGCCGGCAAAGGCCCGGTCGGTTAGAAGGACCGCGCGGTCGCAGCCCATGGCGAGAGCTTCCCGCAATGCCCGCTCGGCATCGGGCGGCCCCATTGAAATGACCGTGATCGTCCCACCATGGATTTCCTTCAGTCTCAAGGCTGCTTCTATGGCATACAGATCGAGTGGGTTGATGATATTGCCGGTTCCGGTACGCACAATGGTGCCAGTATTCGGGTCCATTGCGACCTTGTCTGTTTCAGGTACCTGTTTGAGAGTGACAATGAGATTCATTCGGTTGCTCCGGATTTTCAGTATGGCATGAAAAATGTTTTCAGGCCAGCTGGGAAGAGGCTTCTTAGGAACTCGTACGATGCTGTCCTGGATGGGAGCGCCTTCCGATCGGGGGCTTCCCCTTTGCGTTTCGGCTGCGGGATGCTGGTGCGGATTTTCGAATCTCAGTCCGCGATTCGGGCGGAACCAGGCAATCGGGTCGCAGGCCGATCAAGTCTGTTCTTCCTAATAGGGTCAGAGCCTCACGGGCACGCCGGTGATGTTCGGGCTTGTTGCACTGGAGGAGTGCTCGCTGCAAAGCTCGCTCGTGGTCCCCGCGCGCGACATACACCGCTGATCCGTCCAGAGGATTCAGCCCCGTATACCACATCGCCGTCGAGAGCGTCCCTGGCGTGGGATAGAAATCCTGAACCTGGTCGGGTATAAAGCCAAACTTTTTTAGATACAAGGCAAGCTCAAGCGCGTGTTCGAGCGTTGCTCCTGGATGGCCTGAAATAAAGTAAGGCACTAAATACTGCTTCTTTCCAAGTTCGGCGTTCAGATGGCGGTATGCTTCCGCAAAGTGATCGAATACTTCATGAGGGGGCTTGCCCATGAGCTTCAGCACCGTGTCTGAGACATGCTCGGGCGCTACTTTTAACTGGCCGGAGACATGGTACTCCACGAGATCTCGCAGAAAAGCTCTGTCCCCGTCGAGCATCACGTAGTCGTAGCGGATGCCGGAGCGGATGAACACGCGCTTCACGCCTGGTATCGCTCGCAAGCGTGCGAGCAGTTCGCGATATTCTCGATGATCTGGTTTTAAATGCGGACACGGCGCGGGCGCGAGGCAAAGCCGATTTGTACACGCGCCGCGCTGCTCCATTTTGGCACAGGCGGGGACGCGAAAATTGGCGGTCGGGCCTCCGACATCGTGAATGTAGCCTTTAAAATCGGGTTTTTTAATGAGCGCTTCCGCTTCTTTCAGGATGGAGTCGATGCTGCGCGAGGTGACCACGCGGCCTTCATGGAATGTGAGCGAACAGAACGAACAGCCGCCAAAACAGCCCCTGGAAGACAGGAGCGAAAATTTGACTTCGGAGAGAGCCGGCACACCGCCTGCGGCTTCGTACATTAGATGCCATTCTCGCGAAAAAGGCAGGGCATACACTCGGTCCAATGCCTCGCGGGAAAGGGGAAACGCGGGCGGTTCCTGGATGATTACTCGTTCGCCGCAGGGTTCGGCGAGCCTGCGGGCTGACCAAGGATCGCTGTGCTGATATTGGATTTTAAACGATCGCGCGTACGCCTGCCGGCCTTCGGGCGTGTCAGCGGATACTTCCTCGAAGGAAGGCAGCGCGATCGCGTCGGCGGGTATGTGGTCAGGAGAAGCAGCCCACACCGTGCCGCGGATTCCCGTCAGATCGAGCTCTGTCCCCGCTTTTTCCGCTTTTGCTCCTTCCTCAGCGCCGCTTCCCGCTTCCTTCTTCTCTCGCTGCGCTTGCGCAAGCCGGCTCATGATCTCGAGGATCTGCTGTTCGGCCATGCCGTACACAAGAATATCCGCTTTCGCATCAAGCAAAATTGAGCGTCGCACCGTATTCGACCAGTAGTCGTAATGCGCGAGCCTGCGAAGCGAGGCCTCGATGCCGCCGATGACGACAGGCACGCCTTTATAGGCCTGCCGGCACCGGTTGGCGTATACGATAATGGCTCGATCTGGCCTGGCGTTTCGTCGATGCGCGATACTGGGGCCTAATGTTCCGTCGGCGCGGAGGCAGATCGCGGGGTCACCACCAGGTGCGAAATCATCGTTCGATCGAGGCTTCTTACTGGCGGTGTAGGACGAGACCATCGAATCGAGGCCTCCTGAGGTGACAAGCCAAGCAAGCCGCGGGCGGCCAAATATCCGGAAGATTTCCGGGTCGTCGGGGTCGGGCCGGCTCAATATGGCAATCCGAAACCCAGCTTCCTCCAGGACCCGGCCAATCAATGCGGCGCCAAACGACGGGTGATCGACATAGGCATCACCGGTCACAATTACCGCATCGAAATCGCCTGGCACCAGACCACGCTGCGCCATATCCTGCGGATGAGCCACGAGGAAATTCATATTAAAGGAAGTATATACGAAAAGCGGCAACGTGTCCGGTCCGCGGCGGTCGCCTTATACCGGCCGGTTTTGCCGCGACCGAAGATTATCAGTATATTAAATAATGAATTATTTTGTGTTGTGCAAGGGATTTGCGCAAGGAGGTTTTGGTATGAATAAAAACATGGGGAGGACCGATAAAGCCATCCGTATCATCGCGGCGATCGTCATCGCGATCCTGATTCTCACCGGTGTGCTGAGCGGCGCCTGGGCCTGGATCCTTGGAATTCTCGCTGCTGTCTTTGTGCTTACCAGCGCCGTCTCATTTTGTCCGCTGTATACGCTCTTGGGTATCAGTACCTGCCCAAAGGAAGAGAAGAAAGCCTAATCCATCATTGATCGATGCGGGGGGAATTTGTGTTTGCCCTCGCATCGCCGATGGCGCTTGCGGCATTTATATTTCTCAACAGTAATAAGCGCGCATAAGCGTGCTCTTGTGCAATTCGCGTGTCTTCGTGGCTGCTATGTTTCGCCGCCTTCTGGTTTTTTCCGAGCCGATTCCTCTTGCGCAGGTGTGACCGCTTCCGATTCCGTATCTTGGGGACGACGTCTTAGTTTTTGTGTCTCGCGTCTCTCGCGTGAGAGAGCCCACGATCGTTTCCAGAGCGAGGGGAGCAGGAGAAACATGCCGATCAAGATGCCTATGCCGAAGGCAATGACCAGCACAAGGGAAAGCGGTGCGTCCGCCATCCAGCCGAAGAGCGTTACCGTTACGGCCGCGCTGTTTTGGACCGCAAAGATGACAGCCAGCACCGCGACTATCAGCAGAATGACGATATAGGCGATCTTCATCCGCCGCCTCCCTCACTCGTCTGCCTGCTCTTGCGGAATGCGCGCAAACTCCCAATGCTCCGGTGCCCGCCACAGGCTCGATAGCATTAATTCCCTTACAAATATAAGCTCTTTTGGCAGCCGGTCATAGAGCTTCATGAATAATTCCTCGTGCGACAGGATCTCGTTCATCCACGCGTCACGGTCCACCGTCATGATTTCGTTCCACTTCTCACGCGGATACTCAAGCCCATCCCAGCAAATATCCTCGTAACGCGGCATCCAGCCTATCGGGCTTTCCACCGCCTTTCCATGATTATTCGCGCGATCCACAATCCATTTGAGCACGCGGATGTTCTCGCCGAATCCCGGCCAGAGGAATGTACCATCGGCATCCTTGCGGAACCAATTAACCCCAAAAATGCGTGGCGGATTGCAGCTCCATCTGCCAAATCGCAGCCAATAGTTGAAGTAGGAAGCCATGTTGTATCCACAGAAGGGCAGCATAGCGAAGGGATCGCGGCGTACCTGGCCCACCGCGCTAGTCGAAGCGGCAGTTGTCTCCGAACCGAGGGTCGCGGCAAGATAGACACCGTAGATCCAGTTGAATGACTGGTACACGAGAGGATAAACCGTGCTTCGGCGTCCTCCGAAAATGAGCGCTTTAATCGGCACGCCCTCGGGATTCTCCCACGCGGGGTCGATGCTGGGGCACTGGCTGATCGGCGCGGTAAAGCGCGCGTTGGGATGGGCCGCGGGTTTGCCCGATGCAGGGTCCCAGGGATTGCCCTGCCAGTCGATAAGACCTTCCGGTGGTGTCGGTGTCATGCCTTCCCACCAGACATCGCCGTCCGGAGTAAGCGCGCAGTTGGTGAAAATGGTGTTGGCGCGGATCGTGGCCATGGCGTTTGGATTCGATTTTTCGGAGGTACCTGGTGCAACACCGAAAAATCCCGATTCCGGATTGATGGCGCGGATTTGTCCCTGCGCATCTGGCTTGAGCCACGCGATGTCGTCCCCGACGGTGGTCACTTTCCATCCATCGAAGGACGGCGGCGGTATCAGCATGGCAAAATTTGTCTTGCCACAGGCACTCGGGAAGGCTGCAGCGACGTAAGTTTTTTCGCCGTCTGGCGACTCGACGCCAAGAATCAGCATGTGTTCGGCCAGCCACCCTTGATCGCGCGCGATCACCGAAGCGATGCGGAGCGCGAAGCATTTTTTCCCCAGGAGCGCATTACCGCCGTATCCTGAGCCGTACGACCAGATCGCCCGCTCTTCCGGGAAATGGACGATGTATTTATGCTCTCGGTTGCAAGGCCAGGGCACATCCTGCTGTCCCGGCTCCAGAGGCATACCGACCGAATGCATGCAGGGCACAAAATCGCCACAATCGCCCAGGGCTTCGAGTACCGCGCGGCCCATCCTCGTCATGATACGCATGTTCGCGACGACATAGGGCGAATCGGTGATCTCGACACCGATATGGGAGAGGGGCGAGCCGATCGGCCCCATGCAGAAAGGAATGATGTACATAGTCCGGCCGCGCATGCACCCGTCGAACAGGCGATTCAGGATCGCCTTCATCTCCTTGGGGTCCATCCAGTTGTTGGTGGGACCCGCTTCGACTTTGCGCCGGCTGCATATGAAGGTGCGATCCTCGACACGGGCGACATCGCTGGGATCGGAGCGCGCGAGGAAGGAATGAGGGCGCTTTGCGGGGTTAAGGGGAATGAAGGTGCCAGAGGCAACCAGCGCGTTGCAAATAGTATCGTATTCTTCCTGCGAGCCGTCACACCAGTACACGAAATCGGGTTTGCACAAGGCTTCCATACGGGAAACCCAGGAAATCAGCTTTTCATGGGTCACATATGAAGGGATCTGCATAGGAACTCCTGGAATGGAAATCTGAATTTTCCATTATACGCCCAGTTTGGGATTTTGTGCGTGACAAAATGAGCCGACACCCGCTATGCTGGAATTATGCGGATTGAACTGCTGGAAGGTGCGGGGCTGGTGGGGGTGTTGGTCAGCGCGGTAATGCTCGCGCTGGCCGTGCTGGTAGCGGTGCTGGCCTATAGAGCGGGGAGGCGTCATGGCATTCTGGAAGCAGGGATGCGGGAAAAGGATAGGATTGAGGAGGCGCGGCGAGACGCGGTAGAACGCTCGCGAGCGGTACTTTCGGGTCAATTGTCGGAGCAGCTAGCGCCATGGCTGCCTGATTTTCCTGTCAATCCCGCCGACGCGCGCTTTATCGGAAAACCGGTGGATTTTGTCGCTTTCTGCGGAGCGGAGGGGGGTACTGTCGATGAAATCGTTTTCATCGAGGTTAAGAAGGGACGCTCAACTCTGAGCCCGGTTGAGCGGAGCATCCGCGACGCGATAGTACATGGCAGAGTACGATGGGTGGAGTATCGCCTTGAATAGCTGGAGTGCTAAGCGTATCAAGGGTGCGGCCGGTACTCTGATGAATAACGCTGAGCAGAGACGCGGGCTCAGGATTCCATCCGCCGGAGGCGCTGTTCCGCCTTGCTGATGAGATAGTATCCAGCGCCGCATGCGATTGCGGCGAAGAGCCCCCCATAGGCCAGCGCGTACACATATTTTCCGACGTGCCACACTACCGACAGCGCCCCAAGACCGCCGACCACCCCCATTGCCGCCAGAATCGTGATGATTGCGTTCGGGTTCTGCTTGAGCGCCGAGATCGGGTTTTCCCAGTGAAGACTCGGCCTGAACAGATCCAGCGCGAGTCCCGCCATGTTGATCGCCAAAGCTCCCAATATCGCCAGCGCCAGCGCTATGATCAAATCTAACCATGAAATACGCAACAATAGCCCGGCGCCAAGAGTTCCCCAGACGACACCAAGGGCAGCAAACAACAGCGCGTGGATCAGCTTTGCGGCGACAAGTTCGCTCGCTTTCAGCGGAAGAGACTTGAGTAATGGAATTACTTTTGCGTCGCGCGAAAATGCGGTGCACGCGATGCTCGTCGAGCTGGCCAGAAATATGCCAATTCCCGCAGGCACCAGATACCCCGCCTGTGATTCGAGGAGGGGACGGAGCTGGCTGAGCGCTTCGGTCATCTCCTTTCCCTGCGCGATAAACGTAATGCCCATAATGACCGGAAGCAGCACGATCACAAACGGACCATTCAGCATATACATGGGCTCTCGATTCATGAGCCATAGTTCTCGCAGCACAAGCGTGTACAATCTGGGACGGGTAGCGAAAAGCTTTGTCGATTCGGCATCTCCAATCCGTTCCTTCTTGGCGGACACATCTCCGAAGGTGCCGATAACCCTGAGATAGGCGCGGCTTATGAGCAGTGCCGAAAGTCCAGCCGCGGTAACGCCGAGCGCGAGATTGGCCAGCGAGAGGGCGGCACCTTGCGCAATCGAAGTGAGGGAAGAAAAATGGTTAGCGGCCTCCGCGCGCAAAGTTCCAGTCTCGAGCGCTTTGATGGTCAGCCACGCGGGCGGCCACCATCGCGCGATGTCAGCAAAGCGTTCCTGCTGACCCATCAGAATGGCGCGGAGCAGCAGAGGATCTTCGACCTTGGCGAGCATCGTCTGCAGATACAGGTTAAAGCCGAGCGACAGCCCCAGGCCGATAGCGCCTCCCACGTACAGAATCGCGTTCTTCCGCTTTAACCAGCGCGAAGCGCTCACAATGGGCACCAGCACCAGATAGGAGAGTGCGAGCGGCACCAGCGGGAGCGCCAAGGCATTCACGACTGCCCACAAATAAAAATCAAATCGCGGCTGGTTCTTGATTCCGAACACCGCGGCGGCGATCCCCATGACCAGGAAGGACAGCGGCGCTTCTATCGCGTACACCGTAGCCATGCGAGCGCCCAGCAGTTCTATCGGGCGTAGCGGCATGGTGATGAATAAAAGTTCGTTGGGAGCGGATGAAAAAAGCGAGAGCGCGGTAATGAACGCGAACAGAAAAACCAGCACCGAGGCCATGACCGTCGCGTACAGGAGCATGAACGCCTGCAGCCCAATTGGTGCCAGCGCGTCGTGGATCGAAATATCCATGAGCGTGAATAAAAAGCCAAAATCCGCGAGAAGGAAGATTATCAGGACCAGCACACCGATGGTCTTGGCAATGCCTTTGAAGGTTCTTAATTCCTTTCTGTCAGGAATGCGAACCGAAGCCACCGACTTAAGGCTGATTTTCACAAGAGCCAGGAATGGCGTGGTCATGAGACGTCTCCGCTGTGATCGTCAACCAGAGCAAGGAAGAGTTCCTCCAGGCTTTCGCCAGCAGCAGCACCTTCGCCCGACGGGCTTGCGCTTCCTGCTTCTTTTAGCGTTCGCAGCTCCTCAAGCGCGCCGACAAAGATGATTCTTCCTTTGTTAATTATCGCCAGACGGTCGCAGATGCGCTCGGCGACCTCCATGACATGGGTAGAAAAGAATACGCAGCCACCTGACGCGGCATGGGCGCGCATGAGTTCTTTAAGCGTGAATGAAGCGCGGGGATCCAGACCGACGATGGGCTCGTCCAGGACCCAATTGTGGGGCTGATGCACGAGGCTTGCGATGATGTTGAGCTTCTGCCGCATGCCGCGGCTCATGCTGCCGATAGGCGACTTGAGTACCTCGCTCAGCTCGAGGCGGGACGCGAGGTCTTCGATCCGCGTGCGTCGTGTGTCCGCGGGGACACCGTACACATCGGCCATAAAATTGAGGTACTCGTACGCTTTGAGCTTGCTGAACATGTCGGGAGTATCGGGAACAAGTCCAAAGTGCCGTTTGGCTTCGAGTGGATGTTTCGCGAGCTCGATGCCATCGATGCGCACAGTACCCTCATCGGCTTCGAGCGCGCCGGTTATGATGCGGATTGTGGTGGTTTTGCCAGCGCCATTTGGTCCCAGAAAGCCAAAGATGCAGCCGTCTGGAATGGTGAGGCTGAGCGAATCCACAGCCCGCGTGCCGCTCTTTGCGTAGGTTTTGGAGATTGAAGAGAGTTCGATCATAAGAATACTCCCGATGGACGCCCTGCAGGCCCCGCATCATTCGGTTCAAATCGCTAAGACTTTATTGAATCACAGTATCCTGCTATACTGCAAGTGCTTCGAAGGAGTTCTGCCATGATGCTTAAAAATATCCCTGCGCTGCTCCAGCTGAATATTCAGGGAAGCACAGGAACCTCGTCTACGACTATCGCCGTTGAGGTGGTTCAGCCTGATTTCGCGGACGAACCCGTGCGCGGGGTCTATACATCGGACCTGCTTTCAGACGTGTTGGCGAATGGTCGTGACGCGACGGTGCTTGTTACCATCCAGGCGCACCGCAATACGGTTGCTGTTGCCTCTATAACGGGGATACGACTGATCCTCATCTGCAACAATCGTCCTGTCGATCCTGACATGATTGACGCGGCGCGCCAGGAAGGCATCGGCGTCCTGCGAACCACTCTGAGCCAGTTCGAGGTGTCGGGCAGACTCTGGCAGGCGCTCCACTCCTGAGCGATGGCGCTTTCGATGATTCTTAGGATCGATCTTCACAATCATTCCTGCCTCAGCCCGTGCGCGAGTCTGGATAATTCGCCGGAAGAAATCGCGCGCATGGCAGCGAGGGCGGGAATCGATATCATCGCGCTTACGGATCATAATGCCGCGTTGAATGCCCCAGCCTTTGCGCTTGCCTGCGCGCGTCGGGGTGTCGTGCCGCTGTTTGGGCTTGAGCTGAATCCGCGGGAAGAGGCGCACCTGCTGATACTGTTTCCCGACCCTTTGACGGCGATTGCGTTTTCGGATCGAATATCCGCATATATTCCCGACCTTGGGGTCGAGGCTGGGAGCATGGGCGACCAGGTGGTGGTTGATCCCGAGGAGCGTATTCTCGCGATGCCTTCGTGCTGGTACGGGGCGGCCCTTCAAGAGAGCTGGGATCACCTGGCGCGTCTGGGATCGGATGCGGGCGCGATCGTCATTCCTGCGCATGTGGATCGCCCCCAGATGTCGGTGTACAGCCAGCTTGGCTTTCTACCGGAGGGGCGCTACGACGCGGTCGAGGCAGTCTGGATAGGATCAGGCACCACCGCCGCGATTTCGGGAAAGACCGTAGAACCATGGGGTGTCGCGATTGATGTGAAAGTGTTGACGAGGGGGCTTTGCGTGCTCGCGGGGTCCGATGCGCACATGCCTGTGCATGTCGGGCGCCGCCCCTCTGCGGCAATAGTGGAAGATGATACTCCATTCGAAGCCATGAAACATGAGCTGGCAGACCTTGCCGCATGCTGGGATGCGGCGAACACAGGCGGCGAGCGAATTGACCAGACATCGCAGGAAATTCCGGGTACCGGTTTTCGATCGAAGGACATTCCCGGGATGCTTCCTTTACTTGATTTTCTGCGTGAACATTATCCGTTTACAACCGCAGATACCTTGTTTCTCAGTCTGCGCCAAGCCTTTCGCGAACATCATGCGTACCGCCTCGATAGATTGCCGCCTGAATTCTGACAACAAGGCCACTCGCCGTTAGCCTCTGCGCTTCGCGAATTCCACAATTGCGTGCTTGATCACCTCATGTCCCGCGCGATTCGGGTGTATCCCGTCCGAGCAAAGCAGACTCTGATAGGCTCTTCGCGTGAGAAATTCGCTTCTAATATCCAGCACGACACAATGTTCTTGTTCTCCAATCTGCCAGATTGAATTCGAATAGCTTTCGTGCCAGCGATAAATGAAGGAGACGTCACCCAGCCATTCGAGAATCGCCCGCCTATCAAGCCCGGTTCTAGTAAACCAGGCAAAATACCGTTCGGCATCAAGCGGAGGCAGAGTCAACAGGACTGGCGTGTAACCATTCATTCGAAGAATTTCGATGGATTCGATGTAGAATGACTTGAATTTCTCTAGCGGGGTATTTGGCCAATGCTCGGCCTGTGGATTCGCTGCTACTTCGTCCCAGCGAAAATCGCAGTCGTTGCCGCCGAACTCGAGAAATGCCAGCTTTTTCGGTTCTGAAGAGGCAGGCTTTTCCGCGGTCCCCAGGATACTGCGCTTGATGATGTCCAGGCCTTTCGCGATGGTGCAGCCAAAGCGGGCTTTGTTGATCACGCGATATCCCAGCTCATCGGCGGTTCTTACGGCAAAGCATTCCGGCAGAGGTCTGTAGGAACCGCTGCTGTCGAGAACGATTCCTCGCGCGATCGAGTCTCCGAACAGTAACACTTCCTGAGCGTACATAACAAACCCCTTAAATATGGTATGCAATACCATATAATGTTATTACTGATAACTTATAAACTGGTAAATAGTATGTCAAGGTATTCAATACTAAATCTTGTTATTTTCCATATCATTTGTTAGGATATTGCAGGCAGGAGGATGTGGTATGAAGGATGCCCGGGAGCACGCGGTCGAGGAATACGCGGGGACACTTGAACGCATGTCCGCCCCTGAATGGACAGGTCTGCCGGACATTGGTCTGTATATGGACCAGGTCATCAATTATCTGACGCGGCTGATTGAACCATATTGCGCGCTGCAAGGAGAGCAGGCGATAACGCCTTCAATGATAAATAATTATGTAAAAGCAAAAGTCATTCCGAGAGCAGAGGGCAAGAAGTATTCGCAGGAGCATCTAGCCCTTCTGCTTATGATCATGACGCTCAAAAAATCGTTGTCAGTCCAGGATATACGCACGCTCCTCGATGAGCGGGGAGGAGAAGCGACACATCGGGATCAGTATGAACGCTATCGGAAGGTACTGGATGCCGTGAGCAAGTCCGTCGCGAGTGAGATCCGCGCTGAGTTGGGAGCATTGGGGGGCGAACACGCAGAGAAGCTGAAGGATTTAGCGCTCCGCTTTTCTCTAGAGGCTGGCATCAGAAGCCTTGCGGCGGAGCGTATCATCGATCTGCTTCGATAATCAGGAGGTTCCTCAATGGATATTCCGCGCATTTTCACCATCACTGAGAGCGCTCATCGGATTCACAACCCCTTTACGCCTGAGAAACTCGCGACACTCGGCGCCGCGCTGCGTTTGCGGCCAGGCAGTCGAGTACTCGATCTTGGCAGCGGTTCGGGGGAGATGTTGTGCACTTGGGCGCGCGATTACGGCATTTTCGGTACTGGCGTCGATATGAGCCAGCTGTTCGTGAGTCAGGCAAGAACGCGCGCGGAAGAGCTCGGTGTTGTCGACAGGGTGAGGTTTATTCATGGAGATGCGGCCGGGTATGTTTCAGATGAGAAGGTTGATGTGGCTGCCTGCATTGGTGCCACATGGATCGGCGGTGGAGTGGCAGGCACCATCGAGCTTTTGGCGCGAAGCCTTCGTACCGGCGGTATCATCCTCATTGGCGAACCATACTGGAGGATCCTTCCGCCGACTGAGGATGTCGCCAGACAATGCCTTGCCGAATCGATTTCCGAATTTCTCGTTCTTCCGGAGCTGCTCGCGTGTTTCAGCCAACTGGGCTATGACGTGGTGGAGATGGTGCTTGCCGATCAGGACAGCTGGGATCGCTATGAGGCCGCCAAGTGGCTTACCATGCGCCAATGGCTCGAAGCCAATCCAGATGACGAGCTGGCGCGGGAAGTCCGGGCCATGCTTACTGCGGAACCAGTTCGTTACGTCACCTATACGCGCGAATACCTCGGCTGGGGTGTGTTCGCGCTCATGCGACGCTGACGCAGCGTAATGCGGTCGAATCTCCCTTCGAGCCCCGCGGCCCTCTCGAAGGAGTGACCCTGCGTCATTCCATCCAGCGTATGGAAAACTCGACCGGCTTTTCCAGCGTGAGCAGATCGAAGAGAGGGATTCTGGTTCTGAAAACTTGCCCGGAAAAGGTACCTCCGGTCACAATGGCAATCGGTCGTGGAACGGTGATATTCAGTTCCACGGCACAGGCATCAAAAGCGGGCATGTTTTTCTTTCCGATGATTACCTGTTCGAGATTGAGCCTGTATTCAGCGGCCGATACGGGGTCCGGTTCGAGCGCGGGAGGACTTAGGCTGTCGATGATCTTGCGATTCACTCCAGGAAAAAGCTTAAGCATGTACGCGGCATTGTCACGGGTAATCCGTACCGCCAATTCGCGCGTGGCTGACAGCCCGTTACGCGGTGGGATGTAGCGATACTGGATCATCCCGTCAGGGACTGTTTTTGTGTCGGCGACCAGCACGGCAAGGTCGGACACCTGCACCACCGAATTCATGCTCTCGCTGTCGGGACTGGAAATATCCACAAGCGTCAGGCCCTTCCTCTGGGCGAATTCCTTACGGACCAGCTCAGGATTGAACAGAGGCTCGGTGGCTGAAATTCCCGCGAACTGGCGAACCCGTGAGCCAAGCACCGCAGGCACTGAAAGCGAAATCGCTGCCCGAACCGAACCATCCGATCGTACCGCGGCATCGAGCTGGCCTGAGCACGCGGCCATCAGCAGGCTCAATACTGCCAGAATTATCGTGATAAATACGCCTTTCGAATGCGTTGTATTGCGCGGACAACCCCGCTGACGCCATACCGGGCGCTTTAAAAACACACAATAGTTCATGCGGAAACCTCTCATGGCTTTCGGGTATAGAGCGGCATGGGCCTCGTGCTTTTTCTCAGTAATACTTCGCTGAAACGCTCGAGTGTGACCTGGCTTTCCAGCATCATCCGCCGATAGGCAGCATGGCTGACCAATAGCGGCTGATGGAACTCCCGGCACAGCGAATCGAGCCGCGCGGCGACGGCGATGGCATCGCCAAAAAAACTCAGCTTCTGCTGCCCTGGAGGACCGAGCTGCGCGGCGGTTACCCATCCTGAATGGATGCCTATGGATACTTTCAGATCATCTGGCATCGACTGAATGACCATGTCTTCGCGCATGCTTTCGAGCTCTTCCAGGAATGCGTACGCGGCATTCAGTCCGCGGTCTGCACTGCGCTCGGAGTCCACAAGCCCGAAAACGCTGATGACCGTATCAGCCGAAACCGACGCGATGCGACCGCCAAAGCTGCCGGCGCATTGAGTCCACAGCGCATAGTAACGGTTGAGGAACGCGACCGCGGCTGCTTTTCCAATCCGTTCGGAAAAATCGGTAAACCCGACAATGTCTGAAGACACCACGGTCACTAGCATCGAGGCATACTGTTTTGTTCTCTCGCCCTCCGCTTTTATAAAGGTATCGAATGTGACAGATGAAGGTGCGGCGTGGTCTTTAGCCTCGGAGATTGTGTGTGTATCGGAGGCATCGGTATTCGCAGTCGATTCAACAGCGTCGGACGAAACCGCCGGGTTCTCCGACAGCCGCGTCCCAGGATGGATAATCCGTTCGGCGATAGAAGGCATTTCGAGCAGACGGCTGAGCCGATGCTGGAGGGAAATCGTCCGCAATCGAGCGATGAAGAGCATGAAATCGAACGAGATGACGCCGAACAGCGCGAACAGATGCTGCGGCGCGCGGATGAATTTATTGAACACTGCCGGGAATTCGCTGATCTGCAGGGCTCTTGCCAAGGCCTCGGCATCGATTTCGCCCCGTGCGTACGCCGCGGTCACGGAGATGCGCAGATCAAGATAGGCATAAAAGAATATGAAAATGAGCGCCGACCCGACCGACAACGCCGACTCGGTGAGCTTGCGGAAGAACGGTCGTTTCAGCACAAGCGAAAGCGTCTGGAACACCGCGATGTATACTGAGGCGCCGAGAAGCAGAAGAATCGCCGATTCCGTGAATTCCGTATCACCCAGGGTAGCGCGGAGAATGGAATAGCCCAGTGGAGTAATAAAGGAGTAGATGAAACGCAGAATGGGGATGTGTCCCTGTACCGCGAGCAGCGTCGTCTGCACGAGCATGAAACAGAGCACCAGGAGGGAGGTGACGATCGCGTTCAGCCATGACCCCGAGGTCAGGGAAATGATCATCACGAAAAAGAGAATAAACTGGTTCGAGTAATAGTACAGTTCGTCTCTGAACCGGCTGCCTGATATCTGCATCGAAGCCATTCTAGCCGCGGGGAGGCTCTAAGGAAAGTGGCGGAGGTGGCACAATCAATAAAAATGGAGATAAAGAGACCGTCATGGCTTGACTGACCGCGAGAAGGGGATACAATAAATACGCATTCCAAATCTCAAAGGAGGATCTATGAAAAAGCTCGTGGCAATCATGCTCGTGCTCGCCTTCCTCGTGGTCGGTGCGAACGTATTCGCACAGACCAAGGCGAAATTTCACATCGGCGTTGTCACTGGTACCGTCTCCCAGTCGGAAGACGACCTGCGCGGTGCCGAGCAGCTGATCAAGGAATACGGCAGCGTTAAAAACGGTGGGATGATTCAGCACATCACATACCCAGATGACTTCATGTCACAGCAGGAAACCTACATTTCATCTGTAGTAGCCCTTGCAGACGATCCGCTCATGAAAGCAATCGTCATCAACCAGTCAATCCCTGGCACCGCTGAAGCGTTCAAGCGTGTAAGGGCCAAGAGACCGGACATTCTCCTACTCGCCGGCGAGCCCCATGAGGATCCGCTCGTGATTCAGGGCGCGGCAGATCTTGCGCTCTCCGCCGACTTTGTATCGCGCGGCTATACGATCATTTGGGCAGCCAAGCAGCTCGGTGCGAAAAACTTTGTCCATATTTCCTTCCCCCGCCACATGAGCTATGAATCGCTCGGTCGCCGCCGCGCGATCATGGAGCAGGCGTGCAAGGATCTCGGCCTGAACTTCTATTTCGAGACCGCTCCAGACCCGACCTCCGACGTCGGTGTCGCAGGTGCTCAGCAGTTCATCCTCGAGAAGGTTCCGCAGTGGATCCAGAAGTATGGCAAGGAAACCGCCTTCTTCTGCACCAATGACGCGCACACCGAGCCCCTTTTGAAGCAGCTGCTCGCCTATGGCGGCATGTTCGTGGAAGCGGACCTTCCTTCTCCGCTCATGGGATACCCTGGCGCCCTTGGTCTCGATCTTTCCAAGGAAGCGGGCAACTTCCCCGCCATCCTGAAGAAAGTTGAGGAAGCGGTTGTCGCGAAGGGAGGCAAGGGCCGCTTCGGAACCTGGGCTTTCTCCTATGGCTACACCCTGACCGCGGGTCTCGGCGAGTTCGCAAAGAGAGTCGTGGAAGGCAAGGCAAAGAAGGATAGCCTCAAGGACGTATTCGAATCGCTTGGCAAGTATACCCCCGGTGCCAAGTGGAACGGCGCTTACTATGTCGATGTGGGGACCGGCGTCCGCGCCAAGAACCAGGTCCTGATCTACATGGATACCTATGTGTTCGGCAAGGGCTTCCTGCCTACGACCAAACAGAAGGTACCCGACAAGTACTACACCATCCAGATGAAGAAGTGATCAGTAAGGGGCGGCCTCTCGGGGTCGCCCTCTTGGCATTGTCCTATATTGAGGGATAAAGTGCCATGACACGGGCCCGTATTCAGGCGTTGTCGGGATACGGGCCTCTTTTTCGTTCATCCAATTCAATTACGGTACGTATATGGCCAACGGCAGCCCCCTTCTTTCCATCCAGCACGTGTCCAAGGACTTTTATGGCAACACTGTGCTGCACGATGTGAGCTTCGATCTCCACGAGGGCGAAATTCTCGGCCTGGTGGGAGAAAACGGCGCTGGCAAGACGACGCTCATGCGTATTCTGTTCGGTATGCCGGTTATTGCCGAGACAGGCGGTTTCGGCGGCAGCATCATTATCGATGGCACAGTGGCGCACTTCTCAAGTCCTTTCGACGCGCTCGACGCGGGCATCGGCATGGTGCATCAGGAATTCAGCCTCATCCCCGGATTCACGACTACCGAAAACATTGTGCTCAACCGCGAATCCATGCGGCCGAGTCTTCTCAACGATGTGTTTGGCGATCGAATGAGCATTCTCCAGCGCGATCTCATGCGCCAGCGCGCAACGACCGCCATCGGCAAGCTCGGCGTCGAGCTCGATCCTGACATGCTCGTCTCCGAAATGCCCGTGGGGCACAAGCAGTTTACCGAGATCGCGCGCGAAATAGACCGCGAGCACACGCGGATCCTCGTCCTGGACGAGCCAACCGCAGTCCTCACGGAAAGCGAAGCCCAGGTACTGCTCACCACCCTGAAGCGCCTCGCGTCGGAAGGCATCGCGATCATCTTCATCTCGCACCGGCTCCAGGAAGTTCTGGAAATCGCCGACAGGATTGTGGTGCTGCGCGACGGTCATGTGGTGAAGGATACTAAAAATGAAGGCGTTTCCATGCGTGACATTGCGTCATGGATGGTAGGACGCTCGCTGGGCGACAGCGGCGCGCGGGAGGCATCGAGGGCACTTTCTGAGATCGCTTTCAGTGTACGGCATCTCTGGGTCGACATGCCAGGCGAAACGGTGCGCGACGTCTCCTTCGAGGTGCATACGGGCGAGATTTTCGGTATCGGTGGTCTGGCCGGGCAGGGGAAGCTCGGTATTCCCAACGGTATCATGGGTCTCTTTCCCGCAGGAGGTGAGGTGGTGCTTCATGGCAAACCGGTTCCGCTCAACGCACCCGCGAAAGCGCTCGCCATGGGTATGGCCTTCGTATCGGAAGATCGGCGCGGAGTAGGGCTTCTTCTCGACGAAAGCCTCGAATGGAATATTGCCTTTACCGCCATGCAGGTGCACGGCCAGTACCTGAAGCGGATAGCAGGCGGACTCTTCACGCAGCGCGACGAAAAGGCCATGGAAGAACTCTGCAAGGAATATGTGGGCATTCTTGACATCAAGTGTACTGGCACAAAACAGAAGGCAAAGGAACTTTCCGGCGGCAACCAGCAGAAAGTATGTCTTGCGAAAGCCTTCGCGATGAAGCCCGACCTGCTTTTCGTGTCCGAACCCACGCGTGGCATCGACGTAGGAGCCAAGAAACTTGTGCTGGACACCTTGCATCGATACAACCGCGAGTACGGCACCACCATTGTGATGGTATCCTCCGAACTAGAGGAATTGCGCTCCATCTGCGATCGGATTGCCATTGTCGATGAAGGCCGGATCGCGGGTATCCTGCCGCCGAGCGCGGACATTTCCGAATTCGGTCTGCTCATGTCAGGCGCCCGCGTAGAGGAGGCCATCAATGCGTGACATCAAGACATTCATTCAGGATTTTGGCTGGCCGCGCATCATTATTTTTCTGTTCCTTATATTTCTGTTCATCATGGCACCGTTCGTCGGCGTGCGCCTCGACGCGTCCATTTCCGACGTGCTCAACCGCTTTGGCCAGTACGCGATTCTCGTGCTCGCCATGGTTCCGATGATCCAGTCAGGCTGCGGTCTCAATTTCGGTTTAGCCCTGGGGATTGTCGCGGGCCTTTTGGGAGCGACCCTGTCGCTCCAGTTTGAACTGCGCGGCTTTCTGGGCTTTTTCGGAGCTATCGCGCTGGCGGCGCCCTTCGCCACCCTCTTCGGCTGGCTCTACGGCAAGCTGCTCAACAAGGTCAAGGGCGAAGAGATGACCATCGCGATGTATATTGGCTTCTCATTCATCATGTTCATGTGCATCATGTGGCTTATCCTGCCCTATAACAACCCGACCATGATCTGGGGCTACGCGGGCAAGGGTCTCAGGACAACGATTACGGTTGAGGGATACTGGCTTAAAATTCTGAACAACTTTCTTGCGATCAAGATAGGCCAATTCTTTGTATTTCCCACGGGGCTGGTTCTCTTTGTGGGGCTGTGTGCTTTCCTGATGTGGGTATTTCTTCGCTCCAGAACCGGCACCGCCATGACCGCGGTCGGTTCCAATCCCGACTTCGCCCGTGCGTCCGGTGTCGATGTCGATCGCATGCGAATGATTTCCGTGATTATCTCAACGTTCCTCGGGGCGGTCGGCATTATCGTATATCAGCAAAGCTTTGGATTTATCCAGCTCTATACCGCGCCCGGACCCATGGTGTTCCCCGCGGTCGCGGCTATTCTTATCGGCGGCGCCAGCATCAACAAGGCGAACATGGTGAACGTGATCGTGGGCACGTTCCTGTTCCAGGGCCTTTTAACCATGACGCCCTCGGTCATCAACTCGGTGCTGCAGACCGACATGTCGGAAGTCATCCGTATTATCGTGTCGAACGGCATGATCCTCTACGCGCTCACGCGCAAGATAAAGGTGTCAAAATGAGCGCACAGAATTTACCCCAGAACAAGTTCCTGAAATTCCTGACCCAGAACGCGGTCGTGCTGATTTTCCTCATTATCACCGCTGTGGCGATTCCGCCGTCGGGGCTTTCGCTGCCTTACATCCTGCAGGAAGTCATTACGAGGCTCGGACGCAACTCATTTCTGGTGCTGGCTCTGCTGTTGCCGATCTACGCCGGCATGGGGCTCAACTTCGGCATGACGCTGGGCGCGATGGCAGGGCAGATTGGGCTCATATTCGCGGTCAACTTCGGTATCGCCAACTGGCACGGACTGTTGTTTGCGCTGCTCGTGGGACTGCCGATCTCCGTGCTGCTCGGCTATATTTGTGGTCTTGTCATGAACAAGGCGAAGGGCCGGGAGATGGTAACCGGCTACATCCTGGCGTTCTTTATCAACGGAATTTACCAATTCTTCGTGCTCTACATGCTCGGTTCGATCATTCCTATTCGCAATCCGGCGATTCTGTTGTCCCGCGGGTATGGCATCCGCAATACGCTCAACCTGGAATCGGTCCGCCAGTCGCTTGATAATATCCTCATGCTGAGGGTGGGTGGATTCGCGATTCCTGTGGTGACCTTTCTGATCATTGCGCTGCTCTGCGTGTTCATTGTGTGGTTCAAGAAGACCAAACTGGGGCAGGACATGCGCGCGGTCGGTCAGGACATGGGGGTCGCGGAGGCGGCCGGTATTCCGGTTGAGAAGACGCGAATCGTCGCGATTTTGATTTCCACGGTGCTTGCCTGCGCGGGGCAGATTATCTTCCTTCAGAACATGGGCAATCTTGCGACCTACAACGCCCACGATCAGACGGGCTTTTTCGCAGTCGCTGCCATCCTGGTAGGCGGCGCGTCTGTTACCAGGGCGAGCATCGCCAACGTGTTCATCGGCGTAGTCCTGCTGCATGCCATGTTCATCGTGTCACCGCTCGCCGGGCAGAAGCTTTTCGGCTCCGCCATGATCGGCGAATACTTCCGCCAGTTTATTGGTTATGGCGTTATCGCGCTCTCGCTGGTGCTCTATGCGTACCGAACGAGAAAAGCGGCGGCTGAAGCCCGTTTGAGCCTGAGAGGCGGAGCATCGGGCGCCAATGGCTCATCCAATGGAGCGAATGGAGGTGCCAAATGAGCGCAGCCAGAATTAAATCCGCCGCGCCCAAAAAGGCGCTGGACCCAGCCACAAACACCAGGCGCATGGTGATACGCGGTGTGCTGCTCGCGCTCTATGTCGGCTTGATGGTATTGATGATTGTTACCGGCCGTCGCCACACCATCCTGATCGACAACAATGATGCCGCGGATGGCTCCTACGAGGCGATCAACGGCATGGAAGTAGCGATTGACAGACAGGAATCATCGGAATACTGGCCAGGCGATCGAGACAAGGCGATTGTCCAAGGCCAGCGGCATACGATCAAGGTAAGCGTATTCGATGATGGCACCGAGGTAACCAATTCTTTTACTGTACCGCTCTGGACTGATATCGTCATTGTTTCGGTACCGAAAATGCTGAAGAATATCGAGCCGTGGATTGAGCCCTTTACCATGGCACAGCAGATCGAGGAAGCGCAGTCGCAGCCAGCTATGGAAGGCATGAGCTATCAGAGTGAAGGACCGGCGGCACCGAGCGAAGAAGGCGCGGCTCAACCACAATCCCCATAAAGCAAAATGTTCGACATCAGGGGCCTGAGTCCGCGAGAGGTTCAGGCCCTTTTCTTTTGGCAGCCGGATGCCGGCAGCGCACGCGCGCGTGATGACAATGCGGCATGCCGCGGCTTCTCCAAGATACGGTACATGCCAGCGCCTACTGGCTTCCAAGCGGGTATGTGTTCGGGGGTTTGTATCTAGCGCGCCGGTTGCCGGCCTGTTTCCTGGTGGTGCGCCGCGAGCGTCTTCTGCACTTTCTTTTCGTCATACAAAAACAGGAGCACCAACCCCCCGATACAGAACGCGAGAGCTAGAATGGTCGTCAGCCGCACACCCGGTGCCCCAACCACTTCACCGCTCGCTCCGCCTTTCGCTCCGATCATCACGACCGAAGGCAAAATGATGGCCCCTACCGACTGTCCCATCTTTGACATGAACGTTCTGAAGCCGAAGAATACCCCCGCCTTGTGCATGCCGGTCTCAATCGCATAGGCCTCGGCCATGTCTGACACCATCGCGTTGGGGAGAATGCCAAAAATCGCGAGCGGTACCGCGGCAAGCAGCGAAGCGATAACGGACTGCGTTATTGGCGCCATGGGTATATGCCCAAAAAGCGAGCAGAACACGAACAACGCCGCAAAGAGGCCGAACGCGATCATCAGGAGTCGCTTCCGCCCCACCGCTTTGGCGATGAAGTTCACTGGAATGTAGAAAAGAAAACTCACCAGGAACATCAGGATGAAGAGTCTGGAGTAGGTCTCCTTCGGCAGCCCCAGCAGTACAGTGATGTAATACATGAGCCCGTTGTTGATGAAATAAAGACTTATCCAGTATGCGAAATCGCTCAACGTAAAACGAAAGAAGTTCCTGTCCCGGATCACATTGCTGATTGATCGGAAAAACCCGTCATCGCAGGGCACGGATTCCGCGTACCGATGTTCATCGATGACCAACACTGGCAGCAGCATGAGTACAAAGGCAATGGCCGCAAACACCCCTTGGGCTGCCTGAAACGCGGCAAGCGGCGACATCCCGCTTGTCTGAAATAAACCCTGCAGCGCGGGGGCCTGCGCGCCAATCATCGCTCCCAGCGCCCAGGTAATGGAAATCATGGTTGACAGTTGGAGCCTTTCATCGCTCGAGTGCCCCAGTTCGCTCATCCACGCGAAGAAAGGAGTTACATACATGGTCATGAACAGATAGAACAGCGTCACCGAGAGAAAGAGCCATACTGCGTTGCCTGTCATGTGCGCTCCCTCGCCCGCGCCGAAAGGAGCAACAAATATCAGCACCGCGAACGCGGCAAACGGCAGTACCGCCACCGCCATGAAAAAGCGCCTGCGCCCGAGTCTGGACTTGCTCCGGTCCGAGAGCACCGCGATGAGGGGGTCCGTCACCGCGTCGAAAATGCGGCCAAACCAAAGAATAAGGCCTATCACGGTCAGAACCCCTATTACATAGCCTTGGTGAATCATCCGGGGAAAGAGCGCGGCGCCTCCCTCCTGTGGTGGCAGATAGAAATAGTTGAGAAAATTGGCCGCGCCATAGCTGGCAAGCGACCAGCCAAGCTGACCCAGCGCATAGCATATCTTTTTGGGAAAAGGTAGGGGCTCGACCTGCAAAGGCCTAGCGAGCCCCTTGTTATTTGCGAATTCTGATGAAATCGCAGAGACAGCAGCCTTGGATGTACTCATAATGGTCCATCTTAACGTACCGAAAGGGCCGCGGTCAAAGAGCCTGTACGTGTTGATAGTGCTAGGCTGGTGACGTGCTGGTAAAAAACAGGGCCCGCCTGCGCGAGCCCTGCCAGGTACTCGTGAGTAATCGATTCAGATAAACAGATTCACGCCCGCCTGATTGGCAGCGTCCATGTAGGTGGCCACGCCGCCGATCTCGACGCCATCCAGCAGCTCCTCACGGGAAACGCCCATGATATCCATGGACATCTGGCACGCGACCAGCCGCACCCCAGCCTGGCGCGCCTGGGCAATCATCGTCTCGAGCATGTCAACTCGCTTGCCCTTCATGCGCAGCTTCATCATCCATCGCCCTGCTCCGCCGAAGTTCATCTTGGAGAGGGACAGAGCTCCCGCGTGCTTCGGCAGCATCATCCCGAACATGCGGCCCATAACGTCCTTCGCGACCCTGGGAGCCTGGGGTTTGCGGATCACCGACAGGCCCCAGAAGGTGAAGAACATGGTCACCTTTTTGCCGGCGGCCGCCGCGCCATTCGCCAGCACAAAGCTCGCCAGCGCACGGTCGAAATCATTGGAGAAAACGATGATCGTCGCGCCTTCGGGCGTGTACTGCACAACAGGCGCGCCACCCTGGAGACCGGCAGCCTGCGCGACACCTGAGGCCATTCTTGCCGCCATCGCTCCCTGCTTGACCGCCTTTTCGATCATCGCGGTATAGATACCCTTGGATTCCTCCATCGAGATGAGAAGGTTCCCAGTGACATTGCACCAGGCCCCAGCATCGCGCACAAACCCGGGATCTGTCGCCGAGATGATGACGCGGCCTCCCTCAGGAAGGCGGTCTATCTCCGCCTTGAGCCGCATGATCGGTCCGGGGCACTGCAGCCCGCAGGCATCGACCTGCACGACTGTCTGGCGCTTCGCCGCGAGGGATTCCGGCATGCCCGAGCCTTCCGCGAAGGTGGTGTGCAGCAGCTCCTGGGTGCCCTTGGCGCTCGCGCTCTGCAACGCGGCCAGGCCGGGTTTGTAGATGCCTTTGTGCGACTGTGGTTCGCTCGCCAGTTCCCAGGTCTTGTATCCGCCGGAAAGGTTGTAGATTTCTGTCCAGCCATGCTGACGGAGAATGCGCTCCGCGAGATAGCCGCGCAGCCCGACACCGCAGTACACCAGCACTTCGCGGTCACGGGGCACTTCTCTCAGCCTTGCGCGAAGATCATCGAGGGGTATGTTGACCGCCCCCGGAATCGCGCCAAGGGAGAATTCCTCTGCTGTCCGCACATCGAGCACAAAGCCGCCGCGCTCCTGGGATGCCTTCACCTCATGCCAGTGCAGGTGCCTGCTCATACCCGTCAGTACGTTCTCAGCGGTCATTCCTGCAATGTTGACGGGATCCTTGGCGCTTGAGAACGGTGGAGCGTAGGCATGCTCGATCTCGGCCAGCTCAGTCACCTTTGCCTTGCGGCGCACATAATCAGCAAGAAGGTCAATGCGCTTGTCTACACCGTCATACCCGACGACCTGCGCGCCAAGCAGGGTTCCATCCGGCGAGAAAACAGTCTTGATGGTGAGAGGTTGCGCACCGGGATAGTAGCCTGCGTGGCTCGAACCGTGCGTGATGATCGACATGCAGGGAATATTGTTCTTCTTCAGGAGTTTTTCTGCAACACCAGCAGCGGCTGCGGTAATATCGAAGACTTTGGCGATCGAAGTGCCGATAGCCCCCTTCCAGACACGTGCTCCAAGCCCTTTGACGATGTTGTCTGCTACCACACGGGCCTGCTTGTTGGCGGGACCGGCGAGGGGCACAGGCATGGCCATGCCGAGGACAGGGTGCGGGAACGCGATGGCGTCGCCCAGCGCGTAGATGGCTGGATCATTGGTCTGCATATACTCATTGACGAGGATGGCGCCGTTGGGAGCGGTTTCGATACCCGCAGCCTTGGCAAAGGCAGTCTCAGGACGGACGCCAATCGAGAGCACAATCATGTCGGCGTCGAGCCGGGTACCATCCGCAAGCACGGCTACCACTCGAGAACCAGCCGGCTCGAATTTCGAAACAGCCGAGCTCAGGTAGAGTTCCACATTTTTCTGCTTGAGATGCTGGTGCACAATGGCTGCCATTTCGGGATCGATGGGGTTCATCACCTGATCAAGTGCCTCGACGATGGTGACAAAAGAGCCGCGTGCATGCAGGTTTTCCGCCATCTCGAGGCCAATGAAGCCGCCACCCACCACAATGGTCCGCTCCGGCCGTCTGGTATCGAGAAATTCCTTGACGCGGTCGATATCCGAAACCGAGCGCAGGGTGAAGATCCGTGGATCCTCAATACCCGGAATAGGGGGTTTTATAGGATCACTGCCGGGAGAGAGCACGAGCGCGTCATAGGCAATATCATACTCGCGGCCGGAATCGAGCTCGCGGGCATGCACGGTTTTTGCCTGCCTGTCGATAGCCGTCACCTCGGTACGGATACGAACATCGACTGCAAGCCATGCCTTGAACTTCTCCGGCGTCATCACAAAGAGGCGCTCTCGCTCCTTGATGGTTTCGCCCGCATAATAGGGCAGACCGCAGTTTGCATAACTTATGTGCGAACCGCGTTCGAACATGATGATCTCGGCATGCTCGTCGAGCCTTCTCAGACGTGCTGCAGTAGAGGCACCTCCTGCAACGCCGCCGATGATAACATATCTGGCCATAGTGCTTTTCTCCCGGAATGGAATATTGATTAATTATAATATAAATATATCTATATAACAAGTGGCGAATATCCCACCTGTCAGGCTTTCTGCCGAAAGTCCAGCGGCGTGGCGCCAATGATCGCTGTTGCAGCGCCCCAGGCGCGAAAAATCATGTCCTCCAGCCTTGTTTGATAGAGAAATGAGCATAGAATTGTTGGTTGACAACTCCTATACCGTATTGTATCCTGTATACATCATCCTGGATACGCACACGTCTGTACCGATCATGAGCGAGAGTATGGAGCGCGAACATGGCTTCAGCGACTGAAATGATGCATGCACTGGTCCTCACTGCCCCTGGAAAATTTGAGATTCAATCGGTTCCGGTACCCGAACCTGGTCCTGGAGAAGTCCTGTGTAGAATTCGGGCCGTTGCCATCTGCGGAAGCGATCCGGAGATAATTCGCGGTGATATCGCAGGAGTCTGGCCTCCCTATTATCCATTTACGCCAGGGCATGAATGGGCAGGCGAAGTAATCAGGGTTGGACCGGAGGTCTTTGGGTTTGCTCCAGGGGACCGAGTGGCCGGCGAAGCGCATAAAGGGTGCGGGTTCTGCCGCAACTGCATGGAAGGGAAATACAATCTCTGCGAAAATTATGGCCGCCCGGAAACCGGACATCGGCACTATGGGTTTATTAGCAGGGGGGCGTATGCCCAATACAATGTCTATTCGCAGAAAAGTATAAAAAAATTGCCCGATTCGGTGAGTTTCCGTGAAGGCGCGCTGGTCGACACTGCGGGGGTTGTGCTCCATGGCATGGAGTTGACCGGGATTACGGCAGGAGGCACGGTGGCGGTCATTGGCCCTGGCCCAATTGGTCTGATCGCCATGAAATATGCCCGAACGCTCGGCGCGGCAAAAGTGATCGTGGTTGGGAGAGGGAAGCGGCTCAAAGCGGCCCAGGATCTTGGCGCGGATGCTATTGTCGATTTTGAGCAGTGCGATCCTATCGCTGAAGTGCGGAAAATCGCTGGAAACGCCGGTGTGGATGAGGCGTTCGAATGCAGCGGCGCGGAAGGAACCTTTGCCCAGGCGGTGAAAATGGTCCGAAAGGGCGGCAAGGTTGCGCTCCTTGGTGTTCCATCGGACAAAGTAGAAGAGCGGCTTCCATACAAATACATAGTACATAATGAAATCGCGATTTATGGTTCGCGAGCGAATCCCAACGTGTCATGGAAAATCATCAGTGACCTTGGTGCAGGCCGCCTGACGCTTAAGGACATTATTACCCACGCATTTCCTCTTGAGCAGTTCGGTGAAGCGCTCGATACCTTTGTCCAGCGAAAGGGGGGCGCGCTCAAGGTTGTCATCGAGCCGAATGGTCCGGAGGCTTGAGGGATGCATTGCGAAGAAATAGACCATCCGAGGTATGGTCGGTGCGTTGCCATATCCAACTCGATTGCGACATTGATGGTCACTCTGGATTACGGCCCGCGCATTATTCATTTTTCTCTTGATGGTTTTCCCAATATCATGTTCGTAAACACCGACCCCGAATATGTTAAAAAAGGGCCGGATTTCGATCGTGTATTCCATCCCGGCGCGTACTGGAACATACGGGGCGGAAACCGGCTGTGGATTGCTCCTCATTCCTTTCCTGATGCCTTTTACCCTGATAATGAACCGGTTGAGTGGCAGACCACGGAATTTGGAGCACGTTTCATGCCGCCTGCCCGGAGAACACCCCGTGCACAAATAATGACGGACATCGCTCTGGATGATGAGAAACCTGAGGTTATTATTCATCACGAGATAATCAATATTGGTTCTGTGCCGCGCACATGGGCGGCATGGTCCATCACTGCGGTCTGCGCGGATGGTATTGAGATTATTCCGTGGTCGGACAAGCAGACTGGCGTCTTGCCGAACCGGCATTTTTCGCTCTGGCCATATTCCGATATCGCTGATCCACGCCTTGTGTTTTCTAGCAAGTATATTTCCATTCGGCATGATGCGAACCGGTCGTCGCCATTGAAAATAGGGCTGAATAATGAAAACGGCAAGGCATGGTATATCGCTGCCGGGCAGATTTTTTCCATTGAATATAATCCTGATCCTGCCGCTGCGTATCCTGATTTCAATGTCAATTATGAGACTTTTGCCGACGACCGGATGGTTGAAATGGAGGTTCTGTCTCCTTTGAAGAAACTAGAACCTGGCGAGCGGGTTGACCTGACTGAAAAATGGTCTCTTTCTGTACTACCGAGTCAGCTGGAGAAATTTGATATTGAATCAATCATATCATTCATCGAATCAAACGATGAATATTCAAATGGCATTAACCCGAAAGGGATGCGATAGAGCGCGGGGAATCGCGTGCTCATTTTTGTACTGAAGGGAGGCATCACATGAAGAAATGGATTGCGGTAATGGTGGCGGTCGTGCTGATTGTTGCGGCTGGATCTGTCGGAGCCCAGGCAACAAAAACCGCGACGCCGAAGCCGGTCAAAGTCGCGGTGGTGTTCTTTGATTTTTCGAATACTTATCTTTCCTACATGCGGGGAGGCATGAAAGCCTTCGAACCAAGTCTGGGGCCCAATGTCTCTGTCGAATATTTCGATTCTAGGAATGATCAGCCAACCCAGAACGATCAGATCGATACGCTGATCGCGAGAGGATTTGATGTCCTCGCGATCAATCCTGTAGACCCCAAGGCTGCTTCGACAATGATCGCGAAAGCCAAAGCAAGGAATATTCCCATCGTATTTTTCAACCGCTGCCCCGATTCCGCGGATATTCTGAGCTGGGACAAGATCTGGTACGTTGGCACAACACCCGAAGAATCTGGAATCATGCAGGCCCAGATGATCATGGACGCGTGGAAAGCGCAGCCTTCGCTCGATAAAAACAAGGATGGCAAGATGCAGTATGTGCTTTTAAAGGGTACCCCTGGCCATCCCGACGCCGAGGCCCGCACCAAACTTGTGGTAGAGACGATGCAGAAGGCCGGCTTTGCCACAGAGCAGCTCGCGCTTCAGCCAGCGAACTTCAAGACCGATGATGCGAAAAACATCATGGAGACCTGGATCGGTAAGTTCGGTGACAAGATCGAAATGGTTATCTGCAACAACGACGCGATGGCGCTCGGTGCCGTCGAAGCACTCAAGGCTGCGGGCTATTTTACCGGCAAGAAATACATGGGTGTTGTAGGCATCAATGCGCTCAGCACGGTCGTTCCGCTCATCAAGAATGACATCATGCTCGGCTCGGTGCTCTCGGATCCCAACAACGAAGCGGCAGCCATTCTCACCATCGCGGTCAATCTCGCGAGGGGCGTTGAGCCCATGACAGGAGTCAAGGTTGGCAAGGTTGGCTCCTTCCGGGATGTCAGAATGCCATATTTCCCCATTACGAAATCGAATATCAACATTGCTGAAGCTGCGTACGCAAAAACCGAAGTAAAGTGAGTGCTGATTCCCCGGTACCGATATGATACTCTCATCGGTGCCGGGG
Source organism: Spirochaetota bacterium (assembly GCA_029265255.1). The sequence continues at coordinate 55,708 of JAJUJQ010000006.1, forward strand.
AATATTGCTTTTACAATGAGGATTGGTATGTACGTGCTCGAAATGCGCGAGATAACTAAGACATTCCCAGGGGTGAGAGCCCTGGATCGAGCGCAGCTTCTTCTTCGTCCGGGAACTGTCCATGCACTCATGGGGGAAAATGGAGCGGGAAAATCCACGCTCATGAAATGCCTTTTCGGTATTTACCACAAGGATTCAGGCGAGATATTGCTTGATGGTAAACCTGTTGAATTCGAAAACCCCCGACAGGCTCTTGATCATGGCGTGTCCATGGTGCACCAGGAACTGAATCAGGTTCTTGAGCGAAGCGTTCTTGACAATATCTGGCTCGGGCGCTTTCCAGTAAAAGGTATTTCGATCCATGACAAGCAGATGCTGAACGAAACCAAAGAGATATTCAGCCAGCTCAACATAACTATCGACCCACTGAGGAAAATCGGCTCGCTCTCTGTCTCAGAACGGCAAATGATCGAAATCGCGAAGGCTGTTTCGTGCAACGCCCGCATTATCGTACTCGACGAGCCAACTTCTTCGCTTACCGAAAATGAGGTCAAGCATCTGTTCTCTATCATCAGAATGCTCAAGGCACAAAATGTCGCGGTCATCTATATCTCTCATAAAATGGATGAAATCTTCGAGATAGCCGACGAAGTCACTGTCATGCGTGATGGCCGATGGATACTTACGAGCCCCATAGGGGAAATTACCAAAAATCGATTGATATCGAGTATGGTAGGACGAGATTTTTCAAGCCTTTTCCCGCCAAAGAAAAACAAGCCCTCGTCACAGGTGGTCATGGAAGTGCGGAATCTGACCGGAGCCTATGATCCTACCATACGAGATGTATCGTTCGATCTCTATCAGGGCGAAATTCTTGGCGTATCAGGGCTGGTTGGATCCCGCAGAACCGAAATGGTCGAGACAATTTTCGGATACAGAAAACTCAAAAGTGGGACAATCCGCATTGATGGCAATATGCTTACCAATCACGCGCCGAGGGATGCTATTTCCAACGGGCTTGGACTTGTTACCGAAGAGCGAAGAGCAACAGGAATATTCCCCTTGATGGATATCCAGTTCAATACCATGATCGCGAACCTTAAAAGATACGCGCCTCTAGGCATTGTCAATTACAAAAAGGCTGCCGAGGATACCCAATGGGTCATTAATACGCTGGCCGTGAAGACTCCTTCGCAGCGTACGGCGATCGCAAGCCTGTCTGGTGGCAATCAGCAGAAAGTGATTCTGGGTCGCTGGCTGCTTACCAAGCCAAAAATACTGCTTCTCGATGAGCCGACTCGAGGTATCGATGTCGGCGCGAAATACGAAATCTATCAGCTCATGATCGATCTTGCCGCGCAAGGCAACGCCATTATTTTCATTTCTTCCGAAATGCCTGAGCTACTGGGCGTTACCGACAGAATTCTCGTCATGAGCAATGGGCGGGTTGCCGGAATTGTCCGGACGAGCGAGACAACTCAGGAAGAGCTCTTGATGCTCGCGGCCAAATATATCTGAGGACGGGGACAGGGTATGACAGAAGTAGAAATTGCGAACCACGATACCAGAAGGCGGATTTCAGAATTTCTTCTGAAAAATGCACTGTATCTGGTTATGTTCGTTTTATTGGCAATCATTGTCATGGTTCAGCCAAGCTTTTTGCGGTTGCAGAATTTTTATTTCATTGTTACCCAATCTTCTTCCAGAATCATTCTCGCCTTGGGAATAGCCAGCATTATCGTGCTCGGATATACCGATCTTTCGCTCGGTCGAAGCGTGGGAATGGCGGCAATTATCTCTTCTTCCCTGCTGCAGGCGCCCAATTATTCACAGCGGATTTTCGCGCATCTTCCACAGCTCCCCATCTTTGTTCCAATTCTGCTCGTCATGCTTCTCTGCGCACTCTTCATGGTCGCGCAGGCGTTGATTGTCTCCAAGCTGAAGGTAGCGCCTTTCATCGCGTCGCTTGGCTTTCAGCTCATCATCTATGGACTTCAGTCCATCTACATCGACCGGCTCAACGATTCATCGCCTATTGGGGGCTTGGATCCAAAATTCAGCCGTTTTGCCCAGGGGGCTATAGAGTTCAGTAGTGTCCGGATTCCCTATCTGATTATCTACGCGGCAATTGCGGCCCTTATCGTATGGTTTATCTGGAACAGAACGGTGCTTGGCCGGAATATGTACGCAATAGGAGGAAATATTGAAGCGGCAACAGTCTCTGGCGTCAATGTCGTGTTCAATATAATTGCGATTTACATTATTGCCGGCCTTATGTACGGGTTCGGTGGCGCGCTTGAAGGCGCCCGGACTGGGAGCGTGACAAACATGCTCGGCCAGGGGTACGAACTCGACGCCATCGCTGCGTGCGTGGTCGGTGGAGTGTCGATGCGAGGCGGCGTCGGAACGGTACCAGGTGTTGTCACCGGCGTTCTGCTGTTCCAGATCATCAACTATGGGCTTGTGTTCATCGGAGTAAATCCCTACGTTCAGTTCATTGTGAAAGGCATGATTATTGTGCTGGCAGTCGCCATCGATTCACAAAAGTATGTGAAGCGGCGGTGAAAATGGGAGAACGGGCAGTGGTGACGGTCAGAAATCGAAATCCGCGTGAAATGCGTGGGCAATTCTTCGAGCGGTATTGAAATAATGTTCGCGTACCGCGGATTCGGCGTGCTCCTTGTTTCGTTCCCGCAAGGCTGTCGCAATCGTTCTGTGTTCTTCGCACACTTGCCGAAAACTGTCGGGAAATTCAAGCGCCAGCGCGCGATAGTGCTGGCTCAGTTGGTAATATTGCTCAAGAAGGCTTTCCAGATTTGGAGATCTGGCTGCCGCGATGATGATCGAATGAAATTCGCGGTTCTTCTCGAGCATGCTTCTGGAATGTTCCGAGCCCCGCAAGCGCTCCATTTCGTCGCACAGCGCGGACAGCCGCGTGAGGTCTGCTTCGCTGATGCGTGTCGCAGCCAGTCGAGCTGCGGCTCCGGAAAGTGCTGCCCGGATATAATAAATCTCAAACACCTGTTCTATCGAAAGTTTTTTCACATAGCAGCTTTTATGAGGGGACTCTTCGACCAATCCAATGGAGATGAGCCGATTGAGCGCTTCCCGTATTGGCGTTCTCGATACGCCGAGCCTTTTCGACAGCTCTACAGTGTTCAAAACGTCTCCCGGCTTGAGTTTCTGGCTTACGATTTCGTCCCTCAATGTCGAAAAGACGATATCCTGAATGCTCCGGTACTGGAGTTTTATTTTCTCGCTCATAAATTCTTCCATGCGATGATATTGGACTTTGTATCCAGTATAAATGCAATAACAGATAATTGCAATCCTATTATAAATAAAAGAAAAACAATATGCGAGTGGAGGAAGACGGGCAATATTTGAATGTTGATGCCGTTATTTGATTATTGTATACAGTATGCATTGATCGAGGAGGCTGCGTTCATGGAACCACTTGAAGAAATACTGGCTGCGCTGAACGAAAAAGCCGATCTGTTTTCGCTCAAGGGGCGCAGCGCGCTGGTCGTCGGGGGGAATAAGGGACTCGGGCAGGCAATGGCGCTCGCGCTTGCGAAGGCGGGGGCTGATGTCTGTGTCGCAGGAAGGGGGCCGGATGGCTTGGAGGAGACAGCAGCGGCGATCCGCTTGTTTGGCAGGATGGGACGCGCCAGAGCGGCGGATGTCACGAGGGAGTCGAGTGTACAGGAGCTTTTCGCGTTTGTGCAAAGTGAATTTGGAAAGCTCGATATATTGATCAACAGTCAGGGAACTGTTTACCTCAAAGATACTGTCGATTTTGAGGAAGCTGAATGGCAACGCGTCATCGATGTGAACTTGAAGTCGGTTTTTCTGACTTGCAAGCACGCGGCGCGGATGATGCTTGAGCAGGGCAGAGGAAAGATAATCAATATTTCATCGGTGCGGGGCTTCCAGGGGCGGGCGCAGGATCTCGCCTACGCGCCCTCCAAGGGGGCGGTGAATCAGCTCACCCGTTCTCTCGCGATCGAGCTGGGGCCGAAGGGTATCAATGTCAATGGTATCGCACCGGTGTTTACGCTTACCGCTATTTCGGCACCGCAGATCAATGACCCGAACAAGAAAAACTGGATCCTGAGCCGGATTCCCATGCGTCGCCTCGGGCGGCTCGAGGACCTGTTCGGCCCTGCGGTGTTTCTTGCGTCTGACGCGTCAAATTTTGTCAATGGTCATATACTTGTCGTCGATGGCGGCTGGCTTGCCGCGTAGGAGGAAATCATGAGCAAAACGCAAATTGTCTATATCGGAACTTACTCCGAACCAATTCTGTTCGGAACTGGCCAGGTGCTTGAAGGAAAGGGGAAAGGTATACATACCTTCAGCTATGACCCGGATACTGGTGCCCTGGAGCCGCTGGGCATTGCTGAAGGCATCCGGAATCCTTCCTTTCTGGCGCTCTCGCAGGACAATAGGTTTCTCTATGCTGTGAATGAACTCAAGGAATTCCAGGGCAAGCCGAGTGGCGCGGTGAGCGCGTTCAAAATTGGCCCGCAGCCGTGGCAGCTTACGCTGCTGAACCAGCAGCCAACGATGGGGACAGACCCTTGTCATGTCGCGCTTGATAGAACCGGTCGTTACTGCGCAGTCGCTAATTTCAGAACCGGGAGTGTCGCGCTATACCCCGTACGCGCGGATGGCAGCCTGGATGAACCGTCCGCGTTTGTGCAGCATTCTGGCGCGAGCATCGACCCAGTGCGGCAGACAGGGCCGCACGCGCATGCGGTAATTTTTAGCAGGGACAATACAAAGCTGCTTGTGCCGGATCTTGGTATCGATACGCTGGTTGTGTATGATTTTGATGCGGTACTGGGAAGACTCAAGCAGAACGAGGAGCGGTCGGTCGCGCTGCCCGCCGGATCAGGGCCACGTACCCTTGAGTTTCACCCATCAGGCAGCTATGCCTATCTGATCAACGAATTGAACTCGACCGTCACCACCCTACGGATTGATAAATCCTCGGGCCGGATGGAAATTCTGCAGAACATCTCCACATTGCCCGAAGGATTCAGTGGCAAATCGACCTGCGCCGACATTCATATTCATCCCAATGGCAAGGTTCTGTACGCATCGAATCGAGGGCATGACAGCCTGACCATCTTCGCGATTGATGAGCGCGATGGCCATCTGGAAAAAATCGATAGTGTTCCCACGGGAGGAAGAACGCCGCGGCATTTCGCCATCGCGCCTGATGGCAACCATGTCATCGCGGCAAATCAGGATACTGACAATCTTGTGGTGTTCAGTGTTGAGAATCATGGCCGAACACTGTGTGAGACGAGTTTGCAGGCTGCTGTGGGGACGCCGGTGTGTGTGGTGTTTTCGACCCAGAGTCAATGAAGGAGATCCGTAACTTTTGGTGATTTGATACGTGCATAGAGGATATGCAATAAAATGATAATTTCCCCTTCCCTCCCTCGCACCCTTGCCAATGGCTGGGCACTTGGGTAGTATCCTAGCAATATTGATGGACTGCTGTGCCGCAGGAGAGATGAGTCATGGCAAAATATCCGTTCAGAGAGATTGAGAAGAAGTGGCAGGAGCGCTGGGAGGCGGAGCAGACCTTCCGCGCGGTTGAAGATACGAGTGTGCCAAAGGAGAAGCGCCGGTATGTGCTGGACATGTTCCCCTATCCTTCGGGGGCAGGCCTGCATGTGGGGCATCCCGAAGGTTACACCGCAACCGACATCTACTGCCGTTACCTGCGGATGAACGGGTACAATGTGCTGCATCCGATGGGGTTCGACGCCTTTGGTCTGCCTGCCGAGAATTACGCGATACAGACAGGGACGCACCCAGCGATTACGACATACGCCAATATCGATCGCTTCCGCCAGCAGATCAAATCGCTTGGTTTTTCCTACGACTGGTCTCGCGAGGTTTCGACCTGCGATCCGGATTATTATAAATGGACGCAATGGATTTTTCTTCAGCTCTTCAAAATGGGGCTCGCCTATGAGGCGGAGATGCCGATCAACTGGTGTCCCTCGTGCAAGACAGGGCTGGCAAACGAGGAAGTCAAGGACGGACTTTGCGACCGCTGCCATACCAAGGTTACGCGCAAGCGTATCCGCCAGTGGGTGCTCAAGATTACCGCCTATGCAGACCGCCTGCTCGAAGGCCTGGACAAGCTCGACTGGCCCGAGCCTATAAAGCTCATGCAGCGCAACTGGATTGGCCGCTCGGAAGGCGCCTCAGTGGTGTTCGGCATCGAGGGGCATGAGGCGACGCTAGAGATTTACACCACCCGCCCCGATACGCTCTTTGGCGCAACATACATGGTCCTCGCGCCGGAGCATCCGCTTGTGCCGCGCATTACAACCGCCGGCCAGCGCGCCGCAGTCGAGGCCTATATTGAAGAAGCCGCTGCGAAAAGCGATCTGGAGCGTACCGACCTCAATAAAGACAAAACCGGCGTCTTCACGGGGGCGTACGCGATCAATCCAGTCAATGACGCACGCATTCCCATCTGGATCAGTGATTACGTCCTTATTTCCTACGGCACGGGCGCGATCATGGCCGTCCCGGCCCACGATTCGCGCGACTGGGATTTCGCGAAGAAGTTCAGCTTGCCCATCATTCAGGTTGTGGCAAAACCGGGCGAGAGCGGTCCTTTTGACCACACGCCTCCGGAATGCTTCGAAGGCGAAGGCACCGCGGTCAATTCGGGCCAGTTCGATGGCTTGCCCACCGCGGAATTCAAACAGCGCATCACCGCATGGCTCGAGGAGCGCGGCATAGGGAAGAAGGCTGTCAACTACAAACTGCGCGACTGGCTGTTCAGCCGCCAGCGCTATTGGGGTGAGCCGATTCCCGTCGTGCATTGCGAGCATTGCGGCATCGTGCCACTTCCCGAAGAAAGCCTGCCGCTCACCCTGCCCGAAGTGAAATCCTACGCGCCAACCGGAACCGGGGAGTCTCCTCTTGCCGCCATCGAGGAATGGGTACAGACAACCTGCCCGAATTGTAGCGGCCCCGCGCGGCGCGAAACCAATACCATGCCGCAGTGGGCAGGCTCGTGCTGGTACTACCTCCGTTATCTCGATCCGAAAAACCCGAACGTGTTCGCGGACCGCTCCAAGATTGACTACTGGATGCCCGTAGACCTCTATGTCGGCGGCGCCGAGCACGCGGTGCTCCATCTGCTCTACAGCCGTTTCTGGCACAAGGTGCTGTACGATCTCGGTGTTGTGAATACCGACGAGCCGTTCATGCGGCTGGTGAACCAGGGCATGATTCTCGGGGAGGACAACCAGAAGATGTCCAAAAGCCGGGGAAATGTCATCAACCCGGACGATATCATCAAGGAATACGGCGCGGACGCCATGCGCGTCTATGAGATGTTCATGGGACCGCTTGAGGTTTCAAAGCCGTGGTCTACCGCTGGGCTTGTGGGAGTGTCTCGCTTCCTGGAACGGATCTGGGCTTTGTCGGAGCGGCCTATTGCCGATATACCTATCGATTCGGCGCTGGAAAAGCTGCTGCACAAGACAATACGCAAAGTAACCAGCGATACGGCTACGCTCAACTTCAACACCGCGATCTCGCAGATGATGATCTACTCGAACGAGCTTGCGAGGCTTGAGAATCTACCGCGCGCGGCATGGGAGCCGTTTGTGCTGCTCATCGCGCCGTATGCCCCGCACCTTGGCGAGGAACTCTGGCAGAAACTGGGGCATACCGAGTCGGTCTCAAAGGCAGCGTGGCCAACTTGGAGCGAAGAACTCGCGCGTGATGACGAAAAGGAGATCGTAGTGCAGATTAACGGCAAGCTGCGTGGAAAGTTCACCGCGCCGGCCGGCACAGACAACAACAGCCTTATCGAAATGGCCCGGTCGGCAGACAAGGTTGCCGAATGGCTGGCCGGCAAGGAAATTCTCAAGACGATTGCCGTGCAGGACAAGCTTGTCAACTTTGTCGTCAAAGGGTAAAATAGCGGTCGAATAACGCGCGCCATTGATATCGGATATTTCTCCGAAGCTGCGCGGTCGTTCAAGGAGGCTGGGATTGTCTGCGGATCGCGGGCAATCCCATTTTCTTTTAGAAATACTGGGGGGCTGGTTCCGTGAATGTTCGAGACGACAACGAGCGACCATAGCGCGCATTCTCAAGGTCGCGCAGGCGCGGACGACCTACAAACGCGTACATATACGACAACGAACTGCTAACGCGCGCGAATTCTCAGGATCTTGTCTGGATCCAGACCTTCTGGAGAAGACTGTCGATGTCGCGTACGAAACTTCGCGCCCGTACGCCGCCGCGATACTCGATGATGCGGTCGTAATAGCGGAAGGCCTGCGCGATGATGGCGCCGAAACGGCCAGGGAACCGGAGGCCAGGCATGATCGCGGCCTTGGAGAGGTACATCAGACCTTCAAAGGTGAGCGCTTTGGAAATACCTTCAATGAGCGCGAGCTCAGTGACCGTCAGGGGACCGATTTTCATAATCACTCTTCCTGAAGGGATAAGCAGATTCGCGACGATGATCCCTAGGCTGACCACGAGTGTCGAGCCGAAGGAGAAACGTTTGCCGGCGACCCAGGCCCACAGAATGAACCCGATAAGAAAGATGGTTTTTGGAAGCAGCCCGCGCTGGAACAGGAAGGCAATAGCCAGCGCGATCCCGGCGAGCGCTGAATAGACCGGATTGACGCGCGACTCGTATGCTTCGCGTCGCGAACCGCGACGGCTATCACGGCGAAGCGCGCGGCTGGTCCTACCAGGCTTGCCCGCAGGCGCGGTATCCGCGCTGTCTTCCACACTAGCGATGGCTTCAGGCGCATATTCCGTGCCGCGTACCGCGCAGGCATACCAACGGGAGGTGGCGGCAAAGTGAGCGGCGAACAATCCCATGGCTGTTCCGGTCACCAGTCCTGTCGCCAGAAAGAGCGGTGCGATAAGCCAGGCAACCTCGCCGAATATGACGTACCGCGCGATCAGCATCTGAATGGCGTTTGAGGTGACCGCACCCGCGATTGAAATACCGATGGGAGAGACCGCCTGTTTTCCCACCATTCTGACCCCGCGCATGACAAGGGCCGCCACCAGGGTTCCCGCGAGGCTGAACAGCGCGACATACGAAAAGAGCGTGCCAGAAATGATGCTCATGCCCACGACTTTTGCCGCGGCGAGCACGAAAAACCATTGGAACGGCAAAAGGTCCACGGCCAGCAGGATAGGTAGATTTGCAATACCGAGCCGCATGAAGGGGAGAGGCTTCGGCAGCATGTACTCAACCGCGGAAAGGAAAAAGCAGAAGGCCGCCAGGAGCGCGGTCACATCCGGGATATTGGAGAACCGCGAAACGACAGGACTGCAGGCCGTATCGCGTGGTGTATCAGAATGTGCCGGCATCGATCGCTCCTTGGTCGGTGGTACCGCTGCTGGTTATGTGCACAAAGACCTTGTTTGGCAGGCAGGCCACCCACTGGTCTGGCTCAGAGATGGCGCCTGATAGCACGCAGAGTTGGTTCGCGCAGGGAGACTCGACTATCGCGGCCTGACCATTGTGAATGTGGACGTGTGTTATGCCAATAGGGCCGGATATTCTGTATTCGGCGTCCTCGTCGAACGGGGCGATCCACTCTCCTTCCTCACCGGAGATCTGGACATAGCGCGCGCCGCTGTGTCTGCCCAGAACGAGTAAGGAAGCTCCAATCACTGCCAGAAGGGCGACAGCGAAAATGAGGATGTCCAGGGGTCTTGCGTGCGCTTTACACAGATTGGTCTTCATGGGTGCTCAGAAAAACCGGCGCAGTTGACTGCGCCGGTTCGGAATTACTTTATGGGACGAGAATCAGTTGCAGCAGCCGTCTTCGCAATCCCCGTCACCACAGTCGCAGCCTTCGCCGCAGTCGTCTCCACAGCACCCAGAGGACGCGGCGTGGACATGGCCGTGCTCCAGCTCCTCGGGAGTGGCTTCGCGGACATCGACGACCTTGACGTCGAAATGGAGCGTTTCGCCGGCGAGCGGGTGGTTGGCATCAAGCGTGACCTCTTCGCCGTCGACATTGACAACGGTAACAATCTGCACGCCACCTTCGCCATGGGCTTCGAACTGCATGCCAGGCGCTACCTCGACATTATCGCCGAAGTCTTTCTTGTGGACTTTGAAGACGAGGCTTTCATCGCGCTCGCCGTAGGCTTCTTCCGGTTTGATGCTGCACGCGACGGCATCGCCGGGATTCTTGCCTTCAAGCTCTCTCTCGAGGCCGGGAATGATGTTCTCGTTGCCGTGAAGGTAGGAGAGGGGCTCGGATCCCGCGGAAGTGTCGAGGAGCTTTCCCGAATCGTCGCGCAGTGTATAATCGATGGTGACGACACGATCTTTTTTGATTTCCATATCCAGTCCTTTTAACAAAATTGGAGGATACAACCGCATCCGCGGACATCCTTTTTCCGAAATAAAGTATAATGGAAAATTTTCATTCTGGGCAATGGACATGACACCAAAATCGAACGATTTTCCCGGCAGAATACGTCATGGCACACCCGCATCCTGCCGATAATGAAAAAAGGATTATTGTCCGCATGGAAACACGAATGGCTTCAGCAGCAAAGGATTCACCCGCAAAAACCCGTGAGAAGGCTACCGTGGTGGTCGCCGGCAGAAGCAGGGGGCGGTCGGGCAATCGAACCGGCAGCTCCGCGGCACGCAGGACCAGGTTTGCCACGCTGAAGACCGCGCGTGGGATAGCGTCTCTGCTATGCTCGGTTGTCGGCCTTCTTGTATTGGGATCGATGATTCTGTGGGTTCGTTTTCCGAAGCTGTGGGAGCCGCTGGTATTGCCGGGGCGTGTGCTGTTCGGTCTTTTCTCCTGGGCGGGATGGTTTCTGCCTTTTTGGTGTTTTTGGGTCGCCGCGCTCGCGTTTGTGCCCAAATTCTGCCCGCGACTGACCTATCTCCTGGGAACATCTGCGCTTCCGTTCGTTATTGTCGCGATATTCGCGCGTATTTCGACCGATCCGGGTCGCTTTTTTTCCCGCTATCCTTCTCTGGCGAAGGTAGGGCTGTCCTCTCTGTACGCGGCGCTGGGATTCTTATTCGCGGCGAGCCTTGCGCTGGTGCTGATGGGGTATGTGCGACTGAGCCATTGGCTCAAGGCAAATGGATATATCAAAACGAAAGAGGAGAAAAAACGCGAGCCTGCCGGGCCAGGCATAGGCCAGCGCATCGTAGAATGGTGGAAAAACAACGCGCTGCGGCGGGAGGAGGCGCGAGCGGCTCGGGCACAGGCTCTGGCTGCACAGAATGTGTCGCTGCGGATTCCGGATGTTCCCGCGCCAGAACCCTTAAAATCAGCAAATGCCGCGCCTGAACAGGCTCCGCCTCGCGTTGAGTCAGTTCCTGGGCAAGGCGCCAGCCACGAATCTGAGCCTCGCGGTACCACAGGCGCCTCCAAGACCCCGCATCTCCCCGATACACCGATTTCTTTTACCTCGGTGCCGCCCGCCGCTCCGGCCGCGCAGACCGATGCCGGCAAGCGTGCTATTGTCGAACGCATACTCGAGCGTAAGGCGGCGAAAACGTATCGAGTTCCAATCGATGGCCTTCTAAACTCATACCCGGATGGCCAGTATTGGGTTATCGACGACAAAACCCGCGCGAGCGCGGTAATTCTCAAGGAAACGCTCGCGGAATTCGGCATCGAAGCGGAAGTGACCGGTATCCGCAAAGGGCCGGTCATCACCATGTTCGAGATTCTTCCCGCCCATGGGGTCAAAATTTCCCGGATTACCAACCTGAGCGACAATATCGCGCTTCGCATGGCGGCTTCGAGTATCCGCATCGTCGCTCCTATCCCCGGCCGGCACGCGGTTGGTATCGAAGTCCCCAATGAACGTCGCGCAATCGTTTCATTGCGTGAGCTCATTGAAAGCGCTCTGTTCCAGCAGAGCAGGATGGAAATACCGGTCAGCCTCGGCAAAAACATCGCGGGCGAAGTCCAGTTGATCGATTTGACCCAGACACCGCACTTGCTTATCGCGGGAGCCACTGGATCCGGCAAATCGGTCTGTGTCAACAGTATTATCCTTTCGATTCTGTATAAACGTACGCCCGAAGAGGTGAAACTCATCCTGATCGACCCAAAGATTGTGGAGCTGAAGCTTTACAACGATATTCCGCACCTGCTTACGCCTGTCGTTACCGAGCCGAAAAAAGCTTTTCAGGCGCTCCAGTACTGCTTCTACGAAATGGACCGGCGCTATTCGCTGCTCGACAAAGTGGGCGTGCGCGACATACGTTCCTACAACAAGCGCATCAAGGAGCGCGGGCTGGCCCAGGAGCACCTGCCCTACATCGTGGTCATTATCGACGAATTTGCAGACCTCATGCAGTCTACCGGGAAGGAGCTCGAGGCAGTCATCACGCGGCTTGCGGCGCGGTCGCGCGCGGTAGGTATCCATCTTGTGCTCGCGACGCAGCGTCCCAGTGTCGACGTGATCACCGGGCTCATCAAGGCCAACATCCCCTCGCGTATCGCCTTCATGGTTGCCAGCAAGTTCGACAGCCGGACCATTATCGATATGGTGGGGGCGGAGAAGCTGCTGGGCAAGGGTGACATGCTGTATTCAGGCGCGCAGGATCCATTTCCGGTCCGGCTGCAAGGCGCTTTCGTATCAGAAGAAGAAGTCGAGCGGGTAGTGGCTCACGTCAAGACGTTGGGTGAGCCGGAATATATCGATGACGAAATCTTTGTAGACGAAGAAGAGACCGAAGAGCCGACCCTGTTTGACGAGAGCGGCACGGACCCTCTGTTTGAAAAGGCCCTGGAGATTGTGCTACAGCAAGGCAAGGCAAGTGTCAGCTATATTCAGCGCCGTCTTAAAATCGGCTTCAACCGAGCCGCCAGGCTGGTGGAGATGATGGAAGAAAAAGGCATTGTCGGCCCCGCACAGGGCTCGCGACCCCGTGACATCCTGCGCAACCCCGACCTGTTCGATACCGGTGCCGGGGAAGCGCGCAATTCGCAAGCGGGTGGAGGAGATTGAAGGAGCGGAGGGCTCTTATGCCCGGCTAAGTGCCGCGAACCGCGCCGAAAACCGGTGGGACAGCCGCATCATCTGTTCGACCTCCAGCCGCATCGATTCGGTGAACTGGCGCGCGTCCGCCCGGCGGGAATGCAAGGCAATCGGCAACCCTTCGAGGCGCAGCGCGTACATCGCGTTGACCGGATACAGCTGATACTCGATAACCGACGCAAGGCCCAGAAAATCCTGCAGTTCCTGTGCCAGTTCCGGCTCATCCTTCCAGTGACGGCACATCCAAACATACAGATCGGCATGGAAATGGGTCATGATGCCCGAATAGCCGGCGGCCCCCGCCTGAAGTGAGGCAAGCAGGGTTGCCGCGTTTGCATTGAACAGCTTGAACCGGCTGCCTCGCGCCGCCTCGAGCTTAGCCCGAATATCGCCTATTCGACAGCTTGTATCCTTGAGAAAGCCGAACCGTCCGGTTTGAACAGAAAACGCGACTAGCTCAGGCGATAGCAGCCGTTTGTATGGCGCTGGGCATTCGTAGAAGCCAAGAAGAATATCCCGGTCGAACCTCTTGAGGAATTCCTCAAGATTGCGCTTGAACACTGTATCGGTCTCATGGCGTTTGGCAAGTCGATTGGTGACGAGGATGAACGCCGCTGCTCCCGTGTCCGCCATCAACTTTGCTTCTTCGATCTGATCATCCAGCGTGTCCGCGACATGGCCCGAGACCAGCACCGGCACCCGCCCGGCCGCAAATCGGATAGTCATGCGGGCAAGCTCAAGTCGTTCGCGCAGGCTGAGCTGGAACATTTCGCTCGACTGGCAGACGGCGAACAGCCCCGCGACCCCTCGCGCAATATGCCATTCGACCAGCGCTTCGAGAGCCTTGTAGTCGATACGGCCATCATCGGTATAGGGAGTAATCATTGTCGGCCATACACCGTCAGGAATGGTTCTTTCCATAAAAGACCTCTCGGATAAGGTCAGCGGTATCCCGCCAGCCTTGGGATGAAAAGCACGATATCCGGCACATAGGTGATGAGCATCAACACCGCAACGATGACAAAAATCATGGGCAGGATTTCTTTTATGATTGTCTTGAGCGGGGTGCCGGAAATGCCGGAAACGACATACAGCAGCATGCCATACGGCGGAGTTGAGAGGCCAATCATCATGTTGAGCACGATGACGACACCGAAGTGCACGAGATCGATGCCCAGTTGATTGATGATAGGCAGCACGATGGGTATGAAGACCAGAGTGATGGCCATGGTATCGATGAACATGCCGAGCACGAGGAACACGACATTGATGATGAGGAGCATGAGATACTTGTTAGTCGTAAGTCCGAGCATGAGCGACGCAACGAAATTCGGAATTTTTTCGATGGTGACGATGTAGGAGAATGCATACGCGCTCCCCACCAGCAGCGAGAGCGTTCCGGTTGTGCGGACCGTGGTTACGAGAACCTGGAGGAATTCTTTCCAGCCGAAGGCCCGGTAGAAGAGCACTGAAATAATAATGGCGTAAAACGCCGCAAGCGCACCGGCTTCGGTGGGTGTAACGACTCCGGTATAGATGCCGCCGAGCAATACCACGACTGAGAACAACGCGGGAATGGAGCGGAACGTCAGGCTCCAGAACTCGCGTAGGGCGAGCCGTGTTCCTTCGGGATAATTTCGAGCGCGCGAGATGACCGAAGTGTACAGCATGAGACCGACGCCGATAAGCAGGCCGGGAATCACCCCTCCCAAAAAGAGCGAGCCGATGGACGCTCCCGAAAGCATGGAGAAGAACACCATTGGGATGCTCGGGGGAATGATGGGGCCGATAGTTGCGGAAGCGGCGGTGATGGCGCAGGTATACCCATCATCATACCCATGTTCGCGCATAGCGCGGATTTCCATGCTGCCCAAGCCCGAGGCGTCGGCGAGCGCCGAGCCGGTCATGCCGGAAAAAATGATTGAGGCGACAACATTGACGTGCCCGAGCGCGCCCTTGCGTTTCCCGACAAGCGCATTGGCGAATGAAAAGATCATGTTGGTGACCTTGCCCGAGTTCATAATTTCCGCCATGAACACGAACAGTGGTACCGCGATCAAAATAAAGCTCGCGTTCATGTTGGTGAGGAATTGCATCGCCACCATGTCGAGCGAGGCGGCTGGGTTTTTCGACAGAAAAAAATAGAAGGCACTGGCCATCATCATGCCGGGCGCGATGGGGATACGCAGCAGGAACACGAGCGTGAAGCTGATAAAGAAGACGATGAGAGGGAGATTCATGAAGCACCTCCCTTGCGAAGGTCATGGACGATTTCTACGACCAACCGCACCATGAAGTCCACCAGAAACACGACGAAGGGGAAGTAGGCCCAGTTCATGGGAATACGCAGCGCGTCAGACTTCTTGTAGGCCATAAACTGGATATAATTCCAGGACGGCATCAGAATCAGCGCCATCGCGACGAACAACAGCGCGTTGCCGGCGATCCGCATGATTCGCTGGGTCCCTGGTTTTGCTGCATCGTAGAGCATTGTGAACGCGACATGCGAGCCGGTGCGCTTGGCATAGAGCCCGCCCAGCAAGGCGGTCCAGATAAAGCATATGAGGCTCAGTTCCTCCGGCCAGATCAGCGGTTTGAAAAAGTACCGCGCCACGATCTGGGTCATGAAAGACACAAACAACACCGTAAAGGTGAGCATCGGAATGTAAAGTTCAATACAGTCAACCAGAAAGCTTCCGGCCTTTTTTATCCATCCAGGCATGGTAGTACCTCGAAAAACCGGCTGCCTGCCGCGGGGGTAGGCAGCCGGAATGTCAGTCAGGAAATACGCGCGACTGCGCCCCTTTTACCGAAGCTTCTGGATCTCTTCGTAGAGGTCCATGTCCCAACTCTTCGAGATGTCCTTGCTTTCGGTCAAATAGGAATTCTTGGCATAGGCCGCAAACGCCGCGCGGTCCGGATTCTCAATGACGATAAGGCCCTGCTGGCGGAAGAAATCGAGGATGCTTTTCTCATTCTGGAGATTGGTCCTGTCGCAGAATTCTCGCGCTTTCTCTGCGGCCTGCATGATCCACCCCTGCTGTTCCTTTGTCAGGCTTTGCCATTTCTTTTCATTGATCGAAGGCCAGGTTGAGTCGACAACATGGTTGGTCAGCACGATATATTTTGTTACTTCATAGAATTTTGCGTTTTTATCGGTGGGGAGGGGGTTGTCCTGCCCCTCGATGGCGCCGGTCTTCAATCCCATATACACCTCGTTGAAGGCCATGGGGGTAGGATTCGCGCCAAGGGCTTTACCCATCGCAATCCAGGTGGGGCTGTTTGGCACGCGGAGTTTGACGCCCTTCATCTGTTCAGGCTTGGTAACCGGCCCTACTTTGGCAACCAGGTTGAGCTGGCGGGTCCCGAGGTAGTACGCGACAAGCGGGCGGATGCCGGTCTTCTGCGCTACTTCCTCGAAAATCCGCTTGCCGATGGGCCCATTGAAGGTCTTAGTCATCTGCTCGTAGCTCTGGAAGGTGTAGGCTGCCCCAAACATCGACAGATAGGGGATAAATTCCGCAAGCCACTGTGCTGAAGTGTACACCATGTCCACGGTACCCTTGCGGATGGCATCCTGCTCAGCCTGCTGGGTAAAGAGCTGTCCGGAGTGGTACACATCCACCTGAATCTGCCCACCCGAAAGCTTTTCGACCTCGTTCTTGAACACGGTCATTGCCTCGGTGTGCGCGTCGCCGGGGACGCTGACCGAGGTGAAGACCAGCTTGACCGGCTTAGCCTGCGCGAACAGGGTGGGGCTTGCGAGAATCAACAGTGCGAATACGGCCACTGCAATTCGTTTCATCATATACCTCCTGCAATATCGCCGCCTGAGCGGCTGAATTCCCTGGGGCGGTACCCGAGCCTGCGCGAGATGGTTTCGGTTGCCTCGAGCAGCGCGGGAGCCATCTGCTCCAGGCGCTCGAGCGTATTGCGTTCGGCAGGACCCGAAAGACTGATCGAAGCAAAAACCTCTCCGCGTGCGTTCCGGATGGGAGCGCCTATGCAGCGGAGATGTTCCTCGTGTTCCATATCATCAATGGCGTATCCCAATGCCCGGATGCGCGCGATCTCTTCTCTGAGGCGGGATTCACCGGTGATGGTGTTCGGCGTGAAGGCCGGCAAACCTTTCCGCGCAATGACGCGCGCGATGGTGTCTTCATCCTGGAAGGCCAGAATGGCTTTTCCCACACTGGTACAGTGCAAAGGCGCGCGGACACCGATCACGGAATAGGTCCGCAGGCGCCGCTGGGATTCGATGCAATCAATGTACAGAACCTCATCGTCGTCGAGTATGGTAAGGTGGACTGTTTCGTCGTAGCGGATATTGAGTCCTTTGAGAAATGGCGCCGCGATTCTGACGAGATCGAGGCCGGTCTGGGCGCAATATCCCAGCTCAATCAGGCGGATGCCAAGCGAATAAGCGCCAGAGTCCGGATTACGCTCCAGAAAGCGGGCACGGGTGAGTGTTTCCAGAAGTCCATGGGTCGTGGAGCGCGGAAAGCCGAGAGCCTTGGAAATTTCGGCCAGGCCGAGATCCGGCCTGTTGGAAAGCAGGTCGAGAATCGCGAGCGCTTTTCTTACCGAATTGACTTCCGCCATAGCGAACCTTTCATATATATGAACGTTGTTCTTTAATATGAATTATTAAGGATCCGGGCAGGTCTGTCAAGTGGTGTTGTGAAGGCCGCGCCTGAGAACATCATGACATTCTTTCTTGACCAATCGAGAATTCCCTCTTATCCTGAGATTGAATATTCATACATTTTTCAAGGAGGGGCTCATGAGAAGATTCTGTTTCGCGTTGATGATGCTTGCACTGGTGCTGAGCGCTTCGGCGCAGTCGAAAGCCGGCTGGCCAGATCAGCTTAAATTCATGTCCGGTCCGCCGGGAGGCAACTGGTTTGCGCTCGGTACCGCGCTTTCCGAAATGTGGTCCAAGAATGTAATCCAGACTACCTCGAGTTCGGGCGGCGGTGTGGCGAACATTCTCAACGCTGACGCGAAAAAGGGCGATTTTGGCTTCACGGTAGCTTCGCTGCTGGGCGCGGCGATTGCGGGTGAAGAAGATTTCGAGGGCAAGGCAGTCAAGAATGCCGTGATCATGGCGAACCTGTATACGCAGTATACCTATTTCATCATGCGCAAAGATTTTGCCGAAAAGAACGGCATCAAGAGCGTTGACGACATGATCGCCAAGGATATCCCTATCCGTTTCGCAACGCTCAAGCCGGGAACCGCGAGCGAGTTCATCATCAAGGCGCTGTTCAAAAAGGGTTATGGGACCGATTACGAAAAGCTGAAAAAGAAAAAATGGACCTTCGAGTTCACTTCATATGAAGGCGGCGCGGACCTTCTGGCGGACAACCATCTCGATTGCTTTGCGTTCTCGGTCGGCAGGGTCGCGAGTATCGTCATGAATATCGAAACCAATACACAGGTCGTGATACTGCCGGTCGGACAGAAGGCGCTGGATGCCCTGGCCGCGGCCTATGGTACCACCACCTTCACCATTCAGCCTGGCACCTACAAGTCGGTCACCGCGCCAATAAAAACCATCGGCGACTATACTTGCATCGTCATCCGCAAAGATTTGCCCGATTCCCTCGTCTACGAGCTTAATAAAGCGATGTGGGCAAACAAGGCGAGTCTGCAGATGGCCGTTGCCGATATCGGCGAGCTCAATCCAAAGGAAGCGCTTCCAGAGGGACTTCCCGCCCACCCCGCCTCAGTCCAGTTCTGGAAGAGCGTGAAGTAAGGGAGCTCTTTAATCATAGTGAGAGGGTCAGTGGGCGTGCTGCCAAGCAGGAACCTGCCAAGACGGTATGCCCTGCTGCCTGTCATGCAAGATTCCCCATAGCTCGGGAGAACCTATGAGAAAACTTGAAGGAAAAGTCAGGGGTGGAGTGTACATTTATATTCTCGCGGTCGGGCTTTTTCATCTCTATACATCGATTTTTGGCAATTTTGAAGCCTATCTCCAGCGGGCGCTACACCTCTCCATGATTCTGCCGTTGGTGTTCATTCTGTATCCTGTCACTAAAAAAGAATTGAAGCCGGAAGATTCCCGTATTCCCTTCTACGACTGGATATTCGCCCTGCTTTCTTTTATTCCCGGCGTCTACATCGCGGCTAATTACTGGGCAATCAGCACGCGCATCGTGCAGGTTGACCCGGTGACGACCACCCAGCTGGTGCTCGGCGTCCTACTCATTGTGCTCCTGCTGGAAGCGACCCGGCGTGTGGTGGGGCTGCCACTCATGATTATCGCATTGGTGTTTCTAGTGTACATGGCCTTTGCGGACAGGATTCCAGGGCTTTTCCAAGGCATTTCGTTCAATGTTCCGGAAATTGTGGAAGAAGTCTTTCTCACCGATGAGGGCATTTTCTCTTCGCCGCTTGGGGTGTCGGCTACTTACGTCATGATTTTTCTGATTTTCGGAGGATTCCTAGAAAAGAGCGGGGTAGGCGACTTCTTTATGCGATTTGCGCAAGCGTTTACCGGCACGCAGCCCGGCGGCCCAGCGCTGATCGCGGTTACTTCTTCATGCTTGTTTGGCTCAATTTCCGGCTCTGCGGTTGCAAATGTCTATGGAACTGGTACCTTTACCATTCCGCTCATGAAAAAAATAGGGTATCCGGCATATTTTGCAGGTGCGGTCGAGGCCGTCGCCTCGACGGGAGGACAGATCATGCCACCGGTCATGGGAGCGGGAGCCTTTCTTATGGCGAGCTTCCTTGGTCTGCCCTACCGGATGGTCATGATCGCCGCGCTTATTCCCGCGCTCATGTATTACGGAGCCGTCTTTCTCATGGTGCGATTGTCCGCGCACAAATACGGGCTTAAAGGCTTGTCCGCGGATGATCTACCGAAAAAGAAGGACGTGCTGAGAGAATCCTATATGATCATTCCGCTGATTGGGCTGGTCGTATTTCTGCTTGGCGGAGCGACACCCATGCGGGCGGCGGTGATTGGTATCATTCTCGCTTGGTTGGTCTCTTTCTTCAAGACGAAATCCGCTGACAAGGGCAGACGGCGGCGTTCCGTGATTGCAGGTATTGTTGTTTCGCTTTTTATCGTAGTCTCATTCCTGTTTCCTCAACTGTTCGAGAGATTGCTGCCAGGCAAAATCGGGTTGTGGATCATGATTGCCGGTTTTGTGGTGGCCACGTTCTTCAATGATGGTATGGGGCCGAAGGATGTACTTGATGCGATCTACGGGGGCGCCAAGGACATTCCGCTGGTGGCGATTGCCTGCGCGACGGCAGGTATCGTGCTCGGAGCTGTCGCGTTGACGGGCATCGGCGGAAAATTGGTTGGATTTGTGTTGAGCTTCGCCAGAGATTATCGCTTCCTCGGGCTTGTACTCATCATGGTGATTTCGATTTTCCTTGGAATGGGATTGCCGACTACAGGCGCGTATATTCTGGCTTCCGCGCTGGGAGCGCCGATACTGGTCAAAATGGGCATTCCGCCGCTCGCGGCGCATATGTTTGTATTCTATTTTGCCGTTATATCGAATATTACTCCGCCTGTCGCCCTTGCTGCGTTCGCGGCCTCTTCGATTTCAGGCGCCAATCCGAATAAGATCGGCTTCCAGGCGATGCGGCTTGGATTCTTGGCATTCGTGGTACCGTTTGCGTTCTGTTATGATCCAGGGTTGCTCCTGCAATCGTCAGTCATGGCAAACATCCTCGCGATTATAACCGGCGTCATCTCGGTTTTGGCGCTCGGGTTTTTCTGGGTTGGCTACATCAGGTATCCGATTCCGGTTTGGATGCGAGCGCTGCTGCTAGTCGCGGGTGTGCTAGCTCTTGCTCCGCAGCCATTGTATGTCGTGATAGCGGCTGGCATCCTTGCCTTCTGCTGGGTGCTTTCTGCAACCGGCAGGGTGAAGTCGGAAGCGAAGAAAGTAACGCTTTGAACGTCTGCGCGCGGTGCATCAATCAAGCGGGCGGCCCGGTGTGATCATGACCGAGTCAGCCCGCTCTTTGCTATGCTCTTACAAAGTGCGGCATGTCGAACGGAATTTCCATAGACAGCTCGACAAGACCGGCAATCCTGCCATCCACCCGCCAGGGAGCCTGATAAATCAGCTTTTTCACTCCGTTTTTTTCGATTGTGTAAGCATTTGGGACACCGGTTTCCAGAATTCGTTCCATGATGCGGACCGAACGTTCCTGGTGGCAGGGCCGAACATCCTTGCCAATCAGAGCCTTGCCACCCCAGGCATCGAACGCATTGGCTGCTTTCTCATTCATGTAGACAATCGTGAAATCGCGGCTGATAATGATGATGGCCGCGGTGAAGTCGTCTTCCCAAGGAATGGTGTCGGACATAGTATCTCCCTGATCCTATGTGATGGCAGAAGCGGCATGACGGCCCTTCCGCAGGCCGCATGGTGTCTGCGTGACGATATTTACTGCAGCGAAGCCAGCAGGTCGAGTACCGTTTTGACAAGGCGCCGGCAATCGTCCGGTTTGGTATGGTAACCGGAACCGCCTGTGTGCTGGCGAATCACGACCGTGCCGTAGGTGTCGTCTCCTCCTGCTTCGATCTCGTATCCCAAGGCGCGAAAAGCCGCCGCCTTCTTCCATGATGGCCCCCGGCCTCTGGTGAGCACCACCGCATACAGGTAGGGTACTTCTCCGTTTGGGCCCTTGTTGATAGCGACCTGCAATTGCACACCCACGAGATCTTCAGGCTTGCGCCGCGGTTCCAGCATGAGGCGCGCGTGTTCCGGTATTCTAAGCCCCTGGGCGTCTCGATCAAGGCGCAAATAGGGGGTGCAGACAATTCCTTCTGGGAGGGGAACGGTTCGAGCTGCCTGGATGGCTTCTATGACCATCTCGAATTGGCGGGGTCTCCACAGCTTGATCTTGAGCGTATTGAGAACCGGCCAGAGCAGGATGAGTGCATCCATGGCGAGGGTTCCCGGCAGGCTGAGCATGGCGCCGAACGCGATAGTCAGGACAGCGAGAGCCACGGTAAATGGAATGCCGAATCCGGGCCTGTACCAGAGCGGCAGACGGATTTCACGCGTTGCTTTGAAGGCGTCGGCAATGCGGTCAAGCTCGGCCCCGCTGACTGGCTGCCAGTCTTCTTCGCCGAGATCGCGGGGCTTGTTGGTCCAGGGCCGGGTTGCGAGAAGCATGAGCGGTCCAAGCAACAGTATCGTGCCGACCAGCATGCCACCACTGCCACCGAAGGCCTGCAGCAGCACACCGCCAAGACTGAAGGCCGCCGCGAGCACTATCCGGGCTTCGAGTCCGGGGCCGGGAAGGCGGTACCGGATCACGACGGGGGTCATGGGACTGGTAGTCGTTTTCATATGCACTCCCTGATGGCGCAGGTTGCGCGAGGGGAAGGAACAGTTCCAGTATAGCGCCAGTAAAGCGGGCAGGCGCCTTGGCAGGCGATGAAGCTGGAACAGGTCTTGCATGGCGCGGGTGCGAACTGCTTCTGCTTGTAATACTGAGCGCGTTCGGAAAACCAGATGTCCCGGAAATCTTGCAGCAGCAGATTGCCAAGTGGTTCATCCCAGGACGAGCAGGGAAGCACAGCGCCGTCCGGGGCGACGGAGATGAGCCCGTCCGCCGCCGCGCAGCTTTTATTCCCATGGCCGCGCGCGATTGGATTCCAGGTGCAGAAGGGAGTCGGACTGTACCAAAAGAATGTCATGTTTCGTCTACGCGCTTCCCGGCTGATTACTTCGATGACCGGACCGATTTCCTCGTACGGGACAAAGAGTTCATCCGTGAGAGGGCCAGGAATGGTGGGAATGAACAAATTCATGCTGAATCTCCGAATGCCTAGAGTTTCGAGAAACGCAGGCATTTGAGGGACCGCGGAAAGATTTGCGCGGGTGATCGTGGTATTGGTCTGGGTCGGGATGCCCGCGTGTTGCAAGGCCGCGATACCTCTGCAAGTTTCTTCGAACGCGCCGGGCCTGCCGGCTAGCTGGTCATGAATGGACGCGTTTGGCCCCTCGATGGAGACCTGAGCGCTGCCGAGGCCAGCGGTCTTGAGCGCTTTTGCCCTGGCAGCGTCAATGAGGGTGCCGTTGGTGACGAGATTGGTGATGAGCGTTCGGCGCGCAGCGTGGGCGATCAGCGCTTCAAGGTCGTCTCTGAGCGTGGGCTCGCCGCCGGTAAATGAGAAAAAAGGAATGTGGGCTTGTTCGGCGAAAATGTCGATAATGCGCAGGTAATCGCTCATGCCGCGCTCGGGATGAGCTGTTTCGGGCAGAGCTGAATCGCTGCGTCGCGGTGATGAGGCGCTTGGCGAGGAGCCACAGCCGGCATAGCAGAAGCGGCAGGCGTTGTTGCAACGGTACGTGAGGGATATTTCACCCAGCACAGGCAGCCGCGTGAAAGAAAACGAATACTGTTCGTGCGCGACTGTACCGTGAGAGGGCTGCTCACCACGGTAGAGCGCGGCAAGGTCGCTAAAAAAGCGGTTGGTGTCTTCAGCAGCATCACGCGAAGGCAGGTGGATTGCCTGGATGCTCCCTCCGCGCGCGAGA
Source organism: Spirochaetota bacterium (assembly GCA_029265255.1). Next base: position 79,293 of record JAJUJQ010000006.1, read on the forward strand.
CGAGCAATGAGCGCTGCCGCGGAGCGATTGATTTTGTAGACCCTGTTCGGCGGGAGGATGAGTACGCCGTCTTCTTCGCGGCAGAAGATGTACGCGCCAGCCCTAGCCCAGAATTCATCGATCCATGAGAGATCGAGCCAGCCTTGATGCGGATTCAATGCGGGCCTCCCGACACACAGGCACTGTGACAGGCCGAATGGCATGCCGAATGGCAGGCCGAGTGGCAAGCCTGATGGCACGCGGTATGGCAGGCATTGTGACAGGCTGAGTAGCAGGCTCCCGCGGTGCCCGACAGATTCTTTGGGGTAAAACAGCCCGAAAAACAGGCTGAAGATGCCATGAAGGATGCGTAGGAGCCTGAAAACTCCGCTGGCAACCCGAGATGCTCACAATAGTGTGGATGATGGTATACATATCCGATGGAATGCCAGTAGCGGTATCGGGGATGGGTCGGGGCCTCCTCCTGACCTGTACCTTTCTCCTCGGTCTCCTCCATTTTTTGCCTATAAAAAGCCTTCGTCGCATCGAGATCGCAGTCCCAAGTCTTCTCCTGCAGCGTTTTGATAACGGTTTCGAAGAAATCGGCCATTCGCGCGCTCAGCACGCGCCCTTCCGTATCGAATGAGGAAAGAAAGAGATCGCCATACGGGTCCGCGCACGTTCGCTGAAGTACTTCAAGACGCAGCGGCGACTCCTGCGCGAGCCGGGCAGTGCCTTCCTCTTCTAGTATTCTGAGCATGACGGCGACCACGCGAGGCAGGGGGAGTTCGAATAGGAGGGCAACTTCGACCGGATGCAGGTCTTCGGCGATCTTGCCGGGGATGGCGTAGGTGCCTTCGATGATCCTGGGCGGGGTCCAGGAATCTCCTGCCCATGCAATGCCTTCTGCCTTGGCCACTGCATTCGCGTACCCAGCGGACTTCTTCCGATACAGAAAAAGCGCGACCGCCGCGATACCGCTGCCAAGAAAAAGAATAAGGAGAGGAGGAAGGCCTTCCCGTGCTTGCTGCTCTTTCCCAGAACCGGGCTCGCCTTCAGCACTCTGTGAATTTCGTCGCAGGAGCGGCCCGAATGCTTCGCCAACTGCGGAGGCCGACAGATAGAACTGGATTTCTTGCGAAGCGTGGGCGATCGGCCGTTCCTGGTGGAATCGGAGCGCGAGATAATGCGTGCCATCGGAGCCTTCCGCAGCGAACCAGTCGATCAGGTTCTGTTCATTAACGAACTTTTCGGTCATGAAGCCGAGCGCGGCCAGCGCGGGTGCCCGGGAATCGCCCTTTGCTCCTTTCTCTATTTCCAAAGGAAGGATAACCACAACGGTGCGGTGATCGAGCGCTTGGTCCCATTCGGGAGGTGCCCAGTGGAAATAGATGAGGTCCTTTCCGTCAGGCCCTCTGCTCGAGCCCACCATGCCGGCCGCGGCCAAATCGGCCCCATAGCTCAAAACCCATGTGGAAATCCCGGACGTCCTCACACCCTTGGACAGCGTGATGTCCCACTTGTCGCCGCTGCGTTTTATTTCGAGGGGAACCCGGACCTTCTGGGGGAGGTCGGCCCAGCTGTGCTCTGTGTCCCACACAAAAGGAGCCTCCTCACCCTGGAAATAGAATCCGCCCATTGTTCCTGAGCTCACATTCCAGACAATCGAGTGTCTGACCACCGCTTTACCATCCCTATATAGGGTGAGATAAGTCTCAACTGACGTGCAGCGCGCGTCGAGCGCTGCCAGAAGCCCAGGTCGAGACAGCGCGGGCATCAGTGCAAAACACAGCATCAAGATAATGACCGGTCGGCGCAAATGCATATGGTTCATTCTTCAAGCTCCCTATCAGCGTTCAATTGATCAAGCCGCGCGCGGGATTTCTCTAGGCCGCCCTCGGGCAGCGCGAGGCGCTCTCCGATCTCGCGTGCGGTTTTCTCGAGAGATTCTGTGAGAGACTTCATGATGGCAGGCTCTCCGGATTCCAAGGACTCTGGTGAATTGCTGGCGGCATTGGCATCATTAAGCACGCGGTGTACCGCGCGGGCATCATTCAGCCTCAGGTAGGAACGGAGCATATGTTCCGCGTGCCGTATCACCTCTTCAATGAAGGGATCGCGAGGGTTCCCTTCCGCGCATGATTCGAGATACATGCCGGCTGCTAGCACAATTTTTTCGATAGTGCGCCTCAAGTCCTCGCGTTCTAGCCTGACCATAGACAGCTGCTTTCTGATCCGAGCGATATCCTCGAGAATCATGGCGTTCCGCTCGTTCCGGGCGCGATCCTGTTCCTTGAGGATTGCCCGGGCACCTGTTTTAGAAGACAGAATGAATGCGATCGCTCCACCGGTGATCCCCACATACAGAGGAACGACAATTGTAATCGGCATCAGCCCCGTCAAGACAGCTGCGGCTGCCGCAAGCGTGGTTGCTGACAGGACAGCGATGGCCAGAGGAGAGCGAAAGAACGCACGCACATATTCGTTCATGGATGTTTCTCTCTTATAAAACTGATGAACTCCCGCACCAGATGAGGATCGAAATGAGTACCACTCGATTGGTCAAGTTCTTTCAGCGCGTCCTCAACCGAAATCCCTCCATGATAGGGGCGATCTGAAATCAGCGCGTCGAACGCGTCAGCGATGGCGAACAGGCGGGCGGGGAGCGGTATGGCTTCGCCCGCAAGCCCTCGGGGGTAGCCGCTGCCATCCCAGCGTTCATGGTGGCTCAATGGGATGTCGAGGGCGGGTTGGAGGTATGTGATTCGAGACAGCATCTGGTGCCCATAGGCCGCATGCTGGCGCATGATATTCCATTCCTCGTTGTTTAGCCTGCTTTTTTTCAGCAAAATGGCGTCGGGGATGCCGATCTTTCCAATATCATGCAGAAGGGCGCCTCGATAGATGTGTTCCAGCTGTTCTTCCGGGATGCGGAGCCACCGGGCAAACTCGACGGTAAGTGTGGCGGCGCGCCGGCTGTGGCCTTCTGTTTTTTCATCCTTGAGATCGATGGCGTAGGAAAGGGCCTCGATGGTCGCGTCATAGGCTTCTCGTAGTGCCTGGTTGGCGTTCAATGTCTCCTGGCGGGCACGCGCAAGACTGCGTAGCTGACGGCGGATGAGAAAATAGAGCATGGTACCGGTTACCGCGACAAAGGCGAGCCCTTTGGCGATGGAAAACCACGCAATCGTCGCGTTGTCTTTGACGAGCAGCCTAAGAACACTGTCGGAAAAGAGGATCCAGAGCGCGGAGAATCCGATATAGATCAGAGCGATCGATGCTGCTTGAGATTCTGGCCCTTCTTCTTCCCCGCGGCTATGTTTCATGATATCACTGTATGCGTGGGAGAGGCCGCAAGTCAATCGCATGCACTGGCAAAGCCAGGATATACGAAGGCTGGTTTACTAGCGGTGCGTGAACATTCATACTGGAGCCGACAGGAGAACTATCATGCATGTCTGCGTTCATGACACTCTCGACGCGATGGGTGCCCATGCCGCTTGGATTGGCGCATCCGCCATCCGAAAGGCCATCACATCGCATCATGCCGCCACCATCATTCTGGCGACCGGCACAAGCCAGTTCGCCATGCTGGAACACCTTGTGCGCGAACCGGGCATCGACTGGTCATGTGTTACGGCGTTCCATCTGGATGAGTATGTCGGCATTCCGCCCACTCATCCAGCGAGCTTCCGCAAGTATCTCAAGGAGCGCGTGGCAGATCAGCTGCCGGCGCTCAAGGCCTTTCACTATATCCAAGCGGATTCGCCTTCTCTCTCTGAGGAAATCGAACGGCTCAGCGAACTCATTTGGGGGCGCCGGATCGATGTGGCATTCATTGGCATCGGAGAGAACGGGCACCTCGCCTTCAATGATCCGCCCGCGAACATGACCACCGACAACCCCTACCTCGTGGTCGATCTTGACGAGCGCTGCCGCCTCCAGCAGGTTGGCGAAGGCTGGTTCGCGACGCTCGACGACGTGCCCCGCCAGGCGGTCTCCATGAGCATACGCCAGATTTTGAAAGCTGAACGTATTGTCTGCACCGTTCCCGATGCCCGCAAGGCCGAGGCGGTCGAGATGGCGCTCAATGCTCCCATCGGGCCCATGGCGCCATGCGCCGCGTTGAGAACGCACCATGACTGCTGGCTTATGGTGGATTATCCCGCTGCCGGGAAGGTTCTCCACGGGCGGCAGGGATTCTGAGCGGCGCTTACCCCATCTTCAGTCCAGACGAAAGGCTCTTGCCTTCGGAACGATTGGTCAGGTACACAATGACGAACACCACGACCAGCAGAAGGACAGACAACGCACTCGCTTCGCCGAGCTTGCCGTCTGCGACGGCCCCGTAGATCAGGATCGGCACGGTTCGCGTTTTAGGGCTGTAGAGAAGAATCGTGGTGCTAAGTTCCTGCAGCAGCGTAGAAAAGGTCAGAATCGAGCCGGAAATAATGCCAGGCAGGATAAGCGGTACGCTGACTCGCCGGAAGGTATAGAACCACGGCGCCCCCGCGATTGTGGAAGCTTCTTCCAGCGAAGGATTGAGCTGTGTCAAACTCGCCGCGACGGATCGATACACGTATGGCGTGCGCCGTACCATGTAGGCAATGATGATAATGGCATATGTGCCGGTCAGGGGAACGCTGCTTTTCCCCGCGAACGCCGACAGAAGCGCGACCGAAACCACCGTACCGGGCAGAATGAAAGGCGCCATGACCGCCATGTCCAGAATCCGCGCCCCACGGGGTTTGCGCCGCTCCGTAATGTAGGCAATAAGGCTGCCTAGCACTGCGGTCAGCAGAGTGGCAAGGCCGGAAAGGTAAAGCGAATTCAGGAGCTCCGCGCTGGCAACCTTCGGAATACGGGCATAGTTGTCCCAGGTAAAGCCTTCGGGCAGCAAGCCCTGCCATTTGCGGAAAAACGACATGATAATGATGACACACTGCGGCAGCAGCGATATCACGAGAATAAGCAGGCAATAGGCCGAGGCGATAAGCCTGAGCGCTGGATGCTCATGCTGGCGGATTTCGGCCCTTGAAGCTGATATTGTTTCGTATTCGCGGCGACTTACCACATATTTTTGCAACCATAGCACGAACGCCGTGATGACGACGTTCACGAACGCGATTGTTGAGGCTCCGTTCAGGTCCCAGAATCCGTTGACTCGGAAATAGATCAGGGTCGGCAACACATACTGATTGCCTCCGATGATGGCCGGAATGCCGAAATTGCCGATAGCCCGGATAAATACCAGAAGGCCCGCGGCACCGATGCTTGGAACGATGAGCGGAAGCGTAATCGTCCGGAAGATACGCCACCGACTTGCTCCCATCAGCATGGCCGCGTCCTCGAGCAGGGCGTTCGCCGAGGAAAACGCGCCGTGGCTCAGTAAAAACACGAATGGATAGTAGGTCAGCGTCATGCAGAAAATCATGCCGAACATGCCATAGATGGGTGGAATCGTCATCCCCAGGGGCTCGAGCAGGGTATTTAGATAGTATCGCAAGGACCCCTGTCGCCCCAAAAGGATGATCCATGAAAAGGCTCCGATAAACGAAGGCATGATGACTGGCAGAATGCCAAGCGACAGCATAAGCGTCTTTCCGGGTATTTTGACGCGGGCTACAAAATACCCCATCGGCACGCCAATAAGGAGCGAAAAAAGAGTGACACCAGCCCCCACAAAAAATGAATTCTTGAGACTGCGCTGGTACAGCGAGCTTGTGAGGAACTTTTCGAAGCCTTTCAGACTCAACGTGGAAAGATCAAAAGCGTTTCCTGTTTTCATGAAGGCGCGAAGGAGGGTCGTAACGAGCGGCCAGAACAAGAACACCACCAGAAACGCGAGTGGAATCATGAAGACGAGCCAGGGAGTAAAGTCCTTTTTCAGGAAATAGGCCAGCTTGTTTTGGAGCCTGCCGGAATCCGGTTTGGATCTGTGGTATGTCATTCGGCGTGCTCCTCTCCAGGCAGATAGACCGAAGCGGAATGCTCCTTCATTGAAAGGAATACCGAGTCTCCTTCCGATACTCCCTGTACCAGCCCGGGCATGTCCACTTCGAGCATGGGAATGGAAAGCCGTGGTTCGACTTTGATTTCGTACCGTACTACCTGACCCAAATGCTGTATGATGTTGACTTGGCCGGGGATGGAGCCTGCTTTTCGCTCCTTTTCAACAACAAGATGTTCAGGGCGCATGCCGACGAGAACACGCGTACCGGGAGTGGAGGAAGACGGCACATGAATTCTATCGGCGGTGATCCGCAACCGCTGGCTTCCGTCCTCGAGTTCAACCAGGAGCTCTCCCGCAGCGGGTGCACCAGACGCGAGCCGCGCCTGGAAAAAGTTCATCTTTCCGATGAAATTGGCAACAAACGCATTATCCGGACGGTGATAAATCTCGTCGGACGTGCCGATCTGCTCGATAATGCCGTTGCGCATGACGGCCAGCCGGTCGCCAATCGCCATCGCTTCTTCCTGATCGTGGGTTACGAAGATCGCGGTAATATTGGTCGCCTTCTGGATACGGCGAATTTCGGCCCGCATGTAACGGCGGAGTTTCGCGTCGAGATTGGCAAGTGGTTCATCCAATAGGAGGATATCGGGGTTGTAGACCAAGGCCCGGGCAATCGCAACGCGCTGCTGTTGGCCGCCGGACAGGGCAGAAGGGCTCGGGTTGCGTTTGAGTTCTTCCGTCAATCCGACAAGCTCCATCACCTCTGTGACCCGGCGCTTGACCTCCGAGTCTGGCATCTTGCGCACACGCAGACCATACGCGACATTCTCAAAGATATTCATGTGCGGATAGAGCGCGAAACTCTGAAAAACCATACCAATATTGCGGCGGAAGGGCGGAATAACCGACATGTCGTGGTCACCGTAAAGAATCTGGCCTGAGCTGATCTTTTCAAGGCCAGCAGTACAGCGAAGCAGGGTCGTCTTACCGCAGCCGCTCGGTCCGAGGAGACAAAACAGCTCGCCTGGATTGATGGTAAAGGAAACATTGTTTAGCGCCCGCACCGGATTCTTGCTGCGCTCGCCGAATACTTTGGTTACGTTGTGATAGGTAAGGTTGAGACTCATCGATGCCCCCGGGAGAGGGGCGCCCGCCCCGGCTTGCCGGACTGGCTTGCTCCGCTGCGCCCCCTGGAGATGGAATAGTCAGGCTTGGATCACTGCATCCAGTCCGAGAATTTGCTGGTCAGTTCCTCGCGGATTTTTGCCGCCTCGATCGCGTCGTATGGTATCAGCTTGATGTCTGCCAGCGAAGGCAAATATTTCGGACCGGGCAATGTAGTGATGACGACACGGCGGTTGCGGGTGCTCAGGATAATCTTGTAGGCATCAAGCGAGGTGAGGAAATCCATGAAAAGTTCGGCGTTCTTTGGATTCGGGCCATTGGCGATAATGCCGCTCGCATCGAAACGAGCTCCGGTTCCTTCCTTCGGATAGACATAGGTAACCGGGTCGCCCTTGCCGATATAGGTGGCAATATTCCCTTCGCCCGTCACGGTGATGGCAAACTCGCCGCGGGCTACCGATTCGGGACCTGCTGTCGAACTGGCGGTGAAGGTGCAGTTCTTGGCCAGCTTTTTAAGGAAATCGTCTCCGAAGAGTTTGTACATCATGTAGATTTGAGCATAGGCCGAGCCCGACAGCGCCGGGTTCGCCATGATGATTTCGCCCTTGTATTTAGGGTTGATCAGGTCCGCCCACGAAGTGGGGTAATCAGCCGGCTTGAGAAGCTTGGTATTGATCATGATTGCCTGCAGCGGCATGGAGAACCCATAATAGCGAGGGGTCGCGGCGGAATCGCGCACGAGTTCGGGAATCGAGGCGTGGTTAACTGTTTTGTAGGGGCGGAACAGGTCATACGCGCCATCGAAGGATTCCTTCGCGATGCCAAGCAGTATGTCACCTTTTGGCTTGGGCTGCTCGGCGTTGAGCCGGGTGAGCAGCTCGCCGGAGCCGGCGCGGATGACGCTCACTTTGATGTCGGGATATTTTTCGTTGAATTTGGCGATGAGAGCCTGGGCTTCGTCTTCAGCCGCTGCGCTCCAGATGATCAGTTCTTTTGTTGCTTGTCCAAACACAGCCCCAGCGACTATGGCGAGCATCAAAAATACCATGAACGATCGTTTCATTGCCTGCCTCCTTGGGTCCGACCGTCTCATGACGGCCTGGAATCTGTATTGTACAAGGGAATTGTACTATGCGCGGCAGCCTGGCGCAATGAAAAAGCGCGAAAAGGAGGCTCTGCGTCCGTTACTTCAGCAATTCCACATGCTCAAAGCCTCGCGAACACGCCAGCTCCTCGAACACAAAGCCATATGGTGTCGTTCCTTCCGGATGCTCAAAGGTCCCACCCGACACAATGGACTCGGCCAGAATTTTTCCGAGCCCGGGGCCCATCATGAATCCCTGGCCGCACATACCTGTCGCCTGCAGAAAATTCACCGCTCCATCGGGGTACCCCACGATTGGAAGACCGTCGGGTGTCATTGGGTACATGCCGCGCCACGTCCTTCGCACCTTCAGGTTTCTCAACCTCGGGTACAGCTCGAGAATACGCCGCGTGCAGAGTGGCAGGAAAGAGGAAGTCGAATCCTTGTCGCGACCCCAGATCTGGGGTCGGGGGGTGATGCAGAATATCACCTGACCCGTGCCGGCCTGGTAGAAATAGTAGTTGCCCGATTCGGCATCAGGGCGGATATCGACAATCATCGGCTGCATGAAGCGCTGCACCGGTTCGGTTACGCCGGCTTCGTGGCAATCAGGGAAGACCGGCAGATCGATATGGGCAAAGCTGGCCAGGTCGGCGGCTTCGGCGCCTGCCGCGTTTACAAAGAGTCCTGCGGACCAGGTTTCCCCCCCTGCCTGGAAGCTCTGTATCATATCGCCTTTTTTAGTGATTCCCTCGATGCGTGTGTTGAAATAGAAATCCACACCCGCGTCAAGGGCGAGCTTGTGAAAGGCGGTCGAAGCCATCAGGGGCGAGGCGAAACCATCTTCTGGGCTGTAGGTACCGCCGAGAAGGCCTTCTGGATTGATGCCTGGCGCCAGCTCCTGGACCCGTTGGGGACTGATCCAATCGATGTTGAGGCCTGCTTCCTTCTGAATCTTGAGCAGATCATGGAAGGCTTTTTCGCGCTCCGCGTCGTAGGCGACATACATATAGCCGCCCTGGTACCATTCGACATCCAGCCCGTAAACTTCTTTCATGGATGAGAATATTTTGATGGATTCGAGGCATATCCTGATTTTGGCGGGGTCAGAATGGGTGGCGCGGATACCCCCAATCGCGGCACGGTTCTGGCCGCGCCCCCAGGACATTTCGTGGTCCAGAACGGCCACTTTGAGTTTTCGCTGCGCAAGCTGCCATGAGAGCGGCACGCCGACAGACCCAGCCCCAGCTATGATGACATCGTAGGTTTTCATGGTGCACCCCTCGCTCCGGCTTCTTTGCCGCCCAGTTTGGTCAGGCCTTCGTTGACGATTTCGCCCATGGGGACCTCCATGAACAGCGGACGCAGCGAGCCCGGCTCAACCTCGGCAGGATCGATGCCGGCGAGCCGGAAGGCCTTGGATACGAGCTGTGAGCAGGTCTTTGCGCCACAGGCTCCCATGCCTACCCGGAGAGTTTTCAGCTGGTTGATGTCGCGCACATTGTTGGCCTTGATGAATTCCACGATCTCTCTGAGCGTGATGCGTTCGCAGCGACAGACATAGGCATCGAGATCGAGGCATTCGTGTTCTTCCACCGGATAGCTTATAGTTGCTGCCTCGTCCTGGACTCGGACACCCGCGATGCGGGACGCGTTTTGCACGCTTGTCCTGAACGTAAGCAGCCAGGTATTGGTCTTTTTATGGTGGCGCTTGGCGATCACAGGCGCTTTTTCGACGAAAGTGCCATCCTGGTCTACGAGGTCCATCTCGTGCCCGATCTCGAAATCGGCTTCGAATTCCCAGGGCAGAACCACCTCCGCGCTGTCATCCGATACGCGGCGTATCAGGCTGATTGCCAGACCCGGGCAGATCGAGACGCAGGACATGCAGCCGATACATTTGGTATTGTCGAAGTACGGCAGGTCCATGATGTTTTGTCGCAGCGGTCGCAGCTTGATGGCATTGGTCGGGCAGACCGTCGCGCAGGGGTTGCAGGGGATTTCCTCGGAGCAAAAGAAGACAGGCCGCCATTGGGGGCCAGGCACTACGGGGCTTCTGGAAAAGGAATCGCCAGGCCGCGATTTGAGGATATCGCGTTTGGACAACCACTCGGGATTGATGTCCACCCGTTTGCCCAGCATTTTTGCCAGCGCGAAGGCGGCAATGCGTCCGCCGAACATGGCGCTGGAGGCTTCCGCAATTTCCTCCGCATCGCCGGCAGCGACCGCGAGGATGCCGTACTCCCGCGCCTGCCTCAGAAATTCGTCGCACGGCGCAAGACCCGCTGCGATGAGGATTGTGTCCACCTCATATAGGCGGCTGGTGCCTGGAATCGGCTTGAACTGATCGTCGACCTTCGCGGTAATCGCGCGCGCAACCCTCCCTTCGGTCGCTTCCCCGCCGCTCTCGGCGCGGAGAATCGTCGTGTTGAGGTGAACCGGGACACCCATACGTCTGATCTTGTCCGCGTGAACCCGGTACCCGTTGATGCGTCCCATGATTTCGACGATGCCAGCGACCTGGATGCCCGCCTGGAGCGCATGATACGCCGCAATTAGACCAACATTGCCTGACCCGACAATCAGGATTTTTTTTGCGGGTTTGACCAAGTCCCTGTTTACCAGTGTCTGGAACGCGCCTGCTCCGTAGACCCCCGGCAGGTCGTTTCCCGGGAATAGAAGATTTTTCTCGCGTGCGCCGGTAGCGACGACGAGTGCGGTGAACTCCACCAGAAGATATGATGAATAGCCTTTATATATGCCGGCCTTGCGGTCCTTGTAGATAGCGACGACCGGAGAATTCCTCAGAATGGTGACATTAGGCAGATGCGAGATTTTTTCTTCCAGAATGCCCGCGATGTCGATTCCGCGAACGCCGGCATAGCAATCCTCTTCGGAACCGAAAAACTTGTGCGTCTGCAGTACCAGCTTTCCGCCAAGCCGGTCCTTGTCGTCTGCCAGCAACACCTGGAAGCCCATCTTACCGAGTTCGTACGCCGCGGAGAGACCAGACGGCCCTGCGCCCACCACGACGATATCAGTATGGATGGTGCGGCGTTCCGCCTGTCTGAGGGGGATGTCGATGTCAGGCAGGACAGGAAGTCCATTAAGGGTACGCACATCCATGCCCTCTTCGAGAAGCGTGACGCAGGATTTGCGCGGTATTCCGTCAATGAGAACGGTACACTGACTGCACTGTCCATTGGCACAGAACAGGCCTTGCGGCGCCCCATCCTTGGCATGATGCGAAAACTTGAAATGGCCAAGCGCGACCAGTGCCGAGGAGACAGGTTCACCCGCGTATCCTCTTACTTGCTCTCCATTAAAATGGAACAGTACCTCTCTGCCAGCCTTTTTGACATTGAGAATCGGATGAGTCTCTATTCTAGGCATCGATGACCTTCTTGATGGATTGAATGAGGTAATATCGTTCTGAAAAATCCTTCATAAGGCTAGTACCGGAATCAAAAGCTGTCAATAAAAAAAGATCAAAAAAAGCTTGCGGGTAGGCAAATGTCGTTATACGATACCGTCAGGAGGCAACAATATGCGAATTGGAAAAGATTTGCAGAAAGGTTTGTGGATCTTCGGAATGATCGCGCTGTGCGCGATTGTGCTTGTGGGCATATCCGCGTGCGGGACCGCCCAGAGCAAAACGATCAAGATCGCGCTGCAGGCACCTATTACTGGCGATTACGCGTATGAAGGACAGATGGCGAAGCAGTCGGTTGAAGTGGCTGCCGAGCTTATCAACAAGGCCGGAGGCGTGCTGGGCAAGCAGATCGAGATCGTCGTGGTTGACGACGCATCGAACCCGAAGGATTCTGCCCTCGCTGCGCAGAAAGCTGTTTCGCAGAAGGTGGTGGCCGTCATCGGCAGCTACGGGTCTTCGGTCACCGAACCTGCGGCCGACATCTACGAAAAAAACAAAATGGTATCGGTCGGCTACGGCTGCACGGCTGTGCGCCTGACCATGGACAAGGAACGCAAATATTTCTTTAGGACTTGCGGACGTGATGACGCGCAGGGCCTGTTCTTCGGCAAGTACGCGGTCGAGACGATGGGTGCGAAACGCATCGCCATCATGCATGATAACTCGACATTTGCAAAGGGCGTGGCGGACGAGGCTAAAAAAGCGCTTGAGCCCTATATTGCACAGGGCAAGGCCGAAATTGTCTATTTCGACGCCATCACCCCCAAGGAAAAGGACTTCTCCGCCGCGGTCACCAAGCTCCGCGAGACGAAGCCTGATGTCTGGTACTTTACCGGCTACTACCCCGAGGCAGGGCTTCTCATTCGCCAGGCGCGTGACGCGGGGCTGAAGTGCCCCTTCATCGGCGGCAACGCGGCCATCAACGACGATTTTGTGAAGATTGCCGGTATCGATGTAGCTAAAGGCGCGCTCATGACCCAGGAGCCGCTCGTGACCGATGTGAACACACCTATCGCCGAGCAGTTCAAAGCGCTGTATGCGCAGAAGTACAAGGAACTCCCATCGAGCCCCTGGCCTGTCTACGCGGCTGATGCGCTCTACGCTATCGTGGGTGCCATCGGCAAGGCAGGTAAAACCGACAGCGCCGCCATCGCGGATGTCATGCATACCAAGATGGATGGTATCCAAGGCGTGACCGGGCCGGTGCTCTTTACCGAGCGTGGTGACCGCAAGGACGTCCCGTACAAGATGTACGTGGTGGATGAACAGGGCAAGCTGGTTGTCTATACAAAGTGACCCTCCTAAGGGAGTGCGTGTCTGGATGTTCTGAACACGACCGGTGCCGGGGCGGGTAGCAATCCTGTATCCGGTGCCGGTTGTTCCATGTCAGGTGGAAAATCAGTTGAAGACCTTTATTGAACAGCTAGTGAACGGGCTGACTATCGGCTCCTTCTATGCGTTGGTCGCACTGGGTTACTCCATGGTCTACGGCGTCATGAAACTGATCAATTTCGCGCATGGTGATTTGTTTGCCCTAGGTGCCTTTCTTGGGTATACCGTGTTGACGAGCGCCGCAGGTCAGATCTCCCGGTCCGTCGGGCTGTGGGGCGGAATCGCCTTCGCCGCGTTTGTGGTCAGCGTGAGTATTGCGCTGGCTGGCGTCATTGTCGAGCGCGTTGCCTACCGGCCGGTGTATCCCTCGGGAAGGCTTTCTCTGGTCGTGTCGGCCCTTGGTATGGCCATCTTTATCCAGAACGGCATTATGGCCATATGGGGCGCGCGCCCGCAGGCCTTTCCGGCATCCGTCGTTCCTTCGGTGCGTGTTTCGGTGCTGGGCATCCCAATGACCATCCTCCAGATTATCATACTGGCCATTTCCTTCCTGCTCATGCTGATCATCTGGTTTATCGTGGAAAAAACGCCGTTTGGCGCCGCGGTGCGGGCATCCGCGCAGGACCGGGAGACGGCGACACTGGTAGGTATCGATATTCGCAAGGTGATCCTGTTCGTCTTTGCGCTCGGGCCAGGGCTCGGTGGCCTCGCGGGATTGATGAACGGTCTGTACTACCGGGCTATCAGCTTTAACATGGGCTGGAATTACGGCCTCAAGGCTTTTACCGCAACCATTCTTGGTGGAATAGGCAACATTCCCGGCGCAATGCTCGGCGGCTTGCTGCTCGGAATCGTGGAATCCATGCTGGCTGGATATGTCAGTGGCGCGTGGAAGGATGTCTTTGTGTTCTTCCTGCTCATTGCCGTGCTCATCTTCAAGCCGACCGGCATCATTGGCGAAAAAGTGGCGGAGAAAGTCTGATGGGCGTCACGGATTTCATCCTGGAGAGAATCAGGCAGGCGAAAGGCTTGGCTCGCGACCCTCGCAAGAGCAGGAATCTCGGCATTGCCGCAGCGGTCGGCATCATCGTGTTTCCGCTTCTGCCGTTCATCGACAATTACTGGATCGATATCGGGTTTTATTTCGGCATCTATGCGCTCTTGGGCTTGTCACTCAACATCGTGCTTGGAGAGGTCGGGCTGTTCGATTTGGGGCATACCGGCTTCTATGCGATTGGTGCGTATACGACGGCTATCCTGAATACGCGTTTCCATATCCCCATTCTCGTGCTGTTGCCGGTATCGGCGGTGATCGCAGGGCTGTTCGCGTGGCTCGTCACTTCGCCGGTCATCCATCTCAAGGGCGATTACCTGTGCATCGTGACCATCGGTATCGGGGAGATTGTGCGCTTGACCATGATCAACAACCCCTTCGGACTGACAGGCGGCCCAAACGGTATCAACGGCATCGACAATCCGGTATTACTGTTTCCCATTCTGTCATCGCGCCAGTTCTATTATTTTATCTGGATCATTATCGGCCTAGTGACCTTCGGGTTGCTCCGGCTGCAGCGCTCGCGTGTGGGAAGAGCCTGGAACTTCATCCGTGAGGACGAAATCGCGGCCGAAGCGCTCGGGATCGATGTCAGACACTACAAACTGGGCGCGTTCATTCTGGGAGCGGCGCTGGCGGGGCTGGCGGGCAACATATACGCGTCGAAGCAGATGTCAGTGTCCCCCGAGAGTTTCACATTCATGGAGTCTTCGCTCCTGTTCTGCATCGTGCTGCTCGGCGGGCTCGGTTCGATACCGGGCACGATGCTGGGCGCTCTGGCGATCACGATCTTTCCGGAAATATTCAGACCCTTTGCAAAATACCGCCTCATGTTCTTCGGGCTGGCGCTGCTATTGATGATGATTTTCAAGCCCGCGGGAATTCTGCCACGTACGCGCGATTCGGTGGAGACGCTGCGCAAGGCAATTTCAAAGCGGAGACAGAGGCGCATCGCAAGCGAACACATCACAGCGTCGGCGGTCTGTCCGGAGCCCGCGGAATCCCGCGCTCCCGCCAAGACCAGCATGGGGCATTCGCACGCGGGCGCATCCAGCTTGCTGCGCGTAAAGGATGCGCACCTGTCTTTCGGCGGCGTCATGGCGGTTGCCGGTATCGATGTTGAGGTGGAAAAGGGCAAGATTACCGCGTTGATCGGGCCAAACGGCGCGGGTAAGACGACGCTCTTCAACCTCATCACTGGCATCTACAGGCCGGAAAAAGGATCTATTTGTCTGGATGGCGAAGAAATATCCGGTCTGCTTCCCCACATCATTGTAAAAAAAGGCATTGCCCGGACATTCCAGAATATTCGAATCTTCCCCAATCTCACCTGCCTGGAAAATGTGCTGTGCGGTCAGCACTGTCACGGGAGGGCAGGCTTTGTGGCATCGATATTCCATCTGCCCTGGCAGCAGGATGAAGAGAGTGCCATGTTCGACTGCGCGCAGCAGTGTCTGGAGCGGGTCGGTCTTGGCGATTCGCTTGATCTGCTCGCGAGCTCGCTCCCCTACGGAAAGCGGCGCTACCTGGAAATCGCGAGGGCGCTGGCAGCCAAGCCCGAACTTATAGTGCTCGACGAGCCTTCCTCCGGGCTCAATGACGCGGAAACTGACGAACTGGCCGATCTGCTCGTCAGTCTGGTCGAGGACGGGTATTCGATTCTTCTTATCGAGCACGACATGCATCTCGTGGATAAGGTGAGCGACCATGTCATCGTCATGCAATCCGGCCGGAAAATCGCGGAAGGCGAGATGCGCGTCATTCGCGAAAGCCCCACGGTCATTGAGGCCTATCTCGGAAAGGATGAGGACTGATCATGGCGGCACTGCTTGAAGTGAGAAACCTGACACTCCACTATGGGGCGATCAAGGCGCTGGATGATGTAAGCCTTACCGTGGGCGAGGATGAGATTGTGACGGTACTGGGCGCGAACGGGGCTGGCAAGACGAGCCTGCTGCGCGCTATTTCAGGTCTTGGCAAGCTCAGCTCAGGATCGATTCTGTACAAAGGGAAGAACCTGAGCGAAATGCTTCCCTTTACCCTGGCGGGGATGGGCATCGCGCATGTTCCCGAAGGGCGGCATGTCTTCGCGACCCTCACCGTGCGCGAAAATCTTATGCTCGGCAGATATGCGGTCCGGCATTTTCGGGACCAGGCAGCGCTGAAGAATAAGGAAGAGCGGGTGTACGAGCTCTTTCCGATTCTAAAGGAGCGGAGGAACCAGCTGGCAGGCACCCTGTCGGGAGGTGAACAGCAGATGCTGGCGCTTGGGAGAGCCCTGGTTTCGTCACCATCACTGCTGCTCCTCGATGAGCCATCGCTGGGGCTGGCACCCATCATAGTGCAGGAGATTTTCGAACAAATACAAAAAATCCACGAGGAAGAGAAGGTGGCGATTCTTTTGGTTGAGCAGAACGCAAAAAAGGCCCTGAAAGCGGCTTCGCGAGGCTATATTCTCGAGCTAGGCCGGATTGTGATGCACGGAGAGGCAAAAGCGCTTGCTGAGGATGAGCGGGTACGGCACGCGTATCTGGGGGGCCGGCACTCGCAGTAACGACGCTCACCGCACTAGAGCCTGCTGTGACGCCAGACAGCGCGCAAGAAACGCAGTGTTCCCCACAGGATCATTCAGTGTTTCGAGTACCAGCGCGGCACCGCATTCTTTGAGCAGACGTACGATTTCGCGCACAGGGAACCCATTGTCGTAGAAATTCGCGTGGTCGTCCTCAAAGTGATCGGAGGTGGATGTGTTGCTGTGCAGGTGGGTTGTGACGACCTTGCCGGTGGCCGCGATACGCTGGATCCCTTCGAGGTAGTCGAAGCCGAACGCCTGCGCGCTGATATGAAGGTGCCCTATATCGAGGCAGAGAGAGAGCGCAGGATCCAGTTCCGCGAGCTCGACCATCTCATCTGGTGTCTGGAAGAGGTAGCCAACGCGAGGGTTCAGGTTCTCGACAGCCAAGGTAACACCTGCTTCGGCATACCGGCGCGCCAGGATCACGAGGTTGGCCTTGGCGCGATCGGCATGGCGGCGGTAGTGCGGTTGCGATGAGTACTCGGGGCCGCAAATGGCGCCAGAGGGGTGGCGAATGTCTTTCTGGAATTCCTCCCGGTCCAGAATCGCCTTGCGGCGCGAAAAGGAAGCCGGCATGGCCAGGTCGGTGACATAGCCGGCGTGGAGCACCACGGTCGAAGCTCCAAAGCGAAGCGCTGTTTGGAGCGTATTCTCCATATCTTCAAAGCTGATACGGGCGATTTCGGGGTCTGCGCTGCCGAAGTTGGGGAAAAATTCCGTAGCTGGACAGCAGGCGTGTACCGAGATGACGCGGCCGTCGATGAGCGGCGCGATTTCTTCAAGAAACTCGGGCGAGGTCGTGTAGGCAAGTTCGAAGCGCGCTTCCGGTCCAACCTGATCGATGTAGGAACGGATGATATCTGCGCGGTTCATGCCTACGAGTGAAATGCCGGTTATTGGTTTATCCATCATTTTTGCTCCATGGTTTCGAGAAGGATGCGAAAAGTGTCACGCATGAGCGATTCCACGCGGGGCGAAAGCGGCGCCGGAAGGCCGTAGAGACGGTACGCGCTCTCTACTTCATAACCGCCCTCGGCACAGGCTTCGGGCGGGGGTATATAGCCGATAGTGCCATTACTGTAGCCGCTGATGAGAATCAAGGGAGCTGCGAAGGGTACCGCAGCAGACGATCGACCAGCAGTCATGTTCCTGAGGCGGTTCCCGGTCGAACTGAATACTTCTCCTGGGATGCTGAATACACGGGCAGCCGATCCGATTGTGACAAGCGAGAAAAACGCGCGGACTGTATTAGGCCTGATATAGGAGCCATGCTCGTCGAAGTGGTGGTCAAGAAGGCTTTGGGCCCAGATCAGATCAGCTTTGAGGAGGAGGCTGGCATTGTCGTGGGCGGCGAGAAAGCTCGAGCCGATGGTCAACGGCGGGGCATGTGGTTTTGCATTGAGTTCGGCCTCCAATTTTTGTTTGAGTCTTAGCAAGGCATCGTATGAAGGGAGTGGTTCAAGAGGCATCTCCACCATGACGGCCCTGGCAGACAAATGTGGCTCGCAGACAGGCGCGGGAGCGCCTTGTGTGAGCGAGAGGACCAGTGCATCGTAGCAAGCTTGTGCAATTATCCTGCCAAAGCGAAGAATGTCCGCCTCGGTTCCTTCTCTGAAATCTTTCCCGCTTTCCGTGAGTATCATAGGTCTCACATCGCCGCAGGCTCCCTGCAGCACTATAACCGGCACATGAGTTCCCGAAACCCCGCGCAATTTCGCGCCGAGAAGGGCTGCCGCGCGCCCAGGATAATCCGCGGAAATCGCGTTGACGCACACGCCGAGTGTCGTGGGATGCACCGCGGTGTTGATCAGTACGCTGCATGGACGGTTTTTCGCATCGAGAAAGAAGAGGGCGCGGATCACGTCGTCACGATCGCCCATGGGATTCGGGCGCATCATAATACGTCCGCTCTGGGGATCCCGGGAACGGCGGTTGATACCGATTCCCGGCACACGCACCGAAAGCGGCAGGATTGCGACAGGCTGGAGCCGGCGGAGAGCGCGGTCGCATGCCCGGACCATCGATACTTTAAGCGTGTGGAGGAATACATCATCTGGTTCAAGTCCGGCAAGCGAGATGGTCGGTGGGGCGGTGTGCACATGGGTAGCCGCCAGAATAATATTGTCCTCAGGTACCATAAACCGTCGAGAGAGCTCCTGACGCATGCGGGTTGCCCACAAGGTGTCGAATTCGAGCACATCGGCCGAGACGATCAGCACGCGCGTCCAGGGCGATGAGAGCCACAAGGCGCGTACACGTAGCGGATCAAGCTCGCGTTCCGCGGTTCCTGTGCGCGCGATGTGTCCCTGCAGGCGTGCGCCAATCCTTGCGGGAATTCTGCTTTCCGCACCACCAGCTTGAAGGCACGCCATGCTAGCAAGCACTCCATATGCCTGCATGAGAGGAATGCCTGTGTGGTAGCCGGGATCAAGGTCGGGGGTAGCCGGAATGAAGGGGATTACCTTGCCTTCATAGGAAAGCGTTTGAACTGGAATGCCGATCTTTGAAGGCGCACAGTAGCGGCGTTCGATGCAGTCGAGACAGGATGCAATTTCGGTCATCAATGCCTCGGTTTCTTCGACGTGGGACAAAGCGAGAAGTTCCGAAAGGGTGCGGACTGCTTCGAATATCGACCACCAGGGGCAGCGAGAATCAATGATTGTGCCGGTATCGGTACTGATCTGGCGTACGATGCCCCCATGGGGAGCCCGAAAGCGAGTCAGGGCGTTACGGGCGATATCGCTCAGCAGCGCTCTGTGCGTGTTCGCTTCGGGAGCGGTCGTATCACTGCGACGCAGGCACTGCAACGCCAGTCCTGCGAATTCAATCGCGTGGCCGGGATTGCTCGTCTGTGAATGGGGCACGTCGAGCAAAAGAGGCCCCAGGTTCGGCGAATAGTCATAATATGTGGCGAGCACCGCATCGATGCAAGCCTGGCCTCGTTTCCAGTCTTCCAAAAGCAGGCAGGCCCCGAGGGCGATCATGAGGCATTCGTAACCATTGGCATGTATCGCTGGTTGCGTGGAGCCGTTATTCATTGGAAGTTGGTCATTTACGCCGTTTCCTGCGAGCACAGCATCGACTGCCAGTTCGAGTTCTGGCCGTATCCAGGCGAGGTCCTTTTCCAGCTGTTCCACGCGCGCCCAAGCATACAGGCCGCGCAGCACAAAAAGCTGTGTCAGCGTAACCTTTCGGGCTCCTGTCTCCGCATCCGCCGCGCGGTCTGGCGCGCTGTTGTATCGCGGCTGGCCTTTCGAATCCATGACGAAGGCCGCCCGCACCTTTCTGCTTTCGACCAGCCGCTCCATTACCGTGCCATACAATACATTTCCAGCTTCTCGCAACCGTTCGGCATCGAGAATGCCGTGCCCCCGAGTCACTTCCGCACACTGCAGGTGGGCTGCCATTGATTCGAGGCCGCGCCCCTGAATCCAGCCATAGACGCGATCGCGGCGATAATGTTCTGGCGGCGGCATGCGCCTGCGGCCCGTTACGGGGTCGATCTTTAAATCGATCCAGCCAAAGGTTGTGCGGCTGGCAAGCACGCGCCGTGTCACGGTGCTGATAACCGGCGCAATAATGTTCCGGATGCGAGTCAGCATGACTGCCGCGGTCATCGCTCGAGCGCGTGCGCCCAGATCATTATCTGGAACCATCGGCGTGTCTGGTACTGGTTCGCCCATTTCACGCTCTATGCCTTGCATCGGTTCGTCTCAAAGAAGATGCTTGATTCTGCCAATATACCGATTCTGAGATGCCGCGTTCGCCTCGTCGCCTCCCGGTGTATTGGCGCTTTGCCAGAGCGGCGGGGTAAATCCGTGTTCCAGCAGATAGCGTACTGTCTCGATGACCAGGAGATTGACGGTAAAGCAGTTGGCGAGTGTCGAACTGGGAGCCACCTTCTGCTCGAGCCCTTGGAACGAGACGATGGCATCGCCGTATGGCATCCATGAGTTGACGAATATATCGACGATTTCAAAGAGGTTTTTTCCGCTTGGGTGCCGTGCGGGGTGATCCTTTGGAACCTTTTCTCCGAAGGAACGCGAGGTGACACCGATCGTAGGAATTCCCCGTCGTTTCGCTTCAAGGGCGGTCTCGATGGTCATCGTGTTGATGCCGTAGGCGTTAACAATGATGAGAACGCCATCCCGAATCCGGTAGGCATCAAGGACTGTTTTTGCATATCCCGGAGAGCGCTCGACATGGTTGGAACGAATGGCACCGTTGCAGATCAGCGTTCCGGGGTCAAGAATCGCGTTGATCGGCACAAGACCACCTGCTCGCCAGAACATTTCCTCCGTCCCCAAATTCGAATGCCCTCCAGTACCGATGACATGGATGAGCTTGTCCTGCATGATTGTGTCGCCCATGAGCGCGGCAGCCCGCTCGATGCTTTCGGATGACTCGGAAACCGTACGGGCGAACATGGTACTGATCTGCGAGAAATATTCTTCGGTATAGGTGGACATGTTTTTTCCTTAAAATTGGATATACTCTGATTATAGCGGGTCCGAGGCCCCTGTCAAATCCGACTGAACGTATAAGGAGGTTCTTGTGCTGCACCTCATGCCATCGGACGCGGAAGGTGTTCTGCGGGCTATCCTCGAGGAACGCGGCTGTCCTGGCTCTCATGCCGCCGTTGTTTCGCACGAAATCGTTCGGAATTCCCTTGAAGGGACCTATTCCCACGGCATCAATCGCTTCCCCCGCCTCGTAAAGAATATTGATGAGGGCATAATCGATATGAATGCCAAGCCGGTGCGCGAGAGCAGCGCCGGGGCTCTTGAGCGATATAACGGCAATCTGGGGTTTGGGATTGTGAATGCGTGCATCTGCATGGACAGGGCGATCGAGCTTGCGCGTATGCATGGCATCGGCTGCGTCGCGCTGAGGAACACCAATCACTGGTTCCGCGCCGCCACGTATGGCTACCAGGCTTGTTCGCAGGGGATGGCTGGTATCTGCTTTACCAATACCATGCCTAACATGCCCACGTGGGGCGCGGTCGACCCTCACCTCGGAAACAATCCACTTGTCTATGCCTTCCCCTGGAAAGACGGCGATATCGTGGTCGATATGGCTATGTCGCAGTATTCCTATGGCGCGTTGGAGGTAGCCTGTCTCAAAGGGACGCAGATGCCGTTTCCGGCCGGTTTTGACACAGAGGGCAGGCTGACGACCGACCCAGGCGCCGTACTCGCCACAAAACGGAGTCTGCCTATCGGCTATTGGAAGGGTGCCGCGCTCTCCTTCACGCTCGACATTTTTGCGGCGGCGCTCTCGCTGGGCAACAGTGCTGCTGCTGTCGGCAGACAGGGAGGCGAATACGGCCTCTCCCAGGTATTTATGGCAATCAACATCAACGCGATCGCTCCCCCGGAGGAGGTCGAACGCATTATTCAAGACGCGGTCAATGACCTGGCTGCGTCCAAACCCGATGGGACAGGAACCCCTATTGTCTATCCCGGCCAGCGCCGGCGTGCTATCCGTGAGCGCAACGAGGCTGAAGGTATCCCTGTTGACGAGCGTGTGTGGGATGAAATTATTTCTTTACAGAGAAAATAAAAAATCGCAAGGAGGCAGCGATGCGTTCGCTTAAGGGGAAAAAAGCACTTGTTACTGGCGGGGCTTCAGGTATTGGGAGGGCGATATCGCTCGAACTTGCCGCGTGTGGCGCTGAGGTGCTGGTCCACTGTTTCCACAGCCTTGCATCTGCCGAGACTCTCGCGTCAGAAATCCGCGCGCAGGGCGGGGTCGCGGATGTTGTTCAGGCTGACCTGTCGATACCGGAAGGTGCCGCCATGCTCGCGGACCGAGTCGCGAATTGCTGGGGGAAACTGGATATTCTCGTCAACAATGCGGGCGACCTGGTCGGGCGCACAAGTCTTGAAAAGCTCGATAACGCGTTCTATCGCAAAGTACTGGCAGTCAATCTGGATTCTACGGTGTACGTGACGCGGGCACTCATTCCATTGCTCAGAGCGGGCGCGCAACAGGGAGGTGGCGCGTCTGTGGTGAATCTTTCGTCGCTCGCTGGTCGCAAGGGCGGGCATGCCGGCTCCATCATTTATTCCGCCGCGAAAGGGGCCATTCTGACGCTGACGCGTTCGCTCTCGACAGAACTGGCGTGCGATGGCATCAGGGTTAACGCGGTCGCGCCGGGCCTCATTCTCGGCTCAGCCTTCCATGAGCGCTACACGACCGAAGAATCGAAGCAGGCAACGATCAAGACCATACCCCTTGGCCGCGCCGGCACCTGCGAGGACGTCGCCCGCGCCGTCGCTTTTTTAGCCAGTGAATATGATGGTTTCATTACCGGCGCAACTTTGGACATCAACGGCGGCGTGTATATGGCGTAACTATTATTTCATGAACATGCGGGGCAACACCTCAGTAAACCATGGCACATAGGAGATGAGCAGGAGGACGATAATCATCGCCGGCCAGAGCGGCAGCATTGCGCGGGTGGTCTTTTCGATTGTCGTTTTTCCCACCATACAGCCGACAAAGAGGCTTGCCCCCACCGGAGGAGTAGTGAGTCCTATGCCGAGATTGAGCATCAGCAAAATACCGAAGGTAATCTCGCTCATTCCCACGGCTTTAACGACCGGCAGCAAAATGGGCGTGACGATGACAATGAGCGGCGCGACGTCCATGACCATGCCAAGCAGCAGTAACAGCACGTCGACTAGCAGGATGATGACGAAACGGTTTGTGCTGATACCCAAGAAGACGCTGAGCACTTTCGCGGGAATCTGCAGGTAGGTCATCAGCCAGCCGAAGGCCGACGCGCATCCGATAAGAAAAAGCACCACCGCTGTCGTCTTGAGCGATTCCATCAGAATTGGGCCGATATCCTTCAGCTTGAGTTCCCGGTAAATGACGAACCCCAGGAACGCCGCGTACACGACGGAGACAGCGGAGGCTTCTGTTGCCGTGAAGATGCCCGCCGCGATGCCTACCACGATGATGAGCGCAGCAAGCAAGGCGAAGATTCCATCAACCGCGATTTTCAAGCTCTCGCGGAGCGGTGGCCGCTTCTCGCATGGATACTTGCGCTTGATGGCGAGGATGTAGCAGGCGATCGACAGGGCAATACCGAGCATAATGCCCGGGATATAGCCAGCAAGGAACAGCTTGCCAATGGAAACGCCACCGGCCACCATGGCGTAGATCACCATATTGTGTGATGGCGGAATAATGATACCCTGGCTTGCCGAGGTGACCGTAACGGCCACAGAGAATTCCCTGTCGTATCCTTTCTTAACCATCATGGGAATCATGATGGAACCGGTGGAGGAGACATCCGCGACCGCAGAACCAGATACACCGCCAAAGAACATCGATTCGATGCAATTGACGATAGCCAGCCCACCAGGTAGGGGGCCAACCAGGATGTAGGCAAAATCCACGATACGCTTCGCCACGCCACCACGCGCCATGATGTTACCTGCCAGGATGAACAGCGGAATGGCGAGCAGGGGGAAGGACTGCATGCTGGCCGCCACTCGCTGGGCGATAATGGCAGGCCCCAGCCCTATGACGGAAGCCGCCAGCAGGGATGCAATGCCGAGACTGAATGAAATAGGTATTCCCACCAGAATCATGAGGAGAAATGAGCCAAGTAGGACGACTTCAGCGGGCATTTCGGCTCCTTTCGGAAGATTCCTCCATGATTTCGGACACCTTCCTGAGAATCCGGAGCGCGGCGAAGACAATCATGAAGCCCGCAGCGATGGGAATAATCACATAGCTCACTCCCAGCGACACTGGTATGGTGGACATCATGCTAGTCTTCATTGCGTCGGTGATTACAAGACCCTGCGTGAAGAGAAACATGGCAAAATAACCAATGGCGGCGTCGATGATCAGTTCGGCGACCAGGCTGAGTCTTCGGGGTAATTTTTGAATGAAAAATCTCAGACTCATGTGGTCGCCGGACCATACTGCGGCGGCGGCACCTAGCAGTCCTATCCACATCATGGCGGTTACCGAGAACTCCTCTACCCAGTATGGGCTCTTTTTGAGCACATAGCGCGCAAAGACCTGCCAGCACACGATGACCGACAGCATGCCCATGAGGGCAGCTGAGATCGCGGTGAGAAACCGCTCTATCCGATTGATGATCGAAAATAGTTTTGCTTGCATGCCGCCGCCTCCCGGTCGCGTTATTATTTCGTATTGACAATGGCGTCGATAAGATCTTTTCCCACGATCGGTTCAAATTCTTTCCAGATGTTTCCAATTCTGGCCTGGAATTCAGTGACATCCCGCACTTCGTTAAAAATCATCCCCTTGGCCTTCAAATCGGAGATGGTCTTGTCGATCATCTCGCCCCAGAGCTGGTTGTGCTTGAGCATCGCTTCATATGCGGTCTGCACGATCATATCCTGGATGTTTTTCGGCACGCTGTCGAACACCTTCTTGTTCATCATGAGAAGGTCGGGAATCGATGAATGGCGTGTGTAGCTGTAGTACTTGGCGACTTCCTGCATATTGAAGCTGAGGACCGTCGGCTCGTTGTTTTCCCAGCCATCAATAATTTTGGTCTGCAAGGCGGAATAGACTTCTGACTGTCCCATGGGAACAGCAATGCCACCCAGGGCGTTGATGGTGTCGATGAGGGGTTTGGATTGCATGACGCGGATCTTGAGGCCCTTCAAGTCATCCGGAGTATTGATAGGGCCTTTCGAAGTTGTGATGCTTCTGAATCCAGCATCCATAAAGGCGAGGCCCTTGAAGCCGGCTTTTTCCATATCAGCGAAAAGCCGCTGCCCGACCGGCCCCTGGAGCACCTTGTGCTGGTGATCGAGATTTCTCCAAATAAAGGGAAGCGAAAGCACCTGGAGCGTAGGGACGTACTGGCCTGCTGGTCCGCTGGATACCTTGGCGAATTCGAGCGAACCTACTTTTATTGCTTCAATATAGGCTTTTTCGTCGCCCAGCTGCCCGGCGGGGAACAAGGTCACTTTGATATCTCCGTTGCTCTTGCGCGCGAGTTCGTCCGCGAAGTAGACCAGCGCTTTGTGCACGGGGTGGGTATCCGGCAGCACCGAAGCGAGTTTCCAGTTGTATTTCGGTGCCGCACCCGCCATGCCGACGGCGATGACCATAAGCGCGATGAATACTGCACATGTGCGTTTCATCATACGTGAACCTCCTTGCGTGAGTATCGGCTGTGTCGCCGATTAGTGTTCCACAATATGGAACACAATTCCATGATCTATGCAAAACAAATGCAGAACATCAATATTCTGCCTCATGGAAATCCATTTCCTATCATAGTACGATCAGCTGGTTTGTCAAGAAATTTTGCGGGATTTGTGTATTTTATTGACAATTGGACAGAGAGGCACGTATTGTGGTTCAAGAAAGTGAGGAAAATCCATGGGTGAAGGAAAAGGAAGTATGACTCCGCATGGTATGGCGCGAGACACATCGCGTGTGCCAGAGTACGATACGATCATTCGGGCCGCAGGGGTGCTCCGTGATCGTCTTGGCACGGCGCCGCGTCTCGCGCTCATCCTGGGCTCGGGACTCGGTGGTCTTGCCGACGAACTTGAGGATTACCGCGTGCTCCCCTATTCCGAGATCCCAGGATTTCCGGTTTCGACAGCGCCTGGTCATGCGGGCAGGTTTGTCGCAGGCTCACTCGCGGGTACGCCGGTACTCTGCATGCAGGGCCGCTTCCACTGCTATGAAGGCTGGAGCGCTTCGGACATCGCGTTTCCGATCCGCGTCATGAGAGCATGGGGCGTGTCCATCCTTATCCTGACCAATGCCGCTGGTGGCGTGAATACCTCATTCTCACCGGGGGATTTCATGCTCATTCGCGACCACCTCAATCTCGCGGGCCGCAATCCGCTTGTCGGCCCCAATGACGAGCGCATCGGGCCGCGGTTCCCGGATATGAGCAAAGCCTGGGATCCGCAGTTAAGGGAAGAAGCACGCTGCGCGGCAAAAGCGCTCGGGATATCGGTTCATGAAGGGGTATACGCGTGGTTTCTGGGGCCGAGTTTCGAGACGCCGGCGGAAATCCGCATGGCGAGGATACTTGGCGCCGACGCTGTCGGTATGTCCACCGTTCCCGAGGTTATCGCGGCTGTCCACTGCGGCATGCGCGTGCTGGGTATTTCATGCATCACGAATCTGGCTGCTGGCATTCTCGACCAGCCCATCACGAGTGAGGAAGTACTGGAGATTTCGGCTCGGCGCAGGCCGGAATTTTCCGCGCTCATTCGCGAAATCGTGCGTCGCTTCGCGTCGCTCGTCTAGGAGGCATGCATGGGAATACTGCTGAAACACGCGCTGCTGGAAGGCGTAAGACACGATATCCTGATTGAAGGATCGCGCATCGTACGTATCGCGCCCGCTGGTTCTCTCACGATGAGTCTGACTGGCGAAGGCAATCTCGAAATCATCGACGCGTCAGGGCTGGCGGTCATTCCGAGCCTCGTGAATGCCCATGCGCATTCCGCGATGACGTTGCTGCGTGGTATTGCCGAGGATAGGGAGCTCATGCCATGGCTACAGGAGGCTATCTGGCCGCGCGAAGCTTGGCTCGACGCGGAAGATATCTATTGGGGCACACGACTTGCCGCGCTCGAGATGATCCGGTCGGGTACGACGGTCTGCGCGGACATGTATTTCTTTCCCGAGGCTCAGGCTGAAGCTGCGCGTGACTCAGGCATGCGGTTTGTCATTTCCTATCCGCTCATCGATGGTATGGACGAATCAAGAGCCGCGTCGCAGCGCGCTGCCTGCGATAGGTTTTTTGATCATGTACCCGATTGCGGGCCGGTTTCCATGTTTTGTCTGGCAGGGCATTCGGTCTACGCGACGACTGCTTCAAGCCTCCGTTACATCGCCCGAAAGGCCCGTGAGCTCGATCTATTCATCCATATTCACCTCGCGGAAACCGAAGTAGAGGATCGCGCCTGCCGCGCGAAGACCGGCATGTCGCCCGCGGCATATCTCGATTCGCTCGGGGTGCTCGGTCCGAAAACCTTCTGCGCGCACTGCGTCTGGCTTGATAACGCGGACTGGGACCTTCTGGCTGAGCGCGGGGTGACGGTTGTTCATAATCCTGCGTCGAACATGAAGTTGGCTTCAGGCGCGTTCGATTATGAAGCAGCGCGGGTAAGAGGCATTCGTGTGTTGCTGGGTACCGACGGGGCCGCATCGAACAATGAGCTCAACCTTTTTTCCGACATGAAGATCGCAGGGCTATTGCAGAAGCACCAATGGCGTGACCCGCGTCGCTGGCCGGTCGCTTCGATTCTCGCGGTTGCGGGTTTAAACGGGCACGAATTCTTTGGAACAGGTGCGGGGCGCATTGAAGAAGGCGCTTCGGCTGACCTCGCGCTTATTGACCTCAGCCGGCCGTCCATGACGCCTTGTCATGATCTCGGCGCGAATCTTGTCTATTCGCAGCCCGTGGTAGATACCACGATATGCGCGGGGCGCGTCCTCATGCGTCATGGCGTGATTGAGGGTGAAGAGGAAGTCATCAGGGAAGCAACCCGAAGAGCCGAGAAGATGCGGTAAGCGCGCCCTGGGCAATGCACGATGGCGATGCCCAGCCAGCCCGCGACATAGCGCTTGAAATAATAGGGAAGAATACCCTCTTCGCGATCCTGCCGGACCAGGATTGGCGAAGAGGGGAGTGAGCATGTTGTCCGTTACGGTTTTACATGTTCCAGACGCAACCCCACTGCCGTGTTGTTGGCGAACCCTTTCCAGTACGTATGATCGGGTTTGGGCTGACCCGCGTTGTCGACTGACCATTTGCCCGAAGCGCCATATTCGACAAGGTTGAGCCATGAGTCGGCTTCAAGATCTGACTTGAGGTATTTTGCCAGGAACGCGGTGGCGAAGTGCTGGGCGATGTTGTTCATGCGCACAGTGTCCCAGACCGCGTCGAGATAATGGGTGGCGACTTTACTGGCGGGGGAGTCTTTTGTGAGAACCTCTTTGGGTGCCGGCATTGGGGCGGCGGCGTTATGTGAGCCGTTCTCGAAGGTCAGGAACCAGCGCTCGGCATTGACCGCCAGTTCAAAAATGGTATGAGCGCCCGGGGAGTACCCCGCGGTTGCGTCTTTGCTTCCCGCCATGAAGAACAGTGGCGTTCTGATACCCTTGAGTCCTTCCGCGTCCCAGAATCCATAGTTCATTCCCCAAGGGGCGATCGCGATGCCCGCCTTGATGCGCTGATCAAGCGTGGCGAGGTATTCGGGATTTCCTGCCTGGCGAGCGGCAAGCACTCGATCTGGCGAGAATGTCGCGTTATTTACGATCGCCGCTGAAAGACCGCCGCCCAATGTGTTGATGACTCCATATCCTCCCATCGAATAACCGATAAGCCCTGTTCTATCCGCATCGATCATGCCGGCAAGTCCGGTACCCCTATCTTCCTTGTTGAGGTTAGCCATAGACTGCAGGACAAAGAGCTGATCGAGGCTTCGGTTGTAAAGCGTGGAGACAAAGCTCGCCTGATCGGAATAGGTGGAATCGGTATGATCAATGGACACCACGACATACCCTTTGCTGGCCAGGTTCTCGCCCAGGTGACTCAGCAGAAAGCGATTGCCCGGGTAGCCATGAGAGATAATGACGAGCGGATAGGGAGCGCTACTTCGATCGGGCGCGGCGTTTCGTACCGCTTTGCCGTAAAGGCTTACCTTTACCGTAGGATCTCTGATGACGACGTTGGTATATTCGCCCTGAGGAGCCTGACCGGCAGGCAAGGTCGCGGGATACCAGATTTCGCAGGTCAATGGCCTGTCATATCGCGGAATGGGCTGACCGGGTTTTTGTTTGACAATATCCAGCTGGTCTTTGTGAATAAAGGTGAGTGTCGTGACACCGATGGTGAAGGGGCCATATGACGCGAGTGCCGGGGCATCTGAGCGTATCTTGTCGATCCTGTTGTCCTGAGCCGCTAGTGTCGCGATCATCAGCAGCAAGAATAATCCAGGAACCAGTTTTTTCATATCTTCCTCCTGAAATGAGGATATGCCGTCAGGGGCTGGGGCGCAAGAACGCATGCGAAAAAAAGCGGCAGCCTTGTCGTAGGCTGCCGCTTGGTTTAGAACGAGCGTGTGCTATTTACCGGCCACAGTCTTTTCCCAGTCGGCTCTAATCCTGTTTAAAAGTCCCGGTTCGTGGATCAATCGGTATCCTATATATGCCATAATCTTCGACGCGTTTAGCAGGGCTTCGTTGCCGGCAGGGCTCTTGGTCGCCATCGCGAACTCTCTCGAATGGCTCGCCACATTTTCCGGCGCGACTGGCAGGCCGAAAATCAGCGAAGGAATCTGCGAGGAAGCGGTGCCAAAGTCGGTGGATCCACCGGCCTGGTCCCATGGCTGAATGATCCGCGCGTCCGGGATATTGAATTCTTTCATCGCTTCAAACCCAAGGTCCATGAAACTCGGTACGTTAACCACATTGTCATACTGCTTAATTTCGCTGATGGTCAATTTGGTATCGGTCATCATGGCCGCGCCGCGCGCGACATTGTAGACTCGCTCTACCACCGTGTTGAGGTAAGGGCGTTCCAATCCTCTGACATAGAAGCGGGCGGAGGCTTTTTCCGGCACTATGTTGGCCGCGGCTCCTCCGTTGGTCACGATTCCATGAATGCGAATATCGGATTTTACATGTTCTCGCATATATTCGGTTCCGGCAAACATGAGCATCACGGCATCAAGAGCGCTCCTGCCCAGCTCGGGGCTTGCGGCCGCGTGGCTCGCCTTGCCTTCGTAGATAAAATCCACAAGGTTCAACGCGAGAGTCTTCATTCCGATGGAAGGTTTACCAGTATTGGGATGCATCTGCATGCCAATGTCCGCTCTCTTGAACAAGCCCTGAGCGGCCATAGGCAGCTTGCCGCTCGTTGTTTCCTCTGCTGGGCACCCGAAGACTATGACCTTTGCGGGGGTAGAACCAAGATTTTTCGCAAGCGCGACCGCGGCTCCCACGCATGAAGTGCCGATGATATTGTGCCCGCACGCGTGTCCGACATCGGCAAGCGCGTCGTACTCCGCGAGAAAGGATATGGCCGGCCCCTTGCCTCCCGCGTTTTCATATGTGGCGATGAACGCGGTTTCAAGGCCTGCCACGCCCATTTCCACAGCAAAACCATTCTTTTTCAGATAGGAGGTGAGGACTTCGACAGCCTTGAATTCCTTATTGCCCAGCTCTGGATTGTCGTGGATAAAGTCTGACATCGCGATGAGCTGGCTGCTTTCCTGATTCACGGTTGCCGCGATGTTTTCCTTTGGGCCCGCTGTCGCGGACATAACGAAAAAAAGCCCGGCAAGAAGCACGCACACCACCTGTTTCCAGATTTTCATGGAATACCTCCTTTGAATTATTTGGCGCAAACGCGGTTTCAGCGCACCGAAGCGTTTGCATATTTATTCAAAATGATAACATGCTCCGGAGGCGGGGTAAACGATATTCGATACTATTCAAGCAGAAATATGATGAGGAAATAGGCTGTTGTCCATTTTCGCTCATTCCACACCCTTCACCATTGGCACAAAGGCTACATCAAAGAGGGTTTCGGTATCGAAGTGACTGCCGCGACGGAGAATTTTCACAAGCGTCTGAATGCCCACAGGGCCGACGGGAGCAACTAGGCGCCCGTCCTCGGCAAGCTGATCGAACAGCGCAGGAGGAATATCGCGCGGAGCTGCGCTCAAAAGAATCGCGTCGAATGGCGCGCAATCAGGCAGGCCGGCATAGCCGTCGCCGAGCACGAGATGGACATTGGTGATATCCAGACTCGCGAGTGTTTCCACCGCGCGGTGCCAGAGCGTGGTGATGCGTTCGATTCCATACACCTCATGGGCGAGCAGCGAAAGCACCGCCGCGGCATAGCCGGAGCCCGAGCCTATTTCGAGCACGCGCTCTTTGCCCTCCAGCGCGAGCGCTTCGATCATCACCGCGACGATGTATGGCTGTGAAATGGTCTGGCCTTCGCCAATGGGAAGCGGCCAGTCTTCATAGGCTTCCCGCGCGTACAGCTGAGGTACGAACCGATGCCGCGGCACCGTACGCATGGCTTCAAGCACCTGCGGGTCACGCACGCCACGCGCGGCGATCTGCGTGCGAACCATCAGCGCGCGCTCATCCCGCCGCTCTTCGGCATATGGCATTTCTCTCATTTAAGACCTCAAGAGACAGTATACCGCATTAATCGTGGGGCAGGCACCGCTGATTTCTTGTCCTTTCTCAGGTTTCTGATTTCTGTTGAGATCTGGAATCAAGGGACAATTGCTATCTCGTCGATGATGCGCCGTGTGTTCGTCATCGCACCTGCCACGCCAGTACGATCTGATAATCCACACCATTCTCCGAGACGCCGAGCTTGAGTACGCTCGCGCGGGGAACCTTGAAGTCCAACGTAAACAGGTCGCCCTGAGCTTTGGTGAGCGGGGTAAACTCCTGGTCGTGGATAAGCGCGACATGCCGTGCCGTTGAATGATACGCGAAGTGAACGATTTCGCCAGAGGTTAAAACACCCGTGATGGGGCTGTCGAGAAGTTCGCCGGGAGGGTTATGGTAGCGGCCGTACACTTTGGGAACCGGCGGGTTGGCTGGCCATGCTTTGGTATTATCAATGGTAAACTGCAGGACGCTTTCGAGCTTGGCGGGGGCGGTAGCGGACGCCGCGGTTGCCGGCGCGCCTCGGCCCGCAAAGACGGTCGCTGTGAAGGTCGCGGCGGCTGGCATGGCAAACACCAGCCTCCAGCGTGAAGGTGCCGGCTGGCTTGCCAGCACGCTGGATTCGATTTCGCGACCCTTCGTATCCGCAACGCTTCCATCCACTAGAATGCCGCCAGGAGCCTCGATCTCGAGTGTCAGCATGCCGGCGGCTTTCCATATGGCGGGGATATCCGGCACAGCTTGGGAAGCGGACATCGCTGATTTGCTCACGCCTGATGCGGAGCCACTTGCAGGAATCCTCAGGCCATAACGGAAAAAGGCAGCCTGGATCATCGCTCTGGAGAGAAAGCCGGAACGATCGAGTGGTGTCGGGAATAGCTGCCAGGCAGGATTTTCAGGAAAGTGGGAATACCGTAACTGTAATGGCGGAGGGAAAAGATAATCCGTGCGATAACGCTTTTGGTAGGTGCCATTCAGAAAAGCACCCGCGTCGAAAGTCACATCCACGAGATACCACAGGTCTCCAATGCGGACCATATTCCATGCATGGCTGTTGCGCTGGTCGAACGCGAAGGTGCTGCCCAGCCCGCGCGCGTGTCCCTCGATTGTCTTTACCTCGAACCCCGCCTGGCGCGCCATTGTCTCAAAAAGTCGCGCATAGCCGGAACATACAGCGCGCCGCGTAGTGAGCACGGTGGCCAGGTCCTGGCCTGTTACGGTGCTCTTGGTGAGCATGGACACGTCGTAGGTAATGGTTTCGGCTATCCAATCGTGGATCAGCTTGACACGCATGAAAGGGTCCTTCTCCCCCGCGAGAAGGGATTGAGTAAGCGTCGGCAGGTTCCGGACGGGATCTTTCGCTGCAGCGCTGAGCAGGGACGCGGTGACACGTGTGATACGCGGGTCAGGCTGGTCGTTGCGGTATTGGGGTGCGGGACTTTCGAGCGAGGTGTAGTTTGCCAGGGTCTGCTCTACTTTGGTTCGTTGGGAGGGAGTGAATGACGCGGCCTGGGGTGACGCGGCGATGCGAGCGAGCTCGGGAATATCGGGGGCCAGAGCGGCGGCGGCAGCCGCATTGGCGACCGCGGAAGAAGTAATGGAGGTTGTGGGGGCAGTGGGCTGAGAAGGAGCGACGGGCTCTGTAGGAGGCTTGGAGATAGACGCGGTGATCGAGCCGCAGGACACAAAGATGGAAGCGACAAAGAGCATAGCGAGGAAGCGCAGCACGCCGGCACAGTACGGAGCTCTCCCCTCAGCTAGTGAAACGTGTTTTCTCATATACCAATGATTGTAGCGCGCTGTTGTCGCAGATGCCAGTTGTCAACACCAACGCGCAAAGCTCTGAGCAAAGAATAAGAAATCTTCGTTGAATGAGTTTTTATATAGAAAAGCAAATAGAGGAATAATTTTCATGGAGAAAGATGCATGCATGATAATATTGCTGAAGTTTAATGCACATTGATAGGAGGAAAGGTAGTTTTTTTAGGAAAAGCGACGCGGCGTGAGCCTTATAAAATTCCGCTTGATGTTGCCCTCGTGCGGTACATCATGGGCCAGCCGGTGAGCGAAGCGCTCGAGTAATCACTCAGAATATTGTAGGGGTAGGCAATTGTCAGGGCAGCTGATTTGAAGCTGCCCTGATTTTTTAAGAACCGTGCGAGGCGGTGAAGCGCGGATTTATATGGTTCTTAAATGATCAAGCGCTTCATTGATTTTTTTCTCGAGGTACAACAACTCTCGTTCGCTCAGGCCCTGCCCGAATACAATCTTTTTTGTGCCGGTATCAATGCTGAGCTCACGCAGGTGCCTCCCATTGATCTGGAATGAAGAGGTGGCAACTTTCGCGCGCCCGATATCGGCAAGCGGATACTGTTCGGCATGATCGGTAAGAAATCCCTTGCTTTTCAAGAGCAATCCATCCTGCGTAATAAAGAGCTCGTGGTCTACTAATCGCGGGCTGATAATTGCTTTTGCCATGGTGATTCCAATAATCCAGAATGGAATACTGAATAAGGGAAAGAAAATGGGCGCGCGCATCCGCAGGGTCATGGAAGTCCAGAAGAATACGAAGCCCAGCCATGCAATGGGGAATGCAACAATACCAGGGGGAGAGTGTGCTCCTGAACCTCTGGGATGCTTAATATAAAGCCCAGGCTCCAAAGACTGAATCTCGAGTCTGCTGTCGCTTGGGAGTTGGGCGGGGTAATGGTTTTTGTGTTCTAATTGCGATTGAAATGGCGTGGCGTCTATGCCAAGCGTCGCTTCCTTTACGGACTGTTCGATGCGATCGGTAATGCGCCGAATATGTCGCTCAAAAGTGTCACCCTCTGCCTCTTCGATCTCGTTTTCGACAACAGGCTGCGCTGAGGCGTTTGGGAGAGCCTTCTCCCCCCGCAATATTGCTGCTGCGGTGGCGGCAGAAACGGTACGCCGGTCGGGATCTGGATCGAGCCAGCTGTCGAGCACATACGCAAGCCGCGGCGACAGATACAGAAGGCCGGAAAGGTCGATTTTCAGGTTTCGCATGGGAAGTTCTGCTGGATTGCGGCCGGTAAGCATGAAGACTGCGGTGGCGGCAGCGCCATACAGGTCCGAGCGATGGGTGGCGCGGCCTGACACCTGTTCCAGCGGGATATAGCCAGCGGTGCCGACGAGCGTGGCTCCCTGATACAGCGACGTCCGAATGGCATCCTGTACCGTGGAGAAATCGACCAGCGCTAGATGACCATCCGGCCTGAGAATGACATTGCGCGGATTGATGTCCCTGTGTACAACCGGCGGCCTCAAGCTGCCGATATAGGCGAGGATGTCGCAGAGCTCGGCCAGCAGTTCCTCGATACGCGCTTCCGTGAACTTGCGTCCCGAGCCGATGTAATGTTCCACGGTTTCACCAGGGATGTATTCCATGACGAGGGCAAATAGGAGCCGACCGTCCTGCGCGACTTCAAAGCTGTCGATGTAGGCGGGGATACCGGGATGATGCAAGGTGCGGAGGATATCGGCTTCGCGCCGAAATAGATCGAGCGATTTCCATGAGTCGGCTTCCGCGAGGTCGAAGAGCTTGAGGACGAGAGGGGTACCCTCTTCCCCTTTTTTTGCGCGCCAGGTTGACGCGGTGACACCCTTGCCAAGGCGGGTTTCGAGCACATAGGGGCCGATTTGGTCGCCGGCGTTCATTCGTCATTCTCCGGCTCGGATGTGGCACCATTGTGCATGCGTGCTTCCTTCAGCCGGTCAAGCGCCCACGCGCGCCGGTCCGCCAGGCCGAGCTCGTCATAGGTATCGGCAAGATTGAACCACGCGTCGGCAAAATCGGGTTCGATGCCGACCGCGCGCTCAAAACAATCGCGTGCCTGCGTGTAGTCTCCGGAACGGAAGGCTACGACACCAAGGTCATTCCAGGCTGGGGCATGGCGCGGGTTGGATTTGAGGGCGCGATCGTAGAAGGCGCGCGCTTCGGGTAGATTGTCCTGCTCGTACGCGAGAAGCCCGAGGGCGTGGAGCACTTCTGCTGATTCCGGTTCCAGCGCGAGCGCCGCTTCAAGATCGTGCCGCGCCGCGTCCAGATTGCCGGCCAGGCGATGCGCTTCCGCTCGGTTGAACAGGAGGCCGGCACGGGTCGGATCGAGCGAGAGTGCCTTGGTAAGAAGCCCTTCGGCTTCCGCATACCGGCCCGAATCGATAAGCGATACCGCGCGGTTGTTTAGATCGGCGATGATCGCGTCTTTTTCCTGATTTGCCATTGCATTTGCCTCCGTATGAAAGATAATTCAATTAGCGGCGTTCGTCACCTCATGGGGGAAGAGGGAGAGGATGAGGGTTGGTAGAGCGGGGAGACGGTGAGAAGGTGCATATGAGGGCCTGCGGGCTGGGCGCGCGGAGGTCGCAACTAAGCTCTTGGGGGGTGCACAAGGTACGGGCAGGGATTGGGCAGCCTGATAAACAGGTACGAAACAGGCAAAAGGCAAAGGCGGCATGCGGGTGGGAGGTTGGAAAAAAAGGGGGGGACCGGGCCAGGGGTATTGAGCAATTTTTATTTATTAGGTACGATGCTATCGCTATTTATTTATCTATATTCCTATATTCAATATTTCTAATGCAGGGGGCTGCACGATGGTTGCAGGAGACATTGAATTCTCGAGCGAGCTCCAGTCGTACATTGATGAATGGAGCCGGAAGGAAGGCGGGCTCGTGATGATGCTGCACCGGATTCAGCACGAATTCGGGTACATCCCCAGAGCCGCGGCGGAAAGGCTGTCTCTGATTTCCGGCATTCCGCTCGCGAAGATTTACGGCGTCATTACGTTCTATCACTTCTTCAAGACGACGAAGCCCGGCAAGCACCGGATCGCGGTGTGCATGGGCACCGCCTGCTACCTGAAGGGCGGCAAGGATCTGCTGGACGAGACCCGCTCCATTCTGTCGATTGAGCCGGACGAGGTGACGGACGACGGGTTGTTCAGTGTGGACGAAGTGCGCTGCCTGGGATGCTGCGGCCTGGCCCCCGTGCTCATGATTGATGACGAAGTGTACGGAAAGCTCACGAAGGAGCAGCTCCCCGACATTATTGCCGAATATCGGGCGCGATAAGCGTACAGACTCGGAAGGTATGCACTATTCGGTGTCGGATTTTGTGCTGGATGTCGTGCAGAACGCGGTGGAAGCCGGCGCGCGCACCATCGAGCTCGAGTTCGACGAACGAGAAGACGGCGTGCGGGTGCGCGTGATGGACGATGGCTGTGGTATGGACGAGGTGACGCGGGAGCGCGCGCTCGATCCGTTCCGGTCGGGTGGAGCGAAACACCCCGGCAGAAAGGCGGGACTCGGCCTGCCGTTTCTGCATCAGGCTGTCGCGCTCGCTGGCGGGTCTTTCGATCTGGTGTCCGAGAAGGGAAAGGGAACCACGGTCAGTTTCTTTTTCCCCGCGGCGCATGTGGACAGCCCCCCGACAGGGGATGTCGTGTCGCTGTTCATGACCGTGCTCGGCATGGCCGGGCAGTCTGACATGGTACTGAAGAGACGGAGGGCCCGGGATGGGCTTTCCTACGAAGTTCGGAAAAGCGAGCTTGTCGAGGCGGTCGGAGACTTGTCGTCGGCCTCGTCGCTGTCGCTCGTGCGGCAGTTTCTCGCATCTCAGGAGGAGGGATAAGCACTATGGCAAAGATGACCCTCGAACAGCTCCGGGCGCTTCGCGAACGCAGGCAGAAGGAGCTCGACCAGCGGACGGTTGAGGGAAAGGACATTCAGGTGATTGTCGGTATGGGTACATGCGGGATTGCCGCAGGCGCAAAACAGACCTTTGACGCAATTGTCGCGGCGCTGGAAAAGCACAACATCGCGGATAAGGTTGTGGTGCGCCAGACGGGCTGCATGGGCCTGTGCTATGTGGAGCCGACGGTTGAGGTGGTCATGCCGGGTATGCCGAACGTCATTTACGGCAAAATGACCTCCGAGGTGGCGGAAGAGCTTGTGGTGAAGCACTTGATCGAGCGCAGCCTGCTCGACAGCCATATCTACGACAAGCCCGCGGTCGACATCATGAAGCGCTGAGCCGGAGGAAGCCATGGCGTACAAGAATTTTATTCTGGTTTGCGGCGGTACGGGATGCGAATCCTCCCGCAGCGATGAAATTTACCGGAACCTGCTCAAGGAAGCGGAAGTCCTTGGTGTGAGTAGGGACGTGCAGATCGTCAAAACCGGATGCTTTGGATTCTGCGAGAAGGGCCCTATCGTCAAGGTGCTGCCCAGCGAGTCTTTCTATGTCGAGGTGAAGCCCGAGGATGCCCATGAGATCATCGCCGAACAGGTCGTGAAGGGACGGGAAGTCGCGCGTCTTCTTTACCGGAAGACCGAGAAGGCCGACGCCACAAAGCTCGCGGATATCGATTTCTATCAGAAACAGTACCGCATTGTGCTTCGCAACTGCGGTGTCATCAATCCTGAAAATATCGACGAGTACATCGCGCGCGACGGTTATAAAGCGCTCGAGATGGCGCTGTTTGAGATGACGCCAGAGCAGATTATCGCCGAGATCAAAGCATCCGGGCTGCGGGGGCGCGGCGGCGCGGGGTTCCCCACCGGCATCAAGTGGGAAACCGCCCGCAAAGCACCTGGTGATGTGAAGTACATTGTCTGCAACGCCGACGAGGGCGACCCGGGCGCGTATATGGACCGCTCCACCATCGAAGGTGACCCGCACAGCATTCTGGAAGCGATGACCATCGCCGGCCGCGCGGTAGGCGCGAATTTCGGCTACATCTACATCCGCGCCGAGTACCCGCTTGCCATCGAGCGCCTCAAGATCGCAATCGCGCAGGCAAAGGAATATGGCCTGCTTGGGGAAAACATTCTTGGGTCGGGCTTCAACTTTGATGTGGAAATCCGTCTTGGCGCCGGCGCGTTTGTCTGCGGCGAGGAAACGGCCCTCCTGCAGTCCATCGAAGGCAAGCGCGGCATGCCTGTGCCCAAGCCTCCCTTCCCCGCTATCAAGGGTCTGTGGGGCAAGCCGACGGTCATCAACAATGTCGAAACGCTCGCCAATATCCCCGTCATCCTGACCAAGGGATCGGCTTGGTTCGCCTCGATCGGTACCGAGAAATCCAAGGGTACCAAGGTGTTCGCGCTTACCGGCAAGATCAACAATTCGGGCCTTATTGAAGTGCCGATGGGAACGACGCTGCGCGAGATCATCTTTGATATCGGCGGCGGCATCAGGGGTGGCAAGAAGTTTAAGGGTGTCCAGACCGGCGGCCCATCCGGCGGCATCATCGTCGAGAAGGACCTCGATACCCCGATTTCGTACGAGAGCCTGACCGCGCTCGGCTCGATGATGGGTTCGGGCGGCATGATCGTCATGGACGAGGACGACTGCGTGGTCGATGTCTCGAAGTTCTACATGGCGTTCTGTGTGGATGAGTCCTGCGGCAAATGCGCGCCC
Source organism: Spirochaetota bacterium (assembly GCA_029265255.1). The sequence continues at coordinate 118,443 of JAJUJQ010000006.1, forward strand.
TGCCGCATCGGCACCAAGCAGCTGTACGGCATTCTGGACAAGATTTCCAAAGGGCAGGGAACGGAAGCGGATCTGGACAATCTCGAGAAAATCGGCAAGGCCATGACCAAGGCATCGCTCTGCATGCTCGGCGGTTCGGCGGCCAATCCGACCCTCTCGACCCTGCGCCATTTCCGCGATGAATATATGGAGCATATCCGCGACCGCCGGTGCCGCGCGGGCAAGTGCAAGGACCTGGTGGTATACGAGATCGACGCGGTGAAGTGTATTGGCTGCGGTTTGTGCGCGCGGCGCTGCCCGGTGCCCTGCATCACTGGCGAAAAGAAGAAAGCGCATGTCATCGATGGCTCCAAGTGCATCAAGTGCGGCGAATGCTTTGCCGCATGCAAGTTCGGCGCGGTGATCAAGCGCTAAGGACAGGGAGAATACGACTATGGTAACTGTCAAGGTCAATGGAATTCCTGTGCAGGTCGCCGAGGGCGCGACCGTGCTCGATGCCGCGAAGAAGGCGAATGTGAAAATCCCGACGCTCTGCTACAATCCGGACCTTTCGCCCTGGGCTTCGTGCGGCATTTGCGTCGTCAAGATCGAAGGCACGAACAAGATGCTCCGTTCCTGCTGCACCCCTGTGGCGGAAGGCATGAGCATCATCACCCACGATCCGGAAATCGTGCAGACCCGGAAGACCGTGATCGAGCTTATCCTGTCGACCCATCCGGATGACTGCCTCGCCTGCCCGCGCAACCAGTCCTGCGAGCTCCAGACGCTCGCGCAGGAGTTTGGTATCCGTGAGCAGCCGTACCAGAAAATGGTGCGGGACCTTCCGGTGGATACCTCGACCGGATCGCTCGTGCTCAATCCGTCCAAGTGCGTGCGCTGCGGTCGCTGCGTGAACGTGTGCCAGCAGATGCAGGGCGTGTGGGCGGTCGAGTTCCTCGGACGCGGTGAGTCTATCCGCATCGCGCCCGCCGCCGACGTCAAGCTGGGGGAAAGCCCCTGCATCAAGTGCGGCCAGTGCTCCGCGCACTGCCCGGTCGGCGCGATCTACGAGAACGACGAAACGGCCCAGGTGTGGGACGCGCTGATGAAGAATGGCCCGGACGCGAAGGTCTGCGCGGTGCAGATCGCGCCCGCGGTACGTGTGGCGCTCGCCGAGGACTTCGGCCTGCCCCCAGGAACGGATCTTACCGGAAAGATTTACACCGCGCTTCGCCGTCTCGGCTTTGACGCGATTTTCGACACGAACTTCTCCGCCGACCTCACCATCATCGAGGAAGGTACCGAGTTCGTCCAGCGCCTGACCAACGCCTTCAAGATCGGCATGGACCAGGCGACCGTCGATCGCAGCCTGCCGCTGATTACCTCCTGCTGCCCGGCGTGGGTCGACTACATGGAGAAGTACTACTCCGACATGATTCCGAACTTCTCCACCGCCAAGAGCCCGCAGCAGATGATGGGCGCGATGATCAAGACCTACTGGGCAGCCAAGGCGAATATCGACCCGGCAAAGATCTTCTCGGTCTCGGTTATGCCCTGTACCGCGAAGAAATGGGAAAACAAGCGCAACGAGGACATGTATTCTTCCGGCCACAAGGATGTGGATATCACCCTCACGACCCGTGAGCTCGCGCGCATGATCAAGCAGGCGGGTATCGACTTGGTGAATCTGCCCGAGTCCGAGCCGGACAGCCCGCTCGGCCCGTATTCCGGCGCCGGCGCTATTTTCGGCGCCACCGGCGGTGTCATGGAAGCGGCGCTCCGGACCGCCTACCACCTGGTGACCAAGGAAGATCTGCGGGATGTGAATTTTACCGCGGTGCGCGGGCTTTCGGGCATCAAGGAAGCGGTGGTGCACATCAATGGCATCGAGCTGCGCGTCGCGGTTGCCCACCAAATGGGCAATATCGCCACGGTGCTGGACCAGGTGCGCAAGGCCCGCGAGGAAGGGAAAGAAACCCCATGGCACTTTATCGAGGTGATGGCCTGCCGCGGCGGCTGCATCGGTGGCGGTGGCCAGCCCTACGGCGCGACCGACGAAGTGCGCAAGCAGCGCATACGCTCAATTTATGATCACGATGAGCACAAGGAATACCGCTGCTCGCACCACAATCCTTATATCAAAAAGGTGTACGAGGAGTTCCTGGGCGAGCCGAACGGTCACAAGGCGCACGAACTATTGCACACGCACTACTTTGAGCGGCCGCTTTATCTCAAATAATGTAACGCTCGGGTATTGATTTTGCGCCCGCGGTACCGAGCTCCGGTGCCGCGGGCTTTTTTTTCTGGACGAAGCCGTTTCGCGCGGCTGGAGGATGCCTGACAGCCGCCTCAATATCGCGGGGGCCGCAGAATGACACGCAGCCGGCTCTCCGCCGCGATGCCGACATGCAGCGAGACCGCGTTCTGACGAACTTCCAGACCCTCCGCTTCGATGAGGCATCCACGGGAGAGATCGAAGAACCCGAGCGCGCGGGCCTCGGGGCTGTTCTGTGGTGCTGATAGCGTGACAAGGCCGGATGCCGCGCACACGATGACGCGGATGCGGCCAGCTTTGTTGCGCATGGGCTCGGATACAACGCGGCCGTGGAGCGATACCGGGAGTAGCTCGGCGGGATGAGCCGAAAGGGCAGGCGACGCATTGCCGAAAGCAAGCCACGCCGCCTTGAGCGAGGTCCGATCCAGTCCAGCGCGATCGGCCAGCGCGCGAACCTCTCGCGGCGGGGTCCACGCCCACTCGGAAAAGCAGGGACGGTCGCCCGCGGCACGAAGCGGGCACGGGCCTGTATGCGGGCAGGGCGCCAGGCAGGAAAGTCCGGCGCGGGCCGCAGGTTCGAGTAGCGCATCCCGGAGCGCCAGGAGGGGAACGCTCGTGTAGTGGGCCGAAGGCTCGACGATCAGCAAAAGGCCGTTTCCCGTAAGCAGCGGGAATAGCGACGCAAGCAACTCGCGGCGGCGGTCGATGGCGTCGGGCTGTCCATGCCACAGTTCGTTGACGCTGTGCGACGCGATGATGAGGTCGAATTTACGCTGCCGCGTGTCCGCAGGAAGGCCTGGGCCCTTCTGCAGATCGGCCGCTACGGCCGAAATATCGGGTTTTCCCGGGCCATCCGGAAGCATCGTGTCCAGGATGCGGCGAGCGACATCGAGCGCGCAGCGGCTGCGGTCCAGCATAACAAGGTGGTTGATCGCTTTACCGTGCCGGGCCGCGTGCCACACCACGGCGCCACTCGCCGGCCCTGGCCCGGCTCCCAGATCCAGCACGGTTTGAGGGATATGATAAAGCCCCCGTTCCGCCAGCTCCTCAAGGGCGCAGGCTACCTCCGAAAAGGATACCGGCCAGTAATAGGCACAATAGGCGCTGAGCGCCGCGGCTTCGTCCATGTAGGGAGAGGAGACGCGGGAGCGCTCGCCGGTCAGCCCGCGCTGGAGGGCAACCAGCGCCGCCGCGATCGCGCTGGGGCCAAGGGTTGGACCCGGCGCGGCGCCGCGCGCAGCCCGGAACCAGTCGTGTGGAGTCATCTGTATCTTTATACCGAATCGGGGCATTGCAGGCTATAGGGAATATGGTATACTTGCATTCTAAATGGACTTTGACCGACATGGCATCATCCAGCTGCTGACAAATACCTCCTTGTCGGATTTTCTCAGGGAGGCGGATCTCTTTTTCTCGGACCCCGTGGAGCATGTCTCTCATTCCTGCAGAACGCTCGAATACTTGGGGTATTCCGACGAGGATCTGCGCTGTTTCTGGGACGCATTGCAGGTGCATCCTGATGATCGCTCGCGCTTCGAATTGATTCAAAAGCGACTCCAGACCGGGCAGCCGCCCAAGGCGAGCGATTCGTTCAGGGTGCTGTCCAAAAAGGATGGCAATTACCATTGGATCCGGTTCTCTCTGCTCGCCATCGGTAACCATGACTCCGCGGGCATGAGCCTGGTCGGCCAAGCGGTGGATGTCGACGATCTTCTGAGAGCACAGGAAGAAATTCACGAACGCCTCATCGAGATCGATTCCATGAAGGAGCTTATCAGCGGTATCAACAAGAGTCTCGATTTCCATGAGACGTTTACGCGCATCATTACCCAGCTGCGAAAAATCATCCCGTTTGACCGCGCGAGTGTTCAGGTAATCGAGTCGGAGCGGCTTGTGGTCATTTCTGGGTATGGATTTAAAGAAGAGGAGATCGATGGCCTCAGCTTTCCCGCTTTCGGCATCGACAATCCGGCGACGCGGGCGCTCCGTACGAAGAAGCCGGTCCTGTGCAACGATGTCCCGAACGAATTTCCCGGTTTCGTCGCCCCCGACGCAGAGTTCCAGACCCTGTCATGGTTGGGAATTCCCATGATTTATGAGGGTAATACCATTGGTCTTATCGCGCTCGACAGCAAGTCGCCCGGATTTTATAGCGAGCAGCATTTGCGGATCGCTACCGCTATCGCGGAGCAGGTAGCCATTGCCTTTCAGCACGCGCGCGAACACCAGCTTGTTTCCATCCAGGCGATGACAGACCGCCTGACGGGCTTGAACAACCGCTATGGGCTCGAGACCAAGGGTATGGAGCTTTTTCAACGTCAGGTCGATCTAGAAGGCTCGCTTGCCGTTTTGATGCTCGATATCGACCATTTCAAACAGGTGAACGACACCTGGGGGCATTCCCATGGCGACCGGGTTCTCAAGGAAATTGCGGACATTATCCGTTCCAGCCTGAGGAAGGAGGATTATCCGGTCCGTTACGGCGGGGAGGAGTTTGTGATTTTGCTGCCGGGGTTGGGTCCGCGTGAAGCGCTCATCGTCGCGGAGCGCCTGCGCCTGCGTATACCACAGAGAGTGCTTGAGGGAGGACACGCGCTGCCGACGGTGAGCATCGGCATTTTTGCCGCGGTTCCCAGCCCGCTTGACCTGCTCCACGAATTTATCCGAAAGGCCGATCTGGCGCTCTATACGGCCAAGGAAGCAGGGCGCAATCGCTGCCGCGTCTGGTCGACCAGCCCGGAATTCTTCGCGAGCCAATAGCCGGGGCAAAGGGTAATTATTACCCCGTATTACTCCTGGCGTGGAGCGCTGGCACCTTCCTTTTTGCGGTGTTCCTCAGCCTTGCGCGAAATCCGGTTCCATACCGAGCCCATACCCATCGCCTTTTTTGCCAGCGCGAGGGTCTGCCGAGCCTCTTCGCGCATGCGCATGGTTCCTTCGTACAGAATTTCCTCGACTAGGCCTTTCTGAGACTCGTAGTACGCGCGGCGTTCGCGGATAGGGTCCAGGAAGGCATTGATGGCACGGGCAAGTTTTTCCTTTACTTCCACGTCTCCGACGCGGCCGGCGCGGTAGCGCTCTTTGAGGTCTTCGACTTCGGCCTTATTTGGGTTGAAGGCATCGTGATAAATGAAGACGGGGTTGCCTTCCACTGTTCCGGGGATGTCCGCGCGTACGCGTTTGGGGTCGGTGTACATGGACATGACGCGCTTGACAACGGTTTTTTCGTCATCGGAGAGGAAGATGGCGTTGTTAAGGCTTTTGGACATCTTGGCGTTGCCGTCGGTGCCTACAAGGGAGCCGTATTCGGAGACCATTGCTTCGGGAATGGGGAAGGTCTCGCCGTACAGGTAATTGAAGCGGCGGGCGATCTCGCGCGTGACTTCCACGTGGGCTTCGTTGTCTTTGCCGACCGGTACGAGGTGCGCGCGTGGCAGGAGTATATCGGCTGCCTGCAAGACCGGATACCCCAGAAGCCCGAAGGGCATTTCCTCGATGTGCGCGTTCTGCGCCATTTCCTTGAGGCTTGGTACGCGCGACAGGCGCGGCACGGTGATTAGGTTCTGGAAGAAGAGCGATAGCTCGGTGACTTCCGGAACCGCCGACTGCAGGTAGATGACGGATTTTCGTGGATCAATGCCGACCGCGAGGTAATCCAGCACCGCCGAGTGGACGTGTTCTGAAAGCTGCTCGATGTGTTCCTTTTCTGGCTTGGTGGTGAGTGTGTGGAGGTCGGCGATGATGAAGAAGCATTCATAGCTGTCCTGCAAGCGGACGCGGTTGGCGAGGGAGCCGACATAATGCCCGAGGTGAAGCTTGCCGGTGGGGCGGTCTCCGGTGAGGATGCGTTTTCGTTCCATATGTCGCTCCATAGTAACGAATCGGCGAGCGTTGAGCAATCGGCCGCGCCGGCTACACTGCGGTTGGTATCTCAACGGAACAGGGCGAGCAAGCTGCCGTACCCTTCTTGTTCCATTTCTTCGCGGGGGACAAAGCGCAGGCTCGCCGAATTGATACAGTAGCGAAGATGGGTTGGCGCGGGGCCATCGTCGAACACGTGGCCAAGGTGGCCGCCTGAGGCCCGTGCGCGTACTTCGATCCGATACATGCCGTAGGAGCGATCTTCCACGAGGACCAGGGCGTTCTCGTCGATGGGCTGCCAGAAGCTCGGCCACCCGGTGCCAGAATCGAATTTGGTGGTCGAAGAGAACAGAGGTGTTCCATCGATACGGTCGACATAAATGCCTTCGCGGTGGTTATTCCAGTAAGCGTTTTCGAACGGAGGCTCAGTAGCGGCCTGGACCAGTACGGCGTATTCTTCGGCGGTGAGGCGAGATTTAAGTTCTTCGGTGGGCTGGATATAGCAGACGAGGTTGGCATCCTGCTTGCTGTAGACCATGAGGGTTCCTCCCTGAGGGGTTGTGACAGGCTGCGCTGCGGGAGCGGCCGCGGCTGGCTGGGAACGCGCGCATCCCGCGAGCATAAGCGCCGTGGTCAGCACGAACGCTGGTGGTAAATACATTATCTTCATAGTCAAGAATATACTGCAAGCGCGCAGCGCAGGCAAAATGCGCGTGATCGATTAACCCGCGCGACGAGGTGCGCTATATTAATACTATGTGTCTTGCGCTGGTGTGCGCGGTATGGGCGGGCGCGGTGCTGCTTATCGCCTTTGTATCCTACCTCCTCATGTTCCGGCCTCTCTATCGCAGCGTGGCGTTTACCAAAGACTATGGGCTCGAGCATGGGGAGTTCGACGCCTCATTCTGTGCGCTGGCATGGGAAGGCTTTGAGTGTCGGTCGCCTCATGGCTATCTGTTGCGCGGGCAGTGCCTCGCGGGGCGGCCAGACGCGCCAGCGGTGCTGTTTGTCCACGGGATTACCTGGACGCGGTATGGCATGGCCAAGTACATGCGGCCGTTTATCGAGCGAGGGTGGAATGTTGCCGCGTTTGATCTGCCTGGGCATGGGGAAAGCAAGGCCCCTGGGCGGTACCATCCTTCCTACGGCTGGTACGAGCGGCATGATGTCGGCTCGGCGCTGGAGGCGCTGCGGGCGCGCTTCCCCGAGGCTTCGGCCCTGGGGCTGGTGGGTGAGTCGCTGGGGGCGGCGTCGGTGCTGCAGTACGCGCCCTCCGCGAGCAAAGAGGCAGGGAGGCGGGTCGATTTCATCATCGCCGACTGCCCTTTCTCTTCGGCATGGGACGAGCTAATATACCAGGTCCACTATTCGCACATTCCGAATATCATCGGCTGGCCAGCCGCGCAGCTCGTCCGTCTCGCGGCGTGGCTGTTGCGGGGGTTCGACCTAACGCAGGCGTCTCCCTTGCAGGCTCTTCTGCGCACCGACATTCCCGTCATGCTTGTGCATGGCATGGAAGACCGCTATGTTCCTACTATGATGAGCGTACGAATGGCGAGCGCGCGGATTTCGGCGAAGGCAGGGCCGACGAAGCTGCTGCTGGTACCGGGGGCACGCCACGCGAAGAGCTACCTGACGGATCCGGCACTCTGGACACGCGAGGCGTTTGCCTTTATCGAGGAAGCATTGCGCGGGGCGTAGCGCCGCGCGTGGGAGGGAGGACGCGATGGAAATAAAACCAGGACTTGTCGCAGAAAAAACGATCATTGTGGAAGAGAAGCACGTGGCGTCGCATCTTGGGTCGGGCGGGGTTCCAGTGTACGCGACGCCGACCATGGTGCTGCATATGGAGGAAACCTCACGGGCCGCGGTAGATCATCTGTTAGGGCCCGATGGCGCGACGGTGGGCGCGTATATCGCGGCGAAGCATTTGGCCCCCACGCCGCTTGGCATGAAGGTCCGGATCAGGGCTGAGCTGGTGAAGGTGGAAGGGCGCATGCTCACGTTCAAGGTCGAGGCCTGGGACGAAATGGAGAAGGTTGGCGAGGCCGACCATGTGCGCGCGATTATCAGCATGGCGCGCTTTGGCGAAAAGCTTGAGAAGAAAAAAAGCGCCGCCGGCCTGCGGTGACCGGCAACGCAATTACATGGTCTTCCAGAATTTGTAGAAGCGCCGCTCTACCGTATCCATGTCGAGGAGTGGATAGAATTTGCACGGCTTGTCGTGCTGGGCGAAAACAAAGCCTTCTTTGAGGTGCTTGTAAGAGATACGGTCGATTGGGCAGTCGAGCGAGATGCCTTTGACGACCTTGCCCGGTGTGGTGCGGATTTCCTCGATCGCCGCAGCGAGTCGCGCGGGGTGGATGCCCGGCACATAGCAGCGGATAAGCGGATTTTCCTCGAATTCTTTGAGGAACTCCTGGGTATCAAACTCGAGCAGGGTAAAGGCCATTTTAGGCGCGCCCTTGCTGTTGCGGGGGTCGGTGATGAAACGGCTGAAGTCCTGGCAGTTCAGCTTGGTGAGGACGATAAAGCGAATGGGGTTGATTTCGAGCACGATGCGGAATTCGTCGGTATCGATGGAGGGTTCGTAGGTCTGGGGCTCGAGCTCGACGTAGTCTCCCAGGGAATTGCAAACGTACAGCTTGCCCATCGCCTCGTACTCGATATGTTCCAGGACGCGGTAGCTCTTGATGAATTTGGTGGCTTTGGGGCGCCCGTCTTCGTGCGGTTTGAGTTCGGCGTAGGCGCCGTCGATATCGAAGTAGGGGTTGCGGTAGTCGGGGTCGATTTCGACAAAAATGAGGCGTCCCTCAAAATAGCGGGTAGAGCCCTGCACATAGTGCTTGATGAAATGTTCGGGTTCGAGCTGGGATGCGATCAGCGAGTGGTTGGGGTGCAGAATCATGTAGAGGTGCTTGCCGTATTCCATGTCGCATACCTCCTGCGTCCGGCTATGGCCGGTAGAATTCTATCAAGGTATATCTCGTTACGCTTCATTCCGCAAGAGCGGGGGGCCGGGGCGCGGCTCAGCTCCAGACGATTTTGAGCAGCGGCGCCAGCACCAGCGAGATTACCGCCATGAGTTTGATGAGAATGTTGAGCGAAGGGCCGGCGGTGTCTTTAAATGGATCGCCGACCGTGTCGCCCACCACCGCGGCCTTGTGTGAGTCGGAGCCCTTGCCCTCTTCCTTGCGCGATTCGATGAGTTTCTTGGCGTTATCCCAGGCGCCGCCCGCGTTGGACATGAAAATGGCCAACAGGCCTCCCGATACCGTCGCGCCGACCAGGAGACCGGTAAGTACCGCAGGGCCGGCGATGAGGCCTGCCACGATGGGCGCAGCGATGGCCGATACACCCGGCAGGATCATGCTGCGCAACGCGGTTTTTGTGGAAATGTCGACACACGAACGGTAATCGGGCATTTCGGTGCCTTCTAAAATACCAGGACGGGTACGGAACTGATGGCGCACTTCTTCGATCATGGCGAAAGCGGCGCGATAGATGGCATCCATGGCCAACGAGCTGAAGAAGAAGGGAATCATGGCACCGATAAAGAGGCCGATGAGTACTTGCGGGTTGGCGAGGTTCATGACCTCGGGGGTGATGCCCGCGGCGCTCATGAAGGCGACGATGAGGATGATCGAGGTGAGAAGAGCTGATCCGATCGCGAAGCCTTTGCCGATGGCAGCGGTGGTGTTGCCGACCGCGTCGAGCGAGTCGGTAATGCGTCGGACACCGGGGTCGAGTTCGGCCATTTCGGCAAGGCCGCCGGCGTTGTCGGCGATGGGGCCATAGGCGTCGACAGAAAGCTGGATGCCCAGCGTGAGCAGCATTCCCAGGCCGGCGATGCCGATGCCATAGAGCCCGGCAAGGCGGTTGGCAAGGCCGATGGCCAAACCTACGACCAGAATCGGGAAGACCGTGGAGCTCATGCCGACCCCGATGCCTGAAATGATGGTGGTCGCGGGTCCGGTGATGCAGGCCTTGGCGATCTGCCGCACGGGCGGGGTATCGGAACCGGTGTAGAATTCGGTGATGAGGCCGATGGCGGTTCCCGCGATGAGGCCTATGGCCGCGGCGAAATAGATGCCCAGCCAACCCGCGGTAATGGCCCCGCTTGAGAACGAGCCTGCCCCCACCGTGAGCCATGTGACGGGGAGCATGAGCCCGACCGCGATGAGCGCCGCACCGATAGAGCCTGCGTTGAGCGCTTTTTGGGGGTTGCCGGACTTGTTCGCGTGGACAAACAGCGTCCCCAGGAGCGAGGCGATGACGCCCGTGCCCGCGGCGATAAGGGGAAGGGCAGCGAGCCTTATCTGCAGGTCGGCCTCGGCTTTAACCGCGATGCCGAGCACCATGCAGCCGATGATGGACCCCGCGTAGGATTCGAAGAGGTCGGCGCCCATGCCCGCAACGTCGCCAACATTGTCGCCCACGTTATCCGCGATGACAGCGGGGTTGCGGTGGTCGTCTTCCGGTATGCCCGCCTCAACCTTGCCGACGAGGTCGGCACCGACATCGGCGGCCTTGGTGTAGATGCCGCCACCGACGCGCGCGAACAGCGCCATCATCGAGGCGCCGAGCGAAAATCCCGAGACAATGGGGAATACTGTTTCGGCCAGCATGACCGGGCCGTCCGGGATAAGGATGAGCAGGCCGGTGATGACCGCGATGCCGAGCAGCACCAGCCCGACGACGGTCATGCCCATGACCGACCCGCTGGAAAAGGCGATGCTCAGGGCCTTGCGCATGCCGGTTTGGGCGGCTTCCGCGGTGCGCGCGTTCGCTTTGACGGCGATGCTCATGCCGAACCAGCCCGCGGCGGCGGACAGCGCGGCTCCCGCGAGGAACGAGAAGCTTTGCAGCTTCATGATGCCGATGTTCCAGAAGAGGAGCATGAGGGCCGCGATGGGAATGATGATGCTGACGGTCCGGTACTCACGGACGAGGAATGCCCTGGCTCCTTCCTCGATATAGCCAGAAATTCGTTCCACATTCTGATTGGCGAGCGGCATGCGGCGTACAGACCTGCTGGTGGCGATGGAATACCCGAGGGCGAGGAGCGCTGTAACGAGTGCCGCAATCACACCGATTGACAGCATGCGTGACCTCCTGGTGGCGAAAGGAAATTAGTGGTTCTCCCGGTCTCAGTATACGAGGGGTTTTCAATACTGGCAATGAAAAAATGCGCCCCGCGCGCACGAGGCGTCGCGGAAAATTCCCACCGATACCGGGAATAGGCTTAGATGCGCCCCGCGCGCACGAGGCGTCGCGGACTGTCCGCGGGCATATAGATGGGTTGATATGCAAATTCATACGAAAATCTGCAAATATTTTTGCAATATTTCTTGACAAAACCTCTAATTTGTATTTTTATTGAGCCACTTCTTCCTCAGGAGGGGCTTATGGCACGCTCTTGGTTCCTTGCCCGCCGTCTCAGCCGTAGGTATTATTCGCGCCTCTTCTGCCGTCGTCGCTGATAGCGATCTCTTCTCCTTCCTCCATCTACTATAATTGATATCGAAAGGAGCATTCCCATGATACGGGTTGGTATTCTGGGAGCCACCGGCTATGCCGGGCTCGAATTGACGCGATTGCTATTGATGCATCCGAAGGTGGGGCGGGTTCGCGCGTCTTCCGTGAGTTTTGAAGGAACGCCGCTTGAGTCGGTCTATCCTGCAATGACAAACCGGCCAGCGGGGCTCGCGCTACCGCCGCTCGAAGCGCCGGACGCGGTGTTGAAGGATGCGGATGTGGTGTTCTCCTGCCTGCCGCATGGGCACGCGGAGGAAGCGGGAGCTCACTGTGTCGCGGAAGGCAGGCGCTTTATCGACATTTCGGCCGACTTTCGCTTTGGCTCGCATGAGGCGCTCTTTCGCGCCTGGTATGGCAGCGGGTACGCGTATCCGGATATCCACGAGCAGGCTGTGTATGGCTTGCCGGAACTGCATCGCGAGGCAATCCGGCACGCGGCGCTGATCGCCAATCCGGGCTGCTATCCTACATCGGCGGAGCTTGGCCTTTTGCCCGCGTTGCAGGCGAACATCGTGGATCTACGCACCATCGTGATTACCTCGATGTCGGGCGTGACGGGCGCGGGGCGCGAGCCGAGCCAGACAACTCACTACCCCGAAGCCGCCGACGCCGTGTCGCCCTACAAGGTAGGCGCGCATCGCCACCAGCCGGAGATCGATCTTATCCTGTCGGAAATAGCGGGGACGGAGGTGCGCAGCGTGTTTACGCCGCACTTGGTGCCCATGAACCGCGGTATTGTCAGCACGATCTGCTTTAGGCTTACCCGTACGATGGACGCGGCTGCGCTGCACGTGCTGTACCGCGCGCGCTACGAGAGCGAGCCGTTTGTGCGGGTGCTGCCGCTCGGCCAGACCGCGTCGAGCCGCTTTGTGCGCCACTCAAATTATTGCGATATCTCCGTGCATCTCGCGGCCGACGGCGAGCGCGCGGTGATCATTTCGACCATCGATAATATGGTGAAGGGGGCGGCCGGTCAGGCTGTCCAAAACATGAATATCCTCCTGGGCTTCGACGAAACCGAAGGGCTCAGGTTTATTCCACCTGCTTTCTAGCAGGCTCGAGGAGGGTGTGATGAAACAAACCCGCGGCGGCGTGACCGCCCCGAAAGGATTTCTTGCGTCTGGTATCCATGTTGGCATCCGCAAGAACAGAGAGAAAAAGGACCTTGCCCTCATCTGGTCCGAGCAGCCCTGCGCGGCCGCGGCGGTCTACACCACCAACCGCGTGATAGGACAACCGCTCCGCGTCACCAAGGAACACCTGGCCGACGGCAGGGCGCAGGCGATTATTGTCAATTCCGGGAACGCCAACACCTGCACTGGCGAAGAGGGCCTCAAGGCCGCGCGGCGCATGGCCGAGCTGGTGTCGCTGCATCTGCCGGTGAAGGCCGAGGATGTGGTGGTCGCGTCTACCGGCGTGATCGGCCAGCCGCTCGATGTCTCGGTTATCGAGGCGGGCATGAAAGAGCTCGTCGCGGGGCTCTCCAAGGGCGGCTCCATTGATGCCCGCGAAGCCATCATGACGACCGATACCATGAAAAAGGAGCTCGCGGTGGTCGTGGATATCGCGAGCGTTCCTGTGACCATCGGCGCTATGGCGAAGGGGTCCGGCATGATCCACCCGAACATGGCGACGATGCTCGGGTTCATAACGACCGACTGCGCCATTACGCCGCCGCTTTTGCAGCAAGCGCTGCGCGAGGCGGTGCGGGTGAGCTTCAACCGTGTCAGCGTAGATGGCGACACCTCTACCAACGACATGGTGGTGGTGCTCGCTAACGGCATGGCTGGCAACCCACTCATCGACGCCCCGGGAGAAAACTATGAGGAATTCGCCGACGCTCTCGAATTTGTGTGCATCGAGCTGGCAAAAATGATCGCCCGCGACGGGGAAGGCGCGACCAGGCTGCTCGAATGCACGGTGAGCGGGGCTGTGTCAGAAGCGCAGGCCGAAGCGCTCGCCAAGGGGATTATCACTTCGAGCCTGGTCAAGACCGCCATGTTCGGCGCCGACGCCAACTGGGGCCGTATCCTCTGCGCCATGGGGTACACGCGCAGCGATTTTGATCCGGACAAGGTCGATGTGAGCTTCGAAAGCCCGCGCGGCTATATCGAGGTGTGCAAGGCCGGCGCGCCGCTGCCGTTCAGCGAGGAGAAGGCCAAAAAGATACTCAACAATCAGGAGGTCGCCATTATCGTGGATCTGCACGCGGGAGACGCGGAAGCAACCTGCTGGGGCTGCGATCTCTCGTACGAATATGTCAGAATCAACGGGGATTACCGAACCTAAGCGTGGCCGGTGCTCTCCGAAACGATACAGGAGCCAGTGTATGGAAGAACAGTTCAACGCGGAAGTTCTGATCGAAGCCCTGCCGTACCTGCGGCGGTTCAGCGGCAAGATTATCGTTATCAAATACGGCGGCGCGGCCATGATCAACGAGGGGGTGCGCCAGACGGTCATCGAAGACCTCATTCTCATGCAGGCGGTGGGGATGAAGCCAGTGCTGGTGCACGGCGGCGGTCCAGAAATCGATCGCATGCTGCGAAAACTCAATAAAGAGACGGTGTTTGTGGAAGGCCTGCGCTATACCGATGACGAGACCATGGAGATTGTCCAGATGGTGCTTGCCGGCAAGGTGAACAAGGACCTGGTGGAGCTTTTTTCGCGCGCGGGGGGCAAGGCGATTGGTATCTGCGGCAGCGATGGCGGGCTTTTTATGGCGCGACGTATTCGGCGCAACGGGCAGGACCTTGGGCTTGTCGGAGAGGTGCAAAATGTGAACACCGATGTGATCCGCTCGCTGCTCGACGCGGGGATTATCCCCGTCGTCGCCAGCATTGCCATGCGCGCCGATGAGGAATGGGGTTTTTACAATGTGAACGCGGACACCGCCGCGGGGGCGCTGGCAAGCGCGCTCAAGGCGGAGAAGCTTATTCTCCTGACCGACGTACCAGGGGTCATGGAAGACAAGACCGATATCGGGACGCTGATCCGCGAAATGGATGTGCAGCTGGCGAAATCGCTGATGGCGAAAGGTACCATCAAGGGCGGCATGATACCGAAGCTGGAATGCTGCCTCCAGGCACTGGCCCAGGGCGTATCGGCCGCGCACATTGTGGATGGGCGCTCGCCGCATTCGCTCCTGGTGGAACTGTTTACTGATACCGGCATGGGGACGATGATTCGATGAGTAACGACAGCAAGGCTTTTATGAATACCTATGGGCGGACGGGCCTGACGTTCGACCATGGCGCGGGCGCGCGCCTGTGGACGACCGACGGCACCGAGTATATCGATTTTACGGCGGGAATAGGCGTCAATTCGCTGGGGCACGGGCACCCGGCGCTGGTGGCCGCGATCGCCGCGCAGGCGGCGAAGGTCATTCATGTTTCGAATTATTTCATGACCGAGCCTTCCGCGACGCTGGCCGAAACGCTGACCGCGCGCGCAGGGTACGACACGGTTTTTTTCTGCAACTCGGGCGCCGAGGCGAATGAGGGCATGTTCAAGCTCGCGCGCAAGTATGGCTCAGCCAGGAAACCGGACAAGAACGTCATCGTCACGCTGCGCCAGTCCTTTCACGGGCGTACCATTACCGCGGTAACCGCCACGGGTCAGGACAAGTTCCATCGGTTTTTTGGGCCTTTTACGCCGGGCTTTGTGTACGCGGAACCCGAGAATATCGAGGCGCTCGACAGGCTTCTCGACGCGGACCGCGTGTGCGCGTTTGCCTTTGAGCCGATTCAGGGCGAGGGCGGCGTGCGGCCGCTCTCCGCGCGGTACCTGCATGCGGCCGAGCGTCTCTGCCGCGAGCGCGATATTCTGTTCTGCGCCGACGAGGTGCAGACGGGAATCGGGCGGACCGGGACGCTGCTTGCCTGTGAGCAGCTTGGCGTGACCCCCGATGTGGTGGCGGTGGCCAAGGGGCTGGCCGGCGGGGTGCCGATAGGCGCGATTCTGGCGCGGGGCAGGGCGGCGCAGGTACTGCAGCCTGGCGACCACGGCACCACGTTCGGGGGCGGTCCGCTCGCAGCGAGCGCTGCGCTGGTGGTTTTGGCCGAGCTTGAGAAGCCGGGATTTCTGGAAGACGTACAGCAGAAAGGCGCGTATCTGCGCGAGCAGGTGGCGGCCTGGCGGCATCCCCTCGTGAAGGATGTGCGCGGCTTGGGACTTATGATCGGCATTGGCGTCACCGTGGACCCACACCTTGTGATGGACGCGGCGATCAAGGAGCGGCTGCTGGTGCTGACCGCGGGCGAGGATACGGTGCGTCTCTTGCCTCCCCTGGTGATTACCCGCGCGGACATCGACGAGGGGCTTGCGGCGCTGCGGCGGGCGATAGACTCCGTGGCGGCTGCAGCGCACTGAGATTGCTGCGCAGCCTTCACCTGGCCGAGCGCGCGGTGCGGCCCGTACTGTGCATCACCACATCCCACTGCGTCGCCAGCATGCCCGCCAGCATGAGCGCGGAGCCCGCGATATTGCGCAAGGCCATGGGCTCCCGCAGGATGAGAATGCCTCCTATGGTAGCGAACAGGCCTTCTAGGCTGAGCAGGATAGCCGAGTGCGCGGGCGGCGCGTCACGCTGGGCGACGACCTGCAGCGTGTAACCTATGCCTACCGAGGCGAGCCCTCCGTAGAGAATCGGCCAGGCTGCGGCAAGGACAGAGTCCATGGACCACGGCTCAATGGCCGCACTGGTGGCGAGCGAGAGCAGGCCGCACCACGCAAATTGCGCGGATGCCAGTTTGATGGGATCGAGGCTGCGGGACAATCGGTCTATGATGAGCACGTGCACGGTCCAGAATACGGCGCTGGCGATGACGAGCAGGTCGCCGGGGTTGACTCGCCCGAGCTGATCGGGCGCGCTCAGTACATACATGCCTGCTGCGGCCAGAATTGCCGCGACCCATGTTGCCACCGCTGTTTTGTGCCCAAGCGCGATGCCCGCGATGGGCACGAGCACCACATACAGGCCGGTGAGAAAACCAGCCTTGCCGGCGGTGGTGTACTGTATGCCGATCTGCTGCAGCGAAGCGGCAATGAAGAGCACCACTCCCGCCAGCAGCGCGCCGGGCCACATATGCCGCGTGCGCAACGAGGTCGGTTCTCTGTCTTCCGCGGCCGGGCGCCTGCCTGCCCGCAGTCGGATTAAGGGCAGCAGACTCAGGCTCCCCAGCACAAACCGGATGCCATTGAACGCGAAGGGGCCGATCGACTCCATGCCGACGCGCTGGGCCACGAAGGCAAAACCCCACACCGCGGCAGTGAGCAAGAGCAGCGCATCCGCGCGAACAACCTTTCTGTCCATGGTGCTCTCTAGATATCACAGGGTAAGGGGTTTGAGGAAGCCTTTCGCGATGCATACAATAATTACTGTATGAGTACCCCAGGATCATCGCTCCGTTTTGCCCCTGTTACCCGGGGCCGCAATCTGAAGCCGCTCTATCTCGACCTTCTGGTTCTCGATCTCTCCACGTGCGCTCGGTGCGTACCCGCTGACCGTGCGCTGAAACGGGCTGTCGCGTTTCTGGAGCCGGTCGCCATCGCGCTTGGCATTCAGCTTATCCTACGCACCAGGGTGATCCGCACGCGGGAAGAAGCGCTGCGCCTCGCGCTCAGGTCATCGCCGACCATTCGGATCCATGGGCGCGACATTGCGCAGGACATACGGGAATCAGCATGTGAGAGCTGCGGCGAAATCGCGGGTGGCGCTGCCGTGCAATGCCGCGAATGGCATTACAAGGGGAACGTGTATACCTCGCCTCCACTGCCTCTCCTGCTCGAGGCTCTCATGGATGCTATGCTGCACATCGATACGCTGCCTGTTATTGAACCTGAGCCGCTGCCCGCGCTGCCGGAAAATCTGGAAGGGTTTTTCAGGGGGCTGGAGGGTGGGCTCGGCTGCAATTGACATAAGTGGCTTATCGCAACGTTTATGTGCTTGACAATGTTGTAATATTCGGCAACAATGAAACAATGAGCGAGAAGCAAGTTGCTGGCATCAGCTTTTTTGCACAATACCTTTCGATCTGGGTTGTACTCTGTATCGTCGCAGGTGTGGCGATTGGCTATTTCTACCCTGGTGTCCCAGCATTTCTGGGCAGGTTTGAATACGCACAGGTCTCAATTCCCGTGGCGGTGCTCATCTGGCTGATGATCTATCCCATGATGCTCAAGGTGGATTTTGCGAGCATCAAGAATGCAGGCAAAAAGCCAAAGGGGCTCATCATTACCCTGGTGGTGAACTGGCTCATCAAACCCTTCTCCATGTATCTCATAGCGGCATTTTTTCTCAAGGTGGTGTTCCGTGCGTTCATTCCAGCGGGGCTCGCTACGGAGTACCTTGCGGGAGCGGTGCTGCTGGGCGCGGCTCCATGTACGGCTATGGTCTTTGTCTGGTCGCATCTCTCGGACGGGGATCCTGGTTATACGGTGGTGCAGGTCGCGATCAATGACCTGTTCATCCTGTTTGCCTTTGCGCCGATTGTGGCTTTCCTGCTGGGCATCAGCAATGTCAGGGTGCCTTTGGATACCCTGTTGCTGTCTGTAGTGCTGTTCGTAGTCATTCCGCTGGGATTCGGTGCTCTCACCCGGTCCAGGCTGATACGGAGCAGGGGGCTGGCCTGGTTTGAAGGGGTATTTCTGAAAAAATTCGAGGGCATTACAGAGGTGGGTTTGCTGCTCACGTTGGTCATTCTCTTTTCCTTCCAGGGAAGGGTGATCATGGCCAACCCCTTTGCCATTCTATTGATCGCGGTGCCGCTGGTAATCCAGACCTTCCTGATTTTCTTCATCGGGTACGGCTGGGCGAGGGCGTGGAAGGTGCCGTACGAGATTGCCGCGCCGGCGGGCATGATTGGCGCTTCGAACTTCTTTGAGCTGGCGGTTGCCGTGGCGATCAGTCTGTTCGGACTGTCTTCGGGTGCGGCACTGGCGACTGTGGTCGGGGTGCTGGTGGAGGTTCCTGTCATGCTCAGCCTGGTGAACATCGCGCGCAGAACACGCGGGTGGTTTCCTGGGGTTTCAGAGAGGGTTTTGACCTGATCCATCCGATCCAGGTACGAACTTCCTGTAGGTACAAGACGCTGTGACTGTTTGATCGGTCATAGCCGTGAACAAGAATATCTCGAGCCTCAAACGCAACAGTGAGCGACAGCGATTTTGCACAAACAGGTTTTCGTCCATGGCAATTGCCGTAGTTGTGGAGAATAGCAAGGCACAAAGACCCTATTGAACGAAATAGCCCTTAAAATATGGCCATATAGCGTTGTTTATACTGACACCGATCATGAAGACTTTTAAGCCAAGCCAAGAGAGTCTTGAGAAAGTACAATGGAATCGACAAGAAATATTTTCATCTGTTTCTTAAAGAATGCAAGTTTCGCTCAGTCTCTAGGCATTTAATCCTCTCGAACTACCTTCATATGCAAGTTTGAATAATGGATCTAGTTCATCAATGGATAATTCTCCTTTTCCTTTATATTTAAATATCGCTTCGTTAAAGGAGTTGTCATATCTTTGGAATTCCCTATTATTTCCTTTATATTCTCTGGCGGCTTTTTCCGATATTTTAAATTTTAAATGCCAAAGATAAGTACTCCCCCAACCAACACTGAATATCACGCGGTTTCCACTTTTAAACCCAGTATAATATTTATTTATATTATATGGAACATTCCAATTTTGCTTTTTAATATATGAATCAATTAGCTCTACGAGAATTTTAAACTTTTTGTTGCTTCGGCTCCGTGTTCTTTTTCATAATATTCCCAATTCCATTCTTGTGTTACCTTGGTACTTGTAAATCTTTTTTCTTCCTCATCTAAGACATCAACTAATACAAATTCATCTTCCTCCTCTGCATATCGATTAATTTGATATAGTTCGACAGTATAACCAATCTTCTTTGACATTCTTATTACGCTTCGCTTGAAGGATGGTGCAATTAAAATAATTCTTATATCAAGTGTATTCCTAATCTTCTATACTTACGATATAGTAAGGAATAGGAGGATGGAAATGGAAGCATCGGAAAAAGTTGCGAAGCAGCGATTAAGTGTGTTGGAGCTTGCTGAACGACTCGGCAACGTAACGGAGGCGTGCCGGAG
>JAJUJQ010000046.1 GCA_029265255.1 Spirochaetota bacterium
CTTCTTCGGGTTTTTCCTCTTCTGCTCGTATTCACACTTCCTGGCCCCTGAAGGTGTTGCCTATAATCGAAACCAGCCTCACCCGGGCGAATTGCCCGATTCTCTGCGGGGATGCGGCGAAGACCACCATTTCGTCGCGCGTGGTCCGCGCCAGGACTTCCTTGGACGATCGCCTGGAAAGTCCCTCTATGAGGACTTCATCCACCTGGCCTACCCGCTCCTTCATGAGCGAGGCCGTGATCTCTTTCTGAAGCGCAATGACGCGCGCGAGCCGCTCTTTCTTCACTCTGTCGGGTATTCTGTTCGGCATTCCGGCCGCCGGGGTGCCTTCTCTCGCGTTGAAGTGGTACATAAACGCGTACGAAAAGCGCACACGGCGCATCAGATCGAGGGTCTGTTCGAAATCCTCTTCGGTCTCGCCGGGAAAGCCCACCAGAATGTCGGTGGAGAGGGTCAGCTGTGGTATTTTCTCCCTGAGTTCTTCAACGAGGGACAGGTATCCCTCTCGAGTATATCGACGGTTCATCGCGGCGAGCACCGCATCTGACCCTGATTGGAAAGGTAGGTGAAGGTGGCGGCAGAAGAGGGGATTGTCCGCGATCACATCGACAAGCTCATGGGAAAGGTCCTTGGGATGGCTCGTCAAAAAGCGTATCCACCCGATGCAGCCGTCGGACTGCCGAAGTTCCTCTGCCTGTCCCGACACAGTCCGGTATTGGCGCCGTCCTTCCAGATGCGAAGCTATCATCTTCAGAAGGCCCGGGAAATTCAGCGTCTCGCCCCCCGCCTCCCAGCGGTACGAGTTGACATTCTGCCCGAGGAGCGTGATTTCTCTCACTCCCAGATCCTCAAGTTGATCGATCTCGCGGAGAATATCCGCGGGGCTGCGCGAGACTTCTCGTCCGCGCACATAGGGCACGATGCAGTAGGAACAGAAATTGTTGCACCCGTGCATGATGGGGACAAAAGAGCGGAATGCTCCAGGTTCGTGGTGGCGTGCACCAAACACATACTTCGGCGCCTCTTCGAGTACTTCGGCTTTCTGGCCCCTGGCGATCATGTCGATCATGAGCCCGAACGATTGCTTCTGGAAGGTGCCGAGGACATAGTCCACGCCGGGTGCCCTGCGCCGAATGGCGCTCTTATGCTGCTCAGCCATGCAGCCGACGACGGCGAGCACAAAGGACCGCTCCTTCTTTCGTGCCGAAAGCTGGCGAATGCGGTTCCATGCACGATTTTCGGCAGTCGCACGCACCGTACACGTGTTCAACAGGATAAGCTGCGCCTCTTCCTCGCCGGATCGCTCCCAGCCGTGCTCGAGCAGCGTCGTCTCCATGGCCGCGGATTCCGCCTTGTTCATCTCGCAGCCATAGGTCTCTATGTGGTATTTCTTCATTTTTTCCTGTGCAGGCCCCGCAAAAAGCCAAAAAGGTTGTATACCCCATACCCCAGAAGCCCGAGCCCGCCCAGCGACAAAAGCGAATGGGCGAGCCCCGGCAAAAACAGGGTGGTGAGGCCAGCGACGCCGGCAACCGCCAGCACGGTGCCGGAGGCCTTGTCGGTCTTCGTCTTTCCGAAGAGACCTATGGCGCCCAAGGCAAGGAGACCGGCCGAAATTACGGTTCCCACGACGGGCACTCCGAGCAGGGCATTGACACCCAGCATGCCGAGTCCTGCAGCCGACGACATCACTCCCCTCGTACCTTTATCGGTAAGATTTTTGGGGTCAACCGGATAATTGCTCTCCATATCCATCCTCTTTCATTCAAAATGCAATGCATTGCCGTCTGTATCTCTCAGGGGATCGAACTTTCCATGATCACCTTTGACCGGTTCGATCTTCGAGCGCTCGCTCTTCTCCACATATGCGTAGGCGGAGTGATTATGAATGCTCTCGAAATTTTCAGCCTCCACCGCAAACCAGGGAAAGCGCTGCAAGGCATCGACTTTGGCGTATACTTCCCTCACGACATCTTCAACGAAGCGGGGCTGTCCATAGGCCTTTTCGGTGACGAACTTCTCATCTTCGCGCTTGAGGAGGGTGAACAGCTCGCTCGATCCTGATTCTTCCACGATGCGGATCAGATCCTCGAACCAGAAAAAGGGGCCCAGCGACACTTGAAGGGTCACGAGCCCGCGCTGATTGTGCGCTCCCCCGTCGGATATCGCCTTGGAACAGGGGCAGACCGTCTGGATCGGCACCGTCACGCCTGCAATAAAGCGGTGCCCCTTCTCCGAACTGCTCGCCTCGTAGAAACAGTCGTAGCTCATGATCGCCGTCTGCCCCGAAACGGGCGCCGCCTTCTTTATAAAATACGGAAAGTGAATGTCCGTGTACGCCATCTGCGCGGAGAGCTCGGTCCTGATCTTCTTCAGCATTCTGAGCACGTTGGGCATGGAGAGGTCCGCACGGTACTCTTCGAAGACCTCGATGAACCTGCTCATGTGGGTGCCCTTGAAATTGTGCGGCAGGTCTGCAAACAGGTTCACGAGGGCCGTCGTATGCTGATATTTCTCGCTCTTGTCGAGCAGCGTTATGGGATACCGCAGGCCCTTGACACCCACCTTCTGGATCGCGATGCGGCGATCATCCTGAAAAGACTGAACATCCACCATATCTTCAACCTTGGAATTTAACCGACAGAGGCATTCCCGGGACCTGATCTTCCTGTCGGACTACGGCTCATAGCGCGACGCCCGAAATCCTCGATGCAGCCTCGATCGTGTTCGAAAGCAGCATGGTGATGGTCATGGGTCCTACCCCTCCAGGCACCGGCGTAATCCACCCCGCCACCTTCGAGGCTCCTTCGAAATCGACATCGCCGCAGAGCCTGTACCCCTTCTTTTTCGTAGGATCAGGCACGCGGTTGACTCCCACGTCGATCACGCAGGCGCCCGGCTTGATCATGTCCACGGACACAAGGCCGGGAGCTCCCGCACAGGCGATTACGATGTCCGCGGCCCTAACATGCGACGCGAGGTCCTTCGTTCCCGTGTGGCATATGGTCACCGTCGCATTGACCGACTTGCGGATGAGGAGGTTCGCGAGGGGCTTGCCCACGATGTTCGAGCGGCCGACGACCACCGCCCGCGCCCCCTTCGTCGGGACCCCGCTCCGCTTCAACAGCTCGATGATGCCGAGCGGCGTGCACGGGATGTAGCAAGGCTCTTCGAGGAGCATCCTGCCGAGGTTGACGGGAGTAAAGCCGTCCACATCCTTGTCTGGCCCGATCGCGCCGATCACGCGGCGTTCGTCGATGTGACGCGGCAGGGGAAGCTGCACGAGAATACCGTGGACGCTCGGATTCCGGTTGCACTCTGCGATCTTTTCGAGGAGCTCCTGCTCGGAAACATCTTCCGGAAACCTGGTCTCGAAACTCTGGATGCCGATCTCCGCGCAGGCCTTCTCTTTCCCGGTCACGTAGGACACCGAGGCGGGGTTGTCGCCCACGAGGATGACGGCGAGGCCCGGCCTCACGCTCCTCTCCGTGAGCAACGCGACTTTCTCTGCGAGTTCGCTCCGAATGTCTTCGGCTATTCTCTTGCCATCGATCAGGATTGCAGACATGGCTCCTCCCTACAAGAAGATACTATATTTTTCATCCTTCGTCATTGAGTCTGAAGCGCGTCGAATAATTCTCTATATTCCCTGGACCAGGCGCTTGCCCACTGGGGAGGGATGATGAGGCTGAAAGCAAAATGGGCGCCTCGCTCGATGTCGAAGAAAAAGCCCGGCTGCGCAGCGATGCTCTTGTGTTGCAATAAGAGCGCTGCGATTTTCTCCTCTTCGAGGAGTGCAGGGCTTTCGATCAGGGCGGTCCAGCCTCCCTGGCAGGCGAGCACGCGGTGCGGGCTCCCCGGCCCCTCCAATATGCTGCGATATAGCGAGTAATTCTCCCGCATCCGGCCGAGGATGCTGTCGACAAACACCGATTCCTCAGCGAGAAGGGACGGCAGCGCGTTCATGATGGGCGTCCCCGCCGAAAGGAAGGTGTCGGCGATGAGCTCGATCCTCTTCTTTGCATGCGCCACCTCTCTGGACGGCCCCGAGACGGCAATCCAGCCGAGCTTCATTTGCGGCATGCCCAGACGCTTCGACAGCCCGTCGAGCACAAAGGTGAGCACACGGCTTTCGCCTATAAAGCTGTGTCGCTCCACGGCATCATCGAGAGGAAAATCGAAAAACACCTCATCGGCGATGAGCGCGAGGCCACAGCGCTCGCACAGCTCCAGGATGGCTTCCCTTTCCTGTTTTCGGACGTAAGAGCCTGTGGGATTGTTGGGGTTGATGACGATGATCGCCTTAATTCTTTTCCCCAATTCCGATGCGAGCGTCGCTTCCATCGCGGCCACATCGATGTGCCAGCCCGAAGCATGCGCATACTCGAGCGGATACGCCAAGGTGCGGACATCTTCGAGCGCCGCGAGGTGCTCAAACAGAGGATAGCCGGGCTTGGGAATGAGCACGGCGTCGCCGGCGTCACACAGAAGCTTGAAGAGCCATGAGTATCCTTCCGATGTGGAAGCGCACAAAAAGAGATTTTCAGGCGATATGTTCCTATTCTTGTGCGCGAGGTGCTCCGAAAGCGCCGTACGGGCATGCAAAAGACCTTTGGGCTCAGGCTCATAGATTGAATTCCCGGGCGAGTCCAACGAAAATAGCGCGGCGGCGCGCTGAAGGCCAACCTTCGTAGGATTGCTCTGCGACAGGTCCTTGAGCGGCCACCCCGCAGCCGAGAGCCGCTCGCGAAGCCGGGCAAGCTCGTTCGGCTCGACCTCGCCAGCAATGGATCGTTTTGAAAACAGGTCGCGCATGCGTTTGTTC
>JAJUJQ010000004.1 GCA_029265255.1 Spirochaetota bacterium
GCCCTATGTGGATCCCTTGATGCTGTTCAATGATATCAGGCTCACAAAGGATCTTACCACCAGCCCGCTTCTGGGCACGCTCAAGGAAACCGACAGCCAGGAAGGAGGGAGCTACATTTTCTTCCTCAAGCAGGCGCAGCCGAAATTCAGGATCGTCTACCACCCGAATGGCGCGACCGGGGGGGCGCCTCCCACCGATCGCAACGAATATGAGGCAGGTAGCTTGGCGCTGCTACAAGCCCCTGGTTCTCTGTTTCGAGCAGGGTATGAGTTTGCGGGATGGAACACACAACCTGATGGCTCCGGAACCCAATATGGAGCAGGAACCTCTATTCCAATACCAGGATCCGATATCACGCTGTACGCGCGATGGGTGCCTGAAACCACTTTCAAAGTCATATACGATCCCAATGGCGCGACCAAAGGCAGCGTACCGATCGATGCGCGTTCTTATAAACCAGGGAGTGCCGCGTATGTGCTGGGGCCTGGAGCGCTGGAAAAGGATGGCTACACTTTTGCCGGCTGGAACAGCCGCCCTGACGGCCTGGGCACCGCATATGTGTCCGGAAACACTATCACCATCTCACAATCAAATGTCACTCTGTACGCGCGATGGGTGCCTGCCACATATAGAGTTACCTATTATTCAAATGGATTCACAGCAGGTTCTGTGCCTATAGACACCAAACAATATCATTTAGCCGAAAGAGCGATTATCGCTCCTGCGGGAACCATGAAAAAAGAAGGGTATGAATTTGTTGGATGGAATACCAGAGCGGATGGCCTTGGTCATACTTATAAACCAGGGGAAGCCATTTACGTATACAATAACATCGAACTTTATGCTCAATGGAAAGAGCTTGTGGTTGTGAAAAGCGGATGGATTGATTTCTCCGATATCCCGCCTAATTGCGATATCTATCTTGATGGAGTATATCTGAGAAGTATTTCATCATACTATAAGCAAAGGAATTGGGAGGATGTAAATGCCGGCAGCCATAAGGTTGAAATTGTTTTTTACTATCCTTCAACCACATCTGCCGCCTTTTATGAAATGCTTGAAGTCAACGCCGGAAAAGCTATCAAACCAAAAGAAGTCCTGAGACAATTCGCTGATTATCTTGAAGAACGAAGAAATGAGGCGCAGGACTATATTCAAAAAACAAAATCCAGAAACTCAAAATTCCTGACAGGGCTCGCGGGAATTGGCGCTGGCGTATTCTGTTTTATTCTTGGACAATCCGCGTATGACCAATATAAATCGGCAACTGACCCTTCGACCATTTCTACTTTCCGCAGTCAAGCTGAATTCTTCAGCGGAGCTACTGTCGCGTCGCTGGCATTAGGGGCTTTCTTCACGATTCAAGTACCAGGGATAAAAATTCCTCCTGCCCCACAGACTGACGGCACACCCATTGAGCAATATATTGCTGACCTTGACGCAATGATTCAGCAAGTGAGGTCTAAATTATAGGGGGCACTATGATTAGTAAAAAGGTAAAGAAGAATCATGACTCTAGTAATAGTAGAGTGTCCCCCTCTTCGTTTGGACCATTGATAATGAACCATGAGAGAAAGGAACGGGGAACAACCGCAGTGATGCGCCGCGAAGCGGAAGGGAGAAAATTTTTTCGTAAATCCTTGATTCTCAAGAAAGACAGGAGGGTGTGTACCGGTGGATGGTGGCAGGTAGGGGCCTCATGAACGCGTCGTGGAATTCGCCATTCAAATTCCATTTATCGAACTGCCCCAGAGGCGACAAATCGATAGGATCTCCATAGATAATGAGTATGGGAACACACTTAAAGGTAACATTTGGCAAACATGAATTGGCTGATTGGAGGAAGCCATCATGAGAAAAGGCGTTCGTATTCCATACATTGTTGCCGCAGCGATTCTTCTCGCGACTGTCTCATGTGATAGCAGCTTATTTGGCGAGTTTGACAACCCCCTTGATCCGCAATCGCAATATTATGTCGTTGTCTATGACAGCAATGGGGCGACGGGTGGGAGTGTACCGGGAGATAGCACTAAGTATCTGCAGGGAGCGACGGTCACGGTGCTGGGGAACACCGGTAACCTCACAAGGACGGGGTACAGTTTTGCCGGCTGGAACACGAAGGCGGACGGGACCGGCACAAGCTATCAGGCGTGGAATACCTTTGTGATGGGTTCGGCGAATGTGACCTTGTACGCGCAGTGGACACCTAACAATATTAAAAATGTTGCACTGAGCTCCATGGGTGCTACTGCTTCAGCAATAAGTGTGGGTACATACCTTGCAGGCCCACAATATGCATCGTATGCCATAGATGGAAACCCAAATACATCCTGGGCGAGTAATTGGGATATGCCTGCCTGGCTGCAAGTTAAATTTGATAGAACGTATACTATTAGCAAAATCGGCGTATGGTGGGACTATCATCGCCATGATTACATCATCAAGCTTTCTACTGATGGAACAACTTGGACTACCGTTAAAACTGGCGTATCAAACATTACAGAAGGATCGCCCCCTGTTCACGAGGAATTTTCTATATCACCACGAAGCGCCAGATACATAAGGATTGAAATTACCTCAACATCAGCACCTAGCTCTCACATTTTCCAATCGATAGTTGCTGAAATTGAAGCCTACACCAGCGATATCTAATATATACGCCCCAATTATTTAATTATAATTGGGGCGTATTATATATTACTTATAAAAAGCAGCCAATATTTTGAATCTGCAACTACTTTTGTCTAACAATCATTTAATATAAGCATCCGGAGTCATCAATGATCATACATGACAAGACCACTGATCGCTTTGCTTCTATGCAGATAATGCAGTTATATATTTTCTCGGCTTCGTTTTTAGCATCATGACTCTCAACAAACTTTATTGAAAGAGGAAATGACCACATTTTCCCCCGCACAATCTGCAGATCAAACGCTGGTTGGGTACTATAAGGCCTATTGCTAAGCATTTCTTGCGCGGGAATATACATTCCCGCATTCCCCGCACACACCCGTCGCATAGAATGTGTGCGAATGAATGCGCAAACCGCGCTCATGCCCCATATGCACAACAAGCTCGTCGAAACGGCACTCTCCGAGATCGATGAATCGATGGCAGACTTCGCAATGAAACCAATGGCGGTGGCGCGCCGGCGCGTCTCCATGCTGCGAGCACATCGTGTAATACCGCTCGGTGCCATGCGCGTCGCAATGAAGCACAAAGGAATCGAGGTAGCCCTTGTCCTCAAGGTAATGCAAGGCGCGGTACACAGTGGCCGTGTCGTGCGTTCCTCCCAATGCCGCCGAAAGCTGGCGAGCCGAAATCGGCACGTCCATGCGCGAGAGGTATTCGAGCACCTGGGCACGCGCTCGGGTCATGGTCGGGCCTCGCGCGCGCGGCGCTTCGCAAGCCTGTCGGCCAGCACTTTGCCGGCAGAGCTTGCCAGAAAGACCGCCCCGGCCAGCAGCACGATCACCGCACCCGCCGGCAGGTCCCAGTTCCACGAAACCGCGAGCCCACTCACCGAAAAAACAATCGACAGAAACACACCCTGCACCATCATCGTCGCCAAATTGCGCACATAGTACCCAGCGGTTCCTGCCGGCAACGTCAGCATGGCGATCACCATAACGATACCGACAAAAGTCTGCAAAAGGACAATGGACACAGCAATAATCGCCAACAGCGCGAGCGAAATAGCCGTAACCGGCACCCCTTTCGTCGCCGCAAATTCCTCATCGAACGAAGCAGCTTCAATATGGCGGTAGTAGCGCAGCACCAGCAATACCACCACCACGTCGAGCCCCGCGAGCAGCAGAATATCCCGTCTGGTAACCAGAAGGATATTGCCGAACAGATAGCTCATCGGGTCCGTATAGCCAGGGGTCTTCGCGAGGAAAACCACGCCGAGGCTCATCCCAATTGCCCACAGCGCGTTGATGACCGTGTCTTCCCTCTGTTTTGCCTTGAGCGATACCAGACCGATGATGATCGCTGAGGCCACCGCGAAGACCATCGCTCCCGCCAAAGGGGTCAGCCATACCGGTCCTCCTCGCGAGGCAAGAAACAGCGCCAATCCGATCCCTCCGAGCACTGTATGCGAAATCGCCCCTGCCAGCCCCGCGATCCGCCGCACCGTCACCAGCGCTCCCAGTATCCCAAACAGCAGCGACGCCAAAAGGCTTCCGATCACGGCATTACGCACAAAGGGTATGGCGGGATCCAGAAGCGCCGCAATAAACCCGCTCATGTGGCATCCTCCCTGCAACAGGCATCGTCCGGCAATTCGATATCATGGCGCACCCGTGCCACCTTGCCCCCATACAGTTCCTCCGAAGCGTCGGAGGCCGGTTCGAGCGCATGCCGGTGAACATTGTGGGCCTCCTCGCGATTCTGACCGACACAGAGAACGGTATCCGCGAGCGCTGAGACGAAATCTGAATCATGCGTGGCGATCAGCACTGTGGTCGTACCTTTAATACGCGCCATGACCTGGTTGAATTTCCGTTCGCTCTCGATGTCCATGTTTGCGGTCGGCTCGTCGAGGACAAGAAGCTGCGGGTGCCCTACCAGGGCGCGGGCTATGAGCACCCGCCTCCGCTGACCTCCAGAAAGGGCGGCAAAGGGCCTGTCCTTCAGATCGAATACCTCCGCCTGCTGGAGTGCCCACGCAATATCCTCTTCTTTCTGATGACGGGCAATCGGCGAGAGCCCGAACAGCCTGCCCATTCCGACCACCTCCTCCACACGAATAGGAAACGACACGTCAAATCCTGAGTGCTGTGGAACATAGCCGATCGAGCCGGTACGCCTGCGGGGAGGGGCACCAAATACCAGTACCGACCCTCGCGTCGGCTCGAGCAGGCCGACAATCAGCTTGAGCAGCGTGCTCTTCCCTGCCCCATTTTTACCGGTCAGCGCGACAAATTCACCCCGATGGACATGAAACGACACATGTTCGAATACCGCCGCTTCCCGATACCGGAATCCGAGATTCCGGCACCAGACCGCGACTTCCTCCGGAGCGTGCGGAAGCGCCTGCTCGTTGAAGGAAGCCTCACCTGTGTCAGATCGCGTCAGTCCCTGCATGATTCCGCCCCCTTTGCTGCAGCGCGGTTCAGTGTCATCGCCAACCGCCGCCACTCCTCATTTGCCCGCGGCAGCCCGAAGCGCTTGCCCGATCCGCGAAATATTCGCGAGCCAGTCTGAAGCCAGCGGGTCAATAGGAACCACCGCCGCCCCGATCGCCTGCGCAATCGCCTTCGCGGCACTCTGTGAAAACTGCGCCTGCACAAACACTGCCCGGGCTTTCTCTTTCTTCGCCAGCGCGATAAGCGCCGCGAGCTCCTTTTGGGTCGGCTCTTTGCCGCCCACCTCGACCGCCACTTGCCGTATCCCAAAATAATCAAGAAAATAGCCAAAAGAGGGATGGTAGACGAATACATTGCTGCCAGAGAGCGGCGCAAGCGCGGGCTTGAGCCCTCGGTACACTTCTTCGGCCTCCCTGAGATACCGATCGAAATTATTTCGATATACCGAAGCGCCTTGCGGGTCGAGCGCAATCATCGTGTCCCTGATCACCTGCATTTCGGCCTTTGCGGACTCAAGCCCGAGCCATGTATGGACATCGAACCCTTCAGCCGCCAGGTCCCCATGGCTCGAAGGCCCTGCTTCAGCATGCTCGTGGGTATCCTTTTCGGCCTCGCCCGGAGCCAATCGCCTGAACTGCACCAGAGAGGTGACATCGACAATGCGAAGCTGAGGATACAATGATCTGATACGCGGTTTCAGCGCCCGCTCGAACTCAACGCCGATCACAAACCAGACATCCGCTGTGCCCAGTTCCGCCAGCTGTCGGGGTGAAGGTTCAAAGGCATGGGGACTGGCCCCAGAAGGCAGCACAACCTGCACGGTCGACCGCTCACCCGCGATTCTCATCACCCATTCCTGCATGGGAGGAATGCTCACCGCGACGCGCAGAGGACCACCGGATTTGGGGGCCGCGTGCGTCGGCGCTGCCACGATCACCTGCAGAGCCAGCAGCAGGCCCGCGATGACACACCTAGCCGTTCCAGTTCGCTTCATGCACACTTCCCTCGTAATCCCAATAATTTTGCGAATGACTTGCAAAATATACTTGTAAGCCGCCCCCGCGGCAATAGATTCCGGCATTCCAATCCACTCGGCCTTCCTGCCGAACAATCGTCACCGGCCGCGATTTCATGAGTCCTATATTTCAACCATCTTGTGTCGCTGTCCATGCGCATTTTATTGCGGGGCAATTCTTTTGTCGCGTCCGTACGGATTTTGTAGTATGATTATGATAAGAACACAAAGAAGGGGGACATATGGACGACCTGACCACCGCGATCAAAAACGCCATGAAAGCTGAAATCGATAGCGTGACCATCTATTCGGAGGCAGCGCTTCGGGCAGATGGCGATGTTGCCGAGTTCTTTGCCCAGCGCGCGGATGAAGAAAAGCGTCACTACAACTGGTTGCTCAGTTATTACCGGGAACTCCTGGGAGGCCAGACTCCAGCAGTCAACCTGGCAGCGGAGTTGCAGGCGACCCGCCATCAGAGCCCCATTTTCAGTCAGGATTTTCTCAAGCGTGTCGCGTCCGACAGGCACGTGAGCGCAGCGGTATCGAGCGCGGTGCTGCTCGAACTCAACGCGACCGAACATTACCGGACCCTCGCCATGACTGCGAAGGATCCTCACCTCAAAGCATTCTTCAATTCAATGTCGGAATGGGAATCGCGGCATTACAGCGAATTACTGAAAATACAGGACGAATCGCGCGAATACTGGTTCGATACACAGCATTTCAAGCCGTTTTGAGCACACGCATCATTTCAGGGGGCGCACTGTCCCCCGCTCAATGATGGTGGTCGAAAGCCTGGCGGTGCGCCCCTGTTGCTTCCCATGCGCAATCCACTCGCAGACTAGGTCGGCGCTCATCTTCCCCATCTCGAAAATTGGCTGACGCACCGTAGTCAGACCGGGAATCGTATAGGCGGAAATGTCAATATCGTCAAATCCGATAATGCTGATATCGTCCGAAATACGCAGGTTCGACTCATGAAGCGCCTTCATTGCTCCAATAGCCAGCTCGTCGGTGACGGCGAATACGGCAGTGAAGGCTTTTTTTCTTTTTAGCAAGGCAAGCATTCCTGCCCGACCAGCTTCCGGGTTGTAGGATGGCACACGGACCACAAGTTCCGGTTCAACAGAAATGCCATATTCGCCCAATGCCTGCAGGTATCCCTTTTCCCGCTGGCGGCCGAAACTGAAATGTTCCCCAGTGATAAGCGCGATGCGGGAATGCCCCTTCTGGATCAGATAGGACACAGCCATGTGCGCGGAGCGTTCTTCTTCCACGTGGACAGCGGGAAAACCGAATTCTTCCTTTTCGAAAGTGCAGAGGGCAACCGGCAGGCCACGTTCTATCAGATATCGATAGATCGAGGGATTATCCAGCTCATGAATAAAAATGAGACCGTCGAGCGTTTCGGCCTTGAGACGCCGAAGAAACGACTGCTCGCTCGCCTCTGTCCAACGAAGGAAGAAGAATTGGGTCTTGTATCCATGCTGTTCCAGGAAGAATTCCATGGACGCGAACAGCTGCCGCTGGAACATGTTAAAGAGGTAGGGAACAACCACGCCTATCGTAAAGCTTCGCCGCAGCACCATGGAACGGGCTACGTGGCTCTGGACGTATCCTTTTTCCTTGACGATCGCGAGCACACGCTGCCGCACCTCTTCGCGAACGTACTCTCGCTCGTTCAGAACCCGCGATACAGTAGAGGCGGAAACGCCCGCGAGGCGTGCAATATCCTTTATGCTCGTCATGCGACACCATCATAGCGCGTTTGAAAGGATTCTACCATAGCGGATCTGGCATGGCTTCCGGCCCTGCGGCCTCAATTGACGCGATGCGCCAGCCTCAACAGAATAGGCACATCATGCTCGTTGAAAAACGCTTTCGCCTTCTTTACGCGGCCATGTTCAGCATATTTACCCTCTTTGGCGCGTCCATGACGGTCATCGGCGCCACGCTGCCGAAGATTTTTTCCGATTTCCGCTGGTCGTATGCCATTGCCGGTACAGTCTTGGCGGCGAGCTCGGTTGGCTATTTTCTTTCCACCTACCTCGCGGGCATCCTGCTAGCGGCATGGGGCCTGCGGCTTACCCTCAGCGCTGGCTTGCTTCTGGTGTCCATCGGTCTTTCACTCTTTGCCGCCTCGCCGGCGCCGCTACTCAATATTCTGCTCTACTTCCTTGTCGGTGTGGGACAAGGGTCCATCGAGCTGGCGGTTGACTGGTCGACACTCAGGATGGAAGGCCCAGGCGGCGGCCGAGCGATGAACCTGATGCACGGAGCGTTTTCTATCGGCGCGTTCGCAGGCCCCTTAATTATTGCTCTCCTTATAAGCGCCTCGCTCCCATGGACGATGATCTATCGGGGCGTGAGCGTTCTGTTCTTTCTCGTACTGATTTCGGTCCAATTCCTGCCGCTCAAGGAATTAGGAAGAGATCGCGGCCACGCTCCCGGTCATACCAGAAGAGACCTGTTCCGCCATCCGGCATACTGGCTCGGATTCATTGCGCTATTCGTCTATGTCGGCGTGGAGCTCGGCATTTCAAACTGGATTGCGGAATATTTCGTCACGGTATTCGGCACTTCGGTCCCAACTGGGTCTTTGATGGTGTCGCTGTTCTGGGCTGGCTTGCTGGCGGGCCGTTTTGGCGTTCCACTCTTCCTTCGCGCGAAGGCAAGAGGAAAAATGCTCTTTTCAATGTCAACCCTCATGGCGACCGCGATCATACTGCTCGCACTCTCTGGCTTCTGGGGACATGAAGCTGCCGTCGTCATCGCGGGCGTCTTGGTGGTTCTGGCCGGGTTCGGCTGTTCGATCATCTACCCAACCGTGATGAGCATGGTTGGCGATATCTTTCCGCACACACAGGGCGAAGCCGTCGGATTTGCGGCCATGGGAGGCGGCATCGGCGCGTTCGTGTTCCCTTATCTTATGTCCGGGATCTCGACGGCATGGGGCATCCGCAGCGGCTTTCTGACCTACGCGGTATTCTCGCTGGCGGTCGTGGGTATCAATAGCGCGTTAATCCGCGTGGAACGGCATCATCTCGAGCATCCACCTCGCTCATAATCCCCCGGGTGCTGCCTTACCTCAGCGCTCCCCCGAAAGTCTCCAATAAAACTCTACTCAAACGATAAAATTTCGTTTGACAAATCCAAAAACCTGTCCCATAATACTTACCACCATATGCAAACGTTTTCAGAAAACGTTTGCACCAACGCCCCACACTCGCAAAGGGACGGTCTATGAAGAAGATTAGGATTGGCATTGTCGGGCTTGGCAGGCTCGGCAAGCGTCACGCGTACAATCTCTCCCGTCTTGTGCCTGGAGCCGACCTCGTCTGTGCCTGCTCGCCTGTTGCCGCCGAACGCGACTGGGCACGCGACACATTGGAGATCCCTCACACCTATACTTCCTTTGACAACATGCTCTCGCATGAGCCGCTCGACGCGGTATGGATCGCGAGCTCTTCGATCCACCATGCCGCGCAGGTGATTCAGGCTTTCGACAATGGACTGCATGTCTTTGTCGAAAAGCCGATGGGCGTCTCGCTGGAAGAATGCGCAGCTATTGAGCGCGCGGCCGCAGCGCATCCCGATCAGGTTTTTCTGACGGGCTTCGTGCGTCGTTTCGATCCTTCCTACCGCCAAGCGCGCGCCCTCATCGATGCTGGCGCCATCGGTACCCCCTTTCTGGTCCGGTCCCAGACTTGCGATCTCGACGAATACGCCGATTTCCAGCTCGAATTCGTAAAGACCGGCGGCGGCATTTTTCTCGACATGAATGTTCATGATATCGATCTCGCCCGCTGGTTTCTTGGCAGCGAAATCGTCGAGGTGCACGCAGTGGGCGGCAGCTACGTACACCCTGGTTTTGCGGCGCTTGGCGACGCTGACAACACGGTCTGTCTCGCACGATGCGCCAATGGCACTGTGGCCGTGCTCTCTGCAAGCCGAACCGCCTTCCATGGCCACGATACGCACACGGAAATTGTCAGCAGCAAGGGCATTCTGAAAATCGGCACGACGCCTCGCAAAAACCGCGTCGAAATTTTCGACGCCGGTGGTGCGCGCACCGAATGCGTGCGTGATTTCTATGAGCGATTCGAAGAAGGCTTCATCGAAGAAGCGCGCGAATTCGTATCCTGCATTCTGGAACAGCGGAAGCCCGATATTCGCCCGCGGGACGGCACCGCAGCGACCCGTGTGGGCATCGCAATGACCGAGTCATTCCGCACCGGATCTCCTGTCCGCGTTCCGATCGATTCCTGAGCACAACGGCAGGCGTTGCCTGCTGGAAATATCGTAAATGTGAGGAGGCATTATGAGTATCAGCAAAAAATTGGTACTCGTCGCTGTCGCGCTGGCAATGGTTGCGGGAACTGCGTTCGCGCAGAAGACGTTCCGCATCGGTGTCACGCTGTATGACCGCGATCAGTTCATCTCTTCGCTCGAGCAGGCCATTCTCGAGGCAGCGAAGAAGTATCCCAACGTCGTCGTTGACTCGCAGGACGCCAAGCAGGACGTCAACCAGCAGATGGCGCAGGTCGACGTGTTCGCGACCAAGAAGTACGACGCTATTATTGTTAACCTGATCAATACCGACACCGTCGAGACGATCATCCAGCGCGCCAAGGGCATTCCCGTCATCTTCGTCAACCGCCGTCCGCGTGACGCGGTAATCGACGGCGTCAAGACAGCCTATGTCGGCTCTCAGGAATACGACGCTGGCCGCATGCAGGGAGAATTCCTCGCCAAGTTCTTCAAGGGCAAGAAAGATCTACGCTATGTGCTGTTCATGGGGCAGCTCGGCCTTGAGAACACCAACGAGCGCACGCGCGGTGTCAAGGAAACCCTCCAGAAAGCCGGTTTCAACCTCATCAAAGTTTATGAGGACACCGCTGAGTGGGACCGCTGGAAAGCTATGAATCAGATGCAGCAGCTGCTCGGCACCGGCAAGCAGTTCGATGTCGTCATCTGCAATAATGACGAAATGGCTCTCGGCGCTATCGAAGCCATGAAGGCGCTCAAGATGGATCTCAAGAAGATCCCGGTGGTGGGTATAGACGCCACCCCGCCCGCCAAAGAAGCGGTAAAGAAGGGCGAAATGGCCATGACCGTATTCCAGAACGCGAAGGCTCAGGGCGCTGTCGCCCTCGAATTTGCGCTCAAAGCGGCACAGGGCCAGAAAATCGAGAAGTTCGGCTGGGTACCGTTCGAGCCTGTCACGATCGACAACGTGGCCAAGTACTGAACGGTTCATGTTCATGGGCGGCTTTTTCCTTGAAAGCCGCCCTTTCATCCATCCGGAGTATTCATGGAAGAGTATATTCTTGAAATGAAAAGCATCGTGCGGACGTTTCCGGGTGTCCGCGCGTTAAATGGTGTTGATTTTCGCGTTCGCCCGGGCTCTGTGCACGCGCTGATGGGAGAAAACGGCGCCGGAAAGTCAACACTGATGAAATGCCTTGTCGGCATCAACCCTCCCGATTCAGGAGAAATCTGGCTGAAGGGGAAAAAGGTATTGATACCGAATCCTCACACCGCGCTCAAACTCGGCATCGCCATGATTTATCAAGAGCTGAATCCCGTGCTCGAACGCAGCGTGATGGAGAATATCTGGCTCGGCCGCGAACCCATGCAACGCTCCGCACCCTTTCTGGTTGACCACAAGGCGATGTATGCCCAGACGAAGGAACTGCTGAGCCAGCTCGAAATCGATATCGACCCAAGAACCAAAGTCAAGGAACTGTCCGTCGCCCGCATGCAGATGGTCGAAATA
Source organism: Spirochaetota bacterium (assembly GCA_029265255.1). The sequence continues at coordinate 11,889 of JAJUJQ010000004.1, forward strand.
GCCAAGGCTATCTCCTACAATGCGGATATCGTCATCATGGACGAACCGACGTCTGCCCTAACCCCCAATGAAGTCGAGCATCTGTTCTCAATGATCCGCAAACTCCGGGAGCGCAACGTTGCGGTCATCTATATTACCCATAAAATGGAAGAAATTTTCCGCATCGCGGAAGAGGTAACCGTGCTCCGCGATGGGAATCACATAATCACCCAACCCATTTCCGACATGACCATTGATTCGCTGATTACCGCCATGGTAGGCCGACGCCTTACCGAAATGTTCCCGAAAATGGAAAGCCAGATCGGCGGTGTAAAGATGGAAGTCCGCCATCTTGAAGTTCCCGGATTGCTGCACGGTATTTCGTTCCAGCTGAGGAAGGGCGAAATTCTCGGCGTGGCGGGCCTGGTCGGAGCTGGTCGCACCGAACTCATGGAAACGATTTTTGGCCTGAGAAAACGAAGCGCTGGTGAGATACTCATCGATGGGAAGGTCGTGAATATCCAGAGCCCGGCCGACGCGATCAAGGCAGGAATCGGCTTCCTTACCGAAGACCGGAGGCTCAACGGCATCATTCCGGTCCTGTCGGTCAGAATCAATACCGTCGTCGCCAACCTCAGGCATTACGTGAGAAACGGCATTTTTTTGAACCACCGAATGATCCGCAAGGACTGCGAGGAATACAAGGACCGGCTCAAAATAAGAACGCCATCGCTCGACGCGCTTATTCAGAACCTTTCCGGCGGCAACCAGCAGAAGGTCCTGGTCGCGCGCTGGCTCCTCACCAATCCCGATATCCTGATCCTCGACGAGCCGACGCGCGGCATCGACGTCGGCGCAAAAGCGGAAATCCATACGATTATTACAAAGCTCGCATGCGAAGGCAAATCGATCATCATGGTCAGCTCGGAAATGCCGGAAATTCTGGGTATGAGCGACCGGATTCTCGTCATGAGCCGCGGCGAGATAACCGCGGTGCTCGATCGCAGCGAGGCGGACCAGGAAACCATCATGCGCTATGCCGCCGCAAAATCCAATAACAACCACCAGGTAGCCTGAAGGAGGTATCAATGGCACAGCAGAGCGAAATCGGAAGATTTATCAATAAATACGCCATATTCATTGTGCTTGTGGTGATGATCGTCGTGCTTTCGTTCCTTTCACCCGCTTTTCTCACCGCGCAAAATCTCATCAATGTGCTCATTACCGAATCCGGACGCGGCATTCTAGCGATCGGCGTTGCCTTCGCGATTATCTCGAGGGGGATCGACCTTTCGGTCGGCTCAATCGTTTCGCTGACATCGGTCATCGCCGCAAGTCTGGTGCAGGAGCCGACCTATTCGGCGCGCATCTTTCCTAATCTGCCGCTGATACCGCCATTTGTGGCGGTATTGGCAGGACTCATGGCGGGGGTGATTGTCGGGCTGACCAATGGCGCGCTCATTGCCTATACCGCAATTCCTCCTTTCATCGCCACCCTCGGTTCCATGATCATCGCGCGCGGAATCGCGCTGATTCTGACTAACGCGTATCCAGTGCCCATGCTCAGGCAGGAATTCAAGATCATCGGGCAGGGATTGCTCGGGCCGATTCCCTACGTCGTCATCGTGTTTATTGTGATTACGCTGATTGCATACGTCATTCTCAACCATACGCGGTTTGGCAAGAATGTGTATGCAATCGGTGGCAACGTCAACGCCGCGCGCACCTCAGGCATCAACGTGGAAAAGAACCTTCTGGCGATCTACGCATTCTCAGGTTTTTGCGCGTCAGTAGCGGGGATTTTGATTACCGCGCGGGCTGCCTCGGGCATTGCCACGCTCGGTAACAACTACGAGCTTGACGCGATTGCCGCGGCCACTATCGGCGGCACAAGCCACGCGGGAGGCATCGGCACGGTACAGGGTATCATCGCGGGTATTCTTATTCTTGGTATACTGAACAATGGCCTTCTGCTGCTCGGTATTTCGCCGTATTTGCAGCAGGTTATCAAAGGCGTCATCATTGTTGGCGCTGTGGTGTTCGACATGCGCAAGAATGCCAGAAGAAAATAGGTTCAGAGGAAGGAGCGAACCATGATCGAGCTCTCACGCTTTTCTCTCAATCGCATTGCAGCTCCGGCGCTCGGGTTGGCGGACTTTTTCAAGTTTGCCGCAGGTCTGGGGCTTAGCGCGGTAGAACTGCGAAATGATATCAGAGATGGCACAGTCACTGACGGGCTTCCCGCGGCCGAAGTCAAGAACCTTGCGCGCCTCGCCGATGTCCGCGTTGTCACCATCAACGCGCTGCAGCAGTTCAACCTGCCTTCAGCCCGCAACAAAGCCCTTGCCGAGCTGGACCAACTGCTTACGCTCTGTCGCGATATCGAATGCCCGGCTCTGGTCCTCTGTCCCAACAATAAACCGGACGACCACCGGACACCGGATCAGAAATACCACGATACCGTAGAAGCACTGAATACTTACGCGCCGCTGATGACCTCGGCGGGCGTGCTCGGATATGTAGAGCCCCTGGGGTTTGGTATTTCATCCCTTGCCTCGGCGACAGTCGCGCTGAAAGCGATCCGTGAATCCGGCGCCTCATGCTACCGCGTATTAATCGATACGTTCCACAGCTATCTAGGCCCAGACGACCCCGCCATGTTTGACGATCCATCCGTCGTCAGAGCTATTGGCCTGGTTCATGTCTCAGGCGTCGAGGCATCGATTCCCAAGGCGCAGTTTGCCGACGCGCATCGTGTGCTGGTCGGGCCGAACGATGTCATGCGCAGCGCTGCCCTTGTCGCGCGCCTGGAACGCGCCGGCTACAAGGGGCTGTACTCATTCGAGCCTTTCTCGGAGGAGATTCAGCACCTAGACCCTGGAACTCTGCGTGCCGCGCTCAAAGAGAGCATCGCGCTCCTGGCGGGTTCCGCTAAAAATGCTCATTAACGAATCACCATATAGGAGGTCATCAATGACAGAGAAAATCGTGGTCGGCGTGATCGGAGCCGGCCGGATCGGCAAGATCCATGCCACCAATATCGTCTATTTCATGCCGGAAGCCCGGCTCAAAACCATCGCCGACGCCAATCTCACCCCCGAAATTGAGTCCTGGGCAAAAGGCCTCGGCATCCCCCATGTGACCAGGGACGCGGAAGAAATCCTCCGCGATCCGGAAATTTCCGTCGTACTCATCTGCTCATCCACCGATACCCACGCCGATTACATTATCAAGGCTGCGCGCGCGGGCAAACACATTTTCTGCGAAAAGCCGGTCGATCTCACCATCGAGAAGGTAAAAGCCGCGCTCGCGGCTGTCAAAGAGGCGGGCGTCCGTCTCCAAATCGGCTTCAACCGCCGTTTCGACCATAATTTCGCGCACATTCGCGAGCTGGCGCAGTCCGGCTCGCTTGGCCAGGTTCACCTGGTCAAGATCACCTCGCGCGACCCGGCTCCTCCTCCGCTCTCCTACGTCAAGGTGTCCGGCGGCATCTTCCTCGACATGACTATCCATGATTTCGACATGGCTCGCTTCCAAGCTGGCAGCGAGGTGGAAGAGGTGTACGCCGCTGGCGCTGTACTTGTCGACCCGGAAATCGGCAAGGCCGGCGACGTCGATACCGCCGTCATCACTCTGAAATTCGCCAATGGCGCGCTGGGCATTATCGATAATTCCCGCAAGGCGGTCTATGGCTATGACCAGCGCGTCGAAGTATTCGGCTCGGGCGGCTGCGCCGCCACTGAAAACGACACCCCTTCTCAGGTCCGCCTCAGCGACGGAAATGGCGTGCACGCGGACAAGCCCCTCTATTTCTTCCTTGAGCGCTATCGTGACGCCTTTGTAGCGGAGATTAAAGCCTTCTTCAAGGCGATTGCCGAGGGAAACGAAACGCCCGTAACTGGCCATGATGGCCTGATGGACCTTGTGGTCGGGCTGGCAGCGAAAAAATCTTTGGCCGAGCACCGCCCAGTAAAAATTTCCGAGCTGTTGTGAGTACTGCTATGGTCATAACCCATCCAAGCGACTACCGCGACGGATACGAGCTGCTCGTGCTGCGTGCCGGAAGCGGGCCAGACATGCTGATGGACTTCGCCTCGCTCAAATTGAGCACCAGAATGCCCGCATGGCGATCGGCCTCCGACGATGAACGCGCGTTTCTGCTCGCGGAGGGAGAGGTGGAATTCACGGTCGAAAGCGCGGTCGATTGGCCTGGTGGTACCTTTGTACCACATTCTGCCATCATCGCCCGCCGCGCCAGCCTGCTCGACGAAAATCCGACCGTGCTTCATGTTCCCGCGGGGACAGAGGTCACAATCAAGGCTCGATCAGAACAGGCGCTGCTGTATGTGTCATCGACCTCGAACCCCGCCCGGTTTCCCCCTCGGCTATATCTGCCGGAAGAATGTCAGGTTGAGATACGCAATCGCGGCACGCTTGACGAAACCTGTACGCGAATCGTGCGGACGGTGTTCAACCACCGCAGCGCGCCATGGTCACATCTCGTACTCGGCGAAGATGTCAATCTGCACGGGAGATGGTCGAGCTATCCGCCGCACCATCATCCGCAGCCCGAAATCTATCACTACCGATTTTTCCCTGAACAGGGGTTCGGCATGACCGCGCTGGGCACGGATGCCTATCAGCTCCACAATCGCGATTCGCTGCTCATTACCGACAACAAAGACCATCCGCAGGTCGCGGCGCCGGGGTATACCATGTGGTATCTGTGGGTCATTCGCCATCTGGAGGGGAGCCCCTACATCTCGCCGGAATTTACCCCCGCTCATACCTGGACGGATCAGCCAGGGGCGGTATTTCATTCGACCGCTCAGCTCTGACGGAAAGAGGAATACCATGGAAACAGTTCGATTGACCGTCGGTCAGGCAATTGTCAAATTTCTGGACAATCAGTATGTAGAATTCGATGGCAAGGTCGAAAAGTTCATCGGCGGCGTCATCGGCATTTTTGGCCACGGCGTGGTTGTCGGACTCGGCGAAGCGTTGGCCGCGCCCGGTCACGGGCTCCGCTTTATCCAGGCAAAAAACGAACAGGGCGCTGGCCATGTGGCAATCGGCTATGCAAAGCAGCACAACCGCCGCAAAATCATGGTGGTCACCAGCTCCATCGGCCCCGGAGCCCTGAATATGGTGACTGCGGCCGGCACGGCGACCGTCAACCACATCCCTGTACTCTTCATGCCAGGTGATGTATTCGCGGATCGGCAGCCCGACCCCGTACTGCAACAGCTCGAAATACCCCACGATTACACCATCAGCGCCAATGATGCCTTCCGACCTGTGAGCCGCTTTTTCGACCGCGTCACCCGTCCGGAACAGATTATGACCTCGCTTATCCAGGCCATGCGCACCTTGACCGACCCAGCGCAGGGCGGCGCGGTCACTATTGCCCTCCCTCAGGATGTCCAGGGTGAGGCATACGACTACCCTGCCGAATTCTTCCGCCCGCGAATCCATCATATCGAGAGAAGGCCACCTACCGCAGCGCATATCGAACGACTTGTCAAGCTGCTGACAGCGGCGCGCAAGCCATTTGTCATATGTGGCGGCGGCGTGCGCTATTCTGAAGCAGGACAAACACTTGCCGAATTCTGCGGTCGATATGGCATTCCATTTGGAGAAACCCAGGCAGGCAAGGGCTGCATCCCCTGGAACCATCCGTGTAATCTCTCGGGTATCGGCGTTACCGGCAGTCTTGCGGCCAATCGTCTCGCCAAGCAAGCCGACCTGGTTATCGGGATGGGTACGCGCTTTGGCGACTTCACGACCTGCTCCAAATGGCTTTTCCAGAACCCTTCGGTCCGCTTTGCCGCCATCAATACCGCCGCCTTCGACGCCTATAAAATGGATGCAGAACCAATCATCGCGGACGCGAAATGCACTATTCAAGCCCTCATGCGCGCGCTCCACGGCTCGGATTGGCGGGCAGGCTGGGGTGACGCCATCGAGCGCGCCCGCGCCGAGTGGAACGCAGAAGTCGATTCCCTGTACACGCAGGAAGACCCGATGGGCCTTTCGCAAATCCGGGTCATCGGCGAACTCAATGATGTGCTGCTCCCCAAGAATGCCATTGTCGTCTCCGGCTCAGGCTCCATTCCGAGCGACATGCAGCGTACTTGGCGTACACGCGTGCCCGGAACCTACCATATGGAATACGGATTCTCTTGCATGGGATACGAAATCGCCGCAACCCTGGGCTGCAAACTTGCCCAACCAGAGAGGGAATGTGTTGCCATTGTAGGAGACGGCGCCTACACCATGCTCCACACCGAATTGCTGACAGCGGTGCAGGAAGGACAGAAAATCATCGTGGTCGTGTGCGACAATTCTGGCTTCCAGTGTATCGACAATCTTCAGAACAGCCAGGGCATCACCCATTTCGGCAACGAGTGGCGGTGCCGCGACCCGCAGACCGGTCTTCTTTCCGGAGCGCAGGTCGCGGTCGATTTCGCAAAGAACGCCGAAAGCTGGGGGGCGCTCGGCCTACGCGCACGCACGGTGGACGAATTCAGAAAAGCGGTACGCAAAGCGTTGCGCGCGAAAGGACCAGTGGTCATTCACACGCGGGTCTCACCCAAGTCGATGACGCATGGCTACGAATCGTGGTGGCGCGTCGGCACGGCTGAAGTGTCTTCCAACCCCGAAGTAGTCAAAGCGGCATCTCTCATGGAAGCGGAACTGAAAAACGCGCGCAAATACTAAGGCGCCAGGCTGGCAACGCCGATTCCGCTCCATCATGGCAGCTTGCGACGTCAGCCTTGCGCGCGCGTGCAAAATCTATTGAGGAGGTTATACATGGCAGAGAATATTCGGCTCGCCATAGCCCCTATCGGCTGGACCAACGACGACATGCCAGAACTGGGGGGCGAAATTCCTTTCGAGCAGTGTGTATCGGAAATGGCGCTGGCAGGGTTTGAGGGCAGCGAGATCGGGAACAAGTACCCGCGTAATCCAGAGGTCCTTAATCGCGCGCTCGCGCTGCGGGGTTTGACCATCTGCAACGCCTGGTTTTCATCGTTCCTGACGACGAAGCCGCTCGCGGAGGTCGAGCGGGAATTCAGAACCCAATGCGACTTTCTCTATGCGGTCGGCGCGCGCGTCATTGGCGCGGCGGAGCAAGGCAACTCGATCCAGGGCAAACCCTTGCCGGTTTTCGACGCGAAGCCCCGTTTTACCGAGGAAGAATGGAAGCGCGTTGCGGATGGGCTCAATCACCTCGGGCAGGTGGCAAAAGAAAAAGGCATGCAGCTTGTGTATCACCATCATATGGGGACCGGTGTCCAGACTGCTGAAGAAATAGACCGCCTCATGGCGATGACCGAACCGGCGCTGGTCGGGCTCCTGTACGATACCGGCCACCTAGTGTTTTCAGGAGAAGATTATCTTGCGATACTGAAACACTATCTGCCCAGGATCCGTCATGTGCACCTCAAGAGCGTGCGGCTCGATGTCGTCGCTCGCGTAAAAAAGGAAAAATGGAGCTTCCTGCAAGCGGTTCGAAACGGCGCGTTCACTGTCCCCGGTGATGGGGATGTGGACTTCGTGCCGGTATTTGATATGTTAAAAAAGTCAGGTTACCAAGGCTGGTGGGTCGTCGAGGCCGAACAGGATCCGGCGATCGCCAATCCGCTGGAATATGCGCTTAAAGCACGCCGCTATATCAAAGCACACGCGGGAATCTAATAAGGAGGTTTGACATGGCCAAAGTCAAAGTAGGTGTGGCGGGATATGGAGTCATCGGCCAGCGGTTGGCCGATGGAGTAGCGCTTCAGGAAGATATGGAACTGGTCGGTGTCGCGGATGTCGCGGTAACCCTTTCCGTGCGCGCCCTTAAGGAAAAGGGCATGCCCTACCGCTTCTTCCTGGCTGCGCCCGACAAGCGCGACGATTTTGAGAAGGCGGGCATACCCGTTTCAGGCACGCTCGAAGACCTGGTGCAGCAAGTGGATGTCATGCTCGACGCCACAAGCGCAGGTGTGGGCGCCAAGAACCGGCTATTGTACGAAAAATATGGTAAAAAGGGCATTTTCCAGGGTGGCGAAAAGAACTCAGTCGCCGATGTCTTCTTCCATGGCTACGCAAACTACGAAAAAGGCCTTGGCGCGCAGTTCCTCAAATTGACGAGCTGCAACACAACCGGGCTTATCCGCGCGGTCGACTGCTTGGATCGCAAGGTCGGTGTGGAAAAGGTCGCCATTACCATTATCCGCCGCGTCGCCGATCCTGGCGATTATCACCGCGGACTCACCAACGCGCTGCAGATTGACCATGCGCCGAGCCACCAGGCACTCGACCTTATGACCATCATGCCGCACGTTGAGGCAACGGGTATTCTCGTCCATACGCCGGTAACCCATGGCCACATCATCACGGTCGTTGCCACCACGAAAAAATCGGTTACGCCGGAAAATGTCATTGAATTTTTCAGAGAACATCCACGAATCCGCGTCGTCTCCATCGCTGAAGGATTCCTTGGAAACGCCAGCCTCTTCCGGTATGCGCGCGATCTCGGCAACCCGCGAGGCGATATGTACGAAATCGCCGCGTGGGAGGACTCGGTCGTCATGAGCGGGCGTGATGTGATGTTCGCCATCAACATTCCGCAGGAAGCAGTCGTCATTCCCGAAAACATGGATGCGGTACGCGCCTGCATGCGTATGCAAGAGGATCGAATCGAGGCGACCAATACCACGAACCGCTACCTCGGTATCGGCAAGTGGCGCACTCTCTGAGGAGGCACACCATGGCAGGCCCTACATTGAAAATAAGGCCGGTCACTTCACTTGATGTGGCGGGAAAAACCATCATCTTCCGCCCGGACATCAACTCTCCCATCGATCCGAAAACCAAGCGCATCACCAATACAAACCGGATCGAAAAAACCGTGCCGACACTGAACTGGATGCTCGAACACGGCGCCAGAGTAGCCCTCATCGCGCATCAGGGGGACACGCTCGATTATCAGAACCTCATCCCGCTCGCCGAACATGCCGAGATTCTCGCGCGGCTTACCGGAAAACCGGTACGCTACATCGACGATGTATGCGGGCCGGCTGCCGTAGCCGCAGTCAAATCGCTGTCCCCGGGCGAGTGCATCATCCTTGGGAACCTGCGCTACCTGACCGAAGAAATCAGCACCTTTGAAACAGTGGTCAAGCTCACCCCTCAAGAGATGACCCAAACCTGGCTCGTACGCACCCTCGCGCCTCTGGCCGATCTGTATGTCAACGATGCCTTTGCGGCGGCGCATCGAAACGCGCCTTCCATGGTCGCATTCCAGGAAGTCCTGCCAACCGCGGGCGGCATTCAGCTTATGGAGGAATACACCGCGCTCAAGTCGGTTATGGACAATCCGAAGCGCCCCTGCGTGTATGTGCTGGGTGGCGCTAAGATTTCGGACGCCTTCGATATGATGCGCAAAGTGCTGACCGATGGAGCCGCGGATTATATTCTGACCGCGGGGGTTACGGGCGTTGTCATGCATCTGGCACGTGGAGTCGATTTGGGGCCGGTTGTGGATAAATTCCTGAAAGACCGCGCGTTGGACAGCTTCATTCCCGAAGCAAAAGCGCTTCTTGCGGATTTCGGCGACAAATACGTGCTCCCCGAGGATTTCGCGTTCGACGTGAACAGTGCATCAGGGGGCGCCCTGCCACAGCGGGCCGAAGCGCCGATTGCGCTCCTGCCGAAGGATCGGCTTTTCCCCGATGTGGGTCACCAGACCATTGCGCTTTTCAAGCGCTACATCGCGAGCGCCGGCTCGATTTTCGTCAATGGCCCCGCCGGCATGTACGAGCATGAACCCTGGTCCGACGGAACTCGCGAAATCTGGCAGGCAATCGCCGATGCCCCCGGCTATACCGTTATTGGCGGAGGAGACACCATCAGCGCCGCAGCCAAATTTACCGACATGTCCAAGTATGGCTATGTCTGTACCGGAGGAGGCGCCATGGTTCGCTTCCTCGCGGGCAAACGCCTGCCCCTCATCGACGCGATGGAGCGGGCATTCGAAAAAGCCATGTAGGTGCCAGCCTCGCAACACCAGAGGAAATCGGGATCACCCCAGTCGATTAGGACGCCGCTGCCCAAAGCAGCGGCGTTTCAGTTCCAATATCTATTGCAAACAGTCACATGAAATGCCAAAATTATGCCATGGCAAAGGCGGCTCGAGCATTCCCCATCGCGGGACTGCTATTCTTTATTGTAGTGCTTCAAAGCTGCGACCTTTTTATCCAGGCAAAACTTAAGAGCTGGAACTGGTGGGATGATCCCTGGGGCGACAAACTGGTTTCGCTTGGTCATGGCCCGGTTACCTTGCGCTATTTCCCGATGGACCTCGACAAGGTCGATCAGATTCTACCGCTTGGGAAAATCGGTATTCCGCAGCATCCTATTCCCACCGACCATGTTTATTTCATTCCAAAGGATCAAAATGTGGAGCCAGGCACACGCCCGGGTCCGAACCTCTTCTATGCCCCAGCCGACGGCGTTATTGTCCGCATCCAGAAATTCCGCTGGTCGAATTCCGGAGGCCCGGAGTATGATGACTATCACTTCACCATCCTTCACACGAATACCTTTCAGACCTTTTTGGGTCATGTCTATGATCCGGATCCCGCGATCCTTTCAAAGGCGGGCCAGCTGAACTATGGGGATAACGCGGTGTTCATCCGGGTAAAAGCTGGGCAGGTAATCGGAAGAGGAACCACTCCCGACTTTGGTGTGTTCGATAGAGACAAGCCCAATACCTTCGAGGTGCCGGACCGTTATAAACCAGTCTTTCTCTATGCCCAGCCCCCCTGCGAGTATTACCCCAGCGCCATGAGAGAAGAATTCCATAATAAAATAACTGGGCGTATCGCAGAGCCACGCTGCGGCCGCATTGCCTATGACTCAGAAGGAGGACTCATGGGCAACTGGTCCACTAAGCAGAACAAACGACTTCACGAAATGGAATGGAATGATATGTTCTCCATCGCGCCACATTATCTTGATCCACGCCGAATCGAAATCGGATTTTCGAAAGCTCTATGGGACGACATCGATTCTCTTTATGGTGAATACCTCATCGACGATAAGGATGATTTCCTGGCCCCTTCCACGATACAGCCCGGCCAGGGGCCGGTTGTGTATCATCTCAAAGCGATTGGTAGTGATGTACCGAATAAAATTGACACACTCACGCTCCTTGTTGAGCTCGAGACGCCAACCCAGCTGAAAGCGGAATTATTTGCCAGCCAGCTCGCCAACCCTTCATTCACTGAGAAGGCGGTTCGCTACTATCGATAAATAAGACTGGTTTCTTGCCGCAAAGGAAACGGGCGCCACGCGTGCCGGATGCTTTTATCCCTCACCTTAAGGCTAGTCCAGGCACCATGCGTGCTTGTTCTTTTGACCCTTTGGTTATTTGGTGATATACTGACGTAATATGTCCAGAAACCCCGATCTTATGCGCGAAAGTATCGCTGAAATGGCGAGAGCGCTTGAAGGCGCCGATGCCGCTCTCATCGAAGACTTCTTCTATTCGCTGTTCACGGCCGCAGAAGCCGACGAAATGGCTAAGCGCTGGGCGCTCGTCAAGGAACTTGCACGCGGCACCCCTCAGCGCAAGATCGCCGAGCAGTTCAATCTTTCCCTCTGCAAGATCACCAGAGGTTCTCGTGAGCTAAAGAAGGAGGGTTCCCCTTTCCGCCGCTTGCTCGACCAGCTCGACGGAGCACGCGCGTCCGCCAAACCTGAAAACTCCGAACAGCAGAGGACCTGATCCATGGAAGTACCGCTTAGGCTTTCGGTGCGACGAGACGGTTCGCTGTTCTTTGGTGTCCCGCTTTACGTGAGAATCGTCATGGGTGCCATGTTCCTGCTCTTGGGAAGCGCGATAGTCGCTGCTGGCTTTCAAGGTGGGCTGTTCGGGTGGTTTGCCCTTGTCCTTTTGCTGATGGGGCTTCTGTACCGTGAGGATTGGCTCTTCAACCCAGCAACGCGTAATGTACATTCAGCTATCGGATTTCTGCCGATGGCCAGAAAGCAGACTATTGCCTTTGAGGACATAGAAGCGCTCCAGCTTGCCGCATTCTCCAAAGGTACTGTCCCGGGAAGCGCAGATGAACGACATTCGGATCAGGAAGCCTTTGACACCATGCGCGGCAAACCGGGCAGCGAAACCACCCAACACTGGTCCGACCCAATCAAGCGCCGCAAGCTCTACATGTCGCTCCTTCTGATCACCAAAGAAGGTGAAAAATATTTGCTGGACATGTCACCTGCCCGTAAGGCAACCCGGCTCGCCCAGGCAGGCCGAGCTATTGCCGCCCTTATCGGCTGCCATTTTATCGATTCTTTCCCCGAAGAATAAAAAAGGGCGGCCTCTCACTGCGCCGCCCTCGAAAACCTATCAGCACTTGGTGCCGTTCGCTCACTCCAGCTTATGATACAGGAAGCACGACACCTCGTGCCCAGGACTTGCTTCCTTCAGTTGCGGGCGGCATTCCTTGCACGCATCCATGCGCTTCCAGCAGCGGTCGTAGAAATTGCAGCCAGGGCGCTGCTTATCGGGAGATGGTACGTCACCGGTCAAAATGATACGCTGGCGTTTCGCCTCGACTTTAGGATCCGGAATTGGCGCAGCGGATAGCAGAGCCTGCGTGTAAGGATGCAGCGGGTTCTTATAGAGCTCAGCGGCGTCTGCGATTTCCACAATCTTGCCTAGATACATGACCGCGACCCGGTTCGAAATATATCTAATGACAGAAAGGTCGTGCGCGATAAAAAGATACGTAAGTCCGAACTCGTCCTGGAGATCTTTGAAGAGATTCAGGATCTGCGACTGAATGGACACATCGAGCGCCGATACCGGCTCATCGCAGAGAATGAGCTCAGGATTGAGCGCGAGCGCCCGCGCGATGCCGATGCGCTGACGCTGTCCACCAGAAAACTCATGCGGATAGCGGTTCTTGAAGAAGCGCGAGAGCCCTACCTTCTCCATCAGCTGCTCCACGCGGTTATTGCGCTCTTCGATTGTCATATCGATGAGCCCGCGCTTCTGGAAAATCCTGATGGGCTCAGCGATGATATCGCCTGCGGTCATGCGGGGGTTGAGCGAGGCATAGGGGTCCTGGAAGACCATCTGCATGTTTTTTCGCGCTTCGATCATCTCCTTCGACGGGAGCTTGGTCAGGTCCTTGCCATTCAGAATAACTTCACCCGCGGTCGGCTTGTACAGCTGGGCCACGGCGCGCGCCGTTGTCGATTTGCCGCAGCCTGACTCGCCTACAAGGCCGAGGGTCTCCCCTTTTCGCACTTTGAAGTCGATGCCGTCCACCGCGTAGATGAAACTCTTCGCGCGCGAGAACATGCCTGTCTTGATGGGAAAGTGCATCTTGAGGCCGCGCACATCGAGTAGAACTCTATGATCAGCCATTCTGGGCCTCCTTCGTATACAGCCAGCACGACGCGCTCTGTCCGTTCTCAAACGACACCGTGGGCGGATATTTTCTCTTGCAGATATCCATTGCTTTGTCACAACGTGGATAGAAGGGACAGCAGTCGGGCAGATCGATGACATTCGGGGGTTGGCCAGGAATCGAATACAAGCGCTCTTTAGTCTCTTGATCGAGACGGGGCACTGAGCGGATGAGGCCGCGCGTATACGGATGCTTTGGCGACTCGAAAATCTCGGCGGTGCAGCCGCGTTCCACGATACGTCCGGCGTACATGACGCAGATGGTATCGCACATACCCGCGACAACACCGAGGGAGTGCGTAATCATGATGACCGCGGTCCCAAGCTTGCGGGTCAGTTCCTGAATAATCTCCAGAATCTGTGCCTGAATAGTGACATCGAGCGCGCTGGTCGGCTCATCCGCGATGAGAATCTCCGGGTTACACGAGAGCCCCATGGCGATCATGACACGCTGACGCATACCACCCGAAAACTGATGCGGGTATTGGTCAATACGCTTTTCCGGAGCGGGAATGCCAGCCAGCTTGAGCATCTCAATCGCCTTCTCCTTCGCGGCCTTCTTGTCCAAGCCCTGGTGCAGCTGGATCGTCTCGACCATCTGTGTGGAAATACGCAGGAATGGATTGAGCGAGGTCATCGGATCCTGGAAAATCATGGAGATCTTGTTGCCGCGAATCTGGCGGATTTCATTCGAAGGCATGGTGAGAAGATCCTTGCCATGGAACAGCACCTGGCCGCCCGCAATCTTGCCCGGCGGTGTCGGTATGAGGTTGATAATGGAAAGGTTCGTGACACTCTTTCCAGAGCCCGATTCGCCTACGATACCGAGCGTTTCGCCGCGGTGAAGATCAAAGCTCACGCCGTCGACAGCCTTCACCACTCCCTCGTCGACGGTAAAATAGGTTTTAAGGTCCCGGACCTGCAGAATTACTTCATCAGTCATGTCTGCTCCTTTCTCAGGTTCGGTTCTTGCTCTGCGGATCGAGGGCATCCCGCAGGCCATCGCCGAGGAAGTTCATACAGAACAGGAAAATCGTCATCGCGATGCCCGGGCCGAGCAGCTGCCACGCATAGGATTCCATGGCTCTGACTCCTTCGGACACCAACGTTCCCCACGACGCATCCGGGGCAGAAACACCGAGCCCGAGGAAGGAGAGGAATGACTCGTTCATAATAAAGCTGGGCATCATGAGCGTCGAGAACACGATGATGACACCGAGTGTGTTGGGCAGCAAATGGCGGAAAATAATGCGCGGTGTGCTGGCGCCCATCGATCGGGCCGCCTCGACAAATTCCGAATTCTTGAGACTGATGATCTGACCACGTACAACGCGGGAAATAGTCAGCCATGACACCAGCGCTATGGCAACGAACAGCACGACAAATGAGCCTCGCGCCTTTTCTCCAATCATCGCCATGATGATGATGACGATCAGCATGTAGGGAAGTCCATACATGATATCGACAAAGCGCATGACGACATTGTCAAGCCAGCCGCCGATATAACCAGATACCGAACCGATGAGAATGCCAACCAGGGCAGCCGTCAAGGTTCCCACCAGGCCGATTGCGATGGAAATGCGTCCGCCATAGATTATGCGCGCAAGCATGTCACGGCCCAGGTCATCGGTTCCGAGAATATATACCAGTTTGTAATCAGGATTGGTATCGAGCTCGGCCTTGACATGTTCCAGAGTCTCCTTCTGGCTTATCAGCTCGCGAACGACCGGATCGGTAGTGTTGCCGGAAAATCCCGCGCCTTCATAGGTGAAAGAAAATGCGCCGGTTTCACCCTGATCATTGAATTCTCCTTCTGCTGGCGTGGTCTCCCCGCCCTGCGCCGCCTGGTCCGCGGCTCCGAAATTAAAGAAAGAGAACGCGCTCTGCTGCTGTTCGTTTTCCTTGACTCGCTCTTCAAGATTGGCGATTCGGGCTTCCAGCTTCTTCACTACCAGCTCTCCCGCCGGTCTTAGTGAGGGTGGAAGGCTCGCGTTGTTGATGACCTGTTTGCGATAGTCGATCAGGATACCCGCGCTAGTAAGGACAGGTGCGAACAGACTTATAATGATATAGAATCCCACGACATACAGGCTTATCAGCGCCATTTTATTCTTTCTGAGGCGCTTCCATGCATCGGCCCAAAGCGATACAGGCTTCATGACCTGGTTGAATTCATTGACCGCATGCTGCGTTTTCTTGTTGGCCATGCGTCACCTTCCTATTTGTAAGAGATCCTCGGATCAAGGAGACCATACACAAGGTCCACCACGAGGTTCGCAATGATGAGAATGACCGAATAGACAACAACTTCAGCCATGATAAGCGTATAATCGCGGTTCAAAGCAGACTGAACGAACGGCCTTCCGATTCCCGGCACGAGGAATACTGTTTCGACAACCACCGAGCCGACAACAATGCCGGAAAATGCCGGACCGAGGTAGGTTACGACAGGAAGAAGCGCGCCCTTCAGCACGTGCTTCCAGACCACGACCGACTCCTTGAGACCTTTGGCACGTGCGGTACGAATATAATCCGAGCGAAGCACTTCAAGGATACTGGCGCGAGAAAGCCTCGCGATATAGGCAAAATAAGGGAAGGACAGTGTGATGGCGGGCAGAATGATGGCCTTGATGCCATGTGTGGAAACCCATTGCCCGATAGGCAGGATTTTCAGCTTCATACCAAAGATGAGCTGTAGCACTGGTCCCATCACGAAAAGAGGCACCGATATGCCGACAACCGCGACCGCGACGGCGATGTAATCCGGCCATCGGTTCTGCTTCAGCGCGGAAATAATACCCACGGTTACTCCCGCAACAACCGCCATAAGCAGCGATGTCACACCAAGAGACATTGAAACGGGCAATCCCTTATCGATGATCTCATTGACGGTCAGATCCCGGTAGCGATAGGAAGGACCGAAATCCCAGCGCATCACATCTCCCATGTAGCGCAGATACTGCTTGAAGAGCGGCTCATCCATGTGATAGCGCTTCATGAGATTCTGCAGAATGGCTTCCGGAACGTCGCGCTCGCGGGCGAATGGCCCACCAGGCGCGAGACGGATCAGGAAGAAGCTCAGCGTAATGACGATAAAAAGCGTCGGAATAAGGCTCAACGCTCTCCGAATGAAATACCGTGCCATTCGGAATCACTCCTTTTCTGGTCGCGGAAATCCTCCAAAACCATCACTGATGCGGGGATTTTTGCGTGACCGGAATTTCAGTTTCTGAGAAGACAATTCTCAGGAGAAAATATTATACAGCAAAAAAAGGACTTTATCCAGTGAGAATGTTTATTCTGAGCATTTGGAATATTTTCACAACACAGAAGAGGGCTCGCAGAACGCAGAAAGCCCTTCAGAGATGCTGCCGGCGTATACCGCCAGGACTGGGAAATGAAAGGGGCTGCCCCAGATGGAGCAGCCCCTATTTCGCATTGATATCCGCTTACCTCATTTCTTCGGGCGGACAAACTTCCAGGGGTGAGTGTTGAGCGGGTTCGGATACCAGCCATCCCACTTGTCGAGATCGATTAGGTTCTGGGTGACATAGAAGTACAGCGGAAGAACCGCCATATCCTCGTCGATCAGAACCTTCTCGGCATCCTGCATGATCTTCATGCGCTCGGCGCCAGTGGTAAGGCGGGACTTCTCCAGAAGCTCATCGTACTTCTTGTTGGAGTACAGACCGTCGTTCTGGGTTCCGCCAGTAACCCACATGTCGAGGAAGGTCGAGGGATCGAGATAGTCAGCAATCCAGCCGGCGCGCGCGATATCGAAATTGTGCGACTGCGAGCGGGTGTCGAGGTAGGTTCCCCATTCCTGGTTCATCAGGTTAACGCTGATGCCAAGATTGTCCTTCCACTGCGCCTGGATGAATTCAGCGATTCGCTTGTGGTTGGAGCTGGTGTTGTACAGGATGGTGAGAGTGGGGAATCCCTGGCCATTCGGGAATCCTGCTTCAGCGAGAAGCTTGCGGGCCTGCTCGACGTTATAGGCGAGTCCCTTGGTCGGGGTGTAGCCAGCGCTGGGCGGCACGAAGGAATCGGCCGGGATCTGGCCGCCGCGAGTGACCTTGTTGACCAGGTCGTTCTTGTTGATCGACATAGCAAGGGCTTTGCGGACGCGGACATCGTTAAGCGGCTTTCGGGTTACGTTGAAGATGTAGTAGTAGGTACCATACTCGGGAGCGACGTGGAAATCCTTGCGAAGCTTGACTTCATCCATGAGCTCGGAAGGAACGGTCTCGACCCAGTCTGCAGCGCCGGTCTTGTAGAGGTTGTAGCCGACATTGACATCGTCGTTCGCAATGAAGGTGATGGTCTTCAGCGCGACATTCTTGGCATCCCAATATTTGGGGTTCTTCTCGACGACTACTTTCTCCTGCGGTTTCCACTCTTTCAGAACGAAGGGGCCGTTGGAGACAATCTTACCCGGCTTGATCCATTCAGCGCCATATTTCTCGATCGCATGCATCGGGACAATGGCAAAGGCATAGTGGGTTGTCATGTCGGCGAAGAAGGGGCAGGGACCTACGGTTTGCACTTCAAAGGTATACTTGTCAACCGCGCGGATCTTGACGCTCTCAGGACCGGCCTTGCCTTCCAGGTATTCCATGGCACCAGCGATGTACATAGCCGGAAGGTCAGCGTACTGGAATGCGTTCTTGGGATCCATCTTGCGAAGCCAGGATTTGACAACCGTGTCCGCGGTGATTTCGACACCATCAGACCACACGACGCCCTTGCGGAGTTTGAAGGTAACGGTCTTGTAGTCCTTGCTGAAAGACCAGCTTTCAGCGACACCAGGGATGGCGCGATTGGTACGTGGGTCGGAAACCGTCAACCCTTCGAAGAGCGCCAGATAAATGCGGTGTTCCGGAACACCTTCTACCGCGTGCGGGTCCAGCGATACCGGCTCGGTGCCGTTCACTATCGTGAAGTTCTGGGCACTGAGACCGAATACAGCCAGAAGCGCGAACAAAGCAACAAGACTCTTTTTCATAGTACCTCCTGTTTGAGAATAGCTCAGAATCATTATAATATACTCATTCAAAAGTGAATGCAAGAAAAATTGTCACATTTTTCTTTCAGGTCCGCGTTCGAAACTGAACACAGGAGGCTAATCGCATGTACGAGTTTTACTCGCCGACAAAGATCGTATTTGGCAAAGGCGCGGCTCATGAGGCCGCCGCGAGGGCCCGAGAGCTTGGTATTTCCAGAGCACTGATCGTTACCGGGTCATCACGGACCGCGAATGCTGTCGCATGGCTGAAAGAAGATCTGACGCAGGAAGGCATTGGTTGGATCGCGTTCTCGGAAGTCACCGCTGACCCGGACACAGATACGGTGGATCGCGGGGTTGCTTTGTATCAGCGCGAATCCTGCGATGGCATTATCGCATGTGGAGGAGGAAGCCCTATTGACTGCGCAAAAGGCATTGCAGCAAGCGTCGCCGAAGGAAGGTCTATCCGCGATTTTGTGGGAACGGGGCTTACCTTCACAAAGCCTGTGCCACCCCTCATCGCTATTCCTACCACCGCAGGCACCGGAACCGAAGTCACCAATGCCGCGGTGTTCACCGTCGTTGGAGAGGATGGACGGCGCTCCAAGAAAGGCACTTCCAGTGTGTACTATTTCCCGCGCGTCGCGTTGGTCGATCCCGAACTTCACAAGAGCATGCCCTCTTCGCTGACAGCGGCGACGGGTATGGACGCGCTGACGCACGCTATAGAAGCCTTTGTGAGCCAGTTCAACACACCGATGAGCGACATGTACTGCCTGGAAGCAATTCGCCTGATCGGCCGAAGCCTGCGGGCCGCCTGCCGTGATGGCGAAAATATTGAAGCCAGGAGCGACATGGCGCTTGCGGCGACACTAGCAGGGACGGGGCTTTCGCAGGCGGGGCTGGGGATGGTACATGGGTTCGCGCATCCGGTAGGAGCGCTGACAGGGCTCGCTCATGGACTCGCAAACGCGATTCTTCTTCCTTTTGTAATGGAGGCGATGACGGAGGATGCTGGAGAACGACTGAAGGCGATTGGATTGGCGCTCGCCAGCCGCCCCATGCGGAGCCCTGAGGAAGCCGTCGTAGAAATTGCCATGCTTGGACAGGATATTGGAATTCCACGGAATCTGCGGGAAGCAGGGGTGCCTGATGCATATTTTGAGATGATTCTGGCAGACGCGCTCACCTACCGGCGGCGCAAGGCGAGTCCTCGCGCGTTTACCGATGGGGAACTCCGAACGCTGCTCGAGAAAATGTTTGAGGGGAATGCGCTGAAGTAAGGGTTGCGCCGCTTCAATCCCGCTCGATCCTGACCCGTGAACCTTCCGAGCCTTTTTCCACCACAATGCGCGATGGGATGCGGGTTGCTAGTTCTTCGACGTGCGAGACAATAGCGACCATGCGGTCGCCCCGCAGTGTATCGAGCACAGAAATCGCCAATGAAAGCGATTCGGTATCGAGGCTGCCAAACCCTTCATCGATGAAAAGCGACTCGAGGCGGTTCGCTCCCGCTCGCTCACGAAGTGAATCCGCCAGCCCCAGCGCAAGGCTTATTGCGAGCATGAATTTTTCGCCGCCCGACAGCGTGCCGACCGGCCGCCGTGCCGAGTTCCACGCGTCGATGATGGCGAGTTCGAGCCCGATTTTCTGATTGCCCGAGAGGCCTTGGATTTCTGGCTCCACCAGATAGCGCCCCATGCTCATGCGGTACAGGCGCGTTGACGCGCGGGTGGTGATTTCGCGAAATACCGTCTGGAGAATGAAATTCTTGAACGGAAGCCGGCGCCCGCGAATCAGCTCTCCGTTAAGAAGTTTTGCCATGCGATCGGCCCGGCGGAATTCCCGCTCGGCTGCTTCGTATTCCTTTTGAAGCAGCACCCGCTGCGCGATCAAATCGCGAATCCTGGCTTCGAGGGCTTTATGTTCGGCAATTCGGTTCTGCAGAATCTGGTACTGTGTCTCATGCGCGCTCTTTTCCGCAGCCAGCTGTACGGCGGTCTGAGCCAGGGTTGCTCCGGTATGGCTTTCGTCCATGCCATTCGTCCGAAGGAAATCCATAAACCCTTCACGCAGCGTCTCGACACGTGTCCGCGCGTCGCGCAGCGCGCTATTCGCCTGTTCCAGATCCTGCTCGGCCTGGCGAATTCTTTCGCGCGGCCAGAACGAAGCGCTCGCGCGTTTTAGAAAATCAAGGGCGCGCTGTTCGTCAAAGCCGGCTTCTTCTAGAACGCTGGCCCATGTCTTGGCCGCGTTTCGCATATCATGACGGGCATCATCAGCCACGGCTTCGGTACCATAACTCGGCCAGGCATTCTGCAGCGCCTCGAAGAGCTGGAGAAGTGGTTGGCCCGCGATACCATCCCTAGACGAATCTTCCATGCATGCCATTCGATCCAGCAGCGTGAGCGCGTCAATCGACAGGGCTTTTTGAACACAGGTCTCCGCACTCTGAAACAACGCGGGCAGGGTTCTCCGTATCATTGACAGCTGGGCGGTGAAACGGGCTTCAGATTCCGTCCGCTCCGATTCCCATGCGCGGCAGGTTTCTTCAAGCGCCCGGATCGTTTCTTCTGCCTCCCTGAGCTTCCATTCCTGCGCGGTCTTCTCAGGCCCGGGATCCACAGCCCCCGCGTGTACTGAGATTTCCGCCAGAGACGCGGTGAGTGCTTCCACACGTGTCTGCAATGTCCGATACTCTGATCGCTTCTCATCGAGCGCCGCGAGCGCGCGTTCGTGCCTCAGGCGCAATACACCAAGCTGTTCGCGTTGTCGGGCATAGTCGTCCAGCGCTGCATGCAGCGTGCTAAGCTGACGCTGGTATTCTTCGGCCTGCGCGCGGCAGAGTGCGCTGTTTGGGATCTGCCCCTCTTCCGCTTGGTTCACGAGCCCAGGATTTTCCGCCAGCCACGCGATAATCCGCTGCGCGCCTTCGGCGCAATCAGCCTCCAGTCGCGCCAGTTGAGCACGCTGAGCGCTCACCTTTTCCTGAATGACCGAAAGCGCGGCCTGTGCTGTTTCGACATTTCGCTGTGCTTCCTCGAGCGCCGCTGGATTAGGAATATCTTGAGGCATGGCGGCAGGGCGCGGGTGCTGCAGCGAGCCGCAGACAGGACAGGGCTCTCCTTCTTTGAGTGCTGCCGCGAACATTCCGGCCTGCGCTTCCCGGGCTGCAGCCTGCAGTCGGGCTCGAATTTCTACCGCGCGATTGCAGGTTTCACAAGCTTTTTGTTCGCGGCCCCTGAGATCCTCGCTTTCCTGTTTTACGCGCTCGAGCTGGTTTTGTCCCTTTTCTAGAGTATCAACGAGGCTTTGTAGCTGGATAAGCGCGTTCTGACGAACAGTGAGCTGCCGGAAGCGGGACTGTGCCTCCGGTTCACCCTGGAGCCTTGCTTCAAGCGCGGCAATCTCTTCCTTTGCTATGGCAAGCGCAGATTCAGCGGCGTTACATTCTTCCGCGGCCTGCGCGCACCGAGCCTTGGCTTCCACCAACTGGTTTTCTATAGCAGCTTTGCGCTGCCACGCTTCGACAGCGAGGTTGAGCACCGCGAGCCGCTGTTGAAACATGCCTTGAATTGTGCGCATCTCCGCAATCTGTGAAAGCCGATCGATCTGCAGGGGGCGTTCTGCCTCCATTTCATGGAACCGTCGCGCGTGCTGGAGAAGCTCCTCCATCTGCTGCTGTACTTCCGAATAGCGCTGAATTGTTTCTCTTACCAGGGGTTCAAGCTCGGACAAAGTCCTGGCTGCGAGTAGTACCTGTTCACTGGCCTTCTTTTCGGCATATGTCTGCGCCGCACGTTCCAGCTCAATTTCCGCGTGATGAATGGTCTCCCATCTGCGGCGCAGCTCTTCAATCGCGGCGAGCTGCATGGACAGGGCCTGTATTCGGACCGCTAGTTGAGCCGCGTCAGCTTCAGAAGCCAGAATACCCTGCTGTATCTCTGACAGGTGTTGCTCGGGCTCCGGTCCGAGCGCCGCTGCGAGCCGTTCGAGCGCTTCATGTTTCCCCTCAAATGACATGCGCGTTCGTTCCATCCATCCTCGCGCTGCCTGAGCAAGCCTGTCGTAATTGGAAACATCGAAGAGCTTTTCGAGGATTTCGACTCTCTGGTTGCTTTTCATATCGAGAAAACGCTGGAATTCGCCTTGCGGCAGCATGACGATCCGCGAAAATTCATCGGCTCCAAGCAGCAACAGGCTTGAAATCCGTTCATTTACCGCGGCTGGTTTCGATTCCACCGCAAAGAGCGCGCCATCGGGACGCTGCTGGAACAATGTCGCTTCCTGCGCACTGACGCGTTCTGAACCGTCGCGACCTCGTTTGCGGTATGGCAGTACCCGCTGCACTTTCCAGATCTGACCATCTGCGGAAAATGTGAGCTCAACCCAGGGGCGGCTCCCCTCAGGCGAAAAGCGCGAGGGCAGCTCCCGCTCAAGGTTGCTCCGTCCTCCCACCGTTTCCCCGAACAACGCATAGGTGATCGCGTCGAAAATCGTTGTCTTGCCTGAGCCTGTCTGTCCGCAGACGAGAAAGAAATCGTCAAGCGAAGAAAAATCGATATCCTGGCGCTCTCGGAAAGGCCCGAAGTGTTCCAGCGAAAGAAACAGCGGTCTCACGGCTGTTCCTCCATGCTGGCGCAGAGGGCATCGAAGTCGTCCATGAGGTCGCCGGGAACTCTGCTATCAAACACAAATGACGCAAACGCCGCAAAATCATCGCGTATCGAGGAAGGCTGAGGGGTGGGAATGTCTTCAGCAATGGGGCCCATTCCATTGCCCCACGCGAGCCTGTTTTCATGCTCGAAAGCCTCATAGGTGATGCCCAGAATATTCGGATACACGGTCCGCAGGCGTTCCATGCCATTCGGGACCATCATCGTGTCGGTGAGCACCGCCTCGATATAATCCTGTATGGCCGAACCCTCCTCAGCGCCACGAGCCATTAAATCCTCGAAGTTTCCCTTTATTCTTCGAATGCGGTGCAAAGGCTCGATAAAGACTCGCTGCACCGTGATGTGCGCTCTCTGATGAGAACCCGCCTCAGGAAGCGTGACATCCACCATCAGAACACCTTTCGCATCAACGTCTCCAAACGACATGGCGAGCGGCGCCCCGGGATACCACATACGTTCCGAGAGCGACTGCATCCGGTGCAGATGTCCCAGCGCGACATAATCAAAAGAAGAAAATAGCTCCGCTGGTACTGCCTCTGTCCCGCCGATAAAGGCGCTGTCCGACTCGGTAAGCGCAGATCCATGCACATAGCAATGCGCGACGCAGATATTGCAATCGAAGGCCCCCAGCTGGGAACCAATCTGCCCCAGCACTTCCGCCATGCGCGCAGGAAGAGCGCTTGCGCCAGCCGCTTCGGATTCGGCTAGCCCTGTATTCCTCCTGAATTCGTGATAGGCTCCAAAGGTCGGAAAGGGTATCGCCCAGACCGCCAGCCGCGACCCTTCCCTTTCCAGCACCAGTGCCGGTTCTGACCCGATCCTGTGTATCAAATGGATTCCGACCGCCTCGAACAGCTCAGCCGCGTACGCAATCCGTCGTGGAGCATCGTGGTTTCCAGGAATGACCAGTACGCGCGCCTCAGGCGGAAGCACCCGTCGCAGATCGGCCATAAAGTGCCCAAACTGACTCTGTGCGCCTTCCGGGGGAATGCTCCGATCGAAAATATCGCCAGACATCAGCACTAGATCCGGCTGCGCGCGCATCGCGTGCTGGACAATCTGCGCAAGCGCGTTTTCCTGATCTTGGCCGAGATCGTGTCCTCTAAGGCTCTTCCCAAGGTGCAGGTCCGACATATGGAGTATTTTGAATATTGCAGGGCTTTTTGCCATTGTTTTTCTTTCCATCGCGGCTCTGAGTGTAGTATGTTTGAGAAAGCCGCACAATTCAACATATACGCAACCATGGGAAGGAGGTACATACATGCTGTACAGACGACTTGGCTCGGCAGGCATAAAGGTCTCGGTTCTTTCGCTTGGATCCTGGGTTACCTATGGATCACAGGTCGATATCGATGCCGCGTCCGACATGATCCGGTACGCGTGGGAACATGGCGTCAACTTTTTCGATAACGCCGAAGTCTACGCGCGCGGCGAATCGGAACGCATCATGGGAGCCGCGTTCCGCAGACTCGGTTTCCGCCGCGGTTCATACCTCGTTTCGACAAAGCTCTACTGGGGCATTAATGATGGGCCGAATGAAAAAAATACATTGAACCGCAAATACCTGCTGGAAGGCATTGAAGGGAGTCTTGAGCGCCTCGGCATGCGCTATGTCGATTTTATATTCTGCCACCGCCCCGACCCTGAAACGCCCATCGAGGAGACTGTCTGGGCCATGCATGACATCGTCTCTTCTGGAAAGGCGCTGTACTGGGGAACCAGCGAGTGGTCGGCCGAGCAGATCCGCGAAGCCTGGGATATTGCCGACCGGCGCAATCTCCGCAAGCCACAGATGGAACAGCCGCAGTACAATCTGCTTTCGCGCCGCAAGGTGGAAAAGGAATTTGCCCGGCTTTATGATGGTATCGGTCTGGGACTGACGACCTTCAGTCCGCTCGCGTCTGGCCTTTTGAGCGGCAAATATAAAGACGGAATTCCGGAGGGCACACGCTTTGCCCTGCCGGGCTATGAATGGCTGAAACAGCGCTGGTACCGTGACACGGTCATCTCAGCAGTGGAAGGGCTGCGCCCCATCGCCGATCGCCTCGGCTGCACCATGAGTCAGCTCGCTATCGCGTGGGTCGCCCGCAATCCGCGTGTCAGCACCGTCATCACAGGCGCTAGCAAGCTTTCCCAGCTCGAGGAAAACCTCGGCGCCCTCGAGGTGATCCCCGCGCTGACGCCTTCCGTTCTCGAAGAAATCGACCGAGCGCTCAAACAAATCCTTGAATCACAAGCCTGAGGACGCGCTGCCCAGCCGCACTTCGATTGTCACCGGAGTGCCGACCCCCACCCGCTCACAGAACGATCGGGCAAAGGTCCGCACTCCTTCCGCCATGGCTTCCCGGACAGAAGGATCTTCCAGGCTCGCCTGCGCTTTTGCCATGAGATCCGCCGAAAGTGCGTCGCGCATGCGAGCCGCCTTTTCCTTCAGCCTGAAAATGGTGTTGGTGAGCAGGTTAGCATTCTCGCTCACAATCTCGATGGTATCGGTGTGAACAGCTGGCAGGAGACATTCTGGCGCGGGGGTGGTTACCACCAGTCGACGTTCTTTTGGATACCATGCCACATCCCATCCTTCGGCACGATCCGCGGGCAGCACATAGGTTACTTCCGCCATGGCGCTCAGCTTGATCGACGCGCGAATATCGAAGAGCGCGAGCAGCCGTGATGTAAATTCCTTTGAGGCACGGTACTGCTGAGTCGCGGATGCGACCACGAGTTTTGATTGCGGCGCGAGTTTTTCCACATACAGCCTGAACTGGCTGCGGATATCGGGACGGGCGCGGTTCAGCAATGTCACTGTAAGAATAGTTGCCACAGCACAGACGATGGTAATGATGAAAAGCCAGAGAACCGGCGGAGCGATCCTGGTGCGAGACTGCGTTTCTTCCATACCAATCCGCTCAACGCATCCAGCGCGCTTCCCACTCGCTCACCAGCGCGGCGATTTCGCCTGCATAGACGGGAGAAAGCCTTTCCGTCGCTCCCTTGCTGCCCGAAAGCGAATCCATGGCTTTTGCCGCGATCCGCCAGATGGACTTCTGAACCTCATCCCTTGATGTGACATACGCGGGGTCCTGCCCCTTCCTGAGCCCTTCAGCATGAGCCCATTGGTGCCACCGATGCCAGGAGGCGTAGATCGCTTCGCCCTGCGCTTCTTCGGGCAAGGCCTTCCAGAGCGGGTAGAACATGCCCTTGTGGAGCAAAATCGGCTTATAGAGAGAAATACAGGGATAGGAGGTACCGGTAAACCAGATCAGCGCGCCGCTGGGTCGATATTCGACGATCATGGAAGCGGTCGTCGCGCTGGCAGGGAAAATACCGGAGTGCATACAGAGATTTTTCATGCGGCTGAGAAACGCTCCTGCCCGCGGCTCTCCTTCGTGCGAGCCGAGCAGTTTCATGACGCTTTCGCAGCGAGCGTCTGCATCCAGACTGCCATCTGTCGCCGCAAGCCGCATGAGCCCTGCAAGCGACTGCGATCGCCTTATTTCTCCCTTTGTGAAAAAGAGATACTTCCTGTCCTCGACATGTGCTTTCCAGGAATTGCGCGAGCCTTTTCTGCCTGGATCGGCTTCGTCGGAACAGGCTGCCCGCTCGTTGACGGGCGCGATTTCCTTGCGTGTCTGCATATCAAGCCGTTTGTAATCGTCTTCGATACAGTAGGCGTTCGAAATCGCGTCCGCTACCATGGCCGCACGCCAGGCCCAGCGGTTCCCCGCCGTTTCGACGATGTAGGCCTCTTGTGGGTCGGCACATATAAAACTGTTATTGTATACCATTGTGCCCTTGAAGGCCCCATTTCCACCCTGCGGATATTTTTCGACGAAGGTAGTAAGAAAATCCACCGCTTCGCGGGCAGTTCCACACGCGCAAAGTGCTGCCCTGAGCATATCCATGCCCAACACCCCATCCGCAGCTGGCTTGAATCTTGAAAAGACCGCTTCGTTGCCAATCGCAAGTCCCTTGCTGTTGATTCCCATCTCCCCGCCTTTCATCCAGGACGGCTTGGAAAGCAAACAGGCATATCCTTTGTCAGCAACCTCCACTCCTTCCCTCAGGCGCAGCATGCCCGGCTCTCTAGCCGGAATCAGCACCATTGTCTGGGGTTCATCGGGATGTCGATCGGAATTTTTCGCGAAAAAGGCCGTCGATCCGGAATTGGCGAAAAGGACAACTGTATCGCACACGACCTTGCCTCCCTTGTACGACTCCATGCTACGCCATCCGGATTAGCGCTGTCAAATCCGGTACACCCTTCTCAGCCTGAATCTTCACCAACTACAAAAAAGCTGGTATCATAGGCAGGAAAGGTGGAAAATGGCACCCCGGAATCAGAAAACGATCCCACACCTCGTCTTTTTTCTTCTGGCTGCACTCATGCTCCGGACATCCTCGGCAGCCGCCCAGACACCCCAGGAAAGTACCCCTCCTTCAAATCCCAAAGGATTGGAACAGATTCGTTTTGCTTCTTCCGGCAATCTTTCTGTCCGCGCCGAAATCATGCCCGCGGTCGAATTCCCGCCGCAGCTTGGGCAAGAGCTGAAAAGCGCGTTCTTTGCGATACGCGATGCCGTCTACGACAGCGCTTCACCGGAAAAGATCGAACAGATGGCAACCCGTTTTCTCGATGATTTAAAACAGAAATCCGCGGATTCGGGATCGACCGCGCTTCTGGAAGCCCGAATCGGCTATCTCGCGGGACGCGCCTGGAAGGACAATAAAGGAAAAACGCGCGCGGTATCTTGGTTCGAGCGGGGCCTTGACGCGGGCAACTGGCTGATCAAACTCGAAGGCGAAACCCCTAAGGCGATTCTTGCCTATACCGAGCCGCTCGCCGAGCTGTGCCTCCTCAAGGATCTCGGATTTCTCCTCTCCAATGGCCCCAAAATCGGTAAAAATGCCGATCGCATTCTC
Source organism: Spirochaetota bacterium (assembly GCA_029265255.1). The sequence continues at coordinate 39,949 of JAJUJQ010000004.1, forward strand.
GCAATGGAACCAGGAAACATCAAAGGTCTTATTCTCAAAGCCAGCGCGCTTGCGTATCCGCCGCCAATCTATGGCGGCAACTACAGCAAGGCGCTTGAATTTTACGCTAAAATTCTTGATCTCTCACCCCAGGGACTGCCTCGCGATGTCCTTTTCGATATACGAACCGGCATCGCGACTGCGTATGCAAACCTCAAGATGAAGGTGCACAGCGACTGGTGGTTCCGTTCAGCGCTCGAATTGTTCCCTCATAACGCCTACGCCCTTGAGCAATTGGAGAAACTTGCGGAATGAACACACTTCTCCTTGCATACGGATGGGTCGCTGCGGCCGCATCTGTATTCTCTCTTCTCGTTACTGTCGCGAACATCGTCTATCTGGCTTTTGAAAACGCTGTGGGGTCGCGGGTTACCGGTCCCAGAGTATCGGTACTCGTTCCCGCCAGGAATGAGGAGCACCGCATCAAACCCTGCCTCGACTCGCTTCTCGATCAGGATTACTCCAACTATCAGATTTTCGTCATCGATGATAATTCAACTGACGGAACCTGGAAGATTCTTCGAGAGTATGCGCAGCGCCATCCTCGAAAAGTCAGAATTTTCAAGGCTTCTCCCCTTCCAGACGGCTGGTATGGCAAGCCACACGCGCTTCAGGAGCTATCGGCTCACGCCGATGGCACCTATCTGCTCTGTACCGATGCGGATACTGTCCATCACAAGAGTTCCATTGGGAGAGCCGTCGCTATCGCAGAGGCTTCACACGCCGATCTGGTCAGCGGTTACGTACACCACCTCATGCCCACATTCGGCGAGGCAGCTATAGAACCCTCGATCTATCTGCTGACCATCCTGGGCATGCCGCTCATTCTCATTCCCTCGACCCGATCGCCGCTTTTTTGCCACGCAATCGGCCAGTTTATGATGTTCCGGCGATCATTCTTTGAACAGATGGGAGGGTATGAGCCTGTCCGCCACCAGGCGACGGAAGATGTGCGGATGGCTCGACAGGTAAAAGCGCGCGGCGGCAAAGTCCTCTTTGTTGATCTCAAGGACTATGTTGAATGCCGCATGTACGAGGATTTCCCCTCCGCCAAGAAAGGCATTGCCAAGAACGCCTACGATTACCTTGGCAAGAGCAATCTCGCGCTGATCGCGGGAACCATCGCCGTACCTCTGATTTACTTTATTCCATTGATAGTATTGTTCGTGAATATCCCATGGTTCGGTCCGGCACTGCCTTTTCTAAAAGCCTCGGCTGTTCTCACCATGTACACCTGGATATTGACGACCATCGATCGACGCCTTCCGGCCTATGTGCCGTTCATCTACCCATTGGTGCTGACCAATACACTTTCGGCGTTGTGGAGAGGTTTCAGGGCAGTTAGAAAGGAAGGGGGTGTCGACTGGAAGGGAAGAAAGGTCGTCTAGGATGAGGTATCGCAAAGGAGATCCGCTGATCATACGAAACAGGGTCGCGATGCTGCTCGGAGATATCGGCCATCCGCTGATCTGGCTCCTTGGGGTGCCTCTCTGCAAGGCGCTCTATAATCTCCAGATTCAGCGGCCCCCGAAACGGCTTCCGACCCGAGCGGTGCTTATCAGCAACCATTGCATGCCACTCGATCCCCTGTTCCATGGCATCGCGATATTTCCACGCCGCACCTACTTTACCCTTCTGGAAGAAACCTGCGAAGCGCCAGTGCTTGGCACCTTCGTCCGAGTCATGGGAGGAATTCCCCTGCCCAGAGATCGAACCCGTCTCACTGACATCGAAGAAGCGGTGAAGCACGCGCTTGGCGCGCGCGGTTTCATTCACTTTTATCCCGAGGGAGAATGCTTCCTCGGCAATCAGAACATATTCCCGTTCAAGGCGGGAGCTTTCTATTTCGCGATTCAGGCTCAGGTTCCGGTCATCCCCGTAATTTCAATCCTAAAAAGAAAAGGGGGCGCGAATGATGCCGGGACAGGAGGTCATCTCCTTGGAAGCGAACGGGTCGCCATCCATGTGCTCGAACCAATTCAGCCTCCCCCGCGAGGAAAGGACGTCGCTGCCACGCTCGTTGCTGCCATTCGTTTCTCCCGTCAGGTGCACGACCGCATGCAGGCCGAAATAGACCGCAATGGAGGCGACAAAAGCCTCTATCGAGGTCCCATGCCTCGCATCAAGGGGATCAACGATTGAGCGATTCCCTACGCGGGTTCGCCTGTCTCATCGCTACAGAAATAGCTTGAACGAACCAGACAGCACTTGCTTCCATGTCGGCGCATTGACCGCGCGCCCCAACCCGAGACCATCTTCCCACCAAGTATAGGAAAGCCCGAATACGGCACTGAGCTCGAACGGTATCATCATCCCAAATGCGCGAGCGGCTGCCGGCCGCCACGCTGCTTCCACCCGTCCGATATGATTATAGTCATAGATACCATCGTGCAGAAAATCCTTGTTGTACTGCGTAAGCTTGTCATAGCTCATGTACTTGAGCGGGTCGCCATAGATGCGCGCGAGACCAGCGTCCCAATCAGCCTGCGGATTATCCCCGTGCCGAACGAACGCGTAGGAGATGCCAATTCGCAGCCCATCGATCGGCATGGCATTGATTTTCACCAGAAATTCATCGGAGTTCGGCGGCAGATAGTACCCCAGATTCTCACCGTCCTGCGTATAGGAGGTATCGACGCGCATCCGATAATCGGGGTACCAGGTCGGATAATGCGAATAGACAAAAGGCTCGATTTTGGTGTACTGCGCAGTGAGCGTCCCGAACGGAATCGCAGGAAGCCGCAGCCTTGCGCCTCCCTGCAGCGCGAACATGTTTCTGGCCTTGGTAAACAGCTCGGAAAGATTGGTGATCTCCATCTCGTCCGTAAAGAACGAACCATACACTGTCGCAATCCCAGGAATGATCGCCTTCCCGTCGATCTGAACCCCGAGATTGTCGATATCCGACAGCTGATTCTGATACATCACCGAAAAGAGAAGCGGCGCCATGTACCCCAGTTCCAAGCGCTTGGCTCCCACCAGCGTACTGGTTGCCGAAATCGTCAGCCAATCGAAAGGAAAGAGCTCCATGCGCTGCAAGCCGAGCATTTTCTGCCAGGAGATGGCGGAAAAATAGTAATAATCGCCATCGGCAGGCTCGAACAGCCCATCGTTATCCTTGTCGTAGAATTTTTGTGCCGTACTCTTTTCCTGTTCGCCCTTTTGCCAGTTGGTGAGAGAGCCTACAAGACTTGTCACCGCGAAATATTTCGAAGGCTTGAACTGGACCTCGGCCCCCACAAAAGGACGTGCGGTTCCCGACAGCAAGAATGAACCCGAACCAATGCCCCAGTCGCGCCTGAATCGGGAAAATCGCACCATAAGCGAGCCCGATTCGGTCTCGGCGGCGATGTCCTGACGGATGTCGTAGCTGGCGGTGGGATAATCAAGCTCACCATAGGAGTTTCGCGGCTCGCCAAACCAGATATGAGTCGCGTCCCACTCCTTGGTGAATTCATAGGGCAGGTACAGGCCCTTGGTGAGATCGGCACTGTTATATTCGATTTTATCAACATTGAAACCAGCTTCGCCCTTCAACGAGAGCCATGGCACGGGGTCTCCCGCAAGATACGGTACGGCGCGGGAGTTGAAGGCCCACAGGTCCTTGGCCGCAGTTGCCCCAGAACCATCGAGCAGATCGATAAGCCCGCCCACTCCCACTCGCGCGGTCGATTCGAACCTGAGCCCCACTCTTCCGCCTGTCGCGGTATCCTTCAATAGTGAGTCTTCTACGGCCCTGCCTACCCTGAACTCCTCAACCCAGCGTCTAATCATCGCCTGTTCCGGCAGAGAAAAAGCCTCCATCCGGCCTATCATCGCCGCCAAGAGCTCGGCAACCTGCTGGCTCGTATACGGTTTGACCGACGACAGTCTCGACACCACACCCCGCATTTCTGCAACATCGATCATCGCATACACCGGATGCCCCAGCTCAACCGCCAGATGGCTCTGCGCAGAAGCCGATACAGCTGCTAAAACCAACATCGCGGCCAAAAATGCCGCTGTTCCTGTTTTTTTCATTGTGCTTCCCTTACCATCGTTCTGTTGCGCTATGCCTCATGTGGCTCGGCGCGCATCGTCCGGCCACACTCTCCTGCAGACAATAATATTGGCTTATTGTTATCCCAATTCGCGTACCGCCGCAAGGTTCTTCATAAAAGCTATTTGTGTTTTTAAGCGCGTAAATCCTAGACTTTCGTAAAAACGATGCGCCTCGGTTCGAATGGTATTTGCCCTGAGCCTCAGTATGTCAATGTTCCTTGCCATAGCCCATCGCTCCGCTCCGTCCATGAGCGCATGCCCGACTCCCCTGCCGCGATGCGCTTCATCTACCACAAAGCCGGAAATTTCTACATATTTTTCGATATAGAAATGATCGACGATTTCAAGACTCGTCCAGCCAATGACCATGCCCTCATGCTCGGCAACAAGCACGCAGCGCTCGTCCGAATCAAGATAGCGCGGAAGGCGTGCCTCGACCTGGTTTGCGGTCGTTGGATACCCCAGCTGCGCGGCGAGAATCGCAAGGTCTGTGCTATCTTCGCGCTTTGCCTGGCGAATAATCAGTGTATCCATAGGTCCTCCCCGACTCAGGCAATTCGCTGTGGCTCGGTACCGCCCGCCAGATTGCCTTCTATATAAAAAACCCCCGTGCAGAGTCGGCACCGGGGGGTAGGGTTGGCCGCTGGGGTTGGGGGGAAAGCGGCACAAGGGGCCGACACCGAACTCTGCACGAGGGCAAAATTAAGTATACTCACCCGCACGCATCAATGCAAGACAGGGCGGAGTCTTCATATTCAGCGTCGCTTGAGTAGATCCGCAAAAGGATTGTAGGTTGTGCCGTCATCCTCGCGCGCAGAGCGAACCGGTCGCTGAGTATGCGGTTGGCTTGCAGGCGGTACCCGCCTCGATGTAGCGACCTGCCGCCCCTCCGCCTGTGTGGCAGCTGTCACAGCGCCTTGCAGCGCTGGCGCTGATTTGAGCGAAAGGCCTATTCGCCGTCGCACCGGGTCAATGCTGATTATCGTAAATTCCCGCAGGTCACCTACTTTCAACACTTCCATGGGATCCCTTATATATCGATCCGATAATTCAGAGACATGGATGAGCGCGCTCTCCTTGATTCCGATGTCCACGAACGCGCCAAAATCAACCACATTCTTGACCTTGCCCTTCACTTTCATGCCTGGCGACAGGTCTTCGAAGGATAGCGCTCCTTCCTGAAGCAGCGGCGGCGGCAGATCATCGCGCGGATCGCGGTTCGGTTTCTTGAGCTCCGCGATAATGTCGTTCAATGTGATGTCCCCCACACCATACTTGGCTTTGAGCGCCGTGCGTTCCTCGCTAGATGGCTCGCGGCCGGATCGTATGATCGGGAGAATTTCCGACGCAAGCGCATAGTGTTCCGGGTGTACCCATGTGTTATCGAGCGGGTTCTCGCTTTCAGGAATTTTGAGGAAGCCCGCGCACTGCTCGAACGTCTTTTCGCCGAGCCCCGGAATCTCACGTAAGATTTCACGGTTACGTAACATTCCGCTGGCATCCCGAAACTTCACGATTTTCTTCGCCAGGCTTGCATTGATACCCGATACATACCGCAGCAGCGAATAGCTGGCGGTATTAAGGTTAACCCCAACCTGGTTCACCACGGACCCCACCACTTCGTCGAGCCGCTCCGCGAGCTGCTTCTGATTGACGTCGTGCTGATAGAGCCCCACGCCGATACTCTTGGGATCGATCTTTACCAGCTCCGCTAATGGATCCTGCAGGCGTCGACCTATGGAAATCGCGCCGCGGATGGTCAAATCGAGGTCGGGGAATTCTTCACGCGCCAGATCACTCGCCGAATACACCGACGCCCCATCCTCATCCACTACGGCGAACCGGCATGTCAGATGGTGCTCGGCTATCGCCTCAGACACCAGCCGCTGCACATCCTGGCTCCCTGTGCCGTTGCCAATCGCGATGACCGCCAGCTGATACGCGGCCACCGCGCGGGCAATATCCTTTTTGCCTGCCTCTGGCTTCGTTTCCTGATTGATCACGAAATAATCGAGAAACTTGCCGGTTTCGTCGAGAGCTGCGCACTTGGTGCCTGTCCTGATGCCAGGGTCGATGCCAAGCACACGCGTCCCGCGCAATGGCGGCTGCATCAGCAGATTTCTCAGATTGGTACTGAATACATCGATGGCATGCATTTCAGCGTGCTCCGTCAGATCCGAACGGATTTCGCGCCGCACCGCAGGCAGCAAAAGACGTTCAAGCCCGTCAATCAGCGCTTCTTTATGCTGATCGTTCGCGGGAAGCGCACGTTCCAGCAGCCTGGCTTCCACCAGCGCATCATCTATCTCGATTGACACATCCAGCTCGCCCTCGCGCTCGCCCCGGTTTATCGCCAGCACTCGGTGCGGTTTTACACTCGAAAGGGGTTCCTTATAGTCCCAATACATTTGATACGTCGATTGCGCACGTTTCTCATCATCGCCGACACCGTGTACCGCGAACAGCCCGTGCTGCAGCACCACCTGTTTCACCCAGGCACGCATCTGCATGTCTTGCGACAACCGTTCCGCGAGAATATCGCGAGCGCCGGACAACGCCTCCTCAACACAGGTCACCGAACGCTCGGGATTTTCTGTATCCTTTCGCACGAATGAAGGGGCAGCAGCCAGCACTTCTTCCAGAGAAGCCGTGGACATCAGCTCGGCGAGCGGTGTCAGCCCTCGTTCCTGCGCAATCATGCCACGCGTCTTTTTCTTTTTCTTGAAGGGAGCCCAGAGATCCTCAAGCTCCGCAAGGCTCTGCGCTTTTTGGATATTGTCCAGCAGAAAGGAATCGAGCTTGCCCAGCGCCGCAATACCCTTAATGACCTCGATTCTGCGTTCTTCGAGATTCTTGAGACTCTGGTACTTTTGGATACAATCGCGTACCTGCACTTCGTCAAGGTTGCCCGTACGCTCTTTTCGATATCGACTGATGAAAGGAATCGTGCAGCCTTCCGCGGCAAGGCTGAGCACCGCCTGTACCTGCGACAGACGAATCGACAGATCCGCGGCGATCCGCTGCGCGATTCCAAGTTCATCCACTGCAAGTGTTTCGAGATAATCCTGATTCGGTATTGTCACTTCAGTCATAGTTCGCTAACGGTACGGGAAGAGAAAGAAAAATGCAAGGACCGCCTCAGACGTATGGTACGGGCTGGTCTATACCTTCAGCGCTCATTTTGTGTATATAATGCAATATTATGAGCAAACTTGAGCACAAGGTTCGGACATTTTCCGCACTCGAAGTCGCCAAGCTCTGTGGCGTCGTCAATCAGACCGCCATCAACTGGATTCGCTCGGGTCACCTCAAAGCATTCACCACACCGGGCGGTCAATACCGTGTCTACGCCGAAGACCTCGTTTCTTTCCTGAAATCACGGGAGATGCGCATCCCCGACGAGCTGCGCGATGACCTCACCATGCCGGTCGATACGGGCCTCGCGCTCATCGTCGACGACGATAAGGATCTCAATACCATACTCAAGCGCCTTCTGGAACGAAAGATCGAGGACCTCAGGGTCGCTCAGGCCTTTGATGGATTTGAGGCCGGACGCATTCTTGCAGAGCGCCATCCCGCCATTGTTTTTTTGGATCTCAACCTGCCAGGTGTCGATGGTCTTTCACTGTGCAGGAAAATTCGATCAGACGAGTCACTGGGACAGCCAGCAGTGATCGCGATGACCGGTATCGCACAGGAAGAAGCCGAGCCCCAGATGCTTCAGGCGGGGGCTGATGCCTTTTTCGCCAAGCCGCTCAATTTCGAAGCGCTGATCTCTAAAACAAAAGAGCTCCTTGAACTGCGAAAGAAGAAGGAAGATTCGCAGGAGGCATAAGCGGTGCGCGAGCTGTTTCGGTCGCCCGATGGGCGCTGTATCGTTGCAGTCGGCGATATCACGACTCTATCCTGCGATGCCATTGTAAACGCGGCTAACTCGAGCCTGCTGGGGGGCGGTGGTGTCGATGGGGCCATTCATCGCGCTGGAGGGCACGCGATCCTTGATGCCTGCAAAGCACTGCGGTCTGGACCCCTAAGAGAAGGCCTTCCTCCGGGCAGCGCCATCGCAACCACCGCCGGCAGACTGCTTGCAAAGCGAGTCATTCACACGGTTGGCCCCGTGTGGCATGGCGGAACGCACAACGAAATCGATACGCTCGCCTCATGCTATCGCGAATGCCTCGCCATCGCTCAAAGCGAAGGCCTGAATAGTATCGCGTTTCCCGCTATTTCAACTGGCGTTTATGGATTTCCCAGAGAATGCGCCGCGCCGATCGCATGGCGCACGGTTCGCAACTTCCTCGCTAGATCCGAAAGCCCGCGCCTCGTCTGGTTCGTCTTTTTCAACCAGGAGGACGCGCAGATCTTCATGCGCGAGAATGGGCTATCTTCCTGATCAGGCGGCATGAAGCTCAGCTGCACGCGACGGGGTCCCTATCTGACCTTGGTCTGTATTGACAGGCCTGGTACCGGCTAGCTATATTTCCTTCACTATCGCTGTCGCGTGAACCGACGACAGATTATCGCGACCGTCGTATACCGGTATTACCCGAGCTTCCCAAGCTCGTGAAGCGGGTTCGACTCCCGTCGGTCGCTCTATTTTTTTTCAATTTCTCAGGTTTACGTACCGGTTAATTCCGTTGCCATGAATATGCCTTGCGTCACTGTTTCGTACTGATGCCAGGGATATTCATAGCGCTCATTGTACATCGGCTGGTGCGTACAGCCGGGCGCCAGGTAATCTTCCCGGTACAATGTTGCAATATCGTTTTCTCGACACTGCTGCATCTTCCCATAGCCAATGATCTGAGTATGTACTTCTCTGAATTCAGCAGGACCCCAGTGCGTCTTATGCAAGCCGACACGAAGCGGAATCGAGTGCGCATAGCACATGTTCACCTCGATATTTCCGAGGTGTTCCTTGGGAGAGCGCCAGAGCTGGACGCCCTTGTGACGCTCAAGCCCGGTCGCATCGAATACCAGTGTCCATGCTGAGCGAATGCGCTCGTACAGTTGTTCAATCTCAGCCTCAGTATACTTGTCGAAATGCTCAATCAGAAGTGCTCGACGAACATTTCCTAAAACCGTATTGATGACCACTGCCGAGCATAAAAATCCTAGCAATTGCGTTTCGACCTTCACGGCTGCGTCAGAAAGATTGAGAAGAATGCATCGATGCTTTCCAATCTCAAAATGCTCCTCATCAGTGATGTACTTTACAGAAAAGAAGGGTTCCGCGAACGATAATTGTTGCATGCTCATTTCTTCCCCTCCATGAGTTCGGCAACATGACGAAATGCTTCCGCGTTCACATAATAGAGAGGGACTTTCCACTGCTCGGTTCGAAATGCTGGTTCAGCAAGCGCAAGAGGTATCTGTCCGAGAACGATGCAATCGACGTTGTTCATCTCCATGGCATGCATTTCTTCTACCAGCAGTGAATCGTGCGCTTCCTTTTTACCCTCTTGGAAGTACCTGAATGCTGTTGTATTGACGGAAAAAATGAGTTCAATCCTTTTTCCCATCATGCTGGCTTTCTGCACAAGCTGTTCTCTCACACAGGGTACCGTATGCTCGGTAGTGCAGATAATTCCTATTCTGGCATGTTCTTCCACAGCCTTATCAAGAATTACTCCGTCCAGCTGAATACATGGAATCGAGACAGCCTGTTGTACAAAAACAGTGGCTCTGGCCATGAGACTGCAGCAGGAAACAATAACCAGGCACCCATCATTCTCAAGCTCATGAGCATAGTGCAGGTAACGAACCATGTTTTTTCCGGGCATTTCTCCTGGCGGGGCTCTGAAATTGTCGGCTCTTATTCTGCTGTCATACAGGTGCACACATTCAATATCAGGAACATGGGCTCTCATACCAGTTTCTGCCATATCGATGGTCGCTGGTGTGGTATGAAGAAAACCCACCTTTGCACGAGCCCTCATGACATCCACAGCCTAATCCTTTGGCCACTCAAAGAATTCCATGAGCCCAAGATATCTGTGTCTCAGAAAGCAGATCAGGTTTTTCTGAAATACTCCGTTCGTTATCTCCTCATGCACAGAGTACTCTCCTGTCGCCAGAAGCTGCGCTACAGTTTTATGGATATCATCAACATCATAGCAGAGATGATGCAGAACTATAGGTTCAGTGGTCGCCTCGAGGGCTGCGCTTACAAATGAAGGCTTCGACAGATCCGCTGGCTGCATGATTTCCACCACCAGATCGCCTAGGCGCACCCGCTGTACGAACATATTCTTCGGTATATGGTGCTTGATATCTTCATGAACCTTTTGATACCCAAGGTTGAGAAAACCATCGACCGCCGCGCGCAGATTTCGTGCCGCGTACCCCAGATGATTCAATGTCATATGAACCGCCTCCCATCGCAGGCATACCGATATACTCGCAATATATCGGATCGTCAGAGGCCAGTATACTTCATTCTGTCTAAAAGTCAAGCTCATTTTTCCGAGCTTCATAGTCCAACAGATGAAGCAGAACCTTCTCTATGCGTTCCACAAGGCTCTCAGCAACAGCAACACACCACCGCGTTCCTGCCCGGTGCTATGGTCGCCTTTCTTGAATAATTTCCATTGTAAACTTTGATTCCATCCTTTCTATGGGCTATATTATTTAAAGGAGGGATAATTTTAAAAAGAGGTATAGCAATGAACTGCGGTGAAGAGAGAATCACGACTGGCATCCCAGGGCTCGATTCCATTCTCTTGGGCGGCTTGCCTGCGCATGGATGCTACATTGTAAGGGGCGGTCCCGGTACCGGCAAGACAACAATTGGGCTGCATTTTCTGAGCGAAGGGATTCGCCGCGGCGAGACTGTTCTGTATGTAACGCTCGAAGAATCAGAGGAAAAGGTCAGAACCCATGCCCTTACACTAGGAATTGATATCGAGAAAATGCATTTTCTTGACATGAGCCCGCAGAGCGACTTGTTCAGAAAAAATGAATCCTATGACATTTTTTCGCCCGCCGAAGTTGAGCGCGAACCGACAAACAGGATTATCGCGGAAATGATCGAAAAACTAAAACCTTCACGGATTTTCCTCGATCCTGTGACCCAGTTCAGATATCTCTCTCCCGACCTTTTTCAATACCGCTCGCAGATTCTTTCCTTTATGAATTTTCTCCGCAAGCAGCGTGCGACCGTATTGTTTTCTTCGGAATTCTTACCCGAAGCACCTGACGATGATCTGCTGTTTATTGCCGATGGGGTCATCAATCTCATCAATGAAGAACAAGGCAGGTACATTCAGATACAGAAGCTCCGCGATTCCGGGTTCAAAGAGGGGCGCCATTCCCTTAAGCTGACAGAAAATGGCGCGGTCGTCTATGAACATCTCCGCCCCATGCTGCATCGAGTGGAGGTCGCGTACAAGCGTTATTCCAGTGGCATACCTGAGCTCGATGAGTTGCTCCACGGTGGCATAGAGTCCGGCACGATTACCCTGGTCACGGGGCCTAGCGGAGCCGGTAAGACAACGCTCGGCATGCAGTTCGTCAAGGAAAGCGCAGCACGTGCCGAGCGATCGGTGGTGTTTTCTTTCGATGAAGAAAAAGACTTAATCATTCACCGTTGCAGTTCGCTCGGCATGGCAGTTATCCCTATGCAGGAAAAAGGGCTGCTGGATGTTATAAAAATCGAACCCCTGCAGTACTCGTCAGATGAATTTGCAGATCTGGTTCGAAAAGAAGTGGAAATAAACAATGCCAAGCTTGTCATGATTGATTCCACAGCGGGATACCGTCTTTCGGTAAAAGGAGAAAATGTCGCGGCAAGTTTGCACGCAATTGCGAAATACCTGCAATATCGAGGAGTGTTCACCATTCTCGTAAATGAAATGGATTCTGTCATCGGCGATTTCTCCATCACTGAGGATCATATCAGCTATCTCGCTGACAATATCGTGTTCCTCCGCTATTTTGAGGCATCGGGGCAAATACATCGCGCTATTGGTGTCCTGAAGAAGCGTCTTGGCAGCTTTGAGCATACCCTCCGCGAGCTGGAAATCACCAAGGAGGGCATTAGGCTTGGAAAGCCGCTCGATAAGTTCAGAGGTATTCTCAGCGGCACTCCATCACTCAATGGAATTCATGACTGAGGTGCGAACGCGATGACATCCTCCGCGCTGATTATAGGAAAAAATCCGCACAATAGAAAATTGCTGTGCGATTTTCTGATGCGAGAAGGGTGTGGGTACGCGGCCGCAGATGGATACGGAGAGGTAGTCTCTGCTTTGCAGCAGGCTCCTTTCTTCCTTGCGCTCATCGAAGCAACCGGTCTTGGAGAGGAAGGCCCGCATATTATTGAAACACTCGAGGAGAAAGGTATCCCTATTGCGCTCATCATCGAGCGCGGCAGAATAATGCCGCCGGAATTCATGAAAAGGGCTATTCTTATGGAAAAACCGCTCCAGCAGACACAGTTGCATAATCTCTTGAAAGCCCTGATTCGCGCTCGATGATTCAGCGGTTGCAACTGAAACTTGAAGCGATGAGGAAAAATGTATGGAAACGATTTTGATAATAGCCAATTCAAAACGAAATGTCCTATTGCTGAAAGAATTTCTTGACGCGAAGTATCGTATTATCACCGATGCGTCGCGTCTGGAAAGGAATTCCTATGACATGGTGATTATCGACGGTCCAATGTTGGAACAATATCGGCAACAGATTGAGGCAATGAAAAACAGGACACCTGAGATTTTCAATCCGGTTCTTCTTATGACAGGGAGAAAACATGTCGGATTTGCGACACAACATCTGTGGACAACGATCGATGAAATCATCATTACACCTATCGAAAAAATCGAATTGCTGGCCAGAATCGAAAATCTGCTTAAAGCCAGGAGGCTTTCTAAGGAATTTAACCACCTGCTGATTCAGGTTTCTCCCCTGGGGATCATGGTGCTAGATCAAAATGGTTCCATTATTCAATGGAACCCTGCCTGCTATGAGCTACTTGGATGGAGCGAAGCAGAGGCTGTTGGAAATGTGTTTCCCTTTGTGTATGAGCGTGATCTGAAAATAATGCGCCAGCTGCTTAGCAGGGTGTTGGGCGGTGAAATCATTCTTGACGTCGAACTGCAGTTCAGAAGAAAAGGCGGCACACCTATTTATGTAAGTCTAAATGCTACCGCATTAATTCGCACAGAAAAAAAATCATTAGCGCTGTTTATTATTGAAGACATTCATGAACGAAAAGAATATGAAGAAAAGATTTTCCAACAGACAAAGGCAATAGAAAAAGCGTACGATGACACCATCCTAAGTCTTTCAGAGACTTTGGATCTTCGGGACCGGGAGACCGCCGGGCATTGCACTCGCGTCATGCGCGTCGCGCTTGAAATAGGAAAACGTATGAATCTCCCCGCAGACCAGATGGTTCAATTGAGACGCGGCGCATTGCTGCATGATTTTGGCAAAATTGGCATTCCTGACGAGATCATGCTCAAGCCAGGACCTCTGACTGATGACGAATGGGTTATTATGAAGCAGCATCCTGAGATCGCGTATCAAAAGCTTTCCCATATTGAATACCTGCGCTCCGCCCTAGAGGTTCCGTATTGTCATCATGAACGGTGGGATGGCAAAGGATATCCCCGCGGGCTCAAGGCAAAGGAAATACCGCTTCTTGCCCGCATTTTTTCTGTATCCGACGTATTCGATGCGCTTACCTCCAATCGCCCCTACCGCGCGGCATGGACTCAGGATAGCGCGATTCACTACATCGAATCCCAGGCAGGCCTCATGTTCGACCCAGAAGTGGTAAAGGTATTTCTGGCATACATCAGAGAGCGCGATATATAGCTTTATGGGCTTTATCCATTCCCCAGCATCACGCGAATAATTTGTGCATCAGTGGAACGCATGCCCTGAGAGCCGACGATCCCGATATTGCGAATAGTGGCATCGACATTATTCCCTACCAGCCCTTCGCCGTCTGAAAAACCGCGCCCTTCCTTCAAAGCCAGCTCCTCTCCCATCAGTGCCGCTTCAAGGGCAGTGGCGATCTTCGCCGCGCACGATGATTTCGCGCCATCGCACAGAATGCCACCAGAGGTTGCGATGGCATTCGTCACCGCAGCCCCAATCACCTCGACAGACCCCCCTTCCAGCCACGCGATACCTGCTGCCGCCCCCGCCGCCGCGCTCACCGCGCCGCAGTACGCCGAAAGCTTGCCGATGTATTCCTTCTGTTCCAGCGCCACCAGGTTGCTAATCACCAAAGCCCTGATGAGCTGGTCTTCATTGACGCCAAGTTCTCTGGCGTATTCGATGACCGGCAATGAAACGGTCAACCCCTGGTTTCCCGACCCAGAATTGATGACGACCGGCAATGAACACCCTGCCATGCGCGCGTCGCTTCCCGCCGCAGCCTTGGCTCGCGCCCGCACGCGTACATCATTACTGCCCCGCTGGCTCAGGAGCGCTTTTCCGACCGAGACACCGTACCATCCTCTAAGGCCTTCTTCGGCAATTGCCTCGTTCATCACAATCTGGCGACGGATCACGGGCGCCACTTCCTCAAGCGCAACACTTTTAGCGAATTCGACGATATCCGGAACATTGAGCAAGGCATATTCATGCCGATCAGCGCTTATCTTGGTTGGCCGAACAAGCGGCAATGCCTTTCCGGCTGGATACAGCTCTACCCCGTCCTTCTCTATAAGATGAATACCCGTATGCGTATCTTTCACGACAACTCGCGCGCTCCGCGCCGTCGCGCCTTCGCCGGCATAGAGACGGATATCGATATACAGCCCCTCGATGCCATCAGCAAGGGCCACACGACAGAAGCCACGCTCCAGCATTGAGCCGATCAGACTCCGGTCCTCTGATTTCAGCGCCTCCAGAACCTCGAGCTCCCGCTCCGCCGCGTTTGCCAGTACCCCCGCGATCACCGCGACATCGATGCCACGCATTCCGCCCGTATTGGGCACCCGTACGCTTTTTACGTTCTTGACAATATTTGCGCTGCAATATGCCTCGGCTCGCGCCGGCATCTCGCCGAGCACTTCTCTGGCCTTCGCGGCCGCGAACGCCACCGCGATCGGCTCGGTACATCCCATTGCCGGTACAAGCTCTTCCTCGAGAATCGCGCAGTACGCGCGGTAGGTTGTTTTGTCCACCCTCAATTTCCTTTCAGGTACGAAGGCTGCGGTGATTCCATTTACCGCGTGACCAGCTGAGCTAGCGCTTCAAACACGAGCCTTCCGGCCACAGATCCGCCATCGAGCAATCCGAGGCTCTTCTCGCCATAGTAGGCAGCCCTGCCATGGACCGACTTCATTGACCGTGTGGCCTCGCTCCCCTCTGCGGCAGCTTTCGCGGCTTCCGTCAGCGCAATAGCGACACCGTTTCCAAGATTTGCTCGCAGCGCCCTGGCCGCTGGTTCCAGACTGTCGAGGATTGTCTTTTCACCAGGCTTTGAATGCGCTTTTTCCATCATGAGCGCCAGGCCGGCCTCATAGGCAGAAGTCATATCCTCCAGGCTAGCTTCGGTTTTGCCCTTCAGAGCCCTGGCCATGCCCATTAGCACAAAGGAAGTGATAGTTCCCAGCGTCGAGGGCGCCGCCTCATTGAATTTTGTCGCGCATTTCATGAAGAGCTTCCCAAGGTCCTTCTCGGTTTCTTGTTCAAGCATTTGAGCCAGCGCTGAATAGCCCTGCACCATGGTAATGCCCAGGTCTCCATCACCGTTCTGCTGATCAAGGGCGGTCAGATAATCCTTATTTGCCACCATGATATCGCGTATGGCGGACGCCGCCGTTCGAAGCTTCGATGCATTCATGATCACAAGCCTCACTTGTTCTCGCTGGTATAGAACGGCGTACTCGCCGGCGCCCGCAGGAGCCGTTTCAGTTCTTCATCAAGCTTGAACATGGTTACTGAAAGGCCCGCCATTTCCATTGAGGTCGCAAATTCGCCTATATGCGGCATGAAAACACGCACACCGCGCTCAGCCAGCAATTTCGCCACCGCACGATACATGATCAGGAGTTCTTCCATAGGAGTGGCACCCAGACCATTCACCATGACAGAAACTTCGGAGCCCTCAGTAAGTTCAATCTCCGCGGTAATCTTGTCGTAGATCAGGCGAGCCACCGCATCGGCGGTCATCATTTCTCTCACCTCGATACCTGGCTCGCCGTGGATGCCCATACCGATCTCGATCTCGTGCTCTCTTATGGTGAACGTGGGCTTGCCAACCTGTGGCACCACGCAGGGACTCAGCGCCACACCCATGGTCCTGATATTGTCGAGCGCTTTCTGTACCACCGCAGCTACCTGGTCGAGATCGAGCCCCTCCGCCGCCGCCGCGCCGGCGACCTTGAACGCGTACACCATGCCAGCTACGCCCCTTCGCTTTTCCGCCTGCTCGGGTGGGCTGGAGGCAACATCATCACGAACGCGCACGGTCCTCGTCTTGATATCCTCGAACTCGGCCATTTCACAGGCCATGTCGAAATTCAGGTTGTCGCCGCCATAGTTGCCGTAGAGACAGAGTACACCTGCGCCGCCGTCTACTGCCTTGATCATCTCGAACATTTTCTGGGAAGATGGAGAGGCGAACACATTGCCAACCGCGCACCCATCAAGCATGCCCTTGCCCACATATCCCAGGAAGACGGGAAGATGGCCCGAGCCACCACCAGTGACAATGGCTACCTTGCCGGGCCGCGCGGGCGGGTTTCTCAGCACGATACGGCTGTCACCATTGTGCAGCCGTAGGCGGTCTCCATATGCCATCATGATGCCTTCGATCACCTCTTCGACAAAGTCCTCAGGCTTGTTAATCAGCTTTCTCATGGTATTCCTCCTCTTTCTTGCTTCATTCTCCCAGATATGCCTTCCGCACTTCATCGTTGTGCAGTAGGTCCACCCCTTGTCCCTGCTGGGTAATGCGGCCATTGACGAGCACATAGCCACGATCCGCAACCTGCAAGGCCATTGCCGCGTTTTGCTCTATGAGCAGAATGGTCTTGCCTGCGCTTTTAATCTTGAGAATGAGATCGAAAATTTCCTCGACAATGATCGGCGCAAGGCCCAGCGAGGGTTCGTCGAGCATCATCAGCTCGGGATTCATCATCATGCCTCGGGCGATGGCCAGCATCTGCTGCTCTCCTCCGGAAAGCGAGCCTCCACCCTGATTAATTCTCTCTTTAAGGCGCGGAAAGAGCGCAAAAACCTCATCCATGCGCCGCGCGATTTCCTGACGCGAGATTTTTTCTTCTCTGATGGTACCCGTAATCAAGTTTTCCTTTACAGAGAGAGCCGGGAAAATATGCCTGCCTTCCGGAACATGGCAAATCCCCAGACGGGCAATTACGTGTGGCTGCAGATCGGTGATATCCGCCCCCTTAAACCGCACTGTTCCCTCCGCTTTCTCGGCCAAGCCCGAAATAGCCATAAGCGTGGTTGTTTTCCCTGCCCCATTCGAACCGATAAGCGTAACGATCTCTCCCTGATCCACTGTAAGCGAAATACCGGACAGTGCCGCGACATGCCCGTAGTTAACCGACAGGTTCTCGACTTCAAGAATCACGACACACCTCCCACCACAAGCCCTTTGCCAAAATACGCTTCATTCACCGCTTTATTCCGGCGGACTTCGGCTGGATTCCCCTCGCATATCTTCTGGCCGAAATTGAGCACCAGGATATGGTGGCAGGTATTCATGACGAATTTCATGTCGTGCTCTATGACGACAATGGTGTAGCCTTCTTCATTCAGCCTGATAATGAATTCGGAAAGCTCTCTGGTTTCCAGAGGATTCATGCCGGCGACCGGCTCATCCAGTAGGAGCATCTTTGGCTTGAGGGCGAGCGCGCGGGCAATTTCGACCTTGCGCTGAAGGCCATAGGGCAGGTTGCTCGCCAGCGTCTCCGCATAGGGAGACAGTCCGACTTTTTCAATAACCGCACGCGCCTCATTCTCGATAAAGCGTTCTTCTTCCTGATAGCGGCGATCCCGTACAATTGCGTTCAGAAATCCACTTCTCGTCCGAATATGGAAACCGATCTTTACATTCTCAAGCACGGTCATATAGCGGAACAACTGAATGTTCTGGAAGGTCCGCGCAATACCCAGCCGCGCGATGGCTTCCGGCGGCATGCCGGTGATGTCCTTCCCTTCAAACAGGATCCGGCCTGCCGTCGGGCGATACATTCCCGAACAGATATTGAAGAAGGTCGTTTTCCCGGCGCCATTTGGACCGATGATGCCAAAGATCTTTCCTTCCTCGATCTTCATGTCGACTTTTTCAACCGCCTTGAGGCCGCCGAAATATTTGCAAATACTCTGTGCTTCCAGGATGCAGGCCACATTCACCTCCGATGCGCGCGCCGGCCGCGACCGAATCTTCGCTCAGCCAGGACGGATTTCGAAACACCAACCAGCCCCTGAGGCCTGAGCCACATCATGGCGATGATGAGAATGGCATAGACCACCAGCCGGTACTGCGAAATCGGCCGAAGAAATTCAGTGAGAAAGTTCACGATAACCGCGCCGACTATAGGGCCGGCCAGTGTTCCCTGTCCTCCAATGATCACCATGGACAGAATGTTGAACCCCTCATCGAGAGAGAACATGTCCGATGAGATGAACTTGAAATAGGGCGAGAAAGCCCCTCCCGCGATGCCGGCCCAGAACGCACCGTACATGAAATTCGCCGCCTTGAATCTGAGGGTTTCCACACCGAGCGATCGAGCCGCAGTCTCATCTTCGCGGATGGAAATCCAGGCACGACCGATTCGTGACTGGATGATTCGTCGAGTCATGAAATAGAATACCAGGCTCAAAACCAGAAAAATGTAGTAGTACTGCTGTGAGCGGGAGAACTTCAGGCCAAAGAGCACCGGCGCCGGAATGCCGCGCAGGCCGTTAGGTCCACCTGTCAGACTCATCCAGTTGAGCGCGATGAGCCTTATGATCTCCGAAGCGCCAAGCGTGACAATTGCAAGGTAGATACCCTTGAGCCGGAGCGTGGGCAGCGCGACGATCAACCCTACGATCATGGCGAGAAGTCCCGAAATCGGCAGCGCGAGCCAGAACGGCACCTTGAGCTGCAGGCTTAGAATGGCTGATGTATAGGCCCCGATTCCGAAGAATCCCGCATGGCCGATATTGAACTGACCACTGTATCCATTGATGACGTTGAGCGAACCGGCCAGGATCGTATAGAGCAGAATCCTGCAGAGCACGCCCATGTAGTAGGATTTCAGATTGAACAGGGGAATCAGGGCAAGCAGCGCAATTCCCAGAACTCCGAGGAGAATTCTCACTTCTTTTTTCTGAAGCAGCGCAGATAGTTTCGGGGGCATGGTCATGGGCGTACTCCGGTTTTCTTTGCGAATCCTTCCGGTTTTACGATAAGGACGAGCAGCAAAAAGATGAACGCGAATATGTCGCGGAAACTTGCGGAGGAGATAGTAATACCGAGGTTTTCCACGATGCCGAGGCAGAGACCGCCGGCCGCCGCGCTCGGGATATTGGTGAGCCCGCCAAGGACCGACGAGGAAAATGCTTTCATGCCAGCAGAACCGCCCATGGTCGCCACAAGCGTCTGGTAGTAGATGGCGAGCAGCATACCGGCCACGCCTCCCAATCCACAGCCGATCGAGTTTCCCAGCAGCGAGGTCAGCCTCACATTGATGCCCATCATGGCTGCAGCGGTCTTATCCTGGCTCACGGCGCGGAGCATGATGCCCCAGCGCGTCCGGTTAAAGAAGAGGAAAAGAAGAAATGACAGAGAAATGACCGTCGCGATCACGATAATCTGCACTAGTGTGAGCCCTACGACGCCCTTTCCGAAGAAACGGTTGGGCACCACCTCAAGAAGCGGCTTGTTGTTCGGTCCGAAGATGATCTGCGCTAGATTGCGCAGCAGCATGCTTGTACCGATGGTACAGATGAGCGAAATGTGCCGCGGCGCGTTAAAGAAGCGTTCATAGCAGATCTTGAAGACAAAGACGCCGATGAAAGCCGACGCAAGAAAGCTGGCGATAACGCCGATGATGAGGTTGTTCCCGACAAGCTGGAACGTATAGAAGGCGGCAAAAGCACCCAGCATGATGACTTCGCCATGTGTGAAGGTGACCAGGCCCACGACGCCTACCACTACTGAGTAACCGATCGCCATCAGAGCGTAGATGGAGCCCTGGCAGATACCATTGATCGCTTGCGAAAGGTAATAATCCATCGGTGTTGTTCCTTACAGGCGGAGGGCGAACCCTCACAGAGAGAGGTCCGCCCCGCTTCTGCAGTTGGTTCCGACTACGCTTATTTCGCGTAATCGTAATCGGTCTTGCGCACGAACTTGCCGTTTTCAACCGCCACAATGAGGTATTTGCGGAAGATGTCGCCGGCGGGGTTGAACTGGATGGGACCAGTCAGGCCCACAAAGCCCTTGAGGTTCTGCAGGTTCTCGCGAATGCTCTCCCTGGTGACCTTCTCACCAGAATTCCGGATGGCAGCTGCGATGAGGTACACGGTGTCATACGCGCAGGCCGGATGTACGGTGGGGAAGAAGCCTGCGATCTGGGCAAAACGATCAGCCCACGCCTTGGCCGGTTTGTTGTTGTCGTCGATAAAGAAGGGCGTGGTCAAGAGCAAGCCCTCCGCATTCTTTTTGGAGAGGTTGAGAATCTGCTCCGAGGTTCCGGGACCCAGCGTCGTGATGCGCACATCGGTCCATCCAGCCTGGGCGATCTGGTTGATGATGGTCGGTACAAGCCCCTGATCCATGATAACGATGTGGTCCGGCTTTTCCTTGCGAAGCTTGGCGATGGCCGAGCTGAAGTCCTTCTCGTCGGCAAGATAATTCACGTCCGCGACGATGTTGAGCCCTTCTTTCTTTGCCTGAGCCACGAGGTTGTCATGAGCCGATTTGCCCCAATCGCTATTGACCCAGATGAGCCCGACATTCTTGGCGCCCGCGTATTTCTTCAAAAGATAGGTCGCGAAGAAGGGCGCTTCGCCATCCTGCCGGCCCATAATGGAGAAGGCGTATTTGCTCATGCTCGCATAGTTGGGGTTCGAAGCGGTCGGTGAGAGCAGCACAAGACCAGCCTCATCAACAATAGGCGCTGCGGCCATGCAGCAGGAGCTGGTAAAGTCACCCAGAATCGCCATAATCGAAGGATCGTCCGCATATTGCCGCGCGATATCGGCGCTTTCCTTCGGGTCGCCTTTTGAATCCTTGAAAATGAGCTCGAGCTTGATATCGCCCTTGGCGTTGATTTCGTCAGCAGCCATTTTCATGGCGATCTGAAAGCCCTTGCCGTATTCGGCGTTGGTGCCGGTAATAGGCGCCATCACACCAATGCGATACGTTTTGGGTGCCGCAAAAGCCGAAACGCCTGCGAACGCGATCATGGCGATGAGCAGCGCCATTCCGATCAGTTTCCGTTTCATAACTGCCTCCTGTTTCTTTTCCGGCGCCAGGATTCTTCCTGGCTGCGCGGGTATATCCTGCTATTTGTGAAAATGCAGTTTGCAGGTACTGCATCCCTTTGCAATCGTATCCCCGAGTTCCAGGGTATATCCCATTGATTCCGCAATGCCACGGTCTCCATCCATGGCGATGTCGCACAGCAGCGCGATGGTGTCCTCGTCCAGACCGAGCTTCTGCCAGGCGCTAACGAGCGCGCAGTAGTGGAACTCAGCCTTCAAGTGGTCGCGCTCGGCTTCCACGATATCGATTTCAAAATTTTTCCGTCCGTCTTCGTTGAGGAACGCGGTAGAAAAATCACGCATGTCCTGCGGATCGGCGGTTCTTTCCCGGATACGTCCGCCATGGATGTGACCAGTCTGCCGCACTGCGGCGCGGGTAATACCTTCGGCGTCAAGTCCGCGTTTCTTCATCTCCAGAAAGGTCAGTGCCATCCAGGTTGCCCGATGCTCAATGCAGGCTCGCGCAAGGTCGATTTTGTCTTCATGGATGCTCGGCGTGTTGACAATGCTCATGCAATCCGCTCCTTTATTGCCCGTATGCCCGATTGGCGTTGGCCTCTCAGGCTCTCGGGTCGTTTATTGTTTCCAGATCAAATCTTGCAGGATCTGGCAGTCTCTTGTGACAAGCTCGAGCGCTTCGCGCTCATCTCCCCGACGAACCGCGTCGAGGAGCCTCATGTGGTAGTGAATCTCCAGCGGCTTATCCACACCGCCCAGCAAGAGCTGTATCGAGGCACGGCGCAGAAGGTCGATCAGCGAGACGATAGTCCTCACGAGAATCATGTTTCCGCTCAGCTCGGCAATGGTTCGATGGACAAGATCACCCTGGAGAATCCAGGAATGGATGCTGGTTTCGTCCTCTTCGATTTTTTTCTGCTGACGGATGAGCGCGTCGATCTTTGCCAGTGCCTCAGGCGACCTGTTGCGGCAGGCGAGGCGCACGCTTTCCTGCTCCAGCAGCAGTCTGACATGAATAGCATCCAGGGTTTCACGGATACTGATAGGGACGACGCGATATCCCATGCGAGGGACATTTTCGAGAATGCGCTCAGAACACAGCATCTGGAGCGCTTCCCTTACCGGGGCGCGGCTCATGCCAAACTGTTCCGCGAGTGGCTGCTCATTCAGAAACGCGTCATTATCCAGAGAGCCACTCAGCACGATTTCCAAAATGCGGCGATAGGCCTCTTCCTTCCTCGAACGTGGAGCGCTCATGACGCCGGCGGAAGAAGTATAATCAAAGATGGAGAACGAGCGCCGGTTCACCGCGTTACCCCTTTTGCCGCCATGTCCATGGCCGCGCGGCGGAGAGCGTGCATATTTTCAGGAGGCGTACGCTCAAGGAAGGTGCAGCCGGGGGCGAGAATGAAGCCTTGCCCTCCTGTGACAGTGATGGCTTCGCACGCCTGATTGTAAATGACATCGGGATTTGCCACGCGCTGGGCAGCCGTATGATCGACGCCCCCGACAAGACACTTGGTGGTGCGACGCCGCATTTCCACGAGGGAGGGGCCTGCCACCCGATCTTCCCAGCTGATCGCATGACAGGGATACTGCGCGAAAAGATCGGTGTAAGATCCCTGTTCGCCGTGCGCATGCACGATCACAAAAGGCACGCCGCGCATAGCCTCGAGCAGCATGAGATCGAGCGGCTGCTCGAACATTTCGTAGTCCTTCCGGGAGAGCCAGGCCGGCTCAGCGCCAAACGCGCCAAGAAAGAACCCATCAATTCCCGTCTCTTCGCGCGCCGCGCGAATAAAGGCAACGAGGTTGTCCGCGATAGTACGCAAGCCCCGCTGGAGCCATTCCGGGTGAGTTCGCAGATCCTCAGTGATTCGGTTCCAGGCGAGCCGTATGGCAATATGGAGTGGGGTAAAGACCGTGGCGATCACCGGAGTGTCTTCGGGCACTCGGTCGCGAACGATCTTGAGCGATTCGAGGCAGCGGCCAAACGCGGCCTTGTGGGGGTCAAGCGGTTCGAGTAACTCCCACACTTCTGGTCCGGTCGCAAACTGATAGTTGACTGGCGCATCGTAGAGCTCGTCATACATGACCTTGACATAGTCCGGGTCGTACGTCTTGTGGAATTCCAGCGTCCATTCGGCGAACTCGCGCGCGCCGCGCTGATGCACCGTGGAATGCTGATAGATCGAAACCGGAACGCGGTCTGGCCTTCCGCCATTGATCGCCGTTTCCAGACGCTGTCGCTTGGTCATGCCCTTCCTCCAGCGGATCGCTCTGATATGATTAATGATATGATCAGGTTTTCGGATTTGTCAAGGAATGTTTTAAAAATTTACGCGCCAACCAGGCCTGCTGCTATGGACGGAGCGGGAGGCAACGAGGCTTATTCAATTAAAGGTGGGCAATTGCGATGTTTTATATGGTAATGTATAGTCTTCCTGAGGCATTCGTGAAAGTGATGCCGAATTATTTAAATATGATGGAAGATAAATGAAAGAATTGCGTCACATGCGCCTTGCCATGATACTTCTCGCGCTGAGCGCTTCCCTATTGATGGATTCATGCGCCAGCGGAGCATCTGTAGCAAAAGACTCAATACCAGCACCCAGCCAGTCCTATCTCGACTCGATTCGCTGGTGGGATCAAGGTATGCAGAACCCTGCAAAGGAACTTGTCGTCGAAACACCGGAACAGCTCCTAGCCCGTGTTCCGACACGATCAGACCCCCGCATCGTCGTGCTTATGTATCACAACATCGTATTTGGTCGTACCGGCGGCGAATACAATCGCGACCTTTACAATTTCGAGCATGATCTTGTTTTTTTGCGCAATCGCACCACTATTATCAGCCTCGATGAGTTGGCGAATATCAAGGAAGGAAAAACTGCGCTTTCGACCGACGCGTCCATCATCACCTTCGATGATGGCGACCTCTCAGTCTATGCGCTTGTTTTTCCCCTCCTGCGACAGTACGACATCAAGGCGACGTTCTTCGTCATCACCGATTTTGTCGGTACGACCGGCTATGTCAACTGGCAGCAGCTGAAGGAAATGTCAGATTACCGAAACGCGCGAGGCGAGAAACTCTTTACCATTGCGTCTCATTCGCTCGACCATGAACGGTTCGACCAACTCTCGCCCGAACGTATTAAATATCAACTGGTTGAATCCAAGGCCAGGATCGAACGAGCCATTGGAGCACCGGTGCAGTTCTTCGCATTGCCTTTTGGCGCAGGCTCAGGACGGCCGGAGATCATCGAAGCAGCTCGGCAGGGAGGGTATAAGGGTATCCGCACATCCACCGCAGGAGCGATGAAACCCGATGCAATCGATTTATTCAATATTCCTGCAATATATGTGAATAACGAGAGATCAGATATCCTGAGCCAACAGATCTACTCCCGCTACCTTGGGCGTTGAGCGCGCTATTTATCTTTCTTGATCAAGGCGCGGAAGCGTTCCTCAACATAGCGGCGCTTGACCTTCAATGTCTGAGTAAGTTCTTTCCCCACCGTAAAATCATTCAAGATTGGGAATATTTTGGTGACGCGCTCGAAAGGCTTGAAGCCGTGTTCCTTGGTGATGCGCGAATTAACCTCTTCAAGAAGAATGCGATAAATCTGGTCGTTTTCGATGGAGTTGGTGCCCTCGGTAATGACTTCGTTCCGGGAAAGCTTGAGCTCAGCCGCCAGTTTCATCAGCTCGTCCTCGTTGATGGCGACAATGGCTGATATCTGTTTCTGGTCCTGGCCAAGAACCACGGCATGGTCGATATAGACGCTCTCCTTGAGCTTGTCCTCGATGGGCTCCGGTTCCACATTCTCGCCACCCATGAGCACGATGGTGTCCTTTGCCCTGCCGACGATGATGAATTCCCCATTTTCGGAGCGCACCGCAAGATCGCCGGTATTGAGCCATCCGTCAGGAAGTAGAACCGCCCGTGTCGCGTCCGGATTTTTGTAGTACCCTTTCATGACCTGTGGACCGCGCACAAACAAGACGCCTTTTTCTCCAATATCAGCCAGTGAACCATCCTCGCGCCGTATTTCCACCTCAGTATTGTCGAAAGGGACACCCGTCGACCCAAAGGTATTGCGATCGAGCCGCCTGGAAAGAATACCGGGCGCGCATTCGGTCATACCGTAGGCGTTGACCAATGGTATGCCGATGGCGTTGAACAGCTCGTCGAGATATTTAGGGAGTGACCCCGCACCGCAGGTTGCCAGCCTGAGCCTTCCCCCGACCTTTTCGCGAAAAGGCTTGAACAGCAGGCCCGCCACCGCGTGCCCCGGAAACAGCAGCACATACCGTGCCGCGTGCCACAGCCAGGCCATGAGCCTGGCCACAACGCTTCGTTTATGCAGGGAAACATAGCATTTCTTGAGGTACTGCGCGGATGTCATCCATGCTTGATTGTTCTTGATGAGCCCCATCACGAGCCGTCGCTTGGCGCTCGGCATTTCGCTGATGGCCTTAATAAGCTTCTGGTAAATCGATTCCCAGATTCGCGGAACCGAAATGAGCAGGTGCGGTTTTTCAGCCAGCAGGTCAGCCGCGAATCTTCCCGCTGAAGAATAAACAAAGGTGAGCCCCGCAGAAAGCCCACAATACTCGAACGCGCGTTCGTAGACATGCCAGGATGGCAGCATCACGACAGTAACCTCTGGCCTGTCGATATCGATCTGGAGACGCGGGGTATTGGCTACCAGATTCTGGATGAAGTTGCGGTGAGTCAGCATGACGCCCTTAGGGTTGCCGGTGGTGCCCGACGTATAGACGATCGTGAGCAGATCGTGTTCATCGATGAGAAGGTCGAGCTTCTCGACAAGATCGGGTTCCTGCTCCAATGCCCCCATCCCGTTGGCAATGAGTTCATCATAGAAGATGGTTCTGTCAGCTATTGGAGCAGGGACAGGCGACCCCTCTTTCGGCCTATCAACCACAAAGACATTGACACAGCGCGCCCAGTCTTCGTCCGAAAATTCGCCCGCAAGATCGATCAGCTGGGCAACGTTTTCCACGATGAGGTGACGCGAGTCCGAGTGTCGAAAGATAAACGCCACTTCTTTGGCGGGCGTATCCGAGCCGCGAGGGATACTGACCGCGCCATTCGCCATGAGCGCAAAATCGGTCGCGATCCACTCGTAGCGATTGTTGACAAAGAAACCGACATGATCGCCCCGCGCGATGCCGGCCGCGGCAAACCCTCCGGTCAGGATTCGGATCATATGCGCGAATTGGGTATAGGTCCTAGTTTCCACACCATCACTGGCGCGCCATTTGTGGGAAATCCGGTCCGGATAGCGCCGTGCGGTCTCAAAAGGAACCGCGAGCAATGTACTTTTCATAGACACTCCTTCGTACTTCGCTTCGCGATGAATCAATCCAGATGAGCCCGCGAATAATACGTGCGTAAAATATACTCGAATGTTGACAAAAAATAAAGGAGTGTCATGGCCGAGGCGGCCTGCAATATTCCTGAGCTAGCGAATCGCTTTCAGCAACGCTTCTACCTTGTCCGTCTTTTCCCAGTTGAAATGATCACGGCCAAAATGGCCGTACGCCGCCGTCTGTCGGTATATCGGATTCTTGAGCTTGAGAGCCTCGATAATACCGCGCGGGGTCAGATCGAATACCTTCAGGATCGCGCGCTCGATTGCCTCTTCCTCGACTTTGGCCGTACCAAATGTTTCGATGAGTACGGAAATCGGCTCAGGTACGCCTATTGCGTACGCCACCTCGAGTTCGCAGCGTTCGGCCAGCCCCGCCGCAACCACATTCTTGGCGATGTACCGCGCCATGTACGCGGCCGAGCGGTCCACCTTGCTGGGGTCCTTGCCAGAAAACGCGCCGCCCCCATGGCGACCCATGCCGCCATAGGTATCGACAATGATCTTGCGCCCTGTCAGCCCCGTGTCGCCCGCCGGTCCGCCGATCACAAAGCGGCCGGTCGGATTGATAAAATAGCGGGTGTTCGCATCAAGCAGGCCGGTCGGCTCCAAAACCGGCTTGATGACCCTTTCAATCAGGGTTTCCCGAATTTCTTCATATTGCAGCAGGTGCCCGTTTATATGATCATCATGCTGCTGCGAAAGGACGACCGCGGAAATGCGTACCGGACGATGGCCATCGTACTCAACGGTCACCTGGCTCTTGCCGTCTGGGCGCATCCAGGGAATTTCCTTTGCTTTCCGGACAGCTGAGGCTTTCTGCATTATCTTATGCGCGAGAAGAATGGGAGTCGGCATGAGTTCGGGGGTCTCGTTACAGGCAAAGCCAAACATCATGCCCTGGTCGCCGGCGCCTTGCTTGCCTTCATATTCCTTAAGACCATGACCATCGACGCCCTGCGCGATGTCAGGCGTTTGATTGTGAATGGAAGTGAGGACCGCCATCGATTCCCAGTCGAGGCCATAATCGGGATTGTTGTAGCCTATTTCCCGCACAACCGACCGAGCTACTTCCTGAATATCGACATAGGTATGCGTGGTGATTTCGCCGCCGACCAGGACCAGCCCGGTCGTGGTATAGCATTCGCACGCTACCCGGCTGTGCCGGTCCTTTTCGAGGCACGCATCGAGCACAGCATCGGAAATCTGATCGCAGATCTTGTCGGGATGTCCTTCGGAAACTGATTCGGACGTAAAGGGGCGCAGAGGTGTTGCCATGGGGTACCCTCTTTAGCATGAATTTCTTACCCGCCCGCAATTCGGAGAAATCGGCGGGACCGGCGCACCATGAAAACTTCCGCACACCGGTTTTTACATCCTTACTGTATCCAATAACGAGTCTGTGGGTCAAGCTCACAAGAGGTCCCGCGAGTGCCTAGGCCGCAAGATCCGCGGCGCTTTTATGCATCACAAGGTCCCGCGCGCCAGGGCCGCGTTATCTCCTCCGTTCATGCATCCAGATGTATCCAAAAGACAGGAGGACGTCAGGCGAAATCACCCTATCTAATTATCCTGAAAGCATATGCCGATAATGAGGATATGGAGCGGTATCGCCGCGTGTTTGTCAGGCTCATGTTCCTTGTCATTGCTGCAAGCGCAGTAACGGCCATGTTCGCTGCCGAAAACCCTCCTCTGGCTGAAAAGCTCTCCATACAGGCTAGAAACGCCGTGGTACGCGCGGCCGAGCGCTACCTGGGAACACCCTATCAATATGGGGGAGAAAGCGCGCGGGGGATGGATTGTTCCGGACTTGTATATATCGCTTATCTCGAGGCCACCGGCATCAAAGTTCCCCGCACAGTCGAGTCTCTCTCCACCTGGACGCAAAAAATAGGGTTGTCGGAACTTCAGCCGGGGGATCTAATCTTCTTCAGCCTCCAGCCGGGAGGAACAAAGGCCGACCATGTAGGCATCGCGACGGGAGACCGCCATTTCATTCACTCAACAAGCCAGGGGGCGTCCACCGGCGTCATCAGAAGCAGCTTGTCGGAGCCTGCCTGGTCTTCGCGCGCGCTCTATGGAGGGAGGGCACTTCCTTCCTCTCCCCTGCCTGCAAGCATCCTCGATTTCAGCCTCTGGGCCATTATGCCTGAAGAGGACGTGCTCAATCTTGCCGGCAAGGGTCAGTGGGGAATCGGCGTTTCAGCCGGCGGGATGCTGGCCTTGCCTTTCGGCCTCGCGGCTGGCCTCGAGACTGGATTCCGAATCGACCCCGCGAGCGGTATCATTCGTGTGCCCTTCGAATTTGCGATTGGTCGGCCGGTTGGTCTGATGTGCTTCGCCGGCCATGCCCTGACGCTCTCTGCGAGCACTTTCCACCCGATCGACACGACCGACACCATACGCCGGTACGGCCGCTCCTACCTGCTATCGGACAGCTTTTTTAGCACCTTCGGCGTAAGGCATGGTACTCAGCTTTTCACCGCGGGCTCGACTCGTGCAGATTTTGTATTTGAATTGCGCTACGACAACTACCTCCGCGCCTCAGGCCAAACAGCCGACCTCACCGCCGACCTGCAGGCTTGCGTGAGCGCATCGATCGGGCTTCGCCTGCGTCTGCTGCATTATTGAGCGACACAGGCCCTATTGCATGCATCCGAAGCAGCCGAAACACTGCTCGCCCCCCCACAAGCCGCATAAAAAAAGAAAACCGCCTGCATGCACGCAGGCGGTCCCTCCTATGTCCCAACCCTCTCCGTAATACCGGAACGCTTAGGCCTCCTGCATCACCGGCACTACCTTCTTAGTACCAAAGACATCAGTTTCGAGCATCTTGTAGCACTTGGTCGGGCACTTCTGCGCACAGATGCCGCAGGAGGTACACTTTGCATAGTCCGTAACCGGAATGCCATTGACCATCGTGATCGCACCTTCCGGGCAATTCTTGACGCAAAGCTCGCACTTGATGCAGCCGACTTTGCAGGTTTTGAGCACATTCTGCTTGAGCACATTGCGGTTCGAGCAAAGCACGATGGACCCTACCCTGTCGCGCGGGACCAGAGTCAGGATCTTCTGCGGACATTCCTCAACGCACATGCCGCAACCCGTGCAGTTGTCGTAATTCACATGCGGCAGCCCATCTTCGCCCATGGCAAGCGCGTCGAACTTGCAGACTGCCACGCAGTCGCCAAAGCCCTGGCAGCCCCAAGTGCATGCTTTGATGCTGCCCGTCGAGAGCTTCGCGGCTCGGCAGGTCTCGATGCCAATATAGTCACCCTTCTGGACCGCCTTTTCCTTGGTCCCCTGGCACAGCAGCACCGCAACCTTATCCTCGACCGTCGCTTCAAGCCCCATGATCTTGGCGAGCGCCTCGGCAGTCGACGAACCTCCCGCGGTACATTTCGTAGGAGCGGCCCGCCCGGTAGCCACGGCTTCCGCGTACCCGTCGCAGCCTGGGAAGCCGCATCCGCCACAGTTTGCACCAGGAAGCGCTTCTCTTACCTCATCGATTTTCGGATCGCGCTCGACCTTGAATTTCTCGCGGAAAAATGCCAGCGCGATGCCGAGCACGAAGGCCAGCAGGGCAGAAAATCCGATGGTAATCAGAATCATTCCAACCATGATTTCGATCCTTGTTATTTGATGAGCCCGGAGAAGCCCATAAACGCGATGCCGATCAACGCCGTAGCGATGAATAGAATGGGCGTTCCCTGCAGAAACCTGGGCACGGGACTGGTTTTCATCCTGTCACGGATGCCGGCGAGCAACACCATCGCGAGCAGATACCCGAGCGATCCTCCCACCGAATAGGAAATCGACTGAATGAAGTTGTATTTGAACGAAATGTTCTCGAATGTAATGGCCAGAATGGCACAGTTGGTTGTGATGAGCGGCAGGTAGATACCCATGGCGGAATAGAGGCCGGGCACATTCTTCTTGAGATAGAATTCGACCAGTTGCACCAGGCTCGCGATGACCAGAATGAAGATAAGAATCTGGAGGAAGGTTAGGTTGAGCGGCACCAGCACAAAGTGGTAGATCGGCCAGGTAGCCGCCGTCGCCAGCACCGTAACAAAAGTAACCGCAAACCCCATGCCGACAGACTGGCCCACATCGCTCGTCATGCCGACATACGAACACAGCGCCAGGAAGCGCATGACGACGACATTGTTCACAAGCAGCGCAAGTAGAAAAATTTTCGTCAGATCCATCACGCAGCCTCCTTCCTGAGAGCAAGTTCCTTACGCGCTGCCGAGGCTTCCATCCGATTCTTGAGCCAGATATTGAACGAGATGAACAGCCCGAACACGAAGAATCCTCCCGGCGGCAGAATGAAGAAGAGGATCGGCTGGAAGGATTCCGGCATTACCTGTATACCCGCGAATGTGCCGTTTCCCAGCAGCTCACGCAGCGCCGCGATGCCGATCAAAACCCAGGTATACCCCAGACCCATGCCGAGCGAGTCCGCGATGACCGCCATTATTTTCTGCTTCGAAGCAAAGGCCTCGACACGACCCATGATGATGCAGTTGACGACGATAAGAGGAATGAAAACGCCCATACTCTTGGAAAGATCGGGGAAATACGCCTTCATCACAAGGTCTACCATGGTCGTGAACGCGGCGATGACGATGATGAACACCGGAATGCGCACCGCATTCGGTATGACTTTCCTGAAAAGCGAAATAATGACTTCAGAGAAGAGAAGGACAAATGTCATCGCCAGCCCCATGCCGATACCGTTTGACACGTTCGTGGTGACAGCTATCGCGGAGCAAAGCCCTATCATCAGCATCAGCAGGGGGTTCTCGAAAATGATACCCTGCTTGAAAATCGAATACAGCTTTTTCATGGTCACTTGCCTCCCGCCGACTGGCTAGCAGCGGTAGTATCCATCCAGGCTACCGCTGCGTCTCCCGCGGTCTTTATAATCTTGGTCAGCGACTTCGAGGTGATCGTTGATGCGGTGATCGCGGCGACATCCTTCTTCACTTCAAAGGCGTCCGTCAGATACTTGCCGCTAAACTGACCGGGGAAGGTAATCTTCTTCGCCTTGTCGATATAGTAGGTCGGGCTCGAGGCATTCGCGCCAAGTCCAGGCGTATCTTTCAGATCCATCACCCGCACGCCGACGATGCTTCGCCGCAGATCCACCGCAACCAGCAGGGTCGCGGGGCCGCCATAACTCGGGCCGGTCGCCTTGATCGCAATGCCGAGTGGCGCAAGTTCGCTCTTAACCTCATAAGCCGCTTCGAACTTGATATTCGGATCGGTGCTCTGCAAATCCTGAATCGACTTAAATGACGCTGCCTCGGGAAAAAGCTCCTTGAGCGATGCGTTCAGCTGGATCTCGCTCTGCTTATCGATATTTTCTCGGGTAAATGCATAGACAACAGCAAGGCTGGCGCACGCGAGGGACGCAAAAAGCGCCAGCGTAATGCCTAGCTTCATCATGTCCTTTTTCATCTGGAACCTCCCTTCGCGGGTTTCGCGGGCTTGGGAGGAGGTACAAAGCCATACTTCTTTACACGCAGCTTGTTCAGGAAGGGCGTCAGCGCATTCATGATAAGGATGGCATAGGTAACGCCTTCCGGGAATCCGCCAAATTTTCTAATTAGGACAGTTATCAGACCGATGCCGGCCCCAAAAATCGCCTGCCCAAGCGGCGTGAGCGGGCGCGTCGCGTAGTCGGTCGCCATAAAGAATGCGCCGAACACAATACCGCCTGTAAGCAGCCCAAGCACGGGATCCATGCCAAGCAGCCAGGAGAACACGAATGTCGAGGCCAAAACCGACACCGGCACGACCCACTGGATGACCCCAATACCAAGCAGGAACAACCCGCCCAGCACGACCAGCAAAATCGAGCTCTCACCAATAGAACCGGACCGATAGCCCATAAAGAGCTGGCGATAGAACGCGCCTGTATCGCTCGCGCCAAAGTATTTAGCGACATCGGCAAGCGCGTTGCCTTGCTTCAGCAGATTGAGCGGAGTAGCCGTGCTGAGGGCGTCAGCTGGCAAGGCCAGCCCCTTGGGCATGCTCCAGCTCGTGATGGCTGCCGGAAAGCTCATCAGCAGGAACGCGCGCCCAATCAGCGCAGGGTTGAAGGGATTGGCCCCAAGCCCGCCGAAAAATTCTTTCGCCACGACAATAGCGAACACCGAGCCGAGCGCGACCATCCAGAGCGGGGTCGAGGGCGGCAGAATGAGCGCCAGCAGAAGGCCAGTCACGACCGCTGAAAAATTACCAATGGTCATGCTTTCGCCGAGCACTTTGCGGAACAGGAACTCGGACAGAACCGCGGCAATAACCGAAACGGCCACCACACCAAGCGCGGAAACCCCATACAAGAATATGCCATATGCGGTTGCCGGTATCAGCGCGATGACCACCGACAGCATGATGCGCGGCGTATCGACCGGCGAGAACGCGTGGGGGCTCGAACCGAGGAGCAGTTTCTTATCGGACATTCTGGGCCTCCTTCTGCTTCATCGCGCGCAGGACCTGCTTGCCGACCCTGAAGCGCTGCACAAGGTGCCGGTGTGCGGGGCAGACAAACGAGCAAGTACCGCATTCAATACAGTCGAGCAGGCCAATCTTTTCCGCGTCCGCATAATCTCCACCCTCAATTGCCATGGCAAGCAGGGCAGGGGAGAGTGTCATGGGACAGGCTCGCATACAGCGGCCGCATCGGATGCAGGTGTCTTCATCATATGCCTTGGCCTCATCCTTATTGAGAAAGAGCACTCCAGACGTGTTTTTCTGAACAGGAATGTCATAGCTCGGTACCGCCACACCCATCATCGGGCCGCCATAGATTACCTTGGTGAGCGATTCCTCGTCGATTTCGATGGTACCCGCGCGCACGAGGTCGCCAACCACAGTCCCGATAGGCACAATGAGATTCTTCGGCGTCTTGCACGAACCACCGGTAACGGTAAATCCGCGCTCGATTAGCGGCTTCCCCTCACAGAACGCGTCGACGATCGCGCACAGCGTACCCACATTCTGCACCACGCACCCAACATCCATCGGAAGCCCGCCGGAAGGCACCTGTTTCCCCGTGATCGCGGTAATGAGCATTTTCTCACCGCCCTGCGGGTACTTGGTCTTCAGCTCCTGAACGCGGATCTTCATGCCCGCTTTGACCTGCGGATGCCCCTCGATCGCCTTTTGCACATGGGGAATCGCGTGCTTTTTATTTTCCTCGATAGCGATGATGCCTTCCGGCGCGCCGACGATCTTCATGACGATCGCGACGCCATCGACAACCTTCTCAGGCATCTCGATCAACGTTCGCTCGTCGATGGTGAGATACGGTTCACATTCTGCCGCGTTGGCGATAACCCAGGTGATCGGTTTGGTCGGCGCCAGCTTGACATGCGCCGGGAATCCCGCACCACCCATGCCGACAATCCCCGCTGCGCGAATGCGTGCCAGCGCTTCTTCCTTGCTGCAGACAAAGGGATCGAGCGGGGGCATGAACTCACGCGCAGGCTCACCCTCGGGTGGCTCTTTCGGTTCTATGACAATACAGGGGCCTTCGGAATTGTTCGATTGCAGGCGGGGCTCGATCTTCTTTACCACACCCGCGATCGAGGCATGGACCGGAACGGTCATTCTGCCGTCTGCGTCCGCAATTTTCTGACCTGCCCTGACAAATTCACCGACCTTGACGAGAGGCTGGATCGGGGCGCCGAAGTGCTGGTTGACCGGGATTACGACCTGCGACACAGCGGTCAGCCGTTCAATCGGCGAACTCCCGGAGCGCTCCTTTCTCTCGGGCGGATGCGCACCGCCACGGAATGTCCTGATTGACATGGTGGAAAGGTCTCCTTTGTTGATTAGCTCCAAATTTGCGAAAAAGACGCGCTTTTTCGCACATACTGCAAAATGCCGGGAAATGTAGCAAAATCGCCATATACTATCACCGGTTTTTAAAAATGGTCAAGGCAAAAGAGAATAAGTATTGATCAGATCGGAATTAGATATTTTTTTATTGAGTTTTGTCTCGTAGAAGCGAGCGCCGCGGACTGATTGCCGCGGCGCTTTCGCGCCTCACTTGTCGGCTTTGCCGGCGTCTTACTTTCTTCCTTTGAGGAGGATGCGTACCCGCTTCATGAGACCTTCGCCCTCGCTCTTGGTTTCGATGTCGACTATATCATTTAGGGCGGTATGGATGATTCGCCGCTCGAACGGATTCATCGGCTCGAGCAGAATCGACCGGCCGGTCCGGCGCACCTGTTCGGCCGTCTCATACGCAAGCCGAACCAGCGATTCTTCACGCCGCAGGCGATAGTTCTCGGAATCGAGCACGATCTTGATATCACCCCAACCCAGCGTACCCGCGTACACATTGGCCAGCAGTTGCAGCGCGTCGATATTGCGGCCTTTTTTCCCGATAAGAATCGACGCGGACTCGGTATCGATGCGCACGCCGAGCTTCTTCGGCTCCCTGAACGCGATACTCACCTCAGCTTTGTATCCCATACGCTCGATCACCGCTTTAGTCCAGTCGATCATGCGCTGCTCGAATTCATCCGTGGAGGCTGGGGTTGCCTGGGTATGTGGTTCGGACGAACTCGCTTCTGCTTCCTGCACTTCCCCTTTCGACGAAGGCAAAGGGCTCTGCGCGCTATCCCTGGTATGAACCCTGATTCTCACCTTCCCCTTCTTGAATAGTCCGCCGCTTTGGCTTTCGATGATTTCCACATCGAAAGAACTGGTGTCCAGACCGAGCTCGAGAGCGGCGCGCTCGATGGCTTCACGCTCGGTCTTTCCTTCGAATTCATATATCATTCCGGATCGCTCCTGAAGAAAGATTCATTGCTTTTTTGGGCTTTTCGGTCTTGGCTTGCCGCCTCGCTCATCTCCCGAGCCGCCCGACGACTTCGTCTCTCCTGCCTTGGTCTCGAGCCATCGAGTTACCCTTTCGGTGAAGCTTTCGCTGTTCTGCGACCGCCCTGCAGGACGGGCCTTGGTATCGACCGCGGCGCTTTTATTGCCGGCAAGCCGGGACGCGCCCGCTGGACCGCCTGCGGCGCTTGGCGCGGAACCCGTCGACCCCGCTGGGGCCGCTGCCGCCGCGAGCTTGTGCTTTTTCATGAGGTCATTGATGACCATCTGCTGGCCGATAGTAAGTATATTGTTGGTAATCCAGTAGATCAGCAGACCCGATGGCACGTCATACAGGATGAAGAAGAACATGATCGGCATACCATACATCATGAACTTCATCTGACTGGCAGATTGGCTGCCACTTTGCGCGCTTTGCGGCGCCTGCGTGAACTTGCCATACAAAAGCTGGCTTACGAGATAAATGATGGGCAAGGCCCGAAGATCGTTCCATCCAAGGATCGGAAGCCGGAAATCGCCGAAATTGATGATGCTTTCGGGCAGCGAAAGGTCGGATATCCATCCGGGGATGAACATGGCACCGCGCAGGTCGAAATGGTTGTTGAACAGGTTATACATGGCGATAAAGAGCGGGAATTGGATGAGCAGCGGCAGGCATCCAGACATTGGATTGTAGTTCTCGCGCTTGTAGAGTTCGGCCATTTCCTGATTGAGCCTCTGCGGATTACCCTTGTATTTGGCCTGCAGTTCCTGGATCTTGGGCTGCAATTCTGCCATGCGGGCGGTGGACATCGAGCTCTTCTTGGTAAGTGGATAGAACAACACCTTGATAAGCACCGTGACCAAAATGATGGCGACGCCATAGTTCGGTATGATCGAATAGAAGAAATTGAGGAAGAACTTGAGTATTTTCTCGAGCCAACCGAGCATGCCCGAACCTTCCATAGCATCCTCGAGGCGCAATCCCGATTGTCCAAAGGAATTTTTGTCGGCGTATTCATACTTGCCGAGCTCAGCCGCGGTCTTGGGGCCGAAATAGAAATAGTACGTATCGGTCTGTGAAGAAGCGGAGAGTGTCGCACGTAAAAGTCCCAGAGTATTGGTCTGGTTGATGTCCTTGTCCTGGCCTGTGAACACCTCGTACCCGGAAAGCGGCGCCTGCGGAATGCCGATAAAGGTAAAATACTTGCCGGAGAGGGCTACCCATGACGCGTTTGGGTTAAGAATCGTTGCGGTATTGGCTTTGGGCGTCTCGAGTTTCTTTTTGCCACCGACTTCGGCAATGTATTTGCGGTAGTCGGCATTCTTGGGCAGATGGTCAAATCGAGGGCCAATCTGTGGCCCCAGGTCGATACGGTAGGCAACCCCATTGCTGCCCAGCGCGAGCATCTTGCCCTCCGGCTGCTCGATCGTCACCGCGAGCCCAAACATGTATTCGCCCTTTCGGAACGAATAGATTTTCTTCAATATAAAAGGAACTTTCTGGTCACTTCCCGCGACTGGCGCTTCAAAGGTGCCTGAAAATTCGATCGTCGTTTTCGCGTCGTCAAGCCAACGCGCGCTCATGAGCGTACGCACCGGAGCCAGCGCGTTGCCGAACGAGAGCGATAGCCCCTGGGCACCTGTGCTTCCTGGCACTAGGAGGTCGACCGAACCATATCGGTCCTTGTGATTCTTGAGGATCAGCGACGAGATTTCGCCGCCCTTGTTCGAAAGCGTGGCGCGCATAACATCCGTTTCGATGACATAGCTCTGCTCGGAGGCGGGAGCTGGTCCGATAGGCGCGGCAATGACCGCCGCGGCAGGCACAATCGAAACGGGAGCGGCGGGCTGGGCGGTTCCCGTCGAGGTCGTTTGCGGTGACGTGGTTTGGGGAGCAGGTTCGGCAGGCGGGAACAGCGCGTTCTGCACTATAAAACCGACGCTGATAATGACTGTGGAAAGCACAACCGCCAGAATTGTGCGGCGGCGTTCGTCCGGAGTAGTGGATTGGGTTTCAAATAAGCTCATGGTACTGGATCAAAGCCTCCCGGATTTCCTGGATGACAGCGGATAATCCGCTTGAATGCGAGTATAAGGCCGCGAAAAGGCCCGTACTTTCGGATTGCCTGGTACGAATACGTGGAACAGGTGGGATAGAAGCGGCAGGATGGGGGAAACAATGGTGAAATGATGAGCTGATACAGGCGGATCAGAACAAGCAGAGGAAAGGAAAGAATTCTGTATACGATGTTCATCGCAGCACATCCGCCTTGCGCAGCAGATACTGCATTGCGTCGCGGCACTCAGACATCGCCGCAAACCCTCCGGGATACAGCACAAAAGCCAAATCAAACCCCGGCTTCACCTCGCTGCGCACATGGCGCCACGATTCGCGAGCCAGGCGTTTTGCTCTGTTCCTCTCAACCGCCCCGGCAAAAGAACGCACCGCAATAAATGCTGCCCGGCTTTCCCGCAGATTGTTTTTCAGGACATGCATCCGCATTCCCTTGCAGGAAAATCGGGCTCCCTTTCTGAATATAAGGTCGATCTCTTCTCGTTTCCGTACGCGCGCGCTCTTCGGAAATGAACGATCGACCGGTCCATCCTGCGCTTCAGTATCCGCGATCTCAGTACTTCTTCTTCTCATCGGAGACAGTGAGCTTGATCCGCCCCTTGGCTCTCCTGCGTTTCAGAACAAGGCGGCCGCCCTTGGTTTTCATGCGGGCGCGGAAGCCAAACTTTCTGTTCCGCTTGACCCTGCTCGGCTGATAGGTGCGCTTCATGGTTCAATCTCCTTCGAAACGGCCGCAGTCGAATGCAGCCGGAAAATCGCAGTATCGGGCGGTCGAGTATAGAATGCGGAGGGCGCTTTGGTCAATTGCCTTGTTCACGGCGCATGCGCTGAAATATTTCCTCCAACGCAGGAGGGAGCGAGGCGGGCTGGCCCGAGTGTGGCTTTTCTGTCGAGGCTGAAGGCTCTGGGTGCTCTTCGCCGGGCTGAACCGCCGCGGCAGCGCCCCTTTGTCCTTGCTGCGGCAGCGCATCGTCACACACGGTAAATGCAAGGCTCGTAATATTCAACTCTGGATATGCTCTTGCGATGCGTTCCAGAATGCGTTCCTGGTTCATCTGCAGCAGCTGGATCCAGCCTGAATGATCCGCCGCCACCAGCAGTGTATGCCGGATAACACTCATGGGCCGCGAATGATCCGCGATGCGCTCGCCAACGATCTGCTTCCATGAGCTGCGAAATGACTGGAACTGCGATATCTCTCCCATTGTCTTCTCGTCGAAGAACCGGGCGAGGATTTCAGAAGCTTTTTTCGCGTGTGAACTGTCCATCAGACACCCTGTAGACTATTGTATGCGCATCGGCGTATTCGTGCCACGGTTCTCCCGGAAGGAAGGTGAACACCGCCTGAGCCCCTTCGCGATTACCCGGCAGAAGCGAGAAAAAACGCTGTCTCTTGGGCACATCGAGTTCCAGCAGCACATCATCAAGCAATAGTACTGGATAGCGCCCGGGTTCAGCAAATGGCCTACCGACTCCATTCCTTCCTACCTGAGCTGCGTATAGAAATGCCTGTACAATGCGCAGCAGCAGCGAAGCCAGTCTAAGCTGCCCAGTAGACGCGTATGCCGAAAAATCCCTCCCTTCCCGCGTAAACACCCAGCGATCGCGGTGCGGACCACTCATGCTCGTCTTCATTTCCACATCGCGGGCACGCTGGCGTGCCAGTAGCGCGATAATCATATCGAGGTCCGCCTGATGGGGCCAGCTCGGTCTGTATTCGATCCCGATTTCCGATCCTAGAAGAGAGACCTTCTCATACATTTCTGGAAAACTCGCGGCGAACAGCGCTGCCAGTCGCGCGCGATACCGCAGTAGCTCCAGACCGAAGCGCGCCATCTGGATATCCAAGCTGTCCAATACCTCGAGTTGGCTCATTTTTAGCGCGGCATTACGGTGCCTCAACACGCGCCGGTAGGATCGCAGCACATCGATATAGTCCAGCCAGAGCATTCCGGCGCATTGATCGAAGAAAAAGCGTCGCTCCTCTGGTACCCCCGCTGCGAACGCCATGTCTTCGTGGCAGAACACAACCGAAGGGTGATGAGCGACGAGCTCCTTTCGATCGGAGACAGGCTTATCATTGATCCTAATATCCTTGCCGCTGCTTAGAGAGTACCGTACACTCACCGTTTCTGTTCCCGTTTCGGCTGCCTGGGTACCCGACCATGCCGCTCTCAGGAAAAACTCATCGCATCCATGCAGTGGCAATTCCCGATCCTGGCGGGTTCTGAAGGAGCTTCCATAGGAGAGCACATACAGCGCTTCCAAGAAATTAGTCTTGCCCTGGCCATTGTCACCGAGAAGAAAGATATGTCCGGCTCCCAGCTCTAATTCGGATTCGGCGATATTCCGGAAGCGCGCGATGCGAAGGGACTCGAACGCCATTTATGGCAGCTGCATCGGCATCATGACATGGAAATAGTTCGCAGCCGGTTCGGGCCTGAACGTAACCGCCCTGGAAGGATCGGTAAATTCAATCGCAAGTTTCTCCGCGTCGAGCACCTTGAGCGGTTCTTCCAGATAACGATTGTTGAGGAGAATAACCACATCCTCGCCTTCATACTCACAAGAAAGCTCTTCGCGCGCCGCTCCGAGTTCGGTCTCTTCCGATTCAAGCACCATGCCGTTGGACGACACGCGCATAATCACCTTGCAGGATTTCTCAACGAAGAGCGAAACACGCTTGAGTGCGGCCTGAAGCTCATCTCGTGAAAGAATAAACCGATGCCTCTGGTCATGGGGGATGACTTTTTGATAGTTGGGGAATTTTCCCTCTATTAGGATGCTAGTAACCAGATAGCTGCCAAACCGGAAAAACACATTTTTCTCGTTTACCGCGACAAATATCTGACCTTCGTCAGCAGCTCTCTTAAGCACCAGGGACAGCACCTTGGGCGGAATGATCACTCCAGAGAAATTTGGTATATCTCCCAGCATTGACGAAATGAATGCGAGCCGGCGGCCATCGGTGGCTACCATGGCTAGAGAGCCGTCTTCCAGCTTTTCCATGAAGACGCCATTCATGAAAAATCTGGTTTCATCATTTGATACCGAGAAAATCGTCTGGCTGATCATGCGACGCATTTCGCGCGCGGGGACTGGGAAAAATCGTTCATCCTGAATACGGGGTATCTCTGGAAACTTGTCACCGGCGATCGTCTTGAGGTGAAAGCGTACCTTTTTTGAGACCGGACGAATTTCCACCGTAGTATCTTTCTGTTCGAAAATGAGATCACCTTCAGGAATTGAATTGGTAATGGCAAGAAGCTTGTCGCAGAACACAGTAAGCGAACCTGGTTCAGCATCGGAAACAGGTATTTCGGTCTCGAATCCTACCTTCACATCGGTTGCTCTTATGACAAGCCGTGAGTCGCGTGTCTCAAGGTACACATTCGACATGATGGAATAGGCATTCTTGGATGCAATGATATCCTGCGCAATGGCGATTTCCCGCGCAAACGTATCTCTGTCGCAGACGAATTTCATCGGAATGATCCTCCATTCAACAACGTCATCTTAGCAGTATCGCGAACAAAAATAAACAGGCCAGTACATAAAGAGTAGGAAGCTGTCCACGAGCCGCAGGTTCTTAATACTGGTTTTTGTATAGATATATAAGACAGTAATAATAGTAATAAGCGCGCGAAAATTGTGGAAAACATAAATAAGTCTATGTATTGAAATAATATGAAGCTGTGGAAAACATGTGCCCTCAGCAGTGGCTTGCTGAAGGTTTTCCACAGATTGGTATGGCAATGCCGGGTTTTCCACAGGTTTGACTCAAGATGCTCATGAGGATGAATTTTGCTTGCATTCGTGAATGAGACGCTGGATAACGGACGCAAAATGTGCATCGAATTTGATGAGGTCCTCAATCTTCTGGCACGAGTGCATGACCGTGGTATGATCGCGTCCGCTGAACTCGCTCCCAATTTCGGTTGTGGAATAGTCGGTGGTCTCACGGATAATGTACATCGCTACCTGACGTGCCAGCGCGATATTTTTGCTGCGCTTCTTGCCTTTAAGGTCGGAGGTAGAAAGCTTGTAGAAATCGGCGACGGTTCGGATGATGGAAGAAACGTTAATAGAGGCAGGTTTGAACGCATTCGTCATCTGGCGAATGACGTTCTGAGCGGTATCAAAGGTGGGATCAACCTTGATGAGGTCAGCGTAGGCGAAAATCTGGCTTATGCAGGAATCGAGATCCCGCACATTCGTCTCAATGCTGTGCGCGATAAGCTCGATGACATCCTCTGGTAGTTGTCGGCGATACAATTCGAGCTTCTTGCGGATAATCGCGACCCGCGTTTCGAACCCGGGAAGGGTAAGATCGGTCTTTAGACCCATCATGAAGCGGCTTTTAAGCCGTTCCGAGAAATCCTTGAGCTCGCTGGCAGGACGGTCGCAGGTGAACACCAGCTGACGATTGGAATCATAGAGCGCGTTGAATGTATGAAACAATTCTTCCTGAACGCCATGTTTGCTCTGGAAGAAGTGGATGTCATCGATTAGCAGCACATCGATGTTGCGATATTTGTTCTTGAATTCGTTGGTGGTTCGGTCATGGATGGTCTTGATGAATTCGTTGGTGAAATCCTCGGCAGTGACGCATATGACGCGCATATCCGGATGGCGTTCGGCGATGCGGTTTCCGATCGCATGCATGAGGTGAGTCTTTCCAAGGCCAACACCGCCATAGATAAGAAGCGGATTGTACGAGGTGCCGGGATTATCTGCGACTGCGACCGCGGCGTTGAAGGCGAAATTGCTATTCTCACCGA
Source organism: Spirochaetota bacterium (assembly GCA_029265255.1). Next base: position 82,548 of record JAJUJQ010000004.1, read on the forward strand.
CAACAAAGTTTTCAAAGGTATAGCGGGACTGAAGAGTGTTGCTTTTTGAGCTATTGTTCCGACCATTATCTTTCGGTTCTCGCTGGATCCTGATGTCTTCATGATTTTCGTGGTTGCTCGCGGAAGGTATCGGGCGGGATAATCGTTCCTTAATGAGCGACGGGACGGGATCGGCAATACTGGGCGCGTGATTTTTTAAGGACGCGGCATTTGATGACGCAGCAATCACTTCCAGCGCGACATCCATTCCCAGAAGCTCCGCGAGGATCTGTTTCATCATGCTGCTGTACTTGCGGACAAACTGGTCTCTGAGAAACATATTAGTGGCGCTCAGATGTATGGTTCCCTTGTCAAAACCGAGGTATCCCAATCTGAACCACATAATGAATTCGGATTCGGGAACGCGAGCTTTTGCGATTTCGAGCGCTTTTTGCCAGACCACCTCGTCGACTTCTTCTGCCATCGCGTGAAGACTCCAGCACTTCTGAATTATTTCCACAAGTTTTCCACAGGGAACAACGATTCTGCTATACACCCGAAATCGCGGCGAACGCAAGTGGTGGACTGGCAATTTTAAAAAAAAATTACGAGGCTGTATAGGAAACAGAACGATATATTACTAAAAAAGGCTTGGATTCTTGATAAAATTTGGCAGATACGAGAACCTTTACGTCAGCAGAAATCTTTGCAGATAAGGAATTATCTATCGTCAACCGGCAGAAAGACACAGCTTTGCCACAATGTTTCCACAAGTTTTCCACAAGCGATCGAAATTACGGGGAAACCTGTCGCACGGGCCTTTCGCTTTACTCTCATCGCGTTTTCTGCTAAGATACATTGTTAATTTCTTTGCTTAAGAGAAGTATTCCCGATATTTCCCGTCAGGACAGCCATGGAACTTAGTGCAAGCGATTATTCTGCTGGAACCATACAAGTGCTCAAGGGCCTCGAAGCAGTCAGGAAGCGGCCTGGCATGTACATTGGCTCGACCGGCTTCGATGGGCTTCACCATCTTGTCTATGAAGTGGTGGACAATTCGATCGACGAAGCGCTGGCCGGATACTGCGGCACTATCCTTGTCGCACTGGAAAAACAGGATGTGATACGGGTCGAGGACGACGGGCGTGGTATACCCGTCGGCATCCATCCGACGGAAGGCATCTCGGCCCTCGAGCTCGTCATGACCCGACTCCATGCCGGCGGCAAATTTGACAAAAAAAACTACAAGGTATCCGGTGGTCTGCATGGTGTCGGCGTATCGGTCGTGAATGCCCTTTCCACCTGGCTCGAGGTGTATGTCCATACAGGCGGCAAGGTGTATTTTCAGCGATATTTCCGCGGTATCCCCGAAAAGCCGGTTGAGGAGATCGGGACGACCGATCGGAGAGGGACAGTCGTTCGATTCATGGCGGATCCCGAAATCTTCGAGGAAACAGTCTATTCCTTCGACGTGCTGAGCAACAGGCTCCGTGAGCTCGCATTTCTCAACAAGGGCGTCCGAATTACGCTGGTCGATGAACGGCTGAGCCAGCCAAAACATATCGAATTCCATTTCGAGGGCGGGCTGCGGGAATTTGTTGAATATTTGAACAAGAACAAGACCGTCATCCATAAGGATGTGATCTATTTTTCGGGTTCGCGTGACGATGTCGAAATCGAAATCGGCATCCAGTACAACGACGGCTACAACGAGACCATGTTCTCGTATGTCAACGGCATCAATACGCGCGAAGGCGGTACCCATCTTGTCGGTTTCCGCAACGCGCTCACAAAAGTCATCAACGAATTTTTCAAGAACTCGAAATACGCGAAGAAACTCGAAGAAACCCTGTCCGGCGACGATGTGCGCGAGGGGCTTACCGCGGTGCTGTCGGTCAAGGTGCTCGAGCCACAGTTCGAGGGGCAGACCAAGGGCAAACTTGGCAACAGCGAAGTAAAAGGCATTGTCGAAGGCTTCATGTCGGAACAGCTCGATGCCTATTTCCAGATGAATCCAGAAGTAATCAATACTATCCTGGAAAAATGCACGACCGCGGCGCGCGCGCGCATCGCGGCACGGCAGGCTCGCGAGCTGACGCGGCGCAAGAGTCTTCTGGAAAGCTCCAGCCTGCCAGGCAAGCTTGCCGATTGTCAGGAAAAAGACCCCACAAAGTGCGAAATCTTCATCGTCGAAGGTGATTCGGCCGGCGGCTCGGCAAAGATGGGGCGCAACAGGGTATACCAGGCGATTCTTCCGCTCTGGGGCAAGATGCTCAATGTTGAAAAAGCTCGTCTCGACAAAGTTATCGGCAATGACAAGCTCCAGCCGATCATCGCTAGCCTCGGAACCGGGATCGGTGAAGACTTTGATATCAGCAAATTACGATATCATAAGGTAATAATCATGGCAGACGCCGATGTGGACGGCTCCCATATTCGTACCTTGCTTCTGACCTTTTTCTACCGTTACATGACCGATCTCATCCTGAACGGTCATGTCTATCTCGCCATGCCGCCGCTGTATCGCATCGCGTACGACAAGGAAGTGCGCTATGCCTATAGCGACGAGGACAAAGATCGCATCCTGGCAGAAACAAGCAAAGATCCTTCAAAAATCCAGGTGCAGCGCTACAAAGGTCTTGGTGAAATGAATCCCGAGCAGCTGTGGGAAACCACCATGGATCCGCAGCGCAGGAAGATCAAGCGTATTACCATGGAAGACGCAGTCCAGGCAGAAGAGATATTTGTCACGCTCATGGGCGAACAGGTCGAGCCGCGGCGTCAGTTTATTGAAGAAAACGCGCTGGCTGTATCGAATCTTGATATCTGAGGCAGGACCGCATGTCTGATACCACCATCATCCCGATCCCCATAGAAGAGGAAGTTAAAACATCCTATCTCAACTATGCGATGTCCGTCATTGTTTCCCGGGCGCTTCCTGATGTGCGCGATGGGCTCAAGCCCGTGCATAGACGGCTGCTGTACGCCATGGATGAACTAGGGCTGCGGAACAATGCGCCTACCAAGAAAAGCGCGCGCATAACCGGCGACGCGATGGGAAAGTACCATCCGCATGGCGATTTGTCACTCTACGACGCGCTCGTGCGCATGGCCCAGGACTTTTCGCTTCGCTATCCCTTGGTGCAGGGGCAGGGCAACTTTGGTTCTATCGACGGAGACCCTCCGGCGGCGAGCCGCTACACCGAAGCCAAACTCTCTAAAATCGGCGAGGAGATGCTGGCCGACCTCGACAAAGAAACGGTCGACTTTGTGCCAAATTACGATGAGAGCCTCAAGGAGCCGGTGGTCTTGCCATCGGGAATCCCCAACCTGCTTGTGAACGGCTCGAGCGGCATTGCAGTCGGCATGGCAACCAACATGGCGCCGCACAATCTGCGCGAGGTCGCCCAGGCGATTGCCGCCTTCATTGACAATCCTGAGATAAGTCTTGATGAAATAATGCAATACATACACGGCCCCGATTTTCCCACCGGCGGTATTGTGTACGGCTTGCAGGGTATCAGAGACGCGTACGAAACAGGGCGCGGTCGTATTATCGTGCGCGGGCGCTTCGTCATCGAAACCCTTAAAAACGGCAAGGAACAGATTGTATTTACCGAAATCCCCTATGCACTCAACAAAACCACGCTGGTGACCCGCATCGCGGAGCTGGTCCGAGACAAGATCATCGACGGCATCGCTGATCTGCGCGATGAAAGCGACAGAGACGGCATTCGCATTGTGCTCGAGCTCAAGAAAGGCGCCATCACTAAAATCGTCCTCAATCAGCTTTTTACTCATACGCCGCTACAGAGCACCTTCGGTGTGATCAACCTCGCACTGGTCGACGGGGTTCCCAAGTGCCTGTCGCTGAAGGATCTCATCAGGCTGTATGTTCAGCACCGATTTGAGGTAGTTACCCGGCGGTCCCGGTTCGAGCTGCGCAAGGCGGAAGAGCGGGCTCATATCCTGCGCGGGCTTGTTATCGCGCTTCAGAACATCGATGAGGTTGTTGCGATCATCAAGAGCAGCAAGAACATCGAAACCGCGAAGATTCGGCTCCAGGAGCGATTCGGTCTTACAGAGGCGCAGGCACAGGCCATTGTGGATATGCGCCTTGGCCGGCTGACCAGCCTGGAAACCGAAAAAATCCTGGCCGAATTGAACGAAATCGAAGCGCGGATTGCCTATCTCAAGACGCTGCTTGCGGATCCGGCGGCAATCCATCGGGTTATAAAAGAAGAATTGCTGGCGCTCACCGAAAAGTATGGTGACGAGCGGCGTACCGAGATTGTTCCCAGCCAGGTTGAGCAGATCAATCTAGAAGATCTCATCAAACCAGAAGAGATGGCGATTCTGATTTCAAACAAAGGATTTATCAAGCGCATCTCGGTTAACCAGTACCGATCACAGGGTAGGGGAGGCAAGGGTTCGAACTCCGCAGCGCTGATCGAGGACGATTTCATTCAGCAGCTCTTCATTGCTAATACGCACGATTACCTGCTTTTCATATCGAGCTGGGGCAAGGCCTACTGGCTCAAGGTCCTTGAAATACCCGAATCCTCTCGGCAATCGCGAGGAAGTCACATTCGCTCGCTGCTGGCGATATCGGAGGACGAGGAAATCAGCGCGGTTGTCGATTTCAGTGATTTTTCGGACCAGCAGTTCATCTTGATGGGGACGCTCAGGGGTGTCGTCAAGAAAGTCGCGACGAGCGAATTCGTGAATGCAAAGACAAGAGGCATCATCGGTATCTCGCTTGACGAGGGCGACCGTCTGGTTTCAGCCATTCTGACCGGCGGACATGACGAGGTTGTGCTCATTTCCCGCAAAGGGCTTGCGCTTCGCATGAAAGAATCCGAGGTCAGGGAGATGGGACGGCAGGCACGCGGTGTTCGCGGTATCAATCTAAAGGAAAGCGACGAACTGGCGGCCATGCTGAGGGTCGATCAAGAGGAATCCATGTTGGTGATTACCCACAATGGCTACGGAAAGCGTGTAAAGTACGAGCTATTCAACGCGCATTCGCGTGGAACCCAGGGACAGATGATCTACGATCCGGACGAGGCATCCGGTGAGGTGATCAAAGCCATATCGGTTGCTGAGGAAGATGAGGTGATGGTCATCACCTCGACGGGAAAGACCATCAAGCTGGATGTTTCGACGGTGCGACAGATGGGTAAAACCGCGCGAGGTGTCAGAATCGTTAACATCGAGCCGCCGGATTTCGTGATCGGGATGGATAAAGTGGTTCAGCAGTAAGAAGAAGAATGAGAAAGACGCCGCGGCAGTATTATCGAGCCGCGCGTCATGGCGACACGAGACATGAGAGGCTCCCTGCGAAAGGGAGCCTTTTTTATGCGCAGAAGGTATGCGGAGCGAGACCGTGCTGAGGCTCGGTCCGCACTCTGTACATAAAGAGTGTTGGAGAATGGATGTTTCACGTGAAACAAAAATTCTGTCGGAATGAGCGCAGATATGGGCACGCAGCAGGAAGAATCGCGGGACGCGCGTTAAGGGCCGGCAAGATGGCGCGTACCCAGGTATACCCAAGATTGGCTCATGAAATTGAGCGACAAAATCTGGGCCGGCAGGTATTCCGAGGAAAGCAAGAGGGTTGCTAGAGGTTTCACGTGAAGCATGCGTTCTTCTTTATGTGGCGCTGGATGGGACACGTGGTTCAGGCGGGGAGCGCGATCAAGGCCGGCAAGGATGACCTACATACAAAGGTAACAGCAAGCGCTGGTGCGAGTGTGGCCGCTCATTCGCGGGACTATGGCTCATTGTTGATGTTTCACGTGAAACACGCTGCGGATATGCCTATTTCTGTCTTTGAACCGAATATTCGAGAAAATCCGCGAGCAGATCCAGCGCTGAACGATCGATATTGGGGTACGCGGCGAGCGCCTCAACCGCCTCATGCGCCCGCCGCACATACAGCGCGCTTCGCTGCTGAATCAGAGTATCCACGCCTTTGTTCAGAATCATGTCTCGGATCCACTCAATGTCGATCGCGGAGCGCTCGCGCGCCTCCTTGCCGAACATCGCGTCGAATCGAACGCGTTCCTGCGGGTTGAGCGTTGGCAAAAGGGCAATGATGAAAGGAGTTTTCTTGCCTTCGCGGATGTCGGACCCGACCGGTTTCCCAATCTGTTCCTCTGTTCCAAAGAGACCGAGACGGTCATCGCGAATCTGGAACACAACACCGAGGGCTTCGCCGTAACTCTCAATAAGAGAAAGGATTGAAGAATAAACAGAAGGGCAGAGAAGCGCACCCGCCATGAGCGGGAGAGCGACGGTGTATCGCGCGGTCTTGTGCGTATACATACGGAGCACGGTTTCGAGGTTCGGAAAATCGGCGGTGAAACCAAGGTTCATATCTTCCATCTGCGCGAGGGTTACCCGCGCGTGCTCCTTCGCGACAAGTGAGGACACCGATGGAGGGGTTTCCACCAGCTCGTTCCAGGCGAGGAAGAAGCACAGGTCACCGGCGCAGATGCCTTCAGCCTCCGCGAAGTGGATAAGGTCGCCCGTCGTGGATAGCGTTCGCGGAAGCCTGTGTTCGATACGTTTGTGAAAAGTGGGTTTTCCTCTGCGCTGATCGTCCCTGTCCATGATATCATCATGAATAAGGAGACCTGCCTGCAAAAGCTCGAGACTGGAAGCGAGGGAGAGCGCCTGTGGTGTTTCTTTTACTCCCATGAGGCGCGCGCCGAGTAATGCCAGCGTACCGCGCAGCATCTTTCCTGAACCCGCGTAATCACGCATTTCGGATTCAAGCCATGCTCCATCGCGCGTAATGGTGACAAAATCCTGATGGAAACGATCAAACACGGAATGCATGTGAGACGCGATGCGCGCGCGGGATTCTACGGCGAATCTCTCGAATCGGCTGGTCATGGAGTCAGTATACCGCAACAGGCTGCGTTGCGAAACGGCCAGCTCGCGCTCGTACCGTTCTCCCTAGAAAAACAAAAAAACCCGGCAATCCTTCTGGGACTCCGGGTTTTCCAACGTGCGCGGTGTGTGGAAGAGATTACGCTACATAGGACTGAAGGCGCTCCATGGTTTCGGGAACGGCTACTTTCTTGAGGGCAGCCTTCTCGATCTGGCGGATACGCTCCTTGGTAAGATGCATGCGATCGCCGATTTCCTTGAGGCTCATGGGGCGCTTCCCGTTCAAACCAAAACGGTATTCGATAATTTCGCGCTCCTTGGCGGTAAGGGTGGCCAGCACTTTGTTGATATCATCCCGCAGACTGGAGTGGATGGCGCTAGTTTCCGGGCTTTCGTGATGCTCGTTTTCGATCAATTCCCCAACTGTAGTGGAATTCTTCTCATCGTATACTGGTGCATCTAATGAAATGAGGTCGCGCGAAATAGTGATGATGTCTTTGACATGGTCTGGGTCCATATCGAGGAACTCGGCAACTTCTCGAATTTCTTTGTCTTCGGAGAGCTCGCCTTCAAAAAGCCGTCGGGCCTTGTCGATCTGAACCAGCTCGTTGGCGCGGTTGAGCGGGAGGCGAATCATGCGGCTCTTTTCGCAGATCGCTTTGAGGATGGCCTGGCGAATCCACCATACCGCGTATGAAATAAAGTGGTATCCCTTGGTGACATCGTAGTGATCGATCGCGTTCAGAAGCCCGATGTTTCCTTCGGCAATAAGATCCGCGAGCGGGAGTCCCTGGTTCTGATACTTTTTTGCAACATTGACCACGAAACGGAGGTTGCTCTTTGCCAGGATGTCTTTTGCCTGCTTGTCGCCAGCGGCAGCGCGCCTGGCGTACTCGTTTTCATCTTCACGGGTCAGAAGTGGGATTCTGTTGATCTCGCGAAGGTATACGGACAACACGTTCTCGTCGTCATACGCACTGGATCGTGTTTCCCTTGCTTCGATTCGTTCCATCATGATCTCCTTGCCATCCAATACATGCAAGAAGCGTGCCAAAAAAACAGAGTCGTGCGCTTTTTATTATCTTGTTATATATCCAAGATTTATATAATCTCTGATACACTATGTGATGGGACTGTGGCTGGACGGAGCGCGGCGCGCGTCAGCGGCTGTGTCATTTTGATATAGCGGTGGGGAAAGAGGGAATAATTGTGTAAAAATGATACACTCGAGCGCCGCGGTTAAGCGGACTACAGTTCCTGAAGCCCCTGAATTCTGCCACAGCACTGGCGGTAGGGAAGCCCTGACGCGCAGCGGCATGGAGCGGAATAGTCCTGAGGGGAGTTTCTAGCGCCTTGTGTTCGAAATCGAAGCGTTCCGAACTGAACACCGAACAGAGGAAAATCAATTTTCACTTTCTTGAAAAGCTGGAGCTTTTCACCACACTCGAGTGATTCCATCGCGCCACTGGTTCGCAGGTGATCCCATGCTTCGAGCACTAGCTTGAGGACAGTCGCGTGTTCGGCTTCGGTTCCGAACCTGCGGTTTGGTTTCTTGGACAGGTATGCTCCAAGCTGGATACTGACGAAGGCATAAAGGTCGTCTAGCTCCGGAGTTGGGCGTTTGATCATGCCGTATGCGTTGATATTGCGCAGATACATACTGCGGGCATAGCTCTGCCTGCGCAGTTTTTGCGCGTTCGAGAGGCTGCGGATAGCCAATTCTCGTCGGTCGAGGCGAAAGAGCGCGATTGAAAGCCAGTAGAGGGCGCTTGAAAGCTGGTCCGCGCACGAAGGCGGGATGGCTTCGACCGCCTTTTGCAGGTAACCGAGCGCGGCTGCTGGATTGTGACGCGTAAGTTCCCTAAGCCCTCTTTTAAGGTACGTCTCTGCCTTGTTCGGTGCCGGTATGCTCATCGTATATCATAACATATTCATTTTTTTTCATACTGGCAAGAAACAATGTGGAGTTCGCCTCACAATGATATACAGAACAATAACGACCGCGGGGCCATGACGTGATACTGCTGATCCTGGAGCAGGGGCCATGGCTCCTCCTCGATATCATGCGGTGGTTGCAGGGAGGTGTCCGCGACGCGGTGCCATCGATCCGATTCCCGGGCATGGGGCAGCCTCAGTTCAATGGCCTCAGGCGACGCGTTGAAGGCGAGAAGATACGCTTGCGCCGGCGATTCTTCGGACCGGCCGTCGATGCGGACAACGAGAACCTTTCCTATGTGAGTCCAGTCAGGGGGACGGCTATATTCATCGAACCAGAGAATATCCGGAGTCTCCGCGAGTGTTGCGCTGCCGTCAGGGTACGCGAGCCCGGCGAAGAACTCTTCGCGTCGGAATGCGGGGTGGCGCACGCGAAAATGGATGAGTGTTCTTACAAAGCGATGAAGGTCTCGATGTGTCTTGAGCAGCTGCCAGTCATACCAGCTCAGTTCGTTATCGTGGCAGTAGGCGTTGTTGTTTCCAAACTGGGTGCGGCGGAACTCATCGCCGCCAAGAATCATCGGAGTACCGATTGATAGCAGGAGCGTTGCGAGGAAGTTGCGTACCTGGCGGCTGCGGATTTCTTCAATGAAGGGGATGTCGGACGGTCCCTCAATGCCATAATTGCTCGACCAGTTTTCGTTCATGCCGTCCTGGTTGTCCTCCCCATTGGCGATATTGTGTTTCTGGTGATAGGAAACCAGGTCGTTCAGCGTAAATCCATCGTGCGCGGTGATGAAGTTAATCGAATGAAACGGGCGTTTGCCGTTGCGCAGATAGAGGTCGCTCGATCCGGAAATGCGCGTGGCAAGGTGAGGGGTAAGACCATCGTCACCTCGCCAGTAGCGGCGCACCTCATCGCGGAAACGATCGTTCCATTCTGCCCAGCGCCCACCGGGGAAGGAGCCGACCTGGTACGCGCCGCCCGCATCCCATGCTTCGGCAATAATTTTGGTGTCCCTCAGAATGGGATCCTCGGCGATCGATTCGATGACCGGGGGGTTGGGAAGCAGATTGCCGTTCTGATCGCGGCCGAGAATGGACCCGAGATCGAAGCGGAAACCGTCTACATGCATGGTGACAACCCAGTATCGCAGGCATTCGCGGATGAAGGTGCGCACGACCGGATGGTTGCAGTTCATGGTGTTGCCGCAGCCCGAAAAATTGCGGTAAAAGCGGCGGTTGTCGGCCAGCATGTAGTAAATGGAGTTGTCCAGGCCACGGAAGCTCAAGGTGGGACCACGCTCATTGCCTTCAGCGGTATGGTTGAAGACGACGTCGAGAATGACCTCCAGCCCCGCTTTGTGCAGTTCGCGAACCATATACTTGAATTCATGAACAGGGTGGCTTGGCTCGTAACGATCGTGATCGGTGCCGTCCACAAAGGCATAGCTGGTCTTGGGCGCAAAGAAGGCAAGCGGCGCATAGCCCCAGTAATTCGAGAGCACTTCTCCGGTAAGGGGGTTTCGCCGGAAGCGCTCGGTGGAATCGAATTCCTGAACAGGCAGGAACTCTAGGCTGGTAATGCCCAGATCCTTGAAGTAGGGGATCATTTCGACAACGCCGCGGTAGGTTCCATGGTGTCTCACTTTGGCGGTCGGCGAGCGCGTGAGGCCGCGCACATGCGTTTCGTAGATAACGCAGTCCTTAAGCGGGTAATTGAGCGGCGTATCGCCTTCCCATTCGAAGCTGTCGTCGACGACGACACATTTAGGCATGCAACCGTCATTCGGTTCTTCGGAAAACGAGAGATCCGCGTCGGGAGATGCGGGATCGTAGCCCAACGCGGAACAGAGCTGTAGGGAGCCATCGGTGAGGGCCTTCGCGTAGGGGTCGATGAGCACCTTGTGATGGTTGAAGCGGTGGCCTTCGTGTGGCGCGAAGGGTCCTTCCGCCCGCCACAGATAAAGGCTGTTCGCTTTAAGACCGGGAATGTAGCAATGCCAAATGTCGCCGGTTCGATAGCGATCGGGATCGAGCCTAAACCGGGCAGCCGGCTCCTTGTCGTGGGGAGTTTCATAAAGACACAGAATCATGCAGGTCGCATGGCGGGAAAAAATCGAAAAATTGACGCCATGCGAATCTGGAACAGCACCCGGCAGGAGCGGATTGCCGGGTGTCAGGTACAGGGTTTCGGGAAGGGCGCTCCAGCGTCCGCTCATGGTTTTTTCACGACAAGTACCGCGTTCTGGCCTCCAAAGCCCATGGATTCCTTGACGAACGCGCGAATCGGCATGTGGATACCCTTGTTCGGTACGTAGTCAAGGTCGCATTCGGGGTCGGGATTGTCCAGGTTGATCGTAGGATGAATGTAGTCCTCACTCATCCCCAGAATAGCGGCAATGGTCTCGATCGCCCCGGCGGCGCCGATACAGTGGCCCACCATGGATTTGAGGCTGGATACCTTGAGCTTGTAGGCGTGGGCGCCAAAGGCATTCTTCAAAGCTCTTGTTTCAATGGGGTCATTGAGCGGGGTCGAGGTGCCGTGAGCGCTCACATAGTCGATGTCTTCCGGCGCGAGGCCGGCGTCGTCAAGAGCCATGCGGATGGCTTGGGCGACCCACATGCCCTCGGGGTCGGGGGCGGTGAGGTGATGCGCGTCGCAGGTGGCGCCGAATCCGGCAATCTCGGCAAAAATGCGGGCGCCTCTTGCTCGAGCATGTTCATATTCCTCAAGGATGAGGATGCCGGCTCCTTCGGACATGACGAAGCCGTCGCGATCCTTGTCAAAGGGGCGGGAGGCCTTTTCGGGCGCGTCGTTTCTGGTGGAAAGCGCCTGGATGTTGATAAAGCTCGCCATGCACATGCGCACGATGCTGGCTTCGGAACCGCCGGTAACCATGAGGTCAGCATGCCCATCGCGGATTAGGCGCATGGCTTGGCCGATGGCGTCGGTTGCCGCGGCGCAGGCGGTGACAACCGTCATGTTCGGGCCATGGACGCCAAGGGCGAGCGCGATCTGCGCAGCGCCAAAGTTCGCCAGTCCTTTGGCAACGGTCATCGGCGGCACTCGGCTCGGTCCGCGTTCGGTAAGCCGGATACCCGCTTCCTCGATGGTCGCGGACCCACCCTGACCCGTGCCAAGGCAGACGCCGGACCTGAGTGGATCGAGGTCTTCCTTGCTCAAGCCGGCCGATTCGAGCGCCTCAAGGCTCGCGTAGACCGAAAACTGTGCAAATCGATCCATTTTTTTTGCTTCTTTGGGATCGATTCTGAGCCCCGGATTAAAGTCTTTGACTTCTCCCGCGATTTTAACCGCCAGATCGCTCGTGTCGATCAAGGTGATCGGCGCGATACCGGAGCGTCCTTCCTTAACATGTGCCCAAAAGGTCGGCACATCGTTACCCAAGGGGCTCACAAGACCGAGACCAGTAACGACAACTCGTCTTTTCATGGTTACATCCCCATTCCACCATCAACATTGAGCACGACACCAGTAATATAGGATGCCGCAGGGCTGCACAGGAAGAGGGCAGCTTCGGCAACTTCTGCCGGAGTGCCGGTACGTGCGAGCGGTATCGATGACTTGATCGCTTCTTTTGCACCCTCAGGCAGCGCCTCGGTCATGGCTGTTTCGATATATCCTGGGGCGATCGCGTTGACGCGGATACCTCTGGATGCGAGTTCCTTGGCGACACTCTTGGTAAACCCGATAAGCCCAGCTTTGGACGCCGCGTAATTCGCCTGGCCGCCATTACCGTGCAGGCCCACAACGCTGGAAACATTCAGGATACAACCGCTTTTTTGGCGAATCATGGGGCGCGACACAGCCCGGGTGAGGAGGAATGCGCTGCGCAAATTCGCGTTGATGACCGCGTCCCAATCGTCACTTTTCATGCGCATCAAAAGCCCGTCTCTCGTGATGCCCGCGTTATTGACTAGAACATCGACACGCCCTTCCTTCTGGAGAATGGTGGCTATTGCCGCCTCTACCGAGGATTCGTCGGAGACATCGCAGGCGATCCATGGCAGGTCCTGCGGGGGCTGCGTGCGAGAAAGACAGTAGACGGTCGCTCCTTCGGCGCGGAAACGCTGAGCGATGGCTAACCCGATGCCTCTCGAAGCGCCGGTGATGACGCAGATGGTATTTGAAAGAATTCCCATGGGGCCTCCTATGCAATCCTATTTAGAGCGAAAACGAGGACAGTGCGTCGAGTGTGCCGGCAGGAATGCAGGGAATCTGGCTGTTGGAAGCTTTCCATAAGCCGGTCAGGACATTGCCGGGGCCGGTTTCGATACACCGCTCGATACCGTCGGCCGCGATTTGCGCTTCTTCTTCAATCCAGCGAACGGGAGAAATGATCTGGAGCGAAGCGAGCCGCTTGGCTTCCGCGCCGCTTTGAATTTTTCTGCCGGTCACGTTCGAATAGACATTGATACGCGGATCGTTGAAAGCGACTCCTTCGAGAAGGTCCTTGAATGCCTCGTATGCGGGCTGCATGATAGGCGAGTGGAAGGCCCCAGATACTTTCAGTCTTATGACGCGCTTGGCTCCGGCGGCCTTAAGCACTTCCTCCGCGGCGGCGATATCAGCCTCGGTACCCGAAATGACGCACTGCACCGGGCTGTTGTAATTGGCGATCCAGCATTGCTTCAGACCTGCCTCGGCGATTGCCGCTTCGATCTTTTCGGGAGAGAGATATAGCACCGCACTCATGGTCGATCCGCCAGAGGCGCGTCCTGCCTCATCCATGAGCCTTCCTCGTTCGGATACGAGTCTGAACATATCGAAATGGGTGATAACGCCCGCTTCGGCAAGCGCAGGCCATTCGCCTACCGAGAAACCAGCGGCGGCATGCGGCATGATGCCGTGTTCCCGCGCGCACAGCGCCGCAGCCGCTTCGGCGAGCGCCATGGCAATCTGTGTGTTCCGGGTCTGTTTGAGTGTTTCCTCATCGCTTTCGAAAAGGAGCGCCTTCATATCCATGGAAGCGGCATCCGATGCCATTTCGAACAGCTCACGTGTCGCGTTGCTAGTCTCGTAGAAGTCCTTTGCCATGCCGGGGTACTGCGCCCCTTGGCCGGGGAAAAGAAAGCAAGTCTTCATGATCCCTCCCTCGAACAAATGGAGTTTACATTCTTGCAGAAAATGTCAAAGTTGTCAAAGCGCTGCGAGCACAGCGCCAAATGCCTTTAATTAAGGCTCTTCCAATATACGCTGCCTGTCTGCGCAAATCCATGCGCTGGAGCTTCTTCGATAAAACAGCGCGCAAGAAACGGCCCGTCCGCGAGCAGCAGCGAAGCGCCGGCACGGCGCGCCTCCTCCTCGATTTGTTCGAGCACTGCCCACTCGAGCCGCAGAGCGGCACTGTCCTGTCGCGAACCCAGCACATGAAGCGAGCAGCGCACAATCCCCGAGACAGGTTCCATTGCGTACAACCCAATTGCAAGCGGGTCGGTGGCATCGAATGCGGCGTGGCATAGGTATATCCGCTCTGGCACTTTGGCAAGGAGTCTGCGTACCATCTCGCAGCCAGTCGAACGCAGCACCAGGGGCATGTCATGATCATCCGAGACAAAATATCGGTCTATTGTGGAAAGTATGTCAAAGGGAACATCGAGAGCTGCTACCGTTCGGATTTCTATGTCCGACCGCACCAGTTCGGCAAGCTCCTCGGGCTCGTCACCAAGGCGGGCAAGCCGGGCGCCTTCGCCAAGGTGAGCCATCCATTCTTCGACCAGCGGGCGCATTGCGGTAAGCTTGAACTGCTGAAAGCGATGGAAGAGCGTCTCGTCCTTGCTCAGAGCCTGTCGGAACGCTTTGAACACGCCCTTGCCTCTGCGGATGATCGCGGCAAGCTCGGCTCTGAACGCGGGCGGACTGACAGTAGCGGTGAATGTCTCGAGAAGGCGGAATCCCTGACGGGAAGTCCACATGGGTGGTTCCACATAGCGGTCGCCGCCGAGTTCCTCGACTTCTTCCCGCGCCACAAGGTCGCCCCGTTCAAGGTCGATCAACCAGGAGTGAGACTGATCCTCCATTGCGAAGACGATACGTTCGAGGATCGCGTCGGTCAGCAGGAACATAGCTCTATTGTACTTCAGATTTCCCGATACGCGTAAGACAGGATATGGAACGGTGATGACAACAGGGATATACTATGCGCACATGCTCGCAAATCTTCACCTGCATTCGCGCTTTTCCGATGGGACATTATGGCCGGAAGAAATCGCGCTCGAGGCAGCGCGTACAGGCCTGGAATGGGTGGCGCTGACGGATCACGATACCATGTATGGGGTTGCGCGTTTCAGTAACGCGTGCGCTGAGCGCGGCATCACTTCGGTTCCAGCCTGTGAGCTCGATGTCTTTGAAGAAGAAATCGACTATAAAAGCGAACTTCTTGCGTATTTTCCTGGAAGTGACCCAGCCTCGTGCGCGCCCCGAACGAAACTTCTCATCGCCGACGCTCTCTTAAAAAGAAGAAAGCGGATTGAGTTTTTTCTTATGTCCGCCCGTCAGGCCTTTTCCGATAAAGCGCTGACGCTGGAAGATCTTTTTCATGACAAGACAGGTTTACCGTATGATGATACTCTTGCTTCGCGGATTTCATGGAGCAAGGTAGACCTCTTTCTGTATCTGAAGGCGCAGCGCTGCATTCCCTCGAGCGTCAATTATAAAGTCTTCAAAAAGAATTATCTGAATGGGGGAATATTAAAGAAGTACCGCCTGGAAAAGCCGACTGTCCGCGCCGTGGTCGATGCCATTCATGCCGATGGCGGGCTGGTGGTCATACCTCATATCGGCCACCTCTGGGATGACAATCCATCTCACATGGCCAGGGAGCAGGATTCGTTGCGGATGCTGCTCAAATGGTTCCACGAGCGGGGTGTGGACGGAGTCGAGCTGTACTGGTACAACGACGAGGAACGTACCGCTACCGTCAACAGAATGGTGTGGGAAGCCGCCGCTCCCATGGGATTCTTCTTTACCTATGGATCGGACTGTCACGGTCCCGGCTCCGGCAAACACACCATCGCGCGGTTCAAAGGGGACTTCGAAGGATTTCCCCCACAAGCGCGCGTCGCGAAACCAGGACACAGGGAGCACTCATGATCAGAATGTGCGTGTTTCTGGGAAACCAGGGACCTGAATACCGCCATCACCGCCATAACGTCGGCTGGCTTTTCGCCGACGCGCTGCGGGAATGCGATGGGCTGCGCTGGAATGCTAAATTCAAGGGAATTATTGCGCAGAAGGATTTTGGCGCGGGAAATGTGATTCTGCTCAAACCTCACACTTTCATGAACCTCTCCGGGGAGAGCGTCGTGCAGGCGGCTACGTTCTACCGGTGCGCGTCCGAAGAAATTCTCGTGGTACACGATGAGCTTGAGCTACCCTTCGGCGTGTTCGGCTACAAATTCTCCGGTGGGCTTGGGGGTCACAATGGCTTGAGGTCGCTCGAGCGACATCTGGGTACGCGCGATTTCTGGAGGCTCCGTTTCGGGATTGGCAGACCGGAGCATCCGGATGTTGCTGGGTATGTGCTCTCACCCTTTCCGGCCGATGAGCTGGAGGCGCTTCGCGCCGTTGTGTTTCCAGAGGCAGAAAAGACATTCTATGCGCTGTTCAATGATGGCATAGAGGGATATGACAGCCGATTCAAGAAAGTGACGACTCCGGTTGCCCGTCCCATGTCTAGAAAATAAGCCGTTCGAGCATCGAATCGTTTCTCCGCCAATCGGGATCGACCACCACCTGCAGCTGCAGCTTGACCGGATACTCAAAAAGCTCCGCAAGATCCGCCTCGGCTTCCTCGCGTATCCTGCGGATGACGCTTGCCTGCCTCCCAATAACGATAGCCTTTTGCGAATCACGCTCGACCAGGATGTCGAATCGGGCAAGAAGGGTGCCGTCCGGTTTCTTTGTCGAATCGCGGTATTCCACGGCAATCGCGTGCGGCAATTCAGCCCGCGTATGCAGCATGGCCTTTTCCCTAATAATCTCGCCGATGCGGAACACCGGTTCCTGATCGGTATACACATCTTCGGGATACCAGA
Source organism: Spirochaetota bacterium (assembly GCA_029265255.1). The sequence goes on from JAJUJQ010000004.1 coordinate 99,417, forward strand.
GCGGCCCCTCGGGACTCTTTTCGAACAGTGCGTGCACCAGCTCCTCGAGATTGGCTTTCTGGGTCGCGGAAATCTTTATCCGCTTGGCGCCCGGAAAGCGCGGAATCAGAAACTCTTCGACCAGCAGCGGGCGGGCTTCGGGATGGTCGATTTTGTTAATGGCGATGACCAGACGAGCCGCTTCCCGGTTGAGCATCGCGGCGATGGCTTCTTCTTCTGTACCAGGTTCACGGGTTGCGTCGATCACGTAGAGAATCAGGTCGACTTCGGCCAGCGATTGAAGGACGATGTCGCGAAGCCGGAGATTGATTTTCTTGTCCGAAAGATGGTAGCCCGGCGTATCGACGAATACAAGTTGGCCTTCGGGCCGTGTCACGACGCCGCGAATCGCGTTGCGCGTGGTCTGGGGCACCGGAGAGACGATCGAGACCTTCGCGCCGCAGAGCGCATTAAGCAGGGTCGATTTGCCGGCGGAGGGCCGGCCGATGATAGAGACAAATGCGGATTTCGGCACAGTATCCTCCTTATTCAGGCTGGGGCAATTGCGCGTAAATGGCTGGTGGCGGTTCGTTCATCCACAGCTTGTACTGTCCCGCAGCCTGATAACAGAGCATCCGATAGCCATTGGAGATTCGGCAGCCTGCGGATTCCGCCCGCGCCAGAAAATGAGTTTTTGCGGGATGATAAATGAGGTCATACACGGCTTCGGTTCCTCGGAATTCATAGAACGCCAGAGGATCCTCGTTGGTATTCATGCCGACGCTGGTTGCCTGCACGATCAGGTCCGAAAATTCGGAAATGAGGTCAATCGCGCGCTCATCCAGATGGCTGTAGTGAAAATTGTATTTGCGCGCAAGTTCGCGGGCGGTGGAATATGTACGGTTCAGAATGAGGCATCGCGCTCCCTTCCGATACAGTGCCAGCGCGACCGATTTCGCCGCTCCACCAGCGCCAACGATAGTTGCCCGGCATCCGGTCAGGTCCTGTCTTCCCAGAAACTCAATCAGGCTTCTTTCAAAGCCATCGGCATCAGTGTTAAACCCAGCCCATGAGTCTTGCCGGCGTACGAGGGTATTGCATGCGCCGATACGCTGAACGTCGGTCGAGTGAAAGGAAAGCAGCGGCAGGACATCTTCCTTGAACGGAACGGTAACCGCCGACCCCTGACCATTGATCATTTCCAGGATACGCACGGCATGTTCAATGCGATCCACGGGAGTGGGCACGATGAGCGCGTTTTTCCCCATTTTTGCGAACGCTGTATTGTGGAGATAGGGCGAGAGTGAGGCGAGAATAGAAGGCTGCCCAATGAGCGTATACAGCTGAGTCTGCTCATCGATCGAGTCGAACCGATAGATGTCGCGCAGCGTATGAGGGTCGAGGAATCCCGCTTCGCGATAGAGTGGTGTATGCCTGTTGCTGGAGGCATAGGTCCACAGCGAGCCGAGGCGCCATGCAAGAATACCGCTCATGACGCCATAGGCGCCCAATGCGAGGATGAGTCTTTCCTTGGGAGGAAGCGCAAGGCCCCATTCCAGAAAGCGCAGGAGCTGTTCGGAATTCGATGGCTGCACTACAAGCCGCGGAATCTCATCTTCTTCTTGGGAAACGCGGTCCCATGCTTCATCGAGATTTGGCGGCAGTCCATGCAGATAGTGGCTCGAACGGATGATACGGGTGCCGAACGTGCGGCAGGCTTCCTCGATGACAGGGATATGGAAATCGTCTTCCAAATCGACATAGGCGTAGTTGGCACGCGAATCGGCGCGCGCATAGGAGAGGGCTTTTGCGAAGAGCACGAGGCGAACCCCTTCGCCGTCCTCGAAAAAGCCGCCATCGGACGTACGCCGAATCGTAAGGATGCAGGGGATGCCGACTTTTCGTGGAAATTCGCGAATAAAAAACCGTTCCCCGGGATCCAGAAAGTCGGCGCGAATTTCAACCAGATCCACCGTATCGCGGAAACGTTCCAGCGTGCGGAGATTTTCTTCGTGGGTTCTGCCGGTCAGACAGAGACATATTCTTGGTTTCATCACGCTCGCTCTGTGAGGCACCTCTCGGCGCCCGCTTCGTGTTTACACAATAACGGAAACTGAAGTATATTACAACATCAATCATCATCACGCGGATAGCAAAGACAGGAGAAGGCTTGTGCCGGAGGACATCCCAGCCGGAAAAATCAGCGAAAAATCGCTTGACGCATTTCTTGAAGGCCTTTTGCAAGAACTGAAAAACCCCTCTGATCTGAAACTGCTGGAGGAAGTGCGTAGCGCGTTTCGAAAGAGAGTGCCCTTTCATCTGAGGTCGTATGCGGCCGCGCTTATGATTCTGCGCGCCGCTGGTGTATCGCGCGGACGGACCGCGCATCAGGCAAAGACCTTACCCGCTGCCGCGACAGGACGCGGCGCAGCTGCTGTGCAGCTCAGAACCCAGAAGAAACCAGAGAACAGCTCAGCGGGGACCACGGAAAAGGCAGGGTCGAAGACCGATGCGGCAAAGACCGAGTCGTCCAGGGTTTCGCTCTTTATCTCGATGGGAAAACGGCAGCGACTGCGCCCATCGGAGCTGAAGAGCCTCATGGTCGAGCGCAGCGGGCTTCCGCCAGAAAGCTTTGGCCGTGTCAATGTGCGCGAAAATTACGCATTCATCGAGGTTCCTGTCGCTCAGGCTGCCCAGATTCTCGCAGCGATGGAAGGGGCGGAGCTCAACGGACGTCCGCTTGAAATCAAACCCGCCCGCAAGCGCTCGGAACAGGAACAGGAAGGAATTTAAACTCGTGTCATCTCACATCTGGAGACTGCAGCTCGGGCCGATCGGCGAGAACTGCTATATCGCCACATCCCTCAATACCACGGTCATCATCGACCCCGGTGCGGAGCCCGAGCGTATCATCACTTTTTTGAAGGAAAACGCGCTGGTTCCCTCATTGATCGTGCTTACGCACGGACATCTGGACCATTGCGCCGCTATTCCAGAAATCCTCGAAGCCATCGGTAGCGACATTGGAATCGCCATCCACCCCGATGACGCGCATTTTCTCGGCGAAGCCAGCAAGGAGACGAACCGCAGACTCTTTGAAGCTATTCGCGCGCCCTCGTATTTTGCCGCATTTTGGAAACCTCTGCCCGCTCCCACGGTTTTTCTTGAAGACGGCATGATGGTGCCCGGCACGACATTGCAGGTGATCCATACGCCGGGACATAGCAGGGGTTCGATTTGCCTCCATGAAAGCGCTTTGCAGCGAGGTTCGTACGGCACCGACGACGCGGAGCACGGGCAGCAGGGTACGATATCCTGCCTTATCTCGGGGGATACATTGTTCCGAGATGGCGTGGGGCGAACGGATACGCCCGATTCTGACCCTGTCGAGCTGGAACGCAGCCTCCGGAAACTGGCTCATTTTGTTCCCGAGACTTTGGTATTTCCCGGCCATGGACCAAGAACCACCATTGGAAGGGAACTACCCCCTCCTTTGAAGGCAGGAAGATAGAAGATGGATTATCGAAATAGAAATATGCCGCGTGCAGGCGTCCGCGCCGGGGCTGCGCTGTTCTCACTCGTGATGCTCTCTGCGATGGCGGGATTGGCGCGTCCAGCGGCGGCCGAGGAGCTTTCGCGCACCGATTTTGTCATCGGTACTGTCTGCACAGTGCGGCTCCTCGAAGGTGGCAGCGCCGATACGCTGAAGGAAGTATTTGCGCGCTTGCGGCTTATTGAAGACCGGATGAGCGCAAACAAGGACGGAACCGAAATCGCCCTCGTCAACGCCCAGGCAGGGAAAGCACCGGTCAAGGTCTCGCCAGACACGTTCTTCGTCATCTCGAAGGCGCTCTCCTATGCTAGATTGACGGATGGCGAATTCGATCCGTCAGTGGGGCCCCTCGTCAAACTCTGGAATATCGGCAGCGGCGATGAAAAGGTACCTCCCCAGAAACAGATCGAGGCTGCCCGCGCGCTTATCGACTGGCGCCAGGTGGTAATGGATAGCGCAGCGCAGACGGTCTTCCTCAGGAGGCCCGGCATGCGGCTGGATCTCGGCGCGATCGCCAAAGGCTATGCGGCGGATGAAATCGCTCAGATTCTCGCCAATCACAAGGTGAAGGCGGCGATTATCGATCTGGGCGGCAACATTCTGGCGTTTGGTGCCAAGAAAGACAAAAGTCCCTGGCGGATTGGCATTCAGGACCCTGAATCGGAGAGGGGAGAGTATCTGGGCATTGTCACCGGACCGCAGATGACCGTGGTGACATCTGGTGTGTACGAGCGCTTTTTTATTGAAAACGGCACACGCTATCACCACATTCTGAGCACCAGAACGGGCTGGCCCGTGGATAACGGCCTGCTTTCGGTGTCGATTGTTTCAAAACGCAGCATCGACGCTGACGCGCTTTCGACTTCGCTCTTTATCCTCGGTATGGAGAAAGGATTAGCGCTGCTCAAGAATTTTGCCGATACCTACGCGATATTCATCGATAAAGATCATAAGGTGTATCTGAGTCCTGGAGCAGAAAAGATCTTCACGCTCATCTCTAAGACGTACCGGCTGGCAGGGTAGGGCTGTCGCCGCAATGAGCGCTGCGCTTCAGCGCGGCTTAATCGGTCTGCGCTGGTTCTTGTTTCGCGAGCCCCAACTTGAGGAACATGAACGGCGCGCCAAGACTCACCCATCCACCGAGCAGCGCATACCGTACAAAGCGCGCCAGACGCGCCTGGCTTCCGCCAGTTGCGCCTTGCAAGGCTGTATCCGCGGCCTTTAGAAGGAAATAGATCGCTGCCGTACCAGCCAGCCCCAGCAGATATCGAAGCACTTTGGCTCGCCTTGGATCATCCTCGCTAAAAGGAAAATCCTTCGCGCATAATATAAATCCCACGGCACTGCCTAAAAAGGCACCAGAAATCGATGTATCGTCCGGCAGAAGCAGGTTCATGACAAAGGCAACCGCTGCCACGAGCACGATCCGCATTCGGAAATCCCAGGTTTTGATCGTCTTTTCCAATGGCCCTGAGAAAAGCTGATATAGCAGCAGAATAATTCCTCCCGCGACATATCCGCCCAGTACATCGGAGGGGAAATGCACTCCAAGATACACACGCGAAAAGCCTACCAGCAGGGGGATGAGAATGACAGCTGGTATTCGGATGGCGGAAGGAAGAAAACCCGCGATGGATATCCAGAAGATAAGACTCAGCTGGCTGTGTCCCGAGGGCATGCCGGGTGTGGCTTCGAATGCCATGCCCAGCGACGGGTCCAGATGGAAGGGGCGCGGCGCTGCGAAGAGGGCTTTAAGCCAGAGATTGATGAATGTCGAACCGAGGACAAGAAGCCCCAGCTCCGCGCCTTTTTTACGATTGATACACCAAAACAGAATAGGCACGATCGCAATGATGAATGCTTCCGACCCGAGATATGTGATGAGCATCATTGGAACGCGCAGACCTGTGCCGAGTGCCTGCTGCAACGATGCGATGAGCGGCAATTCAACGTTGTGCAGCGAAGCGAAGATATCCATAGTTTTTATTGTAGCGAACTCGCCATGGTGTTGAAAAGAGGCGCTGCAAAAAATTTTCAGCTTTGATAAAAAATCGCCGCTCTTGACGCGGCGGCTTTCTCTACGGCAGAATACGCATTACCTCGAGCCGGCATGGTGAAATGGCATACACGGCAGACTCAAAATCTGCTGCCCGCGAGGGCGTGTGGGTTCAAGTCCCACTGCCGGCAATTCCCACTAAATTTTTCGCACCTTGAAAATCAATAAAAAATGATGATTCCTGCTGATATTCAATGATTTTCTGGAGCTGTCGCCGCGTGGTTCGTTGACCCAAACGCTTGTTTGATAGGCTGTGCATGCATATTTTTCACACATTTTGTAGAAAGTATGTAGAAGATTTGTAGAGATAAAAACCTGCTGATATACTAACATCTGTCAAGGACAAGGATAGGTGAGCAATAGAAACTCATCGAACCTCGACACAGGAGTAACTCGATGCTCAAAGTGTATGTAACCAGGCTCATTCCAGAAATCGGGCTTTCCATGTTGCGGAAGCATTTTAACGTCGAAGTAAACCCCGAGGATCGCCCACTGACTCGGCAGGAGCTGCTTGCGCATGTCGCCGACGCCGATGGTGTGGTGTGCCTGCTGACCGATCGCATTGACGCGGAGGTCTTCGATACGGCAAAACGGGCACGGGGATTCGCCAATTTTGCGGTTGGGTTCGACAATATGGATGTCGAGGAAGCGACACGGCGAAAAATACCGCTCTCAAATACCCCTGGCGTGCTCACTCACGCCACCGCCGACATGGCGTGGGCTCTTCTGTTCGCGGCGGCTCGCAGGGTTGTCGAATCGGATGCGGTTATGCGTTCGGGAGCCTGGAAAGGCTGGGGCCCCCTGCAATTCATAGGTCAGGACGTGACTGGCGCGACATTGGGGGTGGTCGGCGCGGGCCGAATCGGCCACGCGTTTGCCATGAAATCGAGGGGATTTGACATGCGCGTTCTGTATTGCGATGAACGGCCCAACGAGGAACTCGAGCGGGCACTAGGCGCGCGCAGGGTAACGCTCGAGACACTGCTGAAGGAAGCGGATTTCGTGTCAATCCATGTGCCGCTCACACCCTCTACGCGCCATTTGATCGATGAGCACGCGCTGAGGCTCATGAAGTCGAATGCTGTTTTGATCAACACCAGCCGGGGGCCGGTGGTGGATGAACAAGCGCTCGTTAGGGCGTTGAAAGAACAATGGATCGCCGCGGCGGGACTCGATGTATACGAGAACGAACCTTACGCGGCCCCAGGGTTGTCAGAATTGTCCAATGTGGTGATGACCCCGCATACGGCCAGCGCGACCACGGCGTCGCGCAACGGCATGGCGATCAAGGCGGCCACGAATCTCATCGCCATGCTCGAAGGGAAAAGGCCGCCCGATTGCATCAATCCGGAGATATATGAAGGCAAATGAATTGTCAGCGAAAGGAGGCCACCATGACACCATCGCAGGCGTTGCGGGATGAAATCGCGGCGCAGGAGCAGGAGCTTGTGTTCGGGCAGTTTACAGAAAAGGACGCGTGGGCGCTTGGCTGCCTCATCGTGGAGGAGGCAGAAAGACGAAACGCGCGTGTTGCTATCGATATCCGGCGCCCAAATCAGATTCTGTTCCACGCAGCGCTTGAAGGAGCTACCCCTGACAACGACGAATGGATTCGGCGCAAGTCGAACGTGGTATTCCGGTTCGGCAAGGCGTCGCTTGCTGTCGGCGTGACACTGGCTCTTGCGAACACCACAATCGATCAGAAATATTTTGTGAGCCCTCAGGAATTCAGCCCTCACGGCGGCGCCTTTCCCATCCGGGTTCGGGGATGCGGCATTGTGGCGTGCGCGACGGTCTCTGGCTTGCCTCAGGAAGAAGACCACGCGCTTGTGGTGGCGTGCATACGCAGGTTTTTGGCGACGCGCTAGAAGGCAAAGGTGGCACAGAGGCGGCGCGGCTGCCTCTAGTTCGAGCGCCCCTTGCCGGAGTCGGTGATTTCGACCAGAGAAAGCGGATAAGGCTCGAAGAGCACTTGGCGGAGTAGGTAGGATTCGCCAAACCGGACAGCCCATGATTTCACAAGCTGCAGCAGGACACTGGCGGGGATCCGTTCGTCCCGATACTGCTCGAGCAGGTTCGAAAAGAGGGCGCGTTCGTCCTTCGAAAGCGAGTCCGAAAATCCCCCAAAAGCATGCTGAATCACATTGATGAGCGAGGTGTAGCGAGGTGGCCTAGCGAGTGCCCGTCTCAGGCCTTGCTCGTAGACGAGATATACCTCCGACAGCGGACGTTGATCGTGATTGGCGACAATAGAGCCAAGCAGGCGCAGTTCTTTCTGATTATGCAAAAGGAGGAAATATTTGTGCCTCGCATGGAAGTCCACAAGAGCGTTCATGCCTCCTTCGCGCCGGGCTGCGCGAAAACGCGCCAGAGTCCATACCGCACCAAGAAAGTGCTCTCTAATAACGAAATTCTTAAGCCTGCCTTCATCCTCCACAGGTGTGTCGGGAAATAGGCGCAGGACAGCGCCTCCGAACATGCCGGTACCAGGTTTTGAGCCTGATTCGGGGATCGGCGAATCATAGACTTTGACGTCTTTGAATCCGCAGGAGGGTGAGCGTGACTTGAGCACAAAACCGTCCGGCGTCTCGAGAGAGCGAAGGTAGTCTTCTGCCCATTGCTCCATGGCGCGGCCGTACCTGTTGCCGGTAGCCGGCTGCAAGAGCTCATGCCGCGTTCCTTCACGAACGACACGCACGGGGTCGCGCGGACATCCCAGTCCAATCGCCATTTCCGGGCATTCATGGACGATATCCGCGAGCGGCTCAAGTTTCTTCACAAATTCGTCGTTGATGACTTCGCCGTTCCATCGGCAGCGGGCAAATCCAAGGCAACGCGAGACGAAAAGCCGCGGGCGTACCTGTTCCATAGGATTCCTCCCAGCAATATCGTTCTTTTGCTTAGTGTCCTACATTTCAGACAGAGTTTCCAGAGTATGCCGCCTCGAGAGGCTTTTTGCGCTGCCATTGACAACTGGCGGTCCGTAGGCGATGAATGAAGCATTGAAGGGAGTCGATCATGCGAAAAAAAGTTGCGGTCATCGGCGCTGGGCTGAGCGGCCTTGCGTGCGCGGCGATTCTCGCCAAACGAGGATTCGATGTATGCGTCTATGAGCATTCACATCGGCCAGGTGGTTCTTCCGGTGCATTCAAGCGGGGCAACGCCATCTTCGATGTCGGCTCGGCGATGATGTTCGGGTTTGGGTCACATGGGTTCAATCCGCACAGCCTTCTGTTTAACGAAATCGAAGAGCACATTGCGGTCATCGAACATTCTTCGATGTACCGCATTCATTTCGCGGGCCAGGAAGTAGTGTTTCATGCGGATGTAGAGAGTTTTCTGGATGCGCTTGCCAGGCTCTTCCCCAGCGATATCGACGATATCAGGCGTTTCTACGCCTATCTGCAACATCTGTACGATGATGTCGTGATGAAAGATCCAAGCCTCATCTCACCATCTGAAATTCCTCTGGCCGAGATGACGGCTCGTTTCTTCAAGGACCCGCTGACGCAGCTGCGCCTTCTTCCGTTGCTGTTCAGCAACGCGGCATCGATTTTGCGGCGTTTTACAAAGTCGCGCGCGGTCATGCAGTTTTTTGACAAGCTGACCTCGACGTATTGCTATACCACGATGGCAGAGACGCCAGCAATCATGGCCGTCACCATGTTCGTGGAAAACCACCGCAGCGGCAGCTATTATATCCACGGGTCGAGTCAGGTGTACGTCGGCACGCTGGAAAAGGCTATCGAGAAGCATGGAGGCAGTCTGCAGTATGGCTGCGAGGTCGTCGGGCTCGAACCAGATGGCAATAGGATCCGGGCCGCCCGGCTCGCGGATGGCACGTGTATCGAGGCCGATTATTTCGTCTACAGTGGAACGGTATGGAATCTGTACCAGAAACTCCTGCCGGCTGAAGCGGTGCCTCAGGCGTATGCCCGAAAAATGGCTAGCATGGTACCGACACCTTCGAGCATTGTGCTCTATTCGACGGTCGCAAAAGAAGCGTTTCCGCACGATATTGGTCCCATTGAGATGCTGGTTGAAAATACGGGTACGCTGGCGGAGTCGGAAATTACTCTGTACATTCCGACTGTCGATGACCCTTCGCTTAACGAACCGGGTTTTCACAGCGTGATCGCGATCGGGCCTTCGTTCCGGCAATGGCCTTCGCTCGAGCAGTACACTTCATGCGACGCTGCCGCTCGTGAAGCGTATGAAGCCGCCAAGCGTGAGGAGGCTGAGCGTATCATCAGCTATCTCACTTCATATTTTCCAAATTTCAGAAAAAGCCTGAAATACTGGGAAGTCGGCTCGCCCGCTACTATCGAACGCTATACCCTGAAACCGCGGGGCGCTGTGGCTGGCCCCAAGCAGATGCTGGGGCAGGACCTCATGCGCAGGCCGCATGCGGCGACTCGATGGCACAACCTGCTCATGTGCGGCGAATCGACGACGATGGGAACCGGTACGCCAGCGGTCGTCGTGTCTGCCCTGAGCGCGGCCGACGTCATCCTTCGGCGAGAGGGTATGCCCGAGTGCCGCTATTTCACAGACCGCGGATTTGTGCGCTATCTGGCGTCGCCAGCCCCTCCGTATGCGCAGGAAGGCTTGAGAGCGCGCGGCAATCTGTGCCTCTGGTGTGAGGAAGACAGCTGTCGGCATGCCTGCCCCGCCGCCATGGACATAAGGGGCATTTTCCGACGCCTGTATTGCGACAATCGAGAGGGTGCCCGCCGTCTTGTCCGCTATGATGAAAGCGGTCGTCTTGTCTGCTTGTCATGTCACCATAAGCCATGCCTCAAGGCTTGTCGAAGGAAAACAGTTCTGGGTTCCCCCGTGCCGATCCCCGAGGTGCTGAAGGAGATAGCACTAACAGCCAGCGGAAATTAAGGCAAGCGCGGGACGGCGCTCTTCGTGATTAATAAATGTTATTCTTCATAAGGAAATTTTCGAAGCTGTTTAGCCCGCGCGCGCAGGTGTTTATGAGCCAGAGTGCGCTCGCGGGAAGCGGCGGTAGGGCGGGTAGGGATGCGGGGTGGATGCGCGCGTGCGGCGCTGGCGATGAGGTGAACGAGGCGGTCGAGGGCGCGTCGGCGATTTTGAATCTGGCTTCGCTCCTCCTGAACCGACACGATGATCTCGTCTTCAGTCGTGATGCGTGACGCGAGGCGGGCGCGGACAAGCTGCCGTTCCTGCGCGTCGAGACCTTCGAGTCGGGAGAGGGAGACGCGCGCGATGACGCGCGTGTTGACCTTGTTGACGTGCTGTCCGCCAGGACCGCCTGAACGGGCGTAGTCGATTTCGGCATGGTTGGCGATAGATTCCACAAGACTTCGCAGATTCATGATCATATCGAGTATATCGGCGCAGGCTGGGCGAGTGCAGAGGGGCGGCCATGACGCTGTTCGGTATCGGTATTGAGGTGCTAGCAGCATGCGGGCTTGCTGCCTTGCTGCCCTGGCGCACGTCGCGGGTACATGCCTTCGGGATGACCGGCGTACGTGTGGGAAATGTAGCGGTAATCGCCGCAGCGATTCTCGGCATAGCGGGTCGGTCGGGAAGCGAGGTATAGGCGGTTCACCTGCCGCTGCCGATTGGAGAAGCGCTGGTAGCCCTGTCTCCGCTATATTCCTTCTTTCTCCTGATTATTGTCCCGGTGACCGCGCTTGCGGCGGTCTATACGCTGCGGTACCTCTCGCACCAGGGCAGGGTGGTCGGGCGTTTCAAGACACACTGGCTCATCTACACTGCGCTCACCGCCTGCATGATGCTTGTAGTCACGGCGCGGAGCGCGGTGCTTTTCATGTTCCCGTGGAAAGGCATATCGCTTAGTTCTTTTCTGCTGGTGTTGTTCCAATATGAGAAGCCTGAGGTTCGCAGAACGGCGTTGCTATTTCTATTATTCACCCAAGTGGGGGCTGCCTGCTGATGATGTTCTCGCTCCTGGCGCAGCTGGCAGGATCGTTCGATTTTGAGGCGATGCGTACCGCGACGGCCAGCCTGTCTCACGGGCAGAAGGCGTCAATATTCTTGCTCGCTATGTTCGGATTCAGAATGAAGGCGGGATTCTTTCCTCTGCATGTCTGGTTGCCGGAAGCGCTTCACCCAGCGCCTAGCCGTGTATCGGCGGTCATGTTGTTTTCACGTTTTCGGAATTGGTCGGCATAGGACTGCTGGGAGAACCGCCTGGTGGCGACCAGCGTGGTGTTTCTTGGTATGCTCGACCATGAGATCGCTGGAGGAATAGCACAGGGTGCCCTTCTTGCTGCTCTTTTCGTGGTTTTCTGGCGCGAAGGAGCCTGTCTCATCGCGATGCAGGGCATTCGAGTCTCTGGACCAAGGATGTTCTGGCTTCGCAAGCCGGAGAAGTCTATCTCTCACTGACACCAGCCATACCCCAGACTCATGTGTTCAGGCGCAAAATCCATGAGAATACCTGTGTTGTGCTAGAACAACACCCCTGGCTTAAAAAAAGTGCGATGAATTCTGGAATATGAATGCTATCGGTTGAAATGATGGCGGACACATGAGGTCGCGGTTGCCCCTGCGCTGGCCGGCGCCATCGAACAGGCATTTATTACGATTCCAGCGCGATGGTGAGAAATCGGATACCATCCCGCAAAATCGTTCTATGGATGCCTCCGAGGGGAGATGCTCAATCAGACCGCAGGACTATGCGGGAATCGATTCTAGCGCGCTTTGAACGCACCAGTGCGCTCATCAAAAATATTGCGCTCAAGTTCGGCTTGGTCGAATTTGCGGCGCGCGCCTGCGCACACGTTCGTGATTGCGGAGGGTGCCTGCGCGATTTCAGACGGAATATTCCGAGGGTTTCCGGATGTCTGTGGCGGCGCCGACGCGGTCGTTCCGGTAGATCTGTATATCCCCGGCTGCCCGCCTCACCCCATGACCATTTTGAATGTGCTGCTTGAGCTGCTCGGGCGAATCGAGCGGCGGGCATGATTAAGCGACTTCCAGAGATTCCTGCATGTGCACGTCGATAACTCCGATCATGCGCTGCAAAAGCAGGCGGATTTTTTCCGCGCTCTGCGGCGTGGTGGCGATGACGATGCGAATACGGCTCAAATCTTCTTCCAGCATGCCTGACTGAAGGCTGAGCAGGGTGTGATTTCTGCTCTCGAGCATGCGGGCTATCCGCGAAAGCGTGCCCGTATGGTTGGTGGCGACAACGTCGAATCGGTATTTCATACACTCACTCCTTGATACAGCATCTGATCGAGGCCATTGCCCGGAACGACAATAGGCCAGACATTGGCTTCGCGCTCGATGGCGCAGTCGATCATGGCCGGTCTGCCTGATGCGCGCGCCTTGCGGCAGGCCTCCCTGAGTTCCTCGAGGTTGCGGGCGGAGTATCCTTCTGCCCCGTATGCCTGGGCGATGGCAGCGAAATCGAGGTGCGGCTGGGCGCAGGCGGTACCGGGCCGGCATTTGCGACCGCATCCCTTGCCTGTGGAGAGGCAGGTCGATACATAGCGGCCGCCAGTGAAGAGTTCCTGCCACTGGCGCACCATACCCAGATAGCCGTTGTTCAGAATGACCACGATGATGGGAAGGCCTTCCTGAACCAGCGTGGCCAGCTCCTGAATGTTCATCTGGATTGAACCATCGCCAGCGATGACGATGGTTGGCCGATCGGGAAAAGCCGCATGAACGCCGATAGCGGCTGGCAGACCGTACCCCATGGTGCCCAGGCCGCCCGAGGTGAACCAGCTGCGGGGGCGCGAGATGCGCAGGAATTGTGCGGCCCACATCTGATTCTGGCCAACCTCGGTAACGAACGCCGCATCAGGGAACTGCTCCTGGACTGCTTCAAGTACCGCGCGGGGTTCCGGAAAGTGCGCGCTGGTTGCCGCCTTCGCAGCGTTCCCCGAACGCTGGCTGATGAACCGCTTTTCATTCTCTGCGAATTCCCTTGTGGTTTGCAGCCATTCAGGGACATGGAGCTGGACGGCTTCGTTCAGCATCAGGGCAAGCGCGTCCCGCAGGTTCCCCAGAATGGGGATATCCACGCGTACATTCCTGCCGATCGAGGTAGGATCGATATCCACCTGGGCGATACGGGCGTGAGGGGCGAAGCGCTCTGTATTGCCTGTCGAGCGGTCCGCGAAGCGCACACCGAGCCCTACCAAGAGGTCGCACTCGGTGACGGCCTTGTTCGCCGCAATTGATCCATGCATGCCGATCATTCCCTGGTTGAGAGGATGCCGTGAATCGAGTACCCCAATGCCCATGAGCGAAGTGACAAAGGGCACCCCCAGTCGCTCGATAAGCTGTCTGCACAGCTCGGATGCGCCGGCTGTGATCATGCCGCCGCCGATAAAGAACAGCGGCTTTTTTGCCGCGCGGAGCGCGTCCATGAGCAGACGCACTGATTCTATGGGCACCGTTGGCTCGGGCTGGTAGCCTCGGATACAGACGGCGGCAGGGTAGGTGTCATCGACGCGTTCGAGCTGGATGTCTTTCGGAATGTCGATGACCACCGGCCCCGGCCGCCCGCTCGAGGCTATGTAGAACGCTTCCTTCAGAATTCGCGGCAGGTCCTTCCGATCCGAGACCATGAAGTTGTGTTTGGTGACCGGCTGAGTGATGCCCAGCGTGTCCACTTCCTGGAAGGCATCATTGCCGATAAGGCTCCGCGTGACCTGGCCCGAAATGCAGACGAGCGGTACCGAATCCATTTTTGCTGTCGCGAGGCCGGTTATGGTGTTGGTTGCACCCGGACCGCTGGTGACGATGCAGACGCCGGGCTTGCCGGTAGCTCGCGCATAGCCATCTGCCGCGTGGACGGCAGCCTGCTCGTGCCTCGTCATGATGAATCGCATATCCTGCGCATCATAGAGGGCATCGAACAGGGGAATGACTGCCCCACCGGGATAGCCAAACAGGGTATCAATGCCTTCCTGTCTGAATGCTTCGAGAATCATCTCCGCGCCGGATCGAATCATGAATGCACCTCTAGCTTTTTGTTGCCGGCAGGCTGCGCTCATGCAGTCACCGAAATGTCGACACTGGGACGCATGGTCGCTGCGGTTGCCAAAGCCGCGTGGACTGGATGCCGCATGAAGCGTTCCCAGAGCTGGGGGTGCTCGCCCTTGCCCCGCAGCCACATTGGCTCGGCCTGCTGCATCAGCAGATAGTCGTACCGCGGCGCCCACTTGCGGGCTCCCAGGCGCGCGGTCGTAGAGCAGTTGTCCACCATGAACGCGACACCGCGGTAATGCATGAAGGGGTTCAGCGAATCGACGGCCTCAATAACGGATTCGTTAACGATTTCGGAATAGGCATGTCCTTTTTCTGCGAGCAGGTCGATCTGAGCCATCATCCCCGCGATGTAGACACCTGCGGTGAAGGGATTGAGCGGGGTTGTGGTCTCGTTCCTGCGTGCACGAACTCGTTCACCGACTTTCCACATGGTGCTTTCGTCGATGGTGCCCATGGGAATGCGCTGCATACGTTCAGCAGCGAGCAGTACGGAGCGAATCTCGTTGCCGGACTCGACTTCCTGGTAATTTTCGTAATGAATCTCAAACAACGGTGTGTAGGCGGCGCCATAGGCGCGGCGGAATTCCGCTTTGCCTTCTTCCGAGAGCGACTCATAGACCCCCATGATGCCATGGTGGCTGATGGTCTTCGAGATGGGCCCAGTGAGGCTTTCGGCAGAATGCAGGAAGGCTTCTTCCGGCGACATGCCTCTGGCCTGGTAGTGGCGGTACAGGAATTCTAGGATGCCGTGGACCGCGCCAAGCAGGATGCCACGCTCGCCGAAAATATCGGATTTATATTCTTCTTCCAGGGTCGTTTTGAAAATAAACGGAGCGCCGATGGCAACCGCCCAGCCAAGCGCCAGATCGGTGGCACGGCCGTCGATGTCCTGAGCGACCGCAAAGCTGGCATTAATGCCTGCCCCATTCACGCTCTTGCCCTGTACATAGAGGCGCCGAACCGAGGGGCCCATGCCTTTGGGGCATACGCCAATCACGTTCAGGTGCTCAGGGAAGCGGTCTCCCTTGATCTGCATCGCGGCGAGGAGAAAACCATGGGACAAGCCCAGGGTGGCTCCCTTCTTCATGACTCGGAAAAGCTCGGGATAGAGCGCAGCCTGGGCTGCGTCGGCGATCAGGAGGAGCACAAGATCCGATTCCGAAGCGACGTCCATCATTTCGCCCAGGGTGCCTGTTGCTTCGGTAAAGCCTGCGGCCTCAGCCGCCTTCCATGAGGGCGAGTTCCTGCGCAGGCCGACCTTGACGGTGATACCGGTTCCTTCCAGGGATTCGCGCAGGTTCTGAGCCTGTGCCGGACCCTGGCTGCCCCAGCCTAGTACGCCTATCTGCGAAATGCCCTTGAACGCTTTGGGCAGCAGCGGAAACAGATGGCGGCCTCCGCGTACGACCATTTCCTGGTGTGGGCCGAACCAGACCGTCTCGGTTTTGAACACCTGCGACTGGAAGCTGTTCCTCATACAATCCTCCTTTTACCTTGTGCCGCACTCTGCGGCGCGCGTATTTCGGAAGCTGCCCATGTTGCCCGCCACAAAGGCGGTTCTCTCTGCAGCTCACCCGCGCTGGATATAAAAAAAGCCACCCTTCCGTGAAGGAAGAGTGGCTTTCTGTTGCTTCTCGCAACTGCCTGGTTACACTTCCTTCACCTCCCTTGCGCAGGGAAGAATCAGCGAGGAAATAATTACCAGTACAGTGCAGAATATGCGCGCCATGTTGGGAGCTTTTGTACTGTACCTGAACACGGAAGTCAAGTGTTTCCATGCTGAATATTGCATATTCATACTAATTCCCTTACTTTTTGCGCCATTTCGGCGGTACCGATGAGCCGAACGTCATCCTCAGTACCGAGCGCGATGTCTCGTGTGCGCCAGCCTTCGGCGAGCGCGCGATCGACCGCGGCTTCGATGGCGCGTGCCTCGGTTTCGAGCCCGAATGAGTAGCGCAGCATAAGCGCGGCGGACAGGATGGTGCCGAGCGGGTTGGCAAGATCCTTTCCTGCAATATCAGGCGCAGAACCATGAATAGGCTCGTAGAGGCCCCTGCGCGGGCTGCTGTCGGCAGACGCATCGCCCAGGCTCGCCGAAGGCAGCATGCCTATAGAACCGGTCAGCATGCTAGCCTCGTCGGAAAGGATGTCGCCGAAAAGATTTGAGGTGACGATGACATCAAACTGGCCGGGGTTCCGAATGAGCTGCATGGCGCAGTTGTCCACATACATGGTCTGGACCGATACCTCGGGATATTCCGGAGCGAGGCGAGCGTTGACCTCGCGCCAGAGTCGAGAGGTTTCGAGCACATTGGCTTTGTCAACCAGGCAGAGTTTCCGTTTTCGTCCGCGCGCCGCCTCGTATCCGACCCGCAGGACTCGCTCGATCTCGTGCCAGGAGTAGCGCTCGGTATCATAAGCGGCGCTGCCCCCTTCCTCTCGGCCACTTCGGCCGAAATAGATACCTCCTGTCAACTCGCGCACAATGAGGAGATCAAATCCATCTCCCACTACCGCATCTTTGAGAGGGCAGGCTGCGCGCAAGGATGCAAGGAGTCTTGCCGGGCGCAGATTGGCATAGACATTGAGCGCGGCGCGTAACCTGAGCAGCGCTCGCTCCGGGCGCAGATGACTGGGTAGGGAATCCCATTTCGGACCCCCGACGGCCCCTAGCAGCACTGCATCACAGCGCAACGCGGCATCCCGCGTCGAGTCGGGCAGGGGATTCCCGGTTGTGTCGATAGCCGCTCCGCCTGCCAGCAGCGCTTCCTGCACCAGTTCGTGCCCGAATTTCTTCGCGACCGCTTCGAGTACCATGAGCGCGCCTTCTACCACTTCCGGGCCGATTCCGTCGCCGCGGACCACACCGATGTGCATCCTCATGCATTGCTCCTTTGCGTTTGTGCCAGACGACGCTTCGTCGCTTCGACAAGCCCCCCAGCCTCGATGATGTCGCGGATGAAGGGGGGGAATGGCTGGGCTTTCCACACGCGGCCTGTAGACATCCCGCTACCGTCTTCAACCGCTGCTTTAACGAGCCTGATTGCTCCTGTCTCAAAATCGAGCGCTACCATGTCGCCAGAGCGCAATGCCCGCGTCGCATCTGGGCATTCCAGTATCGGCAGGCCGATATTGATGGCATTGCGGTAAAAAATTCGCGCGAAGCTCGCCGCGATCACGCAGGCTACTCCAGCCGCCTTGATCGCGAGAGGCGCGTGTTCGCGGCTCGAACCGCATCCGAAATTCTCCCCCGCGACCAAAATATCGCCTGGTCGCACCTTATTCCGAAACTCTGGATCGAGGTCTTCCAGACAGTGGGCTGCCAGCTCGCGCGGATCGGAGGTATTCAGGTATCGTGCGGGGATGATGACATCGGTATCGATATTGTCACCATACACATGCACACGGCCCTGCGCCATTTGGGCCACATCCGGCTTACCTGGGTTGTTATCTATGCCACTCATGCTTCCTGCTCCTCGATACGGAATAGCGTTTCTCGTGCAGGCGGCCGAGAAACGACATGGTCTGGCGTTTCCACCATCCCCGCGATCGCGGAGGCGGCTGCGACCGCTGGTCCTGCAAGGATCACCTCCGATTCCACGTGCCCCATGCGGCCCACAAAATTTCGGTTGGTCGTGCTGACCGCCCGTTCTCCTCTTGCCAGTACTCCCATGTGTCCCCCGAGGCATGGCCCGCAGGTCGGCGGCGACACCACCGCCCCAGCCTCGATGAAGATGTCCAGCAATCCCTCCCGAAGCGCTTGCTGATAAATGCGTTGTGTCCCCGGGATGATAATGCAGCGTACCGAATCCGCGATCTTCTTCCCTCGCAGAATTGCCGCGGCGACGCGAAGGTCCGAAATATGCCCGTTTGTGCAGGATCCGATAACCACCTGATCAATCGGCATGCCTCGAACATGTTCTGCTTCTCGCGTATTCGATGGCAGGTGCGGCATGGCCACAGTCAGAGGTATCTGCGAGAGATCGAGCGTAATGACCGCATCATACGCGGCATCAGGATCGGCGTCGAAGATCTGCGGCGCCCGTGCCCCCACCATCGTCAGATATTCCCGCGTCTGCCCATCGACTGGAAAAATCGCATTCTTGGCGCCGGCTTCGATTCCCATGTTGGCAATGGTAAAGCGCTCATCTATCGCAAGCTGCGCAACTCCGTCCCCAGTAAACTCGAGGGACCGGTACCGGGCGCCGTCCACGCCAATAGTTCCTATCAGGTGCAACACGATATCCTTGCCGGATACCCAGCCCGAGAGCCTGCCCACAAACTCTACCTTGATGGCGGAGGGGACCTTGAACCAGGTGCGCCCTGTCGCCATGGCGCAGGCGAGATCTGTTGAGCCGACACCTGTCGCGAAGGCGCCCAGTGCTCCATAGGTACAGGTGTGGCTGTCAGCGCCAATGATGCAGTCTCCCGCGGTAACAAGGCCCTGTTCGGGAAGCAGCGCGTGCTCGATGCCGCCGCGTCCGGTCTCCCAATAGTGCTGATTATGCTGATCGTGCGCAAAGCGGCGCATGATGCCTGCCTGCTCGGCCGCCTTGATATCCTTGTTGGGCGTAAAATGGTCGGAAACCAGCGCGATGCGGTCGGGGTCATGTACGCGAGCGCAGCCAATCTTGCCGAATTCTGCGATCGCGGGGGCAGCGGTAATGTCGTTGCCCAGCATAAGATCGAGTTCGGCCTCGATGAGCTGTCCGGCCTCCACATACGCGAGCCCTGCCTTTCGCGCCAGAATCTTCTGACTCATGGTCATCGGTCTGTCATGCATAGCTGGCTTCCTCCCATGCCATCGTGTTGATTGCCGCAAGATAGGCCTTGATGGAAGCCTCCAGAATGTCGGTGGACAGGCCGTGACCATTCCAGGTCTTGCCGTCATTTCTGATTCTCACCATCGCCTCGCCCTGCGCATCCTCGCCCGCGGTGACGGAAGTAAGCTTGAAGTCTTCCAGTTCGAGACTGTGACCGACAATCGCATCAATTGCCTTGAAGGCAGCATCAACCGGGCCATCGCCGACCGCTGCTTTTTCGATGCTCCCTCCATCCTTGTGGACCAGGCAGACATTACATGCCGCCGACATGCCGGTTCCCGAGTGCACCGCAAAGCCCTCAAGCCTCCATGTTTCAGGCACGACCGCGCAAGCGCCTCGAGCGAGGGCTTCGATATCACGATCGGTCACAACCTTTTTTCTGTCGGCAAGGATCTTGAACTCTGCGAATACGCGGTTTATCTCATCGGGGCCGAGTGAAAATCCCAAGTGAGCCAGGCGGGCCTCGAACGCGTGTCTGCCAGAATGCTTACCCAACACGAGAGCATTCCGTGGCAGCCCGATCGATTCGGGCGTCATGATTTCGTAGGTGCTCCGATTCGCGAGCACACCATGTTGATGAATGCCCGCTTCGTGCGCAAAGGCATTGTCTCCTACAATCGCTTTATTGATCTGGACCGGCACGCCGGTGACCTTCGATACAAGTCGGCTGGTGCTGAAAATCTGGTTGGTCACTATGCCGGTTGAGCAATCGAACAGGTCTCGCCTTGTGTGGAGCGCCATGACGATTTCCTCAAGTGCCGCATTCCCCGCGCGTTCTCCCAGGCCGTTGATCGTGCACTCTACCTGGTCGGCGCCTGCCTGGATGGCCGCGAGGCTGTTGGCAACAGCGAGCCCCAGGTCGTTGTGGCAGTGCACCGAAATCTGCACTGGCCCTATTTCTTTTATTCGCGAAGCAATGAGCGTCACCAGCGCTGAGAATTCTCCAGGATAGGTGTACCCTACCGTGTCCGGAATGTTGATGACCGTAGCGCCTGCCCGCACCGCCGCCGCAAACACCTGGCAGAGAAACTCAGGGTCGCTGCGGGATGCATCCTCGGCAGAGAATTCCACATCGCTGCAGTAGCGACGAGCATGACGGACCGCCCATTCGGCCTGTGCCACAACCTCCGCGGGAGTCATCCGCAGTTTGCTTTGCATGTGGATCGGCGAGGTGGCGATAAAAGTGTGGATGCGCGGAGATTCGGCCTTTCGCAGCGCTTCCCAGGCCGCATCGATGTCAGGCTCTATCGCGCGTGCCAAACCTGCCACGCGCGAATGCTTGATGCTGCCTGCGATTTCGCGTACCGCTGCCAGGTCCCCCGGGCTCGCGGCCGGAAACCCCGCCTCCATAACATCTACGCCGAGTTTTTCAAGCTGGCGCGCAACCTCGAGCTTTTCAGCGAGGTTCATGCTGCAGCGAGGAGCCTGCTCGCCATCTCTGAGCGTTGTATCGAATATATGGATCCGTCGTGGCATGGTCTGCTCTCTCCTTCTCTGGAAATAAATTGGCGGCACGGAAGCGGGTATGGAAACAGTACCGCTCCAGGTGCTGTGTTGGTGAAATGGATGTGTGGTCGGAATGGGCGGGTCTTTGTCGATTGCGGGTCTCAGCCCCGGCGAATCAGATCAAAGACCCTTACGCAGGGAGAGGAGTAGAGGAGAGAACAACAGATGGAACTGCTCAGGCATACATATCTGCCTCATGGGTCGGCATGCTACAGCGCCTAAAAGTAAATGTCAAGCATGAATATGCAGACGTTTTGCGAAAAATTTCAAATTCATGAGGAAGGACGAACCTCTCCGAATACCGAATAGTAGAGATCTTCGCCATGGCTGCGCTGCGAGGGGGCCCCTTCCACGATTCTGAATGTCCGTGTTCCGTCCCTCTGGCGCTCTGCCCTGAGCAGTATCGTCGTCGCATGCGCCTGTACTCCGAAATATTCCGCGAAGGTGTACAAATGGGTAACGAACAGCACTGTTGCGCCATTTTCGAGCAGCACGCTGACTATTTGCCGGGCAATTTCCGAGCCTTCGCGCTCGTTCGTGGATGCGAACGATTCGTTGAACAGAATGAGGCTGTTCGGCCGTATCTGATCCACGATGGCATTCATGCGTTTGAGCTCTTCGTCAAACTTGCCCGACCCCATGTCCCGGTCTTCCTTGCGGCGGAAGTGGGTAATCACGGCTCGCTGGATAGATGCGTGGAACGTTGTTGCCGGTACAAATATGCCAGCCTGCATCATCAGCTGCGCGATACCAATGCTGCGGAGAAAGGTCGATTTGCCGCCCTCGTTGACTCCGGTGATGATAGCGAGGTTTTTGCCGTTGGCATGTATCTCGTTGCCTTTCGATTTTTTACCAGCGACCAGCGAAAGGCATACATGATAAAGTCCCGAGCATTCGAGCACGCGAGAGCCCGGGGCTTGCGGCACCGGAAAGCAGACCGCCTCCCCGATCGACGCGAGTTTTTCCTTCAAGTTCAGGCAGGCAAGGTAAAACCCCGTCTCATTCCTGAGAATTTTGAAAAAATTCTCGACATGTTCGGCGGACTGCGCCATGGCGTTTGCCGCGAAATTGATACCCCTGTCACGCAGATCGCCCAACGCCCGCAGGCCCGTTTCGTCCTTGCCATCGATGGAAAAAGAGAATGACGGCGTCTTCGGACCGATCATTCTGGTGATCCAACGTGTTTTCCTGCCCTTCGGCTTTCTGAGCACATGGCCGGAAAGCTCATTCCCTTCGCCGAGCCTCCCGCTGATCATGACACCGCCGTCAAAGCGAAGATCCTTGAGATACTGCTTTACCGAATGCAGGTATTCGTCATTGAGTTCATCCCGGACCATGGTGAAAAACCGCGTGAACCCCTTCGACCGAAAGCGGTAGCCTGAATCACGGGCAATCTGGCACAGGCGTTCTAGCAGGGGTAGGTAGGTTTCGAGCATTCGTACTGCTCCATGCAAGATCGATCCTGGATATGCCCCAAATACGCCAAGCCAATTCTTGCGTTTCGCCTCGACCGCTTCCTCGGCGATTGCCTGAAGTTCGCGCACCACCTGTTCATTCCGCACGCAATCCTCAAGCACTTCCTGCCAAAATAATATCTCCTTTTCTTTCGTGAGGCTCTGGAACAGGGCGCTTTTCGACAGGTCGTACAGAAACCGCTCTCCCGCGGCCATCGCCTTGATCAGGATATCCAGATCGAAATCCTACATCAGCGCGTCTGTTTGGGGAGGAAGCGCCGCCATGGGGTCGAAGTCCTTATCTTCAAACATTAAAAACACTTTCATGGCCGAGTACTCACAGTGCCGGTCGATGTGGCTCCTTCCGTGCCTGGTGCTGAAAAGGAAGCGCTCTCGGCCTGTTCCAGCTTGTTTTTCAGTACCGTATAGGTCAGGCGGTACTTCTCGGCGATGGATCGGGCATACGCGAGCCCGTCAGCTGGCCTTCGCGCTAGCTTAAAAGTCCGGATCGAGGGGTCCTGGGGGTCGACACAACTTACCATGCTCACAACCCGTTCATCCATCGAGGCAAGCTCGTCAAGAAAAGTCACGCACACGGCGATCGCGTCGAGGGCAAGCATCTTTTCCAGCACCCTGCGGCTCAGGAACAGGGCATCCTTGACGGTAGTCGAGGTGAAAATCTCGTTGAGGATAAAAATGCTCGACGATGTCGCCCGCATAAGGCTTGCGTGAATGCGGACGATTTCGTCATGCAGCTTGCCGCGCTGGCTCTTAATGGTCTCCTCTCGTTCGAAATGGGTGAACATCGAATCGAACAGGAAGATGCGCGCGGTCGTACCAGGGACAGGGAGCCCAATTGCCGCAAGATGGTGCAGCTGTCCAAAGGCGCGGACAAAGGTCGTCTTGCCGCCCTGGTTCGGACCGGTGATCACGATCAGGCGTTCCCTGCCATGGAGGCTGAAATCATTCGGGACGAACTTCTGGTTCGAACTCGGCGAGAGTTTTTTGCCAGTGCGAGATCGAAAAACCCCTCTGCCCACGCGTTTTTATCGGATTCGGTGATTTGCGGAAAACAAAAACCGAACCCCGCGTTCACAAGCGGTCCTATGTAGTCCAGATATGCAATATAGAATTGTATTTCGCGCTCAAATGTCTCGATTGTCTCATCGATAAAGGAAGCGTGAACCTTGCAGAATGCGTCGAGCTGGGCAAAGGTCTCCGGATAGAGTCGCGCCACGCAATCGAGAATCTGTGCCTCGACATGATTGAGCCCTGCTGTGTCGAGGATTTTGAGCAGATAGCTCTTGGTCGATCCTTGACGGAAGCGCTGAAACACATTCTCAATGTCCGCGGAATAATCGATTTCGTCGTCGTATTTTCGCACTTTGACGGTAAGGTTCTTGATGGTTATCGTATAATGAATTTCTTTGAGGGAATTCCTGAGCGCTTCAATTTCTTTTCCAAGTGTTAGGAACGATTCTGCGCGGATATAAGCGAGAAGATATTCTCGAAAAGAAATAAGGCCAGCCGATTCAAGCTTCGCGTCGCGCATCGCTTCCGCGAGGGTTTCTACTGATTCGCGGTATGTGGCCGCCGCTTCGAGAAACCATCCCTGTCGGTGATGCAGATTGTAGAGTTTTTCGAGAGCGGCAAGGGTGCGTCTTACGGATCGGAATTTCCTGGAAAACGCTTTGATTCTAGAGAGCAATTCAGGCTTTCCCATGTCGCGGGCGATTGCCTGGCGGAATTGAATTTCACGGGCGTTCAAGGGTGGGCGGTAGAATACCTGTTGAAGTTGATAATCGGACAGCCCGCCGTCGATGCCCTCCACTATCTGGTCGAGATTGAGATCGACAAAGTAATCGGGCATGTCACACGGGGAGGTTCTGCGAATATCCGCGGGATTTTCGAAAAGGACGCTTGAAGCGATCATGGCAGACTCCCTCCGGCTCTTTTCATTGTGGTTCTCCTGAAAGAGTTCTCGGAAGGAGTCATCAGCTGCCTATCGCGCGGTTCAGGCTTGCGCCCAGGTGGACTCCATCACCATGCAAAATTCAAAAGAGAATGTATTGAAATCAGCCGGAGTTGTAAAGAGCACGCGGTCCGCTACATCTTCGGCACCGTAACACTGCCCTCAGGCATGATGATGAACCGGGCGTTTTTCCCCTGAGACCGCAGCGCCATGTCGATGGCTTCCTGAATTGTAGCGGCTTTTCGCGCGAAGCAGCTGGCGACGATCTTGTCGGGAAGCGAGGTGACCATGATCACCTCCTTTTCGGCGGCTACCTTGGCAAATGCATATGCCTTGTGTCCTCCCATGACAAAATTGGCCTTCACATCGTCCATGATCTGCTGTGGCGTCCAGCCACGGTTCATGAAGTCTTCGAACAGTTTTTCGCCGTAGCCTTCGCGGCATTCGGCAACCATGATAATGGTTCCACCCTTTCGTGTCGCTTTGTCCGCGTGGTCCAGCGCTTTCTGCGCCTGGTAGAGATTGATATCGCGCGGAAAACCGCAGGCCGAGGAAATGGCGATGTCCGCCAGCTCCCTAATGGGCACCATATACATCGATTCGCTGACGTTCACTGCGCGGTACCAGGCCTCTTCGAGATCACCCGCGACTACCTCGACGACCTGGTTGCGGTCATCTACGACGACGTTGAGGATGAAATCGACACCAGCCAGCCTGGCTGCGTGGATCATTTCGAGGCTTACGGGGTTTTCGCGGATGGGGGGCAGATTGTCCATCAGCTCGACCATCCGCGCATGATTCTTCTGTACCGTTTCCTTGCCGGCGACTCCAGGAAGAATGGACTTTCGCCCGCCGGAAAAGCCTGCAAAATAATGGGGCATGACTACGCCGAGCGTGATGAGGAAATCCGCCTCATCTACAAGCCGGTTGAGCCAGAAATCATAGCCAGAAGGGAGCTTCCCTTTGTAGACTAGCCCCTTGGGGTCTGTCGCGTCGTGCGACACGATGGTGAAGCGTCGGCAAATATCCTCGCCGTAAACTTGGATATTCTGCTCAGGCGTATGGGCATCGTGGATACCGGTGGCGATAACGAGGGTCACCGCGTGGTCGGGGACGCCTGCTTCCTCAAAGGCTTTCAACAACGGTGGCATGAGGATTTCATATGGCGTCGGGCGGGTGAGATCATTTACGACTACGACTAATTTGGCTGGCTTGCGGGCAGCGAGCATTTTCACCAGCGGCGGCGTCCCATATGGCGCGGCGAGCATTCGCCGTACCGCGTTAGCTGGATCAGCAAGCGGTGGGCGCGCACCTGGCAGTACTACATCAAGAATGCTCTTGTCTTCGATATCAACCGGCAACGTTCCATTTCCGTATTTCAAATCGAAACGCATCTGTTCATTCTCCTTTCAGCCCGTCGCGTCATCCGCCAATCAAATCAGCAGACCCTGCGGCAGCGTCACATTCAGCACCTTGTAGAATAGAAGGTAGAGTCCAAGACCATGCTGCTTGCGATCAGTACCGATTCGATGATCCGCCTGATACCTTTCCCTGAAAATAAGCTATCAGGACTGACATATACTCTGCAATACTTGTCATAAATTGGGAATATTAAGTCCTGCCTGCCGCAGCACAAACACGGTACCCCCGCGGCTGATGAAGACCTCCGCCTCATCCTGATACCATTTCGCGACAGGAATCGCTGTTTCAAGCAGCCCCTGAGCTCCAATGAGATGTTCGGACGAAGTACCGGCACAATGTTTGACTGCTTGTTCGATCTGCCGATCCGGCGCGATAAAGACGATCGCCATGGCTGCAGTATACCACAGGAGACTTAAAATTATTCCGATTGACCCTTCCCAATTAAAGAATAATATATATATAATGATATTTCGACAGGTCCGTTGCGGCCTTGCTATCTCATTCAGGGGGTCACCTGCAATGAAAAAGATTCTTGTTACAGTACTGGTGCTGGTTATTGCCGGCACAGTGTGGGCGCAGACGCCGGGAGGCCTCAGCGCCGCCAAGTCCACGCGCATGGAAGCGGATTTTACGAAAATCGTCACCGACATGGGGTGGGGCACGGTCGATACGACCCGCCCGGTGCTCGCCGAGAGAATGTGGGACTATTATTTCTTCTATCCAGTGCTCGATGCCAACAAGCAGATTACCGGTTATGTCTGGTGGGCCAAGGACATTCGTATTGCCTCGCACTATGAGGATATCCTGGTC
Source organism: Spirochaetota bacterium (assembly GCA_029265255.1). The sequence goes on from JAJUJQ010000004.1 coordinate 125,998, forward strand.
ATCATCAACGCCGATGGCACCCTCAAGAACTGGTGGGTTGGAGCCAACACTCGACATATGGATTTCTACACTGATTTCGCGAAGAAGTCTCAGGGCCCGGCCATCCAGAAATTCATCGGCATGGACTCGAAACGCAGCTGGAACGAGGCGACCGATGCCGTATCTGGCTCGACCTTCTCCGCCTACAAGTTCTTCGGCGAACTCAAGGCTGTGCTGGCTTGCTTCAAAATCTATGTCATCGACGCAGGCAAGCTGCTGAAATAATCGCTCGGCATGATGGAAGCGTTCCGCGCATGACCGCAAAGGAATTGCGCAATCGCTTGAAAAAAGAGCTGTCCGGCCCACTGGTCGGGCAGCTCGTTTTTTTGCTGGTTTAGCCGGGCTGCTGTGGAAAGGGTACGCTCAGAGGGCTCTTCGCGCTATCCAGCCATTAGAAATGCGCGACAAAACTGAAGCTCCAGAAAAATCCGCTGGGGGAGCCGGAAAAGTACACTGCGGCCAGCGGATCGGAGAGAGCGAAGCGCCAGCCTCCATACGCCCCCACCCACAGGAAGTTGTACACGGATATGGCCGCGCCACATCCTGCAGAAGCCAGAAGTCCGTAATTCTGGGTAAGCGGCGCACCTGCGAGCGAGTCGTACCAGGCGCCCTCGGCGAAGACATAGGCAGCGGGGTAGAGCGGGCTGTATCGTATAAATGACGGACCTGCGACTCTCAGTTCGGCACCCATGTAGGCCTTTCGGGCCGCTTCGTAACCCCAAGGCTGCGTTCCGCGGACCATGTCGCCGATGCCCTTGGTCCCGACCGATCCACCGAAGGTGGTTAATATTTCATGCGGGATGTGCGAACCCAATGCCCAATCGCCTGCCGCGTAGAGCGCCAGAGAAGGCGCAAGGCCTGTCCCTACGCGATAGCTTGGAATAAAGCGGAGAGGAATAAAGGCCGAAGCAGTGAGGTTGGCGCGCGCATACTCGGTCGCGGCGCCGGCAAAGTTGGCGAATATCGGGCTGTATTCCATTGAAAGCTCCGCGGAGATCCCTTTTTTCATACGGATTTCGACCCATTGCACCGAATCATAGGCAATGCCGGCAAGTGCCGAGACCGAACTCATTGCTTGCGCATCGGGGAAAAGCGTGGTGGGGAAATCGTCAGAGTTGCGTTCCCAGCGAAACCGCGCAATACCGAAAACCCATGCGGGACCAGCGTCCCACTGGTCAGCTGGCTTGTGAACATACTGGCGGTAGCCCAGTTCTCCCAAAACATTGGTCCAGAGGAACCGATTGGTTCCGTCAACCGCTGCCGGTTCCGCGACAGGGCTCATGCTCAGAACTCCGCGAAGGATCATGCGAGATTCGTAGCCTCCCGCCGCGCGAATAGTAAGGGCACTCATTGGGCCGACAGGTATTTCGAGTCCAATGTCCGCCCCGGATGGAATGGGAACCGGAAATCCGGCGATAAGATCTCCATTGGTCCTGATGCCATTGATAGTGAATGAAACGCCAGGCGACGCGGTCGCGATGCTTGCCGCAATCAGGAAAAGCAAGGGTGCCAGAAATTTTTTCATGGCTCGCAATCCTCCTTTCACGCGTGGTTTGATGTCCATCACCGTGCGTGATGCCGTTGAAAGACTCGGCTTTCTAAAGCCGTTTCACTTCAGAATCATATTCCCCGGCTGATACCACACTTTTTCCGAGACGTAATGGATGCGGTGTTTCCACGCGTCGCGAATGGCCCAGGCTCCCTGCACCGCGCCAAACAGGATACCGCTGGTTCCTTCTTCAAGCACTCGCTCGAGCCGGCACTCCATCCACCCGACAACACCTTCGGGAATGCGCACATCGAACCTGCGGCCTGGAAAGTGTGGGATGCTGAATTGAGCAAATTTGTCGACCTCTGCGCCAGAAACGCTGCCGGTAGCTTCGACGAGCGTCCGCATGGAGGGTGGAGGAAGCGCCAGCGCGAAAAAGCCGCCAGAGCGTGCATCGATGAAGGTCCGATGGCTGATGTCGCAGACCACGAGGAGCTTTGAAACCGGACTGTATTCATATGGGCAGCACCAGGCGACCGGTGCGACATCGTAGCGCCCGCTGCCCGACGTACACAGCAATACCAGCCCGCCGGGATTCTGGAGCGTGTATGCTTGATCGAGCGATAGTTCTTCATATTCGAGATGAGCGCGCATATGGATACCTCACTGTGTGGTGTTCACTGATAGTGAGTATCGCACAGGTTGCGTGCGAATGGTAGAAGGAATGCGCGCGGGGGAGCAGAGTTCAGTCAGTGCTGCATTCCGATATAAGCCTGACGCTTTGGCTTACTTTCCATTAAGCATATGTTCGAGCAGGATTTTAAACCCGATCAGGATAAGCACGGTGCCACCTGCGATTTCGGCCCACTCTTCCAGTATTTCCTTGAGCCGACGGCCAAATTCGAGCCCAATAAGACAAATGGCGAATGTGGTAATGCCAATGATGACGGCGGGGACAAGAATGGGGTTGCCAAGGATGTTGTATGACAGGCCGACCGCCATGGCGTCGATGCTGGTAGCGAATGCGAGTACCAGCAGCGTGTTCCATTTCATAATGCCATGGACGCGGGGTTCGCTGTCCGGATCGGGGCATTCGGATGCGCGGCGCGCGCGGACCATCGTCCGGATTGCCTCGAAAAGCATCTTGCCGCCCACAAAGGCCAGGAGCCCAAACGCAATCCAGTGATCGAACCCTTCTATGAGGTGGCTGAAGGCAGAACCCAGGAGCCATCCTACAATGGGCATGAGAAACTGGAAAAAACCAAAGGTCAGCGCTGCCCGCAGTCCAATCATCAAGGGCAAAATATCGGTACATGCGGCCGCGGAGACCGAAACGGCAAAGGCATCCGCGGCTAGCGCAAATCCGACAAGAATGTAGGTGAGCATGATACAGGGTGCGGTGTCGGTTCGACTTACGCCTTCATGGCGACGAATTCGATCTCGACCAGCGCGTTCTTGGGCAGACCTGCAACCTGGACCGTGCTGCGTGCAGGGTACTCTCCGCTGAAATATTCGCCGTAGACGCGATTCACCACCGCGAAATCATTCATATCCTTCAGAAAGATGGTAGTTTTGACCACATCGGCAAATGTGCATCCGGCAGCCTTTAGCACGATCCCGAGGTTGTCGAGTGTCCTGCGGGTCTGTGCCTCGATGCCACCTTCCACAAGGCTTCCTGTCGCGGGATCAAGCCCCGCCTGACCAGAAAGAAAAATAACATTGCCAGCCTGTTTGGCGTGGCTGTAAGGACCGAGCGCTACGGGTGCGCCCTCGGCAAAAATCGATTTGATTGCATGGGTTGAGCTCATAGCATCTCCTCTGTTCACACGAAGTGCGATTGTAGCGTCGAAAGCGGGTTGTCCGCAATCCATATTTTCGATACTATAATTTCCGGCAGTTTGCCATTTCCATCTTTCAGGAGGGAGCGGTATGAACGATTCAGAAGGCCCTGGTAGTCAACCTCAGGAGCCTTACAGTCAAATCATCTTTTTACCTCCGTACCCTGCCCGCCTGTTGATGACGGTGCGCTGAGAGTATTACGGCAGGGTACGGAACGATACAAGGGGAGGTACCCATGCTTGATCAGCTTCTTGCACCCGACATCAAGAGCCTTCTTGAAGAAGGTAGCATCGATTCGATTGTCGAATTCCTAAAAGAACGGCATCCCACCGAAATCGCTGAAATTCTCACAGGGCTCGAGCCAGAAGAGGCTCTAAAAATTCTCAACGCGCTCGACAAGGACCTTAGCGCAGATGTCCTGTCGGAGCTTCCTTCCTCATTCCAGCTCGACATCACCGAACTCATGAGCAAAAAAGAGCTGGCCGGACTTGTCCAGCGCATGGAACCGGACGATCGTGTCGACATGCTCAAGGCAATGCCCGAAGAGCAGTTCGAAGCGGTGCTGCCGGCGCTGCCCACGCAGGAGCGCGAAGACATCCGCCAGCTGGCCCAGTATCCCGAGGGAACCGCGGGCTCCATCATGACGACGGAGTTTATCGCGCTGCGCGAGAATTTAAGCGTCTCACAGGCGATGGCTGAAATCCGTCTTCAGGGCGTACCAAAGGAATCGCTTTACACGATTTTCGTGGTCGACGCGGAAGGACGTCTGCGTGGAACCGTGTCGCTCGCGGACTTGATTCTTGCTGATCCTGCGGTGCCTCTACAGGCGATCATGGATGACCAGCTGCACAGCGTCATGGCAATGACGGATCGCGAAGAGGCGTTGTATCTCTTCTCAAGATATGACCTTGTATCGCTACCGGTTGTAGATGCCGAACACAGGATGATCGGTATCATCACGCACGATGACGCGATCGATGTCCTGGAAGCCGAACGTACGGAAGATATCGAGCGTTTCATGGCTATTTCGGGCACGCATGAGGATGTCTCCTATCTGCATAGCTCCGTGTGGGATAATTTTCGTCACCGGGTTCTGTGGCTGGTAATTCTGGCAGCCGCGGGCTTGCTCTCTGGCGCGGTGTTGCAGTCGTTTGAGCAGATGCTGACCAACTTGCTCATACTGGCCTTCTACATGCCCATGCTCGCAGATACTGGCGGGAATACGGGAAGTCAGTCGGCGACGGTCGTGGTTCGCGCGCTGGCGCTGAAGCAGATTACGACGCGCGACGCGTTCAAAATCATATGGAAGGAATTCCGGGTGGGATTATTGCTGGCGCTGGTGCTTGGAGGCTTTGCGTTCCTAAGGGTGATCCTGACGGGAGGTGGAGAAACGCTGCCGCTGGGGATTTCGCTGGAAAAAGTAGGTTTTGCGATCGGTATCGCGCTTTCGCTGCAGGTGGTGACCGCTACCTTGATTGGCGCGTTGCTGCCGCTTGGGGCCGCGGCAGTAGGGCTCGACCCCGCCCTTATCGCAAGCCCAGCGCTGACGACTATCGTCGATATTACAGGGTTGTTTATCTATTTCAGCACGGCAAAGCTGGTTCTGGGGATATAGAAAGGCCGCGGACTCTTCAGTTCCTTTTCAAAATAGCGTGCCAGACCTCATCAGCCAGGGCCTGGAATCTGCGGTGAGCGCGCTCCATATCTAGAAAGCCATTACACACGAACGCAAAAGAGACGCCGGAGAGAGGATCTGCCCAGCCAATCGCGCAACCACCTTGGCCTGTGTGCCCGAAGGTAGCGAGGGTAGAAGCGCGCCCATAGATGTAAAGATTCTTGTCTGGAAACTGGGAATACCCCCCCAGCGAAAAACCGAAGCTTCGCTTGATCCAGCGGCCGGTATCGCCATCGGGACCATCGTACCGAAGCCGGGTTGCTTCTTCCAGCTGCCGGCTCGAGATAATGCGAGTTTTTCCCAGCGCACCTCCTTGGGCAAGGGCACTATAAAAGATACAAAGATCCCATGCCGTGGTGTTGAGCGAGGCTGCAGGAAGGAAAAGTCCGCGGTAGAGCGGCAGTGAGAAGAGGCTGGCTGCTGAAGCCTGTTCCGGATCGCTGGTGTAGATGTGTGAAGCCTTTCTCTGGAGCGACAAAGGAAGGCCGGCAAATGAATCGCGCATGCAGAGGGGCTCAAGAATTTCTCTACAGGCAAAGGCTGCCGACGACATGCCGGTTGCCCTACGAATCAGTTCTCCCAGGACAAAACCGCCAGTGAAGGGATGATAGATAGCCTTTTCGCCGGGACGGTGGATAGGGCGCATCCTGGAAACTCTGTGTTCGGGCAAGCCAGGCACAAGCCAGGATGCAACTTCACCAAGCGTAGCCTTGCCGGGGATTCCTGCCTGGTGGAGCAGCACGTGAGCGATGGTGACCCTTTCCTTGTCATTACAAGCGAATGCTGGCCAGTAGTGCGCTACGGGAGCCTCAAGATCGAGAATACCACGATCTGCCAGCATGTGGATCATGATGGCAGTAAGAGCTTTGGTCGCCGAGTACACCATAAAGGGAGTGGAGCTGGTGACTGGTCGGCGAGTACGGGTATCTGCCACGCCTCCCCACCAGTCACAGAGCAGCTCCGTCCCTCGCCGGACACAGATCTGCGCTCCTGCATGAAGACCCTGCTCAATCTGGGACTCGAACACCTGAACCAGGGACTTGAAGGCGGGCGCTGCGAATTTCTCACGTGGCGGAGAGGTGGGGCGACCTGTAGATACCTGTTGCATGGCTTCCCTCGTGCTATGCCTTGATCTCGCCAGTGGTGACCCTGCTCAGACACAGGAATGAGAAGAGGAAGAACAGAGGGCAGACAAGAAAGATAACCGCGTAGTTGCGGCCGGTAAGGTCGATGATCCAGCCATTGAGAATGGGGCCAAGTGTTCCTGCAAGTGTTGTTGCGATGAAGTACAAACCAGAGAAGGTGCCCATAAGAGATTCGTCAACTGATGTATCAAGAATCATGGGGTAGCAGTTGATATTGACCAGCGCCCAGCCGAATCCACCGACTGCGAGCATTGCAACAACCACGGGGACAGAGGGGAAGAGCCATATGACTACCAGGCCTAGCCCGAAAATGACCAGGCCGGCCATGACTGTCCGTTTGCGACCCCAGCGCTTAGCAAGAGTACTGGAGGGCATGGCGAAGATCAGGAAGGATACATATGACACGGCAAGAAGCATGGCAGCCGCCGATGGCTTCATACCCATTGTCGAAACCGCAAATGAAGAAAAGAATGTCTCAATAGCCATGTAGCCCAGCATGTACCCAAAGACAGTGAGTACAAGGAGCACAAGGCTCGTTCGATTGGCTGAAGGCATGCGGCGCAGATCCAGGAGGATATCTCGGATGCGCCGGGAATCGATATTCTCAGAGGATGTGCTGGGCTCGCGTATTTTCAGCACGACCACCAGCACGGCCAGCAAGGTGATGAGCGAGCCGAACCAGAATGGCATCCCTGGATTCAGCGAAAACAGAAGGCCACCCGCTACGAAGGCAATAATACCTCCAATTCCTGACATGATATTGATAAGCGCGTTTGCCTCGGAGCGCAACGCTGATGGGAAGAGATCGGGCATGAGTGCGAAGAGAGGGGTTCTCCACAGTGCCATGCAGAGCACCATGACAAGCGCGGCACCGATGAGGATGGCAAAGGGGCCACCGATCATGGAAAGCTGGCCGGAGAGGGATGGTGGAATGAGGAGGGCTCCCACTGGGATCAGCGCAAAAGCAATGGCCGAGAGGGGAGCGAACACCATGATGTAGGGAATTCTCCGACCGAAGCGGGTATGGGTCCGGTCGCTGATCGGGCCCATGATAGGCTGGAGGAAAAAGGCCGCGATGTTATCAAAGGTCATGATGATGCCGGTAAGGGTTGCAGAAAGACCAAAGCCTCGGATGGCCAGAGATGTGGAAAAGCCGGCTGCGCCTGCCTGGAGAAAGATGGGCATGTACGTATTGTAGACCATCCACATGAGCTGAGCTCCGAACAAGCCAAATCCGAGCGTCAGCGCGGTACGGAAGTGGGCGGAGCTCATTTTTTCTGAAGGTGCGGCGGTTGATGCGGCAGTAGCTACCTCACGGGCGGCGGATTTCATGCGTGGCCTCCTTTTTCTTTCAGTAAGTAAATAATTATTAGGTTCAGGAGGCTGGTGTCAACACATGATGCGTGAGTGCGATGCGAATACGACTGGGCGGCAGTGGAAGGAGGGGGCAGCAGGTCGTGAGCCTGCGCCCCGTTTCAGGCGCGAGCTACCGCTGCTGGGAAGCCTTTAAAAGCGGCGCTCTTAGCCGAGCAAGGTATGCTGGCGAACCTCCTGAGCCTTGGCGTGACCGGCCAGCGCATCGATGAGCGCAATCGCGAATGCTCCTGCAGTGCCAGGTCCTTTTGACGTAATAATCCCGCTATCGACAACCACAGGGTCATGCTGATAATAACCGCTCTGCACCATGCTTTCGGTACCCGGATAGCCCGTGAATTTTTTCCCTCTCAGCAAATGGCAGGACCCTTCCAGCACATACGCGGGAGAAGCGCAGATAGCCGCGACGATTTTCCCCTGCACATGGTGCCGGAGAATACACGATTTTACCTTCTCGCTATCGGCGAGATTGCGCGCGCCCGGCATGCCGCCTGGACAGATCACGGCGTCATAGTCCATATCAAGGGCCTCAGGGCCAGCATCAGCGATGACCGTTATTCCCCTCGCTCCCTTGACGGTCTTGCCGGCAATACCGGCAAGTACCACCTCGATCCCCGCTCTGCGCAGATAGTCTGCCGGGGTAAGCGCTTCGACTTCCTCAAAGCCGTCAGCGAGAAAAATCAAGGCGCGTTTCATACCTTCCTCCTTTTCTTATTAAATCCCAGGGTTACACTCACGCCTAGGGTGAATTTCCGCCAATTTCGGAACCTTTGCGCGCGGCATCGGGTTTGACCCTAATCGCGGGGCAGGTTCTCCCGCATTTCATCAGGCAAGACCTCCCAACAGCGCGCCCACCAGGTACGCGGCTGCCGCGGCAATACCTCCTACCAGCAATGTCTCCAGCCCTGACTTGAGCCAGCTTGTACCGGTAATTGTGGTCTTGAGGGCGCCCAGTCCGAATAGCGTTGCACCGGTAAGGACGCAGGCAAGAGTAAAGCGCAGTGAGGCGAGACTCGGGATAAAGAGCGCGAGCACATAAGCCGCGATGGGAATGAAACCGAATAGCGCGAATGAAATAAAAGTCGCTACTGCGTTGGCCAACGGTGATTCATCAGAAGGAATGATGCCCAACTCTTCTACCATCATCGTGTCGATCCAGGCCTTTTCATCTTTCGCGATGATGTCCACAACCGCACTCGCGTCAGTGGCTGACATGCCGCGATTCATGTAGATTTCCCGCAGCTCCTGTTTTTCTCCTTCCGGGTAGTGCTGGACTTCCCATGCCTCACGCGCGCGTTCCGACGCTTCATATTCGCGCTCGCTCTTGGAGGAGAGATAGTCGCCAATAGACATCGACAGCCCGTCTGCAAGCAGGTTCGCAAACCCTACGATCAGTACCACGCTGGGAGAAAGAGCGGCGCCGGCGACGCCGGCAACAGAGGCGAAGGTCGTGATGGTACCATCAAGTCCACCATAGACAATACTTTTGATGTATTTACCCTGACCGGTCGTATGCCGTTCAGGCGCGTTGAGCGTATGGGAAGGTATGTGAGCCCGGCGCGTGGCTTCGGGATCCTTGCGCTTCCACGCTTCCCGAGCCTCGTCAAGTCTGCGTGTTAACATATGGTGTCTCCTTGGGTTATTGTAGCGGTTCGGCGATGGAACGCTCAAGCGCCGCGGCATGGAGATCGAAAATGAGGATTGTGTAAATGAAAAGGCCGCCTCATGCGAGACGGCCTTGAAGGGCAAATCAAAGAGAAGACGCGGTCAGCCGCGGACGTTGTAGAAGACTTTTCTGCCCCAGTACTCGGCAATGCCTTCCATCTCGTCCTCAATGCGCATGAGCTGGTTGTACTTGGCGATGCGGTCTGTGCGGGACATGGAGCCTGTTTTAATCTGGCCGGTCTCGAGACCTACGACCAGGTCGGAGATGAAGGTATCTTCGGTTTCTCCGGAGCGGTGGGAGACAACCGCGGTATAGCCGGCGCGCTTGGCCATGTTGATGGTCTCGATGGTTTCGGTCAGGGTGCCGATCTGGTTGAGCTTGATGAGGATAGAATTGCAAGCTCCCATCTCGATGCCCTTGGCGAGGCGCTTGGTATTCGTCACGAAGAAGTCATCACCGACGATCTGGATTCTGTTCCCCAAAGCCTTGGTGAGCTTGACATACCCATCCCAGTCGTTCTGGTCCAGACCATCTTCGATGGAGACGATCGGATAGGTGTTTACCCAGCGGGTATAGAGCTCGATCATGTCGTCGGCGGTGAAGAGCTTATCGGGGTTGGATTTCCAGAAACGGTAGCCTTTCCCGCCGCCTTCTTCGAAGAGCTCGCTGGCGGCCGGGTCAAGCGCGATGGCAACTTGCTCGCCAGGCTTATAACCCGCCTTCTCGATGGCGCGCATGATGTAATCGAGAGCCTGTTCGTTTTCAATATTGGGAGCAAAGCCACCTTCATCGCCGACCGCGGTGTTGTGGCCCTCGGCCTTGAGGATGGACTTGAGGGAGTGGAATACTTCAGCATTCATGCGGACTGCTTCCCGGAAAGACTCGGCGCCGACCGGCATCACCATGAATTCCTGGAAGTCGACCTTGTTGTCGGCGTGCTTACCGCCGTTGATGATATTGGACATGGGAACGGGGAGAAGCGTGGTGTGCACGCCGCCGAGGTATTTATAGAGGGGTAGACCGAGATACTCAGCTGCAGCGCGGGCGACGGCCATGGAGACGCCGAGGATCGCGTTGGCACCCAGCTTGCTCTTGTTTTCGGTTCCATCAAGTTCAATGAGAGTTCGGTCGATGTCGACTTGCTCGAGGGCGTCGAGACCGCAGATTTCGCCGGCGATGGTGGTGTTGACATTCTCGACGGCAGTCAGGACGCCTTTGCCAAGGTAGCGTTTCTTGTCGCCATCGCGAAGTTCTACGGCCTCATATTCACCGGTGGAAGCGCCAGATGGAACGGCGGCGCGACCGAGGGTACCGTCTTCGAGGACAACGTCAACTTCGATTGTGGGATTACCACGGGAATCGAGAATTTCACGAGCTTCTACGTATTCAATGATGCTCATGGGGATCTCCTTTGGAATGGATATGAGATGAACGATACTGATATGGGCTGGGAAGGTCAAGACTTAGGAGGATACGGGGTCAGGCGGGCGTCCGGAGGAAGATCGTCGACGTTCCAGGGAATGGTTACGGGATCGATGAATCGCCGGGAGGCCGCTTCGGCGGTAAACCAATGCAGGAGGGCAAGGGCCTTGTTGGAAGCCGATTCCAGCACGCGGTCTCTGGCAACGGCCGGTTGCTGAAGTGAGGAAGCGAAATAAAGCAGGATGCCTTCGGGAGTCGGAGAGGCGAGAAATCCCGCCTTGATTGTATCAGCAGGCAGCAAGGGTACGGAAAGAAGCGTAAGAGGAGTGATATTGCGATTTCGCATTACCAGCGAGGTACGCGTGGTTTCGATAATGATTTCCAGTATGATGCCGCCAAATGTTTGATCTTTCTGGTAGACATAGGAAGGAGATGGCAGCATGGCCAGGTCCTGCAGGGTTCGAGGGTCCTCAATCTTTTTCTTCTCCAGCGGATCGGAGATGCGATAGCTGGTTACGTAGAGGGTGCGCATGCGCGAACGGCTGGCTGACCAGTACTGAATGCCCTGGAGTGACGCAAATTGATTGAAGAGAAGGGAAAGTTCCTCCACCGACGGGGCTCGGTCACGTTCTGCGACGTTGTTCCCGGCCAAGGGCTTTCGCGAATAGGGGAGCAGGACGATCGCTTCAATGAGTAGGGGGGTACTATGGTGCGATTGGATGTGGCGGACGATTGTTTCCCGGCCTTCGAGTTTCGGAACCAGGAGAGGATCGCGGCTGTATTGTTCTGAAAATACGATGAGCGAAGAACCGGGTTTGAAATCAACATCACGAGGGAGCAGGGAGCGGGTTTGGATGGAAAGCTCGTGGGGTATGACCGAATAAGTCCGGTTCGGTTCGGGCTGGCCGGCCGCGTTCGCCACAGTAATGAGGAAAAGAACGAGCGCACCGAGGAGAGACAGGATTCTGAGAATGATCCACGGGCGTCGGTTCGATATTCCATGCAGAGTCACTTGTCTTCCCAGCTTTTTAGAAAAGGCATTATTCGAGTCCAAGAACCTCATAGATCCTCTGGAGGTCGTCTGGTGAAAAATAGTGGATTTTTATAGTGCCGGCCTCCTGGGTTCCCGCTATTTCAACCTTGGTTCCAAAACGCTGAATGAGTCGTTCCTTGAGCGCTTTGAGCTCCGGATCTGAAGGCTCGGCAATGGCACCGCTATCCTTGGAGGGGGTTGCCTTTTTTTGCTTTCGGCCTGAAGAAGCCGTCCCCAGAAGCTGCTGCACCCGTGATTCAGTCTCCCTGACTGAGAGGTTTTCTTCAATAATGGATCGATACAGCCGTTCCTGCGCCTGAGGTTCTTCCAGCGCAAGGAGCGCCCGCGCATGCCCGGCAGTAATTTTTTCTTCTTTAATAGCGTCCTGAATTGTGCTGGAAAGCTTGAGAAGCCTTACGGCGTTGGCTACCGCAGCCCGGCTCTTGCCGACCATTTCCGCTACATGCTCCTGCGTCGCGCCGGTTAGTTCCATCAGCCGCTGGTACGCGCGCGCTTCCTCGATTGGGTCGAGATCCTCCCGTTGGATATTCTCCACCAACGAAAGCTCGAGATGGGTATCATCCTGCACCGATCTGACGATAACTGGTACCTCGGCCAGGCCTGCGAGCTTCGCAGCTCGATATCGGCGTTCTCCTGCAATTATCACATAGCGTCCGGCAGCATCCTGGTGTACCAGGAGTGGCTGGAGCAACCCATGTCTGCGGATCGATTCAGCAAGTTCATTCAGCGAATCCTGAGGAAATGACTTTCTCGGCTGGTCGGGATTCGGCACAAGAGATTCGATCGGGACCAGCCGTACCGAGGATTCAGGGCTTTCCTGCTCGGTATGTTCGAAAAATTGCTGATGTTCGGGGATCAGGGCTCCAAGCCCCTTCCCCAGACCGAATTTAGCCACGGTTCAGTATCTCCTTTGTAACAGCCTCATAGCTCTTGGCACCAATGCATGTGGGGTCATACATGATGGCCGGAAGGCCGTGTGACGGTGCTTCGGAGAGTCTGACGTTCCGGGGAATAATAGTTTTGAAGACTCTATCCTTGAAATATTCGGTTACCTGACGCACTACTTCTTGTGAGAGCCGCGTACGGGCATCGAACATGGTTAGCAGGATGCCGCCAATCTTGAGGTTCGGATTGATGCTTTTCTGTACAAGGCCGATAGTCTGTATAATAAGGGAAAGCCCTTCCAGAGCGAAATACTCGCACTGGAGGGGGATGATTACTTCGCTGGCCGCCGCGAGTCCATTGAGAGTAAGAACACCGAGCGACGGAGGGCAGTCGATAAGGATGAATTCGTAATCGTCAAGCACGGGGGTAATAGCTCTTTGTAGATATTCATTCCGGTCTGGCTTGTCGACAAGTTCGATGGTCGCGCCGCTGAGATCCACCGAGGAAGGCACGAGGTGGAGGCGCGGTATCTGCAAGGGCTGAATGACATCCTTGATCGTGGCGAGTCCTGAAATCACATGGTAAATGTTGTTATGCGTGAGCTTCCCGCCGATACCGGAGGTGAGATTTCCCTGCGGATCGAAATCGATGAGAAGTGTTTTATGGTGGTGGAGCGCGAGCGTCGCGCCGATATTGATCGCGCTGGTCGTTTTGCCGACTCCGCCTTTTTGATTGACAAATACGATTATCCGCGCCATTTCACCTTCCAGGGTTGCAGGTTCGTATTCTAGCATATCGAGAATGCTTCAGCTATAGAGAGCAAGCCCGACGTATTGCCGGCTTGACCAGCATGAGCCAATTCACTAGCTTACGATGAAGAGAGGAGATAGACATGCTTTTTGAACAAGTCAAATCGGCGATCGAGAATGTACGTCCGTCCCTGATGGCTGACGGTGGAGACATAGAGCTGGTGTCGGTAAGCGAAGATGGCGTGGTGAAAGTACGCCTCACCGGAGCCTGCGGATCCTGCCCCTATTCTCTCATGACGCTCAAGCAGGGCGTGGAAGCCTATCTCAAGAAGGTAGTCCCCCAGGTCAAGGAAGTGCAGCAGGCTTGAACCCGGCTTGTCTGAAAAAGAGCCGTCCCCCGCGTATCGGGAGGACGGTCTTTTTTATACCTTTCGCGGTCGTTTTTGCAGAGGGGATTACTCTCTTTCCGGATACCACAGCACACTGTTAAATCGGATACAACAGCGCGCGCCTGCGCTCGGCAGAGCGTCTTTGACATGCTTCTGAACGCGCAGCTCGGCAGCCCCCACTTTCAGCTTCATGTCCACAATGTCGCCCAGGTAGGTTCGCCGGAGCACAGTCGCGGGTACCGCATGCGCCGTTTCCGATTCCGGTACGAAGGAGATATCCGAAGGACGGCACGCCAGCACCGCCCTTGCTCCGAGATCGGCGTGGACACCCCGCGCGGCGATCCGATCGGTTCCATCGATTATTGCCGCTCCATCCCTGACGCTGACCGGGATGAAGTTGGACAGCCCGATAAAGGAAAAGACAAAGCGGTTTGCCGGCTTGTGATAGATTTCGAGCGGTTTTCCGATCTGCTGCACCACGCCATTGTTCATGACCAGCATACGGTCGGAGAGCGCCATTGCTTCAGCTTGATCATGTGTGACATAGATGATGGTGAAACCGAACCGTTTCTGGAGATCCTTGATTTCGAACCGCATTTCCTCCCTCAGTTTGGCGTCAAGGTTGGAAAGCGGCTCGTCCAGCAACATGACCTTGGGATTGATCGCGATTGCGCGGGCGAGCGCGATACGTTGCTGTTCACCGCCAGAAAGTCTGCCGGGGTAGCTGTCCTTAATTGTGAGCAGACTAGTGCTGGTCAGGGCCATCTTGACCCGCTCTTCGATCTCATGCCGTGGTCTGTGACGGATTTTGAGAGGGAAGGCAACATTTTCCCATACGGTGAGATGCGGCCATACGGCGAACGCCTGGAACACCATCCCGAAATCTCTCTTCTCGGGCGGAATATAGAATTTTTTATAACTCGAAGAATAGACTGACCCTTCGACCTGCAGTTCGCCTTCATCGAGATCTTCAAACCCCGCAATCATTCTCAACGTCGTGGTTTTACCGCATCCAGAAGGTCCGAGGAAAGAGAAACATTCGCCTTTTTCCACCCGCAGATTGAGCCGGTTTACCGCAGTCACATCGCCGAATCGCTTGGTTACATCGATCAGTTCAAGCTGGGACATTCTTGATCTCCTCTACTTTTGCGGCGCGCTGTTCAAGAGTTGCAAGGAATTTTCGGATGAGGGTTTCGCCAACGAAAATAATGATGAGCGCAATGCTCGCCAGCGCGGCGGCTTTGACGGTTTCGCCGTCCTCATTCAGCGTATAAATGGCAACGCCGATGGTCCTGGTCGTCGGACCATACAGGAGAACGGAGGTGGTCAATTCGCGCAGAGCAGGCAGGAATATGAGGAAAAAGGCGCTGATCATGCCCGGCCTGATAAGGGGAAGGACGATATCCTTAAGGCTTTGCCAGTGTGTCGCGCCACAGGCTCTCCCTGCTTCTTCGAGCGAATCGGACACTTGCGAAAGGGATGCCGAACTCGATTTGATCGCGAAGGCCATATACCTTGCGATGTAGGCGACAAAGATGATCCAAGGGGTATTGTAGAGATTGATGCCAAACCTGCCGCTCCAGGTAAGTATCACGCCAAGGGCGATGACGGTTCCCGGTAGCGAGAAGGGGAGCACGCCGAGGAACTGGAGGATGAACTTGCCCCTGAATTTCATTTTCACGATGACATAGGAGATCATCGTGCCGGCGAGCATGGTTACAAACGCGGCCCCAACCGAGAGATATAGCGAGTTCCAGATAGCGTCCTTGGTGATCTTCCACTGGAATATCTTGAGGTAGTTGTCCCAGGTCATGAATTTGAGCTGGAATGGGAGGCCATAGGTCTTGAGCCCGCCAACAAGAAAGATCGTAATGGTGGGCAGAATGACCGTAATGCCGATGTAGATGATGCTGATGGCTAGAAGGGGATACTTGAGGCTCCGCAGCTTCAACACGACCGGGCGCATGCTCTTTCCGGCAATAACCTGATACTGGCCTTTTCTAAGCAGCAGGTCCTGGAGTTTCAGAATTAGCGCGGCGGAGATGACGAGAATTGTTGAAAGAATGGTGCCGACTCTGATGGCGCCAAAAGAGCCGCCTGATGAATAAATCCGCTCATAGATCTTCGTAGGAATATTGAAAATGCCCTTTTCGGTTCCCAGAATCGCAGGAACGCCAAAGTGCGACAGCGAATACAGGGCAACCAGAAGCGCGCCGGCCAGTATGCTCGGCATGACGAGGGGGAGCGTGATCTTGCGCGTAATGGTAAAGAGATCCGCGCCTGAGATGCGAGCCGATTCCTCAAGGGTTGGGTCCATGCGTTCCAGCGCGCCCGCCACCTGAAGGAACACGAAAGGGAAGAGATACATGCTCTCAATCGCGATGATGCCGCCCAGACTCATGATATCGAAAGGAGCGCGTTCCAACCCGAAGATCGTCATCAGCAGTTTGTTGATATATCCTGAGCGAGGCGAAAGCAACACCTTCCATGCCAGCGCGCCGATAAACGATGGCAGCATGAACGGCACCAGGAAGAGTGCTTTCATCGTGCTCTTGAAAGGCAGATCGGTTCGAGCGACCAGCCAGGCGAAAAAAGTTCCCATCACGGTGGAGACTACGGTAGTTCCCGCGGCGATGACGAGCGAATTCAAGAGCGCTTGATAGGTGTCGGGATCGGACAGTATTTTGGCAACGCCGGCAATATTGAATTTTCCATTCTCAAAAAATGCTGTTAGGAGAATGAGCAGTACCGGTACCGCGACAATGACCACCAGAATAAGGATGGAAAACAGCAGAACGATCTTCGAGACATCGAGTTTTTTCTTTTCCGCGGTCAATGTGGTCATGTTTTTGCCTCCCCGTCTGTGTCAAACCATTTCGGCGATTCGACAGAAATGAACACATCGCTTCCTTCTTCGATGATCAGGTCCTGGGTGAGCGCGTCTTCAGTCAGCATTTGTGCGCGAATTTGCAACCCTCTGCAGTCGAAAAGATAATCTACGATGGGGCCCAGGAGCGTAACCCGGACAGCGCTGACCTGAAGTGTTCGCTCGGTCTTGTGTCTTGAAATCTTAACGTCCATGGGGCGGAATCCAAGCCGCCCCTGCTCGGGGAAGGAAGCAGGAGGAGACAGCGGAATTGATATCTGTCCTCCGGGCGCCGCGGCGATCACCTTGCCTTCCGACACAGTTACCGGAATCATGTTCGAAATACCAAGAAATTTGAATACAAAATCATCGGCAGGTTGCGTATAGACTGTCTCGGGAACGCCGATCTGATGAATGCGGCCACGCTGGTCCATCACCGCAAGCCGATCGGAAATGGCCATCGCGACTTCCTGATCATGAGTCACATACAGAATGGTAGCGCCGGTCGCTTTCTGTATTTCCTTGATTTCAAAACGCATTTCCTCTCGCAAGTTGGCGTCGAGATTGGTTAATGGTTCGTCGAGCAGCAGAATTTCCGGTTTCATGACAAGCGCGCGGGCTAAGGCGACGCGCTGCTGCTGCCCTCCCGAGAGCTGATAGGGGAATCGCTGTTCCAAACCTGTGAGATTGACCAACGCGATCGCTTCATGAACACGCGTATTCAATTCGGATTTTGGAACACCCGCGAGTTCCAGTGGGTAGGCGATATTGCCGTACACAGTTTTATGAGGCCATACGGCATAGTCTTGAAAAACCACCCCTATATGGCGCTCTTCCGGCGGGAGCGCGTAATTCGGGCCAGCAACCTTTCTGTCACCAATACGCACTTCGCCTCTATCGGGAGTCTCGAATCCAGCGATCAGGCGCAAAATGATAGTCTTGCCGCACCCCGAGGGGCCTATGATGGTAAAGCATTCGCCACTCTGAATCTGGAGGCTCAGGCTGTCGAGGACAATATGGCTGCCGAACGCCTTGGTGACGTCATGCAATGTGAGATCAGCCACTGAATTCTCCTTTGCGGAATTGATGCCTGTTCCGCTTTTCGTTGCTGCGAAGCGGAACTAGAGCGGAACAGGCTTACATCCATCGAGTATTACTTGCTCTGCATAATGGCGGTGAATTTATCGATGATGGACTGCTTCTCTTCCATCAACTTGAGATAATCGATCTTCATCGCTCGTTTGACTGCTTCTTCAGGCTGTACAAGACCTACACCCTCGACTATGGGCACATCGCGGCGAATGGGCAGGGTGTAATTCTGGGCAATAATGGTCTGGCCTTCTTTTGAAAGAAGGAAATCAACAAATTTCTGGGCCGCGGAGAGGTTTGGAGTACCTTTGAAAATTGCCACAGGGCTGGGGATGACGAGCATTTCCTTCGGGTAGGCGAAACCGAGCGGAGCGCCCAGCTTGATCTTATCGATGGTGATATAGTCAACACCGATACAAGCGACGAGATCTCCCGCGGCAGTGTCGTCAACGACCTGGCCCGAGCCTTGGCCCATCTTTGCGCCATTCGCGCGCAGTTTCTGAATGAAGTCCCAGCCAAGATTATTGACGATCATGCCCACTGATACCATCGAGGTGCCGGAAAGCGCGGGGTTAGCGATGGCAAAGCCATTCTTGTACGCAGGGCCAAGTAGATCGTTCCACTCTTTCGGCGGGGTTTTGATCTTGGTGGTGTTGTAAGTGATACCCAGTGTCCCCAGACGGGCGGGCGTAAATTCGAAATCAGGATCGAATATCGGGCTGACGACGTACTTAGCTTCCGGTGATTCATATTTCTGCAGAATGCCTTCCTTTTTCATCGCATAGAAATCGGGTACTTCGCTGGTCCAGATCACGTCGACAACGAGCTTTCCAGACTGGCGTTCCGCGGCGATTTTTGCCATGATTTTACCAGCGCCAGCCGAATAATAGTCCATGGCGATGTTCGGGTTTTTCTTTTCGAACGCTTCCTTGAGATCGCCAATCAGCGTTTCCTTCATCGAGGTGTAGACCATCAGTTTTTCTTTTTTCTGGGCAAACACAGGGGTTGCCAGTGTCGCAATCAGCAACAGAGCGCATGCAAGTTTTTTAAACATGGAAAGCCTCCTCATATGACATTGGGATTGTAATGATGCCGAGCATCATTGGAGGAATTGTCCGCCGGGTTTCCTTGTGACGCAATAAGTACTTTCGTACTTATTGCGATACGTATTAGATGATAAAGAAATCAGGTTTGCGCTGATTGCGGGGGAGAGCTTTCTTGTTCTGACTCTGAAGAAGACGCCATGCCCGCGCGAAGAGCGAACCGCGTGGCACTTACTCGATCCTGAACATCCAGCTTTCTATACATTGTGTAAAGATAATTTTTTACGGTCTGTTCTCGCAGGCCAAGTTTCGAGGCGATTTCCTTGTTGCTTTTCCCTGTTGCAAGGAGAGAAAGGATCGCTCGCTCTCTTTCGCTCAAGGCTTGCAGCCTCTGCGCTTCAGGCTCAGTCAGCGGGGTGTTTGAAATATTCTGATTAGAACGATCGAGCGCTTTTTCAATAGCGAAAAATCGCCGTCTTACGCTCCATTGCAGGAGGAAACCCGCGATGATCAAAAGGAGGGGGCTAAGATAATCGTACACGCCGTTACCTTCCCATGCATGGGGTAGGACGGTACAGAGCCACCAGGGATGTTCGGGCAATCGCTGATACAGCACGAGATATTTCCGCGAAGGCCGGTCGAGGATTGCCTGGGTGTGGTAATAGCGGCCTTGCTCTTTTTCTGAATCGAAGCCACCGATCGGGAAACCTGGTACGAGTTCCGAAGCTGGTCGACCAATCATTCCCGTGGTGATGCCGCTCAGAACAATGCCATGATTATCGATTAAGACCGTGATGTCGGATTTAGGAACGCTCGCCATGTCTTCCCAGTAGCTACCTGCAACGGCTCTTGCCAATCGTTCCGGGTTGAGAAGAAGAATCAAGAGTCCAATTCGTGAACCAGAGGGAACAAATTTTACCAACCGGGCGCAGGCAATAAGCGGTGTACGACGCGCTGTGGTTTCTTCGCTGGCGTCAGGAAGCGAAATCACCTTCCAGATGGGGCGGCCATCTGTCTGCTCCGCTTCAGTTTCGAATGCGCCGCGCGCGGCATTCCAGATGTCTCTTGTAATTGAATCGGTCATTGTCAGCGGACGCTTCTGCGCGTTATAGAAATCAAAAAAAAGTGCTTCCTCAAGTTCAGGAACTGTATTGGCCATTCCTTCCAGAAAGGAAGAGAATGGCATATTCCACTTCGATACATCGTAGGTTTCGGAAGAGAGCGAGAAATCATACAGCAGGGCATTCAAATCCTTGTTTATATAGAATTGGTAGGAGAGGGCTTCGACCGATGAGATAATGCCATCTGCGTAGCGTGCGCGATCAGCGTTGATTCTGGTCGCGTATTCAACGGTCTGTGAGTGTGGAAGGATGCCGCTGATCCGAGCGACCAGCAATAGCGCCGCTGAAAGATAAAGCAGAACAGCAATCCATCGGGGAAGCGCAAGGGTTTTCTTTTTATGCGTGACGATTCGAGACGTTCCGGTACTCAGGAAGGTTGAGGGGCTGGGTGGTGTGCCAGGTGCGTCCATTACACTCAATTATAACATACGGATGAATGTTCAATCTTCTGATAGTGCTCCGGCTATCGCGCGCCGCTTCCTTTGTGCGCGAGATCATCCTTGCAGATAGCCCATGGCGGCTGATATGCCCCGCGCGGCTTTCACCACGTGGATAGCGACTTTTTGTGGCTCCAGGTCTGGCCTTGCCTCGAGCATCCACGAGGTGCTGATGGAAGAAATGATCTGTCCTCGGTAATCGCGAATAGGAGCCGCGACACAATTAACGCCCTCTTCGGCTTCTTCGTTGTCGTGTGTCCAGCCGCGCTGGCGACATCGGTGGATGTCTTCGATGAGTGAATCGATCGAATCATGTGTGCGCGGTCCGAATCGCTGGAACTGGACACCTGAGAAGAGCGTGTGGATTTCTTCGTCGTCCATGTCGAGAAGCAGGGCTTTGCCGAGCGATGTGCAGTACAACGGTTTCTGCTGGCCAATGATCTCGTATTTTCGAAGACTCGTATACTGGTCCTGCTTGTCGATGTAGATCATCATGTTCCCCTGGCGGCGGGCAAGAAAGACGATAGTATTCAGCGTTGCAGCGAGTTCCCGCATGAATGGCGCTGACTCGGTCTTGAGCTCAAGATTGCTTAGATAATGGCTCGAAAGTTCGATAAGGCCAGGCCCGAGTCGGTAGCGGTTAGTGTCCTCAGCCTTGCGTACGAATGCATGCTGCAAAAGGACCGCGAGCAGGCGAAAGGTAGTGCTTCGTGGAAGGTCTACCTGCTCCGCGATTTGTGCCAAGGTAAGGCCATTTGGCTCACGCGCCAGAATTTCGAGAATATGGAAGGTGCGGTCGAGCGACTGGACACGGATTTCAGCCATGGAGTGCTCCTGGGGGAACGATGTTGAGCTCCATCTCGAATTCTATGGGAATGGGAGCTCAGGTTCAAGCCATGACATACTGAGCTCGCTTGTATTGCAGAATAGGAAGAGCTGAGTTAAAATATCTCATGTTTATGGAATATAGTTCCATAATATGGAATCAAAACCCTGCTTTCAACGCGCTATTGCATGAAGAGCGAGATCGGCGCGACTGAATGAGGCGTTTGCTGCGTAACCCGCGCGTACAAGGAGCTGATCAATGGAAACCAGAGAATACGTCAATTCTGAATTTGCCCGGCATCTCGACACCGACGGGCTCCGGAGGCATTTTCTTGTCGAAAAGGTTTTTATACCCGGCGAGATGACGATGGTCTATTCACACGTAGACAGGATGATCGCGGGCGGTATCTGCCCAAGCGCTGTTCCTCTTGCTCTCCCGGCAACTCGTGCTCTTGGAACCGATTTCTTTCTGGCCAGGCGGGAAATGGGAATCATCAATATCGGAGGCGCAGGGACGATAGACGTTGATGGGGTGACGTATCCGGTAGCGCCACGCGACGCATTCTATATTGGCATGGGAGCAAGAGAAGTACGATTTTCGAGCCTTAATCCCGAACAGCCCGCAAAATTCTACTGTAACAGCGCACCAGCCCACCGAGCGTGCCCGTCGCGGCTCATTCCATTCGATCAGGCAAAGCATGTGGAGATGGGCAGTGATGCAGAATGCAACCGTCGAACCATTCATCAATATATTCATCCAGCGGTATTGGACACCTGCCAGCTCGTCATGGGCATGACGACACTGTATGAAGGCTCGGTCTGGAACACCATGCCGGTTCACACGCACGAGCGGCGTATGGAAGTGTACTTCTACTTCGATATGCCGGATGACCGGGTTGTATTCCATTTCATGGGTAAGCCTGATGAAACACGGCATCTGGTGGTGCGCAATGAACAAGCGGTCATCAGCCCGAGCTGGTCGATCCACTCAGGAGTTGGAACAGGCAGTTATACCTTCATCTGGGGTATGGCGGGGGAAAATCAGACGTTCACGGATATGGATGCTGTGCCCATGTCGATGCTGAGATAGCATCGCGAGATAATGCAAAGGAGGGTGATGTCAATGATACTCGATACATTCAAGCTTGATGGAAAAGTGGCGATCGTGACGGGGGCCTCGACAGGATTGGGGCAAGGCATGTGCATCGGGTTGGCGGAAGCGGGGGCCGACATTGTGGGCGTCGATTATGTTCCCTCGGATGAAACAGGGCGCGAGATCGAAAAACGCGGCAGGCGATTTTTAGGAATTGTCGCCGATCTGCGGACTATCGAGCCCATTCAGGGCATTATCGACAAAGTAGTGGCAGAATTTGGTCATGTGGATATTCTGGTCAATAACGCAGGAATCATCAGGCGCGAAGACGCGCTCTTGTTCACAGAAAAAGATTGGGACGAGGTAATGGACCTTAATGCAAAAACTGTGTTCTTTTTCAGCCAGGCAGCAGCGAAGCAGTTTATTGCCCAGGGAAAAGGTGGCAAAATAATCAATATAGCTTCGATGCTTTCGTTCCAGGGAGGAATTAGAGTTCCTTCCTATACCGCATCCAAAAGCGCAGTCATGGGACTGACACGGCTCCTGGCAAATGAGTGGGCAAAATATCGCATCAATGTCAATGCGATCGCCCCGGGCTATATGGCGACGAACAATACCGCCCAGTTGCGGGCTGACCCCAATCGTTCCCAGGAAATTCTGGGGAGAATCCCTGCGGGGCGCTGGGGTACTCCGGAGGACGTACAGGGAGCCGCGGTGTTTCTCGCGTCGGCTGCCAGCGAATATGTGAATGGTTATACGATCGCGGTTGATGGAGGCTGGCTGGCACGGTAAAAGGGTGGATTGCCCATGGAGTATATTCCTGTCGTCAATGTGTCCATATCGACGTGGCATTCGGAGCGTTGAGGAGGTTCGGAATGATCGTTGCAAGCATGCAGGATTTGCAGCGCTACAGGGGTTTGAGTTCGAAACTGGATCGCGCGTTCGACTGGATCTTGAGTGAAGCATGGAACATGCTGCCGGAAGGGAAACATGCGATCGAAGGCGAGGAGGTGTACGCCCTCGTGCAGCGCTATGAAACAAAGGACCCTTCGGCTGGAAAGCTTGAAGCGCATCGTCGATATATCGATATTCAGATGCTTGCCGCTGGTGAGGAGCTTATCCGGGTTCTGCCGGTGAAGGGGCTTGTGCCGATCGAGCCATACAAGCCGGATATCGAATTTTTTTCGATGCCGGAAGGAGAAACGTTTCATATTGTGCATCTGCGACCTGGTATCCTGGCACTGCTGTTTCCCGAGGATGCGCATATGCCGTGCATCCGTTGCGGAGAAGGAGCGCTGCCGGTAACCAAGGTCGTTATCAAGGTTGCGGTTTGAGGTAAAGTATCATGGGAGGAGGTTTTCGATGACTGATTTCAGGACATTGTTTTATGAATCGGCCATCATTCCGGTTATTAAAATTGAATCGCCCGAAAAATCCGATGGACTTGCGGGAGCGCTTCGAGCTGGTGGACTTCACATTGCCGAGGTGACATTCAGAACAAAAGCAGCACCAGCGGTCATCGAGCGATTTGCCCGCCACCATGGAGATATAGTGGTGGGAGCTGGGACCGTCACCTCGAAAGCCGATGTCGACGCGGCGCTTTCGGCCGGGGCCTCCTTTATCGTATCACCAGGATTCAATCCTGTGATCTGCGAGTATTGTCTTGAAAAAGGGGTACCGATATTTCCGGGAGTCAATACTCCATCCTTAATCGAACAGGCGATGGGTATGGGGCTTTCGATACTGAAATTTTTTCCCGCGGAGGTTTCTGGAGGAACGAAGGCGCTCAAGGCCTTTGAATCTGTCTATCCGCAGGTGTCTTTCATCCCAACTGGCGGTATCCAGGAAGCCAATATCAATGAATATCTGGGTTGCAAAAATGTGATTGCCTGCGGTGGTTCGTGGATTGTTCCCACAGATGCCATAGAAGCGGGGCGGTTTGAGGAAATCGAAGGACTCATCCGCTCATGCCGAAGAACAATCATGGGATTCCTGCCTTTATCGGCTGTCTCGGGATGGACAGAGCACACACATGAGGTAGGGGCTCCCGCGCTTGAGATTCGCGTCCCATCCCTTTCAAGAACGATTGCAATGCTCCGGACGCAGGGGATTGTGCCCATTCCGGGGACAGAGCTCATGAAAGGGAAGGCACCTGTGGCCGCGGAAGTGGTCATGCCGGGAACCGGCGCACGAATCCGGCTTGTAGGCTGAGCCGGGTATATTGGATCGAAGGAGTCCAGCGATGGTAGTGACCTTTGGTGAGATCATGCTTAGATTGAAGTCTCCTGGACAAGAGCGACTGTTCCAGTCTCCAATGCTGGAAGCGACGTTCGGCGGCAGTGAGGCAAATGTCGCGGTCGCATTGGCTCGTCTGGGAATTCCCGCACGCTTCGTGACACTGCTTCCAGATAATCAGATCGGGCGGGATTGCACCCGCGCGCTGCAGTATCATGGCGTCGATACATCGTTCATTACATTCAAGAAAGGGAGCAGGATAGGGATCTATTTCTTTGAGAATGGGGCTAATCAGCGGCCCAGCAATGTCATATATGATCGGGCTCACTCGGCAATTTCGGAAATAGCTCCGGGAGACATCGATTGGGGAAAAGTCTTTCTCAGTGGCGACTGGTATCATGTATCAGGAATTACTCCCGCGCTGTCGGCTCAGGCGGCCGACGCGTGCCGGCAGTCAATGGCCAAGGCAAAAGAGTCGGGCCTTACCGTTTCCTTTGATTTGAATTACCGAGCCAAGCTCTGGAATTATGGCGCTGAGGCACGCGCAGTCATGCGTGAACTTGCCAGATATGCCGACGTACTGATCGGCAACGAAGAAGACTATCAAAAATCTTTGGGAATCGAGGGACCTTCGGGGGCTGCCAAGGGAGAGATTGATGTTGCTGGCTATCGAGCGATGTGTGAGCGCGCGCTCGAAGCCTTCCCTGGGGCTTCTATGGCCGCGGTAACGCTTCGACAGAGCTATTCGGCAGACAATAATGACTGGTCCGGCATGCTGGTGACTCGGGAACAGAGCTTTTTATCGCGAATGTATCGCATGAGCGATATCGTCGATCGAGTGGGGGCAGGCGACAGTTTTGCAGCGGGGCTTATCTATGGCATGCTGAGCTATAAAGACCCACAGAAATCGCTCGAGTACGCGGTAGCGCTCTCGTGTCTTAAACACACAATCCCGGGTGATTTCGCCATTATTGAGCATGGAGAGGTATTGAAGCTTCTCGAGGGAGATTCGACAGGAAGGGTCCAGCGCTGAAGCCGGAACGTATAAAGCGAAAATATTCGCGGACGCATGGCTTTGAGTACCCAGGGGAGCCTCAGGATTGTTCTTTCTTGTCAAGGTCAATGACTGTGCTTCCTGACTCCTTGATAATTGCTTCCTGATCCTTCACGCCTCCGATGTGAACCCCGCTCAGGACGCACTTTGCGTTGCGAATGCGGATGCCGCGCGCCTGGATTTCCGGCAATCCTTCATACATCTCGGATGTTGAGATTTCGGCAAGATCATCATTCGATAGAGAAGCGATATAATTTTCAATAACCAGGTTCTCGATTTTGGATTCAGGCAGGCCGGCGATAAAACCGGTCGAGGCTCGGCAACGATCAGCGACAATATTGGATATTTTGATATTTCTCAATCGAGGGGTGAGGGGTGACATCGGAGCAATTTCGAGAGAGAAAAGCTGAGCTCTGTCCCCGCGAGGCGCGCCACAATGGTAGTACAGATTGATGGTGAGAGGAACGAGCACCTTATCCATAATGAGGTTTCTGAAATCCAGGTTCTGGACCGTTCCTCCCCGTCCTCTTCTGCTCTTTATACGAATGCCGCGGTCTGTGCCGATACAGCGACAGTTGAATACTTCGATATTTTCGATACCACCTGCTGTTTCGCTGCCGATAACGACACCGCCATGCCCGCTTAGGAAAGTACATCCTTGTACGACAACGTTGCGGGTGGGCACATTCTCAGCTAGCCCCTGCGGTCCAGAGCCGGCTTTCAATACAAGGCAGTCATCGCCGACATCAATGAGTGAATGAGAGATTGCGATATCAGAACATGAATCGATATCGATACCATCGGTATTAGGCGCGTCTGGCGGGTTGATGATCGTAACGTTGTTTATCTCAATATATTGTGAAAACACGGGATGGATGGTCCAGAAAGGGGAATTTCTTACTGTCAGACCTTCAATAACAATATGCGAGCAGCGAAAAAACTGAATCAGTGGAGGGCGAAGAAACTGAATTTCCCTGCCACCACCTCCGGAAGGCTGGTGTTCAATATTTCCATTGAGTTTAGCGAGCTCTTGTTCAATCGGAAGCTCTGGAAAGCTCTGTCCCCGTGCCCGTTTTTCGCGATAGGTTTTCCACCACCAGGAGCCACCTCCATCGATCGTACCTTCTCCCGTCAAGGAAATATTCGAAGCATCATGAGCAAAGATGAGAGGGTGCATGGCATAGCACACGATTCCTTCCCAGCGTGTTCTGACAGGTGGATAGAGAGAAGGATCAGAGATGAACTGGATGATGGCATCCGTTTCCAGATGAAGGTGTGTGTTGGTTTTCAGTTCGAGCGGTCCTGTGAGATATGAACCGGCGGGAACATTCAACCTCCCTCCGCCATTCTCGGCCAATGTATCAAGTGCCTTCTGGAATGCTTTGGAACAATCTGTTCGGCCATCAGGAACAGCGTTAAAGTCCAAAATGCTAAGGGGCGCCGTATTGTTGCTTGATTTCCGAATGTTCATACTCAATATCCTTCTTCGTTAGGCAATTCTTTTCTGAGAACCATAGAAAGCGCAATTGTCTTTTGTTTCCAATATTTGGATTTTGCTGTTATCATAGATGTTGAAGGCAGAACTCTCCAAAAAAACTTATTGCAAAGGTACTGGCATGGGAATTCATGAAAAAACAGCGGAAAAAGCGGATCATACTGGCGCCGATAAAGGGTGCGGGAAGCTTGACACGCAAATGCGGGTAGCGTTCCTCCTTGCATCCATCCACACAGGAGCAGCGAAAAGAATATGGACAGAGCTATTCAGGGTTTGCCATCGTGATCGAATCATTCTCTATGTATTTCCTGGTGGCAGACTGAACGCTCCTGAAAGCCATGAATTCATGCGGAATAAAATTTTCCATTGTATTAAGAAGGAAAATTTCGATGGGGCGGTTTCGTGGGCTTCTACGCTCAGCGGCTATGTGGCCGAAAAGGATGTCGAGGCATTTCACTCTTCAGTCATAGATATTCCATTGGTTACCTTCGGCTTGAAATTCGAACATGCGCCTTGCGTCCATATCGATACCTACAACGGAATGAAGGAATTGGTCTTCCATTTGGCAAAAAAGCATGAGAAACGCAAAATCGCGTATATCGGCGGACCGAGCGCACATTCTTCCGCGGAAGCAAGGCATCGAGCCTATCGGGACGCCCTCAAAACACTGGGGCTAGCATTCGATCCTCGATTGGAAGTGTTGAATAATTCGTGGGACCAGGGAGAATATGCGGCGGTTGAGCTCCTTGATCATAGAAAACTGATTCCAGGAAATGATTTTGATGCCCTCTGCGCAGCGAGTGACCTGCTCCTTTTCGATGCGGTACAAGTACTTCAAAGAAAAGGCTATGTAATCCCAAAAGATGTAGCGCTGGGAGGCTTTAACGACTCAGAGGAAAGCTACCTGCTGTCACCGACATTAACCACTGTCAATATGCCATTTGCCAAACAGGCTTCCCAGGCTTTTAAATCATTAAAGAGAATCTTGTCCGGACACCTGACGGAAGACGATGCTTTTTTAGGGACAAAGCTTGTAATTCGACAATCGTGCGGGTGTCATATCGATTCAGTTCGGCTTGTGGAGAGTACGAAAAGAAAGATTAGGTTTAGAACAAAGCTCTGTCCCCCGAATCAATCAATATCGAGCATGAGAGGTATTCCCGATGAGGATGACCTTCTGCATCAGATCGAACAAATCGCGAGAAAGAAGATGCAAATCAATGCCGAGAAAGCAGGTAACATGGCAGAGGAATTGCTCGCTTCGTTCTACGCATCCCTCAGTAGCGATCAGAGGCCTGGGTTTCTGGATGTTCTCGACGTCATGCTCAACCAAGCAATCCTCGAGGGCCGGGAGATCAGCGCATTTCAGGACATTATCACACTAATCCACGGACATTTCCGGAAAATGGCTGGGGGCAGCACCACAAAATGTGAAGAGCATGGACAGGAAGAAGACCCAAAGGAAGTAATAATTCATCAAGCCCGCATTCTTGTTTCAGACGCAGAAAAAAGGAAAAGCAATTACCAATCATGGAAGGAACGCAAGATCGAACATGCGATCAACTGCTTCAACCAGGATTTGCTATGTGCTACCGACGTGGCCTTCCTCATCAAATCTGCCCAGCGATGGCTGTTCTCAATTGGGATTCATTCGTGTCATATCGTCATGTATCATTCTGAAGAAGAGAATCTCTATTGTGGGGGATATAGCAGGGAGAAATTGCTGATTCCTGAATTCTCATCTGGAGATATTGTGCCTTGTATCCATTTTCCAGCCCGAAAGATTCTCCCTGAACATCTGGCACCGGTGAAGGCGGGGGTCCATATAATGCTCCCTCTCTATGATCGCTCTACCAGCATTGGATATGCAGTCATGGGGACAGAGCATATCGATCCTTCTCTTGTCGAGGAAATCAGAGCTCAACTTTCATCAGCTCTGAGAGGTGTGCTTCTTTTTAGAGAAGCAACTTTGCTGCGCATTCGAGCAGAGAAAGCGGAAAGAATCAAGACTGAGTTACTGGCCAGAGTGAGTGGTGAATTACAGAAACCAGCGGCCGCGATTGCCGAAACCATACGCACGCTTGTGAATAAGAAAGAAATTCAAGGTAATTCTTATGTTATCGAATCAATGGAGAAAATTCATCAACTAGCCGTGTCACAGCAGCATCTTATCCATACTCTTCTGGAACTCTCGAGAGCTCAGGCGGAGGATCTTCCTGTCCATGCATCGCTCTTTAGCATGAAGGATCTTTTTTCAGACATCATCGACCTCTGCTCCCGAGAACTTTCCGGGGTTCCGATGGTCAATGGTCCTCTATTTGACGGAATGCCTCTTCTCTTTGGGGACAGAGCAAGGATCTTACAGGTCGCAAGAATCCTTATCTCCATCTTGATCTCGCACTTCGATGGTATACTGCTCGGGGTGTTCCAGAGCATCCTTCCCTCGGGCGTGAGCATAGATTTGAGCATTACTACAAGCTCTGTCCCTAATGTTGACTACATTGCCCAGATTTCTGCAGCCATCGGGAAGGAAGAAAGGTATGTCTCATCGGCTTTTTCCATCCCAGAATTCGAATTGGAATTGGAGCTTGCTCGAAGGCTTATGTATCTCAATCACGGAAGAATCGATTTTTTCACGGAGGAACAAACGGTTGGGTTCCATATAACACTCCCTTATCTGGCTGCCAGCAGCATAACGACTGAAAACGAACCGGAATTTAGCACCGCAGAGATCAGCATTTTGAATGGAGAGCCTTTGTTCGTGAACGAGGGGGAAGATGATAAGCTCTGTCCCCGTTCTCGAATCAATATGACAACGATCCTGTCTGCATCATGGAATGAAGATGTCCCGAGGCTGGTGTATGCCGACCTCTCGTCATTGAATTCAGAACAGGCGCAGATACTTGCAAGGCTTTTTGAATCAAATAATAAAAATAGATGCAGATTTTATCTGGCCTTTGGGGACAGAGGTTTGCAAAACCAGCAAACCGATTCGATGCACAATGAAGTTCCCTCCTTTTCGGGCTTACAACTGGACGATCTAGTCCGCTATCTTCGCCAGAAATCGCAAAAGGGAACAGTGTTGTTCCTGATCTCCCAGGATGTATTTCCGGAAGAGACGAATGGGTTGAAACAGGCTCTGGTCAGCTCCGGTTACGCGGTTCATGGCTGTCATGATACTGACACTGCGTTCCGTATCCTCGAAGAATGCGCTCCAAACATCCTGGTTCTTGCAGGACAGAACGTTCAATTTCTCAACGCGCTCGACACCATCTCTTCAAAGACCGTAATACCAATACTCTGCATATCTCGATTGTTTTCAGATCAGTCGTTTGAAAAAGAGGTGATGTCAAAGCCACATGCAAGCCTTCTCAATTTTAGTGACCTGTTTTTACCTGGCATTGTTTCGAGAATCAGCACGCTTATCTCCAGAGATGAACAGCCGGGAGCAACAACCAGCCTTCTTGTCATGAAGGCTATTTTCTATATGAATCGAAATTTCAGAACTCATATTTCGCGCTGGAAGCTTTGTAATGCTGTCAATGCAAGCGAGGACTATCTCAGCAGGATTTTTCATCAATATAGTGGAATCGGCATGTGGGATTATCTGAACAGGCTCCGGATCACCCATGCGATCGACCAGTTGAAATCGACGAGCGATACTATTAGCGAAATTGCGGAACGGTGCGGTTTTCAGGACCAGGCCTATTTTTGCAGAGTGTTCAGGAAATTAACGGGTACGGCACCGACTGGAATCCGCAGTGGTGCGGGAGGCAATGTCAGAAAAGTACAATAATCCGACGGAATTGTTTTCGCTAATCCGATAGAATTAGTGTAGGTAACCATGGAAGAGACATCTGCTGTTCTTCATGTCGAAGGTGACAGACTGCATTCTGGACGCAGGCCAGCCGGAGGTCGCTGGCTTAGAAGGTATGGACCGATATATCTCCTTGCGTCGGTATCTCTGATCTATTTTTTTATTTTCAAATATATTCCAATATGGAACGCCCAGATTGCGTTCAAAGATTTTCAGGCACTTGAAGGGGTTTGGAAAAGTCCTTGGACAGGTTTTGCGAATTTCAGAGAATTTGTCCATTCCTATTATTTCAGCGAGCTGCTCAGAAACACCATTCTGTACAGCATTGGGAAGATGCTATTTTCAATTCCCGCTGCGATTTTCCTGGCTTTGGCAATCTATGAATGCCGAATTCATGTACTTCGAAAAACCGTTCAGACTCTTGCGTATCTGCCGCATTTTCTTTCGTGGGTCATCATGTACGCTATCCTGCTTTCTCTGCTATCGCCCTCAAATGGAGTGATCAACGATATCATCAAAATGCTAGGAGGACAGCCGATTTCATTTATGACCGAAACTAGGGCCTTCCCATGGATCGTTATTCTTTCCGACACATGGAAGGAAATGGGATGGAGCGCGATAATTTTTCTGGCCGCGCTTATGGGAATCGACCCGACCCTTTTCGAAGCAGCGATGGTGGAGGGGGCGACTTCTTGGCAGAGAGTCAGGTACATCACCCTGCCTTCCATCGCACCGGTTATCGTCATTGTATTTCTTTTGCGTATTGGAACAATTCTGGATGCGGGCTTCAATCAGATATTCATGCTCTATTCATTGCCTGTCTACAGTGTGGCGGACATCATCGATACATGGATTTATCGGCAGGGCATCCTTGAATTCCGATTTGGGCTGGCAACGGCGGTCGGTCTTTTCAAGGGTTTTTTCGGCATGATTTTGCTGATCGTCTCCAACCAGCTGATCAAGAAGCGGACGGGATCAGGGCTTTACTGAGCGAGGGAGAAGAGAAGTGGCCAGTACTGTCAAGCTTTCGAAATCCGACAAAGGATTTTATTTATTTATAAATATTTCGCTGGCATTTATCTTTCTTATGCTTATTGTCCCGATATGGAGTACCATTACGCTATCATTCAGACCAAATGATTTTATCGGGACAGCTTTGGAGGGTATGTTTCTACCTCCCTGGAAATGGTCGACCGCTGCCTATCGGTCGCTTCTGGGGCATCGATCGTTTTTGCTTTCTGCGGTTAATAGCTTCAAGATTTTTTTTGAAGGAGTGGCCACAGCACTTTTTCTGACAGTGCCGCTTGCCTACGCACTTTCGATCAGGAATCTACCAGGCCGGCGGTTTCTCTATGTGTTCGTCATCATTCCCTATCTCTTCAACCCTGGCCTTGTGCCTAATTATCTGCTGGTAACCAGACTCGGGCTGGTAGACAAGCTTGCTGCAGTATTTCTTCCTGGAGCAGTAAGTGTCTACAACACGCTAATTATGAAAAGTTTCTTCGAATCGCTCCCGGAAGAGCTCAAGGAATCGGCCCGGATCGATGGCGCCTCCGAATTGACCATTCTGATGAAAATCGTGCTCCCGCTTTCCAAACCGATCCTGATGACTATCGGTCTATACTATGGGGTTCATTTCTGGAACGACTTTTTTAATGCGATGTTGTACATCAATTCGAGCAAGCTTCAGCCACTGCCGATTCTGCTGCGTAACATTCTCATCGCTTCTGGAATGAATGAATATGTAGAAGCCACAGCTTTCGGGGAAGCACCGATCCAGGCGATCAAAGCTGCAAGTGTTTTCCTCGCTGCAATACCAATGTTGGTAGCATACCCTTTTATTCAGAAATATTTCGTCAAGGGGACGATGCTGGGGAGCATGAAGGGATAGGAGGCCGTTGCTTTGCTTGGATCGCTTTATCAAGAGATTTTTCACTGGATTGAGGGACAGAGCTTGATTTGAACAATAGAGCAAGGAGGTAGAACATGAAAAAAGCCATTCTGGCACTTATCGCGGTCGGAATGCTCATGGCGATCGTCGGAACAGTGCAGGCGCAGGCAGCAAAACCGGTAACCATCGAGCTGTGGTATGGAGCAGCGATTACGGAAGCTGGCCCTCCGCCTGATGACTGGGTGGTTTATAAAATCGTGCGCGACAAGCTTAACATTGACTTGAAAATCACCGCGCTGCCGTCAAGCGAGAGTGATCAAACGACCAAGATTCTTGCTGCCGCCGCCGCCAACCAGCTTCCAGATCTCTTCATGGTGCAACGGACGCCATGGCTCAAACTGATACAGCAGGGGCTCGTGGCGGACGTGGACGATATGTACCCGCTTATGCCGCATCGCGCTCAGAACTATTTCAATGAGGACAGCCGCGAATTTACGACGGTAAAGGGAAAGAGCTTCGGGCTCGCATTTCCTGGTGCGCTTCAGAAGAACGAAGGCCTTGTGATACGCAAGGATTGGCTGGATCGTCTCGGACTGAAGATGCCGACGACCATCGATGAACTCTATGATGTGTGCTACGCTTTCACCTTCAGAGATCCCGATGGAAACGGAAAGAATGACACCTATGGATACGGAGCTTTTGTAGAGCTTTTTGATCAGGAGCAATTTCTCGGAAGGCGATTCGATCCGATCATGGGTGCATTTGGTGTCGCTGGGACATGGAATATGACGAAGGACAACTTCGGCCTCAATGTGAAGAAGCCCGAGTATTTCAATGCACTCATGTTCGTTAGGAAAATGGTAGAGGGCAAGGTCATAGATCCTGATTGGCCTGTATATAAAAAAGATGATTTCAGAGCTGCCTGGAAACAGGGAAAATTCGGCATCATGAGGGAGCAATTTGCGGCTCTTGCAGCTGCAGCCAATTACGCACCATTTGACAAGAATTTCCCCAATGGTGAATGGGTAGCTCTGCCACCACCCAAGGGACCAAGCGGGAAGAGTGCAACTGGAATCGTTGACGCGAATTATCGTATCTATGCGGTATCTGCCAAAGCCGCGAAAGCAGGAAAAAAGGAAGCGATTGCCCGTCTTCTCGACTGGATGGCAACGGATGAGGGGTACAGGCTTATCGGATGGGGCGTTGAGGGAGTGAATTATTCATTCGATGAAAATGGCAATATTTCCGACAAAGGTGTTCCTGCCGATACGAAATTCTCTTCGCCCAAAGGTCAAACAGTCACTCAGCTCCGCAATATGGTCTTCTATAACAGCGATATGGAACTCATTTCGCGCTATCCTTATTTTACGAGCATCAATGGTCGAAAGATTGGGCCACTCATGTATCTGCCTAAATTCCAGTCATTCCCCTGGATTAATGTCACTGGAGCCGGGACCATCATGCCTCCTTCAAATGCGGGAGATCTGCTGCGATTCATCAATCAAGGTGTTCAGGAGTTTGCCTTGGGGAAGAAGCCCCTGACAAAGGAGAATTGGGACGCATTCATTGCTCAAATGGACAAACTGGGAGCGGCCGCGTGGGAAAAGGCTGCAAGAGCACAGATGGAAGAGGATGGATATTTGAAGTAAATCATTCATAAATAAGGCCGGCAATCCAATCCTCCTGAAATGGGAAAGATGGTTGCCGGCCTTAAGGTCTCTGCGTGTCGAATCATTTGGACATTCTCGGGGGACAGAGCTTTTTTCAATGCGGTTGTGGAACGAGGAAAGGGACTGGCGTGGAATGTGAGCTGTATCTGAAGCTTCTTGAGAGCGCGCTAAAGACTGCAGAGGCATCCGTTCGGAGCCTTATGCAGCATCAGAAGCTGCGATGGAATTACGAAACTGGATTCATGCTGGAGGCATTGTTTGAAGCGGCCGAATTGACAAATAGAAATGATTTGCGCGGACTGGCAGCAGAATGTGTCGATTATCTGATTGATGCCAATGGCAACATTGCAGGATATACAAAGGAAGAATATAACCTTGACCAGATTGAGTCTGGCAAGACGCTCTATCGAATGATAGGGGACAGAGCTGGTCAAAAATATGAAAATGCCTTGCATATGTTGATGAGCCAGCTCGAATCACATCCAAGGACGCAATGCGGTTCCTTCTGGCATAAAAAGATATATCCATGGCAGATATGGCTTGATGGATTGTACATGTTTGGCCCTTGGTATGCGAAATATTCGAGACTGTTCGGTAAACCTGAATTAATGGAAGACCTTCATACGCAAATCCGGAACATTAGGCAACATCTCAGAGATGAACAATTAGGCCTTTATTTTCATGGATGGGACGAATCCGTCCAGCAGCTGTGGGCGAATCCGAAAACAGGTCAATCTCCCTGTTTTTGGGCGCGAGCCATGGGATGGCTTACTATGGCGCTGATCGACATATGGGAAATTGCAGGAGGATCGATTTCCTGGGGGACAGAGCTATCTCTCATGATCATAGAACTGGCAGCTTCGATCTGCCGGTACCAGGATCTGTCAGGTATCTGGTATCAGGTTCTAGATAGGGCAGGGGAGAATGGGAATTATCTTGAGGCGTCTGCCAGTGCTATGTTTGCATATTTCCTGGCCAAAGCGATTCGCTTGGGCATTTTGCCCGAAATCCCCTATGCCATAGCGCATGATAATGCGATGGAAGGGTTGGTCAGCAAGCTGACCTATGAAGATGAGCAAGGGAAGCTTCATGTAGCTGGGATCTGCAAGGTGGCTGGTCTTGGTGGCAGCCCCTACAGAGATGGATCTTTTAGCTATTACTGTAGTGAGCCGGTTGTCGTTGACGATTTCAAAGGGCTCGCGGCGATGATTATCGCAATAGTGGAATCAATGAAATTAAAAGGTGTGAAAGTGCTCAATAATCTTTCTATGGGACATTGAAGAAGATTTTGATGCGTTTGTGGGGACAGAGCATTGATACCTCGATACCTCGGTTCCTTATTCAGTTATATCTTTTTCAGGGTAGCAAGATTTCAGGGAGCAAATAGATATCACGGACACCATCCACCAATATGCCACTCATGCCCTCATTCAATGCGGGGGCGATATCGATATCATAGCGATCTCCGATCACAATGCAGTCTTCGGGATGACAGCCCGATTTCTGCAGGATGAGCTGGAATGGCTCAGGATCCGGTTTAGAGGTGTGCGCGTCATCAAGGCCTACAATAGTCCCAAACAGAGCA
This sequence comes from Spirochaetota bacterium, assembly GCA_029265255.1. The sequence continues at coordinate 161,945 of JAJUJQ010000004.1, forward strand.
GCAATTCCAAGCGTGGCAAGGCTTGCTACTCCAACCGAATGTGGATTGTTTGTCAGCAATGCCAGCTGAAACCGTGAAGCTAGTCGCGCAAGAGCTTTTTGCAATTCGATATCGGGATGAAGCCATTTTTCAGGAACAATAGTATCCTTTCTCCATTGAACAATGAGCGATTCAGGAATGCCGAGCGCTCTGAAAGCATGGGCGAGGCTCGTTTCCCTACCTAATTTCTTTTTGAGAATGGACTTCTGGATAATTGCTATGTCCCTGGCCTGCTCGAAAGAAATATTTCTATACTCAGCAAGCTTCTGTATCTGGGCACTCTCCTGATATTGAATGTAGTCGGGATTATGATACAGAGTTCCATCCAAATCGAATATAAGATATCCAGATCGTCCGGCTCGTGGGCGAAGGAAAAGCTTCATGACCTGTCGGCAGCTCCATAGGGGACGATATCATCACTGGTATTTGCAGCTCTGTCCCTCTGATCTTGCACTTCGGTCGGTGTGATCGATGCCTTTGAGCCATATGTCGACATAAGTTTGCGTTTGATTAGACGAGCGACGACATCTCTGTTGTCAAGGAGAGAACTTAGGGATCGATGATGATGGAGCAGACTTATGATCTGAGCAAAAAGCCCAGTCACATCACTCTGGATATACCATTCCTTTTTAAGAAGTTCATTGTGGTATATTGCGTTCGTGCCAATGATGCGATAGAAAAGACCCTCTTTATACGCTGCCTCAAAATCGTCGACCGCGGTTCCAGAGAAAAGTGGCAGGCTTACAGCGCAAATGACTTTTGTAGCACCCTGTTCCTTTAAATATCGCATAGCTTTGATCAATGTGCCGCCTGTACCGATCATGTCATCGGCCATGAAAACAATCTTATTTCTGATGTTTCCCAGCAAACGTATTTCGCTTATGTTGGAGTCTGAGGCATTTCTGCTTACTTTGGAGTAATCTCGCTCTTTATACAGGAGAGCTAATGGTTTTTGCAGGGCATTGGCGTAGAATTTATTTCGGTCTACAGCGCCAGTATCGGGAGCCAATACAACCATGTCGTCTTTTGCGATATCTACGATTGACATAAGTTTATCGATGATCTGGAAAGATGCATGAAGGTTTTCTAGCCTTAATCGATCAAAAGCGTTTTCAATTTCCTTGGAATGGATATCAAGTGTAATGATTCTGTTGACACCAAGGCTCTCCAGCATCTTGCCAATTCTTGCTGCGGTGAGTCCCTCTCTTCCTTTCTTCTTGTGCTGTCTTGAATAGGGATAAATAGGGAGGACGAGATTTATTTCAGCTGCGCCTGCCTGCATCGCTGCATCCACTGCGACAAAAAGGTTGAAAATATGATCATTGACCGAAAGGCTTTTTTGAATGGTTCCGTCGTTGAACGAAACAGGTTGGTGATTCTCTATATCCTGGAAAATATAGATATCGCGTCCGCGGATCGATTCAAGAATCTCGGTCTTGATTTCTCCATTCGCGAACCAGGTATGCCTCACATTGATCTTGAATTTTGGAGGACGATAATGGTCAGTCGAACCAGGAAGGAAAAGCATGCCTGTGTTGCAGTCGTTTGCAAAATTGATTTTACGTATTACCAATTCAGGAGTAATATGATAGCGGTTTGCGATAGCCTGGGCTTTTCTTTCGAATCGTCGTTTATATATTCCAGTCAGCTTCTTGATCACCTGGTTGGTGAACACTTCTGCTCCTGGACATGCGATAATACCCAGATGGGTGGGGTCGGAGTAGCTCATGCAGCGCCTTCCATAAAGAAAAGAAATAGTGTTGAATGCAAATTGAAGCTTGGCTGTTTTCATTATAACCTGAATGGGCCAGAATGAATAGATTGAGAGGATGGATTTTGTCGGGAATGCGACAATATGTACTATTGCTGTGGATAGGGAGAAAGCATTGAATCTGTTTGACATCATGAAGAAACTCAGAGATGAGGGACAGAGCTTTGCTATTGTGAGTATTGTTGCTGTTGAAGGTTCTGTCCCGAGGAAAAGTGGAAAGCTGATTTTAACAGAAGAGGGACAGAGCTTTGGTTCAGTTGGAGGAGGACGACTGGAAATAGAAGCTAAAAGTCTGGCTTCCGAATGTCTGATGAGAAATGCCAATTCACTTGCCTGGATCGAGAATCCCGCTTCTGAAGCAGAAAGGCTGCAAAACAGTAAAACCCAAGGCAGGATTCAGGTTTTTATTGAAATCGTGAAGCCAATGCCAAAGCTCGTAATTATAGGTGCAGGTCATGTGGGAGCTGCTATTGCAAAGATGGCATCGTCTCTTGATTTTAGAATTGAAATTGTAGATGAACGTCCAGATTTGGCTAATAGAACTCGATTTCCAATGGCTGCTGATATTTATACAGATCCAGAGCTTGAAAAAGCTCTGTCCCTCATTACAATCGACTCCTCAGCCTATGTGGTCATTGCGTTTGAAGCGAATGATGAGAGGTCAATTCGGTTTTTGATCAATAAGAGCTGGACATACTGTGGGATGCTTGGCTCAAGGAAGAAAATAGCATCTTTATGGAGCAAGCTTGAGAAGGAGGGATATTCCAGAGATCTTCTTTCCAGGATTCATGCACCGATCGGAATCGATATTGGTGCAGAAACACCAGATGAAATTGCGATTTCTGTGCTTGCAGAAATCCTGGCTGTTAAGAATGGGAGGAAACCTGATTTCTTGAAGGATACTCTCCATCTCTAAATTTCAGCTTTTAGCTCCATGTCAGCTAATTCAACAGCGTTGAATCGAAATTAAGATTCATATGTCAGGTAATTTACTGATAATGCTGAAATCACCTTTAGAGATGAAATATGCTCCACAGTATTTGAAGTGTTCAGGATGATTGGTCAGACCTGCCTTAATTGGGTTATTGGATATGTATTTAAAAACTTGGGAAAACTGGCGAAAGGAGTTCACTACAATGCTTTTGAATCTGTCTTGCCAGACATGCCCATGAATTTTCATTGTTCTATTATACCGCATGGCAAAAACCGATAAGATCCATTGCATGATCCTTGAAAGTGATTCGCCTTTCGCTGGTTTTATTAGAAAATGAATGTGATTGCCCATAATACAGAAATTCACGAGTTCAAATTTGAAAGGGTTGCGAGGGCGTAATTTTGCCTGCTTCAGGGTTTCAAGGAAAATCTTTCGTATCTTCTGATTGGAAAAAATACATTCTCCGCGATTGATTCTGGCGATAACATGGTACCATGCTCCATCAATAAGATATCGAGACCTTCGCATACATATGGAATATCGATAGAAAAGGCCTTTCTAATTCAAAATCAAGCTCAACTATTTACTCAATTGATGTCAAATGCAATAATACACCATCATTCAATTCTATCATTTAAGGGAAGCTGAAATGAAACGAACAGTATTGAGGATGCTTAAGGAATCAGAGCAGAAATTTGCTGATATTCCTTATGCTCTAAGAAAAACGGATAGTGGATATATACCGACTACCTTCAAAGATGCTCGTCAGAAAGCGCGGCAATTTGCAGCATGGCTCGTGGCGGAAGGTTTTAACAAGGGGGACAGAGCTGTCATTATTGCGGAAGGTTCACCAGAATGGATCATTGCTGAGCTGGGTCTTCTTTCAGCTGGGCTAATTTCTGTTCCGCTTTCGATCAAACTTCTTGCTGACGAAATACCGTTTCGAATTCAGCATTCGGAATCGCGCTTAATCTGCACGACTCATAATCAGCTTGAAAAAGTAACTCGTGCACTTTCTGGCATGCCTAAGGACAATAAGCTCAGAATAGTGTATCTGGATGATGATATTGACTGGGCTCGCAACGTTTTCGCAGCTAAGGAATTCGATACCGAATCGATCATCCTTTTCAATGAAATCCTGTCCGCAGGAAACAAGCTTCTTTTGGAAGTCTCTGAAATAGAAAATCGCCTCGATGTTATAGAGGAATCCATCGAGGAAAATGATGTAGTGACGATATCGTATACTTCAGGGACAACTGGCAATCCCAAGGGCATCATGTTGACACATCTCAATTATTGGTCTAACTGCCATGATGCTGTCGAATTATTCGACAACCCCATGTATTTTAAAACCCTGCTGATTCTACCAGTTGATCATTCCTTTGCTCACACAGTCGGACTCTATACGGCAATGCTGTGTGGAATTTCTTTATATTTCGTCGATTCGCGGGGAGGAGGGATAGCGACGCTAAGAAATATTCCGATCAATTTAAAAGAGAGCAACCCCATCTTTCTTCTGACCGTTCCTTCCCTGTCTGGAAATTTCATGAAGAAAATCATTGCAGCTATTGAAGAGAAAGGTGGATTTGTCGAGAGACTATTCAAGCAAGGAATAGAAGCAGGTATCGTCTGGAATGGTGATGGATATCATAAACCACCATTCAGCGAGCGACTTAAAGCATTTTTCACGTACTTTGCTGCCAAGCTGCTTGTTTTCAATAAGGTTAAAAAGGCATTGTTTGGTAATTCGATCAGGTTCTGTGTTGGTGGCGGCGCACTTTTAGACATTAAGCAGCAGCAATTTTTCGCGGCGCTCGGCGTTCCCGTGTACCAGGGCTATGGTTTGACTGAAGCGGCACCGGTCATTTCGTCGAATGTTCCAAGAATTCATAAATTCGGTACATCTGGCATTATCGCTCCTTCGGTAGAATGCAAGATCATGTCTGATTCGGGGACAGAGCTGCCTCGAGGAACGGTTGGACAGATTACTATTACTGGCGAGAACGTCATGCTTGGCTATTATAGGAATCCTGAAGCAACCGCTGAAGCGTTGAGAGGCGGCAGGTTATGGACGGGCGATCTCGGATATATTGATGAAGATGGTTTTCTCGTGGTTGTCGGTCGAGAAAAGGCATTACTGATATCTGAAGATGGAGAGAAGTACAGCCCGGAGGAGATTGAAGAAGCCATCGGCATGTCTACTGATGTTTTTGATCAGATAATGGTTTGGTGCGATCATCGAAAATACACAATGGCTCTTGTTACGCTTGATGAAAGAAAGGTGAAGAATCTAATTGAAAAGAAATCGATTACCAATGAAGAAGGCCTTTTAAATTCTCTCATCGAAGAGTTCTATCGCTTCAAGAACGATCCGAAAGCAAAGAAGGTTCAGCCTGCCTGGATTCCTGCGGTATTCCAGATTCCTGAAGAGCCATTCAGTGAATCGAATGGTACCATCAATTCTACGATGAAGCTGGTTCGGCATAAAGCATCGCAGGTCTATAAGGAATTGATCGAGTACTCATATACAAGCGCAGGCTCGAAAACCTTCAACGAGAAAAACCTGGATGTGTTGAAGAGGCTATATTTCAGCAAATAATCTAGTGCAGGGAATCAATTGCAGGGGCAGAAATTCAAGCTCTTTCAAAATCGCAATTGGCTTGAAGCTCTGTCCCTCATTTATTCTATACTCCACAAATACAGCTCAATAATGCTAGAATGGCTCTGATGGAGATAAAAACAGACTTTACCGATTGTGAATCAATCGCAATCAGACTTGTTCGTACTCCCAGCATTACCGGTACGCCTCAGGAGGCATCTTTTGCAGATGCCCTCATAGAACTGCTGCGTGAATTACCCTTTTTCAAACAGAACTCTCACCTTGTAAGCTCTGTCCCCATAAATGGAGATCCTAAAGGCCGCAAAAATGTTATTGCCTTTGCTCCAGGGAATGGAGAAGAATGTGTAGTGCTGTCAGGACATTATGATGTAGTAGATACCCGAAATTACGGAGCTCTTGAGCCATTTGCCTTCGATCCGGTCATCCTGGCAAAAAAATTAACGCAATATCTTTCTCAGAAAGAAATTCTCTCTCCTTCTGAAATACTTCTTAAAAATGATCTTGAGTCTGGCGCTTTTCTTCCAGGCCGCGGGATGCTGGACATGAAAAGTGGTCTTGCTGCAGGCATTCATGTGCTGGCACGATTTCTCAGCAATGAAAAACGTAAAGGCAACCTTCTGTTTCTGGCGGTGCCTGACGAAGAGGGCTCTTCCATTGGGATGAAGGCTGCACGGCGAATGCTTCATGGATTTGCTGCATCTCATCATCTTTCTTTTCGCGCGGTTATCAATTTGGATGCAGGGATCGATTTTGGTGATGGAGCTGATGGGATGTCAGTTTTTATTGGATCAGTGAGCAAACTGCTTCCTTTTGTGCTTTTCGTCGGAAAGCCTTCGCATGCTGGTGCACCGTTTGAGGGAATAAATCCATTGATTGCTGCTTCGATTTTGGTTAAGGAAATCGAAGCAAACAACGAATGTATTCGAACACGATCACCCATTCCAGGAGAAGAACCAGCTCCTCCAACAGTCCTGTATTTTAGGGAATTACGTACCAGATATGATGTTACCACGCCTTCAGACGTATTTTGCGCGGTGAATATCATTTCTTTCGAAAAGAGTCCAGAAAAATTGCTTGAACGATTCAAGGAACTGGTACAGCAGTCAATCGTTAATGCTCTCTCATTGGCAAGAGAACGAGCTTCTGCGTACGCGCGGAGACGTAATGAGCATGTCCTGATCAATTTTTCTGCCGGAAAAGTAATTGAGGTCCAAGAAGTTATTGCACGAGCAGAGCATATCTCTCCTGGGATTCTGAGCTGTCTGCAGAAATCAGCGGAGAATAGATACCCGGACGATCAGGTTTTGCAGACTGCAATGATAATTCATGAGCTTGCTGCTCTTGCGCCGCCCGAGGGCTTAAGCGCGATAGTAGGTGTTGCTCCACCATTCTATGCAAAGGCCGAGCTGGATGAAACTAAAAATAGTGATTTCCTTATTTGTCTGAAAAATGAAGTCGATCATTTCAAAAGGGATTTTAATGAGTCGATCAGGATTCGTCCCTTTTTCCCAGGGATATCAGACATGAGTTTTCTTTCACCAGCAGTAAGCAAAGAATCGCTTGCGTTTATCAAAGAAGCTTCGGTTGTACCCCAACATGATCTTGAAGAATATCTTGAAGAAGGACTCAATGTTCCCGTCATCAATGTCGGCCCTTGGGGAAGAGAGTACCATCAGGCAGGCGAGAGGGTGAACCGGCGTTATGCATTTATCATCTTGCCTGAATTTCTGCATCGGCTTTGCTGTAGTTTGTTGAAGGATTCACAATCGCAATGAAAACGACCAAGGCGAGAAACAAGACTTTTTCTGATTGTTGAGTGGATAGGCAAGTAGGAGAATGAAGATAGTCATTCTCAAGATCAGATCTTCAACCTTGGAGGTATCATGCCAGTTGTCATTTCTCTTGGTGGTTCGATTGTCGCGCCAGCAGAAGGCCCTGATCCCCGATTTCTTCTAAGATTTAGAAATGTTCTGCTCTCAGTGTTGGAGAAAAGCGGGGACAGAGCGATACTTGTAGTCGGCGGTGGTAGTCCTGCAAGAAAGTGGCAGAACGCATACAAGGAATTCTATTCTGTGTTGCAGTCTGAGACTAGCTACGGAAATGGGGACAGAGCTTTAGAAGTATTTGCTTCGATGACTCCAAACATGGAAAGACAGAAATCGATGCAGGAGGCATTGGATAGAATAGGCATCGCTGCGACCAGATTGAATGCGCAGCTGATCAGGGAAGTATTCTTGGAGCTCTGTCCCCAGGAGGTGGTCATTGATCCCACGGCTGAGTTTGAGTTTAAAGGAAGAATACTTGTGGCTTCGGGCTGGAAGCCAGGGTTTTCTACTGATTATGATGCGGTCATCCTCGCTGAGCGATTTAAGGCAAACCGTGTCATTAATCTTTCAAATGTTGCTCAAATCTATGATGACGACCCCAGAAAAAATCCTTTTGCAAAGCCCTTGAAAAATGTCACCTATGATGTGCTTTTAAAAATGACTGGCACAGAATGGAATCCTGGGGCCAATGTACCTTTTGATCCAATTGCTCTAGCCAAAGCGAAGGAAATTCGCCTCGAGATTATTTTTGCTTCGGGGACAGAGCTTGATAACTTCCGCGCTATACTTGAATCGAGAGAATTCGTGGGAACCATCATTCATGGATGATGATAGGCGAGGAAAGCGACAATGTTTACATATGCAGTATTTGATAGAAATCGACCGCATTTCGCTATGTTAGGAAGGAGGAAAAGTAATGAAAGAAGGGAAAGGATCGGTTGATGATCCAGCATCCTCCATTGATCAAATTCGCGAAAAAGCGCTCGATATAGCTACCAGAGCCTTTGCTGATAATAAACTTTCTCTCGAGCAGTATGAAACAAAGGCAGCCGAGATACAAAACGCGCGTACCTTAGCTCAAATCAGAGACTGCATGAAGGGTCTCGTAGAATTGGAAGCATTTTCACCGGAAACGGAGGTGCGAGAAACTCTGTCCCCATTCGGGCCGAAAAAGGAGTTGATTCAGGAGAAAACGCCCGATTTATATTTCTGTATCATGGGAGACCGTAAAGTTGATGGTCGATCAATCCGAACCACAAATGCAGCAAGTATAACCATCATGGGTTCAACGATCATCGATCTGAGAGGGATAGCAATTCCCGATGAGGGGATTCATCTCGATGTTATAGCGGTGATGGGAGAAACAAAAATATTAGTATCACCGGGAATGGAGGTGCGGTGCTCGGTAGTCCCCTTCATGGGCGAGGCTGTTAACAAGGCTATGATGCATCACGGTGAATATTACCAAGGGACAGTGGTAATCGGTGGAATCGCATTCATGGGTTCAGTGAGAGTCCTGACTTCCTCCTAAGCGGCTCGGGGCGAGGTGCTATCAATTGGACAATAAAGCTCTGTCCCCATAATTTATGCAAAATACCAACTGCAGCATTTCAGCTGGCGGTTTCGAAATCAGATCTTATCAATCAGCATTGAGCATTTGCCGGAAGGAATAGGAAGTGTCTTTTTCTTCTTTCCGATTACATTGATAGTAAAGTAGTAGAGCTTTTCGCTTTCCATATGAATTTCCCATCCCCTGCCCGATTTGCTTGAGAGAATGGTGATCATGTTTCTCTTGAGAGAGAGGTTTTCGATGCCCATGATTTCGAGGTTGGGGATATTCCAATCAACGGTCTTTCTTGGTAATGAAATGCTCAGGCCTATGATATTTTCGATCATCAGCGTGATGGTACAAAGCCCATTCGAAGGGAGATGATTGGGGAGCGGCCATTCGGGGTGACCGTCCCAAACGGCTTTTCCTTCATTCAATGGTTGATACGCGCTCCACACAGTAGGGCGGTTATGACGGTGGCCCTGTCCCTGTTCTCCTGCATGGATGGAATCAAGAATATAGTAAAGATGACGGATTGCCGAATCCCTGGCCAGTTCATGGAAATTGTATTTTTCAAGACCTTTGATGACCATGAATGTGAGCCATGGAACCACCGAGCCACGATATCCCTGTCCCGTCCGATTGAAGTCGGGATGATCTGCTGCTAGTGTGGGGAAAGGATTATCCGTTCCGAAACAAGCTGGATCCTTGAGCTTGGCAACAAGTTTCTCTGCCCGCTCTTCATTTGGGATTTCAGCAAGAAGCAGCCAATAGGTACCGATGGTCTTGGTTTTAATCTGCTTTTCCTGCTCGTCGAGGTCGTAATAGAATCCATCTTCGGAATTCCACATTTTCGAATTGATACGGGTTTTGATTGAGAAATAATCTCGCTTGTACAGGAATGATGCATCCTTATCATTGAGAATATCGCCGAGCGCTGAAAGATAAAGGGCATTCATCGCCATGGCTGCATTGAAGTCGATCAGGTATTTTGCATTCCCTCGAGGTGAATTCTCCATTCCTGTCGAAGCCACGGGAGTCGCAAAGAGACCGTTCGGCATCTTGAACGTATCTTCGATCCATTTGTAATGCTTGCGAAGGGCAGGCATTACTTCCTTGACTCGCTTCTTGTTGGCGGTTTTATGATAGAGATTGAACTCTGCCCATGCAAGGAGCGGCAATGTTACTCCTGCGGGGTTGGCGGGATTGAAGATTGGAGCTCCGGTCTCATTGTCGTAGGCTTCTCGGATGGCTCCATCGGATTCCTGAAGGAGATAAAGCGCATCAAGCCCGTTCGAAGCGGGGAAAATCCGATTGCTATAGACAAGGAAAAAGCTGGAAAAAACCTGTTCGAGAAAGTCGAGGCGATTTCGCTCAGGATAATAGAAAAATTTGATTTTGCTGGTTTTTAACTGGCTCCCGCCGGTGGTCCAACAATCGGCAACCCATGCCCAGGTCTTGTCGTAGATATCAACAAAATCCTGGTCGTAGAAATGGATATGGGGAAAATCCTTCTTGTTCAAGTACAATACCTCTCGCAGCACTCATGTATTCAGCAATGTACTCAAAAAACAGGAGAATATTACATGAGAATGCATAAATTGCAAGTTATCGTAAAATACTATACTCATTCTCATTCTTTTTGTCAAATTTTGATACAGTAGTGATTCATGGAACATCAGATAAATCAGCGGTTCCCGGACGGTGTTCCTGTGTCTGTTCGGAGACGCGGCTGCGAGAAATCAGACAATCCTCTATAGTGGCAAGCCCTCGGACGATGTCTTCAGCTAGAGACTGGCAATCCGGAGCTCCGCAAGCTCCGCAGTCGATACCAGGCAGAAGAGCGTTGGTGCGTTCGATTTCCTCTGCCATTACGAGTGCTTTTGCAAGATCAGCACTGAGGACTCGTACCGGTTTCGGTTTGAGTGGGATAGTCCATCCGTATCGTTGAAGAGCGTCCTGGTCTGTTTTTCTCAGCATTGATAGAGAAGCAGGCGATTTCACGATAGCCGGGGACAGAGCTTTATTATTCAACAGCCTCTCACATCGCTGTCGCATCGTTGACCGCGCAATATGGGGATTTTCGACCGCCATGGGCCCACCGACACACCCGCCGGGGCAGGCAAGCGCTTCAATATACCGTATCGACTGGATTTCGCTGTTTTCTATCGCTTCCAGAAGGTCGATGACATTCGAAATACCATCGACGGAGACCGCGTCAGGAATGTGCAATGCTTCCAATTCGCCGTCTGAGCGAGCCCAGCCGAGTCCAGGTTCGAGATCGTCAATAAAAGGGAGGAAGTGCCGATTTTTCTGATCCAGACCTATTGCCTTACATTTTTGTCTTTGCATTGGGGACAGAGCTTCGAGCGCCTTCTTGAGCGAAGGGAAAACGTCCTTCAGCGAAAAAACCGCATCGACTTTTGAGTGTTCATACCCTAATGGCCACCTCACTGCAGTAACCTTCGCGGTGCAAGGGCTCAGAAAAAATACGCCGATTTTTCCCCTTGATTCGGCCAACAATCTTCTTGCCTCTTGAGCAGCAATCTCGACGGGTGGAATGAGGGGAAAGAGATTCGGGATGAGGCTTGGGAATCGCTGCTGAATAAGCCGGACCACGACCGGGCATGCGCTGGATATAACTGGAAGTGCTTCAGCTTGATCGATGAGCGCACAAGTAAGGCGCGTTGCTTCTACAGCACCCCAAGCTACATCCAGCACCTCATCAAAGCCGATATGGTGGAGGGCTTCGAAGATTTCAGCATGAGAATATTTAAGGGCAAACTGACCATACAGCGAAGGTGCCGGCAGCGCGACCCTGATGTCGAACCCGTCCAGCAGAAAGAGAGGGTCCGAGACAGCCTTTTTTGCCCCCTTAGGACAGCGTCGAATGCACTCACCACAATCTATGCAAAGCTCTTCGGAAATTCTCGCCTTACCATTCCTTACACGGATAGCCTTTGTGGGGCAGAAGCGGATACATGTGGTACAGCCGACGCACAAGCTCTCATCAATCTGGACTGAGTGGAAGAGCGCTGGTGTTTCAAGGCTGCCGCCTGATTCGGTCGAGGATTCGGAAGCCGCGGGTGATCGAATCAGCGGGGCGGGAGCGCTGAAGTCTTTCTGTTGGGGCGGCGCGTATTCTGGAGGTGTGTGTTGTTCATTCATGCAGCACCGCCTTTAAGACGGAAGCACATGGTTACCGTGGTGCCTATTCCGGATTTGCTTTCTATGAGAAGTTCGTCTGCATTCCGCTTCATATTGGGCAACCCCATGCCTGCTCCAAATCCCATGTTCCGTATCTCTTCGCTGGCGGTTGAATAACCTTCCTGCATTGCCAGCTCGATGTCTTCAATTCCTGGCCCATGATCGACAAATCGCGTAGTGATGCATTCAGTCGTGATCTCAATTTCCGCCTTGCCGCCTCCTCCATGTATGGCTACATTCATTTCAGCTTCGTACATGGATATAGCCACTCTCTTGATGAGATCGAGTGGCAGGCCAAGCTGGGTCAGCCGTCGTTTCATATCGGTGGACGCCTTTCCGGCAGCCGAAAAATCCATCGCAGGAATCGTGTATTCGAATTTCATGCCCCTTACTCGGTCCTGCAGCCGCTGTCACCCGCGATACCTGCCTGATACAATCGACCGCAGGCTGTGAACATGCTGTAATGGGTACACATAAGAACGATTTGCAGTTCCTGCGCCATTCTCACAAGATCTTCAGACGGTTTTTTGCCACGTACGAAAATGATGACACGAATGTCGAGAAGTTCGGCTGTACGAAGCACCTGCGGATTAGTCAGCCCAGTGAGCAGGGCGACACGTTCTTTCACGAACGCGATGACGTCGCTCATCATGTCCGAGCCGCATGCGGTGGTGATGTCGATTACATCCATGTCATGCGGGGAGGTGAGTAGTTTGGCGTCCAGAATGCCAGCGATTTCCTTTACACGCATGTTCTTCTCCTCGCTTCCTCGTCTGATTCCGGGCATGGTAATCGGCTGCGGAGAACAGCCTCAGCATAGCATGGAAAGCGCAGTTGGGTCATGAGGTGCTTCAGGATTTCTTCTCACAAAGGTGCCCGTCCACGGAACGATCGAGCAAGTGTCAATCTATCGGCATATTCCAGATCGCCTCCGACAGGGATCCCAGTCGCCAGCCTGGTAACCCTTACCTGATCATTCTCGAGAAGCTTTTTTAGGTAGAGCGCGGTGGTATCGCCTTCTACGGTTGGGTTGGTAGCGATGATGACCTCAACAATGGGGACAGAGCTTTGGCGTGAAAGCAGAATTCGTTTCTTTAAGGTACCGATGGAAAGCCGGTCTGGCCCGACACCTTCCAGCGGCGAGAGTAAGCCGCCGAGCACATGGTAGAGTCCTCGATACTCTCTCGAAGCTTCGATGGTGACGACATCCTGGGGCTGTTCGACGACGCAGATGAGGCTTCGGTCACGGCCCGCATCGGTGCAGAAGGGACAGACACCATGTTCCGAATACGACCCACATTCAGGGCAGAAGCCTATGGCACTCCTCAACATCCTGATACGTTCCGCAAGCGCGTCACTGAATGAGGACTCTGATTGCAGCAGTGCATAGGCAATTCTGAGCGCGCTTTTGCGCCCAAGTCCGGGCAACCTTACGAGGAGGGCAACGAGATCTTCAATGGCTTTCATGGTACTGTTTTCCGTTCATTCACATTGAAATTCATACTGGAAAACCACCAAAGGGAAATCCTGGTCCTGCTCCGGTGAGCGAGCCAGCGAATTCATATCTGATAGCGTCCTTGATTTTTTCTGTGGCGTCGTGGTGGGCAGCCCGAATCAGGTCCTGAAGCAAGCCAATATCCTTGAACTCAGCGAGTTCTGGAGAAACGATGCACTCGACCATCTCCATTGCGCCGGTAAGCGTGATCTTTACCATGCCACCACCCGCGCTTCCTGTAGCGCGAATCGCGTTCATTTTTTTCTGCATTTCCTCTGCTTGGGCTTTGAGCGCTTGAGGGTTTTTGAGCATATCGAACAGTGTGTTCAGATCCATTGATTCCTCCATCATATATTTGCTGCACCATGAATGAGCGACGCGGCACAAGGTTCAGTCTTCGGTATCAAGGTCCATCTCCGGTTCTAAAATCCCTGCATCAGTGCTATCGTCTTCCGGTTCAGCGGAGGGGCGTACCGGGAAGGGTTGTCTGATAGCCGGCTGGGAGGACGGCGGTGTTGTCGCGACCAGTTTTCCTTTGAACAGGCGCTCAATCGTGGAGACAAGCTGCTGGTCGTGTTCTGACATGTTGAGTCCAGCGGCTGCGGGATTTGTGATAGAGGACATGGCGTCATTTGAAGCTCTGTCCCTGCTTCTCCCGATTCTTTCGTCGTTGGTGCTGTCACCTCCTCTGATATCGTTGAATGCACCGTTGGCGCCTATGCCATTCTGATCGGGAATTTCAGTATCTGCGCGGAATGTGTCGGCGGACTGATCGAGCTGTCGCTCGGATTTCAAAGCTTGATTCGGAGTGGTGGGCTGTTCAGACGGCGCTTTGATTCTCGTGGAGGTCATTGCGCTGACGGCTTGTTCGCTTCCTCCTTGCGCGCCAGGGTTTTTTTCATACCGGATCTCAACGGCGAAAGGGTGCCCTGCGATAGCAGCTGCCGATTGAGAGATCAGCGCTGAAAATCGATTGATAAGGTCGAGCTCGACCTTGTTAGTGACAGGGATAATGGCCCCGTTGTGCTTGGGTGTCCAAGCTGGCGATTTTTCGAGTGCTGATGCGAGAAATGGATTTTCCTGCCGTAACGCGGCAATGAGGCGCTTTCTAAAGTCGCCGAGGGGACCTCGGTCTATACTGTCCATGGGTTTTTCAGAAACCGGCGTTACGCTGGAATCTAGGGGAGAGGTGTCGTTCCTGGTGGTAGGCGCAAAAGGGGACAGAGCTCCTTCACGGGCGTCTTCGCGGGCGGGCGCGCGCTGATCCTGCTGAACGCTTGTTTGAAGCTGTGCGCTACTCCCGCGGTTTTGAAAAGGGTTTTTGGTTTCTCCACGCGTGTTGTCTATAGCTGCGGTATGGGTTTTGGGCATGCAGCTCTTCTCTGAACCAGATTCGATAGCGGGTCGCCTGGTGCTTTGTCCGGAAGTAGTACTTAAGATGGCAGCGCGGAGTGCCGTAATTGTGTCAAAGAGCTCGGCTGGTCCTATATACGAGGAAATGTTTGAGAGTTTTACGATAGCAAGCTCAAGTTCGTACCGCGGGTCTACTGTCTCTTTCAAATGGCGGTAGGTGTCCAGCAAGACCCCTGTCGCGTACTCGGCTCTACCGGGCGAGAACTGCTCAAGCACCTTTACGTCGAACGATAATTTTGTTGCTGAGAGCAGGCTTTCTTTGTTGATTCCCTGGCCTAATAGAAGCACGGAGCGGAGATATTCTACCGTGTCCGACAGAAACTGCTCAGGCGAAACGCCACATGCCAGTACCTCGTCCAGGACCGCGAGCGCGTGCTTCGCATTTCCTTCCGCAAGAGCCCTGAAGAGGGTATTCAGCTGATCCTGTCCGACAAGACCGAGAGTCTCTCTGATTTGTGCCGCGGTTATGCGGTTGCCGGAAAATGAGGCGATCTGGTCGAAGAGCGTGTATGCATCACGAACCGATCCACCGGCTTCGCGGGCGATCCATCGCAGCGCTTCATCCTCCGCTTCGATACCGGATTCCTTGGCTACCTGCCTGAGCAATTCGATAAGGATCTCGACGGGTACCAGTCTGAAATTAAACTGCTGGCAGCGGCTCTTGATTGTGGCAGGAACCTTTTGCGGTTCAGTAGTGGCAAAAATGAAAATGATATAGGGTGGAGGCTCTTCGATTGTCTTGAGCAGGGCGTTGAAAGCGCTCATCGAGAGCATGTGGACTTCGTCGATAATGTAGATTTTATAGCGCCCGGTATTCGGCGCGAAGAGTACTTCGTCCTTTATCTGGCGTATATTATCGACCGATGTATTGGAAGCACCGTCGATTTCGATAACATCCAGTGAGGAACCCGCGGCGATTTCCCGGCATGAAGCGCAGATGCCGCAGGGGTGAGGTGTGGGTCCTTGTTCGCAGTTGAGTGCCTTCGCCAGAATGCGTGCGGTACTCGTCTTGCCGCAGCCTCGAGGTCCCGAAAAGAGATAGGCATGCGCGATGCGCCCTTGCGTGAGTGAGGAGATAAGCGTCGCCGCAACGAAATTCTGGCCAGCGAGCTGCTCGAAATTTTGGGGTCGTTTGCGGGTTGCCGTTACTTCAAAAGGCATGCATCAAAAATAGCATGCATGGATGGAAGGGTAAAGCAGCGCAAGCGCAGGAAGCCAGGCGCTCTGCGGCACCGCACCTGCTGCATACCGTTGCTTCCTTCCGGACCTGGCGGGGTTACGCAGTGGTTACGAGCACAGTGCCTGGCTTCATGCGCTCGGACTGCAGACGGAGAGAGAGGGATTTGAACCCTCGGTACCCTTTCGGGGTACACACGACTTCCAATCGTGCACCTTCGACCGCTCGGTCATCTCTCCAGGGGTTACGCATGATATCGGAAAAAAGAAAACCGGAATCCCCCAGCCCTCGGTTTTCCATCGCGGAGAGAGGGGGATTCGAACCCCCGGAACCCAGAGGGTTCAACGGTTTTCGAGACCGCCCGATTCAACCGCTCTCGCATCTCTCCAAAAAAAAAAGTGAGGCTAAGAGGATTCGAACC
>JAJUJQ010000014.1 GCA_029265255.1 Spirochaetota bacterium
AAATGGCCAAACACGGTGCCTGCGTCGACCGGCGCTGCTTGGCACCACGCCCCTGCCCAAACCTCGACGTCGATCACCGCGAATACCGCGAACTGTTGCGGCAGCTGCGGAGTCTGCCCGGCGTCAAACGCGTGTTCATACGCTCCGGTATCCGTTACGACTACCTCATGCTCGACGAGGACCAAGGCTTTTTCAGCGATCTTGTCCAGTACCACATCTCTGGTCAGCTCAAAGTCGCGCCCGAACACGCTTCGAGCAACGTCCTCGATCTCATGGGCAAGCCCCCGCTCGAAACCTTCGACCGCTTCGCCGAAGAGTATTTCCGCCTCAGCGAGAAATTCGGCAAAAAACAATACCTGATCCCCTATTTCATCTCCGGACACCCAGGCTCCACGCTGAAGGACGCCCTCGAACTTGCGCTCTACCTCAAGCGCTTCGGCTTCGTGCCCGACCAGGTCCAGGATTTCTACCCAACCCCCGGCACGCTCTCCACCGCCATGTGGAGAACCCGCATGAACCCCCTCGACGGGGCGCCCGTCTACATACCGCGTAGCGGAAAGGAACGGGCACTCCAGCGAGCCCTCCTCCAATTCTCGAAGCCAGAAAATCGCGCCGCCGTGCGAGAGGCGCTGCGGGCCCTCGGGCGAACAGACCTCATCGGAAAGCGAAAAGAGTGCCTTATTCCACAATAAATGTTACATTTTTCATCTTGACATAGTATATTATGTTATTTATAATAACTTTAATTATAATTATATATATAAAAATATACTCAATCCAAAGGAGGTGCACAGAGAGAAGAGTAAGCAATATCTAAACATTATCGACTCATAAGAGCCGAAGGGGAATTTCTATGTATTCAGAAATGCATTCGAAAAAACAATTTGCAGAGCATCAGTATTGGAAATCATTGGAAAACAAAGCGAGCTATTCAAGAAATTAGACATCCCCCTTTCCTCTTGGCATATACATTCTTGGTCATTCAGAAAGCGTGGCTGTCACAAAAGATTTTCGATCTCTCTGCAAAAACAATTAGGAGGGAACAATGAAGAAGATCTTCGGGAGGTTGATGGTAATATTGGCCGTCACCTCTGTATTCATGGCTTGTGTCCAGCCTACCTCGATCAAGTCATCCGATGCAACCTTGAGCTCCTTGGCTGTCACAGGGTATTCCCTAGACAAGACATTCGCGAGCGATGTCACTGCTTATACTGCCGTCGTCGAGAAAACAGTCAGCAATGTGACAATCACCGCTACCGCGAACGACAGCAAGGCCTCGATCTCCTGGGATAAAAATCCAGCCAATACTACCCTTTCGACGGGCCCAAACGTTTTTACGGTGACGGTGACGGCTGAGGATGGCACTACAAAATCTTATACCATAACAATATACAGAGCAAACGCCACCGTAGAGGTCATCGATTCGGTCAACGGCAGCAAGGTCGCCACAGGCGGCACAATTTATGTCTATTCCGACGGAAGTCTGCTCTATAGCGCCGTATTCAGCACCAATCCCCAGCCCATATGGCTGGGCGAGGGCTCTACCTACACGGTGAAGGCATCCCCTACGGGGCGTGCCCAGTCCTCAAAAGAGGGCGTAATAGGCGTCAATGATCTTGCGCTGACGATGATATGTCAGAAACTGGACATGAGCACGTTCCCCGCAGAATCGCCGACCATCGACTCCATAACCTACACGACAGCCAGCGATCCAACGAGCGAGAGCGCCGTCTGGAACACATTGTCGTCGGGGAGCAGTGTCGACTTTTCGACTATGAAGTACATAAAAGTTGTGGCGACAGGCAAAGCGGAGATGGACGCTACATCCTGGGCCGGTTTTGGAATCGAGATGGGCCTTGACCAAACGCCCAGCACTTTCTCTGGGATCGCCGCCGACAAGACACTCTCTACCTCGTCGTATAATTCGACGGCGGGCACATTTACGGGAACAGCGTACTTCGCAACTTCATGGACCAATATCACGAGCGGCGCACACACCATCTCCTTCGTCATCTACGATCGCGCCAACAACCGCACCGAGAAGAATCTAACGGTGACCAACACGCTCGCCAACACAAGCGGCAGCGACATAAGCGCCGACTATTTCCAGAGTCTTTCAGCGGATCTGCGCATCTACGGGATGTCGAGGGAATACTTCAAGACAAAGAAAAGCACCGACTCGCTCACGGGGCTTTCGAGCGGATCAATTTCCTACAGGGCCGCAATAAGCTTTAAGTTCCAAGACGCGTCTTCCGGGGGCAGCGCTGTACCGATTCTCGGCTTTACGGTGTATCGCTCAGAGGACAGTGGTGCGACGTGGGAGGCTGTCGGCACCGTGAACTACGGCGCCCTTTCCACCGGCACTTCTGGGACGCACACCTTCTACGACACCGATTCTCAGCTCACCGAGGGAGTGGAGTACGAATATAAGGTTACGGTCTTCACCGACGATACGCATACAAACACAAGCAGCATCATGGGCCCGGTCAAATTTCTGCCGGCCTTTACTGCATCCCTTGTCGCCCCTGCAAACAAGTCTCCCGCCATCGACGCTACGGACCTGCCGAACTTCACGTTCACAATCTCAGACTCCAGCCTGTGGAACGCATCGGTGTCGGACCGCTTCTATTTCTCGCCGGTGATAAAAAAGGCTGACGGGACCCATGTGTACGTCGGTTATTTTTACTATAACTTCAGTACCAGTCGCCTTTGCTTCGTATATTCCGGAGATGGCAACTGGTACGCATACAACGCAGCGACAACCGCATCGCTCATCAGCTTCGATTCGAGCACCGGCACGATCAGTCTGAGCCCAAGCATCTTCAACGCGAACACCAACTACGCGACCGGCGCCGATCTTGCGCTCGATTCGGGCGTAACGTACTACTGGGACATTTTCGGAAACTACACGGGAAGTTCGAGCACGAACACCGCCGCCTACTTCTACAAGAGCGGGACTAACTGTGTCTCGCGCTCGTATGCCGATGTATATCAGAACGGTCAGGAGACCCTCAACGGCTGGTTCTCCTTCACGGTAGAATAATGAGGAGAAGCACCATGAAAAAAATAATCGCATTGCTCACGGCAATTTTGGCCTGTATGGCTTTGATTAGCTGCAATCTGTTCGTAAAGTCCGACGCCACCACGTCGAGCTCCTCCCGCTCTATGGCACCCTACACCATGTTCGAACCGACGAGTGAGGAAGACCTCGCCATAGCCGCGACCAACGGGGACGTGAATGCCGGCTACGTCATCGTAAAAGTGACATCCGGATTCAATACCGACACCTTCAAAGGCTACGGAGCGAGCGTCGTTGGACACTTCAGTCTGAACGGCTCGACGTACTACCGCCTCTACAAAAAAGACGGGGCCGTCAAGCTCGTGGCGCGGCTCCAAAAAACGCCCGGCGTCATCTACGCCCAGCACGAGCTCCTCTCGAAGATTCCGGAGAACGAAACCTCTTCGGCCTCCGCCGAGGACAAGTCAGCCCAGAGCAAGGACGCAAATGCCATAGCGGCAGTCTTCAACGACCCCGACACCTGGGGACGCTTCGGTCACTTCGAGACGACCAAGGCTCTCGACGCGTACACCGCGTATGGGGTAGGCACGAACACGGTCTACGTCGTCGATATCGATACCGGCATCAATCGCACGCATGAGGACTTCAACGGCGACAGCGGCCAGATCATCGAATACGCGAAGAGCGCCTTCACCTCGACGGACGGAGGAAACACCTTCTCCTTCGTCGGCGACGGGAACCCCTTCGTCGATGTCCCTACCAACGAAAATTGGGATGAAAATGGACACGGCACGCACACGGCAGGCACCATCGCAGCCCTCGGCAACAACCACAAGGGTGTGGCTGGAGTCGCATGGAAAAATGTCCGGCTCATCTCCTACAAGTGTTTCTCCGACTCGGCAGCCAGCGGCTCAGGCTCCGACTGGGCGGTCTACGGCGGCTTCGCCGATCTCATCAACTGGAAACAGACCAACAATATACATCAGACCATTCCCGTCAACATGTCGCTCGGCAGCTCCTACGCCGGTTACTTCGAGCTTGACATGATCAATCAGGCGCTAGACAACGACATCATGGTGATAGCCTCTATGGGCAACAGCGGCTACAATGCGCCTCAGTATCCTGCGGCCTATTCCGGCGTCCTGGCAGTAGGCGCCACGCGGGCCGACGGATCGAAGGTCCACTTCTCCACCAGCGGAAGCTTCATCTCGGTTTCGGCTCCTGGCTACAACATCTATTCCACCTACAATGAGAACGACCATAGCTACACCGACATGTCAGGGACCTCGATGGCCGCGCCCTTCGTGACGGGCACCGTTGCATACCTCCTTACCTTCAACCCAACCCTCACGCCGGACCAAATCCGGACCATTCTTGAGTCTACGGCGACGGACATCGGCGACGATGGATGGGACGAAGACACCGGCTACGGATTAGTCAACGTCAAAGCCGCCGCCGCAGTCCTCAATGGAGGAACAATCCCCACCGCCGGTTCGGTCTACAGCACCAAGACGACAAAAATTTACGTGAAAAACAACAACGCGAACTACGATTCGGGCATACCCGGCTATGCGTCCGCGGTCGTAGGGCAACCTGTCTATCTCTACAACGGCGACGGTGAGTTCGTCTATCTGGGCATGACGAACGGCACCGACGGTTCAGTCGACTTTAAGCTGCTCAAGCCTGGCTTCTACGTCGCCAAGACGAATTATCTCGGCGAACCACAAGAAAAATCCTTCACGGTGGACAACACGAGGGACAGGACCATCACGTTCAACTTCGACATCGCCGTGTTGCTCATCCAGACCGTCCCGAACCTGGCGACGGATCCTTCCGGCTCGACAGGAGCGGATACGATCATCACCCTGTACGACAGCGCAGGCAACACCCTGGCAGGTCCCTACGACAGCGGCACACTGGACTCGATCTCCGTGGCAGGACTCCAGAGCGGCCAAACCTACAAAATTGGGATAACACAGTATGAGGGTGCAACCGGCGAATACGGCCTCAATGTCGGCTTCAGCGCCGTAAGTTACGTCAACACCACCAATGGCCGCGGCGCAGGTGCCGATGATTCTTTCGAAGACAATGATACCCTTGCCACAGCTGCCTCGATCACTGTCGGCACCGACTATGGCCTCTATCTGGGCGACGCAGATTACTTCTCGTTCGTGATGCCTTGAGAAGAAAGCCCAGAGATGAAACCGTAATCTATTGCAAAAGCGAGCCTTGGCTCAGCAAAAAGGCGCCTTGCGGAAGCTGGGCGCCTTTTTTTGTTTTTCTAACTCGGTTTTTTGAGGCGCGTGGCGCCGAGTTGTGGCTTGCCAGATTGTGGCTTGCCCGGTTATGGCTTCCCTGGAGGTTGTGCGCCTTCGTCGGGCGCAGAGAAGCCCGGGCCAGGCTCCGAAGGGGCCATCACATAGACATAGTATTCCGGGATAGGCACGCTGGCATCGCGGGCTCTCAATATATAGACCTCAAGGCTGTACCACCTCCCAGGTTCCAGAAGAGAAAAATCATCTCCCTGAATGCCCACGACACGATAGATCGCATTTCCCGATTTCTGATCGTCGCGCTCCAGGACAGAGCCAATGCCGTACACCGTTGTCGGGCGCACGCTTATTCGCCGTTTTATCGGCAATACATAGTGCGCAGGATCTGTCGAACTCAGTTTTTCTAACGCGCTGTTCAAAATAGATATTCTCTTTTCCATCGCCAGAATATCTTGCTGTCGGGCCTCGCCCTTTGCTGTGTCTATCTCCTTTTTATAAGACTCAATATCAATGTTGACGGAAAGAATCTCGGCGGCAAGGAGCTTAGCTCTAAGGGTGGCTTCTTTTTCTAAGAAAAGGCCATAATGAGGAGTCTCCGTGGAAATTGGGGTGAAATCCGGAGGTACATCGGAAAAGGTCCCGCCCTGGGCTCCTCCAGACACGAGAGCACCAAAGCAAACCAGCATGAGCCACAAATAACGCTTCCAAAATCGCGCGCCTGCCATCGATTCCCTATTGTGCTGCATCATATAAAAATAACAATAAAAACATACTAATGATACAAACACAACGCCCACAAACCTCTGATCAGAAGCCTACTCAAGGACTCTATTGATGTCTGTCATGGATAACTTGAGGTGATCTACCATCGCCTGGGCGGCCGCGTCGGGGTTGCGTGCCCGTATTGCCTGCATTATTTTTCGGTGAGGCTCTAGAGCATTTTTGATATTTTTCTTTACTGCAAAAGATCGAACCCTGTATTCCCTGAAAAATTCAACAATCGTACGATTCAGCATAATAAGCAAATTATTCCCAGAAGCCTCAGCAATAGCCGTATGAAAAGCCTCATCCAGCAGGGCTAAATCGAGTGCATTACCTGAATCGGTAGCATTTTCAAACAATACTAATATTTTATCTATATTATTTATTTGTTCTTCGCTTGCCCTTTCGATGAACAACCGGACAGCAAGTGGCTCGAGGCTCATTCTGACCTGTATGAAGTCAATTAACTCGATTTTGTTTTTGCTAAACCAGTCCCGAATTTTTTCATCACTGTCCTCGCTCGTTTTGATAATGAAAGCGCCTTTACCCTGTCTTACTTCGATAAATCCAAGCGCCTTGAGCATACGCAGGGCCTCTCGGACTGTCGATCTTCCAACCCCCAACTGCTGGCATAAATCTTTTTCAGTCGGGATGCGATCGCCGATTTTGTATGCGCCGGAGAGAATTTCGTTCTTTATCTGCTGTACCGCCTGATCTGTTATCGACAGCCTATTGATCGAGCGCATGCCTATACTCCTTTTTACATGTTATTGCCATGCTTCACAATACCATACTCAACAAGCTTACTTGCAATCAACGCTTTTTTTATATCTAAGATAGACTGAAATGGTTTACGACACTCGCCGCAGGGAAGCCCGGAAAGGGCAAGTTCATACTTGAGCGCTGGAAAGAAAGACCCTCCGAAGAGACATTCTATGACCGAATTTGCAATGTCCTGTAATTTCTGCGCTTTAGTAATATCTCCTGAGAAAAGGGCACTCCGCATACCTAGAAAAAGCTCTGACATGAGGTTTACGGTACTTCCTGTCATACCCTCGGCGCCTAAAGAGAACGCTGCTAGTAATACTTCATCATACCCAGAAAATATGACTTTTTCGCGGAACTCTTTGCATATTCGTTCCAACTCATAAAGATTCATCGATGTATGCTTGAGTCTCGCAACTCCGGAGATATTCAATAGTTTCTCACCGTCTTGCATGCTGAAATTTTTCCTGGAGAAAGCAGGAATGTTATAGATAATTATGGGCAATCCCGAAGCTTCGGCGATACCTATATAATACCTTTGTATCTCGTCGAGATTATTGTTGAAATAGAGAGGAAGCGTCGCGGAGATTGCCGTTGCCCCAACCTTAGTCGCATGTTTAGCCAGCGAGATAGCAGCACTGGTGAAAAAAGCGCCTACATGTGCAATGACAGGCGCCTTTCCATCTACAACAGCCAGCACCATTTCTAAAATCTCTTTTCTTTCATCATCGCTTAAAAGAAAGCATTTTCCTGTCGATACGCCCACATAAAAGCCCTCAACGCCTCTTTTCAACAGACTATTTACGATACGGCTAAGAGCAACGGTGTCAATCGTGTCATTCGCATTAAATGCGGTTGAAAGCGCAGCCAATATCCTAGTATACGCCTCTTTTTTCATGAATTACCATGCTGTCCAGCCCCCATCTATAACCAAATTGGAGCCTGTCATGTAGGATGAAGCTTGTGATGCCAGAAAAATTATAGCGCCGTTGAATTCATCTTCTCTCGCCATCCTTCGGATAGGAATTCTAGCACAGTAATTCGCTTGAAATTCAAGGTCTTGCGTTGATCTCCATACTCCTGAAGGTGTAAGCGTATTCACTCTCACACCTTTTGAAGCCCAATAAGTCGCAAGATATCGAGTCAAATTATATATTCCAGACTTAGAAGCGCAGTATGCCACAGGCTTTATGAAAGGTATTCCGGTCTTTTTTGCTTTATAAGCATAGATGTCCTGGACAGGCGAAAGCATGCCATAAATCGATCCAATGTTTATGATTGAGCCACGACCTTCTTTCGCCATTGCGGCACCAACAACCTGGCATACAAGAAAAGTACCCACAAGATTCACTTCCACGACCTCTCGGAATACTTCCTCCGGAAAGTTTTCGAAGGGGCCAGAGACTTCAGGAGGAGCTGAAGGCTGAGTATCGAGACCGGCATTGTTTATCAGCACATGAGGGATTCCCCATTTTTTCAACACAGCATCAAGGCCATCTTGAATTGATTTTTTCTTTGTGATATCAACTGAGACCGCTATGATACGTTTACAACATTCAGGAAATACCTCGCAAATCTGTGCAGGTTCTGGAACATGGCGCGCGAAAATGGCGACCTTCGCTCCTCGTTCAGCCAAAGTTTTAACAAACTGCTTTCCAAGTTGACCCATCCCTCCCGTGACAATCGCGATATAATCCTGGACCGAAAAAATATCTTCATTCATGACTTTCTTCCCTACCTGCTTTCTGGCCCGATTGTCTGGATGCGCGCCTCGATTTAGTAATGTTGGAAATAACGGTATAGAGAATCAGTGCCCAGAATAACCAACAGAGGGGCCTCGTAAAAAATATGGAGTAGTTGCCTTCGGAAATAATAACAGTCCTGCCCAGATTCGATTCGACGAGAGGCCCAAGAATGAGACCTAGAAGAAGCGGTGGCACCGGATAATCCGCCTTGGTCAGAATATAGCCAAGGAAACCAGCAATAATGGTGACGCTAACGTCAAACGCATTGTTCCTCATAGCGTACGAGCCGATTATTGCGAGAACAAAGATCATCGTAGTGATGAGCTTTGTTGGAAGTTGCAGCACTTTCGCGAAGAATCGGGCCCCCAGAAGCCCAAGTATGAGAATAAGGAGATTACTCGTTATGGTGCTGGCAAACACTGTGTAGATGACTTGAGGATTATCTCTGAAAAGCAATGGCCCCGGCTGCAGTCCGAGTAACATGAGCCCACCGAGCATGACCGCTGTCGCGGCTTCTCCAGGAATTCCAAGCGTAAACATGGGGATCATAGCTCCATTCACGCACGCATTGTTCCCGGACTCGGGAGCAGCAACGCCTTCAATGACGCCTGTCCCGAATTCCGCCCCGTTCTTTGCAGAACGCTTGGCCTCACCATACGAGAGAAACGCGGCGATATCCGTGCCCGTCCCAGGCACGGCACCAACAAAGGTGCCAATAAATGCTGATTTTA
Source organism: Spirochaetota bacterium (assembly GCA_029265255.1). The sequence continues at coordinate 9,296 of JAJUJQ010000014.1, forward strand.
CGATATGCGGTAGAATTCTAAGGAATTCCTTCCCGCTTATGCCGATCTTTTTTATCTTCGCCTGTTGGACCTGGGGTTCATTGCATTTCTCGACCCCTTCGAAGGCCTGGGCGGCCGCGAACAGACCTATTAGAACAGGTAGGAGTGATAGGCCATTCAGTAGATTAAGCTGTCCGAAAGTAAAACGCGGGAAACCTGAAATCGGATCTATGCCAATCGTCGATATTAGAATCCCCAAGCACCCCATTAAAATACCTTTTGCCATGGACTTGCCGGCGACATAGGAAATCATAGAGAGGCCATATACACCGAGCAGCACGTATTCAGGCGGTCCAAACAGCACTGCGATCTTCGCGATCTGGGGCGCGAGAAAGGTGAGGATCAAAGCGCCTATCAGTCCACCCAATGCGCTTGCGATTGTCGACACCGCGAGAGCTTTACCCGCCTGTCCTTTCTGTGCGAGCGGATATCCATCGAGCACTGTAGCTCCCGCCGCTGGCGTTCCTGGCGTTTTTATCAGAATCGCCGATATCGAACCACCGTAGATTCCTCCGGCAAAAATGCCGACCATGAGGGAAAGAGCATAGGCTGGGTCCATGCCATAAGTGAAAGGAATGAGAAGAGCAATGCCCATAGTAGCGGTAAGGCCCGGCAAGGCGCCAATTATGATTCCTAAAAAAACGCCGATGAAAAGTGCGAAGATGCTTCCACTCTGAACAAGATGTCCAAAACCATTCAATAAATATTGCACCATTGCTGTATCCTCAGAATCTCAAAATCCCCTCCGGAAGGGGGACAGAAAGCAGAATTTTAAAAATGATATATATACCTGCAGTCGTCAGCATTGACGTCAGTAGATTAATTACAACATTCGAAAATCTCATCAAAAAAAGAAGCACAGCTATAAAAATAGGTGTTAAAATAATGAACCCGATTTTCTTTAGAAATAATCCATACAGCAAAAGAATGAAAAAAGATAAGATAACTTTCTGTGCATTGTTAATGTCTACCGTTGCATTATTCTTTTTACCCATAGCCTGGGCAAATATATAAACACCTACAACAGCAAGGACAAGCACAACAATCCTTGGGAAAACTGCAGCTCCGAGCTGCGCCTCATGCGGTTCCGGGAAACTCGCGCTTAAAATAAATACAATAAATAACAAGACAATACTTAGGATGCCAAGAAATAGATCCAACCATCTGACTTTAAATGAAATCATGCAGAACCCTCCTAAATAGCCTCTCAGAGGAAGAAAGCGACCTGTGCCCTCAGATCGCTTTCATTCACTTCTGTTGTATCGCGATAAATTGTCCTTAGTCTATTTGTTCCTCAAAAGGCCGAGCTCTGTCAGTATCGGACCAAGGGTAGCAGCAGTATCGTCGGCGAGTTTCTTGTAATCGGCCGTTGAACGGTAGTCAATGCCAAGCCCCATTTTAGTCAGCGTTTGAACAAAGTCCGGCTCTTCCATCATCTTCTTAAAAGCATCGTGCAGAATTTTCACTCTGTCCGCCGGAAGCCCCTTAGGACCGCCGATACCACGGAATGTACTGATGTTTACCTTATAGCCGAGCTCCATAAGAGTGGGGACTTCAGGAAAATTGGCCAACCGTTTATCCCCCATACATGCCAGCATCGTGAGTTCCCCAGCTTTTACCTGTGCCTGTACCTCTGCACCTGAAACTGTGACCGCATCGATTTGATTTCCAATAAGCGCAGCAATGGCTGGAGCTGCACCATCAAATGGAACATATGTCAACGATACCCCAGCGTCTTTGGCAAAGACCGCTGCTGCAAGATGCCACAGTAGGCCTGTACCAGAGTGCCCAACTTTCAACTTTCCAGGATTAGCCTTTGCATAGGCCACAAAATCAGCGACATTTTTGAACTTTCCAGACTTCACTGTAAGAGCCGCGGGGTCGGTGTTTAAATTCATGATAGGTGTGAAGTCTTTGAAACCAAAAGGATACACACCTGTTTTGTCCATAAATCCGAGTTCCACAGGAAGAATCGCAAGCGTATAGCCATCGGGTGCCGCCTGAACAACTTCAGCCAACCCAACCGCGCCGGATCCACCCGGCTTGTTCTCGACAACAACAGGAACGCCCAGATACTTTTCACCAGACCGAGCAAGGGCACGAGCCACTGCATCGGTCCCACCTCCAGCATTCCAAGGCACGATGATCTTGATCGGCTTGGTGGGGTATTTCCCCTGAGCGAAAGTGCCAAGAGTACAAACCATCAACATCAGAAAGATGATTCCTAGTAGACGTTTGTGCATATCAACCTCCTAAAAATTCTCCGGGCCTATTCATCCCGAATATGCTCAAGTAGTTTTTTCATGTGTGACTCCTGGCTTTCCGTCACTTCGCTCATCGGAGAGCGAGAGCAGCCGCAGTTCCTTCCCATAAGTCTAAGCGCCGCCTTCATGCGGGCAGGGAACTGCGGTCCACGGACAGCCTTCCAGACCGGATAGATCGTATCCTGGATTTTGCGCGCCTCATCCTTCCGGCCTTCTTGCACCAAATCCCACATTTTTACGCACAATCGAGGAAAGAGCGAAAGTATTGCGGAAATCGCGCCATCCGCCCCGAGGTCGAATGCCGAATACAGCATTTCGTCAGTGGCGGCGTAAATCATGCCTCGTTGCCCGTTCGTGATCACCATGTCATAGAACGCCATGATGCCCCCGACACTCTGCTTGATGCCTACAACATTTGGAATCTCTAAAAGGCGCGAAAACGCTTCGGAAGAGATCTCATTCTGCGGAACCACGTTGTAGATGATCACCGGCAATCCTGATGCTTCTGCGATTGCTTCATAAAACGAATAATTTCCTTTTTCATCTGGCACCAATACATTGTAGAAGACGGGGGTCACCATGAGCGCATCCGCGCCCGCAGCCTTGGCGGCCAAAGCAGTGTTCACGGCGGCCTGCGTGGATGTCCTGATCACACCCGCCACGATGGGCAGCCCTTTCGTGTTTTCCTCTTTTACTATACGGATCAATTCGGAAAGCTCTTCGTCGGTCAGCACCGCGCCTTCTCCTGTGCTTCCCCCTGGAGATAGGCCGTGAACTCCACACTCAATGAGGTGCCTGACCTCCCGCCGGAATATGGCTCTGTCGATTTTGCCAGACGCATCAAAAGGCGAAATAATCGGCGGAATGATTCCCCTCAGGGTTTCGCTCTTTTTCATCTCTGTGCTCCAATCAGATAAGATTGACTTCCTTCAAAAGCTCCATCAGGAATTTTCTTTCACCGTCGGTAATCGGGTCCAGCGGTCTCCGTGGGGGACCTATCTTAATCCCTGTCACGACCTCGATCGCTGCCCTCAGCATTGGATTCGGATGGACGCGGCCATTCACTCCGAAACCACGGAACAGACGGAATATATCACGGTACACTTCCATGGCCTCGGTATTTTTTCCCTGTTCATACAGCTCGAATACTTTCCGGATCCTATCACCGACAAGATGTGCCCCGCCAGAAACAATCCCCACTGCGCCCTGTGGAATGGTCGGCATGAGCATAAGGTCATCGCCATTGAACAGTAGAAAATCCGGTTTTACTGATTTGGTAGCAAGATAATAATCCGTTATCTGAATCGGATTTAAGCCCGCCTCATCCTTGATACCGATAACACGTGGGAGCGCTGCCAGTTTCCCTACGAGGGCCGGCTCCATATTGATGCCTGTAAATATAGGAATATTGTAAAGCAGTATTGGAATATTCGTCGCGTCGTGCACGATTCTGAAGTGCTCGTAAACCGCATCCTGTGTAGGTTTGCAGTAGAACGGAGCAACGATCATAATGCAGTCTGCACCCATTTTTTCGGCTTTCTGAGCGAGCGCTACGGTTTCCCTTGTGGAGGCACATCCGACGCCGGCGATGATCGGCACCTTGCCTGCAGCCGCTTTCAGCGCCGTTTTGAGCAACATCGCTCTTTCGTCGACAGTAAGCGTATTGAACTCGCCCGTCGTTCCAGTAACAATGAGCGAATCACAGTATTTATTTGCAATAACATATTCTATCAACTGTGCATACTTTTCATAATCGACTTCTTCATTGCGATCGAACGGTGTGACGAGCGGCAGCAGAATCCGCCCATACGGGTTTCCCATCTGGTCCTCCTCGGAGTTGCTGTAATGTTATGATATCATGTAATCAGGTTGTCTGATATCTTATCTTAGTGTAAATCTGGTTTTCAAAATTGTCAAATACATTTTTTAAAAATTTTGAGAAAAGAGCAACCATAATAAAAACACTAAGCTCATACTTGCTGGAGGTGATAGAGATATGCCACACTAAAGCCCCGGAGAGTTTACATGCACATTCTCGTTCTCATCAAACAAGTCCCCGAAACCGACAAGGTCAAAATGGACCCTCAGACCGGCACGATGGTGCGCTCGGGGCTTGAGAGCATCGTCAATCCTCTCGATCTGTACGCCATCGAAGAGGCGCTCGTCTTGAAAGAACGGTACGGAGCACACATAACCGTGCTCTCGATGGGCCCGCCGGATGCGGAGCGCGCCCTGCGGGAATCGCTCGCGATGGGGTGCGACAGCGCGATTTTGCTAACCGACAGGGCTTTTGCGGGCTCTGACACCTGGGCGACCTCGCGCGTGCTGGCCGCAGCGATCCGGCGCGCAGGGGACGTGGACATTATCCTCGCAGGCGAGCGGGCCACCGACGGAGATACTGGTCAGGTCGGGCCTGCGGTGGCCGCGTGGCTCGACATTCCTGTTCTCACGTACGTAAGTTCTCTTGAAATCGAGGCGGCCCCCTTGTCCACAACGACGGCCGCCCGCGGCGCTACTCCCTCTAACAACACACCACCAAGCACCAACGGCGCCCCTTTTCCAGGAAACGCACCGTTGGCAGCCACTGACGCCCCTCTCTCTGAAAACACGCCGGCAGCCATCTCCGGTGCCCCTTCTCCAGTGACTGCACCGAAGGCCATTCGCGTCCGCCGGCTGACCGAGGAGGGCTATCAAGTGCTCGAGGCCAGGCTGCCATGCCTCGTCACGGTCGTGAAGGAGATCGCTTCGCCGCGCCTTCCGACGCTGCGCGGCAAAAAATTCGCCCGAAGCGCTGAGATTGTGCGCTGGGGAGCTGGGGACCTCGGCCTGGACCCAGCCAGTACGGGGCTCGCCGGCTCGCCGACCCGCGTGACAAAGATTTTTTATCCGAAAGTCGCGCGCAACGGCCAGCGCATTGTGGCCGCAGACGAAGCGGGCATCGAAATGGCGATCAGTCACATCGTGACACTTTTTGAAAACAAGGGTCTCCTTGGCAAGACCGCGATTGGGGACAGCGCTTCCGCTCCTTCGGTGTCTCCTGCCGCGGCACCCTCTTCGAGCTCAGCGCCTGAACACTCTTCCGTTGCACAGGGCGCGGCAGGACAGGAATCCGATACCGCAGACACGCCGACAAAGCCTGAATTCTGGATTCTGGCGGAGCGTCGCGCAGGCAGCCTCGACGTAGTCTCTTTTGAGCTGCTCGCGCGGGCGCGGGCGCTTGCGGACAGCCGTGGGGCCTCCTTAGCGGCGGTGGTGCCCACACCTTCCCTCTCCGACAAGGACGCAGGCGCGCTGATTGCCCACGGCGCAGACACAGTCATCGCACTCGAACACGCGTTCTTGCGCAATTTTGTCTGTGAGCCATGGGCAGAGGCGCTCCTCAACCTTGTACGCGAACGCAAGCCAGAAGTCTTCCTCGCCGCCGCCACGACGACGGGCCGCACGCTCATGCCCTATCTCGCGGCCAAGCTCGGCACGGGCCTCACCGCCGACTGCACCGAACTCGCCATCGAGGAGGGCACGGGCCTATTGCTGCAGACGCGCCCCGCCATCGGCGGGAACATCATGGCCACCATCAAAACGGCCCGTCACAAGCCCCAAATGGCGACGGTCCGCCCGCATTCGATGCAACCTCTGGCCCCCGACCCCTGGCGCCGGGGCAGAGTGATCCGCCTTGCGGGAGAGGCTTTCTTCGTCGGCAAAGATCCCGAGCCATCAGTCCGGCTCCTCTCCCTCGATCGCACCACTGAGGACTTCGAAAACCTCGAAGGGGCCAGCATCGTGGTCTCTGGCGGCCGCGGCCTTAAAAAAGCTGACAATTTCAAGCTCATCCGCGAGCTCGTGCGCAGCCTCGGCGCTGTCGTCGGCGCAAGCCGAGAAGCGGTCGACAGAGGCTGGATATCTTATCCTCATCAGGTTGGCTTAAGTGGCAAGACCATATCACCCGAAATCTACCTCTGTGCGGGCATTTCCGGCGCCATCCAGCACCTCGCGGGCATTCGCACGGCAAAGACCATCATCTCGATCAACACCGATCCCGAAGCGCCCATCCACGCCGTGGCCGACCTCGCGATCGTGGGCGACCTCTTCGAAATTCTCCCCCGGCTTACCGCGCTTACGGCGCGCCTGCGACAGCGATACCCCGAGGCCGCGCCGCACGAACATCCCTGGCCTTCGTCGAACGGCCCGGCCCCAGTCTCGCCTACCACTACTGACCATGGGGCCGACACATCCCAAGGGGCACAAATATGACCTATACGCATATCAATGAAGAAATCATCGGCGAACTTGTCCGCATCGCCGGCGAGCGGAATGTCCACCTCGACCCTGCGCGCATCGAGGCCTTTTCCCACGACGAAACCTCCAAGGAAGAATATGGCCACATGCCCGAGGTCGTCGTGACGCCCCAGTCCACCGAAGCCGTCGCCGCCGTGGTCAAACTTGCGAACCGACATCGCATCCCCGTCACGCCCCGCGGCGCAGGAAGCGGGCTTTCGGGCGGCGCCATCCCAATCTACGGCGGCATCGTGCTGTCGCTCGAAAAGATGAACCGCGTGCGCGAAATCGACTACGAGAACCTCACCATGACCGTCGAGACCGGCATCGTCACCAACGAGATCAACAACCTCGTCAAAGACAAGGGTCTGTTCTACGCTGGCTACCCCATGAGCCTCGAGACGTGCACGCTCGGCGGCAACATTGCGGAAAACGCTGGCGGAGGAAAGGCCATCAAGTACGGCGTGACGTCGCGCTACATCCTCGGGCTCGAATTCGTCACACCCACCGGCGAGGTCGTCTGGCTCGGGGGCAAGCTCGCAAAGGACGTAACCGGATACGACCTCGTCCACCTCATCGTCGGCTCGGAAGGCACGCTCGGCATCGCGACTGCGGCCATCATCAGGCTCATCGGTCTACCTGTTGCGAAATCCGACCTCCTCGTCCTCTTCCGCAGCCCTCAGGAAGCGATATCGACCGTCCCCATCATCCTCTCCAAAGGTCTCATTCCCACCGCCATCGAGTTTATGGACCGTCGGAGCGTGGAGACGTCCTGTGCTTATCTGAACGAGAACCTGCCGTACGCAGCGTGCGGCGCGATGCTGCTCATCGAGATGGACGGCCGAGACCCCGCCCTCGTCGAGCGCGAAGCCGAGGCTGTGGGAGACCTGTGCATGGAGCAGGGAGCCATCGAGGTCTATGTCGCGGACAACCGCACGACACAGGAGCGCCTCTGGGCGATACGCCGCAACATCGCCGAGGCCTTCAAGGTCTACTGCCCCGTTCAGAGCCTCGAAGACATCGTCGTGCCGCCCGCGGCGATTCCCGCCGTCATTCCGGAACTCGATCGGATATCAGAACAGTTCGGTATCACCATCCCCTGCTACGGCCACGCGGGAGACGGAAACTTGCACGCGACCCTCGTCAAAGCGCCCGACATGCCCATGGAGGCGTGGCGCCGCATCGAACCGGAGGCACTCACCGCGCTGTACGAAGCCATCACCAGGCTCGGCGGCAAAATCTCGGGCGAACACGGCATCGGGCTCAAGCGCAAGGCGTACATGAAAAAGTTCATGAGCCCCATCGAGCTTGCGCTTCTCAAGGCGATCAAGCGTGCCTGGGACCCCAACCTCATCATGAATCCGGGGAAGATCTTCGATATGGAAGATTGATGGCTGACGGGCAACAAAACGACAAGACTAAACTTTTGTTGGGTGTTTTCTCCATTTTTGCTATGCGCTGAGACATTGAATATGCTATATTCGATACTATGGAAATCGCCAGCCACTTCGACATCAACAACAGGATTACCCTCTATACGGGCGACTGTCTGGATTTCTTACAAGAAATACCAGACAAATCCGCAGCGCTGGTAGTAACTTCTCCACCTTACAACATCGGCAAAGAATATGAAAAAAAGACTTCTCTAGCCTCCTATCTGGCATGGCAAGAAAACGTCATCAAGGAATGTTACAGAATTTTGAGAGAAGATGGCAGCATCTGTTGGGAAGTGGGGAACTATGTCAACAATGGAGAAATTCTACCGCTCGATATCATGCTGTTTCCCATATTCAACAGACTCGGACTTCATCTCCGCAACAGAATAATATGGCATTTCGGTCATGGCCTGCATTGTGCCAACAGATTTTCCGGAAGATATGAGACTATCCTGTGGTTTACAAAGACCGACGATTATATTTTCAATTTAGATAGCGTCCGCATTCCTCAAAAATACCCGAATAAGAAATATTACAAAGGGGAAAAGAAGGGTGAATTCTCGAGCAATCCTCTCGGCAAAAATCCAAGCGATGTCTGGGAAATTCCAAATGTCAAATCGAACCATGTCGAGAAAACCATCCATCCCTGTCAATTCCCGGTGGAGCTCGTCGAGCGCCTTGTTCTCGCTCTTACCAAAGAGAATGATCTTGTCGTCGATCCTTTCAGCGGAGTAGGTTCTACCGCCATTGCAGCGCTGATGCACCACCGTAGGGCAGCGGGCTCGGAAATAGTCGAAGAATACGTAGCGATCGCGAAGCAGAGAATACGAGACGCGGAAAACGGAAAGCTCCGTATTCGGCCGATGGAAAGGCCTGTGTACGATCCACAAGAAAGTAAGGCTTATGTCCCTCCAAAAACTATCAATTTACACCAAAAAATGGCCACAGAATCCCACCTATCTCTGATGCAAAATTCTTTTTCTGGCGCCAGCCGAGCGACTCGAGCCTCGATGTGTCCATGCGGCAGTCGCGTGGGCGCGGCGCCCCTTTCGGTGGGTTCTGGTCGGGTTGGATATGATCTGCATGAAGGCCGAGCACTTTCGCCATGACGTTGATCATTTCGAATTTCGTATAGGAAGGAAGGCCCGAAAGCAAAAATCGGGGCATCGGCCCGAGCTCTTTGAACGTGCTGGAATCCCCCAGGTGCGCGTCGATTATCGCAAGAATCGCGCTTGCAACATCGTCGACATGGGCAGGATATCGGTGTGCCCAGTCGTCTACTTTCGACGGGACGCGGCTTCTGAGTGCGAGTGCAATTTCCGTGACCGCAGATTCCTCGAGCGCCTCGACAGGGCCATAGAGGATGGGGATGCGCAGCACTGCTCCTGCAGGGTGCGCGTCGGTGGCTCTTTTGATGGCTGTTCCCGACTCCGCGCACCTCGCTTCTCGAAGCGTCGATTCGGCGACTCGCTCGGCTTCGAGCTTCATTCTTCCGTATTCGTTGAGGGGATTGACCGGAGAGTTGGGGAAGTAAGGAGGTGAAGTCCCATCGAACACATAATCGGTCGAAATGAGGAGCAGAAAAGCTCCTCGGGTTGCACATTCGCGGGCAATGATTTTTGTGGCATCGATATTGATGGCCCGCGCACGATCCATGTCTTTATCGACGACATCGGGGCGACGCTCGGCGGCCAGATGCACCACGATATCGGGAGAATACCGTGCAAAAACCAGCGCTACCGCGCCCTCGTCGGTCAGATCGAGCTTCTCGAGCGGCGGCCTTGCCCTCGAAAAGGCTACTCCTTTCACTTCAAAATCGGAGCGCGCTGCCAAAAGTTTCATGAGCGAGCGACCCAACAGGCCTGACGCACCGGTGACGAGTATCTTCATAAAATAAGCATACCATAGAGGTGGGCGATACAGAAGATCACAGTCCGCCGCGCATCTCTGCGCCGCTGCGCACCTCTGCGGCTACTTCCTAACTTTTTTGTGATACATCCCATCCGCCCTTGCGTAAAGTATCTTTTTTCGCTACTGTATCTTTCTACAATCAGTCAACTTCCCTACTTGGACATCGAATAGCGAGGAGATACCAATATGGAACAGAACCTTTGGTCAAGCCGCCAGAGCGAGCAGTGGCGCATAAAAGTCGGACTCGCGGAGATGCTCAAGGGCGGCGTCATCATGGATGTCACCAACGCAGCACAGGCGAAGATCGCCGAAAAGGCGGGAGCCTGCGCCGTCATGGCCCTCGAGCGTGTCCCTGCCGACATTCGCGCGCAGGGCGGTGTCGCTCGCATGTCCGATCCTAAGATCATCAAGGAAATCCAGGACGCAGTCTCGATTCCCGTCATGGCCAAGTGTCGTATCGGGCACTTTGTGGAGGCGCAGATTCTCGAGGCGCTCGGCGTGGATTTCATCGACGAGTCCGAGGTGCTGACTCCGGCCGACGACCGCTACCACGTCTTCAAGCACGACTTCAAAGTGCCGTTCGTCTGCGGATGCCGCGATCTGGGCGAAGCGCTCCGCCGGATCGGCGAGGGGGCGGCCATGATCCGCACCAAGGGCGAAGCCGGCACGGGCGACATCATTGAAGCCGTGCGGCACATGCGGGCAGTGCGCGACGGCATTGCGCGCCTGGCAAGCCTTCGCGACGAGGAGCTCATGACCACGGCAAAAGAGCTTGGGGCGCCCTTCGAGCTCGTTTGGGAGGTTGCAAAGACCGGCAAACTTCCCGTCCCAAACTTCTCTGCGGGCGGCGTCGCGACCCCCGCCGATGCCGCACTGATGATGCAGCTCGGCGCCGAGTCGGTCTTCGTCGGTTCGGGCATTTTCAAGTCCGGCAACCCCGAACGCCGCGCAGCTGCCATCGTCGCCGCAGTGGTCAACTATAAGGACCCGAAGATCCTTGCGGAGATCTCTGAAGACCTTGGGGAGCCCATGGTCGGCATCGGCCTCGACGAGCTCGCCGAGAACCAGAAGATCGCAGGGAGAGGATGGTGAACGATCTGCGCATCGGGCTTCTGGCGTTCCAAGGAGATTACGAAGCCCACGGAAAGGCGCTTGTGCGGGCAGGCGTTGCCTCCTCGGCCATCGTCGAAGTGCGGCGCCTTTCAGACCTCGAACATGTCGATGCTCTCATCATTCCAGGCGGCGAAAGCACGGTCATGGGCATGCTCCTAGAACGCTTCGGCATGTTCGAAGCCCTCAAAACCCGCATCGAAGATGGCCTGCCCGTCTTTGCCACCTGCGCAGGCCTTATCCTACTCGCGAAGGACATCGAAGGCAGCGACCAGACCAGGCTTGGCGTGCTTGACATTACGGTGCGGCGCAACGCCTATGGCCGCCAAATCGACAGCTTCCACTCGCCCGTGCGGACGAACATACCCCAGATAGAGATCGTCGACGGTGTGTTCATTCGTGCTCCGAAAATCACCGCTCTCGGAGAGGGCGTCGAGGTCATCGCCACCCACCGGGATGAACCCGTCATGGTGAGGCAGGGCTCGATCGTGGCCGCAACCTTCCACCCAGAGCTGCTCCCTGACGCCCCCTTACATCGTTGGTTCATTCAGTCTTTCTTGTTGAAAACGAAGGGGTAGCGACAGGCCTTTCCGATATCCGAGACGCAATCCAGGCTGCTCCTATAGGGAGTTCAGGGGTGAGCTTCTCTAAGGCCTTTCTCAAAATTTTAGATGAAGAGGGCTGGAAGAGCGTCCTGACAAGCCGATAGTAGTAATAGGGGCATTCGGTGAAAAACTCCATTCAGGATGGTCTCTTTTAACCCCTTCATTAGCGCGATGAGCCCCTCCTTCGAAGTATCGACAACCCTAGCAATTTTATCTTCCGTGGTGCGTACGCTTTTCAAAATTGCCGACTCGAGTTCACCGTACGAGTACGCGCGGATTCTTTCGACGTTCAGAATTGTGGCGGCGCATTCCAGCGCGACGAGGAGCTTTCTCCTGTCATAGCACATATACTGAGGCCTTTTATCGAATGGTATCGAGGGGCCCGGCGCATAGGCCTTCTCGCGCTCCTCGTCGGGTTTCAAGAAATAGGAATATCCCACTAGGCGGCCAAAGGTCCGCATCGTGTCAAGGTAATAATTTTCCGAATCGTAATACATTGTTTCCTCCTCAGGACGGTGTTGTGGGCAACAATGTCGTGCGCAGCAATGCATGTTTACTACATGCCCTTTCTTGACGCCTATGTCAAATATATATATTTTTAATCAGTCGCTCTGAAAATTTTAACTTTGTTTTTCATTGTGCCCAGAAAGGGCTGAAATGATAACTGAAAGGAACGACAGATGAACCAAAAACCAAAGTCGTCACTTGACGATGTGCTGCTCGCCATCTCGCAAGGCCGAAACAGAACCAACCTGTTGAAAAAACAAGAACAGAAAACCATCGCATTCCTCGTTCAATATATTCCTTCCTGGATCAGTTCGAACATGCTGACAGGGGTCGGCTTTTTCGGAAACGTCGTCGTATTCCTGAGTTTTATTCTCGGAAAAACAGTCGATGAGAAGTTTCTTTTGATGGGCGTCGCCGGTTTTGCCATCTCGTGGTTCGGCGATTCGCTCGACGGCCGCATCGCGTACTACCGGAATAAGCCTCGAAAATGGTATGGATTTTCACTCGACCTGGTGGTGGATTGGATAGGCATCGTGCTGGTCGGCCTCGGATTCATCGTGTACGCCCCTCAGGGGCTCTCAAAAATTCTGGGGTATGCATTCATCGTCCTCTACGGGCTTGAGATCATCATTGCGCTGCTTCGGTATAAAATCAGCGGAGAATATTCCATCGATGCAGGGAAACTGAGTCCGACCGAGGCCAGAATCGGCATTTCTCTGTTCCTGGTGCTCGAGGTGATATTCCATGGCACCCTCGTCTACATGGCAGGATTAGCCGACCTTATCCTCGCTGTTTCGAATTTTCTCGAGTTCAAGAAACTGGCGAGAATCGCCGATCAGCGCGACGAAGAAGAAAACAAGAAGAATGTATCCCAAATGCCCGACATCAAGGCGAAATAGAAAGCAGGTGCCATGCTGCGTTCAATTCTGACGTTTTCTAAGGCACAGATATCCTCCTTCGTCGGAGGCGTCGTCGATTACGGGGTCATGGTGGCCCTCACCGAATTGCTGCATGTACACTACACCATTTCGATTGTCTTCGGGGGCATCGTCGGAGCTGTCGTCAATTTCAGTCTGAACAGAGCGTGGAGTTTCTATTCCAGAGAAAAACCCTACAAATATTCGGTATTTCAGCAGCTCGTCATGTTTTGTCCGGTGGTGCTCGGCAGCATCGCATTAAAATCGAGCGGAACTTTTGTGCTCACCTCGCTCACGAACATCGACTACAAGGTCACGCGGCTCGTCGTCGATGCCTTTGTGTCGATCTTCTTCAACTACATGCTGCAGAGGCACTGGATTTTCAAAAAGAGGTATTGAACGGAGCCCCCGTAGAGAAACCCATGCGCAGGAGCGCGCGAATAGGGCGGCCGAAAAAAATTCATTCTGATTTTTTTACGAGCACCTTATCGATTCGTTTGCCGTCCATATCGACTACTTCGATGTGGAGGGGCGGCCATTCGATCACATCGCCGGCCTTGGGGATCGAACCTGCACAGTGGAGCACAAAGCCCGCTACGGTGTCATAATCTTCACTCGAGACGACCCCGATGTCGAGTTCGAGATTTTCGGCGAATTCGTCGATCGGCATCGAGCCGTCGACGAGGAAGGAGCCGTCGCTTCGTCTGACAATTTGAGGCGCCTCTTCTTCCTCGATATCCGAAACGTTGACCATGGCCTCCAGCAGGTCGCTGATCGCGACGAGCCCCGACACGCCGCCAAATTCATCAATAATAAGACCTGTCGATCTCTTTGCGTCGCGGAGAATGCCGAGCGCCTGCAACCCGGAAAAGGTCTCTGGAATCAGGACGGCCGGCTCCATGTAGGCTTCAACGCCGACAAAGTGGCCCTCTGCCAAATGCGTCAGGGCATGCTTTACCGCCAGCATGCCTTTTACATGATCCAGATCGCCATCCACGACAGGCAGATAACCAAATTCGGCGTTTTCGATGATGACTCGAATGTGCGATTCGCGCGAATCTGCCACATCCAGGGCCACGACATCCGTCCTCGGCGTCATGAACAGGGTGACACGCCTGTCGTCCAGGCTCAGCACCTCCTCCACCATTTCACGCTCGGCCGCCTCAAACACCCCCGACTTCTCTCCTTGCTCTACGAGGATCTTCACTTCTTCCGGAGTAATTGCAGATTCAGGATGATGCGAAAATCCAAAAAGCTTTATGATCCCATCGGTGATAGAGGACAAAAGCTTCACGACAGGAAAGAAAATAACACTCAGCGCGTGCATGGGCTGAATGGTGAGCACGGCGATGTGCTCTGGGTCGTGGAGGGCGATGCTCTTGGGAACGAGCTCGCCGATCACCACGGAAAGGATGGTGATCGCCAATACCACCACGGCCACGGAAATCGAAGCTGCATATCGTTCCAGAAAAGCCCACTTCGACAGCCACTGTGCAAGCCACTGAGAGAAGGTCGTACCGCTCACCGTGCCCGTCAAGATGCCGATGAGCGTGATTGCGATTTGAATGGTGGAAAGATACCTGCTCGGCGATTCCCTGGTCTTGAGCGCAAGGCTGTAGACTTTTGTCCCTTTGTCCGCCTCGGCTTTGAGCCTTACCTTGCGCGAAGACACGAGCGCCATCTCCGAGAGCGAAAAAAATCCATTGAGCAGGATGAGGGCAAGCAGGACAAGAAGCTCAGTCACCATGGCGCACCTCCCTGATGGCAGGGCGCTTCATTGCTCGAGGCGCTGTGCCGGTACATGGGTGGCAACAGTCAGAATCACTTGAGGAATCGTCATCGTTCTGCATGGAAAAAGAATAACAAAGAGTGGCCCACGATGTCGAGGCGCCAGAACCGACTTTCTTGTTTTTGCTCTTTCGCAACTATCTTTTAGTATTATATAGTAAAAACAAATGAAGAGATTTCTACGTTTGCGGATGGCGAGAATCGCGGTCTTGCTCGGATTCGCATGGGTGGCGGCAATGCCCTTGCCAGTGCCCGCCGAACAAAATCCGTCGCCGCCGGGCAGGCTCCACGAAATGTTTGACCTAGAATTCCCAGAGAGCGACCCTCTTCGAAAGATAACAGAGCCGATATTTCTTGGAAAAATGAATTTCCTTCAGAGACTCGAGGAAAAGACCCGCACGCAGGAAGTCCACAACGGGAGCACCGCTCCTCCGCGGGATCCTTTGGGGCTTGTCCTCTGCGGAGGGTCCGCACGCGCCTATGCCCACATCGGGGTGCTCAAAGCGCTCGAACAGGCCGGCATATACCCTGACTTCATCGTGGCAAGCTCCATGGGGGCCATCGTCGGCATGCTCTATGCCGCAGGCTTTTCTCCCGACGATATCGAAATGCTCATCCATGCCATTCCGTTCGAATCCTACTTTGATACTGTCATTCCCACCAATGGCGGCCTCATCAATACCGCAAATTTTACCGCCACGCTTCGAAAACTCGTAGGCTCGCTCGACATCTCGGAAACCGCAATACCCATCATTGTCACGGCCGAGGATCTCAAGTCCCGCCAGCAGATATGGTTTGCAGAGGGGCCCTTCGACCTCGTCATGGCGGGCGCATTTGCGATGCCTGCAATTTTCGAGCCACAGCCTTTGGACACATTCGATCTCATCGATGCGGGAGCAACAACCATCGCGCCCGTCGAACCAGCCCTCAGACTCAGCAATCGACTCATCATCTCAACCGCGTTCTATGACCGGGCAATGAACTTTTCCAGCCCGATCACGGTGCTCAACCGCGCAGTGGACATAGGTAAGACGCGCTCCGGCATGAAGGACATCGAGAGATCCCACGCCTTTGTGATCCGCAACGATGTGGAAAACCTCTCCTATATGCAATTCAGCGACCCCGACACCATCATCGCCAAAGGCGAGGAGAGCGCAAAGACGAGGTTGGAAGAACTCCCGCTCAATCTGCGTCCGCAGTTCGAAAATTCACCTCCTCTTGGCTTCTCTGAGCATCGTGCGCTGATGCATGACAGGCTCACATCGAGTATCCGACAGATACAGAGCGGCGAGCTGCCCTCAACATCGTTCGTCGTGAGAGGAGCCCCTATCCTCAGCCTCATGGAACCATTCTTGCGCAATCCAGGAGAAACTCATGCCGAACCACGCATAGGCGCCTCTCTTATGTTTTCGGTCTCAAAACTCAGGGCGAACGTCTCTTACTTCGCCGCTCTGGCCCCAGAAGCAGGAAAAGAGTGGGCCATTGAAGCGGGGCTGAGGGCCAACCCTTTGGGGAGCATGAATGTATGGCTCACGACGCGCCTCTGGGGAGACTACGGCGCTACCTATATTGTGGACCACAGGCCTGAATACTGGGAATTTGCCGGGCTTTTAAAAAATACCGCGGTATTAAAAAATAAAAGGATCGGATTTCAGCTCGGGGGCGATCTGTTTTTGAAAACAACAGGGGGGATCGCCGTCTGGCGGACACTGGGGCTTGTAGATGTCGCGTCGACCCAAAAATTTTCGAAGCGCGGCGCCGCGCTCCAGCCTTGGTATGCAGCACATGCGGGTGGATTTGTCGAAAACACCTCGGGGAATCAAATCGCCGCAGGCATTCAAAGCACCTTGACAGGCGGCCTCGATTCGACGTGGATCAGTCCTAAGGCCCGAGCCTTCGCCAAAATTTCTCTCAACGGCCAGGAATTCGCCGGCTCAAGATTCGACGGGTTCCGGAGCTCGGTGCCTCGGGCTTCCTCGCTCTCCGACTTGATTACGAACGCAGAAGTCTCCGTGGTACTTCGAGACATGTACCTCGATATGGCCGAGGCCCTCCTCCTTCGGAATTTCGAGGCTGCGCCGTTCTTCGATACGCGCTGGAGCAATACCCTTGGGGAACCTTTCCATATGAGCGACTGGGCGGCAGGCCTCACGTTTTCGTTCGAAGCCCGCGCCTTCGGGCTCGCGCCCGCCATCGTAAGTCTCTACGCGAGCTACTCCGGTTCCAAGGTCTTCACGCTTCAAATCCGAAGCGGCGTACTTCTGTCGAGCCAAAAATTTTAGATACAAGAGCAGCTTCTGGTTGCTCAAAAAAATGAGCGCGCGGCCTTCAGTAGAATACCGCGCGCCTTTTCTTTCTTCAGGCCTTATAGAGGCCATGCACTTACTTCAACGAATACCGGACACCGATTGTCTGGCTGAAGCCCGATCCGCCGCCAGCAAAGTAATCAATATAGAAGGAGTGAAAATCGATCGCGAGCTTTTCGTTTACATAATACGAAACTCCACCGCCGGTGGAAACTCCAAAGCCGGGAGGAAGAAGCCCGACGCCGAAGCCCAATCCTATATACCAGTCGAAATTCCGCAGAAACGCAGGAAAATCCTTATATGCCTTCATGCCCCAGTGCAGGCTGGCCATCCCCGCGGCAGAAACATCGACTTCTGAGCCGAAATCAAACCCTGCAAGGCCCATGACCCCCAGCGAGAGCGGAAAGCCCGGAATGCTGAATTTCTGGACAACATACTCAACCCCTCCGCCGATGCCAAAGCCTCTCCAGCCCCAGCCGACGCCTCCAAACACATCAAGATCACCTTTCTCGGCATGAACGGCGTCCGTCACATTCTGAGCAAGCGCCGGAGTTACCGCACAGATGATCATCAAAAACAGGACCGTTGCAACGTTCAATTTTTTCATACTTTTCCTCGTAGTCCTACTTACATTTTTGAAAGAAAGCACAGGGCCTTCCAGCCTCATGTATAATTATAGTCGGAAAACACGCAAAATCAATACAAACCTGTTCACAGGTATGATATCATCGGCGTATGACCCTTATAACCAGATGCCCATGGTGCGGTGACGACCCTCTGTATGTGCGATACCACGATGAAGAGTGGGGTACCCCCGTGCACGATGAACGCACGCATTTCGAATTTCTGTTGCTCGAGACGCAGCAGGCGGGGCTCTCGTGGCGCACGATTCTCGGCAAACGCGAAGCCTACCGCGGGGCCTTCGCCAATTTCGAGCCGGAGCGCGTCGCCCTGTATTCCGAAAAGGACATTGAGCGGCTGCTTATGGACCCTGGGCTCATACGCAACAGGCGGAAACTCGAGGCGGCGGTGAGAAATGCCCGCGCCTTTCTTGATATTCAGGCGCAGTACGGTTCATTCGACAGTTGGATCTGGAACTTTACCGGCGGTCGTCCCATAATCAACAACTGGCAGTCTGTTTCGAAAATCCCTGCCCGCACGGAGCTCTCAGACCTGATCAGCGCTGAGATGAAAAAGGCTGGCTTTGCTTTTGTGGGCTCAGTGACCATCTATGCTCACTTGCAGGCAATCGGCATCGTCAATGACCATCTTGTGAGCTGTTTTCGGCACACGCAGCTCGCAGGACGATGAAAGGCGGTGGGCTTTTCTCATGTCCACGAGTTCTGTATGCTCATGGCTATGGCGGTCCTTTATACCAGCACACGAAATGCACATGTTCGCGTGAGCATCGCAGAGGCCATCGTGCAGGGCATGCCTCAGGACGGCGGGCTCTTCGTTCCCACAGAAATACCGAAGCTGCCGCTTGAGACATTGTTAGAGCCAACGCTCTCGTACGCCGAGCTGGCCTGGATTGTACTGTCTTTATGGTTCGACTGGCCCGATCGCGAGCTCCGCCCTCTCATCGAGGAGGCGTATTCGAGTACTGGCGAAAGCCCGATGTTCGACGTTCCGGAGATCGTTCCTCTCTCTGTGGCTGGCTCGCTGGCCAACGACGACAGAGAGCGGTGCGCAGAGGGGGCCACTCCCCTTTTTCTGCTCGAACTCTTTCACGGCAGGACATGCGCCTTCAAGGACCTCGCCCTCAGCCTCTTGGGGGGGCTGCTGCACAAAAGTCTTGAGAAATGCGGGATCGATGAGCCGATGCTCATACTCACCGCCACCTCGGGCGACACCGGATCCGCGGCGCTCGTTGGGCTCGGCGGACAACCGGGCATCCGCGTCGCCGTCATCTATCCGGCCACGGGCACGAGCGAAATACAGCGCCTGCAGATGACCTCCGTGCCCACCGAGGGCCGGCTCGTCGTCGGCCTGCGGGGCAACTTTGACGACGCGCAGCGGACGGTCAAGACCATCTTCCAAAGTGCCCACCATCCGGATTCGTCTTTTTACGGGATACGCCTCAGCTCTGCAAACTCGATCAATATCGGAAGACTCCTGCCTCAGATCGTCTATTATGTGAAAGCATGGCGCGACTTGACGCTGTCAGGGGCATTGCAGCGAGGTGATCCCTTCGATGTCGTCGTGCCGAGCGGAAATTTTGGCGATATTTTGGCCGCCCGCTATGCAAAAGCGATGGGCGTGCCCATCCGGAGACTCATCTGCGCCTCAAACGCAAACCGGGTCCTGCACGATTTTTTCACCACGGGCGTCTACGACCGACGGCGAACCCTTTCAAAGACTCTGAGCCCTTCGATGGACATCGTAGTCTCCAGTAATCTCGAACGTCTTTTGTATCTTGCATTCGACAACAAGCCCGAAATCCTCGCATCTACGATGCGCACATTCGAGCGTGAGGGCTTCTTTCAATTACCGGACCAACATCGCGCCAACATCGCCGATTTCTCTGCCGGATGGACGGACGACGACCGTACCCTTGCAAGCATCCGGCACATGTGGGAAGTCCACGGTGTTCTCGTCGATCCGCACACCGCTGTTGCCTGCGCCGTTGCGCATGAAGCGACAGAGAACAGAAAGACTGCGGCTGATGGTTCAACGCCTGTCGTCGTCGCAGCGACCGCAAGCCCCTTCAAATTCCCCGCCGCATGCCTCGAGGCGCTCCGCGGCCGCGCGCCTTCTCCACCAGAAAAGGCCAATGACCTTCAGCTCGTATTCGAGCTTTCCAAGGTTACTGATCTCTCTGTTCCAAGGCCCATCGGAGCTCTGGGTGCCGCCGAAGTCCGGCATAACCATATCGTGGAAGAAAGGGATCTTGTGCCCCTGCTCGCCGACTTCGCCCGTCAACCTTAAAATTTGCCTATTACAAAACATAGAGCAGGAGAAGTAGTCCTATGATAGAGATTGAAGTCCCCGCCACAAGCGCGAATCTCGGCCCCGGCTTCGATTGCCTGGGGCTTGCCCTCTCGCTGTCGAACATTGTCCGCATCGAAAAAGCCGCTAGAACGACTCTGAAAGGATGCCCACCTCAATGGGCCGGAGATGACAATCTCTTTCTGCGATCTCTCCGCCATGCATGCTCGCTCTTGCAAACCTCTGTCCCCGAACTCTCCGTCGAATTCGTCACGAATATTCCGCCGGCCCGTGGCCTTGGGTCGAGCGCATCCCTCGCCGTAGCCGGCGCTGCGGCGGCCATCCTCCTGAACAGAGACGTCGAAGCACGGACAAGAGGTGAATACTCTGCTCTTCTGCACAGGCCGGAAAATCTGGACTTTCTACTCCGGGTGGCCACCGATATCGAAGGACATCCGGACAATGCGGCTCCCGCCGTCTATGGCGGCTTTACCGCTGCGGCGATCACAGGACAAAACCTCATCGTCAGCCACAGCAGTGCTCCAGCGGCCTGGCGTTTTGCGGCGTGCATTCCCGACTTCGACCTCGAGACAAGCGTAGCGCGCAGGGTCCTCCCTAACACTTACTCTAGGATAGATGCCGTGCATGCACTTTCGCACGCAGTGCTCACCGCCCTTGCGATACAGAAGGCCGATCTCGCGTTGCTTGGACGGGCCTGCGAAGACCAGCTCCACGAGCCGTACCGCCGCCCTCTTATTCCCGACTTCGAGGCTGTCGAATCGGCCTGTCGGGCGCAGCACTCCGCCGCCGTGTGGCTCTCCGGATCAGGGCCGACAATTATGGCGGTATTCGATCCTTCTGCTCCCGAAGACATTGAAAAAAGACTCGCCGCAATCATCGCACAGCAAGCGCGACACTCTTGGAAGATCGTCGTCCTGCACGCCGACAACCGGGGGATCCGCGGACACAAAATGTAAGGAGTAATCATGAGGAACGATCTATCGTCCTGCAATCCGACGTTCTGCATCCCTCTTTCGTCTTCCTTCGGCGACATCCTCGTTCTTTGGAAAGGCGAAGACTGCTCAAGGCTTTGCCGAATTTATCTTCCTCACGACGGTGCCGGACAACTCGACCGAGCACGCGTGGATTTTCCAGACATGGAACTCTGGAGGACAAATGCCGCGCCCCCTCGTCTCATCGAGTCTGTTGCATGGCTGCTTCAGGCCATCCTTGCGGGACACCCCGTGCAGCTCCCTTTCCCACTCATTGAAGAGAGTCTGAAGCATCTTGGCCTGTTTCAGCGCAAAACCCTTATGCTCGAGGCCACCATCCCCTTCGGATATATCTGCACATACCGCGAACTTGCGAGGGCGTGCGGCAATCCCCTTGCATTCCGGGCCGTCGCACACGCACTTTCGCACAATCCGCTGCCTCTCCTTATCCCTTGTCATCGCGTGATCGCCTCCAAGGGAGAGTTGGCCGGCTACCAAGGCGGCATACGCATGAAGCGCCACCTTCTTGAATGCGAAGGCGTTCCGTTTTCTGCGTCGGCCGTGGATCTACAACGCGCAAAGCTGTGGGCCTTCCCTTCATAAAAGGGCGGCGCCTTCTTGTTGCGCCCCGGCCTGCTATGGATTATTATCTTATAAAGCATGCGCGATGAGACCGATATGGGTGTCGTGGTCACCGGATCATCCGAAATCATGCCCGTCATTTTTGTCGGGCATGGGCTTCCGATAAATGCCGTGCTGAACAACGACCTCGCCAAGTCGCTGCACGAACTTACCATGAGCATCCCGGTACCACAGAGTATCGCTGTAATGGCGGCTCACTGGAGTACCCCAGAAATCCATGTCACCAGCGCCCCTCGCCCCCGACAAATATTCGACAGCATCGAATTTCAGCAAGAATTGCATGACATTGACTATGGACCTCTGGGAAACCCCGTGCTTGCAGAGGCGATCTGCAATCTTTTGCGTTCATCTGACATTTCTGCAAAAACCGATCCTAAGCGGGGCCTCGATGTAAGCGTGTGGGGTGTTCTCGTCCACATGTATCCCGAAGCCAATATCCCTGTGGTCGAGATTAGTCTTTCGTACCACATCGACACTTTGAACATCATTGAGGTCGGAAAAGCCCTTGCACCTCTCCGACGAAGGGGTGTCCTACTCATAGGAAGCGGTGGGCTGGTGCACAACACCTACGAAATGAGCAAAAGCATCAATACTAAACCCCCCGCATGGGCCATCGAGGCAGATACAAAGATCGCCGCGCTCGTTCAAGCAGGAGATGCTGCCGCGCTCAGTGAATTCGTATTACAAAATCTTGGCCATTCGCCGGCAATTCCAACCCCCGAACACATCTTGCCGGCCATCGCCATGCTCGCGCTGAAGGGGCCCGAGGACCGCATACGCTTTTTCTATGAATCATTTCAGAATTCGACTATCTCAATGCGTTCGTTTATCATCGAGCACAAGAAAGGTTAAAAAACATATACTGGGTAATCCTCCCCGTTTGATCTCCTCATTTAGAGTCTTGAGGATACTCTCTTTACGACACTTTCTTTGCGACCACGACACAGCGCTCTTCCTCCAAAAAAGGGACCCATACAGGCATGATCCGGGCGTTCGTCGCTATGCTGCCCAGCACAGGATCATCCGAAAGTTCGGCGAGCTCAAGCCGCGCATGCATTACGCGACCTTTGTAGGCACACAGGGCCCCTCCCGGCATGATCTTCTTCCATATCGATCGAAATAGTTTCCTCTCGCCAAAAGGCTTCAGTGCACGAAACACGACGCACTGCAGCGGCTCACGCTCATTTTCCACCGTACTTTGACGAACTTCGACATTACCGAGCCCTAAGAGCGCCACGACGCTCTCCAAAAAGCGCGCCCTTTTTTCAAGCCTCTCTATCAAAATGAAAGGATGATCCGGGAACACTATTGAGAGCGGAATTCCGGGGAATCCCGCGCCTGTGCCGATATCGGCAATGCGCACCTTTTCTCCCCGCGCGACAGAACTTTCAATTTCCGCGAGCAAGGCTGCCAGCACGTGCCAAGGAGCCAAACTGTCGAGCACATGTTTTATGACGAGCTCTTCTCCTTCAGCCTTGACGAGGTTGTAGAGAGGATTCCACCGTTCCAGCTCATCGAGATACCGCGACAATCTTTCAAGAATTCCGCTGGAGATATCGAAATCGAGGGCCGCCAGCCCACGGGCGAGCAATTGTTCGTGATTCATCGTCATAATTATATCATATGGCATACGCGCTCCGCACAGGATTGACAGGCCCCGCGACAATTTGGGATACTGAAGACCCATGAGAAAGCTACTGTTCGTAACCGGAGGGGTGTGCTCTTCTCTTGGGAAAGGGATCACCGCATCCTCCATCGGCGCTCTCATGGAAGCGCGTGGGTTTACCGTGCAGATGGTGAAGATCGACCCTTACCTCAACGTCGATGCCGGCACGATGAGC
>JAJUJQ010000060.1 GCA_029265255.1 Spirochaetota bacterium
CGAACGATAATTCCGCTCGAGCTTGATCTCGGACAGCCCGGGGTGATCGAGTTCGAAACGTTCGATGTTCCGGAAGTCGGCTCCGCGCCATGAATAGATCGACTGATCGTCGTCACCCACGACGCAAATGTTGCCGCTCTCAATCTGCCGAATGAATGCGTACTGCTGAAGGGATGTATCCTGAAACTCATCGATCATGATGTAGCGGAAGCGGGCGCGGTACCGTGCCCGGACATCGTCGTGTTCCTGGAGTAACTCGAGAGGAAGCGCAATCAGATCGTCGAAATCTACAGCATTGTACACCTTGAGGGTCTTTCGGTAGAGCTCGTAGAGTTCCAGTTCCCTCGCACTCAGCTCGCCTTGCTTTTCATAGCCCGCCCGGCGCGCCGAAAAAAGCTGAGAGAGCCTGACCGGATCTATATCTTCGGAGGGCATGCCAAGTTCGTGCGCGCGCTCTCGAATCGCACGTATCCTGTCATCTTCATCGTAGATGCTGAAATTAGCGCGGTACCCGAGTGTTGGGGCCTCTCTTCGGAGCATCCAGGCACCGAAAGCGTGGAACGTGGACACCATGAGGTTTTTCAATGGAAGTCCGGTGAGGTCGTGCGCCCTCTGGACCATCTCACTGGCGGCCTTATTCGTAAACGTCAGGGCGAGGATCGCCTCCTGGGGAACTCCCTTGGAGAGAAGATACGCGATCCGGTAGGTAATGACTCTTGTCTTGCCTGATCCGGCACCTGCGATGATGAGGACAGGTCCCTCTGTGGTAGTCACTGCCGCATACTGCTCAGGGTCGAGTTCTGCATGGAAATCGATGCGCATGGTAGTCCAACAAAGAATAGGTATCGTAATTCAATGCATGGTGGTAAAGAAAATCGTCTGTGTGCCGACACCCCAGAGCGCGACGAGCAGGCTCACGATGATGCCCGCAATGACCACGCCCCCCGCAATGGAGAAAAACGCCTTTTTGTAGGACAGGCCAAGCACCCAGGCCCCAAGCGCTCCAGTCCAGGCTCCTGTTGCCGGCAGGGGCACCGCGACAAAGAGCAACAAACCCCAGTAGCCGTACTTTTCCATCTGCGTATGCACCTTCTTCCGCGCCTTCTCCACAAATCGGTCAAAAAATTTTCTGTACGGTCCAAACCTATAGAAAAGCTTGTGGACGCTTTCCAGAAACAAGAACGCGATGAGAGGGACGCAGGCGTTCGCCGCCACCGAGATCACCGCCGCGAGGGGAATCGAGAATCCATGATATACGGCGTAAGGTATGGCCCCCCTCAGTTCCGAAATGGGGAGGATCGAAAAGAGGATAGTCATCAGAAGAGACATCGTCATCGAAGGCACTATAACGCGCCGTGATTCTCCGTGTCTAGAGAAAGGGGATGGCGGCGGCTTAACGTAAGACAAGATTCGCCAGGGCATAAAAAAGGTGCGCCGGCTCCGGCTCTATCCACCGAAGTCCCGGCAGGGCGCGAAAAAAGGTCATCTGTCGTTTTGCATACTGAGAGGTATGCACTTCGATTGCCTGGGCAATAGTGTCGGGCGGCCTTCCCGCCAGTTCAAAAAACTCGCGGTAGCCGATCGCGTGCATTCCAGGGTCGCCGGGCCCAAAACCGCGCGACACAAGGCCTTCCACCTCGGCAGCAAGGCCAGCGCGCATCATCGCCTCGACGCGGGCATGGATTCGAGCACGCAGCATCTCGCGGGGCCGCGTGATGCCTACAATGAGGAAACGTCGTCCCGGCCGAATCGTTTTTGAGGGCATGAATCGGCTTGGCGCCTCGCCGGAGGCCCTCAGTATCTCGATTGCCCGAGTGAGTCTATAAAGATCGTGTTCGTGAATCCTTGCGGCTGCCACAGGGTCGGCACTCGCAAGCTCTGCCCTCAGCGCGGCGGCCCCTCGGCGTTTGAGGTCTTGTGCAACCTGCGCACGGACATCGGGCGAGCTGGGGGGTGAGGCAGGCAGCCCACAGACATAATTCATGAGGTAAAAGCCTGTTCCCCCGCTTATGATCGGCACAACACCCTCCGCCGAGAGCGTGGCACACAGCGCGTCGGCGCGCGCCACAAACTCACCCGCCGTGTACTGTTCGTCGGGGTCCTTGATGTCGATAAGGTGATGAGGAAGGCGTTGTAAGAGGTCCTTGGAAGGCTTTGCGGTACCAATATCCATGCCGCGGTAGGCCTGCATCGAGTCTGCAGAGATGACCTCCGCTGCATAAACGTCCGTGCGCCACGCATCGCGCAGGCGGGGAATCCACACAGAGGCCCCCGCGCCAAAAAGAGAATCTAAAAGCTCTGTTTTTCCAGAGGCTGTGGGTCCTGCAAGGATGACCGCATCAACCGGCAATGAGTTTGTAGCCAATCGTCTTGTCAAGAATTTCTTGAGTCGACATGGAAACGACTTTGCCGTTGTTTTTCTCCACTTCCGGCGTCCGCAACACCGCAAGCTGGTAGGCGCGCGTGGCGATTGCAGCTGCGAGCTCGTACGCATTCCCTGAAAAATTTATGAGA
>JAJUJQ010000059.1 GCA_029265255.1 Spirochaetota bacterium
CCTACCTCGACCGCGTCCAGCTGCTCAACGAGAGAGAGCTCGAATTCAAAGACCGAGAACAGAGGCTCGTGCCCTTGGTCAAGACGGCTTTTTTCGTGATGGCGCGCCAAAAGAGAGGGCAGCAGCCTGCGGGGGCGCCCCCGGACTTCGCTTTATTCAGAGAGATGCTTCGTCTGCCTGGCGATATGGGAATCATGGGCATCGCCAGTTTTTCACCCACCGACGGGAATGTGTCCGCTATCTACGAGCACTTCTGTTCCGTGCTTCAGTACAAGACGGTGGCCCTCGCGGGCCCGCTGGAGGATATGCGACACTGCGCCTGGTTTCTGCCGCTCAAGAACGAGGCCGAGGCATCCCAACAGCTTGCGGAATTCCTCGCAGTGCTGCAGGCTGCGTTTTCTTCCCAGCTCGCGACCGGAGAAATACGGCTCTCCTACGGTCAGCCCGAAAAGCTCGAGGCGCTGTGGCGTTCCTGGGAGGCAGCCGTGAGAAGTTTTGCTGAGATATCTTCTTCTGCAGGGGTTCTTGTTCCCCCCTGGGCTGCGCCGGAGCATCCAGCCCCCTTGCGCGAGGAGAATGCCGCGAGTGCCGTCGACACCCAGATCCACGATGAGATTGTCGTTGGGCACTTCGCGATGGCGGGGCAGGCCCTCGAAAAGATGCTTTTGGCGCTCGACCATTCTGACTCCCTGCAGCGCGATGTTTTCTATAGGATCATCGCGGTGCTCTCCTTCGCGGCATCGAAACTTGCGGGCGGAGGGGTTCTTTCCGACAAGGCATACAGGGAATTCATGGATTTCAGCGACCTCGACAGGCTCTGGGCCGACGGGGCACTCAAGCTCTTTGCATCGAAAGTAAGGACCCGATTCCAGGTTCTGGAGGAGCGCGCGGCGGCCGTGGGCGCATACTCACCTTTCGTGGTCCGGGCCCTGCAATACATAGAAAATCATTATCAGGAGCCGATCTCGCTCGAGAGTGCGGCGGAGGCGATCGGCATCTCGGCCGGGCATCTCACCCGCCTCATGTCCGATGAGTTGAAGCGGGGATTTGCCCGCACGCTGATCGAGTACCGGATGCAGAAGGCCAAGGAGCTGCTCAAGAAGCCCAATATCTCGGTCCGCGAGGTGTCGAGGCTCTGCGGCTATCCCGACGCAAATTATTTTGCCCGACTGTTCCGCCGACTGACGGGCCATACGCCGCGGGAATACGCCGCGCGCATGCTGAAGGGAGAGAACACTGATGAGTGAAATGAGGCTGAGTGTGAGACGCTTCGTGCTGGTGGGGGTGAGCATTGTCTGTGCGTTGAGTCTTGGCCTGTCGGCGTGCAGTAAGTCCAAAAGGCTCGCCGCCGACAGGTCCCCCATGATAGGTCTTGCGCTCGATTCTCTCGTCGTCGAGCGTTGGCGGCGCGACGTCGACAGCTTCACCAAGGCCGCCCACGACCTGGGGGCCGAGGTCGTCCTGCGCGTCGCAAATCAGGATGCGAACACGCAGATCGCCCAGGTGCGGGAGCTTTTGAACCAGGGCATCGACGTGCTCGTCATCATCCCCAACGATGCGGAGAAGCTGTCTGATGTCTGCCGAGAGGCCAAACGCAAGGGTGTGGCGGTCATGAGCTATGACCGCCTCGTGCACAACGCCAATGTCGATCTCTACATCTCGTTCGACAACGAAAAAGTGGGGAGCCTCCAGGCGCAGGCCGTCACGGAGGCGGTCCCTCAAGGGAACTATGTCGTCATCAACGGCGCAATCACCGACAACAACGCCTACATGATCAATAAGGGCTTTCATGCCGTGCTCGATCCGCTCATCGCTGAGGGGAAGGTACACCTCCTCGAAGAGATCTGGCCGAGCGACTGGATGAGCGAGGAAGTGCGCACGCGCTTCGAGGCATTGGTCAAATCGGGGCAAAAGATCGATGCCGTTCTCTGCGGGAACGACATGTTCGCCGAGACCGTCATCTCGGTGCTCTCGGAGAACCGCATGGTCGGCAAGACCAAGGTCACCGGCCAGGACGCGGAACTCGCCGCCTGTCAGCGCATCGCGGAGGGCAGTCAGTTTGCGACGATCTACAAGCCCATCGACGCGCTCGCGCTCAAGGCGGCCGGCTTCGCCGTCATGATGGCCCACGGAGAGAAGATTAGGTACGACAACAAAATAGACGACGGCCGCTACAAGGTGCCTTACATGGCGCTCGATCCGATCCTCGTCACGGCCTCAACGCTGGACTCCACGGTCATAAAAGACGGCTTTCATACCCGCGAAGATGTCTACCGCAACGTGAAGCGCTGAGATATGAAGCGCTGAGGGGCCCGGCGGCTTTCGTGGCCCGGCACGCACATGGCCGCACCGGGCTGGAGTGGGCTGGGCCGCGCTGGGCGGCCCCCAGAAATCCTAGACATTTTTAACACCCTCCATCCGAAAAGTGCTACTTCTTGTGGCGGGCGCTCTCGGGTGCGCAATTGGTCAGCCTTTGTCACATCATTCCTGATGCGCGATTGGGAAAGAGGGTGGAAACTTATAGGCGGCGCATGTGGAGCTGGAAAGGCAGGCGCCGAAGCCGCCGCACGGCGGCGATAGTTCATAAAGGAGGAATCCTGATGAAACGAACACTGTGGATTGCAATGCTCTTTGCAATAGTGGCCGGCATCGCATTTGCCGACACCCAGGTGGGCATTGTCCTTCCGACCAAGGACGAGCCCCGCTGGATTCAGGACCAGACCAGGTTCCTGGACGCGCTCAAAAGCGCTGGCTTCAGCGCGAAGGTCCTCTTCAGCCAGGGCGATTCGGCGAAGGAGAAGGCCAACGTCGAAGCCCTCTTGAGCGAGAAGATC
>JAJUJQ010000036.1 GCA_029265255.1 Spirochaetota bacterium
GGAGGGATTCGAACCCTCGGTACCCTTTAGGGGTACAACTCCTTAGCAGGGAGCCCGATTCGGCCTCTCTCGCACCTCTCCTCATAGCAGGTGGCTCACGACGGAGCAGGGGGGATTCGAACCCCCGGTACCTTGCGGTACAGCGGTTTTCAAGACCGTCTCCTTAAACCCCTCGGACACCGCTCCAATCTAAGCAAACCATTCGGCGAGAATCGACAATACGAGAAAGCGGGGCAATTGTCAAGGGCTATGTCGGTCGTCGACCCATATACCGCCGCCCTTGAAAGGAGTCTCGGGCGGCGAGCTCGGCTTCGACGAGGCGCGCCAAGATGTGCTTATCCATCGGCGTATGAATGTTGATCGACTCTTCGGGGCGAAAGTCTGCCGAGATGCGGACGATTTCAGTCGAAGGGGGCAACACTTCGAGGCAATCGGCGAGGAGGCTTGGAAGTCGTGACGGATGCATCGCCGTAATCTCACCCGCGAGAAAGCCTCGAGCAAACGCAGAGCCTTTCACGATCCTAAAATCATGAAATTTTACCCCTTCCGCCCCCGCGCTTGCGACTAACTGTGCGGTCTCGATCATCATCGCACGCGATTCTCCAGGAAGGCCCAGCATGAGGTGTACCGTACGCTTTAGGTGGTTTCGCTGCGCGATGTCCATCGCATCGACGAAGACCTTGACGTCATGGTTTCGCCGTATGAACGAAAGGGTCTGGTCATGCGCCGACTGGAGGCCGAGCTCGACCCACACTTCCATACCCTGTTCCATATAGGCGGCGAGAAGCTCGGCCTTTTCCTGGTCGAAGCAGTCGGGACGCGTGGAAACGATGATGCCTTTCAGCGGCCCTTTCGAGGAGGCGCGGAGCTCTGGATGGATGTGGTGTGTCGGGTTGAGCTTTTCGTATGTTTGCCAGAAAACATCGATGGCATTTCCGTAGATTTGGGCCAGCTTTTCCGTGGGGGCATTGGTGCAGGTGTATGCCTGAAAATAGAGAAAAAAGGCATTTGCCTGGTAGCGCCTTTGCGTGAAGATGAGCGCGCGTTCGATCTGTTGTGCAATAGTGGGGACTGAAGTCTTGGTTTTTTGATATGCCGAAATATTGCCGTCGGAGGCGCAAAAACGACAGCCGCCCTCCTGCCGATCGGGGCTTCTGTGAGGGCAGGTAAAGCCGGCATCGATGCCGAGTCGCCAGACATGCTCGCCATAGCGGGCCTTGAGGCATTGAGACTGCCAGTTGATGCGCGATGTCTTTTCCTGGTCATGCGGCATGTGCACGGTGGCGCTGCCCCTCTCCTTTGCTACCTTGTGGTTGTTCACTATGATACCATGATAAATAAGGATATTGCGAGCGATGAAGAAAAAGATGTACAGATATAGTCCAGGTCTTTTCGGAAGCCTTTTTGTCCTTATGCTTGCCATCCTGTCGGGGTGTAGTACGCCTCAACGCGCTTTGGTGTGGACCGACATCCCTGAACTTGTCGTCGCCGCCCAGCTCTTTAACAAAGAAAACGACCAAGTGGCGGTAGATATCGAGTATAAGGCGAATGCAGCGTCGGAAATGAAGAAGACGAATAAACCTCCGTCCCTTGTCATTGCAAAATATTTGCTTTCCAAACCTCTGGCGAAAAAATTCGATTCACTGAATGATCTTTTTTCAAAGTATTACCTCGATCCGAACGATATGTATCCGGCATTGCTGAATGCCGCAAAGCAGGGTACGGAGCATCTTTTGATGCCCTTGTCGTTTGACTGTATGGTGGTGGTGGAGCGGAAGGCTGAGAACTCGAGTGCCGGAGTTGCCGTCCTCAATGCCGATATGCTTCGGCGTTCATCGAACGCTTTTACGAAAATCGACGACGGGAAAGTGAGCGCGATGGGATTCTCGCCTCGGTGGAATTTGGAGTTTGCCGAAGACTGGCTTTTGGCAGGGGGCGCGGGGTTCTCTCTGAATCAGAACTGGAAGTCGACTTCTGCTCCTCTGCCGAACGATGTCCATACATGGCCCATTCTGTGGAACAAGGAAAATCTCGAAGAGTCCGTCGACACGCTTATCTCTCTCAGTTCGAACGTCACAAAAGAACAGGAAAATACCTTTACCTTTACCTATTTCAATAAACCAGGTTATCAGCTTGTGCTTGAAAATCGTATCCTCTATTGGCCGATGAGGGCCAGTGAATTTTTCAAGCTCCCTTATTCGGCGAAGATGCAGTTGCAGTATCGTTTTCCCATGGTGAACCAGTGCATTTTATTGACTGCGGATACTCGGTATATGGGGATACCCAGGGGAGCAAAAAATAAAAAGGCGGCGCTGGCCTTTGTTCGGTGGCTCTTGATTGTAGAAAACCAAGAGAAGATTTGGAAGGAAATGGAGGCGCAGCAATTGTTGCCCGACTACATCCCCTTTGGAGGACTCAGCAGTATCATGCAGATGAATGAGAGTGTTTTTTCGAAATACTTCCCCGAGTATGCGCAGAACCCTCTCATCCCTTCATCGTTGCCCAGCGTTGTTCCTCTTCCCGATTATTGGGATAGTTTTTCTCGCAATTTTTTGCGCCACTGGCTGGAAGATGTGTTGTCCGGTGCTGGAGCGAAAGGCTCGGTCGATGACAGTTTCCGCGCTTCTTTTGAACAGTATGTGGGCACTATGCCGGATTGGCTCATTCCAAGTCGTTAAAAGTTGCCGACCTTAAGATTGTGTAAGGTTGTGAATCCGCGCTATTCTCGAGTTCTTGAAAAAGCGGTTCATATTCACTGAAGGCCGTACAGTGCACAGCTCTGGCACGGAGCTCTGCCCCGCCGGGTAGCCCTTTCGTATATGCGCAGAAATGTTTACGAAATTCTATACATGCGTTTTTTTCACCTAGATACTGTATGGCCAGCGCGAGGTGATGTCTGACTGTCTGCGCAATGATGCGGGGAGACAGAGGTCGATCAGAGGGTTCTGCCTCTGGCTCTGTCGCAAGGGTTTTCAGCTTTGTAAAGATAAAAGGATTCCCGATGGCGCCGCGCGCGATCATGACACCGTGGCAGCCAGTTATGCGGCGCATGGCGAGTGCATCTTTGGCGCTGAAGATGTCGCCTGAGCCGAATACAGGGACGGATGTCTGTGCTACGAGCGCTTTGATGGCGCTCCAGTCTGCGCTGCCTGAGTATCCCTGGGCTCGAGTCCTGCCGTGCAGTGTTATAGCGCAGGCTCCCGCCTCTACGGCGGCCCGGGACGTCTCGAAATAGTTGATGGAGTTTTGATCCCAGCCTGTGCGCAGCTTGACGGAAATAGGGATGGCTGTCGCATCGCGCATGGCGCGGACAATCTCGCCGATCCGTGCTGGTGTCCTCAGCAACGCAGAGCCAGCCCCTGCCTTTATGATTTTAGGGACAGGGCAGCCGCAGTTGAGATCTATCACCACAGGATTGTATACGGATACGATTTGTGCGGCTTTTGCTAGGGTTCCGGGGTCAGCCCCGAAGAGCTGGACCGCATAGCGGACCTCGATTGGATCGCGCGCAAGGAGTTCTTTTGTTCTTGGATGGCCGCGGACGAGGGCCTCCGCACTTATCATTTCCGTGTAACAGAGCGCTGCGCCGAATTCGGTGCATATGGCGCGGAACGCAATATCCGAATAGCCGGCCACAGGAGAAAGGAAATAAGGAGCGCGCCATTTTTCTTCTTCGAGCGCGAAGGGGATAGCCTTGGTACGGTTCATGGTAGCATTCCGACGCAGAGAACATCGCAGGGCTCGGCGCACGTACACCACAGAGGAGCTTATCGTCCTCGTGGCCGCCCTACGCGCTCCCTGCCTAACTCCTTAACGCTTCTTCCTCATGGGCTGAGCCTGAAGAATCGGCACGCGTTTTGGTAGGTCGTCTCGGCGACTTCCTCCACGTCGATGTTCAGAAAATCCGCCAGAAATTGCGCCGTGGAAGGAAGATATTCGGGCATGTTGCGCTTGTTCCTGTATTCTGCGGGAACCATAAAGGGAGCCTCGCTTTCGAGGAGTATGCGGTCGAGCGGAAGGAATGCGATGGTCTCGTGCAGATTGCGCGCATTTCGGTACGTCAGGTTGCCTGCGAACGAGAAGTAAATGTCGAGTCCAAGGTCGAGGATTTCCGCCGCATATGCGGCGTTTTCCGAGTAGCAGTGCAGGACAGCCCCGGCGGGAGGCATCCGATCTTTCAGAATATCGAGGACGTCTTTGCCTGCCTCGCGGTTGTGAATGATGACGGGAAGATTGAGGCGTGCGGCGATTTCGAGCTGATCAATGAAGAGTTCGATCTGGCTGCGCTTGTCGCCGAATTTGTGGTAGTAGTCGAGGCCTATTTCTCCTATGGCGATGACGCGGGGCAGTTTTGTGGCCTCTTCGATGAAGCGCTGCCACTCCTTGCCGGGGTTGTTCACTTCCGATGGAGAAACACCGACAGCGTGGTACACCTGCTCCGCAGGCTTCAGGTTTTCGTACACCTGTTTGAAGTCCACGAGGCTGTTGCAGATGCTGACAATGCGGCTGACTCCGGCAAGTTTTGCCTGTTGGCAAACGAGGAGTTGTTCGATCGGGTCATCATAAATAAGCCCGATGTGGGCGTGAGTATCAAAATACCTCATGGCTTTTCCGCTACAAAAAATGGTGGGCAGCCCATACGGGCTGTCTTTAAATGTACCATGCGCACGCTCTGGCGTCAACAGTGATTTATTTCATTACGAGTTGTGCGAATAGTTATTCATATGCGTCCCCATGCTCAGCGCTACATTTCGAAATCTTGCCCCAGATATGTTTCGCGCGCAAGGGGGTTGTCGATGATGCGCTGCGGCTCCCCTTGTGCCACGATGAGCCCTTTGTTGATGATGTATGCGCGCGTGGTGATGGCGAGCGTGTCTCTGACGTTGTGGTCGGTGAGAAGAATACCGATGCCTCTCGCGGACAGAGATCGAATAAGAGATTTTATCTCGCGGATTGCGATGGGGTCGATGCCCGTAAAAGGCTCATCAAGGAGGAGGAATTTGGGCTCGATGGCCAGGGCCCGTGCAATTTCGGCCCTCCGGCGCTCGCCTCCCGAAAGAGAATACGCTGGTTGATGAGCGAGGTGGGCAATACCGAATTCCTCCATGAGGGCGCGCGCTTTTTCCCTGCGGCCCGACAGGGACAAGGTGCTGCGCGCCTCAAGGACCGCGAGAATGTTTTCTTCGACGGTCAGACGGCGGAATATCGAAGGTTCTTGGGGAAGGTAGGAGATGCCGAGCATGGCCCGTTTGAACATGGGAAGTCGATCGATCTGTCGGCCGTTGAAGTGGACGCTGCCGGCATTGGGCTTGAGAAATCCTGCAATCATATAGAAGATAGTCGTTTTTCCTGCGCCGTTCGGGCCCAGAAGTCCGATCACTTCCCCTGTCTCCATGGAAAAACTCACATCTACCACGGCGAGTGTTCGTCCGAACGATTTTCGCAAGTGGGAAGCTTCAAGCGTTGCAATGTTCATTGCGATGCTGATTTTTCCTTTGTCGTGATGGTCCCTGAGACTTCGCCGGACACCTGGATGTTCGACCAGTCTGACGTTGCGGAGATGACATCGCCTTTGAGGGTCCCGTCTTCGGTGATGGCGACTGCGCCGCCATGGAGTTTGATTTCTTCGGTGTCGCGGTTGTAGTGCGCGTATTCGGCGCGAATCGACATGTCTTCCTTCAAGACAAGGACAGAGACGGCCGCTTCGAAAATGGACTGCTGTTGGTCGAATCGGAGCCATTCGGCATCGATGGTAGTGTTGTTCTTCGTATCGTTGACGGCGACTCTACCTTGGGCGACGCCGATTTCTGTGTCCCTCCGATAGTAGAGTTTCTCGGCGACAAGAGAGAAGCCTTTTTCGGCGTCGTTGACCGTGACGTTCCCGCTGCACGCGACATTTACGTAATCTTCTCCGCTGAGCTCAACGCGGTCTGCGGTGATGGTCAGGCTGCCTGTGGTGATTTTGACCGATCCTGTGAGAATAGTATTCTGTTTCTCTTTTGCGAGAACACCCTGAACGCTGCGTGCGCTGAAGAATATGGGCTTTTTGCCCTTGGCCTGCTGAGGTTCGGAGGAAATTTCGGAAGAAACGGGGGGCTGGTCCGGCGTCGCAGGAGAGAGCGTCTGAGATGCCGCTGTCTGGGCAAAACCGGACTGGAGCATTCCACCCACGATCACAATCACGAACAGCCACAGAGGCGCTCTTATTTTCATGAAAACATTGTACCTCATATCATCGATAAACGGAACCGGAGACATCTGTCAAAATCTCGTAGTATTTCTGTTTGACGTCGAAGAGCAAACCCTTGCCTGCCATCCATAGCTGGTCCTTCGCTTTGATGACGACATCTGCGTCGGCATGAGTCTCGAACACATCGAGCGCCCGTCGGTATGTAAGCGTTTGGGTTTCAAAAGAGACATCGCCTTCTGCGCTCCTGACACATACATAGCCTGAGAATTCTGCATCACCGCTGGCCTCGTAAAAAACGGCCCTGTCCGCCTCTCCAGAAGCAGAGGCCGCACCCTTATCGATGTCGTAGGTGGTGAAGGTGAGGCCTTCGAGCTCCAAGCGTTGGTCCGATTCGTACCAGGCGGCCCGGCGGGCAGAAATCTGCATGGAGAGTTTCCCGCCGCGATATTCTTTTCTCGTCAGATCGACAAAACTGGCGTCGGGCGTTTCGGCCTGCGCGCCGTCCGCATTTTCTTCGATGTACTGGCTGCAGGAGAAAAAAAACAGCGTCAGATGGCCCACAAGACACAGCACCAGGATGAATCGGACGAGGCTCCTCGGTGCTTTTTTATAGCCACCCATGCATGTGCGCTCCCTGTCCGGATCATGCTCCGGCATGATTCAGCGCCGCTCTGATGAACTCTCTGAACAAGGGGTGCGGCGACGTAGGGCGTGATTTGAATTCCGGATGGAACTGGACGCCCACCGACCAGCGATGGTTTGGCCATTCGCAGGCTTCGACGAGCTCGCCGTTCGGCGTCGTCGCGCTCACGACGAGCTGATGCGCCTCGAGTTCGGCGCGCATATCGTTGTTCACCTCATAGCGGTGTCGGTGCCGCTCGCTTATCTGCTCGGTTTTATACGCTGCTCGAATATTTGAGTTCGCTTTCGTGATCGCATCGTAGGCGCCGAGCCGCATGGTCCCGCCGTAGTTCTTGATCTTGGTCTGCTCTTCCAAAAGACAGACGACAGGGTGCGGCGTCGATTTGTTGAATTCGGTAGAGTGGGCATCCTGCCAGCCGAGCACCGAGCGCGCATATTCGATGACCATAATCTGCATTCCGAGACAGATGCCCAGATAGGGAATATCGTGCTCTCGCGCATAGTGCGCTGCGCGTATCATGCCTTCGATGCCTCGCTCGCCGAATCCGCCCGGCACGAGTATACCATGGATGTCTTTGAACACCGAGTCCAGATCCGCCTTTGGATCCTCAAGCCGTGACGAATCGACTTTTTCGATCTCTAGCCCTGCGTGGTGCGCAATGCCCCCGTGGCAGAGGGCTTCCCATATCGACTTGTAGGAATCGTGCAGCTCCATGTATTTGCCGACTACGGCGATTTTTACCTTGCGGTTCGGTTTCGTCACCGCATGGACGACGGACTCCCATTTGTCGAGCTCTGCGTGGCGGCTCTCGATGTTCATTTTCCGCAACAAGAAGGTGTCTAATTTTTGATTGTAGAAAATGAGGGGGATTTCGTAGATGGTGGCGGCGTCGTAGGCGCTTATGACCCCGTCTTCTTCGACATTGGTGAAGAGCGAGATTTTTCGCCGCAGGTCATCGCTTAAGGGTTTTGCGGAACGAAGCACGAGCGCATCGGGCTGGATTCCGACTTCCTGCAGTTCTTTGACGGCGTGCTGTGTGGGCTTTGTCTTTATTTCGCCGCCGGACACGGAGGGAACGAGCGTGACGTGGATGGAGATGGCGTTTTGTTTTCCAAATTCGTGAATGAGCTGACGACACGCCTCCAAAAAGGGAACAGACTCGATATCGCCGACGGTACCACCGATCTCCACGATCGTCATGTCGACTTCCGGGTCGTTGGCCACGGCGAGGATGCGCTGTTTGATTTCGTTGGTGATGTGGGGAACGACCTGGACGGTACGACCAAGGTACTCTCCGGCCCTCTCCTTTTCGATGACCGTCTTGTAGACTTGCCCCGTGGTGATGGAGTTGGCGCGACTCAGTTTTGCGGTGGTAAATCGGCCATAGTTGCCGAGGTCGAGGTCCGTTTCCGCGCCGTCGTCGGTGACGTAGACTTCGCCGTGTTGATAGGGGCTCATCGTGCCGGCATCGACGTTGAGGTAAGGGTCGATCTTCACCATCTGCACGGTAAACCCACGCGCTTCCATGAGAGCGCCGATGGAGGATGCGGTGATCCCTTTCCCAAGAGAAGAGCAC
>JAJUJQ010000029.1 GCA_029265255.1 Spirochaetota bacterium
CGGCAAGACCACCTTGCTTGAACACATTCTCTTTCAGGGCGGAATGATATCGAAACCGGAAACGGTTGATTCGGGCAAAACCGTCAGCGACTACGGAGACGACGAGATTGCGCGCAAGATATCAGTTCGCTCGAGCCTCACCCATGTCAACACCGATGACTGCAAGATCAATCTTCTCGATGCGCCCGGCGCTGGCGACTTTGTCGGCGAAGCTATTCTCGCGATCCGGGCAGCCGAGACTGCGTTGCTCGTGATCGACGGCAAGTCCGGCGTGCAGATTGAGACCGTCAAACTCTGGAGACTTTTGGAGCGCCACCAAAAACCGAGGATGGTGTTCGTGACCCGACTCGACGAAGAGAGGGCTAATTATGCCGCCGTCCTTGCGGACATAAAAGAGAAATTCAAGGTAACCCCTGTACCCATCACTATTCCCATGGGGGAAGGTCCCTCTTTTAAAGGCGTCATCGACGTGCTCAACAAGAAGGCCTACCTGCGCCCCTCCTCCCACGACCAAAAAGAGCAGGCCGGAGAGGTCCCGGCGGAATTCGCCGATGCGGTGGAATCTGCCCGTGGCCAGCTCTTTGAAGCCGCTGCAGAAGGCGGCGACGAACTTATGGAGAAATACCTCATTGAAGGCGAACTCTCGCAAGAGGACACCTTGGATGGTCTTCAAAAGGCCCTCGCCGCAGGCAAGATTGTTCCGGCTTTTGCCGGCTCCGGCCTGGCCAACAGCGGCACTTCCGCCTTCATCGACTTTGTGGCGCACAGCGCCCCCTCGCCCATCCTCCGCGCCCCTGAAAAGACCCAGGATCAGGAAGGCAATGAGGTCGAGATTGCCATCGATCCTACAAAACCGGCCTCGGCCTTCGTGTTCAAGACGCAGATCGATCAGTTCTCCGGACGGCTCTGCTACATCAAGGTCATGACGGGCACAATCCTCCCCGACATGGACATGATTATCGCAAGCGATACGCCGCACAAGGAGCGCATCGGGAAACTCTACACCATGCAGGGCAAAAAGCTCGAGGACATCTCCGCACTTCCTGCCGGAGACATCGGCATTCTCGCCAAGATCGCAACGCTCAAGACAAACGACACCCTCAGCCAGTTCGACAAACCCTTCTCCTATTCGCCGCTCCGTCTACCTTCCCCTGTCCACATGCTCGCCATCTCGGCAGTTAACAAGAAGGAAGAGGACAAGCTCAGCGAGCTTCTCTACAAGGCCGCCGAGGAGGATCTCACCTTCAGCGTCCACTATAATCCTGAGACCAAGGAGACGGTCATCGCCGGCATGGGCGAACAGCAGATCACCATGATTCTCGACAAGATCAAGGCCCAGTCCAAGATAGCCGCCGAAACGAGAATACCTCGCGTGGCCTATCGTGAAACGATCACCAAGAAGGCCACGGCCGAGTATACGCATAAAAAGCAAACCGGCGGCCACGGGCAATATGGCCGTGTCGTGTTCGAAATAGAGCCGCTCGAACGAGGAAAAGGCTATGAGTTCGAGAATAGGATTTTCGGCGGCGCGGTGTCCAAAGGATTCATGCCCGGCATCGAAAAAGGCATTCACCAGGCGATGGAGGCTGGAGTCCTTGCAGGCTACCCAGTCGTCGACGTCAAAACCGCGATCATCGACGGCAAAGAGCATCCCGTCGACTCAT
This sequence comes from Spirochaetota bacterium, assembly GCA_029265255.1. The sequence goes on from JAJUJQ010000029.1 coordinate 1,665, forward strand.
CGGAAATGGCGTTCAAGATCGCAGCGCGCGGTGCATTCCGCGAGGCCATGAAACAGGCGAACCCCGTCCTGCTCGAGCCGATCATGAACCTTTCGGTCTTTGTCGAAGAAAAGTATCTCGGGGACGTCATGTCCGATCTCTCCGGGCGTCGCGGCAAGATATCAGGGCAGAACCCCATAGGCGGAGGCATCGTCCAGATCGATGCCCAGGTTCCACAGGCGGAGCTCTTACGCTATGCGATCGACCTGCGCTCCATGACATCGGGCACGGGATCTTTCGAAATCGAGTTCTCCCACTATGCGCCGATCTCCGGCAAGATCGCCGAGGATGTCATCAAGGCTGCACAGGCCTTTAAGACGCAGGAAGCGGAAGAAGAATAATCCAGCAGCACCGTCTTGCCGAACAGAAGAGCCATTGGCGCGGACCTCCACGATTGGGGCGGTCCGCGCTTTCTCGCGCATACGCAGCCTTAGGCTTCTTGTTGTCCCTTCTCCAGACGCTCAATCTCGTGGATGAATTCGTCGAGTGTGTCATATTTTCTATACACCGACGCGAAACGGATGTACGCCACTTTGTCCAGCGAGTAGAGCTTCTGGAGTACCATGCGCCCTAGCTCTTCACTCGATATTTCGTTGGAAGCCTTGGCGTACTCCGCTGCTTCGTCCTCTATTTCGTTGATGAGATTTTCGATGGACATCTGGGATACGGGCCGCTTTTCAAGCGCACGGACAAGGCCGCGCTCGATTTTCTGGCGCTCGAAAGGTTCACGGCGGCCGTCGCGTTTGATCACGAGAAGCGGCTTTTCCTCAATGCGCTCGTAACTGGTAAACCTGAGGCCGCAGGAGAGGCATTCCCTGCGGCGCCGTATCGCTTCTCCGTTGGCCAGTGTCCGAGAATCGATGACCTTGTCTTCCATGCTTCCGCAGTAGGGACACTTCATTTGGCATCCTTTTCCGCGAGTTTCGAGATGACCTTCAAAAGCTCCATTGGCAGTGGGAATATGATCGTCGAGTTTTTCTCGACGGCGATTTCTGTCAATGTCTGTAAATAGCGAAGCTGCAAACTCGAAGGCGACTTGGACAGGACATCGGCCGCCTGCGCGAGCTTCTCAGACGCTTGAAGTTCGCCTTCGGCGGCGATAATTTTTGCCCGCCGCTCTCGCTCTGCCTCTGCCTGACGGGCAATCGCCCGTTTCATAGTCTCCGCGAGCTCAACCGCTTTTATTTCTACGGCCGAAACTTTGATGCCCCATGGGTCCGTCGCCTCATCGAGCAGTTGCTGCAGCACTTGGCCAAGCTCCGCCCGCTTTGCGAGCATATCGTCGAGTTCGTGCTGGCCGAGCACCGACCTGAGAATCGTTTGGGCGAGCAGGCTCGTACTCTTGGTATAGTCGGCCACTTTGACGACAGCCAGGACTGGATCAAATACATTGAAGTACACGACGGCATCGACGATGACGGTCACATTGTCGCGGGTGATGACTTCTTGTTTAGATACATCGATGGTGAACGTGCGCATGTCGACTTTGCGCAGAACATCGAGGTTAAACGGTAAAATGAGATTAAAACCAGGCATCACCATCTTCTGCATACGGCCGAGACGAAACAGTACGCCCCGCTGATATTCGGGAATGACGCGCATCATCTGAATCAGAATGATAAACGGCACGACGAGAAGCACAGCTGCGATCTCGGAATTCTTTGCAAGCAGCAGCACTTCGGTCACCGCCCAGACCAGAAACAGCACGAGCAGGAATAGAAAAACGGGCCGCTGTTTGCGGGCGATTGCGATGGCGATAAAAATGATCCACCACGCCGCGAGCAGCGCAAAACCGGCTATAATCAAGGACATTTTCATTGCCTCCTCATAAAAATGAATATACTATATTTTCATTCATTTCACAAAGCACCGTGTTCTATTGCCTCTTTCTCCTCGTATGAGTATTGTATTTATAAGTATATAGTCTAACTTTTCCAGCGAACCGGAGGATCATCATGAATTTTTCAGAAAAGCTCAAAAAATTTATGGAAAACAGCATCGACGCTTCCAGAGAATTTCTCGAAAAAACATCCGATCAGGCGCAGATATGGACCGAGATGGGAAAGCTTAAAATCGAGATTCTTCAGCTCAGGGCAAAGGCGCAATCGCTCACCGCAAAGCTCGGTACGGAAGTATATACTCTGTTGGTCGAGAAGGATGAGCCGATGATAGGACCTTCTACGCCGGAAATCGAACCGATCATCAGGGAACTCCAAGAACTCGACCGTGCCATCGACGAAAAAGAGGCGCTCTACAGGTCAAAGGGCGGAAAAGACAAGGACCTCGACGAGAAAATGTAGAGATTCTTCCGCATGGTTGAGGCCCAAGGAGAAGGGCTGATCTGGCCGCTCGACCTCCCTACTATTCTATACTCTTAGTTTTTTTGTGGATGTGTGCCACGTAGAGGGGGCCGGCGCCGCACGCAGCATCGGGGAGGACAATGGCCCCGAAGAAAGTCTTCTCTCCCCTCTCCACCGCGAGTATTTCACAGTGCTCCCCATACTTTTCCACAAGACGGCGCAAGACTCCATCGTTTTCTATCGGGGAGATGGAGCATGTCGAATACACCAGGCAGCCTCCTGGCTTCAGCATGAGAAAACAGCTCGAGAGCAGCGACCACTGTCGCTGGGCAAGCCGGCGCGTGCGCGCCCGCGTCCACTCCGCAAGCGCATGGGGAGAGTTGATCACGTGTCGCTCCGAAGAACAGGGAGCATCGAGGAGAATCGCGTCATAGCGATTCTTTCTTATCCTGCAGAGACTGGCTGCGTCGTATCCTGTGACACTGATCCGCGCACGAGTCGCGCCGGGAAGCTGACGATTGAGGACATCCCGCAATCGCCGACGTCTCTCAGAGGACAACTCGTTGGCCTCGATGCGGACCTGTGGGCCGGAACGTCCCGCAAGGACGAGCGTTTTTCCGCCGGGGGCGGCGCAGGCGTCGAGGAGAGTGCCCATTTCGGGAATATGGAGCATCTTCGCCGCCTCTATGGATGCGCGGTCCATGCGATAGACTCCTTCAGGAGGGTCTTCGAGGAATTCGATCTCCCCAGTCGCACTGAAGCGCAGCCCCAAGGCATCGTTGGGCGCACGCAGTGCCGCGCGCAGGCCTGCCCAGCGATCACCATAGAGACTCATATAAAAAGCATCGAAATCTGCAGCACCTGCCATATGGTTCTCTATATTCACGAAAAAGCAAAAGAATCAATATCGTCATTGTCACCGCATTGACGATTTTCGGCTTTCTTGTTAGCGTTTTTATACCTTTATACCCTTCAGGATTCTACAATGATATCACTTCCAGAGCTTATCGTATTCGATCTCGACGGCACGCTCGTCGACACGATCGAGGATATTGCGGCTTCGGTAAACCGAGTCCTCTCCCGATTCGGGCTTCCCCTCTACGATATTGCCGCCTACAAACTGATGGTCGGCGACGGTTTTCGCTCCTTGATTGAGCGCTGTCTTCCTCCAGAGAGACTGCACGACCAATGGCTCTTTGACCAGGTGTTCGAGCGTGCGATGCGCGAATACGCAGCGCACGCTCTAGAAAAGACCAAACCTTTTCCCGGCATGCTCCCCACACTAGAGGCCCTGTCCCGCAAGGGTATTCGCCTGGCCGTGCTCTCGAATAAACCGGACGACATGTCGAAAGCCATTGTTCAGACTCTATTCGGCGCCATCTCTTTTGTCGCAGTCTGGGGCAATAGTTCGAAACGGCCCCGGAAGCCCGATCCATCCGCGGTGCGGGATATTTGCAGCATGGCAGAGGCCAGGCCCGAGCACAGCCTCTTGGTGGGAGACTCTGGGGTCGATATGAAGACGGCCAAGGCCGCAGGCATGATAGGGGTCGGCGCCCTGTATGGCTACCGGTCGAGAAAAGAGCTCGAGGAAGCGGGGGCAGACTTTTTCATTGCATCGCCACAGGAGTTGCTTTCGCTCATCGGCGTGATATGAGCCCGCACCGCGCCCCCGGGTCGCTTTTCTTTTTGAAGAATGAAAGATATATTTCTATGGGTCGCCATGAAAGCAAACCTACTCCTGCTGGTGCAGTCGGCCCCAAAGATTATCGAGGAGATAGTATGAACCGCGAAGAAATCATTGCACGAGCACAGGACTATATCGCCCATGAGACGGATCATTTCTTTTCCGAGGAGGTGAAGGCGCTCTTGCAAAAAGAGGACTGGAAAGAGCTCGAGGACCGTTTCTACCGTGACCTTGAATTTGGTACCGGAGGCCTTCGCGGCGTCATCGGCGGGGGCTTCAATCGCATGAATGCGCTCGTCGTCAAACGGGCCTCGCAAGGCCTGTCTGATTACCTCAAAGAACAGTTTCCCCATAAGCCGCTCTCCGCGTGTATAGCCTACGATTCCAGACGAAAATCGAAGGAGTTTGCGCTCGCCACAGCGCTGGTTTTTGCCGCCAACGGCATCAAGGCGTATCTGTTCTCCTCGCTGAGGCCGACGCCCGAGCTGTCGTATGCGATCCGGATGCTCGGTGCAGATACCGGCGTCGTCGTCACCGCAAGCCACAACCCACCTCAGTACAACGGCTACAAGGCATACTGGAACGACGGGTCTCAGGTCGTCCCCCCGCACGACCGAGGCATCATCGAAAAAGTACTCAAGGTTAGGGCCGTCAAATCCATCGGCGAAGCAGAAGCCCGCGCCAGAGGCCTCTTGGTGAACATCGACAAAGATGTCGACGACGCCTATGTCGCAATGGTGAAATCCCATCTCATGAGGCCAGAACTCTTTGCGCAGCTCGGAAAATCGGTCAGCATCGTGTACACGCCGCTTCACGGCACAGGGGCCATGCTCTTCGAGCGCATCATGGGCGAGCTTGGCCTCCATGTGTGCACCGTCCCAGAGCAGCGCGAACCCGACGGCGAGTTTCCTACGGTCTCCTATCCCAACCCCGAGGAGTCGGCCGCGCTCGCCATGGCGATCGAGCTTGGCAAGAAGACACATGCCGATGTCGTCATGGCCACCGATCCTGACGCCGACCGCCTCGGCATCGCGGTGCCCGACGGCAGAGGAGGATTTGCGCTCGTCACAGGCAACCAGCTGGGGACCCTTCACCTCGACTACATCGCCCTCACGCTGAAGGAGCTCGGCAAAATGCCGCCCCGCCCCGCCGCCATCCGCACCGTGGTCACCACTGAATTCCAGAAGGCAATCGCCGAGAAAAACGGTATCGCCAGCTTCGAGTGTCTCACGGGCTTCAAATGGATCGCAGACCTCATGAGGCGCTTCGAGCGCGAACACTACGATTTTGTCTACGCGACTGAAGAGTCGTACGGACACCTCATCGAGCATGAGGTTCGGGATAAAGACGGCATTTCCGCGGCGGCCTTGACTGCCGAAATGACGCTCTATTGGAGGTCCAAAGGTAAAAGTCTCCTCGACCGCCTCGAGGATCTTTACCGCGAGTACGGATATTACGAGGAAAAGGGCCTGAGCTTCTATTTCGAAGGAGCAGAGGGCATGCAGATCATGAAAGCCATCATGGACTTCTATCGCAGAGAACAGCCTCGACAGTTCGGCGGCCTGGCAGTGATCCGCACGCGGGACATCAAAACAGGGATCGAGCAGAACGCGGACGGAACACAGGCCAAGGTGGATCTGCCGCAGAGCGATGTCATCCAGTGGCGCCTCGAAGATGGGACGCTCCTGACCGTGCGCCCGTCGGGCACCGAACCAAAAATCAAATACTACGTCCTCTGCCACAGTCAGGGCGATGAACTCTCCGTCAGCAAAGAAATGACGAAGAAAAAAATTACCTTGATCGAGGCAGATATCCGCAGCCTGATCGATTCGCACCGCACATGACAGACGAAAAGGGCGCCCCTCTTTGGGCATCGCTCTTCAGTGGGCAGGGAGAATCCCGTACTCCTCCTGCGCCTTGGTATAAAAAAGAAGATGGGTGCTGGAAAGGGCTGTCCTGGCCGCTCTTTGCCTGTGATGAAGAGCCATGGGAACAACGTCGCTACGTCGCACTGGACGTTGAGACGACGGGGCTGAACGCCGAGCTGGAGAAGATTGTCGAGATAGCGCTCGTTCGCTTCTTCTTCGATAGAGAAGGGGCGCTCTGCGAAGAAAACCGCTTTTCCACGCTGATCAATCCTGACGTCGCCATTCCTGCACAGGCGAGCCGCATTCACGGCATCACCGAGGCAGATGTGGCCAATGCGCCGCGCTTCGGAGACATTGCCCAAACGATTGTCGACATCTGCGACCGACGGGTGATCGTGGGGCACAATGTGCTCTTCGATGTCGGGTTTCTCGAAAAAGAATTCGAGCGGGCGCGAGCTGGAGCAGGCTTTCAGGAATGTGCGGACACATTCGGCATGGCTAAGCTCGCGTTTCCATCCATGCCCTCATACAATCTTGGAAAGCTTGCGTTCACGATCGGGCTGCAGTCCGACGCCCAACACCGGGCGCTCGGGGACGCCCTCACCTGCATGAGGCTGTTCGCAGCATCGATCAGAATTCTCACCGAGAAATGCCGAAGCTAACAGTCTGATTCGAAAGGTAAGGCCGTGTGGTTCCGACTAAAGCACAGCGTACAGATACTTTTCTTTATCATCACCGTGATGTGCGTTCGGTTCGCGATGCTCTCTCTGAACCCATACCCAGGGGCATCGGAGGACACGCAGATCAGCGAAGATGCCGTGAGAGAAGGCATCAAGATGGGCCGCGACCCGCACGATATGGCATCCATGCTCATCCCCTCTCCGGGCCATATCCTGGCGATGCTCATAGACGACGAAGACTCCGAGGAATATCGGGATCTCGACGGCCTGTCGTACCCCGCAAGGCTGTATTACAGGCGCATCGCATCCCTGCACGAGAGCATGGAGGTCCTCAGGCCCCGCTACGAGGCGGTGTTCGATGCACTGTATGAAGCCCTGAAAGAGTATGCCCCTCCTATCCCGCGCACCTGGCTCGAAAAGGATGCGGATTCATGGCAAGGAGATGTTACGCTTCCGCATCTCTTTACATTGCCAAGACTTCAGGACCTCGATTATTCGCACACCTTCGCTCTGGACATCTTCCTCAAAGATGTGGAATATCTGCCCGGCAATGTTCAGCGCGGTCCCATGATCCATTCGCTGAGCGACGGCATCGTGGTCGCTGCAGAATCAGGCTGGGTCGGTTTTCCGAGGACGAGCCAAGCGCTCTCATTTATTAAGGGCGGAATCTCCCCGAAATCCGGCAACGGCGTCATCGTATATTCCCCTGATGAACGGCGTTACTTCCTCTATTTCCATCTCTACGATGTACTCGTGGAGAAAGGACAGATCGTCCGTCGAGGACAGGCGATTGGACACGGAGGCAATACGGGCGTCAATGCGCGAAAAAAAGGCGGCGGAGACCATCTCCACCTCGAAATATTCGATGCGGCCAAGGGCAAGGCGTTCAGGAACACCCAGATCATCGCATTCCTCAAGGAATCGGCTCGAAAAGGGCTCTCACTTCCTCCCGCAGTTCCATCGGAATGATTTTTCGGCTATAGTATACGTATGCGCAAAGTATTCCTTGTCGGCGATGTCGGCGGCACGAATACGAATCTGGCCCTTGCTCGACACGATCAATCCGGTATTCACCTCATTAAAAAGGCGCGGTTCTCGACCAAGCAGGAAAAATCCCTGCTAGACCCTGTCAGGCGCTTCCTTGAGGAAGCGCGAGCGGCTGGCACTGTAGAGTCCATCGAATTCTGCTGCATTTCAGGCGCAGGGCCTGTGCTGCCGGATGAAAGCATTCCCCTCACCAATGCTCCTTGGAGCATTCATGCATCGGAACTTTCTTCACTGCTCAATACCCCCGTCAAATTGATCAACGACTTTACGGCCCTGTCGTATGCGGTGACGCTCCTCGACTACCGAGACACGGAGGCGGTGACGCAGCTTCCACACACGGATGGCTCTCTCTACGCACCGCGCGACGGAATCATGCTCGTCATCGGGGCAGGAACGGGGCTCGGCGTGGGCTTTGTAGACCGCAGTGGCGACCACATCAAGGCATTCCCCTCAGAGGGGGGCCACTCGGAGATGCCATGCTTCGACGATCTCAGCAGGGCGATACACCGCTGGCTGAGCGACAGATACGGTTACGCCGCCGGGGCCGAGATAGCCATCGCAGGACAAGGAATAGCGAACATCTTCGAATTCATCTGTTCGGATGAATTCGACGTCAGCTTGCTGTCCGGCGACTATGAAGTGCCGCGTGCAGCGTTAAATGCGGGGCCGTCAGAAACGGCCCAAGACATTCTGGCTTCTCCGCGTCTGGACTGGCCTGCCCTCATTGCGCTTCATGCTGAGGACGATGCATTCTGTGCGCTCACCATGGAACTCTTTGTCCGGCTCTATGCGCTCAAGGCGGCCAATCTGGCTTCTATTTTTCTGCCTGCGGGCGGCGTATGGCTCGCGGGAGGGATCTCTTCTAAAAATGAGCGGTGGCTTCTCCAGAACGCCCGCTTCATGCGCTGGTTTGAAAAAAACTATGCGCCGCACATTCGCCAATTCCTCGCGCACACTCCGGTCATGATCGTAAAAAATTACGACATCTCGCTTTTGGGTGCAGCGGTTGCCGCCCTCCAATTCTCTGCCCATGAGTAAGCAGGAAGACTATGACAGAAGAAGACCTTGATCCGGCGCTGCGCGAAGACATGATCGCAAAGCACGTCGACATCGGCCTCACGCTCGATATTCTGAATCGATACAACAGCGGCGATTTCGACCATTTCGCCAAAGTAGTGCCCAGCGGCATCCCTCCGATCGATGGAGTCGGCGTAGTCGATATCCGCGACAGGAGCCCAGACAGAATCTTGTTCAGGTTCCCGAGGGAAAAAGCCCTCGCAAATCTCAAGAAACACGGCATTTCTCTCTCCGGCGACCTTGGCCCGGGGAAGGGCGCAGTATTCGAAGGACGAGATGGGGCGGAAGTCTTTCTTTCTTTTACGACAGAAGCCCTCAAGACCATCGGCAGACAGATGCTTGGACGATGCGCATACGGTGTCCTCAACGGAGGCTCTGCGACGAGCTACGCCGACCTCAAAAAGAACCGGGCGATCGACGAGGCTCTGTTCTTCGCCCTTAAGCCCTTCTTCGAGCGCCTCGCCGCGCAGTGCAGAGACATGCCCAAAGGCCTGACTCCTGCGTACCTCAATCCCGACGGCTCGCCGGGCGCAACCTTTCTTGAGCTCAAAATGCGGGCCCGTCTCCTCGCCGCA
>JAJUJQ010000061.1 GCA_029265255.1 Spirochaetota bacterium
GCCATACCTTTTCGGTCATGACTTCGCCGATATGTACTATCGTCCCCATTCATAGGCATAACAATTGACAGCCATACGGGCCTTGGATATATTGATCTCGGCAGGAAACTATAAAAACTATGAACGTTTCCTCAGTTTTCATTTTCTGAATCTGCGGAGGATCCCGTATGAACAGCTACATCCGAAATCGGCGCAAGGCAATTTCTCTCATGATGACGGGGCTGCTCTTTGTCGCGGCTGCGGCCGCCCAAACAACAATCTCCGGCTACGAGGTCATGAAGCGGGCAAAGGACAGGCCTGCGGGGAACGACATGACGGCCAGGGTGCTCATGAAGATCGTCTCGAAGAGCGGCGCAGTCAAAACCCGCGAATTCACCATGTATCAGCGCACCCAGAAGGACGGCGCCTCTTCGATCCTCATAAAGTTCTTGCAGCCGGCAGACGTCAAGGGCACCAGCTTCTTGAACATCGAGTCGGCCAAAGGCGAAAAAAGTCAATTCATCTACCTGCCCAGCCTCAAGAAAGCCACCCGCATCTCGGCATCGGACAAGAACAAACCATTTATGGGCAGCGACCTCACCTACGACGATTTCGGCAGTCGCAACCTCGAAGACTACACCTTCACCATGCTGGGTGAGGAGAACCTGGAAGACAGGGCCTGCTGGAAGGTCGAGTCCATCCCAAAGGACAAAAGCGGTGGCACGAGCAGGATCGTCTCGCTCGTAGACAAAGAGAGCCTCCTTATTGTCAAGGCCGACTTCTACGACAAAGCCGGGGCGCTCTACAAGCAGATGACCGTCGTACAGTCGGCGAAGGTCTCTGGCATCTGGACCATGCTCGAGCTGGAGATGAAGAACCTGGCCACAGGTGGCTCCACATCCCTCCGCTTCGACGCGGTGCAGTACGACACAGGCCTGTCCGCGTCGCTGTTCTCGAAAGAGGCCCTGGGTAAATAGCCCTAGCATCATGCAAGGAGTGTTGCGATATGAAATATATGCCAATCAACAATCGGACTTCCATGAAGTGCAGGCTTTTGTTCTGGATGGCGCTGGCAGTGTGGTGGGGAGGAATGGGAGGCACAGCCCCGCTCTCGGCGCAGGCGAGTCTGTCCGGCGAAGTGAAGGCCTTCAGCGGAATATTCTTCCAGTCCTCAGGGAGCTCTAAGGCTGGCGACTACTTTCAGCCCTCGGCGAGCCTGAAGCTCGCCCCTTCGTACGCATCGGGGCCCCTCACGATAAAGGGTGAACTGACAAGCTCCATTTCCCTCGCCGACAGCGGGTACGATGTCGCCATGAAGCTCGGCGAAGCATACGCGACCCTTGATCTCGCCGAGGGTCTGTCGGTGACTGCCGGATCCAAGGTCATCTCCTGGGGAACGGCGCTTGCATCGAATCCTGAGGGGTTCATCAACCCCGTCGACTCGCTCAGCCAGCTCGTATCCGACAGCCGCTCCGACTGGCTTCTGCCCGTGATGCTGGTAGAAGGGAAATACATCAAGGGCCCCTTCAGCATCGAGGCGGTGGCGCTGCCCTATTTCCGGCCGAGCACGATCCCTGCGAAGAATTCGCGGTGGTATCCGGCGAGCCTTGCGGCCCTGGACGCTCTCGACGGAGTCCTTATCCCCCCTACATTCCCTAGTACGCCGGCAGTCAAGTTCTCGGTCGACACCACGGCCGCAGACCCGAGCCTCAACTGGGAGAACATGCAGGCAGCTGCGCGTGCGGCCATCTCTCTTGGCGTGGTGGACTTTGGCCTTTCTGGCTGGTACGGCTTCACGAAGTGGCCAGTCTACGACGTGACGACGACCTTAGGCTCCACGGTAAACGTCGACATCACGGCGAGCTACAAACGGCAAGGGGCGATAGGCGCCGATCTGTCCGCGACCGTCTTCGACTCCTCCATAGCCTGGATGGAGACGGCGCTGTATCTGCCTGAATACTATCTCGGCGAAGAGAGCTCGGGCCTCCCTGTGGCGCTCCAGAAAAATACGCTCAAGTCGGCCTTTGGGCTGGACAGGACCTTCGGCATCGGCAGCGTCGGCGACCTCTACTGCGCGGCCGAGGGCAGTCTCTCTTGGATCCTGGACTACGACACGAGGCTCGCATCGTCGGCGAACGAGACCGAACTCGGGGCGACGCTCATCGCGGAATACCGCTCTCCCTCGCAGGACCTCACCGTCCGTCTCGTCCTCATGGAGCCTGATTTCCTGACGCTGGATGCGACCGGCCAATATCTGGCCCGCCTTTCGATGAAAGCCAAGCTCGCCGACGGCTATGCCCTCACACTCGGCACCGTGCTCTTCGGAGGCACCAGCGGCACCAGCGGTCAGTATGGGAAAAACGATTTTGCCTACGCATGCGTCACCGCATCGTTCTAAGGAGCCCTCATGGCAGCATTTGTCTACCGCTTCCGTTACCTCATCGTGGGGATATTCTGCGCGCTCACGCTCGGCGCGGCCTTCTTCATTCCGAACCTCCAC
>JAJUJQ010000022.1 GCA_029265255.1 Spirochaetota bacterium
GTCGAGGATGTGGGGTATTGGCAGTATCTCCTTGAGGAACATAAAAAAAACGACAAGGTGGCCGTATGGAAGTATCGCAACATCGAGCTTTTGGCCGCCTCGGCGGAGCGCTGGGAGAAAGATCCCGACACCTTCGAGAAAGATATCTTCGCATATTTGGCGAGGATTTCCCTCACCGTGCGGGACGATGTCGGCGACGCCGAACAACGGCTCAGCCTTCTCACTATCCACGCGGCGAAGGGCCTCGAATTCGACTATGTCTTCATTCCAGGCTGTGAGAATGGAATACTCCCCCACGCTAGATCGGTCGAAGAGAGCGGCGACATCGAAGAAGAGCGGCGGCTTTTCTATGTCGCCGTCACAAGGGCGAAGCGACAGCTCTTCATCAGCCGCGCGATGCAGCGGAAAAAGAATGGATCGTTTCAGGAGACTGCCCCCTCTCCCTTCCTGAACGAACTGCCACAAACCCTCATCGTTATGGCCGACAAGCAGGCGCAGCCACACAACGAGGATGAGCTCAGAAGAGAGTTCTTCAGCAGACTGAAGTCGAGACTGGGTGCCTAAGCGCGCGAGCCCCACGAGGCCAGCTTGATCCAGGTGAGTTCGTGCTTGTTGTGCCAGAGGTGCACGACGCGGGAACCGGGGACTGAGGCGAATTTCATGGTCGTCGCGCGGTCGTAGGTGTCGCCTTGCATTTTTATGGTGCAGATATAGTTCCGTGCCAGTCCAGATTCCAGCCACTTCGATATCCACCGCCACAGGGCTTCGGGGTAACAGATGACGTCGGAGCAGAGCCAGTCGACTGGGCCGATGTCTTGGGGCTTCAGCGTGAAGGCGTCGTGTTGTTGCCACTCGACGTTCGGCATCTTGGCGATCCGAAGTTCGAGAGGAGCCCTGTCTATCGACAGCACCGAAGCCCCGAGCGAGGCCAGGGCCCAGGTCCATCCTCCGGGGCTCGCGCCGGCATCGATGCAGCGCTCTCCGGGCTGAGGCGTCTGGCCTGCGAGGACCAGAGCTTCCCAAAGTTTCCGGTATGCCCGCGAAGGAGGATCGTCCTTGTTCTCCTCGAACTCGAGGACGCCGTTGGGAAAGGGGTTCGTGCACTGCGCTGATCCAAGAAGAAGATGTTCATCGAGGAGTGTGAAGGAACCCATGGGAGCCTCTGGCGCACGGAAAGGAAATGTGTGCGGCCTTATCGAGAAGTAGGGCAGCTGTGCAGCGATGAGGAGCGTGCGCCGCGCAAAGCGAAAGGGAACGGGACTCCAGTTGCGCTGGAGCGATTTCAAGGCGCGGGCTGCCTCGGAAATTGAGCCGAATTCGAGGAGGAAAGGGGCATGCCACGTGTTGCGCGTCCAGAATACGGGATGGGAGGAAAGATCAAAGGGCGGTCCTCCGGAGATATTCCATGAGCTTACGAGCTCGCCGTCGATCCTCGTGACAGAAGGCACTTCTTCGAGCAGATGGTGGAGAAAACCTTCTGCGGCGTGAAATACATAGCCCTGCACAAAGTTCACGCGACAATCATGGGGAAAAACGGCCTTCTGGTCAACGTGCCGCTTCTCTGCTGTACCTAGGCCCCTTGCTGTTGCTACAATCCACAAGAGAATCATGGTCAGAGGTGGCAGGGAAAATGTCCGAAATTTCACTCTTGAATGCGCTCATCCACCGCTTCGATGTGGTGGTCCGGGATCCTGTGTGGGGCGATGTCCATATGGATACGCCCCTCCACGCGCTCTTTCAGTCCAAAAGCTTCATGGTCCTTGACAGGATTCGTCAGTTGGGACCTGTCGCCCTCGTCTATCCCGGCGCGACGCACACGCGCAAGGCACACAGCCTGGGCGTGTACCACATCGCGCGGCGCATGGCTCTTACGCTTGTAGAGAAGGGAGAGATCGATTTTGTCAGCAAGACAGGCCTCCGCTCTTTTCTTGTGGCGGCACTCTGTCACGACATAGGGCACTTCCCCTACGCGCACTCGCTGAAAGAGCTGCCGCTTGCGCGCCACGAGGCCCTCGCAGGCGAAATGATCGTCTCCTCTCCCTTACGCGAATATGTGGGCGACTGCGGCGCCGATCCTGAGCAGACGGCTGCGATCGTCGACGCCGACAGACCTGCGGGGGAGAGCAGGGAAACCTTACTCTTCCGCTCTTTCTTGTCCGGTGTCCTCGACCCTGACAAAATCGATTACCTGACGCGCGATGCGTTCTACTGTGGTGTTCCTTACGGTATTCAGGATGCGGATTACATCATGCGGCGCCTCGTGGTGCACGATGACAAGCTCGCCATTGACGCCAAAGGCGAGATGAGCATCGAGGCGCTCATCTTTGCGAAGTACCAGATGTATCGGGCGGTGTACTGGCACCCTGTGGTTCGGGCCGCGACCGCCATGGTGAGGAAGGCAGTCTATCTGGGGCTCGCGAGCGACGTCATTCAGCCTACAAGCCTCTACGGACTCGACGATACGAGTTTCGGTCGTCTCATCAATCACACCAAATTTCCCCCATTCAAGCTCGCGCGCGAGGTCGAGGAAAAAAGAATATACAGGCTTGCCGCCGAGCATGCCTTCGACGAGACAAACCCTCTCCATGTCGATCTGCTGGACATCAGCAAGCGGATAGAGGCGGAAAGCACACTCGCCCAGGCCGCAGAGATGGCCGAGAGCGATGTCGTCATCGACATCCCGGAGCGTATCAAGTTGGAGACGGACCTCATGGTCAAGGTGGAAGATTATTTTGAGGCGTTCGACCAGCGCTCCACACTGTTCAGGCCAGAGACGGTAGAAAACGTTGCGAGCGCTCTCCGGACCATTCGAGTATACATTCGCCCTCAGAGCAGCGCCGACTTTAAGAGAATAGCGTCACTGGTCCAGGCCCTCCTGGGATAATAGAGAATCTAATTTCTTTCCTCAGATAAACATTCTCAAAAATCCATACCGCTATACGCTTGTGTAGCTAAAAGCTCGAAATTTTTATTTTCTGTCGATTCTTTTTTCTAAGGTTTCGTTGACACTGCATGATTCCATCATAAAATGATAAGTGAGTGGGAAATAGTGGGAAATTGTAGGAAATAGTGGAAATGAAACTGCTGACCGGCGAATTCAAGAATACGCTCGACGAGAAGGGCCGTCTTTCTCTTCCGGCTCGCCTCCGTGCGGACCTGCCATCGAGTCTCGTGCTCACCCAGGGCGTCGATACCTGCCTGTGGCTGTTCGCACCCGAAGAGTGGGAGGAGCTCGCGCAGCGCATTCTTGCATCCACGAGTCTTTTTCAGGCTCGATCTCGCCTCATCCAGCGGCGAATCATCGCGCCCGCACAGGAAGTGGATGTCGATAAGCTGGGACGGATATCGATCCCTCAGAGCCTCCGCGATTGGGCCGGCCTTTCGAAGGAGTGCGTCATCCTTGGCATTTCTCGCTATGTCGAGATTTGGGATAGCCAGAAGTACCAGACCTATGTGGCGGAAAACCAGGCTGAGTTCTTGTCGGCGGCCGAAGAGCTCGGCGGTCTGACACTCTCGTGAGGAAAGGGATATGACGACAGCGTGTGCGGCGGGCGAGGGCACAGAATCTTTGCTCCATGTGCCTGTAATGCTGGAAGAGGTCTGTGCGCTCGCAGCCACGGTGCATCCTCTGTCCCTCTACGTCGACTGTACGCTCGGCGCCGGAGGGCACGCGGAGGCGCTGCTCGAGGCACATTCCCAGCTTTGCTGCATTGGCATCGACGCGGACCCTGAAGCCTGCGCGCGGGCGACGGCCCGCCTTTCGAGGTTTTCGGATCGGGTCAGCGTGATCAACGCATACTATGACGACGCGCTTGCAAATCTGCGGAGTGTGGCATCGGCGGAGCAGATGCTCGGCGCGGGCTTCTGGTCCCGCTGCAGCGGAACTGGGCAGCGTACGGCTTCCTTTATTTTGTTCGATCTTGGTCTCTCGATGTATCAGCTCGGCGCTTCGGGGCGAGGATTTTCATTTTTAGCCGATGAGCCGCTCGACATGCGCTTTTCGCCAGATGCGCCGGCGTCTGCAGAAGATTTCGTCAACCAGCTCTCTGAACTGAAGCTCGCTGATCTGATATTCAACTATGGCGAAGAGCGCTACTCCCGCAGGATTGCGCACGCCATCGTCGAGGCCCGCAAGAAAGAGCATATCCGCACTGCCTCGCGCCTCGCCTCGATCGTCGCCGGAGCAGTGCCCTCCCAGTACCGCCACGGGCACATCCATCCTGCCACCCGCACGTTTCAGGCCCTGCGGATTGCGGTGAACGATGAACTGGGCCGCATCGAGAGGGCGCTGACCGATGCGCTCGAGCTGCTCTCGCCCGGCGCTGTCTGCGCCGTAATCTCCTTTCATTCGCTCGAAGACCGCATTGTGAAGCATGTCTTCGCCGAAAAGGCCAAGACAGGACGCTTTTCACTCGAGTGGAAGAAGCCCAGAGAACCGTCCGACGCGGAGCTGCGCAGAAACCCCCCCTCCCACTCTGCAAAATTCCGCGCAATACGAGCCTGTGACGCTGAGGTGAGCGCATGAATTCGCGGCGTTTTTGGGCGTGGGCCATCATCACCTGCCTCTTCTTCATGGGGCTCGTGTTTCAGACATCACGGTATACGGCATTGAAATCCGAGGTCCTCTCCATGGAACGGATGGAGATGGATCTTTTGAAGGCAGGAAAAGAGCTCGATGCGAACATTGCGAAGCTCGCCAACCTCGAGCGCATCGAAAAAGCGGCGATCCAGAACGGCATGCAGGTTGCTGCGCCCGAACAGCGCATCATCGTGACCGATATTCAGGGAAGGAGCACGCATGGAAAACAGTAGAGCACTCGAGTCTCACCTTCTTTTCCGGGCTGGCGAGCTTGCAGGGATCATTGGAGGCAGCTGCCGCGGCAATCTGGATGCTCCAATTTGCTCGGTGGTCACGGATTCGCGGGCGGCGACGGAGAACAGCATGTTCGTGGCGCTCAGAGGAGAGCACACCGACGGCCACCGCCACATCTCCGAAGCGATCCGGAATGGCGCCCGGACGATTCTCGCGGAAATCGCACAGAAAGATGGTGCGCTCGCAGCGGTCGGGAGTTTGGAGGGAGAAGAGGGGGCGCGCAGGGTATGTTTTATTTTTGTCGACTCTCCCCTTGCCGGGCTTCAGCGCGCAGCCCGCGAATATCGCCGAAGGCATACGCTCCTTCGGATCGGGGTCACCGGCTCGAGCGGAAAGACCACGACAAAGGAGTGTATTGCGGCGGTCATGGCCGCCTGTTATCCGCCAGGAACTGTGGTGGTGAGCCCCGGCAACCTTAACTCGGACATAGGCCTCGCCCTCGCGCTCTTCGATATTCGGCCTCAGCACGAGGTTGGAATTTTCGAGATGGGGATCAACCGCAGGGGTGAGATGGATGAACTTGCGAGCATGTATGAACCCGACATCGCAGTCGTGACGAATATTGGGACTGCACATATAGGCATGTTCGGCTCGCGCGATGAGATCGCGCGAGAGAAGAGCAAGATTTTTTCTTATTTCGACGGCCGACAAAAGGCGCTTCTGTGGGAGAACGACGATTATAGAGCATATTTAGCCTCGCAAGTGAAGGGGATGGTTACCTATTTCGGAACGCGGAGCACGGAGGGACTGGGCCGGCTTGAAGATCGTGGTCTTCATGGCTGGAGCATAGAGTGGAAGGGGCAGCGCATCGATTTTGCGCTTCCAGGCCACCATAATCTTCTCAATGCGTGTGCAGCGCTCTCCGTCGCGAACCTCCTTGGCATCGACCCGGCCAAGGCAGGACAGGCCCTGTCGTCGGTCCGGCCACTGTTCGGACGCTCCGAAATCCGCAGAGGTAACATCACGGTGCTCCAGGATTATTACAATGCTAACCCCGACAGCATGGGGGCCGCCATCGAGTTCTTTGCGGCAATCCCGTCGGACAACCGGAAGATTTTGGTGCTCGGCTCGATGCTGGAGCTCGGCGAAGAGAGCGTGCGGGCGCACGAGAAGGTCGGATTGATGGCCGGGGCCATCGAGCCTTCTGCCATTTTCCTGTTTGGAGATGAGATGGCAGCTGCCCAGTCCGCGCTGAGAGCCAGCGCCTTTAAAGGAAAGCTTTTTTGGACAAGCGACATGGACGAACTGTCCAATGCCGTGGTGGACTATGTCCAGGAAGGTGATCTCGTCCTCGTGAAAGGTTCTCGCGGCATGGCCCTCGAGAGGCTGACGCGCATGTTAGAAAAGAAAAAGCTCATCGCTCCATCGGAGTCCAAGGAAGGAGGGCCCCATGCTTCGTGAAATTTTTCTTCCACTTGTAAAATACTTTACTCCCTTCAACATATTCAGATATTTGACATTCCGTTCGGCATATGCGGCCATTACTGCGCTCCTCATCTGCTATCTCTTCGGTCCATGGCTGATCAGGCGGCTGCGCATGCTTAAATTCGGACAGTCGATACGGACTGATGGTCCGGAGACACACTTGGCGAAGACGGGCACCCCTACGATGGGAGGCATACTGATCATTCTCTCCGTGCTCGTGTCGGTGGTGCTCTGGATCGATATAAAGAGCGATTACGGCTGGATTGCGCTTTTGTCGCTGCTCGGCTTCGGTCTGATCGGCGCGGCGGACGACCTGCTCAAGATACGCAAGCGCAGTTCTGATGGCCTCTCGCCGGTTCAAAAACTTGTCCTGCAGTTCATCGTCTCCGGTGCAGCGGCCTACGCCATCTATCGGACGACGGGGCCGACCGCCACAAAGCTCTATGTACCGTTTTTCAAGGTGCACGTGATCGATCTGGGGACGTTTTGGCTGCCGATTGCGATGATCTACGTCACGGCCTGGTCCAATGCGGTGAACATCACCGACGGGCTCGATGGATTAGCCGTGGGGCTTGTGATTTTTGCGATTCTGGCCTTCTCGGTGCTGACCTACGTGACAGGACGTGCAGACTGGTCCCAGTACTTAGGGGTTCCCTACATCAAGCAGGCGAGCGAACTCACCGTGTTCAACTTCGCCCTTCTCGGAGCCTGTGTGGGGTTCCTGTGGTTCAACGCACACCCGGCCGAAGTGTTTATGGGAGATGCTGGTTCGCTCTCACTCGGGGGCGTGCTCGGCGTGCTCTCCCTCATGGTCAAGAAAGAGATACTGCTTCTGGTGATCGGGGGCGTGTTCGTGATGGAGCTCGGCTCCGTCATGCTGCAGGTCCTCTATTTTAAGTGCACCAAGGGAAAGCGGCTCTTCAGAATGGCGCCGCTGCACCACCATTTCGAGCTTAAGGGCCTCAAGGAGACGAAGGTTGTCGTGAGGTTTTGGATACTCGGAGGCATTTTTGCATTGATCGCTCTGTCGACGCTGAAGATTCAGTGAGGGATGGCATGAAGAAAGAGAGTGAAGCGGAGTATAGCCTCACATCACGCTGGACGGATTGGCAGATGATAGGTGCCATTCTTGTCGTGTCGCTGATCGGCTTGTCCGCCCTCTGGTCGGGATCGATAGGATTCGCCATCAGAAATGGCGGTCCGTACTCGATAATCGGCAAACAGGCGGCTCTGTATGCCCTGGCGCTCGCCTGTATGGGCGTTGCGGCAATCTTTCCTTTGAAATTGCTCCGCGCCCTGTTGCCTGTCGCCGTCGTCGTTGGGATCGTCGGATTGGCGCTGCCGATTGCCACCCCTCTGGGCGTGACGATCAACGGGGGGCGCCGCTGGATTGGCATCGGACCACTTACGCTGCAGCCTTCAGAGCTGTGGAAACCTATCATGGTCCTCTACCTCGCTTCCTTCCTCGAGAAGCGCAAGGAGCGCGTGGTGGAATCGGGGGTGGCGACCCTGCCTGCCATTCTCGTGGTCGCGATATCGGCGCTTCTGATCTTTTTGCAGCAGGATTTTTCAACCTCGATCATGGTGCTCGTCATTGCGCTCGCCATGCTCTTCCTCGCGGGCACGCCGCTCGTGTTCATCGGCAGCCTGAGTCTATTTTCTATTCTTTACGGCGTTCTTATGATCTTCTCTTCGCAGTACCGCGTGCAGCGACTCGTAGGGTTCTTGATGCCCGACCAACACGCCCACACGGTGAATTACCAGATGTACAGCGCGCTGAGGGCGATTCGTGCCGGCGGACTCTGGGGCAAGGGTGTAGGCCTTGGGAGTTTGAAGATCAGCTCAATCCCAGAAGTCCAGTCGGATTTTATATTTGCGGCCTTTGTCGAGGAGGTCGGCCTGGTCGGTGTCGTCGTCGTCATGGCCCTGTGGGGCTTTATTCTGGTGAGGGCGGGAAGGCGGCTTTCGGGGGCGGATTACTTTTCTAAGCTTGCGGGCTTTGGCCTCATTACGCTTTTGTCATTACAGATACTGCTCAATTTGGCGGTGGTCACAGGCGTTATGCCCACGACCGGGCTAGCGCTGCCGTTCTTTTCCTCTGGGGGCTCTGCTGCCCTCATGAGCGCAATTTCATGCGGCATTCTGATAAATCTCTCGCGGGGCTGCGGATGTGCAGTGAAGGGAGTAGCACATGGCTGATGTCGACGTGCAGGAACACATCACTTCAAAGAGAGCGCGGTCGCTCCTCTCTGTCTCCGATACCTACTCGGTCGATATTTTGCGCGCCACGACGCGACGGGAAACCTCGGTGCCAGGTATCGGTGTCGCCACACCAGCGCAGAAGGGGCGCGGGTCCAAACCAAAACCCGAACGTCGGAAGGTAAGCCCCATACATCTGGAGTCTCTGGCCGGGCGAATCGGCCCCGCGAGCATTTCGCCGCTTTCAGCCTCGGCGGAAAAGTTGAGTGAGGCTGTTAAGCCTGCAGTGCAGCGGAAAAAACACACAGGCGTGCACCTTTTGCTCTTACTCATGGTCTTGTGCCTCACTGCGGCAGGTCTTGCGGTGACCTTGCCCCGCGTCACCCAAATAGAGGCTGTCCGAATCAGTGGACTTGAGACATTGTCGGAGAACGCGATACTCACAGCGCTTGGAGATATCGGCAATGAGAATCTGTTCTCGCTGAATCTGCATGACATCGAGCGGAGCATCGAGCACAACCCCCGAGTTGCGCACGCGAGGGTGCACAGGGTACTGCCTTCTGCGATCGCAATCGAGATTCAGGAGAGGTCTGCGGTTGCCTCGATTGTGATCAATACTGAACAGGGCACAAAGTTGGTCCTTGTGGATGGAGAGGGGATCGCCTTTGCATCGATAGACGCCGAAGACTCCAGGAACCCCGAACTGCCGGTGATCTCAGGCATTCAATTCGAGCAGTTCAGCCCTGGCCAACGTATGCCGGAGTTGCTCCAGCCTCTCTTTGTTGAACTTGCCGCGATCAAGCGAGACTCGCCGGAGCTTCTCAGGGCTTTTTCAGAGATACGAGTCGAAAGGATCTCGGGGAGCAGCGTCGAGCTTTTGCTCTATCCCGTGCACATGAAGACTGCAGTGCGGCTGCCGCTCAAATTCGACACCGATGCGCTCTGCAACGCGTTGGTCGTGCTCGATATTCTCCGTTCGCGGGGGCTAGGAAATCAGCCCAGCGAAATCGATTTTCACGCAGGCACTGTCGTATATCAAGCAAAGGAGGCTGTCTCTGGCTGAAACAAGCATTGTCGCCCTCGATATCGGAACCTCCGTCACCAAGGCGGTCGTCGGAGGATTCAACGAACATGGCGAATTTGAAGTCATAGGCATTGGCACAGCGCCTTCAAACGGGCTGCGCAGGGGCGTCGTCCTCAACATCGAGGGAACGTTGAACAGCATTACCTCGGCGCTCGATGCGGCCGAACTCATGTCGGGAGTGGACATCAGGGCCGTGTCGCTCGCCCTTTCTGGCGCGAACGTCGAGAGTTTCAACACCAATGGGCAGATTGCGGTGACGGGCCGTGGAAGGGAAATCACCCAGGAGGACATCGTCAGGGTCCACGAAGCCGCCCGCGCCGTCTCGATTTCCATGGATCGGGAAATTTTGCACGTGATACCGCGCTCCTACACCGTCGATGACCAAAAAGGAATACGCAACCCGCTGCACATGACCGGCGTGCGCCTCGAGTGCGGAGTGCACATCATCACCGGTTCCGTGTCGACCGTCCAGAACATGTTCAAGTGCGTCACGAGGGCTGGGTACCGCGTCGAGCAGAGCTACCTCGGCATTCTGGGCTGTGCGCGCACGGTCCTCACGGAGGACGAGCGCGATCTGGGGTGCCTCCTGATCGATATCGGCGGGGGCACGACCGACTTCATGATCTTCTCGGAGAGCGAGCCAGTCTTTACTTCCGCGGTACCCGCGGGCGGCAGCCAGATTACCGGGGACATCTCGATCATGCTCAGCATCCCCGTCGATGCGGCGGAGCGTCTCAAAAAGGATTCCGGGGCGGCTTGGTCCGACGCGGTGGACCCGGACGAGACGGTCATCGTGCCCGGCTTCGGGGCAAGAGAGCCCGTCGAACTCGAGCGGAGAAAACTCGTCTCCATCGTGCAGCCGCGCGTGGAGGAAATCTTCGAGATGGTCAACGAACGGCTCGTGAAGAACGGCCTCAAGGACCTCATCAAGGCAGGCGTCGTGCTCACGGGCGGATCCGCGCTCCTGCCGCACATCGACGAGTGCGCACGTGCGGTTTTCAATGTGCCTGTCAGAATCGGCGCTCCGGCTGCACTGAGCGGTTTGGACGTCGAGTATCGCTCTCCCGCCTTCTCTGCCGTGGTGGGCGTGGCCCTCCTTGAGGCAGAGAGAACGGGAGCCAGCGCCGAATCGGGCGGCAGCAGAAAAAAGACGCGGAAAGGCAGACAAGGTGGCTTTTCTCTCGTGCAATGGATAAAGGACAGATTTTTTTAATTTTGGCCGAGGAGGATGACTATGGCGATCGAACTTGTGGATGACAATGGTATAGGTAGCCCCACTGTGATCAAAGTGATAGGGACAGGCGGTGGCGGCTCGAACGCCGTCAACCGCATGATTATGGCAGGACTCAAGAATGTGCAGTTCATTGCGGTGAACACCGATCTGCAGGACTTGGGGCGCTCCAAGGCCGAAATCAGGCTGGGAATCGGCGCGAAGATCACTAAGGGGCTCGGTGCAGGAGGTAAACCTGAGATCGGCGAAAAGGCGGCCGTCGAGGATCGGGATAAGATCGAGCAGGCGCTGCGCGGCGCCGACATGGTGTTTGTCACCGCAGGTCTTGGAGGAGGCACCGGGACAGGCTCTGCGCCCATCATCGCGCAAACTGCCCGGGACCTCGGTGCCCTCACTGTCGCCGTCGTGACTAAACCCTTCGCCTTTGAGGGGAGAGTCGTCAACCGCATCGCTGAAGAAGGTTTCGGGAAATTGAAGCAGGCGGCCGATACCGTCATCGTGATACCGAACCAGAACCTCCTCAAGGTCGTGGACAAGAAAACGCCGCTCAAAGAAGCCTTCCGCATCGCGGACGAGGTGCTCAGGCAAGGCGTACAGGGAATCTCCGACCTCATCACCCTTGCGGGGGATATCAACATCGACTTCGCCGATGTCAGGACAGTGATGGAGGGGCAGGGCGATGCGATCATGGGCATAGGGGTTGGCAGCGGTGAGAATCGTGCCCAAGATGCTGCAGAAAAAGCCGTCAACAATCCTCTCCTCGACGATGCGCGGATCGAGGGGGCCCGCAACATCCTCGTCAACGTCACCTGCGGAGAAGACTTTTCGCTCACTGAGTATCAGGACGTCATCGACCTCATCACCTCGAAGGCCGCCGAGGATGCACACATCATCGCAGGCGTGGTCACCGACAGTGCCCTGAAGGACGAGGTGCGCGTGACGGTGATCGCGACGGGCTTCGGGGCGGCCCGCCAAAAACTCAGCGACAAGAGTCCCTCCAAAACAGGCATAAGCATGCCGCTTGGATCGAGCCGCCCTAGCGAATTCTTGAGCCCCGGCGAGTGGCCATTCCGTGAAGACAAGCCAAATCAGGAGCGCGATAGACCAGCCGACGGCAGAGACAGGCCAGCCCCCAAGGAGAATTTCGGCAAGATCAGCTTCGACACCGAGGCTGACGGCGACGAATTCGATATTCCGACGGCGCTGCGCAACAAACGGCTCATGCCCGAAGATTTCGGAGGCAGACGGTGAGCATCCTCGTGCGGCGTTTTCAGGCCTACCTCCTTTCAAGCAGAAGGCGTTCGGTCTTGACTGCCGACGTCTACATCCGCGAGATAGAGATGCTTGAAAGCTTCCTCGCCCGTCAAGGGAAGACGCCGCTCGATGCAGGAGGAGAAGACCTCCTTGCCTACCTCGTCGCACGCTCTCAGGCAGGCCTCCAGCGGACGACGATGGCGCGCATCGTCGCGAGTTTGCACTCGTTCTATCGATTCTGCCTCAGCGAAAAGCTGAGGCCCGACGACCCTTCGATCCAGATCCGCACCCCCCGGCAGGACAGAAATCTCCCCGATGTGCTCGACCCCGAATCGATCGAGCGTGTCCTCGAAACCATCGACATCACGACTCCCAACGGCCTCAGGGACAGAGCCCTGTTCGAGCTCATATATTCCTGCGGACTGAGAATCTCCGAAGCAGCCGGGCTTACCTTCCAGCAGCTCTACCTCGAGGAAAAACTGCTGAGGGTGTTCGGCAAGCGCAGGAAGGAGCGCCTTGTACCCTTCGGAGAAGAGGCGCTGTCGTGGATGATGCGCTATTTGACAGAGGCTCGCCCTCTGCTCGAGAAGCATGGCAAGTCCGATTTTGTGTTTCTGAATCAGGAGGGAAGGGGTATCTCACGGAAGGGCATTTGGAAACGTTTCAGCCAGATACGCGCAAAGTCGGGCGTAAAGGCGAAGGTCCACACCTTCAGGCACAGCTTCGCCACGCACCTGCTCGCGGGAGGGGCTGACCTGCGGACCGTCCAGGAGCTTTTGGGACATACCGACATCGCGACCACGCAGATATACACACACGTCGACGAGGCTTCGCTCGGCATGTATCACAGAGAATATTTTCCGAGGAAATAGCAGAATATGAAAGCGGCGAGCGCTCTGCGGCGCGTTAATCCTTACGGAGGATACTCGAATATGGCACACAGAAGGCCGCAGCGTGCCCGCGCCACACTCATTCAGGCAGAGCTCGACCGGATTTCCGCAGCGTTGCCGCCGCTCGACGCTTTTCCTCTGCCGCTCAGGCTGGCCATGCACAGGCTGCATTTTCTGAGATGGCAAGAACAGATCTTGTTGCTCGAACAGATTCGAGACAGGGAGCATTTCCTCTCCTTGGGTCTTGCCGAAATCGAAAGCTTTTTGTACCGTTCAATACATGCCCAATTGCCGGACATGGCCCGCGTGTGGGCGCAGGCCGAGCGGGATGCAGAAATAGTGGGGAGGCTCAGCGCTACATTCATCTCCGTCACCGACAAGGAATATCCTCCACTTCTGCGGGAAATCCACAGGGCGCCCTTCGGCATCTTCGTGCGCGGGGATTTCCGTGCCTTGCGCTGGCCGGGGGTGACCGTGGTGGGAACAAGGATGCCCAGCTGGCGCGGGCTCCGCGCCGCGGTGTCTCTCGCGAAGGAAGCCGCGGATGCGGGTTTCAGCGTAGTGTCGGGGCTGGCGCGGGGGATCGACGCGGGGGCGCACCGCGGCGCGCTGCAGAGTGGAATCTCGCCTACGATCGCCGTGCTCCCCTGCGGGGTGGACAGGGTGTATCCGCCCTCGAATGCGCCCCTTGCCGCCGCAATACTCGACGCAGGCGGCTGCCTCGTGACGGAATATCCTCCTGGCGTGAGCCTCGATCGATATCGTTTTCCCGAACGGAATCGCATCCTCGCAGGCCTTTCCAAGCTCACGCTGATCGTCGAAGCCCCTGAGAAATCGGGGGCCCTCATCACCGCAGAATTGGCGCTCAGCGAAGGGCGGGATGTCGCCGTTGCCGCAGCCTGTCTCGGCTCTTCCCGAAACGCCGGTGCGGATGCGCTCGCAAGGGAAGGCGCATGCGCCGTGCACAGTGGCGCCGAGATCGCCGCATTGTTCCATGGAGCAGGTATCTGGAATTGGGCCTCTGCAACAGAAGCGGTACGCCAGCCGCAACCGAAGGAGTATTGAATGGCAGCAACGAAGAAGAAGGAGAAAAACGCCTCGGATGCGCTCCCGGCGTGTGGCGTTTCCAAACCCAAGACCCTCATCATCGTCGAGTCGCCTGCCAAGGCACGGACAATAGAGAAGTATCTCGGCACTCATTTCAGAGTACTTGCCTCGAACGGCCAGGTGATCGACCTGCCCAAGTCGCGCATGGCGGTCGACATCGAGCACGACTTCGAGCCAGAGTACATCACGGTGCGCGGCAAGGCCGAGAAACTCAGGGAGCTCACCGAAGAGGCGAAACGCTCTTGCGCCGTCGTGCTCGCGGCAGACCCCGACCGCGAGGGAGAGGCTATCGCGTACCAAATAGGCAAATACCTCAAAGAAAAGGTACAGCACACGCCCATACAGAGGGTGACTTTCAATGAAATCACAAAGCCTGCGGTGCAGGAGGCGATGAACCACCCGAGGGACATCAATATGAGCCTCGTCGAGGCGCAGAAAGCGAGGCGCGTCATCGACCGGCTTGTCGGCTACACCCTTTCCCCGCTCCTTTGGAGGAAGGTGAAGTCGGGACTCTCCGCGGGGCGCGTACAGTCCGTGGCGCTCAAGCTCATCTGCGACAGAGAAAAGGAAGTCGAATCGTTTATCCCGGAAGAGTACTGGACGATCGAGGCGCACCTGCGCGCCCACCAGCATGCCGTCCGCGCCGAGCTCGCCCTCCTTGGCGGAGAAAAACCCTCGATCAAGGACGAGGCGCAGGCACACCAGATCATCGCGTCCTTGTCCGGAAAACCTGCCCTGGTGAGCGATATTCAGTATATAGACCGCACCGTCAAGCCCAAACCTCCTTTTACAACGTCCAAGCTGCAGCAGACCGCCGCAAATCGCCTCGGTTTTACGAGCACAAAGACGATGAAGATAGCCCAGCAGCTCTACGAGGGCATCGATCTCGGACACCAGAGGCTCGGCCTCATCACCTATATGCGGACTGATTCGACGCGCATATCCGAGTCCGCACTGCGGGATGCGCACGAATGGCTTGCGAAGTATTTTCCTGCCCAGACGCCTGATGCACCCATCCGCTATTCCGTCAGCAACGCGGCGCAGGATGCGCACGAAGCCATACGGCCAACGCGGATCGACATCACGCCCGACGAGGCTGCGCGCTATTTGAAGGGTGACCATCTGAAACTGTATTCCCTCATCTGGGAACGGTTCGTCGCGTCCCAGCTGAAGCCGGCGGTGATCCGGACCGCCACCGCGGACATCCAGATCGGCGAGGGGCTCTTCCGCAGCTCCGCCTCAAGTTTTTTGGAAGAGGGATTCTATAAGGTCATTCGTCTCGGCGCCTCCAAGGAAGAGCGGACGAGCCATCAGCTTCCCTTCGACAAGGGCGAAACGCTCCATGTCGACACAATTGAGGGCGTCCAGCACTTCACGCAGGGGCCTTCGCGTTACACCGACGCTTCGATTGTGCGCGCCCTCGAAGAACTTGGCATCGGGCGGCCGTCCACCTATGCGCCCACGATCGAGACGCTCATCGAGCGCTTCTATGTGCAGAGAGATAAGCGTCAACTCGTCCCCACGGCGCTGGGCAAGATAATAAGCGACATTCTGTCCCAGAACTTTCCGGAGGTGATCAAC
>JAJUJQ010000020.1 GCA_029265255.1 Spirochaetota bacterium
CTTCATCTATACTCGCGGGCGCAATCCCACCGCAGAAATCGTGGAAGCCAAGATCGCCGCCCTCGAGCATGGCGAAAAGGCCAAGCTCCTCGGCTCGGGCGCCGCGGCGATCACCAATGCCGTCATGTCCTGCGTGGCGGCCGGCGACCATATCGTCTGCGTCCGCGATGCCTACAGCTGGGCCACCCGGCTCATCGGCACCTATCTGCCGCGCTTCGGGGTATCGAGCACCTTCGTCGATGGCAGCAATACCGACGCCGTGCTGGCGGCAATCCAGCCCAACACCAGGCTCATATATCTGGAAAGCCCCACCTCCCTCACCTTCGGCCTGCAGGATGTCCCGGCAATTGTAGCCGAAGCAAAGGCGCGCGGCATCCGGACCATCATGGACAATTCCTGGGCAACACCAATGTACTGCAATCCCCTGGACTGGGGCGTGGACCTGGTGGTGCACTCGGCGAGCAAGTACCTTGGCGGGCACTCAGACATCGTCGCCGGCGTCATCGTCGGCAAAAAGGACGACATCGACCGCATTATCAAAACCGAATCGCTCCAGTTCGGCGCGGTGGCCGATCCGTTCATGGCCTGGCTCCTGTTGCGCGGGCTCAGGACCCTGCAGGTGCGGCTCCCGGTGCACTTCGAACACGGGCTCGAGATAGCCCGCTGGCTGGAGCAGCGTCCCGAGGTGGAGGCGGTGTACCACCCCTTCCTGGCCTCGCACCCCCAGCACGAGCTGGCGCGCCGCCTCATGCGCGGCGGTGGCGGCCTCTTCTCTTTCAAGTTGAGGACAAAAGAGCTGCGCGCCATCAAAGCCTTCTCCGATTCGCTTCGCGTTTTCAAGATGGCGGTCAGCTGGGGCGGGTACGAAAGCCTAGCCCTGCCGGTCGCCGCCGTCTACCCCGAAGGCGCCGCGCCGGAAGACCGCATCGGCATGGTACGTCTCCACATCGGGCTGGAGTCACCGGACCTGCTCAAGGAAGACCTGGCGCGGGGCTTTGAGGCGATAAAAAAATACTGATTCTGCATTGACAGCGCGCATACCCCATGCAATGCTATGACGAAACGACCCATTTCATAAGGAGGTTATGGGATGAAACGCATTGCAGTGCTGTGCCTCGCCCTGGCAGTCCTGGCCACGGGAGCCTTCGCGCAGGCCAAGTTCCATGTGGGCATCATCACCGGCACCGTCTCGCAGTCGGAAGACGACCTGCGTGGCGCCGAGCGTATGATCCAGGAATATGGCGATGTCAAGAACGGGGGGATGATCCAGCATCTCACGTTCCCGAACAACTTCATGGCTGAGCAGGAAACCACAATCAGCCAGATCGTCAGCCTCGCGAATGACCCGCTCATGAAGGCCATCATCATGAACCAGGCGGTTCCTGGTGCCACTGAGGGATTCCGCCGCGTCAAGGAAATGCGCCCTGACATTCTGCTCTTTGCCGCGGTCCCCTTCGAGGATCCACTGGTCATCAGCTCAATCGCCGACCTTGTCATGCGCAACGACTTCATCTCCGCCGGCTACCGCGTCGTATGGACCGCAAAGCAGCTCGGTGCGAAAACTTTCGTGCATATCTCCTTCCCGCGCCACATGTCGGTGGAGACACTTACCCGCCGCCGCATGATCATGGAAGCAGCGTGCAATGATCTGGGCCTCAAGTTTGTGTTCGAAACCGCGCCTGACCCGCTCAGCGATGTCGGCGTGGTCGGCGCCCAGCAGTTCATGCTCGAAAAAGTACCCGAATGGGTAAAGAAATATGGCAAGGATACCGCGTTCTACGCAACGAATGACGCGCATACCGAGCCGCTCATCAAGCAGGTCCTGACCTATGGCGGCATCTTCGTCGAGGCCAGCCTGCCGTCACCGCTGCTTGGCTATCCTGGCGCACTCGGTGTGGATCTCAGCAAGGAAAAAGGCAATTTCCCCGCCATCATGAAGAAGCTTGAGGAAGTCATCGTCGCCAAGGGTGGAGCGGGACGCCTCGGTACCTGGGCATACTCCTTCGGTTACAGCGCCACGGCAGGACTCGCTGAGCATGCCATCCGCTGCGTCAAAGGCGAATCCAAAGTGCTCAATATTAACGACATCTTCAACGCGTTTGCGAAATTCACACCCGGCGCCAAGTGGGGCGGCGCGTGGTACACCGACGCGAGCACCGGCCAGCGAGTCAAAAACTTCCTCCTCCTGCTCCAGGACACCTATGTGTTCGGCAAAGGCTTCATGAAAGCCGCGGAGCTGGATGTGCCGGAAAAATACTTCAAGATTTCGTCGGGCCTGAAGAAATAACGTTCTACCGTCCTTTTCGTACGCTCGGGTGCCGGCGGCTGCGCCATGCGGTTGCCGGCACCTTTCTGTGAAAGGATATACATACCCGCCAGAAGGAAATTGCAATGGGAAACAGCGAAGTGCTCCTGTCGTTCAGGAACATCGGCAAGGAATACGATGGTACGCGCGTGTTGAGCGACGTATCCTTCGATGTCCACAAGGGCGAAATAATCGGCCTTGTCGGAGAAAATGGAGCAGGCAAAACAACACTCATGAGAATCCTGTTCGGCATGACCGTGATTGCAGAAACAGGCGGCTATGAAGGAGAAGTAGTGCTGGAAGGCCAGTCTGTCTCCTTCAAATCGCCATTTGATGCGCTGGCGGCCGGCATCGGCATGGTGCACCAGGAATTCAGCCTCATACCTGGGTTTACCTCTATGGAGAACATTCTTCTCAATCGAGAATCGCTCAAGACGACCGCGTTGGTCGATTTTTTCGGCTCCCGCATGTCGGTGCTGGACGAAGCCTTGATGGAACAGCGCGCGACCAGAGCCGTCAAGAAGCTCGGCGTCAATCTCGACCTGCGCATGGTGATCAAGGAAATGCCTGTCGGCCACAAGCAGTTCACGGAAATCGCGCGAGAAATCGACCGCGAAAACATCAAGCTTCTGGTTCTGGACGAACCAACAGCGGTTCTTACCGAATCGGAAGCCCAGACCCTGCTGCAGGCCCTCAAGAACCTCGCCGCCCAGGGCATTTCGATCATCTTCATTTCGCACCGCCTGCAGGAAGTGCTCGAAATCGCCGACAGCATCGTGGTGCTTCGCGATGGAAGAGTCGTGAAACAGACGCCAAATCAGGGCATCACCCTGAAGGAAATCGCATCTCTCATGGTGGGCCGCTCGCTGGAGTTCCAGGCTGCGCGCACACCCCGCAGCTTTGCAGGAGCTCCCAGTATCCTTGAAGTGAAGCATCTGTGGGTGGACATGCCGGGCGAGACCGTCAAGGACGTCTGCTTTTCGGTCGCGCAGGGTGAAATTTTCGGGATTGGCGGGCTGGCCGGCCAGGGTAAACTCGGCATCCCCAATGGCATCATGGGGCTCTTTGCTGCGGGTGGAGAGGTGCTCTTCAAGGGAGAGCGACTCCCCTTCATGAAGCCTGCGGAAATACTCAAGCGGGGCATCGCCTTCGTATCCGAAGACCGCCGCGGCGTAGGCCTGCTGCTCGATGAGGGCATCGACTGGAACATTGGTTTTTCAGCTTTGCAGATCAAGGAAAAGGCAATCAGACCCTTCCTCGGCGGCCTTTTCAAGTGGCGCAGCGATCGCCAGCTGGACGAGATTGCCCGGGAGTACATCAGGGCGCTTGATATCAAATGCACCTCCCCGCGTCAGAGAACCATTACCCTTTCGGGCGGCAACCAGCAGAAGGTCTGCCTTGCCAAGGCATTCGCCCTCGACCCGGAGCTGCTGTTCGTCTCGGAGCCGACACGCGGTATCGATGTAGGCGCCAAGAAACTCGTGCTGGACACGCTGGTGCGCCGCAATCAGGAGAATGGCACCACCATCGTCA
Source organism: Spirochaetota bacterium (assembly GCA_029265255.1). Next base: position 3,839 of record JAJUJQ010000020.1, read on the forward strand.
TGATTTCTTCTGAACTCAATGAGCTGCGCATGATCTGCGATCGCATTGCAATTGTGGATGAGGGGCGCATTGCAGGCATTCTGCCAGCCGATGCACCTATTGAGGAGTTCGGCCTGCTCATGGCCGGTCTCGGAGCTGCAGACAGGAAGGAGAGCGCATAATGAACAGGATACTCGAGGCACTGCGCAACTTTGGGCTGCCGCGCATTATCATCGCGGTATTCCTTCTGGCGCTCTATATCATATCGCCTTTTGTGGGCGTCAATTTCTCGATGGCCATTCAGAACACCATCACCCGGTTCGCCATGAACGGGATCATGGTGCTGGCGATGGTCCCCATGGTCCAGTCGGGCTGCGGCCTCAATTTCGGTCTTCCTCTGGGCGTAATCGCGGGTCTGCTGGGTGCGACCATGAGCATCGAGTTTGGTTTCAATGGACTGGTGGGATTTCTCATGGCCACGGTCATTTCGCTCGTGTTTGGAGCGGTGTTCGGCTTCGGATATGGCAAGCTGCTCAACCGCGTCAAGGGCAATGAAATGATGATCGCCACCTATGTGGGTTTTTCTTCAGTCATGCTCATGTCGATAGGCTGGCTCGTGTTACCGTATAAGAGCCCGACCATGATCTGGGGCTATGGCGGCGAGGGACTGCGCACCACTATCTCGCTGGAAGCATTCTGGGCAAAGATTCTGGATAACTTTCTTGCAGTGAAGATTACCGGCGACCTTTCGCTGCCTGTGGGCACCATCCTGGTATTCCTTCTGGCATGCCTGCTGGTCTGGCTCTTCTTCCACATGAAGACAGGCACCGCAATGACTGCAGTAGGCTCGAATCCCGTCTATGCGCGCGCAAGCGGCGTCAGCGTAGACCGCATGCGGCTCATCAGCGTGATCCTTTCCACCATGCTGGGAGCGTTCGGCATCCTCGTGTATCAGCAGTCCTTCGGCTTCATACAGCTCTATGACGGACCCTTCTCGATGGCCTTCCCTGCGGTTGCGGCCATCCTCATCGGAGGCGCCAGCGTCCACAAGGCAACCATCACCAACGTAATCGTGGGAACCTTCCTGTTCCAGGGGATTCTGACCATGACACCGACGGTCATCAACTCGCTCATCAAGGCAGACATGTCGGAGGTCATCAGAATGATCATTTCAAATGGCATGATCCTGTATGCACTGACCAGAAAGATGAGGGTAACGCGATGAAAGGAAAACTCAGGCTTTTCTTCATAGATAATGCAGTGGTCATCGTGTTCGTGGTACTCATCGCCGCTGCCATCCCGGTATCGAAAATGCCGGCCCAGTTCCTGGTGCAGGAAATTCTCATGCGCCTGGGGCGCAATTCCTTCCTCGTGCTGAGCCTGCTGCTGCCGATCATGGCGGGCATGGGGCTCAATTTCGGCATGACCCTTGGTGCAATGGCCGGCCAGATCGGGCTGATCTTTGCCGTAGACTGGAACATCGTGGGCATACCTGGCATTGTGCTCGCCGCGATCATTGCCACGCCGATTGCGATTTTCCTGGGCTATCTCTGTGGCACCGTGCTCAATCGCGCCAAAGGTCGGGAAATGGTCACCGGCTATATCCTTGCCTTTTTCATGAATGGCCTGTACCAGCTCATCGTGCTGTATGCGATGGGCACCATCATCCCCATCCACAACCCTGAACTGCTCCTGTCGCGCGGCTACGGCATCCGCAATGTCGTCAACCTCATTACCATGCGCCAGTCGATCGACATGATCATCCCTCTCAAGATAGGAGGCATCAGGATTCCAGTTGCCACCTACATTCTGGTTGCCCTCATGTGCGTGTTCATCGTCTGGTTCCGCAAGACCAAGCTGGGACACGACATGCGCGCAGTCGGGCAGGACCGCGAAGTATCGCTGGCAGCAGGAATACCCGTGGAACGCACGCGGATTGTGGCGATCATCATATCCACCCTGCTCGCTTGCTATGGCCAGATTATCTTCCTGCAGAACCTGGGAACGCTGAACACCTACAACTCGCACGAACAGGCGGGAACCTTCAGCATCGCGGCGCTGCTCATCGGTGGCGCATCGGTAGCGCGGGCGTCCATCCCCAATGTGTTCATCGGCGTGACGCTCTTCCATCTGCTGTTCATCGTATCGCCCAACGCAGGCAAGAACCTGATTGGCTCAGCACAGCTTGGCGAATTCTTCCGCCAGTTTGTGAGTTATGGAGTCATTGCGCTCTCGCTGGTGCTCTTTGCCTGGAAACGTCAGGCTGATGAGGAAGCGGCACGCGCCCACCTGCGCGTCGACGCGGAGGAAGCTGCATCCAGGGATGCTACTGAAGAGAAAGGAGCCGGAGCATGACCACACGATCGCTTGTTGCGCGTACCCTGCTGGTGGCTGCACTGGTGCTGCTTGCCGTCGCTATGTATTTCATTGGCAAGGGACATACGCTATATCTCGATACCCATCCAGTGACCTATGAAGGCACAAAATACCCCGCGCCGCTCCAAGTGACGGTACGCGTGGATAACCTGAAACCGGAGGATTTGATCGACAACGACCGGGTCGCGGTGTCCGTGATGGGCCAGCGGCATCGCCTTACGATTGACAAAGGCGACGGAAGCGCGCCCATAATCAGACAATTCTCGATCCCACTTTCCATGAACGAAGCGGTGGTTTCGGTGACGGCCGCACTTGCAGGCCTTCCCGATACGGAGCTGATAAAAAGCCCGGAAGCTGCGGTAGAGGAGGATTTCGGTTCCACAGGTCAATTCTTCATGATGCAGGATACCCCTTCCGACGCGGCGTCTTCCAAAGACAAATAGCCCGGATGTACACTGGAGGCATCGCGTGTTTGTTCTGGGAGGCAGACAATGTCGGTGGGTAGTGCGGTAGAAGTGCAGACTCAGCCCAAGCCGCTCGTCATGCAGGAAGCCGAATTCATCGAAATCCCCATGCCGGACGACCTGCATGTGCATCTGCGGCAGGGCCGGATGCTGGTGCATGCGGTGCGGGCACAGGCGGGCCAGGCAGGCCGCGTGCTCGTGATGCCCAACACCTTGCCGCCAGTCTCAAGCCTTGAGGGTCTTGCTGCCTACCGGGATGAAGTAGACCGCGCCCTTGCAAGCCTGCTACCGGAACTGCGCTGTGAGCCTCTCTACACCTTCAAGATTCTGCCGGGTATGCGCGCGGATGAGGTACTTGCCCTCGCCCGGGCTGGCGTGGTGGCCGGCAAGTACTACCCCGCCGGTGCCACCACCAATGCCGCCGACGGCCCGCGCTCCATCGATGAGGTTGCCGAGGTGCTGGAAGCCATGCAGGAAGCGGGGCTCGTGCTCAGCATCCACGGCGAGGATCCCGATGCTCCAGTGTTCGAACGCGAGCGGGCCTTTCTGCCACAGGTCGAACAGCTGCTGGTGCGCTATCCCCGCCTTCGCGTGGTGCTGGAACACCTCTCCGATGCCGCGAGCGTGGACTTCGTGCTACAGGGCCCCGAGCGGTTGGGAGCTACCATTACCGCCCATCACCTCCTCTTCACCCTCGAGGATATGATGGGCAGCGCCTTCAATCCGCACTTGTACTGCAAGCCGGTCCTCAAGACGGCACGCGACCGGGAGGCGTTACGCCAGGTGGTGCTCTCCGGTTCACCGAAATTCTTTTTCGGCAGCGACTCGGCGCCGCATCCCAGGGCGAAGAAGGAATGCGCCGCTGCGGCTTCGGGCGTGTTTGCCGCCCCGACCGCCGTGCCGGCGCTTGTCGAGCTCTTTGAAGCGCTGGGAGGGCCGGCGAGCCTTGCGCCGGGTTCGGCATTCCTCCGTTTTCTGGCAGGAAATGGGGCTGCCTTCTACGGCATTCCCGCGCCCTACCGCACGCTCACCCTGGTCCGCAGGCCATGGGTGGTGCCGGCAGAGATCGGGGACGTCGTGCCGATGCTCGCTGGGCACACGCTCGCCTGGCAGCCTGTCAGAGGTACACGATACGCGAATGCGTGAGCACTTCGGCGCCACGCTCAGTAATCAGCACATCATTTTCAAGCCGTACACCGCCGAATTCGGGATGGTAGAGCCCTGGTTCCAAGGTAATGATATGCCCCGGCTCCAGCCTGGACTCCGGATCGGCCCGCATGCTGACGAGTGGCGCTTCGTGTGCCTCAAGCCCGATCCCGTGCCCCAGCGAGTGCGGCATGAACCAGCCCTCGGCCTTGAAGAGTTCGTCCACTACGGTAGCGACCTCGAGCACGCGCACACCAGGCCCACAGACCGCGAGAGCCTTGTCGTACGCCTCGCGTACCAGCGCCAGCATCTGCTGCTGAGTTTCGTTTAGCGCGCCTCGCGCGAAAGTCATCGTGACATCGGTCGTATACCCTTCGATATTGATGCCGAAATCGAGGATGGACAGCCCGTCGCTGCCAAAGAGCCCTGCCGTGAATGTGGGGAAGGCGTGAATGCCGAATGAGCGAGTCGGGCCTGCCGCGAGTGTTTCGAACCCCATGCCCTCCGCGCCGCGCAGCCGCGCCTCCCGCTCTAGAAACAGCGCTACATCGGTCTCGGTGCGCAGTCCGCCGGCGCGTACCTCCGCCTCGACCATGTCCATGAGCTCGTCCGTCAAACCGGCGGCGTAGCGGTACCGCTCGATTTCCGCCTCATCCTTGCGGGCGCGCATTGCGACAATCGCCTCATGGACGCCGTTCTTCTCACAGACAAGGTCATAAGCATCGAGTTCTGCGACATACTCGATATAATCGGGATAGGGCGTCGCAGGGGGCAGGGCGATTCTGGCGCCCTGCGCAATGCCGAGCAGTTCCAATGCAGCCTTGAGGGCGGTCTGCGGCTTTCTGCCATAGTCGGTATAGGGGAGGATATGCTCTGCGCTCCCCAGCCGCTGTGCCATGTTGATATCCCACGCAATGAGCACTGAGTGCCCCCGGGCATCAACCACCAGCAGCGCATCCGAGGGCTGGCCACAGAGATAGCGTACCGACGCATCGCGCCGGTGTTCAAAATCCGAAATCATGCAGGCATCAAGCGTGCGCGCGCGCAGGGCCGCGGCGAGCGCTTGCTTCCGCGCGGAACAAGTCGCGTCAATCATGAAAGCTCCTTTCTCGTTGAGTATAAAGCGCGCCGGCAGTGGAAGCATCTATCCTGGCCGCTAGACAACACCCTCAGTATACTATCTTCAGTGACCATGTGCAGTACACACGCGACAAAGGAGCCCGCCATGCCCGCTCAAATCCTGCCCGCGCCAGAAATCGACGCGTATATCAGCCAGTATCCCGAGCAGGTACGCCAGCGCCTGCGCGCCATACGCGATCTCGCCTTCGAACTGGTCCCCGGTGCCACGGAAGCGATCAAATACCGCATGCCCACCATCATATGGCACGGCAACCTCTTCCACTACGCGGCGTTTGCGCGGCATATCGGGCTCTACCCGCTGCCGGGCGTCCTGGAAACCCTCAAAGATGAGCTACAGGCCTACAAGACGGGCAAGGGGTCCATTCAGTTCCCACACGACCAGCCGCTGCCGCTCGACCTCATTCGAAACATTATTCTGTTGCGCCTGAAAGAGGTCGCACGCTGAGCGCGTAACCGCCAGCGTCCGGCAGGACGCGCACGAGCGCGGGGCGGAAGAACGCCCTCTTGATCAAGCCTTCGTGCAGCAGTATTATATGAACATATGTTCATATGTATGGAGATGCACTGATGCCTTCCTTGAATGACTATACCTGCTCCTGCGCAGAAGAGCATCCGACCGCCATCGCCGAGGCCCATGCCAAGGAGTGGCCCATTCAGCGCCTCCTGGCGCTTGCCGAACTGTTCAAGATGCTCGCCGATCCCGGGCGCTTACGGATTATCAACGCGCTGAGTGCGGGGAAGCGCCTGTGCGTCTGCGACCTCGCCGCCCTGCTCGGTGTCAGCCAATCCGGCTTGAGCCATCAGCTTGCGATTCTGCGGCGCGCACGCCTGGTGCGCCCCGAGCGCGAAGGCAAGGTTGTCTACTATCAGCTCGACGATGAACATGTCAAAGACCTGGTAAACCTGGCGCTGGAACATGTCTCGGAACAGGGGGTCGCATGAGCGCACCTATGAGTCACGACACCTGCTCCTGCTGCGGTATCGAAGCCGTGGAGCAGTGCCCCTCCCCGGAACCCAAGGAGCAGCTACGCAAGGTGCTGGGCATCAGCCTCAACGCGGCGCAGATGGCGGAGGTCCGCACCCTCCTCGGGGCCCTCATAGGCACCGCGCTGGGTATTGCGTTGGAAGAAGGGCTTGTGCCCATGCCGGCGGCCCGTCAGGCCGGTCTCGCCGTGCTCGCCATCGTGTATGCCGTGGCAGCATGGCCTGTGCTCCGCGGGGCCGTGCGCAACCTCCTCAAAGGCCGCGTGCTGGATGAGCTCTTCCTCATGTCCATCGCCTCGCTGGGAGCCATCGCCCTGGGTGCCTGGGAAGAAGCCGCCAGCGTCATGGTGTTCTACCGCATCGGTGAATTCCTGCAGGAATATGCGGTACAGCGCTCAAGGCGCTCCATCGAAGCGCTGCTCGCGCTCCGCCCCGCCAAGGTACGCGTCAAGAAAGGCGACCAGTGGCAGGACCTCGCCCCGGAAGAAGTCCAGCCTGGGGACATGGTGTTCCTGCGCGCCGGCGAAAGGCTTGGCATCGATGGGCAGATTCTGGAAGGCCAGGGCAGCTTCGATACCTCAGCCCTGACCGGCGAAGCCCTGCCAAAGTCCGCCGAACCCGGTCAGACGGCCCTGGCAGGCTGGGTCCTGCGGGAAGGCTCGTTGATACTCCGGGCTTCCCGCGCCTACCAGGACTCTACCCTTGCGCGCGTCATGCGCCTCGTGGAGACCGCGCAGGAACGCAAGGCGAAAACCGAGCTGTTTATTTCGCGTTTTGCACGCATCTATACGCCTGCAGTGGTGGCGATCGCTGCTGCGGTTGCGCTGGTACCGCCCCTCGCAGTGCCAGGCGCCACGTTCTCCACATGGATCTATCGCGCGCTTGTCCTGCTCGTTATCTCCTGCCCCTGTGCCTTAGTGCTGAGTGTCCCGCTCACCTACTTTGCGGGGCTCGGTGGCGCGGCTCGCAGGGGTATCCTCATCAAAGGAGCGGCCGTGCTGGACTCGCTGGTAGGTATCAGGACCATCGCCTTTGATAAGACAGGCACGCTCACCAACGGCAGGTTCAAGGTTACGGCGCTGAAGCCCAAGGATCCTCATACCGCGGAAGACCTTCTTGCCTATGCCGCAGCTGCGACGGTGCATTCCAATCACCCACTCTCGCGCGCCATCCACGAACACTGGGAAACACAGGTCGGCGAGCCCATCACCTACGACGAAGGCTCGTTCCACGAAATCCCGGGGCATGGCAGCTCGGTCACCCGGGACGGTACCGAAATCATTGCCGGCAACGATCGCCTGCTCCATCTCAAGAACATCCCGCACCGCTGCGCCGACGCCGATACGACGCTCGTCCATGTCGCCATCGCGGGCGAGCTCGCGGGCAGCGTCCATCTGGAAGACCAGCTCAAGCGAGAAGCGCCCGACGTGGTGCGCGCGCTCAGAGAACGTGGCGTCCAGACCATCGCCCTCTTTACCGGCGACAGTGAACAGCCCGCAACACGGGCCGCGGCCGCGGCAGGCATCGAGACGGTGTTCCACAGCCAGCTGCCCGAAGATAAACTGCGCACCCTCGAACAGCTCATGCGCGCAGCACCTGAGGGCGGCGTCGCCTTCGTAGGAGACGGCATCAACGACGGCCCTGTGCTTGCCCGCTCCGATGTAGGCATCGCGATGGGACAGCGTGGCTCGGATCTGGCGCTCGAGCAGGCCGAAGTCGTCCTCATGACCGACGACCTTCGCCGTATTCCCGAGGCAATCGACAGAGCACGCGCGACGCGCCGTATCGTCTGGCAGAATATACTGGGTGCGCTCGGCGTCAAGCTTGTGGTGCTGCTGCTGGGCGCGCTGGGTCAGGCCAGTATGTGGGAAGGAGTCCTCGCCGACGCTGGCGTCGCCCTGCTCGCCGTGCTCAACGCGCTGCGGGCGTTCCGGTAACGCGCGCAAGGATACGCCAGGCCATCAGGGTAAGCCAGCGTGAAGGCTGCTTTTTCTGACCGAATTCCCAGTCCTTCCACGCCATCCACACGGAGTCTGCGGTAAAGCGACCTTCAGCATCAGCCTTTCCCTTAAGGATGCTGCCCATATCCTGCAACCGGGGATCAGCGCGCAGCCAGCTGCACTGCGAAAGCACCTCGAGCACATGCAGAAGGTCATACCAGACAAGGGGTATCTGTAATCCCGCCCCAACCCCACAAGATACTTGGCTGCCGCCTGCACTCCCGGATCTTTTCCAAGCCCGAAACACGCAAGAGCTCGCACAAGAAGGGGCGCGTCACAGAGCGCCCATGCCCACGTGACGGTTTCCGCTCCTTCATGCACCTGGCGGATTTTCATAGGCAGCTGGAACGGCTCTTCTTCAGACTGATGCGCCAATACGTTCGCGATGACAGCATCCATGCCGGAATCAGTCGCTCCAAGTCCTAGGTCAGCAAGAAAATTGAGTCTTTGAAAGGGTTGGCGGCACTTTTGTGGCTCGCGAGCACCGATTCCGGCCACATGTCCAATGAAGCAATCATCGCCCGGATGTGCGCATCCCCCGTCATTGCGGAACGCGCTGCACCAACGACTGCGTCATGTGCATCCTGCCTTAACAGATCGAGCCGAGTTCTGTAGACAACCCACGGTTCACCCCCAAGAAGCCAGTCCAGCGGGGGCTTCATGACTGACCATGCCGGAGAATCTTCTCCATTGTTCGCCCCTTCGCGAGCTCGTCGATGAGTTTGTCGAGTATCCGGATCAGCCGGATGATGGGATCCTCGATGGTCTCGACGCGGATACCGCAGATGCTGCCGGTGACGAGTGCTGCGCCAGGATTGATACGCGGAGCTGCGCTGAAAAAGGCTTCCAGTGTGGTGCCTGCCTCGATGCATCGCTCTATCTCAGGCTGACTGTAGCCGGTAAGCCAGCGGATGATCTCATCTACTTCCGCACGGGTACGGCCCTTACGCTCGGCCTTCTGCACATAGAGCGGGTAGACTGTACCGAACGGCATCCGATACATGCGCGCGCGGCGCGTGTCAGCATTGTCCACAATAGTGATCCTTGGTAACTATTTTCTCGCCAGCTTTGCCACCAGCGCGTCGAGCTGCTCGGGCTTCATGCCGCCCGCCAGCAGATACGCACGCGCCCCCGCCGCAAGATCGGCCTTCTCAAGGTCGGCCGCCCCGGTGATGACCCTGAGCATGCCAAGTACGTCCTGCGTAATGAGTCTGTATTTCTCGGTACCAGACTCAACCTTATAGTAGTTCAGGTAGCTCTGCATGTAGTCGGCGACGATGTCCTCAAGTCGCGCGCCCATGAGCGCCTCGAGCAGGGCAGCCACAAAGCCGGTGCGGTCCTTCCCCTCAGTGCAGTGGATGAGGTACGGCCCGTCGCGGGTCGCCATGAATACAAGCCCTTTGACCACATTGGCGCGGAACTCGTCGCTCGCGTAGGCAAGGTTCATATTGAGGAAGATCACCTGCCCCTTCGCCGCCAGCTCCGCGTAGTAGGGAGACGCAAAATCCTTCGCCGCGAGGTAGTTCTTCAAGTTGTCCGCAGCGTCGGAGAAATTCACCACCGTGGCGACACCTGCTCTCTTGATGAGCGCGTCCGAGAACGCTGCCCGCCCGAGCTGGTTGTCGATCGGGCTCGAGCTGCGGTACAGCGTACCGGGTGCAATACGCCCCAGCTCGATGGCGCGGAAATTGGCGAACACCTCGTCGCTGGCGTAGTCCTCACGTTTGTTGGTGCGGGTGAGCTTGCGGATTTCGTACTGCGAGAGATACCCGCCAGGCTGGCTCATCATGATGATGAAGGTGGTGCCGACATCGATCTGCGCAATCTGATTCAGCTTGCCGTAATTGATGCAGATGCCGATGTTCGTATGCCCGGGGTAGGCACGCACCAGCGGATCGCCCGCATTCACGAGGTAGCCATCGAGGTATGGCGCCTCCAGTACGAAACCGTTGTTGAAGATTACCGTCAGCATGTCGCCGAACCGGTAGCCCTGGGCGTTGAAGTCCGCAATGGTGATATTCGTGAGCGCATGCCCATACTTCTCAATCTGGGCAACGGTGCCGGTCACGATGGGCGCCCGCGGCATGGCAACGGCAGACAGCCTGCCTCTGAGTGCGGCGATTTCGTCGACACTGAGCCCGATGGACTGCAGATAGCGCTCTGCACAGGCGGCAAGGTCCACCCCTTCGAGACTGCTGCCCTTGGGCAGGCCACACAGTACCGTCGTCACCGACGCGACAATGTTGGAGGTAGCGATCGCCCGGTACTGCTCCGTGCCTTTCTTGACGTTGTAGTAGTACTCGTAACTCAGCATGTAATCATTGACGATCTCATCGAGCCGCGCACCCATGAGCGCTTCCAGCACCGCACTCACAAAGCCTGCACGGTCCTTGCCTTCGGTGCAGTGCAGCAGGTAGGGCCCCTCATGCTGAATGAGGAAACGCAACCCCTGCGCGAGTTTCAGGCCGAACTCCGGCGCCGTCAGGTCCACGCCCATGTTGAGCGGGATGACTGAGCCGCGCTCATACAGCGACTTGTAGTACTCCGAGCGGAAATCCGGTGCGGCCAGGAATTTCGCGATATCCTGTGGCGAATCGGAGAGATTGAGCACCGTGCGCACACCTGCGGCCCTGGTGAGCGCATTGGCATACACTGCCCTGCCCAGCTCGTTATTGATGGGATTGCTGGAACGATACAAGACCCCCGGACCAATGCCTGTCGTGGTAATGGCCCGGAAATTGGCGAAGATCGAATCGGTGGCGTAATCCGAGCGGTTGTTCGTGCGCTTGAGCTGCCGGATCAGATATTCCGACAGGTAGCCCTTCTTCTCCCTGAGCGCGAAGGTGAGCGTGTCGCCGGCCTTGACGTTGTACTTGGTGGAGAAGTTGCCCATGTTGATGGCAACCACCACGAGGTCGTTCTTCTGGTCGTGGCGCACCACCAGACTGCCCGTGTCGACATCGCTGTACGAAGTGCAGAAGGGAATGGCGAGGCTGTGTGAGCCCACGGTCACCGTGAGCACATCACCAAGCTCGAAGCCCGCGTCGTAGAACGCCTTGGGCTTCAGGTCCATCGTAAGGTTGCCATATTTCTGTACCTCGACCACGGTACCGGTCAGCGTCTGCTCCGTACCGGCCGCGAGTGCGGCCAGCGGCAGCACAAACGCCATGATGAGCGCGCACATGCCCTGGAAAACAGTATGTTTGAGACGTTGCATGATATTCCTCCAAAGAGAACAGTGTATGCCTGTTAAAGGAGCGGCGCAAGCTGCGCGGCAAGCCCCGAGAGCGGACAGAAGGTCACCTCGAGATCAGAATAATGCCCTTGGTACGGATGGTCGATCGTTGCACATACCACAAGATTCTTTTCCCCAGGATGAAGCGCGCGAAAAGCCCGCATCCCATAGGGTTCAAACGCGCTCTCGCTCCATTTGGCCTCTATCGCGACTGGAGGCAATCCCCGTGGTGCAAGGATAAAATCCACCTCATGTCCCTGCTTGTCCCTCCAATGCTGTATTGCCACAGATCCCTGCAGACTCGCGAGCAATTCATTCAGTACCAGATGCTCCCAATAAAAACCCTTTTCCTTCTGTGGTATTTCGTGGAGGCCCTGCGCCCATGCCACAAACCCCGTATCGAACGCGTATACAACAGGGGTGGCCACGATTTCTTTTGTTGCGCGTGCGTGGTAAGGCCTAACCACCGCGACCAGATGTGTTGCTTCCAGGATCGCAAGATAATTCGTGATCGTTGGCCTGCTCACCCCACAGGAGGCAGCAAAATCGGAAGCATTGAAGCGACTGCCGCTCCTCGCCATCAAAAGCTCTGCGAACCTGAGAAAGGACGATCGACGTTCGAGTCTGAAAAGCTCTAGAATATCGCGAGCCCAGAACGCCTCCAGCCATTCGGCGTAATCACGGTCATCGCGTAGCGAGGCAAGGAAAAATCCCGGAAGCCCCCCATGGAGAAATCTTCTCATACGGTCTTGATAATGAGGGAAATTCGAATCTGCTTCGCATAACGGTGTAAGATGAAGCTCTGCTTTCCTCCCGGCCAGCGTATCCCTGAATTTTGCCGACGCGCTCAAAGTGGAAGAACCCGTGGCAATGATGCGGATATCGGGAAAGTGGTCCGCCGCGATTTTCAACAGCAGCGCGGGATCGTCAAGCCGGTGAATTTCATCCAGCGCGAGTATCGAAGCGCGTTGCGCCCTGAGAAAGACTTCAGGATCCTCCATTTCGCGCCGAACCGACGGCAGGTCACAGTCAAAATAGCGAACCCCTTCAATGCTCTTGCAGAGTACTGTCTTTCCCGCGCGCCTCACGCCCGAGAGCCAGACGATCGACCGGCGGTTCCACAGCGCACGAACCCGTTCCTCCCACCATGTCCTTGGTATCATATTTGTATTGTATGTCTGGAAATGACGAAATGCAAGTCTATCTGCGTTTAGTTCATACAAAATGCAAGCATGCTGCGCAGAATCGTAAATGCCATTTTTCCGCAGGATAGTTGCGGCTTTTTACCATTTTGCCGCAAGATAGTTGCGGATTTTAGCATTTCATTTATACTGCTGCGCATGGAATATCCGAGGAAACTCGTAATAAGCCATCAAGGCAAGTCGATGTTTCTCTTTGGCCCCCGGCTGACAGGAAAAACATATCTCCTCAAACGCACCTTCCCAGAGGCACGGTACTACGATCTGCTCAAGTCCGAAACCTTTCTCCGGCTATCCCTGCGCCCCTCCCTGTTCCGGGAAGAACTTGAGCACTGCAATGCCGGCGAAACCGTCATCGTCGATGAAATTCAAAAGCTCCCTGCGCTCCTCGATGAAATTCACCTCCTGATCGAAGAACGAGGGCTTCGATTCATTATGACAGGTTCCAGCGCCAGAAAGCTCAGGCGGGGTGGCGTTAACCTGCTGGGAGGCAGAGCCAGAATGGCACATCTACACCCCCTCGTGTCGGCCGAAATAGGCACCATGGATATCCAGAAAGCCCTCACGATCGGAACCCTCCCCTCAATGTACACCTCTGAGGAGCCATGGGAAGATCTCAAAGCATATTGCGGACTCTATCTGCAGGAAGAAATCGCGGCGGTAGGAGCGGCCCGAAAACTCGATGCGTTTTCGCGCTTTTTGCGAAGCGCGGCGCTCTATTCAGGCGAGCAGATCAATTTTGAGACCTGGGCTTCGGATGCCCTTGTACCATCACGCACCGTCCGTGAATATTTCTACATTCTCACCGATACCCTGGTTGGAGAGCTGCTTGAACCATGGAAACACGGAGCAAAACGCAAACCCGCCTCAGCGGGAAAGTTCTATTTTTTTGATAATGGGGTACGAAACGCGCTCGCGGGTATTCGTTCGCTCGCCCCGGGGACACATGAATATGGAAAGGCGCTCGAACACCTGATTTACCATGAACTCAGCGCCTGGCTCGATTACACTCATGATGACCGATCACTGTGTTTCTGGCGGACAACCGATGGCAAAGAGGTTGATTTCATTCTCGGCGACGAATGCGCGATCGAAGTAAAAGCAACCGAAATCCCCAGCCGCCGCGATCTCAAAAACCTTGCCGCCATCGCCGAGGAAGCCACCTTCAAGCACCGCCTCCTCGTGTGCCATGCGCCCGCACCCCGCCTGGTAGACGGCGTGGAAATCCTGCCGCTCAGAGAATTCCTGGCAAGGCTGTGGGAAGGGCGGTATTGAGACCGATACACGACATTTCTTTATCCTCTCAGATAAACTCCCCAAGCAGAAAATCCATGATGTTGAGATGGATAATCCCATCCCGGCTGCGATCGATTTCATCCAGAGAGAGCACAAATTTGGGGAAATTATCAGGTATGGCAAGAAGCGCAGAAAACTCGCGCGTTACGGTATCATCATCAGCCAGGAGGTAACACACCTGGAGATATACTGTGGAAGGCCCACGACGCGCGCAGAAATCGACTTCGGCGTTTTTCGTTTTTCCCACCGTCACTTCGTATCCGCGGCGTAGCAATTCCATATACACGATATTTTCCAGAACCTGATTGATATCCCGTTGATTGTTGCCATAAAGAGCCTCGCGGATGCCATGATCGGTCAGGTAGATTTTTTCCTGCGTCTCCAGCAGAGATTTGCCCACAAGGTCTTGCCGCCGTACCAGATGCAGAAGGCAGGCAGCCTGGCAATACGCAATGTAGTTGTAGATCGTTTCAGTAGAAACGCTCCGACGCCGATTTTTCAGGAATTTGACAAGCGAGGTAGCAGAAAAGGTATTTCCTACATTGGCGATAAAATAGAACACCAGCTGACGGAGAAGCCCAATATCGCGCACCGCGTTCCGCTGCGCGATATCCTTAAGAATGGTGGAATCAAATATGTCATTGAGATACTGCCGGGCATCGATATCGGTAAAGGGATAGTTGTATAAAAATGGAAAACCACCCCGTACAAGGTAGAGCTTAAACGCTTCTTTCAGATCCAGATTCGGCATGGTGGTCTTTAAAAGCATCACCACTTCAGCGAAAGAAAATGGATACACTCGAATCTCCACATAGCGCCCCCCAAGGTAGGTAGCGAGTTCGCTCGAGAGCATGCGGGCATTGGAGCCGGTAAGATAGATATCGACATTGCAATCGATTAACAGAGAATTGATAAGCGTTTCCCATCCCGTAAGTTCCTGAATCTCGTCAAAAAAGAGGTACAGGCGTTCGTGAGGATGCTGCAATTGGAGCGCGCGTACCGCCTCTCGCACGGCTGCTACAGTACGAACCCTGGTATCCATCGCGGATTCAAAATTAAGGATAAGCATGCATGACTCGGCCTTTCCCTGCCGCCGCAGCTCATCTTGTACCAGTTCAATGAGTACCGACTTGCCACAACGGCGAATGCCGGTAAACACTTTTACCACCGGCGTATCCATGAAGGGGCGAATTTTTTTCAAATACAGCTCACGCGGGATCATATCAGATAGTATAATATCGACATATCGAAATTTCAATAATTATCTTCATATTTTTTTCGATATAACGAAATTTATGCCGCACTCCTCCAATAGGATCTCTCTGCTGATGCCAATATGCCGCGCCCATTGGCGAGGACCATGCCAGAAGATGTATGATGCATTTGTTGGAAGCGCAAATGAACACCATATTTAGTGCTTGTTGATGGTCTTGATTTTTAGGCGCAGCATAGCCACGTGCTGCTGCACAGCCCCCTGTCTCTTGCCGATATCTTCTGCTACGAGACTCCCCGAGTGCTCAGCAATGACTACGTGGTCAGCTACCACCGCAGGCTCTTCCAGATCACGCGACACACCAAACCCCTTCCCCGACTTAAGGCTCAGGTCATCGTCAGAGAACTCTTAGATGGACGCGTGAAGCTCCTCTATCAGAATACCGAGCTCGCGTATGTCGAGCTTTCCACACCACCACAGAAGGAGGCACTGGCTCCCTTTTCTGCCTTAGCTGAAGGGGACTTTTTAAGAGAGGTAAGACAGGGGACAATTTAATTAAATCTTGATATTTATCTCCATTATTTTTTGAAATACTGAAAAAATGTGGTAGAATTGCTAATCATAAATAATCGAATAATAAAAACACAGGGAGGAAAAAATGAATTACAAAGTTGATCTTCTCAGCAAGTTCAAAGCCTTTATTGCAACCTATTCTATTGAAGAGAAAAAGAAAATTTGGGAGGAACATTCTCGGAAATTCCATGCTTTCTGGCAGAACAGAATATTGAATAACTCAGCGCCAGAAATTTGTATTCCTAATCTTCTCGCACTACAGTTTTAGCGTTCCATTGAGAAACATTTCAATGGTCTCCCAGGGCCGCCGTCCCTGGTTTCTGTATCCCAGATGCGGTCGCTCATAATTGTACTCGCGAAGCCAGCTGTCCAGATC
>JAJUJQ010000035.1 GCA_029265255.1 Spirochaetota bacterium
GACAGACACCTCGACAGCAATGCGCCGAAGTCTGGTACTGCATTTATATTTTTGGGGATCTTCACGATACTCGCACTTCTCGAACTGTTTGGCGCGCTGAGTCTGCTCAAACTCCTGGGCGGCTGGCTGACCTTCAGCGGGATATGAAAAAACCGCAAGGAAACCTCGCGAAACGCATCTACTCGAACCAAAGAGTCATCTATAGGAGCCCTGCGCGACGCACGATTAAGAGCGCGCCCTGAATCGCGAGGTTTCGCACATCGTCCTGGCTGGAAATGACGACAATTTTCGCTTCCCGGCCTTGCGGAGTCCGCTTGAACAGCGCCTCGAACAGCCTGCAACGTTCCTCGCTCCCGATCAGAAACACCCTGCTGCCGATTTCAAAGCCAAATTCAGAATACGCGCCAAGCACTTTCAAGTCATCAGCGACGATGCACGCTTCAAGAAAGCGTCTTCGTATGCGCCAATCAGTCATCATCAGTGTATCCATAAAACGCGGCATGAGAAAGCTCCGAAGCAGACCATGATCACGGACCGCTTCCACTGCGAATAGCTCTACATCGTGAAGTCTTTTGTTCAGCGTCTCTCGATCCTGAATCTGATCATCTCTCGATGAAGGGACTATCGATTTCGCGATAATCGAATCAGACGCCAGACTCTCGTATACTTGACCCGACAATGTGGTAATGCTGCCTAGAATCCTGTCCCGATCATCGATACTGATGAATTTCGTGTGAGAACTGAGATTCACCACAGTGGTGGGCTTGCCTCCGCCATACATGGCCAGAAGACCCATCATCTGGGTCTCTTCGCCGCGCATGAAATCCAAATTTTTCACGTCGGATATAGGGGCTCCGCGATGCGGATCCGGCTTGTTCTTTATTCCCCTCACAAGATAGATATCCACTCCGATGCCGAGATCTGAGCCATCGGGGAGTCTGAACAGGTTTTTTGCGAGATCGTCCACCCCGACCGGCGCCAGCTGATGAGGCAATTCCATCAATCCGAGCTCCGAGGTGATCATCCCCGATGAGATCACGAGCTTCAGCTTTGACCGCTCTAAGCCGGAGACCGCGAGCGATTCTTCGAACAACGTTCTCAAACCCTGCTTCAGCGGTTCCTTCGAACCGCTGGCAGCGGTATCCTTGACTCCTATCTTGGTTGCCATATTCGCCACGATGATACCATTGTCCGCCACTATGCTGAACCGAGAATTTGTCGTTCCGCAGTCGATGATGCCAATGTAGTTCATCTGTGCACTCAGAGCACGCCAAGCTCGCCGAGAGAACGTTTCAGTTCATTCTGCACCGACACACTCGCAGCGAGGAAGGGAGAGCGGGGAACGCAGTGTACGATTCCTCTGATCGAGAGCATCGCGTAGACCGCCTGCTGAGTCGAACCCGCAAGATACATGAGATCACGAATCTTGTTGACGAGAAACTGCGTCTGGCGGCATCTCGAGAAATCATCATTCATGCCTTCGCGGTGCAGCTGCGTACAGAGTTCAGGAAATGCATTGGCGAGCCCGGGGATGAAAGCCTCAGCACCAAGCGACCGTGCGGAAAGCCACATCGATTCCGTGCCGAGCACCACATCGAATCCGCGAGGCGCCAAACAGCTCCGATACGCCGAAAACTTGGCAATGTCAAAGGTAGCGTCCTTCACACCAGCGATGCCCATGTCGGCGAGCTTACTCATCGTCTTCATATCGATCTCATAGCCCGAAAATCTCGGATTGTGATACACGTAGACGGGGAATCCGGCCGGAACCGCTGACAATATTTCTCTGTAGTATTCGATCACTCCCTCGCTATTATGATGGAAATAATAAGGAGCCACGGCGCTGATCGCCGCCGCTCCGATGCCTACAGCATGCTTGGAAAGCTCGGCGGCCTCTCGCGAAGACGCAGCACCCGTGTGGACTATTACTGGCAGCCTGTCAGCTGAGAATTTTATAGACTGCGAGGCGACTTCCTTTCTTTCCTCAAGATTCATGAGGGGGCCCGATCCATATGAGCCGCATACAAAGAGCCCATCAACTCGATCGCGCAGAAAGTGTACGAGTATCTTGAGCGCCTCAAAATCAACATCTCCATTTTCCTTGAACGGAGTTATCATCGGAGGAACTACGCCATATAACTTCATTAAAGTATCCTTATATCAGAATTTCAGAAATGAGAGTCCCTGGCGAGATCGGGTGAGACGCGCAAGCGCAGCGTCGCCTCCCCGGATCGCCAAGGCCGTAAAGAGAATATCGATAATCGTAATCTGTACCATCCTCGAGACCATCGCATCGAGCCGGTATGCGGTTTCGAAGGATTTCACCATAATGCAGACATCGGCCACTCCTGCGAGAGGCGAATCCGCTTCACCCGTCAGCGCGATGACTTTCGCAATCCCCCTCACCTGTTCGGCCTGGAGCACCACGTCCCTCGACTCTCCCGAATACGATATCGCGAAGACGACATCGCCCTCCCGGGGTTCCGCCAGCATGAGCGCATTGACATGCGAGTCCAGCGAAAAGTGACAGTCGACCCCCAAACGCGACAACTTGACGAACAGATCGTAGGCCGCCACCGCCGAGGTCCCATACCCAAGGATGATGACGCGCTTCGCCTGCTCAAGGATATCGACGGTCCTCGCCAGGACTTCGTCGTCGATGGAGTTATTGTTCTCCTCGAGGACATGCATGCTGGAGAGAAATATTTTTTTTCTGATCGATGCCACGTCGTCGTGCACTTCGATCTCGGTTCCCGTGTCTGGCTTGTGAAAGCTGTTCCCTGCGATCTGTGTGGCGAGCGTCACCTTGAAATCGTGATATCCTGAAAAACCGAGGGAACGGTAAAATTTGACTATCGAGGCCTCGCTCTTCGCACCTGTCTGCATTGCTAAATGGGAAATGGACATGCGCACGACATCCTGTGGATGCTCGATGATGTAGGTAGCGATCTGTTGCTGAATCGTGGGGAGAGTATCGATCCTTCTCTTAATTTCGGCGAGAATATCCATAGGTATCGGACGCAAATATGCTGTCATGCGATAAGCCCCATAATTTGAAATTCTCTCAACGCTTTATCATATATATCTTTTGGAATTTCTGTATAGGGAGCTCGCGGATACCCAGGGTTGAATCCGCGCATCCTCAGGACGGCGTAGGTCATGGTCAAGGTCGGCCCAAGTTTAAGCACGTTTCTCGCCCTTATGACATCGAGTTGCTTTTTTGTTGTGAGACGGGAGTCGCCTTGTTTCCAGGTAGTGTAAAAATCTTCCAGAAATTCTGGAAATACGTTGGCTAGGCCAGCGATGACGCCGGAGGCTCCCGCGTCGAGAGCTGCAGCAGCAATGGCTTCTGTGCCAACGATAAAAGTAAAGTCGGGCTTTTTTACCGCGAGGACGTAGTTGTAAAAATTCACCAAGTCGAACGACGAATCCTTGACCCCTGCGAGCCCATCCTCCGCAAGAATGCGCAGCGTTTCGGGGAACACCGGATTTCTTGAAAGCTCTGGGTTGTTATAGACAAAAACAGGTATTTTCACAGCTCTGATCAGCGCGCGGTAGTGCTCAATGAGCTGTACCTGGCTGTAGGCATAATAATACGGAGGAATCGCCCCAACAGCGTCAGCGCCAGCAGCCTCAGCGTGCTGGGCAAGATCCACAGCCTCGGCGGTAGAAGGAGCCCCCACATGGATGATGACAAAAGCATCTCCCTTCTCTTTTATGACTATCTCCGCGATGCGCTTTCTCTCTTCGGTAGTCATCAAGGGACCGCTCCCATATGTTCCACAGGGATAGAAGCCTTGCACGTACTTCGAGAGATATCGAACGAGATCTTTCTGTGCGCCTTCATCTAGAGCACCATTTTTATCAAAACATGTGATAACTGGGGGGATAATTCCTCCAATTCTTACCGGCATACTATCCTCCATAAAGAAATTTTATTTTATATTACATCTTTTTGAAGTTTTTGGCAAGAAAATTAAAAAATTTTTTTTATTGACGACTCGCAAAACTCATGATACTCTAATTTCATTGCAATATAGGAGGAAGGGTGTATGAAAAAATTCGTACTTCTAGCCGTCGTCTTGTCCTTAATGACAAGCATCCCCGTATTTGCCAAAGACCCCGCATATCCAACCAAGCCGATCACAATTATTTGTCCGTGGTCCCCTGGCGGCGGAACCGATAACACGGCGCGATTCATCGCTGGCATGCTTTCGAAGGAGCTTGGTATCCCCGTGAACGTGGTGAACAAGACCGGCGGGAACGGAGCAATAGGCCATGTTGAAGGTGCGATGGCGGCTCCAGACGGTTATACGATCACCAACATCACCTTTGAACTCAACACACTAAAATATTTAGGCTACGCACAGCTGACTCCAGCGGACATTCTGCCTATATTCCAGTTCAACGAAGACCCAGCTGCGCTTTCGGTCCAAGCAAATTCTCCTTATAGGAACGTAAAAGACCTTCTCGACACAATCAAATCCAAGCCGGACGGCACCTTTCTATTCTCCGGTTCTGTCATCGCATGTGCTTGGGATCTGCCTCGCGTACAAATGCTGATGGCAGCAGGGATCAATCCCAAGAGAGTAAAATTCATCCCAACACAAGGTGGCGCGGCCCCCGCAATCACCGAACTGCTCGGCGGCCATGTTGATGCGGTCGTGTGCAGCTATCCAGAGATCGCTCCGCAGGTCGAAGCAGGAAAAATCAGAACTATCGCCGTGTTTTCCGATGAACGCATTCCCCTCTATCCCAATATTCCCACCCTCAAAGAACAAGGGATCGATGTCTCCGGGGGCACCTGGCGCGGTTTCGCTGTGCCACTTAAGACACCGACCTATGTGGTAAAAACATTGACCGATGCACTCAAAAAGGTCACCGCAAGTCAAGAATTCGTCAATTTTATGAATAAGAGCCAGTTTGGCATCAAGATCAGAGACCAGAAGGAATTCACTCAATTCATCAACGATCAGTTTAAGACGCTCGAAGGCGTCATGGAAGCCGCGGGCTATCTGAAAAAATAATTCTCTTGAATAGATATCACGGGGGGAGAGAGATTTCTCCCCCTTAAATGAGGAGGTATATTTGAAAATCAGCCGTGAACATGTTGTAGGGTTTATCTGTATAGCGATTTCAATCGTAGTTCTCTGCATTACCCCATCATTCCCTACAGGACAAGAAGGGGCAAATCTGACCGGACCTGCGTTTTTCCCTAATGTGCTGGCTATCGCCTACATTATTCTGGCTTTTTTACAGATAATCTTGGCATTTAAGGCTCGGGGAAAGACCGAAAAAGGAGGGAACAGTGTCGCAAAGGCTAACCTGCAACGAAAAAAAATTACCACTACCTTCGAATTTATAGCCTTGATGATCGCGTATATCATATTCTTCGTCCCTCTAGGATATTTAATTTCCACGCTTCTATTCCTGTTTCTCCTAATGTGGCTTCTCGGGGTAAAATGGTGGAAAAGTCTGCTATATTCCGCTATATATACAATATTTATCTATGTTCTTTTTGGCAAGCTTTTTACTATTGGTCTGCCCGCCGGAATACTCAGTATACTGGAGATATAAATCATGATACAAGCTTTTATCACTGTATTCAGTCCAAATGTCCTTATTCCATGGGTACTTGCCATGGCATTAGGTGTCTTTATTGGAGCAATGCCCGGCCTCACCGCCACTATGGGTGTAGCGCTCATCGTGCCGCTCACATTCCACATGCAGCCCATCGCAGGCCTCGCGATGATTCTCGGCTTAAGCTTCACTGCCATATTCGCAGGTGACATTCCTGCAACCTTCATGAGAGTCCCAGGTACGCCCGCTTCCGGTGCGGCAGTACTCGATGGCTTTGAGATGAACAAAAAGGGAAAAGGCTCGCTCGCAATCATGCTTGACCTATATTGTTCTACTCTCGGAGGCCTTATCGGAGTCGTACTCCTCATCACCATATCGCCGACTCTTGCAAAATTCGCACTTCAATTCACCCATTTTGAGTACTTCTGGCTTGGATTGCTCGGACTTTCAATGAGCTCGGTAATCACAAAGGGTTCCAGTATAAAAGGTCTCATCTCAATGGTAGGTGGCCTGCTCCTGGCAACGATCGGCATCGATGTATCTACAGGATATCCCAGATTTACATTCAACAATATCAACCTGGTCTCCGGGATCAACTTCATTCCTGTCATGATCGGGCTGTTTGGAATATCCGAAGTGATTAGAGATCTGGCATCCAAATCGCAGGACGCACTGTCTGGAGCTGCGGTTGTGGAAACAGGCCGAGTGAGTCCAAGAGAAATATTTCGGGTGATGGGAAGGCATAAAAGAGTCATCGCCCAGAGTTCCCTGATCGGTACATTGATCGGAGCACTTCCAGGCGCGGGTGCGGATATCGCTGCGTGGGTTGCATACGGATTTGCAAAGAAGACATCAAAACATCCAGAACTGTTTGGCACTGGGGCTGAAGAAGGGGTTATTGCCCCGACTACTGCGAACAACGCCGCACTTGGCGGAACATGGATTCCTGCACTCGTGTTCGGTATTCCTGGAGACACTATCACGGCGATCGTCCTTGGGGCTATGTTGATGTACGGTTTAAAACCAGGACCTCTCGTCTTCACGAATAACAAAGAGCTTATAAATCAGATATTCGCGGTCGCGCTCTCGTCGCAGATTTTCGTGCTCGTCCTTGGATTTCTTGGGATTAAAGCCTTTTCTTATTTCTTCAAGGCTCCACGGAATGTCGTCCTTGCTGGCATTACCGTCTTTTCGCTGATCGGTGCGTATGCAATTCGATCGAGCACCTTCGATGTATTGATTGTCATCGTTTTCGGCATAATCGGCTATTTTATGGAGAAGGTTGAAATGCCACTTTCTCCTCTCATTCTAGGACTCGTGCTTGGACCTATGATCGAAGACAATCTGCGGATTGGACTCATCAAGACCAACAACAATTTCTTGCCATTTCTAACGAGACCAATATCGGCGATATTCGCACTGATTCTTGCGGTGACGTTCCTCTATGAGCCAATTAGGCAGCTGTTTATTCGAAAGCATTCAAGCTAAAAGCCATATGTGGGATTTTCTGTGTTTCGGGGAGCCTCTCGTTGGGTTCTATCCGTTGCAGGTGACTTCTGCTGCAGATGATGTACTCTTCAGCAAAACCTGGGGAGGAGACATTTCCAATTTCGCAATAGGAGTATCACGTCTAGGACATTCAGCGTCCTTGTTGACGGCTGTCGGCGATGACCCTTTTGGGAAAGGTTTCTTACGCCTGTGGAACACAAATGGAGTCGACACCTCAATGGTTCATATCGATCCACGGAGGAATACCGGTATCTATTTTGTTTCCTTTGAGAATGGGAAGCATTCCCTCACTTACTACAGAAAGGATTCTGCCTCATCGGCGATATCCGAAAAAGATATAGCATCGGATATCGCCGATGAATTCAACGTCCTGCACCTGAGCGGCATCAGTCTGGGGATCAGCGCAAGTGCGTGT
Organism: Spirochaetota bacterium; assembly: GCA_029265255.1. The sequence goes on from JAJUJQ010000035.1 coordinate 7,505, forward strand.
AGGGCTGGGATAAAACTGATGGATATCTTTAGAGCAAAGGGACGAAAGATATCGTTCGACATTAATTTTAGGCCTGCCCTCTGGAAATCCGTGCGACAAGCGTCTTGTGTTTTAAGCAGCGCAATCGCTGGAGGAATCGATTACCTCGAAATCACGAATGACGAGATGAGCGCACTCGGTTGGGGGACCACTCTTGAGGAACTCACTTCGAGATTCAAAGGCGTGGTGGACACAATACTATTTAAGAGAGGTTCTGAGGGAGCGTCCATATATGCCTATGGCGACTATTTTTCCGTACGAGCTGTCAAGGTCAAAGTAAAAGACACTGTTGGAGCTGGAGATAGTTTCGATGCAGGATATTTGTCGGCAATCCTCGAAGGCGCAAATCCTCGGGAGGCTGCCCGTTTCGCTGTCGCGACAGCGGCGCTCACCTGCACAGGGACGGGGCCGCTTGAACGAATGCCGTATAAACACGACGTTGTCCAGTTTCTCCACAGCTCTGTACAATACTCCTAACGCCCCCGTCTTCACCGAACAGGAGCGCAGCCTACCGCCCGGCGCAGACGCTCGGCCCAGACGACGGCCAGCGACAGCACAAGGCGCGGCACCATGAGCCAGAACACCGGCAGGCCGATCGCGGCGTAGAGCATCGTATCTTCGAAGAGCGAATGCGTGATCGCGGCGTGGTGATTGAAAAGGTCCCCTTGCGCTGCGTTCATGCGCCCCTCGTCGCGCGCCGCCTTGATGATGCCCGCCCCGTACGCGTAGCCCACGATGTTGATCACAATCCACAGAAAGCTCATCGAAGGATCGAGGCCGAACACACGCATGAGCCACCCGAGCCAGCGCGAAAGCCTCTCCATCAAACTGAACTGCTCAAGAACAGTCTGAGCGAGCATAAGTATAAGAATGTAGAGAATAATGCGTCCTGTGAGCGAGAGCGTCGAAACCGCCCATGTCCCCAGCATGGGCCAGAAAGC
>JAJUJQ010000030.1 GCA_029265255.1 Spirochaetota bacterium
GATATTCCTCATTTCGAGGACAAAGTGGAAGTCGGCGATCAAGCGCCATCCGCACGAGCCGCAGCGGGGAGCGTGAGGGGCGAGGGGACGCGCGGCGCAGGCATCGCACCTGCCCGTGCACGCACATGCGACATTTCTTCACACAAGCGTTATAAGAGAATCTGTTCAATAACTTTTCGATCAAGCGCCTCGTCTTCGCGCAGGCCGCACACATCGCGCAGGATACCCGCAAGGCCTTTGGGCACCTCCTTGACGATAAATTCGGCATCGCGCGGGAAAAGACGGCCTTCTCCGTCGACGGCGCGGAAGGAGGTGGCGGCGCGCACAGCTTCGGCGATGGTGCCGAAGGGACAGTTGTTGCGCGCGGCAAGGATGGCCGCGCCGATGAGCCGATCATCCCGGGCGAGCTTGCGGTAGAGGTCTCGGCCGACGCGGTAGACGGTGTCGTCAAGGGCCTTGTTCGCGAAGCGTCGCAAGAGGTCCTCTATGTGGGCGTCGAGGGCTGAGGCAGTAAAGTCCTTCGGATAGGCTTGGACAAGCGCGGCTGCCGACTCTCGCATGGCTTTTCTGGCCCGTTCGAGCACGCCCGGCACTTCGAAGACCTGCCAGATGGCGCGAGTGCTCGGGGACCGAATGAAGCTGAAATAGGCGACGGCTGCGTGGCCCAGATTGTGGATGAAGAGTTTGCGGTCGACATAGGCTCGGATGTTTTCGACGGCGTGTAAGGTCGATATGGCCGGAAGAGGACCTTTGAACCCATGTTTGTCCACGATGAGTTCGTCGTATTCCTCGGCGAAGAGCAGCAACGGATCGGAGGCCAGCGCTTCTTTGTGCATGATCGGCACCATTTTGCCGATGGACGTTTCAACGAGGCCCAGGTTTTCAGGAACAGATGAGCCGGAGCCGAGAAGCTGCCCAAGAGCCTGCCGAAAATACCGAGCCCCGTCATGAATGTTCTCTGCGATGATGATGTCGAGGGGGCGATTCGGGGAGCGTCGCGCGCGCAGCGCAATGCCCTGTGCAATTGCAGGGAAAATATATGGCAGGGCGCCAAGTCCCACACTTGTCGCGACATACTCGGCCTCAGCGACCGCCTCAGCGACCGCCGCGCCGTCATCGGCATCGATGGCGCGCACATTGCGGACGGTGAGCACCTCATCGGGCGCATCGCTTCTCTTTATGACAATAGAATATTCTCTCCGTGCGTTGAGCGCTTCGACGAGCGGCTTTGCGACATCGATAAATACAACCTCATAGCCGCTGCTCGCAAACAGTTGGCCGATAAAGGAGCGACCGATGTTGCCGGCGCCGAACTGCACGATGGTCGGCATATGCTTGGTGCTACCTTGCTGCATCTTGGTTTAATGTATCAGAGCCTGCTGTAGCCGGCCACGCCCGATCCGAGCTACTTATCGCGAGCTGTTCACGGTAAAGCTTGTAATACTGTTCAATGCTCTGCCGCTTTTCGCCAGGATGAGTCTCTAGGTAGGTGCCACCGATGTAGAAACACGAAAAACCGCCAGAAACGATCGCCATGGAGCAGGCATCGACGAGGTCAAGCCTTCCGCGCTTCGTACCTGCTTCAAGCTGCAGCGCAATCGATGCCAAAAGTCCCCCAACGAAGTTGTCGCCACAGCCGGTCGTATCGCCGGTTGGTCGTTCTGCACTCGCCAGTACACGGCGGATCTCCGCCGACACAGGCACGCTGAAGGCTGCTACACCATCCACGCCCAGCCTCCTGAGATGCAGCCCTGAGACTATCGGCATCGAAAACAGCGAGCCATCTGAATAAAAAAGGATGTCGCGCGCTCCATCGGTGATGATCGCCGCCCCCGTTCCCTGTGCATGGAAAAATGCGAGCGCTGCTTCGGAGTTCTCCGTGCCGCTCAGCCTGAGTGCCTCTTCCCTGTCAGTCACAAGCACATCGATGAACCGGTACGTTTCATCGCTTTCGCCGAGTGGCCAGCGCCCGCCGTTGCTTCGTCCACCTTCCAATGTGCCGGCTTCCGACATGCTGCCGTCTTTTTGTTGGCGCGCCTTGGCTTCGTTTTGGAAATCGTAGACGGTATTGACGACAACCACTGCACCATTGGCTTGCGCGCGCCTGCACAGCGACGTCAGGTTGTCGTGGATCTGCGGCACCAACGCAGTGCCCCCAAATGCGACGATGTCGGCATCAAAAAAGGAATCAGGCAGGTGCTCAGCAGCAAACAGGTCGGCGACTCCCCGCTCGTTCACAAAAGTGCGCTCGCCGTGTCCATGATCGTATGTAGGGTCCGAAAACACCTGCGTAAACGGTGTATGCCCTTCAAACACACGATACCCGGAGGCATCGAGCGGCATTCGTTCGACAATATTCATTATGCTATCAGCGCTTTCATCGTTTCCCCGCGCCCCGAAGAACCGCACGTGCACATCGTGCCCTTCGAGCATTTGCGCTGCATGGATGAGCGACACGATGGAAGGCCCACCGAGATTCGCCCTGTCCGGCCTTGCGCCGCCCGTCAGCTCTCTGAGAATCTCCGCGAAGGGCTTACCTGTAAAGCGCTCGAGGTCCTCGACAAACACGAGCTTTCCCGGCTCGAGGCCACCATCGCCCCCTGCCCGCGATCGATAGCGCACAAATGCCTCCGCATCGAGGCGGACATCCGCGTACAGATAATCCATGAGTGCGCAGCCGGTGCCTGAAATGGTCAGCATATGCCATACCTCCTCAACTTTTCGAGCAGGGTTTTGCGAGTAATGCCGAGCGCGCGAGCTGCGCTGCTCTTGTTACCATTGGCCTGTGCGATCGCGGATTCGATGCGCTGGCGCTCATAGAAGGCGGCGGCCGCCTCGCTCAGCTCCTTGAGGGAAGAATAGCGCCCAGGCTCGAATGCATCGGCTCCGGGCGCTGCTGACCCAGCCTCCGGCTCAGCCTTATCCCCCTCATCCACACAATGCAAAAGCGTCTCCGCCTCGATCCTGCTGCCCGTACAGAGCAAGACTGCCTGATGAATCACATTCTGCAGCTCGCGGATATTGCCAGGCCAACGATACGAAAGCCAGCGCTGCATCACCTCGGGGCTTATTCCATCGATATGCTTTTTGTATTGTTCTGAATACGTAGTTATAAAATACTCAGCCAGATAAGGAATATCTTCGATGCGTTCGCGCAAAGGCGGCAATTTGATCTCGATGATGGCGATCCGGTAGTATAGGTCGCTCCTAAACTTGCCAGCCCGGATGAGCTCATGGAGGTCATGGTTCGTGGCAGCAACGACCCGAATATCCACGTTGATGCGCTTGGTCCCGCCCACTCGCTCAAAGCTGCTTTCCTCAAGCACACGCAAAAGCTTAGCTTGAATCGAAGGCGACATATCGCCAATTTCATCGAGGAAAAGCGTGCCATTGTCGGCCAATTCGAATTTGCCAATTTTGCGTTCGATTGCGCCGGTAAAGGCTCCTTTTTCGTGGCCGAAGAGCTCGCTTAAGAGTAGTTCTTCCGAAAGCGCCGCGCAGTTAATGCTGACAAAGGGTCCTGCGCTCCTCGCGCTCGTAAAATGGATATATCGGGCAAAGACTTCCTTGCCGGTTCCACTTTCGCCGGTTATGAGGATCGAAGCGGTGCTATCTTTCACGCTATCGAGCCTTGCAAGAATATTGAGCATCTCCGGATTTTTGGTGATGATCTGTCGTTGGTAGGTCTTTTGCAAGAGCTCTTTTTTAAGGTATCGGTTGTCGCGCTTGAGTTGCGCCACCTCAAGGTTGCGGCGCACGAGCGCCAGCAGCGCTTCGTTGTCGACAGGTTTGAGAATATAATCGGAAGCGCCGCGTTTCATCGCCTCGATCGCGGATTCGATGCTGCCATACCCAGTGATGACGATGACGGGGAGGTCGCTGTCTTCGTGTTTGAGGTGAGCAAGCAGTTCGAGCCCGCTCCTAGCTCCCTTCAAGCGCACGTCCAGAATCGCAATGTCGATTTTTTGTGCAGTACCCATCGTTTCGGCCTGGGCGGCGTCCTCGGCGCAAAGCACCTCGTACCCTTCTCCCTCGAAAAGGCGCCTGAGACCATGTCGGATGCCCTCTTCGTCGTCGACAATCAACACAGTCGATGGTCGTATCATTGCAATCCTCATTCCGCTGCGGGCAGCCTGATGCGCACCGCGGTTCCTTTGCCTTCCTTGCTCTCTACATCGATGAGGCCTTTGAATTTCGATACAAGGCCATAGACTACCGAAAGCCCCAGGCCGCTGTTCCCTGAGCCGGCCTTCGTCGAGAAAAATGGATCAAAGATCCGTGGTAACAGCGCGTTTGGAATACCACTGCCGGTGTCGCTGACAGTGCATTGTACCATGGATTCAGAAGGCAGGAATGCGGTTTCTATGCAAATGCGGCCCGACCTCCCGATCGCATCCAGAGCATTCTTGATCAAATTGAGAATGATTTGTTTGTATTCATCTTCGCCAATGGCCGCAAGAGGAAGCTTTTCGCCCAACTGTAGCTCGATGGCAATGCTGCTCTCTTTTCGGAGTGAGTATCCGACAAGCTGGACAGTGTGCCGAATCGCCGCATTGATATCGGTTGCGGGCTTTTTTGCGCGCTTCGAAGAGGAAAACTCGAGCAGATTTCGAACAATCCTTGCGATGCGCTTGGTCTCTTGTTCGACAAGCTGGAGGTCTTGTAGGCGCTCAATATCTCGTTCGGCTTTGATCAGATTCTGCACATTCGTCAGAATCGAGCTGAGGGGGTTGTTGATCTCATGGGCGACGCCGGCCGAAAGCATGCTGATGCTCGAAAGTTTTTCTGCCTGGCGTATTTTTTCTTCATAGGCAACCTTGGCAGTGATATCTTCGATGACCATAATGCAATGAATTGATGCCCCGGCGATGTTCTCTTCAAACAGAGGATAAAATTTAATTTCGAACGAAAGCCCCAAGGATGTGCGGCGAACCTGCACGTCCGAGGATTTCCCGCCCGAAATGATGGCGCGGAGACTGGCATGAACGGGTTCATCGAACAGCGCGAGCGACAACTCGTCAATATTGCGTCCCAGCACGGCATCTTCAGCTTGCCCGCAGTATTCTAGAAATGCCCTGTTGGCTTTTTCGACCGAAAACTGTGCGTTGATAACGAGTATTTTCTCCTGAATTGAATTGAATATCTTGTCGTTGTATTCCTTTATCCGTGTGATTTCACGAATGTGGGCGGAAAGGGCGCGGCTATCTTCCGCAATCTGGGCAGCCATATCGTTAAAGCCCTGGAAGAGGTCGGCAATTTCGCCTTTTTTAGGTCCAGAAAGAGGCGCCGGCTTCTCTCCCGATTTGAGGCGCATCATGGCCTTGCGCAGCTGGCGTATAGGATCAGTCACCGCCTTACTGAGTCCTGCGCTCAACAAAATCGTAAACAAGGTGACGAAGAGCGAGACAAGCAATATTGAACGGTTGATGGAATTCACCCGCGCACGATATTCCGAAAGAGAAAGAAACGTGCAAATGGAAAGGGTAGCTTCGATCTTTGGAGGCAAGCTTTCAAGCGAAGTAGATGAGTCGGCCGGAAAACCAGCAACATTGTGAGATGAAACAGACTTGCCGGCAAGGCGCGCGGTGCCCGATTGCTGGATAACCACCGCATAAGGCACCCCTTCTTCGACGAGCTCATTCACGACTGTATACGATGTGCTGAAACTTTTTCCTTGCATCCATGCAAGAAAGCTGGTGCCCGCAATCGTCCCTACGACGAAATGACTGTTCAGCGATACCAGCGCTCTCACTCTCGAATTGAAGCTGAGCTGGCGCATGAGCGCCTCGTCCACACGTTTAAGAATGAAAAGATCAAGGTACCGGCCATCGGCTGCGCCCACTCTGACCGAGCCGCAAAAATAGAGCACATTGTCGGCAAGCACCATCTCGACATACGGATGCGGCCTGTCGATAGAAAAGTCTTGCGCCGCGGGACTCGGAACTGGTTTGTCGGTCAGCGCTCGGACCGCTGAAAATGTTGACCAACTGTTTTTTATAATGAGGAATTCCGCCCCTGTCTGCAGTGCAGCCTTCCGGAGATACACATCGAGCGGCTCGTCGGGGGCGATATGCTTCTGGGCGGCGATCATGTGCAGCAACTCTTCAGATTTGCTCACGTCGACAATCGTTCCCCACAGCGCACGCTTCCATGAATTGAAATTGTCATAGACGTTGAGCGCTTCCGCTTTTAATTCCTTCTTGCTGTCTTCCTCTTGGCTCCTCGTAATGCTGCCGGAAACCAGCAGAATGACCAGAATCGCCTGCAGGACTATTACCGAGATGAAAGAATTGAATGTTTTTGCAAAAAATCTCATTGCGATCTTTTTTCGACCGACTCGGCTCCGACAATGAGGCTGACAACTTCCTCACTTGTCGTATCCTTTACCAAGCGCTCTCCCGCTTTTATGCCCCGCCTCATGACGATTATCCTGTCGGCCACCGAAAAGACATCATACATCTGATGGCTTATGATGATAATCGCGATCCCCTGCTTCTTGAGTGAACTCACCAGCTCAAGCACTTTTTTCTGCTCTGAAATGCCGAGCGCGGCAGTCGGCTCGTCCATGATGAGCACCTTTGCGTTCCAATAAATCGAGCGCGAAATGGCGACCGCTTGGCGCTGACCGCCTGAGAGGTTGCGGATGTTGGACTTAAGGGAAGGAATTCGGATATCGAGTCTGTCGAGCACTCTGCGAGACTCGCTCGACATGTGCTCATAATCGACGACATTGATGCAACCAAGGAATTTCTTTGTGCGTTCGCGGCCAAGGAAAATGTTGGAGGGTACATCCATGTTCTCTGCAAGCGCGAGGTCTTGATAGATTGTCTCGATCCCGTGTGAGATCGCATCGATGGGCGAATCGATGTGAATTTTCTGTCCATTGAGAAAAATCTCACCTTCATCAGGCTTGTGGACGCCGGATATTATCTTTATAAGAGTGGATTTCCCTGCGCCGTTATCTCCGACGAGGGCCACGACTTCGCCTGCATCCACATGAAAGCTGACATTGTCGACCGCGGTCAGGCCACCGAATCGCTTTGTGATGTTTTTCGCTTCCAACAGGTGCGCCATTATTCCCTCCTACCATTTTACCGGTTTCTATTTGGGAAGACTTGATCAATGATAACTGCAAGAATGAGGATAACGCCGACTAGGATATAGGTCATGAATGTTTGCATGCCGATGATGCGCAAGCCTGTCTCGAGGATGGCGATGACCAGCGCTCCCAAAATTGTGCGCCCAACCGTTCCCGAACCACCCGCCATGCTCGCACCGCCGATCACCACCGCGGCGATCGCCTCCAACAGCATGTTCGCGCCTGCATCCGGCTTGCCCGTAATGTATTTCATGACATAGCTCAGGCCCGCCAGCGATGCAAACAGAGATGAGATGACATATGCCTTTATGAGGTCTCGCCTGACATTGATGCCCGAGCGGATGGCTGCATCGATGTTGCCGCCGATCGCGTACAGGTGCCGCCCGAACTTCGTTTTACCCAAAATAAATGCAAATAGAAAAATGAAAAGGAACGACAAGACCACCATATTCGGAATCATTGCGAGGACTGTCTGCCCTCGCGCCACGTGTGGCCTCGAGAACAAGCTGATCACCCCGCCTGGGGCAATATACAAAAACGACCCATTTCCGATATCGCCAGCGAGTGCGGGCAGATTTTTCGTCGGAATACCCTGGGTCAGAAGCTCGGAGATGCCGTGCGTCACCCCCAGCATGGAAAATGTGGCGATAAACGCAGGAACCCTGAGATAGGCAACCAGCCATCCATTGACAAGCCCCGGGGCGAGGCCAATGAGAAGCGTCACCGCGCTCGCCGCCAGGATACTCCAGAATGGGGAAAGGCCAAGTGCAACGCATGCCACCATCAATTTGGAAGAGACCACCGTTGCAAAGCCCATTACAAAGCCAACGGACAGGTCGATGCCCCCGGTTATAATGACAAAGAGCTCGGCTATGGCGAGTAAGAAAACCTCAGTCCCATTGAAAAAAATGAGCTGGACAGTATCAAAGCTGAAAAAGGCGCGTGTCGCCAGCGAAAAAAAAGCCGCGAGCAGCACAATGAAGAGCGCAATCCAGTTTTGCCCCAGTATTTCGGGAAGATTGTGTGTTTTCTTCGCAGTTTCAGTCTGCATGGGCGCCTCTCCTCTCTCAGAACAGGTCTGGGAATGCACGATCGATGATCACCGCAATCGTGAGCAGCACACCGACCCCGATGTACCGGTAGAACGCCGATACCCCAATGATCTGCAGGCCGTTTTCCAGCACCGCCAGCACAAGCACCCCAACCGCCGTGCCCCAAATACGCCCCTTTCCTCCGGTAAGGCTCGCCCCCCCTACCACCACCGCAGCCACCGCCATGAGCTCGTAGTTTGCGCCCGAAGGCGTATAATTTCCTATGCCGGTCTGAAAAAGGTTGAAGAGCCCTGCAATGCCAGAAACAAACGACGCAATCACATAAATCATGACAAGATTACGGTTTACATTGATACCCGAACGAATCGCCGCGTCCATGCTCCCGCCGATCGCGTAGGTGTGCTTGCCAAACCGCGTCCGTCCGAGCACGAACCCCAGCACCAGCAGCACCGTCAGACTCAAAAAGAGCGAATTCGGAACAAGCCTCACAACACTTCTGATATTCGCCTGCGTGATATACGAAGGCTTTGTAAAAAAGCTGATGGATTGCGATGGATCGATATAGAGAAAATAACTGTTCCCTATTGCATTGATTTCCGACGGGGCGCCCATCACCGGCATGAACCCATCGGCAAGAAAGAGCGTAATGCCGTTGCAGATGCCCCACATGCCCATGGTGGCAATAAAAGGCGGCACCTTGAAGTGGGTGATCAGCACGCCGTTCGCCAGCCCCGGCAAAATCGAAACAGAAAGCGCTGCAAGACAGCCGAGCGCGATCACCTGCCAGACGGGCATACCGGCCCCGCCAGCACCGCTCGCACCAGCGGCTCCACCTGCGTACAGAATCTGCATGACCTTCGCGCCGAGCACCGACGAAAGCCCATACACATACCCAATCGATAGATCGATGCCTCCCGTGATGACGACGAGCAGCTCAGCCACAGCCAACAAGAATGCCCCTGTTGAGAGGTGAATGATATTTTGAAAATTGACGATATCGAAAAAGCCAGAGCTTCCGATGCTGAACACGACAATCATGAGTATAAGGAAAAGCAACGCCCAATTTCGCGCCGAAAAGCGCCCTATGGGAGTCTGAAAAAAATCGCCACTTCCAGGCGAAGTGTCCTTGAATCGTGCATTTTTCAACGTGCGTTCGGCTGCCAATTTGCACCTCTCTCGTTGATACTCTCATGTCTCCCCTTCGCAAGGAAGAGGAGACATGAGAACCCGTTACCGGGACTTTTTGCCATTCTTTTTTATCCAACTTATTGATATATATACTGCTGCATATTCGGATCGTTCACATTGTCCTTGGTAAAGAATTCGAAGCCAGGAATGACTTTTTTGGGCACTGACACTTTTTGAGTCAGATACTTGTACAGCCATTCGACACCGAGCGATCCCATCTCTCCAGGTTTCTGGGCGAGCACAAGGTCGATCACGCCCTTTTTAAGATTCTCGATATTGGTGATGGTCGCATCCCACGAGGCAATCTTGATCGCCCCCACAAGGCCTGCATTAACGACCGCCTGATTCGCCCCCTGTGCGCTGAACACATTGGTGCCAAAAATTCCGACAATGTCCTTATCCTTCTGCAATGCGGCGAGCGTCTGTTCCTGCGCTTTCTGCTGGACATCGAGGCACCATTCCACGCCCACTAGCTTCATGTTCGGAAATTGCGCGATGCCGTCGCGAAAACCTTTGACACGTGCGGCTACCGACGAGGCATCGGGGTTTGTCGCTTCGCAGAACACCTTACCCTTTTCCCCAACGAGCTTCGCGAGATGCTCAGCGATCATCTTCCCACCGAGATAGTTATCCGAGCCGATATACGAAAGTGGGAAATTGTAGTCGGTGTTCGGTTTGGAATAATCGCCATCCCCGATGAATGTATCGACGGTAATAATCTCGATTCCTTTGTCATAGATGGCTTTGAGGGGAGCCTTGAGCGCATCGACGGATGTCGGCGCTATGAGCAGTCCATCGAAGCCGCCGCGCTGGGCATATGCCTGAAGAATGGGCACCTGATACTCAGGCCCCCACGCTTTCGGATATTCCGCGACAATCAAGTTGACCCCGAGCTCTTTGCACTTCGCTCTGACGCCCTTCTCCATAGTGGTATAGAAGGGGTCTTGCACGCCAGGCATGAAAAGGAAGGTTAGCTGCTTCTTGGCTGCCTGCCCAAACACTGGGACCATTGCCAAAAGAATGAGCAGAATGGCGAACACTGCTGAATACCGTTTTTTCATAGTATCCTCCTTGGACTGTATCCGGAATGTCTGCACATTGCTGCGGTACAGAGCAACTTCGCCGCAAGCAGGCGCAAAAATTCCGAAAAATTGGTTAACAACCGCGTATGTAGAAGCAAAACACATGCCAAAATATGGAATTATTGAACGATTCGTCCGGATCCAGGATTGTGCGCCGTTCCCAGCACTTTCAGCGCCGCACCAAGCCCGCTTTAGAGCCTTATTAGTAGCGCCTTCAGAGCCGCCCTCTCATGGATTGGCGCCATGATATGCGCGTACACAAAAAAAGTGGATAGCGAACTATCCACTTTGCTGTATATCTCTCTATCCATGCGAGCCCGAATCGGGCGCAGAATGTACCTTCCACCTTGCACAAGGTTCAGAACACGCATCTCAGCTCAACAGGTCCCTGTCCTCGGCGTACTCCGCGCCGCGCGCCTTCTTGAAGAGCTTCACGAGCCCGGCGACGTCCATCTTCTCTTTCTCCGCCCCGCTCAGGTCGGCGATGATTTCGCCTTCGTGCATC
>JAJUJQ010000012.1 GCA_029265255.1 Spirochaetota bacterium
GAGGTGAATCAGGTATATGGGGAGATTGTGCGGGCGTTGGGAGGGGGGAGGTACGAGTATGTGACGTTTGCGCCGCGGGAGGTGGCGGCGGGGGTATATGACTGTGCGTTGAAGGCCCAGGATGTGGTGAGGCTGTACGGGGCGGGAGGGGTGAAGGTATCGACGAGAGTGGTGGGGGCGGCGAGCGAGCAAGCCATGATGCCGACGGCAGGAGCGGTGCCGGCAGCGGCGCCGGGGGCGGCGCCTGTAGTGTCTGGGATGGCGGCGGGAGAAGCTGTGGCAGCTGCTTCTGGCGCTATTGAAACCAATACTGGATTCTACCTCGAAGTGGTGTTTACTTCCGGCACGATTCGGTACGTGGGACCATACGCGCGCACTCCAAGCCTCATGCTCTCCTCGGTGGTGACGCCTGATCAAATTCTGCAAGAGACGAGCCTCGACTATGCCGAAATGACACGTCGCAAACCGGACGGAGGATGGGAATATCTGACCTTTGCGCCCCGCGATGTGCTCAGAGGCGAATTCGACCTCAAGCTCCGGGCCATGGATTCGATCCGCTTTGTGCCGACCAAATACCTGCCGGCAACCTTCGATTTCGACAAATTTGGCAATGCTATCGCCATTGTTGGGGCAGCGAATCATCCGGGCCTGTATTCGTTCAGCAGAAGCCGGCCGCTGTCGGAGATTCTTACACAGGACCAACTTATTTCGACAACTGATAATTTCTATGCGGAAATCGAGCGCTGGGCTCCTGGCGGAAGGATCGAATACCTTACCTTCAATCCAACCGCGGTACTCGAAGGAAAGCAGGATCTGACCATTTATCCGCGGGATGTCATACGGCTCGTGCCGGAAGGTGACAAAGGGGAGACCCACAACTTCGCGCGCTACCCGAACACAGTCCTGGTGAAGGGGGTTATCCGCTATCCGAGTCGGTATGCATGGTACAGGGGCATGAAACTCTCGGACATCATCCAGGAAAGCGACCTACTGATCGATACGGAAACCAGCTATGCGGAGATACGCAGATATGGGCAAACAACCGACCGCATCATCAATTTTGCGCCTGCCCAGCTGGTTGCGGGGAAAGCCGATTTTGAACTCATGCCCCGCGATACAGTTATTTTCTACCCGAAATACTACTACCGGCCGATCAGCATCGCAGGCGAGGTTACGGAACCCAAGGTTATTCCCTATTTCGACAATATCGAGCTTTCGTCGATTTTGAGATCTGTGAGTTTGTCGCGCGACCTAGCGAGTCTAAAAGCCGAAATTAAAAAGCAGTCGGGCGAGACCGTTGAAGTGTATCTGGAAGATTATCTAAAGCGGCAGCCGGACAGGAAAATACTGCTGGCTCCAGGTGATGCGATTACTATCAAGCAGCTGCTGCCAGATGAACATCTGCCGGTCGTCGTGGTCAGGGGCGAGGTGAAACAACCCAAGACCGTGGCGTTTAAAGAAGGAATGCGCCTTGCTGACGCGCTTCGTGAAGCGGGCGGCTATGAACCGACCGCGTACCAGAAAGGCATCGTGCTTATCCGGAAATCAGTTGCTGAGGCTCAGCAGAAGCATATCGACAGGCTTATTGCCCAGCTCGACGCGGCGACATCCGCTGGCGCGGCCTTGCCGACAGCAGCCGAAACGGGGCTGAACTCAGCCTCGGCGGTCATCGCCAACCTTCAGATCGACCTGGCAATCCAGAAGTCAAAGCTGGGCAATCTTAAGCAGGTATATAAAGAAGGGTTCGGACGCATCACGCTGGATATTCCTGACACCCTGGAAGCGTTGGAAAACTCGCCTGCTAATATCAGGCTTGAGCGCGACGATCTTGTCTATGTGCCGAAAACGCCGACCTTCGTCTTGGTGTCGGGTGAGGTCGCGAGCCAGAACGTGGTATTGTATCGCGAGGGGCTGACGGTGCGCCAGGCGATCGCGGAATCCGGCTGGCTTTCGAAGGAAGCGGACCTCGCCAATGCCTTCATCATCAGGGCTTCGGGCAGGCTTGACAGCACCGAGGGCAAGGGGTTCCTATGGTTCAGGCCTAATATCCTCAATTACCGGCTGAATCCAGGCGACACCGTTTTTGTGCCGACAAAGTCGGCAAAAATATCTATCGCCTGGGCGTACCTGCGCGACAGTTTCGCCATCATCAGCACGGTGCTGACGAGCGCGCTCACGGCAAAAACGTTATTGGGGCTGTAACTTCCTGCTATCGCAAGGAGAACCGTGTGACAGAAATGACGTCAGAAACAACAACGGCGCAAACCAACGTCATGCAGAGCAATTCAATCTCGCTGATCGACCTAGCGGCGATTCTCTGGAGGCGCAAATGGCTGGTGATTGTGACGACGGCGCTGGCAGCAGTGCTGTCCGTAGTCTATGCGCTCATGCAGCCGAACATGTACACCGCGACAAGTACCATCCTGCCTATCTCGGGATCATCCTCGTCGCTGGCGGCGCAGTATGCGGGTCTGGCGGCTATGGCGGGAGTGAGCCTCCCGGGGGCGTCGTCCTCTAATCCGGCGGTCAAGATACAAGCGATTCTCCAGAGCCGGGGGCTGGCGGAGAAGGTCATCACCCAGCTTGACCTGATCCCCAAGCTCATCAGGAAACCTGAAAAGCTCAAAGGCATAACCCCTCTTTCTGCCGCTATCGAAATGTTCAGTAAGGATTTGTTTACCGTTTCTGTGGACGCGAAGACCAGTCTGATGAAGGTCTCGGCAAAGACCAGGGATCCCATCCTTTCGCGCGATATTGTGAACAGTGCCATCGACCTTTTGCAGAAGGACCTCGCGAATCGTGTGCTGACATCCAGCGGCAAGAACATTGTGGTGCTTGAACAGCAGGTTGCCGACCAGGAAAAGAAGGTGCGCGCGCTCCAGGCAAAGATGGCGGACTATCAGAGAAAGAACAAGCTTGTGGCGCCTCAAGCCCAGAGCCAGCAGGGGCTCGACCTCTACCGCTCTCTCATCCAACAGAAGATTACTCTGGAAATCCAGCTGACGAGTCTGCAGAATGCCCTCTCTTCCGACAACCCCAAGATTACCCAGGCCCAGGCCCAGCTCGCCGCCATCCAGAAACAGATCGATGATTTCGAACGCACCGGTGGTGGCGTCGGGCCTGCTATGAGTGAGACACCCAAAGCGCTGATGGAATACGCGAACCTTTCTGCTGAACTTGAATTGGCGACCAGGATCTACGGGGGACTTGTCACCAATCTCGAAAATATGCGGCTCCAGGACGCTACCGAGAAAGTATTCATCGAGGTAATCGATAGCGCGGTGGCGCCGGAAAAGAAGAGCGAGCCTTCGCGGTCAATGATCTGTGTCGTGGGGACGATGGCGGGCGGGTTTCTTGGGCTGCTGCTCGCATTCATGTGGGAAGCGTTGGTGAAGCTGCTCGCGGATCCGGAAGTGCGCGCGAAATTCAAAAAGGGGATGGATCCTGTGGCGCAGAAATAATCCTGGTTTGAAGCGTGCTAAAAGAAAGAAAAAAGGCCGCCCGGCATTGCCTGGCGGCCTATTTTTTGGGCCCTGCTGGACTTGAACCAGCGACCTACGGATTATGAGTCCGCAGCTCTGACCAACTGAGCTAAGGGCCCGCGGTGTGAAAGCGCCACACAATGTATCAACAGCGGACGAAAAAGTCAATGAAACTGAGGACAAAGACGGCCCCGTGGTTTGCCCTGCATGGCCGGCCGCGTGTTGAGCACGCCTCAAACCTTCCAGATCCCGCGGTTGGCTGGTAGAATATGGCGCATGGATGTGCGGGTGGATTTTTCGCCAGACGAAAGGCTGGAGAAACTCCGGCTGGGAATGGTAATTCTCGAAGAGCTGGAGTGGGAGAGCAGCGGAAAAGTCATCCCTGAATCGCTGCGCGAAGAGGTGCTGAGGCAGGCTGGAGCGTGGGCGCCCGACGCGCTCGAACGCAGAAAGCGAGCCGTTCGGGACATGCTGCGGAACGGCAGCTACAAACCGGCAGGCCGCGCTAAACCCTCCTCTGAGTACCTGTTAGCGGCGGCGATCGATAGGGACTTTCCGAGGGTGAATGCCTTTGTCGACGCGGTCAATCTGGCGAGTCTCCGGTATCTATATCCCATGAGCATTTTTGACCTAGAAAAGGCCCTGGGAGAGGCAGGGGCTGAGGGCATGAGGCCCCTGTACTGCAGGCTGGGAATGGCGGGCGAGTCGTACGTATTCAATGCGGGCGGCCAGCGTATCGAACTTGAGGACCTCGTATGCTTGTGCGGGTATCCCGAAGGAGCCACGCTGCCGGTGCCCATCGTCAATCCCGTGCGCGATTCGATGGCGACCAAGCTTTTTGAAGGCGGAAGGCACGCGGTGATCGCGGTGTATGCGCCTGCGGGCGCGGAGGGTGGCGATCTGGGCCTGGCGTTGGCGGACCTTGCGCAGTGGTGTGGCCGGGCATGCCGCCGGGTTTCAACGAAGGGACCCCTGCCCCCTTCCTTGTCATAAATCTCAATAATGCATAGTATTGCGAACGCTATGGAGCTGCTCAGAACTACAGAAGAGGATCTTGTCCGCGCGGCACACGCCATTCGCGCCGGCAGGCTTGTGGCCATTCCCACCGAAACGGTATACGGCCTTGGGGCTGATGCTTTCAACGAATCAGCGGTCGCACGCGTGTTCGAGGTCAAGGCGCGTCCTACGTTCGACCCTCTTATCGTGCATATCGCGCGGGTTGCCGATCTTGGAAAGGTAGCGCGCGAAATTCCGGTGTTTGCGCAGAAACTCGCCGAGAAACTCTGGCCTGGCCCTCTCACCCTGATTGTGCCAAAGCGCCCTGAGGTGCCCGATCTGGTCACGGCGGGGCTCTCTACGGTCGCGGTTCGCCTGCCAGGCAACGCGATCGCGCGGCGCATCATCGAGCTGGCAGACACAGCCGTCGCGGCTCCCAGCGCGAATCCCTTCGGTTATATTTCCCCAACGACCGCTCGCCATGTGGTCACCATGCTGGGCGACAAGGTCGATCTCGTGGTGGATGGGGGGCCCTGCGATGTTGGCGTCGAATCGACGGTGATCGACCTGACAGGGCCTGTTCCGGTCGTGGCGCGTCCCGGCGGCATGGCGGTCGAGATGATCGAGGCGGTAATCGGGCCGGTAGTGATCAGCCAGCGTTCCGCGGGACCGGTTGTGAGCCCTGGTCAGACATCGAGCCATTATGCGCCGCGGACACCGCTCTACCTCTTCGACGCGGATACTCTACCCCGGGCAGCGATGGCGAAGGGCATCGTGCGGCCTTGCGCGGCGCTGGTATTCGACCCGATTCGCGCCCAGGAACTGGTATCCTGGCATGTGTTCGACAAAGTCATTCCACTCGCTCCAGATGGAACGCTGCGCCACGCGGCAAGCAGGCTCTTTTCTATCCTGCATGAACTCGATAGCGGCGTCTATGCCGCGCTCTATGCGGAGAGGGTTCCGGATGAGGGGTTGGGGAGGGCTATCAACGATCGGCTTTTCAGGGCGTCGAAGAAAGAGGACTGAGCGAAGGGGCTGTCTGAGGTACCGGAGGCTGCTGAGCGCTAGATTCCCCCGCCATCGATGGCGCGGTTCCATTCGGCAAAGCCTTCCCTTCCAGCAGGAATGCCAGCATGTCTGCCGGGGCGATTCCGTAATATAGCTTTCCATAGTGAAGCGCTGCGGCAATGATATTCTTTGTGTACTGGCGCGGCTCGGCAATCGGGTACAATTCGATGAGAATATCATCTTCCAGTGCCCCCCAGTCGGCGACCCATTGCATCATGCGGCCCGGGCCGGCGTTGTAGGCCGCCATCGCCCGCGCAGGTCGCTCTCCGAACCGGCGCAGCATGTACCCAAAATACGCCATGCCAATGGCAAGGTTGTCCCGAGGATCGGTAAGATTGTAAGTCTGCATCTTAAGACCGCGCGCTGTTTCGGCAGCGGTCGAGGGGAGCAATTGGCTTAAGCCCAGTGCGCCTGACCGCGAAACCGCGCGCTGATTGAACATGCTCTCGGATCGCACCAGCGCATACGCGAGCGGCTCCGCAATCCGGTTTGTTTCCGTCAGCTCCCTGAAATGTCCATTCCACGCGAGCGGATAGAGAAGCGCATAGGCAATGGCTGCCGAGTCAGGGAGCGCGCGGCGCAGCACCTCACTACCGATACGCAAGGCTGGATAGTACTGCTCGTGTTCCGCAAATGTCCTGGCCATCCAGAAAAGCGAATCGGGGCTGTAGCTCGAAAGGCTTCCTACCTGGCCCGCGGCCAGCGCGTCGAGGCCGTAGTCCAGCGACTGTTCGATAAACGCGAGCGCTTCCGCGAGGATAGTGTCGCTGACTGGTGGCTGGTCAAATGCGGGCAGCGCACGGGTAATGGCATCGATGACGCGATAGTCCTTTCCGAGCGCAGGGACGCGTGAGAGGAGAGGCGGTTCCGTACCGAGACGCCACGCAGCTAGCGTTCGATAATGCTCTTCGATGCCCGATTCGCGCAGCAAGACCGAAAAAAAGAGATTGGCGACGGAAGGGGCACCGATTCCAGCAGCGGTTTCCGGAGACCCATTTTCAAGATACTTGCGGAACTCGTTGTCTGTGGAGATGTCGGGGGAGGCGCGGCCTGTTTCGATGAGCCTGCCGGAGAGATAGAGCAGGGGTCCGCGCATGGCGGGTGTCAGGCGGGGGCTCATCAGAATGGTAAGACGGACAACATCGTCCCACGCTCGTTCGCGCAGAAGACGGCGCATATATTGCGCGACGATGTCTTCAAAAAAGGAAGGGTTCTTCCAGAGTGCCGCGGCCTGGGACAGCGCGGCGAGTTCGAGCGGGCGACCAGCGGAGGTTGTTGGAGCAGGATTATCGGATCCCGGGTTTAGAAAATTCTGCATGGTTTCAGTACCGGCTGCGATGGTATTCATAGTGATATCGAGCCAGTACCAGAGGGCAGAATCGGAATCGCCCGGGGAAAAGGCAAGCGGTATCAGCTCGATAAATATACCCGCGGCCGTCTGCAGGTCTTTTTTGCCCTGGAAAAGGCGCGCCATGTGGTACGCCATGACCCAGGTGTTTTCAGTCGGAATATGAGCCCGATCGATCTTGATGGAAATGCCGGGGATTTCAGCCTGCAATGGATCCGCCGAAAATTTCAGCGCGGAAGCATAGAAACGAATTCCCTCTTCAAAGGCTGCCGCTCCGAAGAATACCTTTCCCAGCTCGCTCAGCCAGACTCGAGGCGTGTCGGGTTGGCTGAAGGAAGGCAGAATCGGGCGCGCATACGGGAGGGCTTCCGCGAATTTACCTTCCTGCGCGTTGGCGCGGAACAGCGCGAGGGAAGCCTGGTCAGCAGGAATACCCGGGACAGCCGCGAGCAATCGTAGGATGTTTCTTGAATAGGAATCGGAACTTGAAGATCGAAGATACATCGTTGCGCTCACCGCCCATGTCCAGTCTCCAAACGCTGAACGGGAAGAAAATTCCATCCATGCCAGTTCGGTGCTGCGCGATTTTGCCGCGGCAGGAAGTGCCTTGCGCATTTCCCCGACTAGCGAAAGGGCGGCATCATGCGAACCTGCTGCGCTGAGAATGTCGTAGCAGGTGCGGTACATCTCCCATTCCGGTCCGAATTCTTCGAGATATTCGCGCGCGAAAAGGGCAGCTTCCTGCAGACGGCCAGCATCACGCAGGAGGCTGATCAGACTGCGGCCTGCCTCTTTCGCGGCGGGGCCTCTGGCGAAGCGGAAGGCGAGCGTATACATGAATTCGAGAGCGGGGCGAATGGCGCTAGCCTCCATAGAAAGCGGTGCCGAAGGCTGTGCGGGGTAGGCGTTGGAGGCTGAGGCGGGTCGGCCGGCCTTCAGCGCTTCTGCGGCGAAAAAGAATCCGCTTGGATCAGGTGGAGACTCGAGAACCGGCAAGAGGATTGTAGGGGTATCCATGGCGGGTGTTGTTTGGATAGAAGCGTCCGATAGGCTTCCCTGTGTGGGGGGAACGGGGGTTTCTTCCTGTGCGTGGGCAGAAATGACCAGCCCTAAGTGTAGAAGCAGCGCGATCAGTATTGAGACCGGACGTCTTCGCATATCACCTCTGCGTCTGCGCGACCGCAACCAGCATTTCGGCGTCCTGATCATAGACGCTGCCGGCGAGGCTGCCATAGATGCGTATGTTCCGGAAACCGGCCCGTTCCAGAAGAGCGCGCAGTTCCACCGCCGAGTACAGCCTGATTTCGAACCTCCGCTCGATGACCGTTTCGCCCTTGCGGGCAACCCAGCGATTACCGAGTTTTTCCCATTCGCCCAGTATAGAATATTGAGCCGAGACCTCCCAGCCGTCTCGCTCGATGGTCTCTTCCGAGACGAAGGTGCGCGCCGCTGTTTCCTTCCCGATTGTCTCCAGTACCAGGAAGCCCCCGGGGACAAGGTTTTCTCCGCAGCGCATCAAGAGAACGAGATCCTCATCCCGGTCCGAAAAATAGCCAAAACTCGCGCCGAGATGTACGCAAAGCTCAAATGTTCCTGGCCGCAGGAAACAGCGCGCGTCATCGCGGACCAGTGTAAGCTTGAGACCTTCCGCCTGCGCTGACTCGCGTGCTGCTTCGAGATAAGATGCCGTGATGTCTACTCCGGTGACCGCGAAACCTTTTCGCGCGAAGGCCAGGCTATGGCGTCCTGTGCCGCAGCAAAGATCAAGTACCTGCGCGGGAGGTTCAATACCGGTCAGCGCGCAGATGCTGTCGACCTCGGGCTCCGCGAGCATCCAGCGGTTCTCATCGAACATGAAAGGCGCAAATGTCTCCCAGAAGGTTTCGTCTGTGAACCATTCGGTATGTTCCACCAGTTCAGTCATCCTCCATGGCCCGGTATTCCATGACCAGCGACATGACATAGGTCACGATATCCATGTCAAGCTCGTCGGCGCAGTCCCGAACGAGATCCCTCAATTCCTTCCACTCGGAGAGAGTCAGTGGCGTGCCGTCATAGCTTTTCAATAATATGATCGCGAAGGTGGCGAGCACCAATGGAGCGCGCTCGGGATTGCTTCGCAGTTTTTCCAAGGCGAGTGACACAAGCGCCTCACGCGCGGAGCGCGGCAAGGCTGCCGCGGCATGGGCGACCGCCTGTTCCACCTCGCCTTCCGTCCACTGCCGGTGCGCTAGCCCGTTCAGTGAATCAAGGAGATCGTTGGCGGTTTTTATTTCGGGTTTCATGGGAGCCTCCCGCGTATCGTCATATTATCGGCTATCAAAAAGCCTGTCTTGAAGATAATACAGGAATCAGGCGAGCACGCACAGGAGAATCGCGGCGTCATAGAGCGCGTGCCCGAGTGCGAGCGCGTGAAGGCGGTATCCTTTCAACCGTAAAAAAGAATACAAGACCGCGATGGCTGCCGCGAAGAGAATACCATACAGACCCTGGGCGTGATGCGAAAGCGCGAAGATCAGGACCGAAACCCCGGCAGCCGCCGTCTGACGTGCTCCCGCGCTGGTAAGGCCATCTAAGACAAAGAAGCGGAAGAACATTTCTTCCGAGTAACCGACAGAAAGGCTCGAGATAAGCGCTAAGGGGACGAGCAGCCAGAATGCCATATCGGATCGATAGACGAAAAGGGGGTTAAGGCTGCCCCCGAGGCGGGTGATAGTGACGCTGATCGCGGCGCACCCCAGGCTCATGGCCGCCACGGCAACCGCCTGGCGCCGCTCCGCGTTGGTGGGAGCGCGAAAAAGAAGCGCGCGGCCTCTCGCGAGGTCAACCTGGCCGAATGCTGGGCTTGATGAAATGTAGAGGATGACCGCGATACGGACTGCATTCTTGAGTGTGACGGTGACAAACCACAGCACGGTAAAGGGTGTCGGCCATGGAAACCCGAGCAGCAGGTCGGACCATACGACAAAGTAGGCAAGCAGGATGTACAGGTAGCTTGCGTGGCGGTCCAGCGGTGTGTCGGTCATAGCAGCACTCTACCTTACTACGAAATGAAATTCCTGTCATGGGTTGATGAAGCGAGGGCGGGGTGGAAACGCGATCCTCAAGAGGAGAGGCAGAATGTATGAGAAAGCCTGGCCGGCTCTTGCGATATTCATGGCTTGGCGCGAGGCGCGCGGCGCGGTGGTGCATCGCGAAGGTGGAACCAGCCTGCTTGGCTGCGCTGGGGATGTGGCTCGGGCTGAGCATAGGGGGAAGCGGCCTGGCGCAGCTGGGGTGTGCAGTGGCCCTTGGTGCCTTCGGTTGTACAGTTGCCGAACTGCTGCCAATACAGGGGAGGACGTTATCTGAGCAGCGTTTGGCGCGGTTTCAGAGACGCATGGTGCCAGCGGCATTCTGTATCGGTTTGGTGCTGGCGGGGGCGGTGACGCGCTATCGGTCGCACATCGCGCAGGTCCCCTCGTCTATCGTCTTGCAGCGCGCCGGTGTGTCCCGAGCACTCACGCTTGCGGCTGTGGAAGGCATGCTCGCCGCCGATTCGCAGACCACCGCCAGGCGATACCGAAGCCTGCAACTCGACGTCGCGTGTCTGGAATATGGAAGCGGTCCCTTGGCAGTACGAATAGAGCCAATTGCACGCGCCCCCAGCAAATCGAGCCTAGCCCGCCCGGGGGCGAGACTTTGGGCTGGTTCGTCTGTCAGGCTGGAAGGGCTGCAATCAGATGGAGGGGGGCGTAATGAGGTGATATTTGCGGAACGCATCGAGCTGCTCAATGGAAATCAGCCTGGCCTTGCGGCATGGTTTGCGCGCGTGAGGACTAGTCTGGCAGCAGGTTTTTCGTATGCTGTTTCCAGAGCGGCTGGGCGTGCTGGCCCACTCGCGAACGCCTTGCTGCTTGGCGTTAAGGATGACATTGATTCGGAATATCGCGATCTGTTCAGGGCTGCGGGATGCAGCCATCTTCTTGCGCTGTCTGGGCAGCACCTCTCCATCATCTGCGCGCTCGCCGCCTTCGTCTGGAAGCGCTTGTTCCGCCGCGAAGGAATGGTCCGTCGAATTGCCCTGTGCTTCGCGTGGTTTTTTGTATGGCTGGCGGGTCCTGGCCCCTCGCTGCGGCGGGCGGCTTTTATGATGAGTGTGAACGAAATCGCTCGAACCCTCGACAGACCGCAGCGCGGCATTGTTGCGCTTTCCCTTGCGTCTCTCGCGCTTGCGCTTGTTTCGCCGCCCGATCTCATGTCCCTCTCGAGCATTTTTTCGTATTCGTCCATGGCAGGTCTGATCGTGCTCGCGCCGCGTGCCGCGTCCATGCTGCGACGCTGGCTGCCGCCTTTCCTCGCGGAGTCTTTGGCGGCCTCCTGTGCCGCGCTCTGCGCGACCGCTCCGGTATCAATGATAAATTTCGGCATGTTCAGCGTTGCTGGCATTTTTGCCGCGCCCGTTTCTGGCGCAGTTATGCTTGCGTTCATGTGGACAGCGCTGACGGCGGGGGTGGTCGCGGTATTTCTCCCTCGAATCTCGTTTGTGAGCGCCCCCATTCTTGAGCTGCTGGAAAAGGTGCTTCTTGCCGTGCTGGACATCGGCTCGCGCATTGCGCCGGTACAGGCGGCAAGTCGTGATACCCAATTTTTATGGTTGATGATCATTGCCGCATTTGCGGCCCTGCTGTATGCTGGTCCTGTGTATTCTTCTCGTATGGCCGCGCTAAGATATCGCGCGGAACGAACCCGGGCTGAAGAAGCCTTCCGCGCACGGAAGGCGTTGCTCAGGATGTGGATCGATGAATGAACAGTTCTAACCTGAATTACGACTCACCCGCCTCCATCCGGCAGGTCATGGAACAGGCAGGTCTTGCCGCCAGCAAGCGGTTTGGCCAGAACTTTCTGATCGATCGCAGCGTGCGTACCCGTATCGCGGATGCGCTTGAAACAAGCCCAGGGATGCTGGTATGGGAAATTGGTCCCGGAATTGGCGCGATGACTGGTCTCATGCTCGGACGGGGAGCGCGGCTTGTAGCCTTCGAAATAGATTACGGCTTTGTCCGCTTTCTTAGGGAGCTTTACGGTACCCATCCCGATTTCACGGTCGTCGAAGGCGACATGCTGAAGACATGGCGTTCCCAACCCGATAAACCCGACCGTATCTTCGGGAATCTTCCCTACAACGCTGCCTTTCCCATCATCGCGGACTTGCTGGAGCGGGATTGTGTTCCTCCAGTGATGGTCTTCACTCTTCAAAAAGAAGCGGCCCATCGCCTTGTCGCACGGCCGGGCACAAAAGATTACTCTTCGCTGAGTATACTTTGCGCATCGGTCTGTCAGGCGCGGATTCTCTTCGATATAGGCGCGTCCTCATTCTGGCCCCAGCCCCGGGTGACCAGCTCGGTAGTGAAGCTAGTACCCTCATCCTCGCCGGTTCCGGTCGAATTCCGCCGGGACTTCTCGCGTTTTGTACGCGCGGCATTTTCGACACGCCGCAAGACTCTGCGTAACGCCTTGCAGGTTTGGGCGCACGCGCAGTTTCCAGGGCTTTCGGACAATGCATTCAGCGCTCGACTCGCACAGGCGCTCGCAGACCTCGGCAAGCCGCCTGAATCACGCGCAGAAGCCCTCGGTCCAGCGGAACTGTTCCAGCTTTTCAGGCTTCTTGGTCCGGATGGCGCTGCTGGTGGTAGCCTGTCCCAACGGCCAGAATAGAGTAGGAAGCGCTGTCTGCTCACCAGTCTGGCGACGGGCGCATATCCCCCGCGTGACAACCCGAAGCCGCTTCTTGCTGAAAAGCGCCCATTTCTTTATCATACGAATGCAATGAGCGATAACGACATCACACCGAGCGTCGTGGAGGAAGAAGAAGTCGATACCGTCATCGGCTCCGAAATCGAGCTGGAAGGCGAGATCGAATCCCGGCACTCGCTCATGATAAAAGGGAAGATCCGCGGCCGCATCGAATGTGGAGAAGAGCTCTACATCACGGAACAAGCTGATATCCGCGCAAATATTCATGCCGCTTCTGTCATCATTCGCGGCAAGGTAAGCGGTGACATCACGGCGGACACGCTCATCGCGATACTCGATCTGGGGCATGTGGAAGGCAGCCTGAGCGCGCCGGACATCTATCTTTCGCCTCACTGTTTTTTTGAAGGAACGAAGGTCATTACCTGATGAATACGCGCGTATTGCTGATCATCTGTATTGCGCTGACAGCCGTGAATAACTTGCCCGCCCAGCAGCCCGCTTCAGAGGTCGCGGTGCCTTACGGCATGCAGGGCTCCGATCTCTTGCGCATGAGTACCGAAGGCCGCCACGGCGAGGTTGTCCTCCTGGCACCCGAATTGATCAGAAAGAACCCCCAGGATACCGATGCATGGATTGGCTTTGCCTGGAGTCTCAATGCTCTCAAGCAGTACACAAAATCCCTTGAAATCGCGCGCCAAGGATATGCGAAATTCAAGGATCCCCGTCTTTCCCAGGCGATCGGCGAATCGAGCTATTATCTGGGAGAAAACGAAGCGGCGCTTGCTGCCTTTCGTGAATACCTCGCGAGATTTCCTGAAGGTTCGAGGGCCGCCGTAAGCTACTACTTTTGCGGCGAGCTGTACCTGCGCATGGGGATGTTCAACCATGCCGATATCGCATTCAGCACGGCCTTGCAGTATAGCCCATCCAATGCCCGCTGGTGGGAACGCCTCGGCTGGGCGCGGGAAAAGAGCGCGCGCTACCTTGCCGCCCTCAAAGCGTACGAAAAAGCGCTCAGCCTGAACCCTTCCCTGCAGGACGCCCTGAACGGCAAGGCGCGCATGCTCGCGAAAATTAAAAGCTGAGGGCGGGGCATTATAAAATGACATTGCTGCGTGTCGCTTTTCAGACTCTGGGCTGCAAGCTCAATCAGCTTGAGAGCGAATCGATTGCCGACCGCTTTCTCGCGGCTGGTGCGGTCCTGGTCAGCGCTTACGAAGAAGCGGATCTCTACGTCATCAATACCTGCACGGTAACATCCAAGGCCGAGCAGAAAGCGAGGCGGGACATCAGGGCAGTGCTGACCCGAAACCCTCACGCGGTGGTCGTAGCGACCGGCTGTTACGCTCAAATGGATCCTACGGCTCTGCGTGCCCTTGGAGAGCGAGTTGTCGTGCTGGAAGGCGACTTTAAGGCTGGCCTTTTGTCGCTGGCAGGATGGCTTTCGGACCACTGGCAGGGGCATGGAGACCTTCTGTACGCGGTACGCGAATGGCAGCAGGAGCTGGAGGTGGATACGGCGCGCGACCGCTTCGCCTTCCATCCCGAACGATTTGCCATGCATACCCGCCCAGCGCTCAAAATTCAAGACGGCTGCAATCATCGCTGTGCCTACTGCCGGGTCTGCCTGGCGCGCGGAAAGTCAGTGTCGCTTCCCGCGGAGGACGCGCTCGCGCGTGTACGCGCTCTGGAAGCGGCAGGCAAGGCCGAAGTAGTACTGACAGGCGTCAATCTGGCTCAATACGCCGCGCCGTGGAGCGAGGTTTCCGGACACGCGAGTATCGATTTTCCCCGCCTCGTCGAATTCCTCATTCGCGAAACCGATTCCATCGCGTTCCGTATTTCGAGCTATGAGCCCGAATGCATCGACGACGCTTTCCTTGCCATGTTCGCCAGCCCTCGGGTACGCCCGCACCTGCACCTTTCGGTCCAGTCGGGCTGTACCGAGACCCTGCGCCGAATGGCCCGTCCTTACAGCGCGGCTCGTGTGCGTCAGGCGGTGCGGGACATCCGCGGCGTGCGCGACGACCCCTTTCTGGCCTGTGATATCATTGCCGGGTTCCCCGGCGAGACCGATGAGGAATTCGAGCGGACATTCGGTCTTCTGGAAGAACTTGATTTTGCCTGGATCCACGCGTTTCCGTTCAGCCCGAGGCCCGGAACCCCGGCGTGGGACATGAGGCCTCGAATCCCCGAACGCGTCGCGGGCGGCCGAACCGCGCGCCTTATCGCGCTGGCGCATAGGGGCAAGGCTCGGTATATCGAGCGCTGGACAGGGCGCACGGTCAGAATGGTCATCGAAGGCGCAGCGGAAGAAGAACCCGTGCATGGCACGACCGAAAATTACCTCAAGGCCGCGTTGATGGAGCCTGCGCGCACCACGGAACTGCCCCGCACGCTCTCAATCTACCAGCCCGGTCGCGAAATCGAGGTGCGGATTCAGGGATCGTCCGCCATCCTCGGCTTTGAGGCCAATGCCGCTATCGTGTGAGTATCAAAGCCGCACGGTCTGGCGGTTTCTCGTCATTGAGCAGATAATGTGATCAATCCGCGCCCTTCTCCTTGAAATGTGGTAAAAATGCATTACTATTTACATGAGGATTAAAGGGCTATATCTTAGTAAGGAGGAGGCACTCATGCGTAAATCATATGTGATTCTGACGCTTCTCGTCGCTGCGGCAGCGCTCGCGCTGACCGGCTGCGAGCTGCTGTTCCAGAATCAATTCAAAGCGGCGGGATTGGGGCAGCCGGATCCTGCACAACTGGCGGAGCAGGTCAACAGCGATGATCCGGTGGTTGCGCAGACCGCCCAGGTCACGCTGATCGAACAGAAACTGCAAGAGACTGGTGCCAGCCAGATCGTTGCATCCATCAATGTGGCGAAACTCGCTGATGTAGGAGATGATAAAAATCAGATTGTGAATGCGATCATCCCAACAACTTTGCAGGGACCAGAGAAGCAGGAGGATTTGGCAAAGGCCATCAACAGCCTTGCAGAGCTCAAGACCGATATCGATAACCTAGCGCAATCCATTAAGGAAGATCCGAGCAATGTTACAGAGGCAGCGAAGGATCAGCTGCAGACAGCGCTCCTGGTGACGGTCATTGCGGCACTAGAGCCAGCTAACCCTGCTGAGACTGTAGGAGATGCGGTCGCCAAGTTTGTCAATGCCGGCAGCGAAGCAAAGCCTGAAGACTACTTCAAGGCTCCTGATCTGGATACACTCAAGAACAACGATACCATAGCCACTCTTCTCGATGCGAACGGCTATGGCACACTTGAAGACTTCTTCAATAGCTTCAAATAATAAAGGAGCACACCATGAAACGTATGATTTTAATATTCGCTGCATTCGCCATCATGGTCAGTGTGGTCCCGGCACAGACGGCTATCCCAGGCGTCACCCCCAAGGATGCCCGCTCGATGGGCATGGGTGGAGCCTTCAGGGTATTCAGTGACGGCTTTTCGAGCTTCTACGGGAACCCCGCCGGGTTTGCCGGCATGGGTTCGCTCACGCTGGCCGACATAAGCGCTTGGGCGTATGTCAAGCCCACCGAGGATACTCTCACAAATCTTGAAAAACTTACTAATGAAAGCACCAGCGATGTAGAGATCGCCGAGATTCTTGGCGAAATGATCGGAACGAACGGGTTCGGCGCTGGCGCGTCGCTCGGCGCGGGGTGGGCTGGCAAGGGATTTGCCCTTGGCGCGAACATCATCATGGATTTGCCTGTCGCTGGGGCGTTCCCGCTGAGCACCAAAGTAAAGACAGTATCCCAGGCCGACCTGGTTCTGGGCTTAGGCATTCCGATCAGAATGGGGCCGATCGGCCTCAAGATCGGATTCGACGGGCGAGTGTTCTACCGGCTCAATGCACCTTCCAGCGGATGGACTTTTGTCGACATTGCCACAGCGCTTCTTGGAGACGGGGAGATTGATGATACCCTGCTCCAGAGCCTCAAATTGCACGCTGGTTACGGTTTTGCCGCCGATGCCGGTGCGGTACTCAATATCGGGCCGCTTCTCTTTGGTTTCTCGGTGCGCGACCTCGGGCTCGCATTCAAGATGAAGGAAATCTCGGTTTATGACGTCATTCAGGGAGGGCCCGCGTCTCTTCCTACCGACGGTACCATTCCCTACGCGCTGACACCTGAATATGCTGCGGGCATCGGTGTCCGGCTGTTTGAGAACCGGCTGTTTGAGCCTTCGATTTACGCGGAAGTCGAGGATCCTGTCAGCCTTTTTAGCAGTGCTGATATACTGACCGATGTATTTAATAAACTGCATGCGGGAGCCCAGCTCAGACTGCTTCGGTTCATCACGGCACGAGCCGGATTGAACAAGGGATGGATCAGTGTAGGCGCGGGCATCGATCTTGCGATGTTCGAACTGGACGCAGCAGTATTTACAGAAGAGCTTGGACTGTACCCGGGCAATAAAGGCCGCAGCGGCATTTCAATTCAGGCCGCGGTCCGCTTCGGGCGCTGAGCCTCTATTTTTAAAGCCGCCTTCCGGTCTTGGCGGGCCTGGAGGCGCTTCAAATTGAAGTCTTTGAATGATGCGACAAGCCGCTCCCTCGGGAGCGGCTTTTTTTATGCCCAACCTGTGCCATTATTGACAATTGACCTGATTTCCGCTAGTGTAACAACCCGCGGCAAGGATACGTCCCGCCGCAGCATGCGAACAAACGGGCCGCTAGCTCAGTAGGCAGAGCAACGCCCTTTTAAGGCGTGGGTCCCCGGTTCGAATCCGGGGCGGCTCATCTCTCCATTGCATTAATCCTTCTTCTATCAGTCACTATTATCTCTGCGTATCCGCTCTCCTCGAACAGCCTACCCGCGACCAGCCCCTGCGCCGCGTGCTCGAAGGCTTCTTCGTTCGCACTGAACCTGAAACAGCAAATAAACCCTGCGCCCTTGTTCTCAGAATAAAGAGAGCCCCGGCTCGCCGCTGGGACTCTCGCTTGCGAATACCTTTTCCCTATAATCCCTATTATCAGAAGAAGATCGGATTCGCTTCGTGTGGCTTGTGGTAGCTCTCGTGCTTGTTTTTCTGATCAGTAGCTTAACTAAAGCAATGATGTTGAATTGGTCAGCATGTACTCACCATCGAGCGCGACATCAAAGTGAGTTATGGCGGGAATGCTCTTGGCCGGCGCTACTGATGCCGAAGCATCATAGCGTTGCACAGAGGCTTCCATAGCCGCAGCGGCTACTTTGTAGGTGGTCGCACCGCGCAAATTGGTGAATGCATAGGAACCATCATTGTGGTGCTTGTTGTCTAGCTTTTGCTCATCGGTACCTGCGCGCCGCTCAAAAGGGCTTCACCTGGCTGGTACACACCATGGCTGATGCAACAAATATTATCAATTTGATCTTTATTGCATGGTTTTCATGGAAAATGAGTGCATTCACCATCAATATTCATAGAAGGGAATAATTCTAGATTGAGGAACCAGCCTGTCTGCTGGCAGCCGGGCACGGCGAGGAGCGTTCCACATCAACCAATCATCCGCTACACTGAACCGTGAAGCACTGGAAGGAGGCCGCATACCATGCAGGAAATCAGAACTATCGCGCTCGATGATGAGCGGGGCGAGCTAGTATTGCTTGATCAGACTCTATTGCCGCAAGAGACTCGCTTTATCCGCCTTTCCGAAACGATTGAGATTCATGAAGCGATAAAAAACCTCCGAGTCCGCGGCGCGCCGGCGATTGGCATCGCGGCTGCCTATGGTGTCTATCTCGCGGTTAGAAATGCCCAACCTGTCGATATCGAGCAGGCTGTGGCTGCCTTTCGCCAGGCCAGGCAGATATTGGCGACAGCGCGGCCAACCGCCGTCAATCTTTTCTGGGCTCTGGACCGTATGGAGCGCAGGCTCTCCAGGGAGCTTGCGGTGAGGCAAACATCCAGTGCCATTTCCGGCCCCGAATCCATTATCCGCGCGCTGCGGCAGGAAGCCGACTTGATCTGCCAGGAAGACGAGCAGGTGTGCAGGGCGATCGGCGAACACGCGTTGACTCTGCTGGATCGAGGCTGGGGACTGCTGACACACTGCAACGCAGGCGCCCTTGCGACATCCCGGTACGGTACGGCCTTGGCGCCTATTTTTCTGGGGCAGGAGCGTGGCTATCGTTTTCGGGTTTTTGCGGACGAAACACGGCCGCTTTTACAAGGCGCGCGCCTTACCGCGTGGGAGCTTATGCAGGCGGGGGTCGATGTCACGCTCATCTGCGACAATATGGCGGCGAGCGTGATGAAGAAAGGCTGGATTCAAGCGGTGCTGGTCGGCTGCGACCGGGTGGCTGCCAACGGCGACACAGCGAACAAGATCGGTACGTTGGGGGTTGCCATTCTGGCCCAACGGTTTGGCATTCCTTTTTATGTGTGCGCACCACGCTCGACCATCGACCTGAATTGCGCGACCGGTACCGATATCCATATCGAGGAACGTCCTGGCGAGGAAATCACATCGAAGTGGTACGCGAAGCCAATGGCTCCAGCGGGCGTAAAAACCTTCAACCCGGCATTCGATGTGACCGACGCGTCGCTGATCACCGCCATCATTACGGAGAAGGGCATCGTGCGGCCGCCCTATGCCGCGTCGCTCCAAGCAATAATGCGCTTGTAAGCCTGACATCGCAGGTGCGCCCCCGCCGGCCCTAGAGGGGGGCAGCCAGGTTCAACCGAGCGATGAGGCATTTAGGCGTCGATCGTTGCGGGCGGCCAGAGGAAGTCGTGCGGCTGGTCCCGCCTCAGCCGAGCGACGATGCAGTCATAAGGCTGACATTGCGTACCTTTTACGGGACGCGAAAATATGTCCGCGACAGCCGCTGGATGCGCTTGACCAGCGATGAGGTGAGTGTTCCTCGTGGAATTCTCCATCGCCACCAGGTTCCTGTTGTTCCCGGATAGTTCATGCGCGCTTCCGAGCCAAGGCCGAGAAAATCCTGCATGGGCGCGATCGCGATCATGGCAGGACTGGACCACACACCTCGAATCATGTCCCAGGCAAAAGTACGCCCGCTTCCCCGGAGATAGGCAAGAGCCCTGCGTCGCGCGGCCGCGCTGGCGGCAGCCAGCCAGCCGGCAGCGGTATCGTTATCGTGCGTCCCTGTGTACGCGACACAGTGTTCTGGATAGTGGTGGGGGTAATCCTGGTTGTCCTGGTTGGATTCGAAGGCGAACTGAAGGATCCGCATGCCGGGGAAACCCAGGCTGTCGCGCAGTTCGACCACTTCCGGCGTAATAAAGCCGAGGTCCTCAGCTACAATGGGCAGGTCTCCCATGGTTTGCTCCAGCGCGTTGAACAGCGTGTGTTCGGGGCCCTTTTCCCATCGGCCATTGATGGCAGTCGGCTCGCCCGCGGGGACAGCCCAGTAAGCCTCAAACCCTCTGAAATGATCAATTCTGAGCGCGTCGACAAGACTCAACGTGTGTCTGACCCGCGCGATCCACCACGAAAAACCCGTACGGGCGTGAGCCTTCCAGTCATAGAGGGGATTGCCCCAGAGCTGGCCGGTTGCGGTAAAGTAGTCTGGAGGGACGCCGGCGACCCGTGTGGGATTGCCTTCGGCATCAAGCTGGAAAAGCTCAGGATGCGCCCAAACATCGGCCGAATCGTAGGCGGCGAAAATAGGGATGTCGCCGAGTATCGAAACGCCGCGCGCTCGGGCGTATTCTCTCAGCTGCTGCCACTGGCTCCAGACAAGGTACTGGGTGAATCGAATTCGCTCGATCCGATCGGTCAATTCATCCGCGGCGCGCGCCAGCGCTCCTAGCTCGCGAAAACGCAAGGCTTCGGGCCATTCGTTCCATGGCCGATGCCCCATGGATTCCTTGATAGCGGCAAAAAGGGCGTAATCATTGAGCCAGGAAGCATGGGTGTCGCAGAATTGTGTAAACCCGCTATATGACATGGAGTGATTTCGGCCCGCGCCGGCTTTGAAACGTCCCCACGCGGCGTGGAGCACGCGCGCGTTTTCGATAAAGAGCGCCGCATATTCGATGGTTGTGGATTTTCGGTGGTAACCCTTCAGGTCCTCTTCCGCCAGCAAGCCTTCTTCCCTGAGCGCCTCCGGATCGATCAGGTATGGATTCAGGGCGAACGCTGAAGGGCTTTGATAGGGCGAGTCGCCATAGGACGTAGGGCCAAGTGGCAGTACCTGCCACCAGGTCAATCCAGCCCGGCCGCAGAAATCGATCCAAGTGCGGGCTTCTTGCCCGAGAGTGCCACACAGCCAGGGCCCATCCAGCGACAGCGGGTGGAGCAGGACCCCGCCGCTTCGTGCGTACCGCATTGTCGTTCCTTCTGGTTGATTTGTCGGTATGCGGGCCGTCTAATTGGCACTGATGCTGAATTGAATGGTTCCAGTATAGCTGCCCGCTTCTACATCCTGCCCTGCCGGTACCGATATCTGGGCGTTGAAAGCCTTGTAAAATACGGGTGTGACAGACGTATTCGATTCAATCAGCACATTCGTGCCCATGGCGACAGCGCTGCCATTAATTGTCAGCGAAAAATTGATGCGATCGGTCGACCCGGAGACGGGCGAGAGCTGCCCTGTCGAAGTGAGGGTCAAGTTGTAGGCTCGCGTTGCTCGGATATAGACGCCGAATTGCGCGGTTGCCCCCTTTGATACCTCACCAAGGCTAATGGAATAGCTGGAAGATGACGGCGCGCTGTTATAATCGCCCGGATAAGCGCCTATCCTCATGTCAACGGCACCCATGACATATGCGGTCATTGAGAACGTCTTTTCCCCATAAGAGGTATCCTTGGTATTGGGACTCGTACCGCTAGCGTCGTACAGTATGACTTTAAACGTCGCTGAATAAGTGCCTTCCGGAACACTCTGCCCTGCATTGATTCGAGGAAAGATAGTTAATGTATTGGTAGTGACACCTGTGTCAAACAGTCCCCAAAGTGTACTGCCCTTAGGGCGAGACGTAGCTGTGCTATAGGTGATAGTGTTGGTATAAGTATTAGTCGTGTAGAACGCAACGGTGATTGATTTGGAGGGATCCCCTTCTTTCTGTAGCGTCCTCGATGCAGGAGTTGTCAATCCATCGATGAGATAATAGTAGTAATCTTTATTGCCAGGGGTTGGTCTTCTAGCGGTAACGGTGATCTGGTCTGGATAGGTGGGAGAAGAAAGCGCGGGATCATAGTAGACGACGATCGTGGTAGGGCTCATGGAATCAAATATAAATTTTTGAGCGCTCATGTCCATTACAATAATGGAAGCCAATACAAAGAGGAAAACTAATCTATTTCTCATCGATATACCTCTTTTCTCTTCAATATACTATTTTAGCGCTTATTGATTAGTTTTGCACCACAACAT
This sequence comes from Spirochaetota bacterium, assembly GCA_029265255.1. Next base: position 21,979 of record JAJUJQ010000012.1, read on the forward strand.
CCCCCAGCTCCAGCGTTTCGGAGGCATCTTCCGGCAGCTCTAACCTGTAGGTTCCATACGGTTCAGGCCACTGAATCTGATAGGTTCCTGGCAAAAGATCATAAATCTCAAAATTCCCCATTTCATCGGTAAAGGTTGATTCAATCGGGCTCATGCCGATATCAAGAATATCGGCTGAAAGGTAGGGAACAGGTTTGCCTTCAGCGTCAAGCAGCCTGCCGGTTATTCTGGATCGCTTCACCACCTCGCTGCGGAAAAGGATACCGCTGCGATACCCTGGCGAAACAAGAGCATAGGGGATTTTCGGACTCAAGGTAAGCGATGCTTCGAGCAGATCGACGGAAAGCACGGCATCACGGTAGCTGGGCAGCAATAGCACAATATTGCCTCCCCTCATCGCGGCGTATTGGGAGCCGGTCGTGAGCTTGTAGACCGCAGGCTCCTTTCTGAGGGCGGGTGATGAAGTGATGAGCACAAAGGAATCGGGGGTCTGCCGCGTAAGGGCTACATGGGGTCCGACAAAGGCGAGAGTCGTCCTGAACTGGAGCGTCGCGCTTCCTGTGTAGCGGGCTGTATCGGCATCGTACTGCAGTGTCCCAGAGATGCCCGCATCGATGAATGCCGATGAGCCGCTGATGTTCATGGACAGAGCAGCGTCCTTGCCAGAACCCGGTACTGGGTTTGTCGCATTCAAGCCGATATTGAATATCCTGCCCAGCAGATAGAGTCGATCGTTCAGACTCAGAGAACCTGTATCGTCTAGCGGCTGAATAAACGTTAGCGATCGCGGCACCTCGCCTTTGGGGATGATGCTGAACATGAGCATCGCGGAAAGATCGGGCGAACCTGAGGAAGGAATACGGTAGCGCACTGAAAGATTTAGGGAACCTCCCTTGGCGAAGCCCTGGCTCAAAGAACCGGAAATATCCGTCGAAGCCACAACCGGCGTGCTCTCGGTTCTGCTCCAGCCAAGGCCAAAGCTGATACCCGTTCGCGCTGCCAGCCTGCTGTACAGGCTCGACGTGAGAGAAATACTGCGGGGGGGTACTGCGCCCGATGGAGGGGAGAGCGATGGAGCGACGAATCCCTGTCCCTGATAAGAGGCTGAAAGGCCAAATGATGGGGTGTATTCCAAGGTAGGAAAGTTGAAGACATAGTTTGCCTGCGCGGCAAGAGAGGCCACGTTGCTGCCGAAACCATCCCATCGCCCAGAGATGGAAGCGTATCCATTCAGCGTTCCGAGCGGAAGCGCAACTGCCCAGGTGAGTCCTCCCATGGCAGAACGCTTGTCGGCCTGCAGTCCGATCCCTGCCGAAACTACAGGAGAGATGCCGAACAGCAGATACCCTGTCGCCAGAAATTCGGTCCAGTCCGAGGGGCTGACGCCCGCGACAAGGGCGTAGCGACTTGTGCCCTGCGGTATCACGTTGCTTTCGCGTGGAATGACTCTCTTGAACACCTGGATGGTGCCATCGGTTTCCTCGATTTTGAGCACGAATTCATTAAGACCGGTGGTGAACGGCAGGTCGAGAAGCCGATAGTTGCCGGGTTGCAGAACGGCAGTTCGAATCGTTTTGCGATTTACGTCTATGGTGACCTTTGCGGGTTTTTTAAGCGTGAATTCGGTAAGGTCATCGATAAGCCCCTGCTTGATGACATATGGCTGCGATTCCGAGCTTGAGGCCGAAATCCCCCAGATCGTCGTCTGGGTCTGGTGGCCGATCCCGGGAGTAAGAAAGCGTCCGAGCCAGACCTGTGTCTGTGCCGCTCGGCTGTCCCATAGCGCATAAATATCGCCAAGTCTGAATACAGTGCTGGAAGCGCTGGAAGAAAGATCGGCGTTTACGAACATATGGGTTCCATGCAGGTCGATCGTTGAAGCAAGGCGAGAAGAGAAATACAGACCGGACCATGATACCGCGTCGATTCTGAGACTGCTGTCGGCGTGGATCCAGCCCGAGAAAGGAGCAGGGCGAAGGATCGGCTTGTAATTATAGACCTGTTCGGGAACGAAATCGATGTCCAGCACAGGAGAATACTCGGGCGGAATGTCGAGGCTGAGAGTGAGTTCCGATTGGTTGAAGGAAAATCGTATTCCTACTACGGCAAAATCATCGGCGGTTATCCACGCGATGGAAGAAAAAACCGAATCGAATATGACCGAATAGACGTCAGGACGAAGGTAATTCAGCAGTATCGAAGCGATGCGCTGTTTTTCCAGAATTGCCTGATCTTTCCAAATGCCCGTATCCACTTCTCCATATGGTTTGCCGTTAATTGATAGCATGAAAGGAATTTCCATGGATGGTCTGACGGCATCATGGGTTATCAGAGACTGGCTCCCCGGCGTTTTCAAAGGTTGCGAAAAGGCATAGAAACTTGCCGCAAAAAAGAACATCCAGGCGGCAAATACTCTGATACTGCGGGATCTTTTCATTCTCTCTCCCGTTGGAACATTTTTATAATCGTGCATCTACGCGGCCCGCCAGGATTCATGGCGGGCATAAATTCCTTTATTCGATTGTCGCGCTCAGGCTCGCAGTGTAGGTGGTGCCAGGTTTGGCATCCTTCCATGGGATGAAGAAGCGCCGGGTGTTCCCGGGGAGAAGATTCTGCCCTTGCAGCGCTGCCGCGTCATCGCCCTTGATCGTAAAAATAGCCATGGACGCGCTTGTTACTTTCAGCACGGGGTCGTTGAGAAGTGCGTGGCGTGTACCGGAATTCCTCAGAGTGAGGACAAATCCCGGCGTTCCGTCTTTTTCGCCATATTCGACCTTCACAACCTCGACCTTGTGGTCAACTTTTGGGGGGGTGACATAGAGCGCGGCGATGTAACGGAAGAGCACCTTGACGCCGGAAGACTGCTGCGCGGAAAAATCGATCGGCACCTGCTCGGCGATAATGCGATAGGGCACTTCGCTAGAGAGTTTCTGCGTCCCTTTGTATTGTACCTTGATATTCTGAAAAGAATTCGGCTGGACAACCACGCGTGCCGGGAAAATCGCGAAATCCTTGTCTGCGGGTTCGTTGGTTTCGTTTCCGAATTCGTCGATCTGCCGCGTCATGGCCTTGATGACGATCGCGATTTGCTGGGAAGAGTCGTTGGTCAGGCGGAAGTTTGCGATGCTCTGAGCACCGGATGGTGCGATCGAAATCGACATTGGCATGAAGGTGAAGGAGAAACCGAGCGTTGCCACGAGAAGAAAGGAAGCGGCAGCGATCAGTCTGATTGTCTTGCGCATGGGGTCCTCCGGTATTGTTCAATGAATATTCTATCGATTATTGATTCGCGGTGCAATAAAACCATATGGAAAGAATTGAACCGGTTTTTATTCGGTGAGCGCCCTGCCTGCCGGCGTTTTCCGGCTCGCTTGACAGGCAGCGCGGCTCTCTGGTATAAAAGCCTCTGTCGTTCGGAATCGAACAGAAACGCGGGCGGTTAGCTCAGTTGGTTAGAGCACCAGTATGACACGCTGGGGGTCGCAAGTTCGACTCTTGCACCGCCCAAATCCCGCTTCTGTTCGAAATATGCGAACGCTATTGATCCATGCCGCTGTAGCTCAGTTGGTAGAGCAATGGACTGAAAATCCATGTGTCATCAGTTCGATTCTGATCGGCGGCACGAAGGGCTGTCGAGTGGTCGAAAGGCCGCGCGGCAGCCCTTTTTCTTGGCCGACAGCTAAATCCGAAAAACCAGAAGGCCCGGGACGCCGCTTCGCTCATTCTGTCGCGACACTTGACCTGTCGCCGAGGCGCGGTATCATATGAAGGCAAGGGTTAAAAAAAAACCATTGACAATCGAAAAAGGAGGTACGCACATGAAACGGTTTGTACTGACATGCATGGTTCTGCTCGCGGCGACAGCAGCCTTTGGTGCTGGCAAGCTGACGCTCATGCAGAACAAGCCGGAAATCGATGCCCAGCTCAAGGCATACGCGGCTGAATGGGGCAAGAAGAACGGCGTTACGGTGGTGATCAAGTCCATCGGTGGCACGTCAGGTGGTATGGGCCCCCAGCTCAAGGCGGACTACGCAGCGGGTGACATGCCGGACATCTTCGCGTTCGACGGTCTTGAGTCCTACAAAGAGTGGGAAGGCATCATTCTGGATCTCTCGAATGAGCCGTGGGTCTCGAAGACCTCGGTTGCCTTTAAGTATAACGGCAAGGTCTATGGCTTCCCCGTGGCTGTGGAAGGGTGGGGCATGGCCTACAATGCCGATATGCTCGCGAAGGCCGGTATCGATCCCAAGACCCTCACCAGCTATGACGCCTACAAGAAGGCATTCGAAAAGCTCGATGGCATGAAGAAGGAGCTCGGCATCAATTCCGTCGTGTCAATGGCAGCAGCCGTAGAAATGGGATGGGTCACTGCGCACCACAACTTCAACTCGCTTCTGTCGAATGGTCTGCCCTATGGCGATCTTTCCGTAACGAATGACCTGCTCGCCGGCAAGGTCGATCGCAAGCGCCTCGAGGAGTATGCGGACTGGGTCGAGCTGCTGTTCAAGTACGCGGACAAGACCATCCTGCTGACCGGCAACTATGATGCGCAGGTCGGCGCCTTCGCGACCGGCAAGGCGGTGTTCCTGCATCAGGGCAACTGGGTTGATCCTAACCTGAAGTCTGCCAAGGCGACCTTTAAAATGGGCTTCGCGCCGCACGGGTCGATGCGCAAAGTCACTGACGGTATTTTTGTCTCGGCTCCATCCTTCTACGCGATCAACAAAGAGTCTAAAAACCTCGCCATGGCGAAGAAATTCCTGATTGACCTCGTCAATACGCCAGAAGGTCACACCTACATGGTCAAGGAAGCCGGCATGATCCCCGCGTTCTCCGGCATCAGCCTCAACCCCGACGGCCAGCTCTCGCGTTCCGTGCAGGAGTGGGCCGCGGCGGGCAAGGTCTACAGCTGGAATCAGTACTACTTCTCTGGCGATTTCCGCGACAAGGTACTCACCCCCATCTACAACCAGTTCGCCGCGGGCAAGATCACCAAGGCTCAGTTTGTGGATTTGATGGAAAAGGCCTTCAAGGATAACGCGAAGAAGTGATGATGTTCGTACTGCCGGGGCGGCGAGGCCACCCTGGTCCATGAGAGATCGGGCCGCCTGCGCGCTACGATGGTGTGGGCGGCCTGTTCATTGCTGAGGTGCCGGATCCGCCGGTACCCTAAGAGGTATCCATGACTAAAAAAACCGAATCGGCCATTGTGTTTTGGGCTTTTCTGGTGCCGGTCATTTTTGCCTTTCTCATGGTGATGGTCATTCCGTTCTTTTTGGGCTCTTACTACGCCTTCACCAACTGGTCCTCGTCCGCGCGAGTGGACGGCGGGCTTCGCTTCGTGGGCCTTCAGAATTTTCTGGAAAGCTTCCGTGACCCTTCTTTTCTCTATTCGTTCGGTATCACCTTTGCGTACACCATCTTCAACATGATCGCCATCAACGTGGTGGCGTTCGCCCTGGCGCTGCTGGTCACGGGCAATCTGCGGTTCAAGAATCTGTACAGAGCTGGATTCTTTGTGCCGAATCTCATTGGAGGCCTGATACTCGGCTATATCTGGCAATTCATTTTCAATAACGCGATTCCTTCTCTCGGGCAGGCTGTCCCTGCGCTCGGTTTTCTTGCCGATCCTGCCAATCTGATGCTGAGCAAGAACACGACAGCCCTGGTCGCCATGGTCATTGTCGGTACCTGGCAGTACGCAGGCTATATCATGATGATCTATGTTGCTGCCATAGAGAACATTCCCCAGGAGCTCATCGAAGCCTCCAAAATCGATGGCGCGACTCCCTGGATCCGACTCAAGGCTATTACCCTGCCGCTCTGCGCGCAGGCCTTTACGGTGACGATGTTTCTCACTCTGGTCAATTCCTTCAAGCAGTTCGATGTGAATGTGTCACTCACCAGCGGAGGGCCTTCCACCATGTTGATGGGTCAACCCGTACTCGGCACAGAACTGCTTGCCCTCAACATCTACAATACCGCGTTCATCTCCAACAAACTCTCAGTCGCACAGGCACGAGCGCTGGTATTCTTCCTAGTGCTGGCGATCATCTCGCTCATCCAAGTCTATGTGAACAAGAAGAAGGAGATCGAGCTATGAAACAGCCGATGCCGAGAAAACCAGGCACCATACTCGCGGAGATCGTGACGGCGCTGCTGTTTCTTCTGTTCATGTTCCCCTTCATCCTCGTGCTGATCAACTCTGCGAAATCGTCGTTCGAAGTCACCCAGTACCCCCTCGCATGGCCGGAAAACTGGGGCAACATTGCAACCAACATCGTAAAAATCTGGACCAGCGAATCGGTACGCTATCCCAGCTCACTGCTGACCAGTGTCATCGTGACCGTGGCGTCACTCCTTTTGATCAATCTGCTTTCTGCCCAGGCGGCCTGGGCGCTTGTCCGAACCAAGACAAAGGTATCATCGGCGATTTTCTTTATTTTTGTGGCGTCGATGGTAATCCCCTTCCAGATTGTGATGTTCCCCTTGCTGTCGTGGTTCAGGACAGTCACACAGGTTACCGGCATACGACTGCTTCGAACCTATCAAGGCATCATTCTGGCGTATATCGGTTTCGGCGCACCTCTCTCGATCTTTCTCTTCCATGGATTCATCAAGAGCATTCCCCTGGAACTTGAGGAAGCGGCAACCATTGATGGCTGTCACCGGCATCAGATTTTCTATCAGATCATTTTTCCGATTCTCAAACCGATACAGGCAACAGTACTCGTGCTCAATGGCATCTGGATCTGGAATGACTATCTGCTGCCTCTGCTGGTGCTGGGCAAGGGGAATACCATTATGACGATACCGCTCGCGGTATCCAATTTTGCGGGAGCGTTCGTCAAACAGTGGGATCTCATTCTCACCGCGATTCTCATGGCGATGGTGCCAATCATCATTTTCTTCCTGTTTGCCCAGAAATACATTGTCAAAGGAATGGTGGCGGGAGCAATCAAGTAGAGGGGACGGTTGCGGCAACCGGCAGCTGTTCCTGCATCTCCGTGCAAAGCATGAAAAGGAACTTCTGTGAACAAACCATGGCGTCAATTATATGAGCAATGCCTTGTGCGATGGGAGGCTCAAGGACTCACCCATACTGTAGAATGGCAGGAATTCGGCGAACGACTGGAGAAGGAATTTGAGCGCCTTGCGAGCCTTCTCTGGAGGCTCTACAGTACCAGGCCGGATTTTGCCTACCAGCTTGAGCGCCTCGTTACCAGCCTTTTTGCCGCGTATCAGGAGCGGCCGGCCTATCTGAAAGAGCGCGATCGCGTGCTGCCCCCCGAATCCGGATGGTTTCTTTCGCAGGAGCAGGTGGGGGCCGTGGCATATGTTGACCGCTTTGCCGGTTCTTTCCTGGGGCTGATCGAGCGGATCCCCTATCTCAAGGAGCTCGGAGTGACCTACCTGCACCTTATGCCCTTCTTCCGCTGCCCGCAGCCGGAAAATGATGGCGGCTATGCAGTGTCCAGCTATCGCGAGACCAATCCCCGCCTCGGCGCCATAGACGACCTCAGAAAAGTCGCAAAACTGCTGTCGGATCAGGGAATTGCGCTGGTCGCAGATTTTGTGTTCAACCATACCTCCGATGAACATGCATGGGCACTGAAGGCCAAAGCCGGTGATCCGGAGTTCCGCGAATATTACTGGATGTTTGAGCATGAGTCGGAAATCCAGCGCTACCAGCCATGGCTGAGGGATATTTTCCCTGAGGTGAGGCGCGGCTCATTCACCTGGGTGGAAGAGCTTGGCAAGTGGGTCTGGACGACCTTCCATTCGTATCAATGGGATCTCAAGTACGCAAATCCGGCTGTCTTCAATGCCATGGTGCAGGAAATGGTTTTTCTGGCCAATGCCGGCATCGCGGTCCTCAGGCTTGATGCGGTCGCATTTACCTGGAAACGGGAGGGCACCTCCTGCGAAAACCTCGAAGAAGCGCACATCCTTATCAGAGCGTTCCAGAGTGCGGCGCGCATTGCCTGTCCTTCTCTTCTTTTCAAATCGGAAGCCATCGTGCATCCGGACGACATCGAGCGCTATATTGATCTCCGTGAGTGTCAGCTTTCCTATAATCCTCTGCTCATGGCAGAACTCTGGGAGGCTGCCGCGACCAAGGAAGTACGCTTGCTTGCCCACTCTCTCCGGAAACGGCACAGCATTCCGGTCGGCTGCTCATGGGTGAACTATGTTCGCTGCCATGATGACATAGGCTGGACTTTTGCCGACGAGGATGCTGCAGAAATCTATATCAAGGGCAAGGATCACCGGGCGTTTCTCAACGAGTTCTACATGGGCCAGTTTCCCGGCAGTTTCAGCAAAGGCGTAAGTTTTCAGTACAACCCGGTCACCGGCGATCGCCGTATCTGCGGTACGGCAGCATCGCTTGCCGGTATTGAGCAGGCGTTTGAAGAGGGGGATCGGGCTGCACTCGACACGGCGATACGAAGACTGATGCTGCTGTATGGTATTGCCTTTTCTGCAGGCGGCATCCCGCTTATCTACCTGGGTGATGAGGTGGCTGCGCTCAATCGCTATCAGTATGCCAATGATCCTGCTCAGGCTCACGACAGCCGATGGGTACACAGGCCTCTCTGGTCGGAGAAGCTCTTCCGGGAGCGGCTGGATCCTGCGACGGTTGCAGGAAGAGTGTTCGCGGGATTCAAGCGGCTTGCCGAGGTACGCAAGTCGCAGCCTGTGTTCGGCATTCAGCCTCTGACGGTGGTAGAGTCCGGGCATCCCTCCGTGCTCGCCTTCCAGAAGCATGACGCGACCACCTTGCTCACGGTATTGGGAAATTTCGCGGAAACAGACGTCATGCTCCCCCGTGAAAGAATGCATGCCCTGCTTGCTGGCAGAAAGGGGACGGAGCTCATTTCCGGGCGAGTCCTGGCTCCAGATGAGGTTTGTGTGCTGAAGCCCTGCGAACTGTGCTGGATTCTCGTCGAGATACGGAAGGGGCATTCAGCCTGAACCTGAAAACGGCAATGTTGCCCACACCCTCAAAATACAGTACAGTACGAGAGCAGCCCCTCTCGAACGAAAGGAACGCAGCATGGATATCCTGATCATCGGAGGCGCAGGCTATATCGGGAGTCATGTGGCACGCTACTGCGCGGACCGCGGCCTGCGCGTCGACGTGTTGGACAACCTCTCGACAGGCACGCGCGACAATCTCTTTCCTGATTATGGTTTTTTCGAAGAAGATATTCTTGATTACCAGGCGATTCTCCGCGTAATGAAGCGTGGTTATGCCGCGGTTGTGCATCTTGCAGCGGCAAAGGCAGCCGGCGAATCGATGCTCAAGCCCGAAAAGTATGCCGTGCAGAACATTACCGGGACCATCAACATTCTAAACGCAGCGTGCGAAGCCGGTATCCCGGCCATCGTTTTTTCCTCGTCCGCAGCCATTTACGGAGAACCCAAATATCTTCCTATCGATGAGGAACACGCCAAAGAACCGGAAAACTTTTACGGCTTCACCAAGCTGGAAATCGAGCGTCTTCTATGCTGGTATGACCGCCTCAAAGGACTCAGGTTCGCCGCGCTTCGCTACTTCAACGCAGCCGGCTATGATCCCCAAGGCCGGGTGAACGGACTCGAGCGCAATCCTGCCAACCTGCTTCCTGTCATTATGGAAGTAGCGGTCGGTCTCAGGCCGCACATTGAGGTATTTGGTACCGACTATCCTACTGCCGATGGGTCCGGCGTGCGTGACTATATCCATGTCACGGACCTCGCGGATGCCCACTATCGCGCCCTCCTCGCTCTTGTCGAGGGAAAGGAAAGCTTCGCGGTCAACCTTGGCTCCGAAAAGGGCCTTTCTGTTCTGGAAATGATCGAAGCGGCGCGCAGAATTACCGGAAAACCCATCCCGGCCAGAATCACAGGCCGACGTCCTGGCGACCCCGCCACCCTCATTGCGTCAAGTACCAAAGCCAAGACCATGCTTGGCTGGGAAGCCCGCTATTCCGATCCAGACACGTTGATCGCCACGTCGTGGCAGGCATATTCGAAAAAATACCCACAAGCACGGTAAAGGACCGACCATCATGACCGATCGCGAGAAAATACTTCAATTTATCGACGCATCCGACAAAGGAATCGTCGAACTTGAGACCCTCCTTACCTCCAAGCCTGCGCTGGCCCCCGAATCGGGCGGTATTGGCGAGATCGAAAAAGCGCGTGCCTTGGAAGACTGGCTTAAAAGTCAAGGAATTACCGATATCGCGCACTTCGACGCGCCGGATCCCCGTGTTCCATCAGGTGTCAGGCCCAACCTGGTCGCGACCATCAAGGGAGTCCGCGCCGATGCGCCGCTGTGGATTATGTCCCACCTCGATGTCGTACCCGAAGGCGAACGCGGCCTCTGGACAAGCGATCCCTGGACGGTGGTCGCCAAAGACGGCAAGGTGTACGGCCGCGGGGTGGAAGATAATCAGCAAGGCCTTGTGGCTTCCGTATTCGCCGCGCTCGCCTTTGTGAAAAATGGCATCATGCCACAGCGTACCATCAAGCTGCTATTTGTGGCCGATGAGGAAGTAGGATCCACTTACGGCATTCAGTACCTGCTTGCCCATCACGCGCTCTTCACCAAGGACGACCTGATTGTCATTCCCGATGGCGGTTCCGCCGACGGCACCGAGATCGAAGTAGCAGAAAAGAACCTTTGCTGGCTCAAAATAATCACAAAGGGGAAGCAGACCCATGCCGCCATGCCCGACAAGGGTGCGAATGCCTTTCTGGCCGCCAGCGATCTCGCGATCCGCCTCCACCGGCTGGAGAAAACGCTGTTCACCGCGCGGAATCCGCTGTTCAACCCAGACCGCAGCACCGTCAACCCAACCAAGAAGGAAGCGAACGTGCCGAACGTGAACACCATTCCAGGGGAGGATGTCTTCTATGTGGATATGCGGCTGCTGCCGGTCTACCCCGTTTCCCTCGCGCTGAAAGAGATCGGCATGCTGGCACGCGCGGTGGAAGCCGAATATGGCGTGCAGATTACGCTTGAAGTCGTGCAGCAGAACGAATCACGGGCGACGCCTCCAAATGCCCCGGTGGTGACGTTGCTCGCTGAGGCCGTGCGCGCGGTCTATGGCGTGGAGGCGAGGCCGATCGGTATCGGAGGCGGTACGGTAGGTGCCTACCTGCGCAAGGCCGGCTTCGATTGTGTTGTATGGTCGCGCATGAACGAGACTGCCCATCAGCCCAATGAAAACGCGGATATCGCCAATATCAAGGGAGACGCCAAGGTCTTTGCCGAGCTGGCGCTGCGATAACACGCTGCGCTTACCTGGCCGGGACTTTCAGTGTCTGGCCGATACGCAGCAGCGAATCGAGCGACATGCCGTTGAGCTTCGCGATAGTCTGCGCTGAAGTGCCGAATTGCCGGGCGATACCATAGAGGGTATCGCCTTTTTTTACAATATACGTGAGCGCGTCCCCTGCCTGGCCAGCTGGCGCCGCCGTGGTTTTCTGCAGTGGTTGGAGGGACACAGGGATCATCAGTGTCTGGCCGATTTTCAGCCTGTCGGGATTGAGGCCGGGATTAACCTTCGCGATCATCGATATGGACACCCCGTAGCGGCGCGAAATGGCTGTCAGCGTATCGCCTTGGACTACCTTGTAGACTTCATACCGAACCATTGGAATTGATGGATCCGAAAGCACGGCTCGTACCTGCTCCGCCTTGTCGGCGGGCACTTTGAGAAGGTGTGCCTCCACCGGTGGCGTAATGGTATAGTGCAATTCGGCATTGGCCAGGCTGAGGGTTTCCATCGGTATTTCCGCTTTTGATGCCAGCAGCCTGAGGTCGATCTGCCGATCGAGCGCTACGGTTTCCCATTTTACTGGCCCGGATTCCGGCATCGCCATATCGTATAGCTCGGGATAGCGTAAAATCGAAGCGACCGCCAGAAACTTCGGGACATAATCAAGCGCTTGTTTCGAAATCAACCCATTTTCGTACAGATGCCAAAAATCCTTGTCGCCGCCCGCTTTATTGACAGCTCGCGATACGGCTCCGAGCCCCGCGTTGTACGCGGCGATGGCTAGCGGCCAGTCCTGGAGTGCCTTGTAGTTGTCCATCAGTTTTTTCAGCGCCGCATCCGTGCTCTTCATAAAATCGCGCCGTTCATCGACCCATTCGGTAATGGTCAAGCCATATCCTTTGATCGAATTTCTCATGAACTGCCAGATGCCTGTCGCGCCGCTACGCGATACGGCGAATGGAGAATACGCCGATTCGATGACCGGCAAAAAGGCGATTTCCGCCGGCAATCCGTATTCCTCTACTTTTATCTTTATATAATCGAGAAATGGTGATGCCTTCTTAAGCACATTCGAAAGTACTTTGCGCCCGTTCGCGCTTAGGTAATATCTGCGATATTTTTCGAAAAGCTCGTGACCCCACGGCATGGGAATATCGTACGCGCATGCCTTCGCGCGCTCTTCCAGACTCATTTCCGCCGTAGTCTCGCTGATCGCGTCGATGGCGGAAAGGTCCTCCTCCTCAAGGATATCGGGCATCGGAGCCTCTGGCTCAGCCTGCGGCACGTCCGTTTCTACTCGCGCGGCGAGCGCTTCAGGGGACACTGCGTCTGACGGACTCGCGGCGGCAATTGCTGCCTGATCGCTTGCTATTTCCTGGGCTTCGGCCCATCGGGCGGGATACAGAGGAGTCATGACAAGCAGCAGAAGAACACCCAACATTCTGCATACGCTCATTGCAGTTTTTCTCCGAAGTAGATGCCAGCCCATTCCCAGTTGCCATGAACATTTGGATCGGCCGGAAAATAAATTCTGCGGAAACAGAGATACCATACCGGGATGTACCCCGTCCATCCGGAGGTGCGCAAAAAGGCTTCGTTCTCGTTTATCTGCGGGTCGAGCGCTGGCGCGACATAGATGGGGCCTCGGGTCATAAAGTTGCTGAAATTGAAGATGACCGAGGAATTGGCATCCTGTCCGCCTTCCTTGTACCAGGACATGGCAAAAAAACCTGCCTTGGACATGTATTTTCGGAGCGCAGCGGAGGAGCGGGACGCAATAGCCTTGCGAATGCCTGACACAAGCTCATTCAGATCGCGATAGGTCCAGTCTTTCGGGCTGTCGCTGAATTCGACCATTTTTCTCGCCTGTTCGAACGCGTCAGGATATCCAGGGACCGAGACTCCAAAATAGGATAGAAAACGGCGATATTCCTCGATCGCGGTACTCCATTGACCTGTTTTTTCATATTCCTTGGCGAGCAGAAAATGATAAGGGCCAGTTTCCTCGGCATCGGGGAAACGGCGGATAAATTCGCGATACCACGAGATTTTTTTTTCGGGCGGAAGGGTGCCTGATAAGAGCCTTGCAAGGCAGATGCGATGGATGGACTTCCCTTCAACTGAAATGTCAGGCAACGCCTCGACGATGCGTTCGTAAAAGAGCCGGGCTATAGGCGCGCCTCCCATCGATTCATAGACACCCGCGGCGGAAAACAGGTACCATGGTTCGTAACTGTCGTGTTCGTCTGCCAACGTAGTAAAAAAGCGCGCAGCCTGCGCCTTCTGGCCATCCGCGATGAGAATCGCGCCGACTCGTCGTGCGGCCAGCATGCGCTGGAGAGGGAAATACCCACTTTTTTTTAGATTTCCTGAAAGAATTATGGAAAGCGCTGTATCCAGCTCTTTCTGCATAGCGCGGTTAGAGACGCTGAATCGAAACCGTGGAGTGAGGAACTCTTGGACGGATTCCAGGCTGCAGGAGACGAGAAGCCCTGCAAGCAGCAGCACCGCCGTATTTATCGCAGTGCTGCGAAGTCGTGACAGGAAGACACACCTCATCCTGCTAACCCTAGCATGCGCGAAATTAGATACACAAGTGTTTGTATTTATTGCAAGGAATGCCGATATGAATTAATATTCCGAATGATGATGGCAGACCAGATGGTGCATCGCCCAGGGGAGCATTTTTCATTCTCACGTATTACATGGCTCGTTGTGGCGTGCCTTGTGCTGGTTTGCGTGCCCTCATTACTGCCAGCGCAACAGCCTCTGCCAAAAATCGATACTGAAACGCTCAAAAAACTGTCGGCCGAAACCGCAGACATCGAACGGCTCATCATTCGTGCGACACCAGCGTCGCTTGCTGATGCCAGAAGTCGTATTACCACGTCCCTCGCGATGCCCGCGCCCGACCGGGCCGCGCTCCAGGCGATTATTCTTGGCATTGAGCGCACCGTCTATGGCCAGAATCAGTCGCGCTTTGAAATACCCGCATCGGCGGAAGGAGCTGACAAGAAATATATCACCTGTCTTGTCGCGATGTCTGATGTTGTGGCCGGAAAAATTCCCGCGATTCTGTCCGGGGAACCGGCCAGCGCGCTTGCCGAGCTTATAGGCATGCTTCCATTCTTTTCCAGCACAAAAGCCGAGATCCGGGCGCAGGCGGTTGCTGCCGCTTCCAGGTTCGGGGCTTTTGGTGTGGTGTCGATCATTCCGAACCTGATCGCGGGGACCGATGCGCTCGATTCAAAACGCCTCCTCGACGCTGAACGGTATTTTTCCGCCGCGCTCGCAATCGATCGGACCGTGGAGCTGGCCATCTGCGGCTACGCGCAGGCAGAATTGGCGCTTGGCAAGCCAGGATCCGCGAAGGAAGCGATGGATGTGCTCTGCGCCGCAAATCCCGGCAGCCCGCAATTCCGCGCGTACTATGGACTTGCTCTGTATCAGCTGAATCAGATACTGGACGCGGAGCCTTGGCTTCAGGAAGCGTTGAAGCAGAATCCCGCAAGGACCGATGTGCTGGTTCCGCTGGCGCACGCTGCCCTGCAGCGGATGGATTACGATGCCGCCTCGCGGTATCTAGATCTCGCGTACCGCCAGTTTTCCCAGAGCCGCTCATGGCTCCTCGCGAAAAGCCAGCTTTCGCTGGAAAATGGGCGGCCTGTCGACGCGGAACGCTACGCGCGTACCGCGGTCAGGATCGATTCGAAAGATCCCGTAGCGCTCTCATACCTCGTGCGGGCGCTGGAGAAAATTGGCGACGACAAAGGCAGGGCGGAAGCCGTACCGCTCGCCGAATCAGTCCTTTCGCTGGTAAGGGATTCCGCCGACAATTCCCATACCCCGCTGGAACAGGCGCTGCGGTCCCAGGCTGAGCACGATGCGGTACGCTTTCTCATCAGCGAGAGTTACCGGAAGCAGGATTGGGTCAAGGCAGCGCAGTACTATCAGCTGGCGGGAGGGATTCCGCTTGACCGCGAAATGGTGGCTACCATTCTTCGAAAGTCTGGCAATGTAGAGCAGGCTGTCAGATTCGCGACTGACTGGAAGAACCAGGAGCCGAATTCCGAAAAAGCCGTCGAAGCGTGGCTCAGGAGCCTTGCCCTTCAGACTGGAGGTAGCTACGCGTCCGCCAGCACGCGGACCAGCGACGCGGGCAGCGGCCTTGGCATTGCTCTCAGCGCGCTTGGCAGCCTTAAAGGCGAATCGGGGAACTCGCCACTGCTCGACATCGTGGTCAATTTCATTGCCGCGCCATATTCCAGAGAACTAAAGTCTTTCCTTTATTATTTGGCCGCGTCGCTCAACACCGAAGAAACGCGGAAGATTGAGCAGTTAAAAAACGCGCTCACAGAGCGGGCAGATAATATTGAGGCGCTGGTCATGCTCGCGGAAATTTACGCGAGCCGCTATGCCCGTCAATTTGACCGTACCGATACATCCAATCGCGACAAGGCTTTACGCTATATCAGTATCGCAAAATCTTTCAATCCGAAGGACCTTGAGCTTCTGGCCCGGATACAACAGATCGAGTCGAGCCTCCAGTGAGCCTAAACGATCCCGCCATATACTGCTTTCTCGAGAGTATTTACGCGGAATGCAATAAGCCAGAGCGCCTGGGGCTCGATCCGCTCGCGGTAGTGAAAGAGTACCAGGATGCAGACGATATCGAAGTTGCGGGGCTGGTGTGCGCAACACTCGCGTTTGGTTCGGTAAGGCTCATCATGGATGCCTGCAGGATGGCGCTCGCGCCATTGGGACGCCACCCTGCCCGGACGCTCGCCGCCATGACCTCAGCAGATATGGCGCATGCCTGGGGCAATTTCCAATATCGGTTTTGTTTTCCCAAGGATATGATCGCGCTCATGCGCGCCATTCGCGCGGCAAGAGAGGAATACGGGAGCCTGGAGGGGCTGTTTCTAGCGTGCCATGGAAAGACTCCCGCGGGAGGCGCCAACCGGCATGCCGGAGTATGCTCACAAGAACGGGCTCGGTTTATCGAGGCAGCCTCAGCCTTCGCACGCGCACTGCGCGCCCGGGCGCCAGAATTGCGCTCCAACCTGCTTCCCGATCCTGCGGATGGCTCCGCCTGCAAACGCCTGTTTTTATATTTGCGGTGGATGGTGCGGCATGACGCGATCGATCCAGGGCCATGGCGATCGGTTGGTCCCGAGCGCCTCGTCGTCCCCTTGGACATCCATATGGTGCGTACCTGCCGCGAGCGATTGGGCTTCCTGCCGCCGCGGAAAGGGACCACGTCCAACCCGAACCTGGCCGATGCCCTGCGCGTGACCGAGCTTTTTGCGCGGTACGCGCCTGACGATCCCGTCAAGTACGATTTTGCGCTTACGAGGCCCGGTATTGACCCAAGGCCAGGTGATGAGCGTTTTGGATGTCTCTGAGCGTTTAACATTGACAATCGCGCGGCGCTTATGCTACTTTATCCGAGCCTTACACAGGCGCAAACGGGCAATAGCGCAGGTGGTTAGCGTACAAGTCTGGGGGACTTGGGGTCGCCAGTTCGAGTCTGGCTTGCCCGAACAAGAGCAAGTTGTTGCATAGCAATGACTTGCTCTTTTTGTTTATATAGTAACTATTGTATTTTAGCTCCGTGTAGCACGGAATGTAGCATAAAATTTGTAAAGAGCATTATTTTGCATTAGAATAGGGGTAACAATGAAGAAGAAACCCTATTCGCTCTGGAAACGAAAACTCCCTTCCGGCAAGACCTACTACTATGTCCGCTTCAGGCTCGATGATGGCTCATGGAGCACCGCAAAAGCCACAGGAATGACGACCAAGGGTGCCGCAGAGGCATGGGCGATTGACTACCTTACCCGAGGGCAGATCATCACCCGGGAGAATATCACCTTCAAGGACTTTGCAGCAGATTTCTTTTCCTGGGATGGTACGTATGTGCAGTCATTGCTCTTACGTGGTCGCCAGATCGGGCGGAGACACGCAGAAAACCAACAGGCCTATGTCGACAACTATCTCATTCCAGAATTCGGAGAGCTGAAGCTCAAGTACTTGGACTCAGAACGGATCCAGGAATATGCCATCGAACTGAGGGCGCGAGGCCTCTCAGCGAGTACGGTCAATCATATTCTCATCGCACTGAAAATCATCTTAAAAGAAGCAGTGCGGAAGAAGCTCATCCAGGTGCTTCCTGACATCGCCATGGTAGGAGGATCCAAAGCGGAAAAAGGCATACTGACGATCGAAGAGGCAAAAAAGTTTTTTGCACTTCCTTGGCCTGATACGCGCTACCTTGCCATTAATTTGATTGCGGCCACCACCGGTTTGCGCTTGGGAGAAATTCTCGGGCTTACGCGAGAAGCCGTGAAGGATGGCTACCTTGAGGTGAGGGCTTCATGGGAAAGGGGGAAAGGTCTTAAGAGCACCAAGACAGGGCGATCGCGCATGGTGCCACTACTGCCAAAAGTACATGAGCTCCTTTCAAGCATCATGATGTACTCTCCCTACACTGAGCCAACTGATTTCGTCTTTTTCGGGCGTTCGAGGAAGGCACCGCTGGATCATAAGATCGTCCAGAAGCGATTCTGCGATGCCTTGGTAAAAATCGGTATCACCGAAGAGGTGAGGCGCAGTCGAGGGCTCTCGTTTCACTCCTGGAGGCATTTCTTCAATTCACTGCTTATCAATAATCATTTACCGGTCATGAAGGTAAAAGCTCTCACCGGCCATAGTTCGGACCGAATGGCAGAACACTATTTTCATCCTGATGAGTATCAGGATGTGCTTGCAATAACCGGGAGGATACTATGAGTTTAAACCTAGATCGAAAATTTCAAGGAAAGACTGCAAAGGATATGCTCAAGCTCATCCAAGAGCATTGGCCGAATTCGTTCAGTGATCAGGTGATTGAAATAGATAAAGTACTTAATAAGGCTGAAGATAGTATCAAAAACCTAGGTTCTGAAATGCGATCCGAGCTTGCAGCGATGGTGAATCAGAAAGAATTAAGCGAGAGAGAGTTAGAGCACCGATGGCAAGCTTATATAATTAAAGAAATACAGAAGACTCTTCAATTTGCGATTGAAGTATTTCAGAAATGTCCTGAAATGAGTAAGACCATTTTGCCATCGCTCTATCAAGCACTACAGGAGTTGCTTGCAAAGCTTGAGACTATGAATTACCAATCGATCATTCAGTCTGTAACATCTTTGGTGGAAACCTATTACGACCAAGTGGTGAGAGCAGAGCAGGAACTATCCAAAAAGCTTGATAATCAAGATGTAATAGAAAATAAAGAAGGAACCATATCTGCTAATATTTATGATGAAGAACTAGTCAAAATATTATCATCCATTTCTATGCAGAAACGGTATCTTGGGTCTCTAGATGGGATTATGGAAAATATTAATTCAACAGAAGCTCAGAAAATATTCTCATTATCGGCGTACATTCAGGGGGGTGCGCAGAATGCTCATCGTGATGCAATCAAGCAGAAAATAGAAACGATAGAAGATATTTCTGGATTTATTGACGAACTAAGGTATCTATCACAAGAAATAAGAATGCAGGCTGAGTTGCTTGAAGATCCGTCGGAGACCGAACGGCAGTACATGCTCAATTGGATAGGCAGTCAGGCAGACTGCAAAATTCTTATAAAGTTTTTATTTGAGAATGGATACTTAGAAGGCAGAAGCGTCGATAAATTCATAGCCAAGCATTTTCTTTTTAACGGCAAAAAGAAGACATCAGGACAGATCAATGGACTTCATATTGAAGATCGAGGGAAATTCATGCTCTTCAATGACTATCTAAAAATACCGACAAAAAGCTGATTACCGACATTTCCTTTAGATTACCGACATCAGTACCGACAACTAAGTGTTCGTATTTGTTTATCCTCCACAATGTAACTTCATTTTTGGAGGATATTCATGAGTAAGTTTCTCTGTGTTGATGAAGCTGCATCACTGCTTCGAGTGAAGCCTCAGACGATCTATAAATGGATCTGCGAGGACAGGATACCTTCGATAGCGATCAATGGAAGAACGCTATTCGACGAAGAAGAGTTGCATGCCTGGATTGATTCAAAAAAGAGATGTCCCCGATCGAGTGTCAAGCAGAAATCACTTGCCAGCTTGAAAAAGAAGAGCCTGCCTGGAGGTGAACTATGACTCGCAGGGCTCGATTAGCAATACTTCGGTTTATCAGACGACATAACATTACCTGGGATTACTGGAGGAAGCTTGCTCTATTTGTCGCACGTGCCAGCCTTGATAGCGCGCCACCACATATTCGCGTGCTGCTTGTAGGAAGGCCTTTTCAATTACCTGCGAATGTCTGTGAATTAGCTGAAATATTTGCATTTCTCTATTTCAATACGCAGGATCGCGCTATAAGCAGCAATACCTGCTTTTTCGTCGCGGAAGTTTGGATGGAAGCGATTACGCTCTGGGAGGACCCTCGTGGATGAGAATGTGAAGATTGATGTCTCTCAGGTGGTACAGGAGTTGCAACTTCGCGATCAAACGGAATCAGAAGGCTCTAAGAATAGTGCAAAGAAAAGCCACGCCAAACAGGGCCAGCCCCTGCAGTTTAATGACCTAGAACCTTCTACATTACCCCAGGATGGTGCAATGCTCCTCGAGGATATTACGCGCCAGATACGCCGCTTCCTTGTAACTGACCCTGAATGCATCGACAGCATAGCGCTCTGGATCGTGTTTACACACATGGCATCCATAGCAGCAGTGTGTCCCAACCTCTGCTTTACCTCAGCGACAAAAGCATGCGGCAAGAGCACTGCGCTAGAGATAGTTTGCCGCCTCGTTCCACGACCCCTCGCAACCTCGAACATCTCGACGGCTGCCTTGTTTCGCACCATCGATGCCTACAGCCCGACCATCATCATCGATGAGGCTGATTCCATGTTCCGCACCAATGATGAGATTCGAACCATCATGAATTCAGGATTCACGCGCAAATCCGCCAGTGCGATCCGTATTGTGGGTGAGGATCTGGAACCTCGTATCTTCAATGTGTTCTGCCCCAAAGCTATTGCCCTAATCGGAAGCCTTCCTGATACACTTGCCAGCCGATCGATCATTATTCAGATGCGCCGGCGCAAGCCAAATGAAGAAGTTGAGAGGCTCCGCGCTGACAAGGATCAGGGATTCAGCGATCTGCACGCACGCCTCAAGCGATTTGCACAGGATCACTGTGCCGAAATCCAGGCAATAGACCCTGAAATACCATCGAGTCTCTCAGACCGACAGGCTGATTGCTGGCGGGAGCTGTTGCGGATTGCTGATTTTATCGGTGGTGAGTGGCCCCGTCGAGCTCGTATGGCAGCGGTTGCCCTCTGTGCTGAAGATGCAGGCGATCCTGACGAGGTGAAAGAACGCCTGCTTCTCGACCTTTGCACGATTATCTCTGCACTTCCAGCGCGTGACCGATGGCCTTCCCAGGCACTTGTAGATCGCCTTAACGATATGGAGGAAAGCCCCTGGCCGCAATGTAATCATGGCAGAGGTATAACCACCTCAAATCTGGCGAGGATGCTCAGACCGTTTGGAATTCGACCGCGTACCTTGAAGCAGGATGGACGTTGCGCGAAAGGCTACTATGCACATGATTTCAGGGAGGCGTTTGAGCGATACCTCCCTTGCAAGGGTAACCCCGTAACCAATACGGATAATTTTATTGCTCACAAATACATAGAAGGTTACGGGCAGGTTACGGTTACGCCTGAGAAGCGTAACCGTACCGATATCCTCTTTGAGGAGATAGCCATATGAGTGCATCCGCAGAAAAGCTGGTTACGCCAGCAAGCCGTAACCGTAACCCAGGCGTAACCCGATCAAATATCAGTAGTATAACAACATATGCACAATCGGTTACGGGTGACGGCTGCACCAGGGGAGCGGAAACCGTCTGCATCTTCGATGTCGGAACGGATGTTCTGGAACTCGGGATGAAGGTGTTCACGCAACTGGCTCAAATCAAGAAACGCAAAGGTGAGCAGCCTCTTTCTATCCCTGTGGACTCATGGAAAGCAATCTGCATTGCGAAAGGGCTTGCCCCCAGGCAGTTTGCCTTGGTCAAAGCCTACTGTGATGCCCTCCATGTCTACACAGAGGACGATGGCTTTCTCCTGGTCGATCCAGACTTCGTGCTGCTTGATGACGAGTGTCAATCCTCGAGCCAGAATGCCCGCCAGAAACTCTTACCTTGCTCGCAAGTATCGCCAAACAGCCTTACTGAAGGAGGTGAACAACATGAATACCATTGATATTCAGGAAGAAAAGCTATCTATGGAGCCATCACTCCCCCCTCAACGCTTGCCCAGGATTCGCTCAAGAATGCACGCCGCAGCCTTGCCAGGATTATCGCTGCGTACTACCGGGGCGCAATCGACGAGCGCAAATTCAAGATGATGGTCTACGGCATGAATGTGCTTCTAGGTTACTTGAAAGAAGTGGAAACTGAGGAGCTCGAGCAGCGGATTGCGGAACTGGAAAAGCGCATGTCTATATCCAAGGAGCGAACCTATGCGTGAACTGGAACGGAAAATTGTACAGCTTGAATCGATGTATGCAGCAGCAGAAAAAGCTTCCACGAGAGTCTACATCATGCCCAATGTAGAGAGGCTATCCTTGGAGAAATGGCATGAGATGGTCGAGCATCCTGAAGGATGGATGGGCGTTACCTTCGTAAAGGATGGCATTCCCTGGTATAAATTTATACCGCGCGATGAGCTTCCTCTCTATGAGAGCCTGCCTGGTTTTCATATCGAAATCGAAGATTTGGCGAGCGCGCTGCGCTAAAGCACGAAATGCACTCGCCTCAAGCGAGCGCAATGAACACCGATAAGGCGGAAGCACCTGACGCTTGATGGCAAGCCAGGAGCTTCCGCCTCTTTCCACAATGAGCATACTCAGGAGGAGGCATCGATGGTGTTCTTTCCCTGCAGTTCCTTCGCCTTCTGGTACACTGCGTCCAAGGTGAGGCCCTCTTCAGTCTTCCACATGGTCCAGCCGTTAGCCGTTTCTCGCTGGCTGCCTGTTTTTTTGATGCAGTAGACCACCGCGGTGCTCGGTGCTCTTACGATCCCATCATCAACCTCTATGCCTGATTCCCGTAGTATTCCTTCCCACCGCTTCTTGGGCTTCCCCCTTGGACCATACTCAAGAAACACTTTTTGGCCCGCATGAACAAGACCGGATTGCATCAGGAAATCATAGAATTGATAGGGGGCTTGTGAAGGCCCTTTGTCTACAGGTTTATATTCATCAGGTATCTCGTAGAGCACCCTTTTGCCATCCAGGGATTGGTATTTGGTTATGTGCCAGATTCTCACTTCATATGGTGATGAAATTCGCTCGCATCCAATGCATGGTGGCTGTGATAAGCATCTGAATAGACAAGCTATTAGGCTTTATTTTCCTTGCTATTTCGATTATTAGGATATTCGTCTTGGTATTCTGCACTACCACCATGAAAACATTGCCATGAGGCTTTAACATGCCAAGGACGACTACTTTGCTGGCGGCACCATGGCCTTGTTTAATGTACTCCACCGAAGTACCTTTCATCGATCTAGACTTAGAAATTGAATACTTCGGCAGCTTCTTGGGCTAGATGAAATGCAATTATTTGGCCTACTTTGCTATAGAAAAGAGCTGCAGAATTGGGCTGAATACCCAGAAGATCTGCAGCTGAATGGGCTGTCATTTCCAGTATGAAAAAAAGCAGGTGATATTTCGCGTTTTAACTTAATCTGCAAAGAGTTATCTTTATAAAATCAGTGATCATGGCTTTATATTTACTGCAGCCTGAAATATATTAAAAGCCATATCTCACAAATGAATTATACTCGCTCACCACCGCATTGGTATCGTCAATTGCTCTCTGGATTTCTCTTTTAATTGTAGCAATATCATTATTCGCTGCTTGGATGTACGACTCGCAGTCATCTCGGTACTGCTCAACCTGTTGCCGATATCGGGAGATACTGAATTCATCCTTCGAAAACGGCTTCGATGGGCGGTATGCTTTGCTCGCGAAGCTTGGGTAGGATCCATACAAATTCGAGAAGCCACTGACGAAGCCAAATAGGGTACTTATACTTGTGCCAAGCAAGAAGGCGGCGATCACATGACGCTTTTTGAACTGCATGATCAAGTCCTCCTCGATTTGATTGATGATTATGTTTCTTATAATAGCATAAAGAGGGCTCTTGCCAAGAGTGAATTGCATAATGCTCTATGCACACGAGCATATGCCTGATCTCATCATCAAATAAGTGAGGATATTGAAAAATGGTTCCCAAATCTAACTTTCATACAATTAGATTAACCCTACCAACTGCGCTCGCTTATTTTACCTCTTTGTTGTAAATGTACAGCAGTTCAACACTGGTTCGATGGTTGATACACGCTGTATTGAAAGCCTTTTTCAAGCATACTATGTGGATGTAACTCAAGCGGTTGGGAAAAGTGAATATGCAGTAGAATAGGGAAGAGAAATGTATAATGAGCCCGTCTGTCTAGACAGTGTTGCATAGATAATAAGGTGGGCTCTTTCTCCTCTCATGCGGTTTTCTCGAGCTCCCTTAACGTGTATTCCTAACCTTCTCTTTCTACAATTTTAGGGTTCCCTTGAGAAACAGTTCAATAGTTTCCCAGGGCCGCCGTCCCTGGTTTCTGTACCCCAGATGCGGCCGCTCATAATTGTACTCGTGAAGCCAGCTGTCCAGATC
>JAJUJQ010000050.1 GCA_029265255.1 Spirochaetota bacterium
ACCCCGCTTGGACTTCCCCAGCGTCTCATCTGTGTCGTCGTTCGATTCAGAGTCCTCGCCTTCTTCGTTCTCATCGTCGTTCAAATCGACGAGCGAACCTGCGAGAATCTCCTCCATGGACTCGTCGGTTTCAATCTCTTCATAATATAGAATGCGAGAGCAGTATGGGCAGAACACGATTTTGTCAGCCTGGCGCACTTCATTCACGAAGTTTGCCGGCAAAATCATGTGACAGCCCGTGCACACCACACCATGAATCGGAACAATGCCCATGCCTGACTTACTTCGGATGATGCGCTCAAATTTAAACTTTAGGTCTTCATCCAGCTCGTGGGTGAGATCGTTCTCCTCAGCCCGCAACGTCTCTATCTCATCGGATATCTCTTTGCTGTGCTCATCGATCTCAGCGCGCTTCTGGGCGATTTCAGCCTCAAGGGTCGACACTGATATCTCTATGCGGTGCAGCCTATCGTCGATGTCGGCAAAGCGACGCTCTTCCTCCTGGATTCTACGGCGAAGCTCCTGTTCCTTTTCAGAGGCTTCCCTGATCTCCTTGTTGACAGCATCGTATTCACGCTGCGTCGTTATACCGTCCATCTGCTTTTCGGCGTTCTCGCGCTTCATTTCGGCTTCTTGAAGCGCCTGTCTAAGCTCTTTGAGGCTCGCCTCTGACTTCTCATATTGTTCCTTCACCTCAGAAAACGACTTCTTTTCTCGCGAGAGCATCTGGTTCTGGATTTCGATGGTTTTGGGCATGGCCTCACGCTGCTTCTCCAGTTCCACCCGTTTGCTGAGCATCTCTTGATACTGCCTGAGCGTCTCGAACACCTCATCCATTCTCATGGGCATAATGGTACCTCGATTAATGATCTATATAATCCCGAAGCTTCTGGCTCCGTTTGAATTGTCGCAACTTTTTGAGCGCCTTCGCCTCGATCTGTCGAATTCGCTCACGAGTGACATTAAAATACAGGCCAACCTCTTCCAATGTCAATGAATATCCTTCGTCCAGGCCGAAGCGCATGCGCAGCACTTCCTGTTCGCGCTTGGGAAGCGTCGCAAGGACCATGCGGAGCTGTTCCTGCAACAGGTTGTAATCGGTCTTGACGGCCGGATTCTCTACCTCCTTGTCCTCGATGAAGTCTTGAAGGAGGGAGTCTTCATCTTCACCGATGGGCGTATCGAGCGATACAGGCTCTCGTGCAACATTTTTAACGGCCTTGACTCTGTCGATCTCCCACCCAAGCTGGGCTGCGACTTCCTCATCTGTGGGCTCTCGGCCCAGTTTCTGCATGAGTTGCCGCGATTCCCGCACAACCTTGTTTATCTGCTCAATCATGTGCACAGGCACGCGGATGGTCCTCGCCTGGTCCGAGATTGAGCGGGTTATGGCCTGGCGTATCCACCAGGTCGCATAGGTGGAAAATTTGTACCCTTTGCGGTATTCGAATTTTTCCACGGCCTTGATGAGGCCGATATTGCCTTCCTGAACGAGATCGAAGAATTGCATGCCTCGGTTCGTGTATTTCTTCGCGATCGAAACTACGAGCCTCAGGTTGGCTTTGATGAGCTTGTCTTTTGCGCTCTTCATCATTTTGCGTCCGCGATTTACCTCTCGGGCCATGGAAATAATCTTGTCGATCGGCGTTTCAAAACTATTCTCAATGTCTTTGAGTTTTTTTTCGTTCACCTGGAGTTGACGAATTCGGTCTTTGATCTCCTCTGCGCTGAGGCCAAGCCGTTGCTCGATCTCTTCACGTTTTTCCTTGATGGTGAGGTTTCGTCCGAGCGCCCTCAAATCCTTGGAGGACACGATCTGCAGTATCCCCTCGATCCTATCCTGTTCCTTGCGGTAGCGGATGATCTTCTTTGCAGCGGCGATGAACTTCTCCGAAAAGGCCGTGATCTCTTCGGGGTGAATGTCCATGGCGTTCACAACCGGCAGCAGGCGTTCTCGGATCTCCTTGAGCTGCTCATCCTCGAAGATATCCCCCCCCTTGGCGATGATCTGTTTTTTAAGTTCGATATAGCCCTTCAGATCCGCGGCACAGCAGTCGATCAGTTCCTTATAGAACTGATTGAGCCTCCTCCGCTCGGCGATTTTCTCCGTGTTTTCTTTCTTCTGGAGCGAAAGGTCCTTAGGTTCCTTCCGTGTAGCTTTTACGACGATTTGGTAAAATTCCGGAATCAACATTCCCGACTTGCGGAGCGTATTCTTGATGATGTCCTCACCCTGCTCCATTGTCCTCGAGAGCTCAACTTCCTGTTCGGCCGTCAGGAGGTTTTCTCGCCCGATATCCCTCAGATAGAGACGAACGGGGTCATCACTCGCCATCTCCTTGTCGTTGGCGACCATCTTGCTCTTCGATGGAATCGCGATCAGCTTGGGAAGAGGCTCCTCTTCGATCTGCACATCCTCTTCTATTTTGACGTTACTGCTGACGAGGAGGTTGATGATCGCTTCCATTTTGTCAGAATTGAGTATCTGTTCTGGGAGCATGTCCGAAAGCTCGTCGAAACTTATCGTCTTTTTTTCTTTTGCGTATTCAAGCACTTTTACGATGGCGGGATCGAGCTCTATATCACTCATCGATATCTCCTCCCGTGGCGTGAGCCTTGAGTTCTCCGTCTATTTTCATAATTTCTTCTAATATCATCTTCTCCTGCGCAATATCGCCATCCCCCGCCTTCACGGACTGGAGCTGTGCCACCAGTTTTTTTCTTTCCTTTTCTAAGGCAGCCTTTCGTTTCTGGGCCAGGCCATCCTGGAGTATCCTCTCGAGCCCACCCTTCAGCTCGCCGGAGGCATCGACCTCGCGGACAAATCGCACCGCCGCATCATCGGCACACAGGGAAAGAATGCCGTCGACATCTTGCACACCCTCTTTTTGAGCCTCCTGAAGCGCTGAAAAGAGGTCTCTCGCCCGTGGATCATCGATGCTGTCGCCGTCCAAATGCTCCGACAAAAGCCGAAAGGGGTCGCTCGACAAAATGGCCGCCGCAACAAATACTAAATCCGATGTCCGTGCTGAATGTGAAGTGCCTGACGATGAGGACGAGGCGGAAGCATTCATTGAACGATATATCCCCGACACTTTTGCTTTTGCGTAGTCCATTTCGACCGCATGGGCGCCAACCCCCAGTGTTCTCCCTATTTCCTTTATATACTCCTGGCGCCGCACATCGGAATCGAGGGCATCTAGAAAGGGAAATAAGAAAGAGACCGCTTTCGCCTTTCCCTCCATTGTCGAGATGTCGAAAAGTTGACCGGCACGTGTAAGCAAAAAATGTCCAGCGTTTATAGTATTTTTCGTCATTCTCGTCAACTCCCCTGCCCCCTTTTTCTCTAAAATCTCCGAAGCATCCTTGCCACCCTCTGGCAAGAGCACCGACGTCTCAAGCCCCACCGCGGCGGCGATCGAGCACGCGCGCTCGGCGGCGTGCAAGCCGGCCTCGTCACTGTCAAAACAGAGCACGACTTTTGAAGCTCGGCGGCGGATAGCCATGGCCTGATGGCTGGTAAACGCAGTTCCTAAGGGAGCGACGGCATTCGTTATGCCTGCAGCGTGAAAAGAGAGCACGTCCATATATCCTTCGCAGACAATCGCTTCATCTAAACTCTTAATGGAATCGATGGCTTGTGAGAGCGCGAAAAGCGTGTCTTGTTTCTTGAAAATCACCGTCTCGGGGCTGTTGATATACTTCGGCCCCTCTTGATCCATCGCTCGCCCTCCAAACGCAATGACCCTCCCTCTCGCATCGCTGATGGGAAACATGATGCGGTCGGCAAATAAAGGCCAATATTGATTATTTTTCGAAAACAGGCCACTCTGCTTAAGAAAATTATCGGAATATCCCTTTGTTTTGAGAAATGAATACAGCCACTGCCTGTTTGCAGGCGCATAGCCGAGACTGAATTTTTCGATGAGCTCATCGCGCAGCCCTCGCCTGTGGAGCACATCCAACGCCCTTCGACCTGAAGGATGATTGACGAGGAACCAGTGAAATGTCTTTGAGAGCCTGTCATACAATTCAAAC
>JAJUJQ010000010.1 GCA_029265255.1 Spirochaetota bacterium
AGGGGGTCGATGGAGCCATGGCCCGCGTAAAAGAGAAAGAGCGAGTCTTCCGGCTTGAGCTCGTTTACAAGGCTTTCGAACAGCCGCATGACGCGGTCTCTGGTCGCCTGTTCGTTGTAGAGGGTGTAGACCCTGTCGATATAGTAGCGGCTCTCGAGCACGCCGCGGATGTGCTCGGCGTCGCGCACCGCGTTCTTGAGGGGTGGCCATTCCTTGTAGCGGTCGATGGCGATGAAAACGGCGTATTGCTTACCAATTGAATCGGAGCCAACAATCGGCGCCGCGGCGACACTAAGGCCGCGAGAAGTATCCTGGGCGGCGAGCGGTATTGTAGTCAGAAGGCCTAGCAAAAAAATGCATGCACAGAAGAAAGAGTGACGATTCTTTTGGAGGGTAGTCATATTTAACACCTTCTCCTGAGAGAATTTATTGCTGATTCAAAAAATTATGATGCTCTTTTTCTTTTCTGTCAAATGGAAAAAATAAAATCCAGAAAATGCAAGGATTATCTACCGTTGTTCTTTTCAATGCATTAGTATTAGAAAAGGAAAAAGAAAGGAGGGGCGCGTGATCAAGTTCCTCAAACAGCCCATGATGCGCAAGGTGCTCATCGCGTTGGCGCCGATCTATCTGTTTTCGTTGTGGATGTATGGCCTTCGGGTCGTAATGGCAGCCCTGGTGACCTTCGTCTGCGGCATAGGGACTGAATGGCTGTTCGAGCGAAGCCGTTCCGGTAAGGTCAGCGAAGCGGTACTGGTCACCTGCGCGTTGTACGCGATTGCCTTTCCACCAAAAACGCCGCTGTGGGTGCTGGCGGTCGGCATTGTGTTCGCCGTTGCAATGGCGAAAGGCGTGTATGGCGGCTTTGGCCGGAATATTTTCAATCCCGCAATCGCTGGCCGCGCCTTTGTGTACATCAGCTTCGCGACCATCCTGTCGAGGTCATACTCGAGTTTCGGCAACTTTGGCAACGCTGCGACGGATGCCTTGTCGGGAGCTACACCGCTCGCCCTGATGAGGACCGGACAGAAGGTACCTCTTCTAAACCTGCTGTTTGGGCTTAAGACTGGCGCGCTCGGGGAGGGTATGGTTGTGCTCATCCTCCTTGCCGCGGCCTATCTCATTCTGACCAAAACAGCGAGCTGGAAGATCATGCTCTCGACCGTCGCAGGCGGGCTGCTGGCCACCCTTGTGATTCTCTTGAGCGGCGCGAAAAAAGCGCTGCCTGTAGAGAGCCTTCTGGCTGGCTCGTTTCTCTTTATGACGGTATTCATGGCAACCGATCCTGTCTCGGCACCCAAGCGCCCTCTTTCTCACTGGTTCTACGGGCTCATCATTGGCGTGACCGCGGTTGTCATCCGCACATTCTCGGCGTTCCCGGAGGGGACCAGCTTCGCGATTCTCTTCGGTAACACTTTTGCTGGATTGATCGATACCGCGGTCGACTCGGTTCAGGCTGGTGCCAAAGAAAAAAAGGAGCGCGCTGCGGAGAACATCGCTCAGAAGGCACCCAAGGCAGGCTCACACGGTTCTGGATCGGCCCATGCGGCCCAAGGGTCGGGTTCCGGCGCGGCCCCGGGAGGTGCCCCATGAAGCTGAACAAGAATTCCATCCTATACGCGGCCCTTTTCACCTTCATCGTGTGCGTGGTGTTTGTGATGGTACTCTCTGTCGCCAACGCGCTTACCAAGGCGCAGGTTGAGGCCAACAAAAGGCTGGAAGCGAGGTTCGCGATTCTCAAGGCGTTTGGGCTTGCTGACGCGGCGACACCACCGGCCGAGGTTGATACGCGCTATACCCAGTTCGTGACTGAAATTCCTCCAGATCCGAAAGACAGCGGCCCTGCTGCGCGCGCTACAGTATACCGCGCCACCATCGATGGAGTGCCCGCGATCGGCGTCAAGCTCACCATGCCTGGTTTGTGGGGCCCTATCACCGCCGTGCTCGCGACCGACTCCGCGGGCACCGTCGTACGCGGGTTTGAAATCATCGACCAGCAGGAAACCCCCGGGCTTGGCGGGCGCATTTCGGAACCCTGGTTTAGCGCCCAGTTCAAAGGCAAGAAGGTGCTGCCAGATGGAACAATCGCGTTCGTCCAAGGCAGCGGAAAAGGCAATTTCGATCCTGAGAACGGTACCGTCGATGCCATCACGGGGGCCAGCCGTACCAGCGACTTTGTCCGGAATCTGGTCAATACGGGGCTGGCTGTCGTTCGCGCGAAAGGAGGTGCGCTGTGAGTCAGCCTTCTGCGTCTGCCAAAGTGATATGGGATGGCCTGTGGTTCAACAACCCCATTTTCGTACAGGTGCTCGGCATCTGTTCGACACTCGCCGTCACCAACAACATGCGCAACACCATCATTATGGTGCTCGGGGTGACCTTCGCGACCGCTATGGGCAGCCTCACGCTGAGCCTTCTCAAAGACCTTATTCCGCGCAAGGTGCGCATGATTGTGCAGGTCCTGGTGCTGTCGTTCTTTGTCATCATCATCGATATCGTGCTGAAGGCGTGGGCGCCTGCCGTGTCCAAGCAGCTGGGCCCCTATGTCGGGCTGATTATCACAAACTGCATACTGATGGGACGCGCAGAGGCTTTTGCCGCTTCGAACCCGCCAGGACTTGCCTTTCTCGATGGAGCGGCAAACGGACTTGGATATGGCTGGGTGCTGCTCGCGATCGCGACGATCCGGGAACTTCTTGGGTTTGGGAGTCTGCTGGGATTCAGAATTTTTGGAGAGGGTTTTGAGCCGTGGACTATCATGGTCATGGCACCAAGCGCGTTTTTCCTGGTCGCGATAGGCTTGTGGATCGCTAATATCGCCAAGTTCCGAGCGGCGGAGAAAGCGAAATCAGGCGGAATGAAGGCAGCGCCTTCGCAGGCCGCGGGGAACGCGCCGGCACAAGGAGGCAAGGAATGATCGATGCGCCGAATGTAGGGTTGTTCTCTCTCTTTCTTGCCAGCATTCTGACCAGCAATGTGCTGCTTGCCAATTTCCTGGGTACCTGTTCCTTTATTTCGATCTCCAAAGATTTCAAGAGCTCGATGGGACTTGGCATCGCCGTAACCTTGGTAATCGGCATCACCGCGGCCATATGCTGGATGGTGTTGTACTTCATCATCAGACCGCTGCAGATCGAATATCTTTCATTCATCATTTTCATTATCGTGATCGCAGGTGTGGTCCAGATGCTCGAAATGATCATCGATCGATTCTCGCCCGCGCTGTATATGGCGCTGGGCATCTTCTTACCGCTCATCACGGTCAACTGTGCGGTGCTCGGTGTCATCCTGTTCATGCAGATCCGCAAGTACAATTTTCCACAGGCGGTGGTGTTCGGCTTTGGCTCAGGCGCGGGCTGGTGGCTCGCCATCATGCTGCTCGCGTCCATCCGCAAGAAGCTCGACGCGAATAATGCTATTCCCGCGGGCTTGAAGGGAACGGGCATCACCCTGATCACCATCGGTTTTATGGCCATGGCCTTTGTCGGATTTTCCGGCATGATCTCGGTTCAGTAAGGAGGCGCGCATGAATCCGATACTGGTCGGCCCGCTGGCGGTTGGCGCGATTTCTACCGTGCTGGCACTCCTCATCGCCGTCCTCGACAAAGTCCTCAACAATTATGGCGAGGTCGAGATTTCAATCAATCAGGGTGAAAAAAAGCTGAAGGTCAAGGGCGGTTCGCCGCTTCTTGGTACGCTCGCGGCCGAGGGCATCTTTGTGCCGTCAGCATGCGGTGGCCGAGGAACCTGTGGCGCTTGCAAGTGCAAAGTTGTCAGCGATGTCGGCCCGCACCTGCCTACCGAATTGCCGTACATGTCGCCCGCCGACATTAAGGAGAATGTGCGCCTTGCCTGCCAGGTGAAGGTACGTGGCAATCTCGAAATCGTGCTGCCGCGCGAGCTTTTTAGCATCAAGAAATACAAGACACGCGTCGAAAAAATACGTTCGGTGACACATGACATCAAGGAAGTGCTCTTCGCGCTCGAGTCGGGGGAAATTGAATTTCAGGCAGGACAGTATGTTCAGCTCGTTGTCCCCCCCTATGGGGAGATCAAGGAATCGGTCCAACGGGCGTACTCCATGTCGTCGGTTCCCTCGGATCGGCATCATATTGAGCTTCTGATCCGGCTTGTACCGGGTGGCATCGCGACGACCTGGGTGCACAAATTTCTCAAAGAAGGGGACACGGTCGAGCTTGTTGGCCCCTTTGGCGAATTCCATGTGCGCGACACACCGGCCGCAATGATCTGTGTCGCGGGCGGTTCCGGCATGGCGCCCTTTAAAAGCATGTTTTATCACCTGCACGAGACCGGAGCCTTCCCGGAAAAGGAAATCTGGTATTTCTTTGGGGCGCGCACGGGAAAGGACATGTTCTATCTGGACGAATTGCGAGCGCTTCAGGAACAATGGCCCCGCTTCCACTTCGTCGCCGCGCTCTCCGAGCCTTCTCCAGAGGAGCACTGGCAGGGCGAAACCGGGCTCATCACCGATGTCCTGGATCGATACCTGCAGAAAACCATTCCGCGGAACGAAAAAGGATGGGAAGGCTATTTGTGCGGTTCGCCAGGCATGATCAATGCTTGTATCGCGGTGATGAAAAAGAACGGAATGACCGAAGACAAGATCTATTATGACAAATTCGCCTGAGCCAGGGAGGATGGAATGAAACAGTCACCTGCCGACAGACAGGCTTTTGAGCGCATGGTACCGGGCGCAATCACCGCCCAGGGCTTTTTGGGAAATGATGTACGGAGCCCTGATCGCATCATTGCTGAGGATGAGCAGCTCTTTCGGGATCTGGGTCTCGATTTTGGCACGGTAGCAGACCGGCTGGAAGCCCTCTCGCGCAAGGGAGAGGAAGGATTGGGCGAGCCGATAACCGTTGGGAGCCTCCTGGTGCAATCGGGC
This sequence comes from Spirochaetota bacterium, assembly GCA_029265255.1. The sequence continues at coordinate 4,910 of JAJUJQ010000010.1, forward strand.
GAAGCGCGCGGAAAGCTGCCCTGCCCCTGGGGAGATGGCTTTTTTCATAAAAATGCGGTATCGGTGTCGCCCGCGGGCATCCCGCTTGAAGCCTGTGCCGAAGGAGAGGACATGCTGATCTATAGCGAGCTATCGATCCACATGCTGCGGGCACACCATTTCTGCCAGGGGAGAGGATCTCCGTTCCGGCTCGAGCCAGCGCTGCTGAAAAGGCTCTTGTTTGGCGAAGGCTAAAAACCGGGGAAAGCCCCGGACCTGTTGGATGTACCATCATTACACTCAAAAGGAATGATGCCCAGCCATCGTGCGGCTGTGGATCAGGGAGAATTCATGGAAAAGAGAACAAAGATCGTGGCCACTACCGGCCCCGCCTCCGAAAGCCCGGAGATGATCGAATCGCTGATCAGAGAGGGCGTGGATGTCTTTCGGCTCAATTTTTCGCATAAAACTCACGAAGAAGCGGATCGAGTGCTTTCCATCATTCGAAATGCGAGAGAAGCCCTGGACAGGCCGATTGCAGTCATGGCGGATATCAAGGGTCCGGCGATACGCCTCTACGGCTATTCCGAACCCCTGCCACTCGTTCCCGGGAGCGAACTGGTCGTGCGAAGCGCGGAACAGAGCGGAACGGATGCGCATGGCAAAGCCCAGAGCGCGCCAGGTTCTTTCCATGTGCTGACCAATCTTCCTGAAATTGACCGGATCTGTGGAATCGGGCAGAAAGTCATCCTGATGGACGGATATTTCAGCGGCATGGTGGTCGGAAAGAAGCCGGGCGCCATTGTGGTCAAGATCGACAATGAAGGAGCGCTCAGGCCAAAAGCCCATCTGACATTACCAGGGATTGATTATCCCGTGCCATTTCTGTCGGAAAAGGACATTGCGGACATTACCTGGGCGGTTCAGAATGAAATCGAGTATATCGCGCTGTCATTCGTGCGGTGCGCGACCGATATCGAGGAGGTACGCCGGCTGGTTCAGCGCATCGCGCTTGCGCAGTCCAAGGCTTCGATGATCAAACTTATCGCGAAAATCGAATCGGTCCGGGGCCTGGACAATATTGACGAAATCCTCAGAGCGGCTGACGGTATCATGGTGGCTCGCGGCGATATGGGTGTCGAAATGCCGATAGAACACGTGCCCATCGCGCAAAAGCAGATCATCCGTAAGGGCTACCTGGCGGCAAAACCGGTCATCACCGCCACTCAGATGATGGAATCGATGATTGAGCATCCTCTTCCTACGCGCGCGGAAGTGTCGGATGTCGCCAATGCCTGCTTCGATTCGACCAGCGCGGTCATGCTCTCGGGCGAGACGGCAATGGGAAAATACCCTGTCCAGGTAGTCCGGATGATGCGTACCGTCATCGAAACGGTGGAAAAGGAATTCGATTACGAGGATTTTCATCGTGATGTGCCACCAGAGGTGCAGAATGGCGATATTCCTGCCATCATGTCCTACAATGCGGTGTCGGTCGCCGCGCGCTGCGGTGCCCGCGCGCTTGTGGTGCTGACCGAGACCGGACACGCAGCACGACTCCTGTCGCGTCTACGTCCTCGCATGCCAATTTATGCCTTCATGACAGATCCGCGGCTTTACCACCAGATGGCGCTGAATTGGGGAGTCTGTCCCTTTCTCCATTCTGGAAGGGGGACCCGGCTCGACGCGGTGGTGGAAGAGGCGCTCTCCATCCTGATGCGCAGGAAATTGGTGACTCATGGCGATCGCGTCGTCATCGTCGCTGGGCTGCCGCTCGCGCAGCGGGGTACCACTAACATGATCCGGGTGGAGACGATTGAGTGAACGGAGACATTGCCAGCCCTCTCGATCCAGGCATCCTCTCGAAATTGAAGGAAAAGGATCTGGCACGACTGGGGCTCATGGTGCTTGAAGGGCGTCTCGTCATTGAAAAGGCGCTCGAGGCGGGAGTAGCGCCACGCCTGGTGGTGTGCACAGAGGGAGAGCGGGAGCTGTGGGAAAGGAAGCGAGACGCGCAGGAGAGCGGCCGGCCGCGGGAGTGGCCTCTTCATGTGCTTCCTCATGACGAACTATGCCGGCTGGTGGATTTCAAGTTTCATCGAGGTGCGTTAGCCGTGGCGGACATGCCGGCTCTTCCGGAATTCGATGGCTACGTCACGCGGGTCAGGGACAGGACTGGGCAAACAGGGCCAAACCAGCGTTTCTTTCTGTGCCTCTGGGAAGTGACCGATCCGTCGAATCTTGGAGCGCTCATTCGGGTTGCCGCCGGGTTGGGGGCCGATGGGATTCTGCTGGGACCTGGATGCGCTAATCCTTTCTATCGAAAAGCGTTGCGTGCCTGCATGGGGACGGTATTCAGCCTGCCTGTGTGGACGCTGCGCAGCGAGGGGCTTGCCAGATGCCGCGAAACCGGGGCGTTCATCGTTGGAGCGGCGTTGACCGAGCGAGCGGTCTCGATCGATGAGCTGGATACATCGTTGAATACCGCTGACAGGCGCGCTGGCCCTATTATTCTTGTGCTGGGAAACGAGGGCTATGGTTTGCCATCGGAAATTCTCTCGCAGTGTTCATGCGAGGTATGCATCCCCATGGCCCACAGGGTCGATTCGCTCAATGTGGCGGTCGCGGGCGGGATTCTCATGCATACGCTCATGCGTTTTCTGCACGCGGCATGATGCAGCCAGGTCAGGACCAGCTTGCGTTCCCTCCTTGCTTCCCCCACAATTACTCCATGTGCAGAGGAATTTCTTTTGAATCGTTCACCAGAGAGCAGGATCGTGAATATCTCCGCCGCGCCATCTCCCTCGCGGAATCCGCGGTGATGCATGGGAATACACCTTTTGGCGCTATTCTTGTCGGGCCAGACGGCAGCATCCTTCTGGAACAGGAAAATATCGAGCGAACATGTCAGGATTGTACCGCTCATGCCGAAACCGCGCTCGTGAGGAGGGCTTCAGCCCGGTTCAGCAAGGAATTCCTTGCTGGCTGCAGTCTTTATACCTCGGTTGAGCCATGCGCGATGTGCGCGGGAGCCATCTACTGGTCGGGGATCGGTCGTGTTGTGTATGGCCTGGCTGAGCGGCGTCTTCTTGAACTGACCGGCAGCGATCCCCGCAATCCTACTATGGATCTGCCATGCTGCGAAGTGTTCGCGCATGGGCAGCGTGCCGTGGTGGTGGAAGGGCCGTTTCCCGAACTGCAGTCTGAACTTGAAGCGGTTCATGCGCGGTATTGGGGCGGGGCGGCCAGCTGATTAGCGCTGGTGATTTAGAGAGGTAACCATGGCGCGCACACTGCTTTGTATCGTTCCCCATCCCGATGACGCCGAATTCGCGGCGGGTGGATTTCTCGCGCGCATGAGCGATGAGGGCGTCCGGGTGCTGCTCGCGGTGGCCACCGATGGGAGCAGAGGCACCTTTGACACATCAGCGGGGGATCTCGCGGACATACGTCATGCTGAAATGTGCCGGGCTGCGCAGGTTCTGGGCGCTGATGCTCCAATCTCTTTGGGCTTTGAGGATTTCTCTCTCGACCTGCTCTCTCCGGGTATGCTTAGGGAAAGAATTGCTTATCTGATACGAAGGTACAGGCCCGACATTCTGGTATCGCAGGATCCCTTCGGTTACGCCGACCCCCATCCGGATCACCGCGCGCTTGCCATGGCGGTACTGGAAGCGGCTTCCTTTTCCCATTTGCCGCGGCTGTATCCAGAACACATCGCCGCAGGCATGGAACCGTGGTTTGTAGTTGAGAAATATTATTACAATCCCTCGCCTGCCCGGGCCAACCGCGTCATCGATATCTCATCGACGTTTTCCCGCAAGATCGCCGCTCTCCTCGAGCATCGCAGTCAGATCGAATTTCTCGTTGATGACATCCTTTTGCAGCTGCGCCGAGCCGGCCTTGACGCTACCGCTGTCGCGGGAATCGAACAAGCCAGTCTTTCCTTTGAAATGAAATGTGGCATCATCGAAGCTGCGCTGCGCCACCAGGCCGAAGAAATCGCGCGCCACGCGGACAGGGCCGCCTTCTCGGGGAGCGACGTCTCCTCCGCCCCAATCCTCGCCGAAGCCTTTCACTACGAGCGTTTTCACCCCATCGTGGAGGAAATGTTACCCCAGCGCCCGATACATGGATGACTGACCTTAGCCGTGTTCCGGTTTTGCGCGCCATCGGCTATTCCTCTTGCGAAAAATCCTCGAGTGTGGCTTCATGATTAGAGATTTAGGCGCGGCGGGGCAACGCGGTGCTTTCCCGCGCGGCGTAATCTCTATTACCATCAGGTGTAGGCTAACACACTATGCGTATTACTATCGAATATGTTGGATTTCTCAAGATTGAGGCGGTGAAGTCGGGATCCAGCCTCGAATTTCCTCAAGGAACAACGGTTTCGGAAGTTCTCGATCATCTCAGGCTGACTGCCGCCTGGCGAAAATATATCATTCCTATCGTCAACAGTGAGCGCTCCGCTTCCGACCGGGTGCTGAACGACGGAGACAGGCTGTTCATTTTTTTACCGGTGGGCGGAGGATAAGCGCAACGAGGCTGGAATGTGCAATAAATCATAAAAAAATTCAATCATTTACTTGACAAAAGTAATGATCTCTTCGACAATAAAAAGGAATAAATGTTCCTGTGGCTGCGTATCTCTGCGATCGCAAGCTCGCCATCAGGACGGAGGAAAAAGTGATGAACAGGAAAGTGGTCTTGCTTGGCGGTGCGCTTATCGCGCTCGCGGTTGCCTTCACTTCATGTCAGCTTGGAATAGACAGCGGCGCGGATGCAAAAGCCTTGATATCAAAGGGAACAGTCCGCATCGTGCTTCCTCGTGTAAATCCCTTTGTGGCAGGCGCAAAAGCATTCGCCTATGTCGACAGTGTCGAGGTAGACTTCTACAAGGGTGAGGAAATCGTCCAAGCGCTCTATCTCAACAATGCGAATTATGACGAAGCAACCAACACGATTCAGGGATCGGTCGCTGTCCTCGCGGACACCTATGATAAAATGATTGTGTCGGTTTTCAATCACGCTGTATCGGAAAGTGTTCCTGTCGTTTCGGGTTGGATTACTTCGCCGATCGTTGTTGAGGAAGGGCAGACGATCGATTTCACGATTCCCCTGTATCCGTACGAACCGACCTATATCAGCGTCGAGAGCGGGATAGTCGATATATTAGAAATGCCGGCAAATGCCGAACAATGGTTTGCGTTTTTTGCCCCAACCACGGAGACGCGCGTAACCCTGGTAAGCACGAGCGGCAATCTCGATGCCTACATCTTCGGACCGGATGCGCTTCCTCATCAGGATATTTCCGGAACAGATGGCGAAGGAACATTGCGGTTTTCAACTCCCAATCTTGAGAATCCGTACTACATTTGCGTGATTTCCAGGCAGACAGGATCGGCAGGGCAGATTGGTATCACTGATCCCCGAGGGAACATCAATATCCAGTTCTATTAAGCGCTCCATTCCTTGTCTCGCGCGCGTGAGCGGCATCCCGCTGGCCTTTCGGCCAGCGGTTTTTTTATCTCTTCAGTGCGAAAATGCGCTATACTGCTGCCATGGACCAGAGCAACACCTATATTCTGGCGCTGGATCAGGGAACAACCACGTCTCGCGCCATTCTGTTCAATCATGATGGCATTATTATCGGTGTCAAACAGATTCCGTTCCGGCAGATATTCCCCAGGCCGGGATGGGTGGAGCACGATCCGGAGGAAATCTGGCAGACACAGCTCGAAGCGGCGCGTGGCGCTATCGAAGCCGCGCAGATCGAGCCTGGGCAGATCGCCGCGATTGGTATCACCAACCAGCGCGAGACGACTGTCCTCTGGGAGCGTTCGACCGGCAAGCCGGTCCATAACGCGATTGTCTGGCAATGCCGGCGCTCGAGCGGCATTTGCGACGAATTACGAGCCCAGGGTGCCGAGCCGGAGATCCGCGCGCGCACGGGGCTTGTACTCGACGCCTATTTTTCCGGTACCAAACTAACCTGGCTGTTCCGGGAATATCCCGAGCTTAAGGTTAGGGCCGAACGTGGCGAACTTATGTTCGGGACAATCGATTCATGGCTCATCTACAAACTGACGGGCAGGCACGCGACCGATCCTTCCAACGCGAGCCGCACCATGCTGTTCAATATCCACAGTCGTCGCTGGGATGAGGATCTGCTCAAAATGCTCGAGGTACCGGCTCGCGTATTGCCTGAGGTGCTGCCTTCCTCCGGCATTATCGCGTTGTCAAAACCGGAACTGTTCGGAACGGCGATTCCGGTGGCGGGAGCCGCGGGAGATCAACAGGCCGCGCTGTTCGGGCACGCATGCTTCGAGCCTGGGGATGTAAAGAATACTTACGGCACCGGCTGTTTTACCCTTATGAATACAGGGCCATTCCCGGTCGAGTCGAGAAGCAATCTTCTCGCCACCGTCGCGTGGGACCTCGGCAAGGGATATACCTACGCGCTTGAGGGATCGGTGTTCATCGCGGGAGCGGTCATCCAGTGGCTGCGCGACCAGATGGGCCTTCTGAGCGATTCGGCCGAGAGTGAGCAGCTGGCGAGGTCGGTTCAGGATAGCCAGGGGGTATATATAGTTCCTGCGTTTGTTGGCCTCGGTGCGCCCTACTGGGATTCCGAGGCGAGAGGGACAGTGGTAGGCCTGACGCGCGGTACGAGCAAGGCTCATTTTGTGCGGGCAGCCCTTGAGTCGATTGCCTATCAGTCCATGGACTTGTTCGATGCGATGGAACGTGATTCCGGTCGAACGCTATCTGCCATCAAGGCCGATGGCGGCGCGTCGGGGAACTCCTTCCTCATGCAGTTCCAGGCGGATATTACGGGTACCAGGGTCATCCTGCCTGAGGTGAGCGAAACGACCGCGCTTGGAGCGGCATACCTCGCGGGGCTCGCGGTCGGCTACTGGGCCGGGCTGGAGGATGTGCGGCGCAACTGGCGCATGCGGCGGGAATTCGTACCGAAAATGGATGCCGGGACGCGAGAAGGTCTGGTGAACAGCTGGCGGAAGGCAGTCGCTACAGCGCGCCAGTACAGATAAGCGATAGTTTGCGGTATACTCAAGGACATGAATATGACACGTGCCGAAAGAGCGGTAGCGCTCCACAAAGCGGGTTCAGCCTGTTCGCAGGCGGTGTTTTCGGTGTTCGCGGAGGAGCTCGGGTTGGATGCGCAGACAGCGCATCGCATCGCGGGAGGGTTTGGTGGTGGGATTGGGCGACAAGGCCTCACCTGTGGCGCTGTGACAGGTGGAATTATGGCGCTGTCACTAGCGTTGGGAGCATCCGATTCTTCTGATCAGGAAACCAAGCTCAAACTGTACCAGATCGTTTCGGATTACATGGAGCGGCTGAAGGGGTTCAAGGGAAGCTTGGAATGCCGCGCGCTGCTCGAAGGAGCCGACTTGTGGACCCAGGAGGGACGGGATCTGATCGCGGCCCGGAATCTTTCGGAACGGGTCTGCAATCCGCTTGTTCAGAGAGCGGTAGAAGAGGTTGAGACGATTCTGCGCGGGTTCGGTGCGCTGGAGGGCTGATCATGCAATACGAACGCTTTGAGGGACGATGGTTTCTCAAGTCGAATTGGCACTTGGTGAAGAGCGGGCAGTCGGATCAGAGTAGAGGTGTTCCACCTCCCCCGCAGGAAGAACCGCCAGCTCCGGAAGACTGCGTGATTACGTTGCCGCCGCCGGCTCCCACAGGAACGCCCGATATGAAAAAAGTTATGCCCAGGTCATTGCCTGAGGCCTTGTATCAGCTTCTCGCCAGCCGCAAATCGCGGCGCAAATTTACCGAAGAATCGCTTTCGCTTGAGGAGCTGTCCTTCCTGCTGTGGGCGGTTGAAGGCGTCAAGGAAAATAAAGGAAAATATTCATTCCGTACCACACCATCGGGCGGAGCGCGTCATCCGCTGGACATCTATGTGTTCGCGCACCGAGTGCAGGGACTCAACCCGGGCTTGTACCGCTATCTGCCGGTGGAGCATCAACTTGTGCTCGAGCGTCAGGGAGATGATTTCAATTCGCTGGACGAGGCTCTCAATGGCCAGTTCTGGAACGCCGCCTGCTACTTCATCTGGGCGGCTGTGCCGTATCGCAGTGAATGGCGATATGGAAAAGCGGCCGACAAGCTGGTTGCGCTCGATGCCGGCCACTCGTGCCAGAACCTGTATCTGGCGTGCGAAGCGCTCGGCCTGGGGACATGCGCGATTGGCGCGTACGACCAGGAAAGGCTCGATGCCTGGCTCGGGCTTGATGGGGAGGATATGTTTGCGCTGTACGCGGCGCCGGTAGGGCGTCCCGCGGTTTGAGACAGCGTTGCGAACCAGCGCGCGGAATCACAAGACAGTCAGGAGGAGCAGTGTATGACCATTGAAACCGTAAAGCTTGAAATTCCCGAGAATTGCAATATTGTTGTAGGGCAGACGCATTTCATCAAGAGCGTGGAAGACATCGCTGAAATCATGATGGCCTCGGTACCGGGCGTCAAATTCGGGCTTGCGTTCAATGAGGCGTCGGGCCCCTGTCTGATCCGCACCGAAGGGACCGATCCACCCCTCGTAAAGGCAGCTGAGACCATGGCCCGCGCGGTGGCCGCGGGACATACCTTCTATCTCGTGATCGGTCCGGGGGCTTTCCCTATAAATGTACTCGATCGGATCAAGGCCTGTCCGGAGGTATGCCGCGTCTTCTGCGCGACGGCCAATCCGGTTGAGGTGATTCGTGCCGTAACGGAGCAGGGAGCGGGTATTCTTGGTGTGGTGGATGGTTTTTCGCCCAAGGGGACGGAGGGTGAGCAGGATAAGGCGGCCCGAAAGGCAATGCTTCGGAGGTTTGGCTACAAGTTTTAGTACACGGAGAGCGCGGCGGCGCGATCGCGTGAATCTCAGTGTGAGCGGCGCGAGCGAAACATGCCACTCTGCGCGTCGAAATAGACGCCAGGCAGATTGAACGCGCGGTCAATGGCTCCAGAACGGGCGATGAAAAATGGCGTCCCCGAGGAAAAACGGTGTTCCCGGTCCAGGAGCCAGAGCTCGTCAGCGCTGCGAAGCGCGAGCTCGATTTCGTGGGTGCAGAGAATGACGGCTTTTCGGGCCTGTCGGGCAAGGCGCTGCGCGAGATCGAATATCTCGATTCGGGAGGGAGCATCGAGGAAGGCTGTCGGTTCGTCGAGCATGAGAATGGGCGTATCTTGAGCCACCGCGCGCGCTATCTGCACCTTTTGACGCTCACCGTCGGAGAGGCTTGTGAAGGCACGCCGGCCAAATCCGCTCATACCAACAAGCGCAAGTGCTTCCGCAATGTGCCGATGGTCTTCAGGGCTGAGTCGGTTGCGAGCGCTGGTAAAGGGATACCGTCCGAAGGCAACAAATTCCGCGACCGTCAGGTAGCCTGTTTCGATGTGCTCGTTGAACACGCACGCAAGAAGCCCCGCCCGCTCTTCCACGCTAAGATGGTTCATGTTCTGCCCCGCAAGACTGATTGTCCCGGCAAGAGGTGGCTGAAGTCCCGCAAGTGTACGAAGCAATGTGGATTTGCCAGCGCCATTGGGGCCGACCAGCGCGATAAGATGGCCTTCGATGGCGCGCACAGAAATACCGCGAGAAAGAACGGTCTGCGTGTGTCCCTGTTTCCAGCCGATGGCGAGATCGGATGCGGTCATCACAGGCTCCGTTTCCAGCGTGGAGGAATAGGGGGACATATCTCCAATTGCGGTATGGAGGAGAAAGTCACCTGCCTTGGCAGGGGCAGTGCTGTGTCCATGGGAAGATGACGAGGCTGTATCAGGTATGCCAGGTACATGGCGAGGGCTCTGCCGCATGCTCATGATTCGGTTCTCCTTAAAAACAGCGACATGATGAGCGGCGCGCCAATGAGCGCCAGCAGCGGGTTGACCGGCAGCATACCCTTGCCAGGGAGCGACGAAATGATATCGGCAAGCAGAGCAACACAGATACCGGTAAGGGCGGAGACAGGCAGGAGCAGACGGTGTTCTGCGCTGCGAGTAAGAAGCCGCGCTGCGTGCGGCGCGGCGATACCGAGAAACGCGATCGGGCCACAGAACGCCGTTGCACTCCCTGCGAGCACTGCCGCGGCGATCAGAAGCCGCGTTCTCGACGCGCGGACTCGAATGCCGATCGTCGTGGCGAAGCGCTCTCCAACAAGAAAGGCATTCAGGGATTTCGTGTCGCGCAGCGCGAGCACAAAGCCACCGATCACCGCGCCCGCGAACCATGGGATTTCCTTCCAGGTGACGCCGCCAAAAGAGCCATAGGTCCATGCCAAGTACAGTTGCACTTTTTGAGGCGCTCCAAAATACACGAGTAGCGAAACGACGCTCGACGCAAGATACCCGACCAGAATTCCCATGATAAGGACGGTCACTACCTGCTCAAATCGCCGCGCGATCAACAGAATGAGAACGAGCACAGCCCCTGCGCCCAGACTGGCGGCGATAACCAGCATGAAGTAGCCGAGCGGAGGGAGGCTGCCGATCATGGTAGCCGACGAGCCTGCGGCACTTCCAGTGAACATCAGAAGTGCGACGCCGATCGAGGCGCCAGCTCCGATGCCTAGCGAGTCTGGGCCTGCCAGAGGGTTTCTGAATATTGACTGCAGAATGAGACCTGCTGAAGCAAGCCCCCCGCCGGCAAGGATTGCCGTGAGCAGCTTGGGAAGCCTGAAGATCCTGATAATGGTATCCCATTCTTCGCGCGGCGGGGTTCCGATAAGAACCTGCCAAATGGCACTGAGCGGAATGCGTACGGAGCCCACCGCGCTGTCGATAAGCGAAAGCAGCGCCGCGAACGCCGCAAGACCCGCAAGCAGAAGCCAGCGATGGCTCCGTGCCCTTTGGTATTCGCCACCAGGCGGCGACAGCGGTTCATTCACCGCGTTCACTCCTCAATTTTCCGGTAGTAGGTAAACGTATGGCCGGGCAGCAGTTCCGGATGGAACATTGCTACCAGGTCGGCCAGCACGAGGTGTGGGTTCATCACGGCCGATTCAAAATAATCGTTGCCGCCGCTAGGTGACATGCGGCGATCGTTGTTCCATACATTGCCCTTTTTTAGTACAGGAAGGGAGGCGAATCGGGAATCGATCGCTCGTACATCCGCAAGCTTGCGGGTTCCATAACCCGGATTCAGCCAGACATCGGCTCCAAGCGCCCGTTCGAATACCGCTTCCACCGAGAGCGTAAGACCACCGCTCTCCCGGTTGTCTGCCCAAAGATAGGCACCACCTGCGTCGGCAATGAGACGCGCCATGTAGCTCTGTCCACCGGAAACGGTCCATACGCCTTGGAAAGGACCATTCACGAGGACTTTGGGCTGTGCAGCGCTTCCTTTGACAAAACTTCCGGCTGCCAGGGCCTTCAATCTGGTGTATTCGGCCCGCACGGTCTCGAGCCGTGCCAATGCGATCTGTTCTTTATTATAGAATGCAGCCAGAAAAACCGCCCATTGCGCGCGGATCAAGGGATCCTGTTCATTCCATTCCCCGAGCAGAACGACCGGCAAACCTGCTTCCTGCATTTTGGGAAAAGTGTCCCATTCGTTCCCAAGTCCGTAATTGAAAATAACCTCAGGCTTGAGGGCAACGAGCCGTTCGATATCGGGTACCCAGTTTTTGGTGGTTTCCACTACTTTCCCAGCCGCAATACGAGCGCGCAGTGCAGGGCTGTAGACAAAACCAGCATTATCGACACCAACGATCGAATCGAGTTCGCCGATGGTCTCAAGCGCCGGAATATAGGTCGTCGAATAGAGCACGGCGCGCTGAACCGGTACCGGCACGAAAAGGTCCGCCCTGATATCCCGTGGCGCCTGCGACCCGCGCGGGTAGAGCACGTAGACCTTTTTGCTCGTGGAACCGGGCCACAGCTTTGAGACAGTGAGGACCTTGTATCCTTGCCGATTCTCAATGGTAAAGCCGGCATCCGCACTGATACCGGTGAACGCGGCGGTGCCGCTGCCTACAGGAACACCCGAAAGATTCTGCGCGAAGCCTTCGTATGTAGAGATAATGACGAACAGGAATGCAAGGAAAATGCCAGCCAATCGCCGCATACCCTCCTCCTCCCACCGAAGAAGATGGATACTGCCGCTCCGGGCAGGTTTCCTGGCTTGCCGGTTGCACGAAATTCTGTGCACTGCGAATCCGTCCTTCCCGGTGCTCCTCCTGAATGGTGGAGAGCAGCTAGTGGACCAGCATGGTACTTTGAAAACGCCACCTGAGGCGACTTTTTCAACTCCAGCGCGAGCTGAGGAAGTCACCTGGATTCGCAGCAACCGGCTCACAGTAGCGGGGGCTGCGGTGGTCTTGCACCACCTTCCCTTTTCCCTCCGGACAGCGACGCCGGCCTAAGGGCACCACGGAGCGCGTATATACTCATACTATATCAGGGTGTGCGATTGTGGCTAGATATTGCGGCCAATGACGCTTTGATGCGCGGGCTGGTGGTGGTGCTCCCAAAAGGCGGGCGCAAAGGCCGGAGGTTCTGTACTTTACGCGTCAGCCAGGCCCCAGTGTCTGCGCAATTTCCTCCATGATTTCGATCCTGAACGGATCAATCATGGGAGGTGGGAGACACGCCAGTCTATTGGTTAGGATAGCGATGGAGAGATGTGCTTCAGGCAGTATGGCGAGCATGGTCCCAGTAAAACCGGTATGGCCGCATCCATTTCGGTATCGTGAACCGAATTGAAAACCAAGACCACGCCCGGTACCAGTATCCTTTATCGCCAGCGCTGCCAGCGATGGATCGAGCAATCCAGCGTCGCTGCCAGAATCGTCCAGATAAATATTCCCCAAATGGCACAAGTCTTTTGCGGTAGAGAAAAGCCCCGCGTGACCAGCAACGCCTCCGAAGTAGTACCAGCAATTGCCGTCGTTTGCTTCTCCGAGGATTTGTGCGGTATTCGACCGCCAGCCGGAAAACCGCATCCCCAGCGCGGCCACCATGTCCTGTTCGATCTGGTTTCCGCGTTCCGTTGGCGCATATGCGCGAGCGGCCAGGCGCTGATTGCCGAGAGGCCGATATCCTGTGGATTCAAGCCCTCGCGGATCAAGCACTAGCGTCTTCAGCGCTTGGTCGAGGCTCATGCCGGTAAGGAAAGAAATTGCGATGCCGACAAGCATGAAATTGATATCAGAATAGATCGTTTCTACCTTGCGGGGGTAGCGATGGAGGAATTCCTCAAAGCAGCACACAAAGTCAGAAGGCATGGGGCTATGGAAGGACACCGCGTCGTGGCGGGGCAGATCGTCGCTGTGCATCTCCCGGCACGCGTAGAATGGGAACCAGGCGTGAAGCCCGCTCGAATGTGTAAGAAGGGCACGCAGGGTTATCGGGGGATCTTTGAGAGCGCCGAGCAGAGAAGCGAGCGGCTGCGGAACAGCTTCAGCGGCTGGTTGATCCAGGGAGGTCTTTCCCATCGTGACGAGTCTGAGGAGGGCCGTGGTGCTGAAGAGCTTTGTGAGGGAGGCGATATCGAAGAGAGTCTGGGGAGACGCGGGAATATACAATGGAATGCATTCTGGTGTTATCGGAACCGCCGCCGTCCCTTCCGCGATTTCGCATGCGAGGTCGCAGCCCTGTTCAATTCTGGCGACGGCACAGGTAAAGAGCCGCTTTAAGATGCCTTCCCTGAGCAGGCGGCGCAGCCTCGTCTCGAGCATCACATTACGCGTCATGGCGCTTGTACATGATCAGTTCGTCAATGTTTGGCCGCACAAATTGCTCAAGACGACCGGCGATCGAATACCCATGAGCCTCGTAAAACTTGATTGCTCTGTCATTGAAGTCGGATACGAGAAGCAGCCATGCGCGGCCGTACGATTGAGTGCGCGATTCGAATTCATTCAGAAGCAGCGCCCCCACTCCCTTGCTCCGGATCGATTGGTCGACCGCGATGAGCTTAAGGTGCGGCGCGGCCCCGAAGGCCCCAGCCGGTTCCACCCATGCAAATCCGAGGATGCCATGAGACGCTGTTTCCGAGCTCTCGCGGGCGACGAGAAGCAGGGCGCCCTGCTCGAGCCGCTCTTTGATTTTCCGCGTCATGGTGGCTGGTATGAATCCATAGCGCTTGCCTATTTCCGTCGCGCACGCGATTCTCACGCAATCCGGAATGTCTTCCGGCGTTCCTGCTTCAATGCGTACGTTCATCGCTCCTCCTCTGTGGTTCAGCCCCGTGCGAGTTTGATACGCGTACTCAATACAGGTGGCATGCGACCTGGTGCCCTTCGGAATATTCTTTCAACACAGGCCGCTCCGCCTGACACCGATCCATTGCCTCTGGACAACGTTCTACAAAAGGACAGCCCCTGCGTTCTCTGAGGAGTGAGGGCACATCGCCTTTGAGAATGATACGGCTGCGTGTCCGTTCGCGGGGCGGATCGGGTATCGGTACCGCGGAAAGCAGGGCTTTTGTATACGGGTGCAGCGGTTGTTCGTACAAGTGTCGGGAAGGGGCGATCTCGGCAATTGTGCCGAGGTACATGACGATGATTCGGTCACAGAAATACTCAACTACCGCCAGATTGTGCGCGATGAACAGGTAGGTAAGCCCCAGTTCCTTCTGTAAATCTTTCATGAGATTGAGTATCTGCGATTGTATCGATACATCGAGTGCGCTGACTGGCTCATCCGCGATGATTAGCCTGGGCGACAGCGCCAGCGCGCGGGCTATCCCAATGCGCTGCCGCTGTCCGCCTGAGAATTCATGCGGATATCGCGACGCGAATTCACGCGCAAGTCCCACTTTGTCCATGAGCACCAGAACTCGCTTGCGGATTTCCTTTTCGCTGAGGGTTACAATGCCCCGGCGCGCAAATATTCGCAGCGGTTCGGCAATGCATTCCAAGGCGTTCATCCGGGGATCAAGCGAAGAATAGGGATCCTGAAACACCATCTGGAAATGCTGCCGGGCTTCAATAAGCGCATGGGTCGAAACGCGGCTTAGATCTTTGCCCATAAACCAGACCGAGCCGTCGGTGATATGCTCGAGCCGGGCGATGGCCCGCGCTGTTGTCGATTTGCCGCATCCCGATTCACCAACGAGCCCCACAGACTCGCCTTCGCGGATGGAAAAGCTTATGTCGTCGACGGCCTTGAGCCAGCCGATTCGCTTTTTGATAATAATGCCCTGCTCGATAGGGAAGTAGACCTTGAGATTTCTTACATCGAGGAGGATCTCGACGGGGTCATGGCTGTTGCTCATTGTGTGCCCTCCGCGGCTGATGCATAGAGCCAGCATCGAACCATATGCGGCTGAGCGCCCGGCTGATATTCACGCATCTGGTCCAGGAGATACTCCCTCGGATATCGCATGCGGCATATCGGCATGGCCGATTCGCATCGCGGCGCGAACGCGCATCCCTTGGGCACATCGACAAGGCTCGGCGGCGCGCCTGGAATGGAATAGAGCCGCTCGGACCAGGCGCGATCGATACGGGGTACCGAATGCAGCAGACCTCGGGTATAGGGGTGGCCAGGGTTTCTAAACAGCGAGTCCACTGGCGCTTGCTCAACGATCTTGCCGGCATACATGACCGCGACAGAATCGCACATGCCTGCGACGATGCCGAGGTCGTGAGTTATCAGGATGACCGACATGGTCCTTGTATGGGAAAGGTGCCTGATGAGGTCCAGAATTTGCGCCTGTATGGTCACATCAAGGGCAGTTGTCGGTTCGTCGGCGATAAGCAGGTCTGGATTGCAACTGATGGCCATGGCGATCATAACCCGTTGGCGCATGCCGCCTGAAAACTGGTGCGGATACTCTTGCGCGCGGCGTTCCGCGTCCGGGATGCCCACTGCCTTGAGCAGCTCCACCGCCTTGGCTTCCGCCTCTTTGCGCTTCATGCCGAAATGCAATTCGAGGCTTTCGGCAATCTGCAGCGAAATCCTGAGCAGCGGATTCAGCGAGCTCATGGGGTCCTGGAAGATCATGGCAATATTTCCACCTCTAATCATGCGCATGTCTTCCTCGCCGCAGGAAAGAAGATTCTTGCCATTGAAAAGGATTTCTCCTTCGGCGAAGATCCCTGGAGGTACGGGAATGAGCCTGAGAATTGAGAGATTCGTGACGCTCTTTCCCGAGCCCGATTCTCCTACGATGCCGATGATCTCTCCCCTCCGCACGTCAAAGGATACGTCATCGACAGCCTTTACCATGCCCGCGGTGGTATCAAACCAGGTGCGTAGATGACGGACGCTGAGGATAGTGCTCTGTTCAGATCTCGATTGCTGGGTCATGGGTTACTCCTGCCTGATATTCCTGAGCCTGGGGTCGAGCAAGTCGCGCAGACCATCTCCCAGCAGATTGAATCCGAGCACAAGAAACATGATGGCAAGGCCCGGGTAAATTGCTGTCCATGGTGCAAGCAGCATGACCTTTCGCGCACTTGCCAGCATATTGCCCCAGGAAGGGTAAGGCGGCTGGACGCCGAGGCCGAGGAAGCTCAAGGCAGATTCGAGCAGTATCGCGACACTCAGCGAAAGCGAAGACTGCACGATAATCGGCATCATGATATTTGGCAGCAAGTGTTTTCGGAGCACGAATCGCCGATCCGCTCCGCAGGAAAACGCCGCACGCACGAATTCGTTGGAGATGATCTGAAGAACCGCTGCGCGGCTGATTCGCGCAAATTGCGGCACGTACACTATGGCGATAGCGATGATGACATTATAGGTGTGCTCTCCCAGTACTGCCATCACGAAAATAGCCAGCAGCAGCGAGGGGAACGAAAACAGGATATCGGCGATTCGCATGAGCCAATGATCCCACGCGCCGCCAAGAAAACCCGCCCACATGCCGAGCGTCGTCCCTGCGATTGCGCCAAGCGTCGTTGCGCACACGGAGATAAGAATCGAAATGCCCGCGCCTTTCATAATCCGACTCAGTATGTCCCGCCCGAATTCATCTGTACCAAAAAGATGACCGGTTGCGAATGAAGGCGGCTCGAGCAGGTGGGTCGGGTTCATTTTCAAAGGATCGAAGGGGAGCCAGATTTGGGCTGTCAGCGCGACCAGCGCATAAAAGATAACAAGCGAAAGACCGATAACTATGATTGGATTTTTTTTTCGCGCTGCCATCTCAGCCTCTCTTTCGTTCGAGCCTGATGCGCGGATCGACCGCCGCGTAAATCAAATCCGTAATCAGATTTACCAGGACGAACATGAAGGCGACCACCAGCACAACTCCTTGAATGACCGAGTAGTCGCGCTGATAGATGGCATAGAGCGCAAGCCTTCCCATGCCGGGAAGCGCGAACACCTCCTCGATGACGATGGCTCCCCCAAGCAGGTAGCCCGTATTGAATCCAGCGACGGTGATGACAGGCAGAATGGCATTCCTGAGCGCGTGGCGCACAATGACAGTTCGGTTTTTCAACCCCTTTGCTCGGGCGGTACGGACATAATCCTCCTGCAGTACCTCAAGCATGCTGTTTCTCGTGTATCGCATGATCACGGCCGCCAGACCGATACCGATTGCAAGCGCTGGCAAAAACAGCATTTTAAGGTTTGTGAGTGGCGCCGCGCTGAATGGTATATAATTGCCCATCGGGATCCATCCCTTGAATCCCGAAAATGCGATCACCATCAACGACGCGAGCCAGAATTGAGGAATTGAAAGGCCCAGCAGACCGGAGAGACGGATGATGATATCCATCACAGGGTTCCGCTTGACGGCCGCTGCGATACCAAGCGGAATACCCATCAGCAAGGAAAGAAAGAGCGCAAAAAAGGTCAATTCCAGACTCAATGGCATGCGCCTCAGAATATCTGGGAGGACTTCTCTCCCCGTTCGCAGCGAATATCCCAGGTCCCCTCTCAACAATCTTCCCAACCACTCGAGATACAGGACGGGAACCGGTCTGTCCTCACCGAAGATGCGCCGCAATTCTTCCATCTGTGCGGGTGTCGCTTCAACCTGTGTCCCCAGATACATCTGAAGGGCGGTTCCTGGAATGAGCCGGACCAAAAAGAATACGATAAGGGATACCCCGAGCAGCACTGGTATCAATGAAAGCAGCCTTCTAAAAATGTATCGTCCCATGCACCTCTCCGGAGCACTGTGCTATTTTTTGAAAAGCCGCCGGTTCTGGCCCGGCGGCTTATGATAACTGAACGTAATTGCTGTTGAAACAGCTACTTCTGTGTCGTTACGAGATAGTACAGACTGCCGTTGCCGATTTGCTTGAATCCCTTGATGTTCTTGTTTGTGACATGAGTTTCGAACGGGCAATAGAGGAAAATGATCGGCGCTTTCTGGGCAAGCAGTACCTGCAGCTCATCGTAGACAGGCTTGCGCTCGGCGTAGGTAGTGAGCTGGCGCCCTTTATCCAGAAGTTTGTCGACATCGGCATCCTTGAAGAGGAAGTTGTTGACACCACCCGTGGAATGTATCATGCGATACAGGAATCGGTCGGGTTCTCCCGAACCTCCGCGCAATTCCACCATGGCATCAAAGTCGCGCTTCGTCCACCGATCAATATAGATACCCCATTCCACTACCTCGAGTTCCGCGTTGACCCCAATTTTCTTGAGCTGATTCTGGATGACCTGCGCGACCGCCAGCCCGCCCTCGAAGGAGTTTGACGTGACGATCTTAAAGCTGAAGCCATTCGGGAAGCCAGCTTCAGCGAGCAATGCTTTAGCCTTCTGAATGTCTGGTTCATAGAAGGGAAGTTTCGAAAGCGGGAGCGCCCACTGCGTTGCTCCGACTGGAATCGGGCCCGTAGCCTGGGCCATGCCGAATTCACTGATGGTTACAATCTCGTTACGGTCGATGGCGAGCGAAATCGCCTGGCGAACCCGGACATCATCAAAGGGTTTGCGGGTAACATTGAAGCCAAACGTGCGCACATTGATGCCTGGCTTCTGGATGACGGTTACTGAGGAATCGCGCTTCGCCAGCAGTATGGTACTGCCGTCGTTGATCTGCGCGAGATCGAGGGTTCCGCCCTTGACGCCTGCGAACAGAGAAGCCTGCTCGGGGATGATTCTGAAAATGACCTTGTCGACAATCGGCAGACCTTTTTCGAAATAATCAGGGTTCTTGACGAGAGTCATGGAATTGTCGGGGATCCATTCCTTGAGCATGAAAGGACCGGTCCCCGCTTCTGCCTTCTGCAGATTACCATACTGCTCGACAGCCGCTTTCGAGACAATGGCGCAGTTGTTGGTTGCCAATCCCTCAAGGAATGATGAAAGCGGCGAGGAGAGCGTGATCTTTACCCTGTAGGGATTGACCGCTTCCATCGATTTGATTGTAGAAATGTAGGAGCGTCCCGGCGATGCTGTTTTCGGATCGAGGACACGGTTGAGCGAGAAGATCACATCGTCCGCAGTCATTTCCTTGCCGTTGTGAAACTTCACTCCCTTGCGCAGATTGAAGATATAGGTAAGGTTGTCGGGGATTTCCCATGATTCGGCAAGGTCGGGGACGAGTTTCAGGTTCTCGTCATGGCGCACCAGCTTGTTGTACAGAAGATCGACACGTCGATGTGACGAAAAGGACGTGATAATATGAGGGTCGAGCCCGATTGCCTCCTGATCCACGCCGACAGTCAGCACCTTTTCCTGGGCGAACAGTGAAACAGGTACGAAGCTGCACAGCAATATCCCCGCGATGAGAGCCACACTAATTTTTTTCATCTGGACCTCCTTCTCCGAAATTGATTTTCGAAGATAATTTTCACACATCCCAACGCCGTTTACCAGAGGGGAACACTGGAAATGCATAAAAATTCCAGGGATTAATTAAAGTGTCAGATTGCCCAGTACCGCTGGATGGCGAGCGCCGGTCACGGCAGGAATATTGCCAGGCTGTCCCATCAGCGCGAGATGGCCAAGGACCGCAAAGGCGATGGCTTCGCGAGCGGATGAGGGAATACCGAAATCCTCACTGGTATGGACTGACACTGAATTCGTCAGGCGTTCCCGTATCATTCGAAGGAGGGTTTTGTTATACGCGCCGCCGCCGCAGACGATAACTTGATGAATCTCTGCGCGTGGAAAGACAAAATCTCTGTAAGAGCGGACGATAGATTCTGCGGTAAACGCGGTGGCGGTAGCGATGAGATCGTCCATACCGATGTGCGCGCCATCGGCTTTCTGCAGCAGCGCGTCGACAAAGGTACTGCCGTATACCTCTCTTCCCGTGCTTTTTGGCGGTGGTGTCAAAAAATAAGGGTCCTGCATCAACAGGTCGAGGAGAAACGCTGATACGGTGCCTGACGCCGCGTAAATGCCATCTGGATCATATTGATGGCGGCCATTGGTTTTTCTTCGCACCAGTTCATCAATAATCATATTTCCGGGGCCGGTGTCGAACGCGTAGATTTGGGAAGGGTTTGCGCCTGCGGGAATGACTGTCGCGTTCCCTATGCCGCCGATATTCTGGACAATACGGCCTTTTGAGGCGTCCCCATACAGGAATGCGTCCACAATGGGCGCGAGCGGCGCTCCTTCTCCTCCTGCGGCCATGTCACGCGACCGAAAATCATGGACCACAGGAATGCCAGTTCTTTCGTAGAGAACCGCAGCGGAACCAATCTGAAGAGTTCCCTTTATTTCCATCAATCCATCAGGACCGGGCATTGCCAGTGGAATGGGCGCGTGCCATATCGTCTGGCCGTGCAGGCAAAGCGCGTCTATCTTTTCAGGCGGCAGGCCGCAGAGTTCGAGGAGCTTCTGTACGGCCCGCGCGTACCATTCAGCGAGTGCGAAGTGGGCATAGACCAGCGCGTCGATCCGAGCGATTGCCGGATCGCACAGCGCCATAAGCTGCTGCTTGAAGTCATGCGAATACGGCATTGATACTGATCCTTTGAGGTCAATGCGCGAAATAGACGATAGGTCTGGTGCGTGGAGTTCCACAAGCACAGCATCGATGCCGTCGAAGGAAGTTCCAGACATAATGCCGATGAGCGTGTGCACATCAGAGTGCTGATAATTTTCCACAAGATTCCTGCCGGTTTTCAATTTCATACGCGAGGTTACCTCTTCGATAAGAATAGCACATATTCACATGGCAGGTGCAGCACGCGCGAATTCTTGCTATTCGATAGTCACATAATAGCTTGCAGTGTTCCCCTTCTGGTTCTTGGCTTCCTACAGGGCTTTATCAACCCGGTCGATGATTCTATCCAGATCTCTGTCCTCTCTGGTGCAGGAGGTGACACCCAGACTCGCAGTGATATGAGCGATCCCTTTGTCGGTAGGGATTTCAAGCTTCTCGATGCTGACGCGGAGGCGTTCCGCTACCGATATCGCGGATTTAAGCGGTGTGTGCGGAAGGACGACTAAAAATTCGTCTCCTCCCCACCGCACGACAATATCGTCATTTCGTAATGCCTGCAAAAGTATCTCTACGGTTTTTTTCAAGAAATCATCTCCCGTCAGATGTCCAAATGTATCGTTGATATGTTTGAAGTTATCTAGATCAATCAGGATGAATGATGTCTCATCTGCGAAACCCTTGGAAACATTAAACGAAGCGGCGAGAAAATCATAAAAATAGTGTCTGTTATAAGCATTGGTAAGCCGATCGGTAATAGCCATCTTTTTGACTATTTCCAACGCAGAGCCAAGCTCCGTTATACTGCTCTGGAGATTGTAAAAAATCAGGCGATAGGGCGTCGCGATTCCAGTTTCCAAAATGGCGCGATAAAGGAAGATAAACGAAACAATTTTGAGAATATGCCCAGAGAAATTGTATATATCATAGACATGCCTATAGAGAGTAAAGGCGAATTCGGACGCCATCGCGGCAATGAATGAAATGACAATCCATATGAGGATCATGCGGTCAAAGCTCGACCGATTTCTATAGAGAGAAAAGATCGCTCCTCCGAATAAAACAATGATGATGTATTCACTTACAATTTTAAATTGTGTAAGTCCTTTCCCTTCTACGAAACAATCGGGGAATCGCCGCGTAAAAATCAGGAACAAAATAATTGTGGTAATTCCTCCAATGGCAGTGAATTCTATATAATTGTTCAGTTTTTTTCTCAAGAATAACGGCGCGCAAAAATACGTCGCGGCATGGAGATATCGCGCGCTGATCCAGAGCTGCGTTGGCAGATTGGCGTCGAATTCGGGGAACACATTCATGCCTTTGTACGCCAGTGTATGAAGGAGATCAAGAAATGAGACAAAAAGCATAGCGTTTCCAATAAAGATCAGGTAGTCGTTTTTGCTATACGGTTTTGCGTGCAGCGCGATCATGAATATTGAAAAACTTACTACTATGCTAAAGAATTCAGCGAGCGTGTGGAACAGCAGAAAACGGTATTGCGAAAGCAGAAGCAGCGCCGCGATAGATGCGATAATCATATAGGAACCGATAAGATAATTAATTATCTTTTTAGTATTCATTGCACCTCACTCTTTATTTAATCAGAATTATATCTTATAATTATTACAAATTATAAAGTGCAGAAACACAAAGGTCATTTGTGTAATTGCATTCTCATTCCGATATAGGATATATAATATTGCATTATATTCCTCAGGAGCATGATTGACATGTCGTCACAAACCATAGGATTCATCGGCCTCGGTGTTATGGGGAGCGCGATGGCAGGGCACCTTCGGGCATCGGGAAAGCGATTGCTTGTCTATTCCCGCACAAAGAGCAAGGCGCAGCTGCTGCTGGATGCTGGCGCGGAGTGGCGGGATCGGCCGCGCGACCTGGCCCGCGAATGCGATGTGATCTTTACCATGGTGGGATATCCTTCCGATGTGGAAGAGATCTATTTTGGCCCAGATGGGCTGATCGAGCACGCGAAACCCGGGGCTGTACTGGTGGACACGACGACGTCGCGTCCAGATCTCGCGGTACGTATTCATGATGCAGCAAAGGCCCGTGGACTCGCGGCGCTGGACGCGCCGGTTTCCGGAGGAGATATCGGGGCACGGAATGCCACGCTGACCATCATGGTCGGCGGTGATGAGGATGTCTTTCAAAAGGTAAAACCGCTCCTGGAGGTCATGGGAAAAACTGTGATCCGCCAGGGGGGCGCGGGTGCCGGTCAGCATACCAAGATGGCAAACCAGATCGCGGTAGCCGGCAACCTGCTCGGCGCGGTTGAAGCGATCACCTACGCGGAGCGCGCGGGGCTTGATCCCCGGCAGGTTCTGCTCTCGATTGGTGGAGGGGCGGCGGCGAGCTGGCAGCTTTCCAATAATGTGCCGCGCATGCTGGACGGCAATTTCGATCCAGGATTTTATGTAAAGCATTTTTTAAAGGATCTTCGGATTGCGCTCGATGCCGCGCGTTCCATGCGTATCGAGCTTCCGATGCTCGCGCTCGCGGAACGGCTCTTTGTAAAGATGGTTGATTCAGGCATGAGCGAACTCGGGACGCAGGCGCTGTACCTTTTATACTCGCGAGGGATGCTGTAAGCAAAGAACAGAATCATGATAATATTACTATAGTATTTGTATTCAGCATCACAATATTGGTGAATTGATGATAGTTGATTCGGAAGAATTGGCAATTCGAGCGCTGCAGCTTACTGGCGAGTGGCGAGATCGTTTTATGACCTATCGAGGTCATTTCCCTTTCAGCGAAAAAAAACGGTGTATGGAGGAGCTGGCTGGGCTATTTAGCGCGGATGTCAGCTTTGTCATCAATAATCAAGAGTCCTTGGGCGGCTCGCTGTATGGTTATGTTATCGCGGCGTGGGAGAAAGAGGGTGTCCCAGCCCTGATGGAAGGATCTGAGCCGGTCTATGTGGATTTTATGGCCGTCGGCTTTCATGAGTGGCTGCCTTCGTTATTGGGCAATCGATGTATCCAATTGCATTGTGATGAGGTGCATGGTCGAGCTCGAAAATGGTTCATGGACTGTCATATTACCCACCTCGCAGTCTCTACGCTTATCGTCGATCATCATCTCTGGGGGTTTCTTTTTTTGGGACGTACCGGAGAGAAAGACCCTTTCAGCGACGCGGAACTGAAAATTCTGAACACTCTTTCGACAGCCGTACTGCTTTTGGTCTCGGAAGATGAATTGCGCATAAATCTGGAACGAGACAGCGCCTCGTGGAAGAGAATTTTTGCTTCCAAAGGCGTCGGGATTATTCGTCACATCGACGGCATAATTGTTGATATCAATGATACGGCGCTGCAAATTCTTGGAGCGCCATCAGCGGATTTCTATATAGGCAAATCGGTACTGGAACAGGTTATTCATCCCTTGTGCAGGCCTATTTCTGCCCACCGGCTTGAGGATTTGAAAAAAGGAGCATTCTCGGTCAATCCGATTGAAGGCATATTGCGAAGATATGATGGCTATCCGATTGATGTCATGCTGTCTGCCGCTGCCACCCGTGAAAACCACAAACTGATTGTCGATGTGGTTTTTACTGATATTTCAAAAATAAAGCAGCACGAACGACTTCTCAACGCCCTTATGTATATCAATGAAATAAGCAATGTGGAAGTTCGAGACTTCAATGACCTTGATTCAGCGATGAAAAACATCATCAATACCCCGAGATTATTGTATCTGAACTGCAGATCCGGGGGGTTCGTGCACTTCTATAAGAGACCGGGTGTTTTTTCATTGGATACCATTGTCAATTCCAGCCCATTATCTCCATATGTCTATTCAATCGATCGATTGCCCGCGGGTTTTGAACAGTGGCTCATCGGGCTGCTCCTGAGTCAGCATGCTGAGGGGACTCCGCTAGCACTCCCCGATATTGGCATACAAATTCCTTCCGGATTTGAAGATCTGCAGCACCTCGCGATCGAGCCTCTGCTGCTGCAGGATAGAATTATCGGAGTATTTTTCTGGTGTTTTGGATCTGATATCACACGAAAGGATATTGAGCGCGATGCGGAACGAAGAAAACAATTATCCGCGTCAATATCCAATGCAATCAGGTCAATGCTGTTGAAGCATGAAAATGAGGTAAAAAACAGGCATCTGGCCATTCTCAATCGCGCAAGTCTCAAGCTCAACTCTCTGTTTTCTCAAGAAGAAATAGCACAATCAACGCTCGATATCTTGTTTGAAGAGCTCAAATGGGCTCCATCAGTCATACGATTCAAGACGCGTTTTGGTGAACAGCTTGAGACAGTCGGGTATCGATCTTGTTCAGAATTATCAGATGAGCAAAAAACACTCAAACTGGAAGCGATGAATCAGCAGATTCGCAGACCAGGACAGGGATTAACCGGTCATGTTATACAAACAGGCCTTCCGTATCGTTCCTGCGATCTTGCTCATGATCCATTCTATTCCGAAACAGACAAGGGAATGAACTACGGTATTTATGCGCCGATTATTATTGACGGACAATCGCAAGGCGCGATCGGTGTGGAGAGCGATTCATATGAATTCAGCGAACACGATCTGCGGCTACTGGTCTCGCTCGCTGAAATCGTCGCCATGGCACTGCGCTCGGCTCAGCTGATCGATGTTTATAAGGAACGAGTCAGATGGCTGGAAATGCTGCATGCAATCAGTGAGAGAATTGAATATGACTCGGATCCCGTGACACTTTGCCAGTTTCTCGCGAAGCAGGCGGTGGAAACCATCGGAGCTGAATCAGCGGAAATACTCATACGAGAACCGGGTACAAATAGGCTCAAGCGCAGAGCCAGCATTGGGTGGCTTGATGGGACCGAATCAACAATCTCCGTGAATGATGGAAGCACAAGCATAACAAGTCTTGTGTTCAATACGGGGAAATCCTATATTTCCGCGAATTTGAAGGACGATGTTAATGTGTATGAGATGACGAGAAAATATCTTCCTGAAAATCAAGGCGCCGTGGTTGTGCCGATAAAGGATAGGGCAGATGTCATCGGCGTCTTCAGTTTCGCATTCAAGATACCTCTCCGCACTTCCGAAGAATTTATTGTTTTATTGGAAATGTTCGGGTCCTATGCGGGGATCGCCATAAGCCGCGCAAACCTTGTAAAAGAATTGCAAGAGTCAAACCAGCAGCTTCGGGACGCCTATGACGCGACGCTGAGCGGATGGGCGCGCGCCATCGGCTTGCGAGATGATGAGACGCTCGGTCATTCAGCGCGGGTGGTTCAGATTGCGCTTGCAATAGGGAAGGCGATGAGACTTGAGCCGGACCAGTTGGAAGACTTGAAGCGAGGCGCTTTGCTGCATGATATCGGCAAACTGGGCATCCCCGATCAGATTTTGCGCAAGCCCGGCCCGCTCAATCCCGAAGAAAGACGAATCATGGAAACGCACGCTTCCTTTGCCTACGAGCTTTTAATGCCGATCCAATTTCTTGAGCGCGCGCTCGTGGTTCCTTATGCCCATCATGAGCGTTGGGACGGAACAGGGTATCCACGCCGGCTCAAGGGAGAGGAAATTCCCCTGCTGGCACGAATATTCGCGATCGCCGATGTCTACGATGCCATGACGAGCCAGCGGCCCTACCGCGAGGCACACACCCACGAGGAAGCGCTGGAGTATATCAACGCTCAGAAGGGGGAACATTTTGACCCCGCCGTGATAGAGGCTTTCCTTAGCATTATCGATGAAGTAAGAGGAGAAAAAGAGTAACACCTGCTTAAAGCTGCTGTCCTGTCTTCAACTTTTCTTCGAACCGCTCGAGTTCTTTTCCTTTCATCTGCGGAGCGTCGTTTGGTCTGTCGAGTCGCCGACGCAACTCTTCCATTTCAGGACCGGAAAAACGTACACCGTTCAGAATGTGCCGCTCGAAGCTGTCGGTGGCGGCAGGCGCGACCGCACGTGTAATATCCAGAATGACGCGGGCGTATTCCCGGATTTCGCGCTGTGCGTGCGGATCTAGGCGGAGCATTAAAAAGCGGAACAGATTGTGCAGATCGATTTGCCAGTACCATTCGGTGTAAAGGGACAAGGGGAGGGTGACGCGGGCGATTTCTCGCGCCAGCCCTAGGTCAAGAAGTCTACGGTAGGTGTCGTAGGCGGCAGCTGAGCCTTTCGACAAAAGATGACGGATGGTTTCTGCCGTATCGGAATCGAAAGGGATGGCGGCACGCCCCTGCTTGTTGTCTTCGCTCTGAGGGGCGAGGGTTTCGGCCTCGGGCAGGAAGAATTCATCTTTCATGACAGAGTAGCGGCCAGAGATTTCATTGACCCGTGCGGTTCGGTGGCGGATCCACTGACGCGCGACGAAGATCGGCAGCTTGATATGAAAGGTGAGTACGACTTGCTCGAAGGGGCTGGTATGTTCATGGCGCATGAGATAGTCGATCAGCGCGGCGTCTTCGCGGAAGCTGCGGGTACCCTCCCCGTAGGAAACGCGGGCGGCCTGGACGATGCGCGCATCGCCTCCAAGATAATCGACGAGACGGACAAAACCTTTGTCGAGCACGGGGAATTCGCGGTCGAGAAGCGCTTCTGCTTCCGGAACAATGCAGTGTGCCATAAGGGCATTGTAGCAGAAAGCGGCGACTTTGGGAGCCCGATATGGTAGTATCGAATCATCATGGAAACAGATCGGCCAAACCGCATCGAGGCGCGGTTCCAGCGGATACCTGGTGATGTGCTCAGGATCATGTTCCGCGCACGGAATCCGATGCGTGTGGAAACTCCATTATTGGAGCTTGGTGAATTCAGCATCGAGGAGATCCTGCGAGCGATGGGCAGCGAGGCGTCGCAGGCAGCGGAACGTGCAGGTGTTCCACTGGAAAGGCTAGCGGATGTCCGGCGCTGTGTTGTGTTAGTGAACGGATGGCAGTCTTGGTCATTTGCCGGCGAGCTTGCGGGGAGGGAGCGGCCGCGGCGCGCGTGCTACAAGCGAGCGCTCAATCTGTTTGTGGATCATCCGGCAGAAAAGGAGCTGCGGACGATGGCGGGCGCTGGTCTGCTGCGTGGCGGAGCGGTCATCTCGCATTGTTTCATTGTGCTGCGGTATGAGCAGCTCAGGCTTGCGCTGGTTTCGGACAACGCTGATCCTTCGCGGATGCTTCCTCCGCTGAGTTTTATTGTAACAAAGAACCGCGTCCGTATCCTGGCGTACGCGGAAGGCGGATCCTTTGAATGCGGCGACATGCTGGGTCGGGTCGCGGTGCTGGTGGCGCCGGACTACTTTTCGCTCAAGGAACAGCTAGCTCATTTGTGGGGCGGCTCGGAGCGATTCGCGGCCATGCATTGGCTAGCGCCTTCCGGACTTCCGGTGGGCGGCTACGCGTCGTGGTACAACCATTATACCGCGATCGACGAAGCGATCATCGGTCGCGATCTCGAGGCGATCGGTTCGAATGGCAATCTGATCAACGCGCTGTTTCTGCGGCAACAGAAGCCCGCGGTCTTTCAGATAGATGACGGGTGGCAGCAGCGCGTCGGAGACTGGGAAGCCGATACGAAAAAATTCCCAGCCGGAATGAGAGCGATGGCGGAACGCATCCGCGCAAAAGGGCTTGTGCCCGGTATCTGGCTGGCGCCCTTCCTGGTCATGCCCGATTCATGTACTGCACGGGAACATAAGGGGTGGATTCTTCGCAATGCGGAAGGAGAACCTGTCCGCGCCGGCTGGAACCCGAACTGGGGCGGCGATGTCTGGTGTTTGGATCTATCGCTGCCAGAGGTTAGGGACTACCTCCATGGGCTGTTTGACCAGGTCGTCAATCAATGGGGGTATCGCTACCTAAAGCTCGATTTTCTGTATGCGGGCATGATGCGGGGGGCCTTTGCCGGAGACCGCGGCGCTGCGTGGGAGCATTATGTGCGCTCCTTGCGGCGTATCCTCGAGCATGAACGCGCAATAGATGGAACACCGGTGGCCTTTCTCTCCTGCGGTGCCCCGATCGAGATAACCGCGCCTTTCATGCCGCTCATGCGTTCGGGCGCGGACACCCGCGAGCACTGGGAGTGGTGGCAACTCAAGCTGATTGGACATCAGGGTCGCCCTTCCGCTGCCATGAATATGCGCGACAGCATTGGTCGCGCTTTGCTGAACCGAACGCTTCTGTGGTGCGACCCCGATGTGGTATTCTGCCGTACGGCACGGACCTCGCTCGCGGACACCGAAAAATTCCTGGTTGGCATGGTAGCGTGGATGTTCGGCTCGCAAATCATGATCTCGGACGACCCGGCTGCGTTCGGGCAGGACCAGACTGAGGATGCGCAAAGATCAGCCAACACCTCGCGCAGGGGAGGTATCAGTGAAGCGGAATTTACAGCACAGCTGGTCGACTGGTATCGCAGGATTGGATCGCGCGAGTTCAGTATTGAACGCGCGTACGCGCGGCTGAAGGATGTGTTCTATTTTCAATCAAAGGATGGAAGCGTACGCGGGGCGATCAATCTGTCGGACCGGGAGGTGGCGATACCGCTCCCCGAGAGCGGGCAGCGCGAGGCCGGCTCGGATGCTCACTATCCTATTCGAGGCTATCCTGTTCCTGCCCACAGCATGCTGATTTTCGGTGTATAGCTGCCTTGCACACCATGCACCTGATGATTGACAAGGAGGACCTATGGCCCGGATCGTGTATGTTATCGGACACCGCAATCCTGATACTGACTCTGTAGTGGCTGCGGCAGCCTATGCGGCGCTCAAGCGCGCGCAAGGAATGGACCATGTGCGCGCGGCGCGTGCTGGAGCGGTAAACCCCCAGACCGAATACATATTCCACCGCTTTAGCGTTCCCCTGCCGGAATTCGTTCCCGATCTCATCCCGAAAGTGGAGTACTTTATCGACGATACGCCTGCGACAATGCGGGAGACAACGCCGCTCTGGGAAGCCTTGTCCCTGATCGAGCAATCGCCACGCCAGGTGCTGCCCATTGTGGATCAGGAAGGTGTCTATCGCGGCCTCTTCTATTACAGCGCTTTTGCGCGAAACATTCTTACCAAGGTCAACCCTCGCAGAAAGGCTGTGATTGCCACTTCGATCCGTCACCTCATCGAAACCCTCAAGGCTCAGCCGATTGTTGCGCCTCGTGCTGAAGAGCTCTTTAATGGCCGCATCGTGGTTGCCTCGCTTTCCGCGGAGCGTTTCCGGGAATACATCAGCGCGGAACCTGCGCACAATAAGGTTGTCCTGGTTGGCGACCGTGAAGAGATCATGAGCCTTGCCATCGACGCAGGCGTTAAGGCACTCATTATAACAAATGGGTATGTTCCTTCGAGAGAAATCGTGAAAAAAGCTGAGACCGCGGGTGTCGCGGTGCTCATCTCCTCCTACGACACCTCCTCTACATCCTTGCTTGCTTTGTATTCGACACCGGTGCTGAGCGTGGCAGATTCCCAAGTGCGGCCGCTTTCCCGTCGCGACACCATGCGCAGCGCCAAGGGGGCTATTGCCGCATCGCCTGCCCGTGCTGTTCCGGTCGTGGACGACAGCGGGCGGGTAGCTGGCCTTCTGACAGAAGGAGACCTCATCCGCGAGCCCAATATTGAGCTGATTCTCGTCGACCATCACGAATTCAGCCAGGCGGTCGAAGGTGTCCAGAGTTACCGCATTCTCGAAGTGATCGATCATCACCGTATCGGCACATTCTCCACCCCTTACCCCATTACGTTCATCAACCGGGTAGTAGGTTCAACAAGCACGATTATTACCGCCATGTACCGCGAGACGAAAACGCCACTGGACCGGCGCATTGCCTCGATCCTCTTGTGCGGCATTCTTTCGGACACGCTGGTGTTTCGTTCTACCACCACCACAGAGGTCGACCGCGAAATGGCCGACTACCTGGCGAGCATTACGGATCTTTCGATTGAGACGCTGGGAAGCGAGATCATGGCTTCGGCCTCTCAGGCGGCCCAGCTGCCGATCGATCAGCTGCTGCGACAGGATCGCAAGGAATACGAAGTAGAGGGCAAGAAGCTGACAGTAAGCCAGATCGAACTCACGAGTTCACAGGAGCTGCTGGCACGCCAGGATGAGGTGCTGCAAGGCCTAGCCCGCATACGCGCGGAAACCGGCGCGTACATGGCCGCCCTCATGGCAACGGATATCACGCGCCTGGAAAGCATTCTCTACCTCGATGCCGACAAGGACCTGCTGCAGGCGATCGGCTACCCGATGCAGCAGCCAGGCATCTATATACTGAAGGATGTGCTGTCGCGGAAGAAACAGCTTATGCCCGCGTTGACGGAGATGGTGCGCAAAGCGCTTCAGTAGAAAGCCGCTGTCTCTGCATGCGGTTGGCTCGGCTTTGATAGCGGTAAGGACCGGCGCAAAGCGCTTCTGTAGGAGCGCCGCTTACCGTATCGCGTTCGAGGCAAGGAGGGGCAGCGCGATAAAGTTGCCGATCATGCCCCCTATGCTCGAAAGAAAGAAAATAAGCAGGATGTGCGTAATCCGGTTGCGGTAGAAGCCCTTGATGCTGGTCACATCCTCGGCGAGCGTTTCGGCGTCGCGAACCATAGGCTTGCGAAAATGAGCTTCGATAGCGGCCGCGAAAAGGCCGACGCCCAAGAGGGGGTTGAGCGTCGCGACCGGTGCAAGCACAAACGACCCTAAAATAGTGAGCGGATGTGCCATGCACGCCAGTGAGCCTAGGGCTGCCAGCGAGCCGTTCAGGAGGACCCAGCGCGCGATCATGGCCAGGCTGGTCTGGCTCCCCGAACGAAAAAATCCAATCGCGATGAGAGCCACGATGAGGAGCGGTATGAGCCATCCCGCTGAGCGCACAAACCACCCGGGCGCCGGCATCTGTTCGATATCGGTTACATCGGCCGCAATTTCTGCGCGGCTGAGCTTTTCGAGCCATGCTTCGATGCCCTGCATGTGCCCTGCGCCGACGACAGCTACGATCTTCTCTTCGGTTGTCTGAAAAATCTTAGTGGCCAGATAACGGTCGCGCTCGTCGATCAGCACTTCCTTGACCGAAGGCAGGAATTCCGCAAGCTCGTTCATCATCTGTTCGAGTTCGTTCTGTTCCTTAAGTGTGTTGAGGTCTTCTTCGCTGACGGTTTCGCGGGAAAATGCTGATTCGATCAGGCTTGCCAGCAGCTTCGACTTATTCCACAGATTGGAACGAGCCCATGCGCGCTTGAGGGTGAGTTGGACCTCGCGGTCAATGGGGCTCCATGGAATGCCCATCTCCTCCGCCACGCGGATAGCGGCCAGCATTTCCTCGCCTGGTTTTGTGCCAAGGTCAGCACCGAGCCGCTTCTGGAAGCCAGCGA
Source organism: Spirochaetota bacterium (assembly GCA_029265255.1). Next base: position 37,018 of record JAJUJQ010000010.1, read on the forward strand.
GGGCCAGGTTTGCCAGGAGCAGGAAGCCTTTGCCTTCCTTGAGCACCTTGATGATGTCGAGGTCCTCCCAGCGGCTTCCCTGTGTGATGGATTGATAGCGCCCCATGTCGATCTCGACACAGACCCTTCCAGGTTGTTCCTTTCTGATGGTCTCCGTCGCTTCTTCGATGCTTTCCCGGGATATGTGCGCGGTTCCTACCAGGATGATGGTTCTGGTACCGAGCGTTATGGTTCGTATGGTTTGCGGCATGGTCTGTCCTACAGCATGAGATTCGGATAGTGGCTCTGGGCGCTCCATCCGGCGGAAGCAATTCCGCGCCCTTTTTCGGTGATTATAGAAGTGATGAGTAAATGCAGCAACTGTCGCGAAAAATTGTTGCCCAGCGGACTTCTGAGCGCAGCTTCGGTTTCGGAGAGGGCAACGATGATGCGCCGACAGTCTTTTACACTATAGCGACCAAGCGCGGCGCGCAGCTGACGCTGCACGGTTTTTGAACGCGCCTGTTCGCGAAGGCACGCGTCTTCGAACCGTTCGCCCTTGGCAATAGCTTCGCCAAGGCGCTGCAGTCGACGGAAACTCCACACCAGCGCAGCTATGATCTGGTTCGCGTCGCCTCTGCGGCTGTCCAGTACAACATCGAGTACTTCGAGGGCGGTTTCGAGATCGCCCTGCGCGATGCGGTCGAAAAGGCTAAACGCGTCCTCGGGACGCGAGCGCAGAATGGCCGCTTCAACGTCTTCCGACTGGAGCCTTGTACCGTCCGGAAAGCTCGAGGTCAGGATGAGGCAGGCAGCTTTGAGCGAGGGAGTATCATGCGGCACCAGCTCGAGCAGCGATTCGATGGCATTGTCGTCGATGGAAAGCCCGGACGCAGAAAGCTCGCGGCGAACCCACCCCATTAGTTCGCTTTCGAACAGCTCAAAAAACGTTTTGCGGCAGGATGGCGGGACGGTTTTTTCCAAAACGCTCGGGACGCTGTATGTCTCGGTCTCGAGGAAGAGCAGGGCATTTTCAGCAGGGGTCTTGCAGTAGGCTGCCAGCGTCTCGATATCAGTTTTCTGACCGAGCTGGTCGATGTTTCGCAGCTCAACGATGGTCCAGGGGGAAAAGAGCGAGCTGTTTCTGAGGAGCATGAGCGCGTCTGAAATGGCGCAATCGCCAGCATAGAAACGGTGGATTTCTGGCTCGCCCTCACCTGAAGCGCGCACTTTGGCGATCTGGTCGGCGACAAAGGCTTCCTTGAGCCCGACTTCCGGGCCTGTCAGTATCCATACAGGCGCAATCGAGGAATCTGCCATGATGTCAGTAGCTCCTGTAGATACCGCGAAGTCTGCCGAGGATTCTCATGTCCTGCGTATAAATGGGGGCATAGCGGGGGTTCTCGGCCTGCAGCCGAAAGCGATTCTGCTCGATGAAAAGGCGTTTCAGCGTCACATTTTCTTCCAGCAGGGCGACGACGATTTCGCCGTTGCGAGCTGTTTCGCATTGCTCGATGATCGCGATGTCGCCGGAAAGAATACCTGCGCCAATCATGCTGTCGCCTTTGACGCGCAGGGCAAAATGCGGTTGATGGTTGGTAATGAGCTCGCTGGGCACCAAAATAGTCCGTTCGAAGTTTTCGTCTGCGAAGATGGGCTTTCCGGCCGCTATTTCGCCCAGGAGCGGAATCTGCACAACCGGCGTATCGCCACGGGGTGGTACGATCAACTCGATCGAGCGGGAGCGCTTTTCGCTGGTTTTTATATGCCCTTTTTTCTCCAGCGCCTTGAGATGGTCATAGGCACCCTTTACCGATATGGAAAACGCTTTAGCGGTTTCCCTTACGGTAGGAGGATAGTTATTATCGCGGATGTACTCTTCGATGAAGATGAGAATTTCTTTCTGTCGTGGCGTAAGCTCTTTCATCGATGTTCTCGTGCTCTTTGTATAGTATACAGCATATCCTAGGGGAATGCACAAGTGGCACAGGCAAGGGGGGCAGAAAGAGACGTGGCGGCCGCGGGTCAGCCGAGCTCCTCGTTGAAGCCCGACTCGAAAAGTTTTTTGATGGCCTCTGCAGCCTCGTTTTCATCCGGGCCGTCGGCGATAATTTTTATTTTGGTACCGAAGGACGCCGCGAGCGTGATGATACCCATAATAGATTTCGCATTGATGCGATTGCTGGCTTTTTCAAGATAAATACGGGAGGCGAACTTGATAGCGGTCTGCGCGATAAGTGCGGATGGCCGGGCATGGATACCCGCTCGGTTTTTTATCGTAGTTTCAAGCTCGACCATAGATTCTCCCGTTACGCTTTGAGTATGCAGATGATGCTCAGATAATAACTCATCTGCTCGAATCGTTGCAATGAGGCGGATTGTCGGCTGAACTAGGTAGATGGCCGACACGGTTATTCGAGGTCGCTGCTATGCCTTGAATCGGATTCAGTATTCGTCGTGCGAGAAATACATGGCGCGGGCACTCTCGCTTTCGAGCCAGCGCAGGATGTTCTGGTTGAATTCACGAGCGCTATGGTACCCCATTTTCTTGAGCCGCTCGTTCATGGCTGCGGTTTCGATGATGATGGGAATGTTTCGCCCTGGTTTGACGGGAATTTCAAGCTTCGGCACCTTGACCCCGAGTATCTCCATGGTAAGCTCGTCCATGCCGATCCGGTCGTATACCTTATTCGGGTCCCAGTCTTCCAGATTGCAGACCAGCTGAATCTGCTTTTTATCTCTGATGGCGCCCACGCCGAACAGATGGGTGACATTGATGATGCCGAGGCCGCGGATTTCCATATGGTGGCCGATCATTTTATTGGTCCCCTGACCCATCAAGACAGTTCCGTTGAGACAGCGGATCTCCACTACGTCGTCGGCGACAAGCCGGTGCCCGCGCTCGATGAGTTCGAGCGCGGTTTCGCTTTTGCCGACACCGGAGTCACCAAGCAGCAGAATCCCGATGCCGAACACTTCGACCAGCACTCCATGCATGATGATTTTGGGCGCGAAAATATCATGGAGCACGCGGATAACCCGGATTGAGAATTCGCTTGAGTTCAGGCCGGTGACGAGCACGGGGCATCCCGCCGCGTTCGCAGCGCTGGCAAATTGCGGCGTCGGTTCGATATTGTTCGTGAAGATGTAGGCCGGAATCTGATAGGTGAACATTTTTTGGTAGATTGGGATCGCGGTTCCATCCGCTTCAATTTTATTGATGTAGGCGATTTCGCCACGGCCGAAGAGCTGAAGCCGTTCGGCGGCAAAGGACTCGTAGAATCCCGCGAGGGCAAGGCCTGGCCGGTTCAGGTCCGGCACCGTGATTTCCCGAGTCAGCCCGGCTCTACCCGCTACGCAGCGCAGGCAGAGGTCGTTTTGTTCCTTGAGCTCGAGACTCAGCAGGTCCAGTACCGTAAAATTGACAGGTTCCTGTTCGATCACAACGCTATTGTACACCGTTCGCGCCACAAGGTAAACGAATCGAGAAGAAACCTTGAGTGGTTTCGAGCGCTACAGCGTCATTCATAATGTCCCCCACACACAAAAAAAGAGCCCGCGCCATGGCGGGCTCTCGTTTGGCCTTCAGACCTATTTCTTTTCCTGGATTTTGTTCTTCTCCTTTACGATTTTCTGGTCGAGCTTGTCGATCAGAACGTCAATGCCGGGATTGAGCTCCTGAGAAGATTCGACAAGATGAGCCTGTTTCCCCCATCTGAAGTTCACCGTCACCTCGAGACGGAACTGCCCTGCGTCCTTGGTGAACACGAAAAGAAGATCGACGATCATGTCCTTCGCGTAGTCGATCCGGGCAAGTTTGCTGTCCAGATACTGCCTGCTTTGAGTGCTCAGATCGAAGTGCACGGAACGAACGTCGACTTTCATAGTGACCTCCTGGAAAAATACTGACGCATGGACCAGGCCCTGCGTTGGCAGCGGCTCAGAATCCGAGTTCGCTGCGATATTTGGCCACCGTCCGGCGGGCAATGCTAATACCCTGTCGGGCGAGGATTTCCATGATAATGCGGTCTGAGATCTTTTCTCCTCTTGACTGCAAATCCTTGATAATCTGGCTGATTTGCGCTTTTGCCGCCTCCTTTGAGATAGTGTCGCCATTATCGTGGTTCACCGCGTTGGTAAAAAAGCGGCGAAGCTCGAACGTACCCCAATCGGTCTGCACATATTTCCCATTCACCACGCGAGAAACGGTTGCTTCGTGTACGCCGGTTTTATCAGCGATTTCTTTAAGCGTAAGAGGTTTCAGGCCTCTTGGGCCTTCGATGAAGAAGGCCTGCTGAGCGTCCGCGATTGCGCGCGCGGTCTTGAGCAGCGTTTCGTTGCGCCTGCGAATGGTGTCGATGAAGAAACGGGCTCGCTCGACGTTCTCGCGGGCAAATTTTTCTGCTTCCCCAAGCCCGGAGCGGGCGCCTTTCGGGCTCTTGTTCGCAAGTTCTTCGTAGAGACGGTTGATACCCAGGCGGGGAAGGGTACCCTCGTTGAGCTGGATTCTGATTTCGCCATCTTCGAGCCACATCGCGAGGTCAGGCACAATGTAACGTGGCCGTTCTCTGGAGAACTGCCGGCCAGGAAAGGGGTCCAATGTGCGGATGAATTCGATGGCTCGCACAAGAGAGCGCTCGTCCAGGCCGAGAGCCTTACGGATAGCCGCATGATTGCGCGTCTGGAGGTCCCTGAAGTGATGTAGAAGGATTTCGATAACGCCGGGCGGGACGTTCTGGTTGATTCTTGCCTGTACCAGAAGGCTTTCGCGATAATCGGACGTACAGGTGCCGGGCGGATCAAGCCGCTGGAGCAGCGAGAGCAAGCGCTGCAAGGTTTCCTCGTCGCAGTCGGGACAGATTTCCGGTGGCGGCAGGATGTGAAAGCCGTTCTCGTCGGTATTTTGGATGAGGCGCTCGGCCAGGCGACGTTCTTCGTCCGAGAGGGGGAGCAAACCGAGCTGGGAAATAAGATGCTCCTGGAGCGATTCGCCAGAGGCGATCGTCTGCTCCATCACGCTCGTAGGGTCATTGTGCTCATTGTTGAAACCGAAGGCTTCGTCCGAGTATTCGGCTTCATATAGGCTTTCGTTGCTGCGGCTCGATTCATCGATTCTGTCGTTGATCAGATCCAGGGAAACTTCCGAGGCATCCTTGACGATTTCAAGAGCGGGATTTTCTTCCAGTTCCTGTCGGATCTGCTCTGCGAGTTCCTGGGATGGCAGCGCGAGCAGACGCAAGGCCTGCAGCATCCGCGGGCTGAGTCTGAGCTGTTGTTCCTGTACCAAAACTGGACGTTGTAGCTGCAAAGCTCATCCTCCTATACCATAAATGTAAATCAGAATCTTCGAAAGTCAAGGAGTACAGGGTTTCATTTATAAGCTAGCGCCCGCCAGGTCGGTATCGGCGCTCCGAGAGCAAGGCTGTCCGCTTTCGCGCGGGGTTTCATTTTCTAGCTGGCCCCCGCTGGGTCCTTTCAGCGCTTTGTGTTGACGATTCCGTGCATTCGTTAGTATTTTCTTATCAGTTCATGTCACAACATTTCTAAGCAAGGTGAAGAATGTCCATACATACTCACGATCATGGAAAGAAGCACGGGGAAAAGAGCCCGGAGCAGGGTACGAGCGCGCACGCACAGCCTTCCGAAGCGCAATCGGTATCAGGCACACAGGCAGAAGCTCAGGCTGCAGAATATACGGCCAATCAGACAGCGCCGAGCCTTGAAACGCAGCTTGCGGAAGCACGGGCAGAAATTGAATTGCTCAAGATTCAGCTTGCCGAGCTGAACGATAAGTACCTTCGCGCGCTGGCGGAGCAGGTGAATTTCAGAAAGCGCATGGTAAAGGACAAGGAGGACGCGCAGAAGTATGCGATCCAGACATTGCTGGTTGATCTCATCCCTGTCCTGGACGATTTCGATCGGTCAATAGATGCGGCGCTCCAGTCTCCGGAGGATGGCTCGAAAGTGCTTGAGGGTGTGCGTCTTATTCGGAAGCACTTCATGGATATGCTGGAGACCAAGTATGGTCTCAGACGTTTCAGCGCCCAGGGAGCGGTTTTCGATCCACATCTGCACGAGGCGATATTCTCGGATACAGGTGAGGTTGCCGAACCGACGGTTACCCAGGAATTCATGCCAGGTTATATGCTGCACGACAGGGTAATCAGATCGGCGAAAGTCAAGGTGACGATGCCCGCAAAACCGGCACCCCAACCAGAGCAATCATCACCGGCAGCGGAACCTGCGGGTTCGGAGCAGAGGCGTGACCAATCCGAAGCGGCGGGAGCCGGGTCGGAAGAGCCTCAAGAAGCGCACTCGTGAGAGAAAGGGATACGATTTGCTGATTGAGCGTGTTTTTCAGTAATTTAGAAGCGAGTTTCAAGGAGAACAGAATATGGGAAGAATTATTGGCATCGATCTGGGAACCACGAATTCCTGTGTCGCAGTCATGGAAGGCGGAGAGCCTGTTGTTATCGCCAATTCTGAGGGACAGCGAACGACTCCCTCCATCGTAGGGTTTACGGCCAAGGGTGAACGCGTCGTCGGACAGCCCGCAAAGAATCAGATGATCACCAACGCTGAGAACACCATCTATTCGATCAAGCGCTTCATGGGCCGCCGCTATGGAGAGGTCCAGCAGGAGATCAAGATGGTGCCGTACAAGGTTATTGACAACGGCAATGACGTGCGGGTCGAAGCTGGCGGCAAGCTGTACAGCCCTCAGGAGATAAGCGCGTTTATCCTTCAAAAAATGAAGAAAACAGCCGAAGACTATCTCGGCGAGCCGGTAACTGAGGCGGTCATCACCGTTCCAGCGTATTTCAACGACTCGCAGCGTCAGGCGACCAAGGATGCCGGACGTATCGCTGGTCTGGAGGTCAAGCGCATCATCAACGAGCCGACCGCCGCGAGCCTTGCCTATGGCTTCAACAAGGATCAGAAGAAAGAGAAGACCATCGCGGTGTACGACCTCGGTGGCGGTACCTTCGATATTTCCATTCTGGAACTGGGCGAAGGCGTGTTCGAAGTAAAGTCCACCAACGGTGATACCCACCTTGGCGGTGACGATTTCGATCGCCGCATCATGCAGTGGCTTATCGACGAGTTCAAGAACGATACTGGTATTGACCTCTCGCAGGACCGCATGGCGCTCCAGCGTCTCCGCGAAGCGTCCGAAAAGGCGAAGATCGAGCTCTCCAACATGCAGCAGACAGAAATCAATCTTCCCTTTATTACGGCGGATGCCAGCGGCCCCAAACACCTGCAGAAAACGCTCACCAGGGCTCGTTTCGAGCAAATGTGCATGGACCTGATTGAACGCACACGCGAGCCTTGCATGAAGGCGCTGGCGGACGCGGGCCTCACCGCCGCGCAGATTGATGAAGTCATTCTCGTCGGCGGTTCAACACGAATCCCGCGCGTGCAGCAGATCGTACGCGAAATCTTTGGCAAGGAGCCCTCCAAGGGTGTTAATCCCGACGAAGCCGTTGCCATCGGGGCAGCCATCCAGGGTGGCATCCTTGGTGGCGAAGTGAAGGACGTGCTCCTGCTCGACGTAACGCCGCTCTCGCTGGGCATCGAAACACTTGGTGGTGTCTTTACGCGGCTTATTCCACGCAACACGACCATCCCCTGCCGCAAGAGCCAGATCTTCTCCACCGCTGCAGACGGCCAAACCGCGGTGTCAATCCATGTGCTGCAGGGCGAGCGTGAGATGGCGAGCCAGAACCGCACACTAGGACGATTCGACCTGGTCGGTATTCCGCCCGCACCGCGAGGCATACCGCAGATCGAGGTCACCTTCGATATCGACGCCAACGGCATCGTGCATGTATCCGCAAAAGACCTCGGCACTGGCAAGGAACAGAAAATCCGTATCGAGGCTTCCAGCGGCCTCAACGATGCTGAGATCGAACGCATGGTGAAGGAAGCCGAGGCGCACGCAGAGGAAGACCGCAAGGAACGCGAGCGCATCGATGCGCGAAATGAAGCCGATTCCCTCATCTATACGACCGAGAAAGCACTTAAGGAAGTCGGCGACAAAATTGGTTCGTCAGAAAAGGCAGCAGTCGAAAAGGCCATCAAAGATCTCAAGTCGGTCATGGATGGCAAGGATGTTGAAGCGATTCGCCAGAAAACCGAAGCCCTCAAGCAGGCTTCGTACAAGCTCTCGGAAGAGCTGTACCGACATGCATCCTCGCAGGGTGCCGGAGCGGCGGGCAGCCAGGCCGGCGGCGCGGCTTCCGGAGACGCTGGCAGTGAAACCAAGAACGCAGACGATGTCGACTACAAGGTAGTCGACGACGAAAAATAACGAATGCTGAGAAAAAGGCGGCGGTTCCCATGAGCTGCCGCCTTATTGCTCATCGAGAGGGTGGTCGGAAGTGGCCAAACGTGATTACTACGAAGTGCTGGGAGTGCCGAAAACCGCGACCAAGGACGATATAAAGAAAGCATACCGCCGGCTTGCCATTCAGTATCATCCTGACAAGAATCCAGGTGATAAAGCCGCAGAAGAGAAGTTCAAGGAAGCAACCGAAGCATACGAAGTCCTGAGCGACGAACAGAAGCGCCAGGCCTATGACCAGTTCGGATTTGCCGGTGTCGAGGGAATGGGCGGGGCGAGCCAGCAGGACTATACCAATATTTTCCGCGATTTTGAGGATCTTTTTGGCGGCTTCGGTGATTTTTCCTCGATTTTTGGCTCTATTTTCGGCGAAGCAGCGCAGGGGCGCGGCGGCGGGCGAACATCAAACCGAGGTGCCAACCTTCGGTATGATATAGAATTACCTTTTGAAAAAGCCATATTCGGAACAACGGTCGAGATCGCTTATACCAAGGAAGACACCTGCAAGACCTGCGGAGGAACGGGCTCCCGTGATGGCAAAGGGCGCAAGATGTGCTCGATGTGCCACGGTACCGGCCAGATTCGGCGCAGTTCCGGTTTCTTTGCGATTTCGCAGCCGTGTCCGGCATGCCATGGCGAAGGTTCTGTCATCGAGAATCCCTGCTATGACTGCAGCGGCACTGGAACGGTCAGGAAAAAGCAGAAGATCAGGGTCACCATCCCTCCAGGAATCGAGGACGGAAGGCGTGTCACAGTGCCTGGACAGGGGAATGCCGGTCCCAATGGCGGCCCGCCCGGAGACCTGCATGTATTCATACATATCAGACCCCATGAAGTCTTCGAGCGTCAGGAAAATGATTTGTACTGCGCGGTGTTCATCGATTTCGTTACCGCTGCCCTTGGTGGAGAGGTCATCATACCGACGCTTGATGAGCGCAAGATTTCAGTTCAGATTCCCCCCGGAACACAGAGCGGCAAGCTCCTTCGGATTCGCGAGGAAGGGGTTCCAGTGTCTGGCGGGCGGCGCGGGGATCTATATATCAAGGTGTTTGTCAAGGTTCCCGCGCGGATATCACGACGCGGTCGGGAGTTGCTGGAAGAATTCAAGAAATCTGAAGGTGAGAATCTGGAGCCTGAGCTAATGAAGCTCAAGGATGTGCCACATTAAAAAGAAAGGCCGCGCCTGTCGCGCGGCTTTTTTTGTCGGGGCATGCCGCAACGGGAGCGCAGATCAAGGGATAATGGCGGTTACCCGATATCCCGCATCAGCGACAGCCGCCCTGAGAGCCTGGTCGTCCAAAGTGTCGCCTTCCACGATCGCCTGGCGCTCAAGCAGATCGACCTTGGCCGACTTAACGCCGGGCACATCTTCGAGCGCGGATTGCACATGCATGACGCAGTGGCCGCAGCTCATGCCCTCAATCTTGAGCAGCTTTTTCATACATCCGTCTCCTCTGTTTTCTGTGTGTGGCATGCGGCGCGCGCTGCGGCTGAACCGCTGGAGGCAGATGCTGCGGGCTTCGCATGCCCATTTCTATCAATAAATATAAGATATCTTTCCAGGAAAGTGAAACTCAGCGGTATGCTCTGAGGCGCAGCGCGTTGCTGACAACCGAAACAGAACTGAGTGACATGGCTGCCGCGGCAAACACCGGCGAGAGCAGCGGCCCGCCGAATAGATGCAGAAGGCCCGCGGCCACCGGGATGCCAAGCACATTGTAGCCGAAGGCCCAGAATAGATTTTGATGAATTGTCCGGATGATGCGCCGCGAAAGCTCAATCGCGGTGACCACGTCCGACAGGCTGTCGTGCATGAGAACAACATCGGCGCTCTCCATGGCGATATCGGTACCGGCAGCCACGGCAATTCCAACATCGGCCTGCGCCAGGGCTGGCGCGTCGTTGATGCCATCACCGACCATAGCGATTGTTCGCCCTGAAGCCTGGATGCGTTTGACGATGGATGATTTTTCGGAGGGCAGCACTTCGGCGTAGACATCCATGATACCAGCTTGATGAGCAATCGCATCGGCGGTGCGGCGGCTGTCTCCTGTTACCATCGCGACATCAATACCCAGCGTTCGCAATGAAGCGATCGCTTTGTACGAGTCATCCCGGATACGGTCGGTTACTGCGATGATTCCCGCCAACTGACTTCCATGCAACACCAGCATCGGCGTCTTTCCCTGGTCGGCAAGCTGCGCGGACAGAGCAAGAAACGTCGGATCACAGGAATCAAGCCGAACCCCCAGGGTTTCAGCCAATGCGGCATTGCCAACCGCGATGCTGTGTTCCTGTGTGTCATCCAGCATGCCGACAATCCCTTTGCCGGGTATTGTCTGTACGTGCTCCAGTCGGGCGATTTCGAGCCCGCGCTTGCGGGCAGCCTCGACAATGGCCTCCGCAAGCGGGTGTCCTGAGGCCAGTTCGAGTGAGGCTGCGAGGCTGAGTACGGTGTTCTGGTCGTAGCCTGTCGCGGCGATGACATCAGTAAGCTCTGGCTTGCCAGTGGTGATGGTGCCTGTCTTGTCGAACAGCACCACATCGACCTTATGCAGGGTTTCCAGTGCCTCTCCTGATTTGACTAGAATGCCGAGTTCGGCCGCTTTCCCTGTTCCGACCATGACCGCCGTCGGTGTCGCAAGACCGAGCGCGCAGGGACAGGCGATAGTGAGCACCGAGACAAATATCATCAGCGCGAAACTGAAAGATGCGCCACTCAAAAGCCAGGCGACTGCAGCGACCAGCGCGATGGCTATCACCGTCGGCACAAAAATACCCGACACCCGATCCGCGATCCGGGCGATAGGAGCCTTTGACCCCTGGGCATCTTCTACGAGCCGGATAATCCTTGCAAGGGTCGTATCCTGGCCTACCTTGTCCGCCTGCATGACAATCGTGCCGTTCAGGTTCATCGTGCCGCAGAATAGCGAGCTTCCGGATTCCTTGTCGCGCGGCATGCTCTCGCCTGTCAGCATCGATTCGTCGACTGTGGAAATCCCGCGCACGACAGTCCCATCGACTGGGATGCGCTCGCCAGCTTTCACGAGGATGAAATCGCCCACCTGGACCGCATCGACGGGGACAGAGCTTCCTTCTTGATCATCGGGATTGCGCAGCACTATGGCAGTAGCGGGACGCAGGCGCATGAGCTTGCGGACAGCCTCCGAGGTTCGACGCTTGGAGCGGGCTTCGAGATTCTTTCCGAGCATGATCAGCGTGATGATGATCGCCGCGGTTTCGAAATAGAGGTGCATGGCTGCTTCATGGTCTCCGGCAAGGATTCTCCAGACAGAAATGAGACTGTAGAGGGTTGCCGAACTGGTGCCGATCGCGATCAGGCTGTCCATGTTCGGAGAGAGGTGGAAAAGCGACTTGAATCCATGAATATAGAACGCTTTACCGGCAACCAGAACCGGCAGGAGCAGCAGAAGCTGGGCAAGGGCAAAGGCAATGGGATGTTCGTGATGATTCAAAATGCGCGGTACGGGGAGTCCGATCATTGTACCCATGGCGAGATAGAGCAAGAGTGTGGAAAAAACGGCAGCGATGATGAAGCGAAGCCATCCATATGCCTCGAGGGGAGCCGGTGCCGCGGCAGGATTGGCGCGGTCGATGAGTACCGCTTCGTAGCCGGCTTTTTTGACCGCGGCTTCGATCTGGGCAATATCGACTTCTTTGGTATCGAAGGAAACCTCCATGCGTTCTGTGGCAAAATTGACGGATACCGTTTTGACACCTTTCAGCCTGCCGACAGCTCGTTCGTTCGCGACAGCGCACGCGGCGCAGGTCATGCCTTTCAATGCAAAGGTAGTACGTGTTTCCATCGATAACTCCCTATCAAATATATAGATTTTTCTATAGAATTCCTAGTGCGGGAGAGGATAATGATGGCCGGCAATAAGAATGGCGATTGCGGACATAATGAGGAATATTGCAGCAGGCGACATAAAGGACGACAATAAAAACGGGGGCTCTAAGAAGTCCTGCCTGCACGCGGGCAGGGAGTCGCGGCACCTCCAATCGCGATGGCCGCCGCTTTACATGCCTCTCCGTGGGCAGGGAGTCGCGTAGATGGGGAGAATGAAGATGAAGGCATTCCATGCGGTGATCAAAGGGGAAGTTCAGGGTGTTGGCTTTCGGATGTCGGCAATTCTCAAAGCCGAGCAGCTAGGCCTGACAGGATGGGTACGAAATACAGAAGATGGGGCCGTAGAAGTGTGGGCCGAAGGAGATGCGGAGCCGCTGGATCGGTTTTTCGCGTGGCTGCATTACGGTCCTTCGGCCGCCCGGGTCGATCAAGTCATCAAGACCGATGAGACGCCGCGCGGAGTTTATCGCCGCTTTTCCGTAACGTTCTGACCAGCTGTGTCGCGAAAATGGCGCAAGGGGAGGCATATCATGGCGCACACTATGCACGCAATGGTTATTCGCCGTACCGGTGGTCCCGATGTATTCGAACAGGAGGAACTGCCCATTCCGGAACCTGGTCCAGGGCAAGTGCTGGTCAAAGTGGCTGCCACCTCGGTCAATCCAATCGATTGCAAGGTACGATCCGGAGCGGTCGGCATGCTCCCTCCTTTTCCTGCCGTACTCCATGGGGATATCTCCGGCACCATCGTCGCGTGTGGTCCTGGAATCAGGCGGTTCAGGGAAGGAGATCAGGTGTTCGGCATGGTCGGCTGGACCGGTGGGGAAGGCGGAGCGCTCGCGGAATTCGCGCGCTGCGATGAGCGGCTCTTGGCTCTCGCGCCGCGCTCGATTCCGCTTGTGGAGGCTGCGGCGCTTCCGGTTGCTGCGCTGGCCGCATGGCAGGCGCTTGCTCGAAAGATCGTGATCCGCAAGGGAATGAGCCTGCTGGTCGTGGGAGGCGCAGGTGGCGTGGGACACTTTGGTGTGCAGATCGGCAAGGCACTTGGCGCGCAGGTAGCCGCGACCGTATCGAGCGAGGAAAAGGCCGCGGTGGCGCTGCGTGCGGGTGCCGATCAGATTATACGCTACGATTTAGAACAGACAGAAGACTATGTCCTTCGTCTGACAGGGGGGCGCGGTTTTGATGCCGTTTTCGATACCGCGGGAGGGCAGAACCTGCCTCGCTCGTTTGTGGCTGCAAAACCAGGCGGGGCCGTCGTCACCATCGCTGCCCGGGCTACGGTCGACATCAGTCTCATGCACGCCAAAGGCCTCGATCTGCATGTGGTGTTTGTGTTGCTTCCGATTCTGCGGGGAGAAGGTCGGGAAATTATTGGAGAGGACCTTGTCAGGATTGCAGAGATGGTCGACACAGCGAGGGTACGGGCGATTATCTATCCGCGGATATTTTCACTTGAATCGGCGGGCGAGGCGCATCGGCTTCTGGAGAGCGGCGCGCACTATGGCAAGCTGCTCGTTGTAGTATCATAAAGCGGCAACCCTGACGAAGACGCCGGGCAGCCGGATGCGGTCGCGATGGCGCGCTGCTCGCCGCAATGATACCGCGGGGTTTCAGAAATCTCTTATCAACAGACTTTCGACGAGTTTCGCGATAATCTCCCGAGCCTCACCTTCCGGCAGTCCCGCGATTTCTTTTCTGGCAAGACGCGTGTAGCGGCCCGCTTCTTCACGAGCCTTCGGAAGGGCGGCTGTCGATCTGACGATTTCCACGATATGGCTCACCGGCGCGTTTTTATTATGAACCTTCGCGAGCAGCGGACGAAGTTCCTCGGGCTTTTCCTCCAGCGCGAAGATGAGAGGCAGTGTGCAGAGCCCTTCCCTAATGTCGTTCCCCACCGGTTTCTTGAGGGTTTCCAGGCTCGATTCATAGTCGAGGATGTCGTCGATGATCTGGAAGGCCATGCCGAGATTGTAGCCTGTCCGCCTGAGGCGCTGGGTAACTGCGGAATTGCAGCCTGTTTCGGACGCGCCGATGTGGAGAGCCAGCGAGAACAGGGCGGCGGTTTTCCCCGCGATGGTCTGCAAATATCGGCGGCGCGAGGGATTGAAGCGGTACTTATCCAGGTCCTGCTGGATTTCCGCCTTGCAAATGGCGCTGACAAACTCGGCGAGGAGCACCGCCCGATCCGGTTTTAGGTATGTGGCTATGATTCGGTAACATTGGGAGAAGAGCCAGTCACCCGCCAGAATGGCGCTGGTGGTGCCTGCCTTTTGGTGAATAGAGGGGATGCCTCTCCGATGACTTGCCCGGTCAATGATATCGTCGTGGATGAGGGTTGCGGTATGGAGCATTTCGATAGCTGCCGCGATATGAATCAGGCGGTCCTCATCCTTCGCGCGTTGGCGCTTCTTGTTTGCGAGCCCGAATTTTCCTCCTATATAGACCAGGGCCGGTCTGAGCATTTTCCCTCCCGATTCGACCATGGCGCGCATATCGTCGGCTAACGGAAAGGAATTCCGGTCGAACGTCGAGAGAATCAGCGCTTCGACATGATCGAGAAACCGTTCGATATCGGGCAAGTCTTTCCAATAATGAGTCATAATGCTCCCGAAAAAAGAGGGCGGCGGCGTGCTCCTCGCACGTTATCCGCCGCCATCATGCAATGCACTAGAATCTGCTTCAGGATGCCGGCTTATTTGGCTGGATCATCGGCATAGAAATGCCACTTGCGGGCAAACCGAGTGCCGTTCCACCACCGCTTGATGGCTGGAATGAGCCAGTAGTCGATACCGAACGACCTTCCTGCCCCTCCTAGCATCACGATCGCCGCAAATACAAACCACAACTGGTTCCATGCGAACATGCCGGACATGGTGAAGATGACACACATCGCGATGCTCGCGGCCGCGGCGAGCCAGGTGAAGCAGCCACCGAACAGAGCCAGACCGATGCCGATTTCCATGAATACAATCATGATCTGGAACAGAGTATAGGGCACATGGGCGAAGATGCCATCCATGAAGGTATGGCGGAACCAGGTGACGATACCGGCATTCGGATCGAATATGGGTTTGGTGAGGTCCCATACGACCTTGAATGCCTTCTGAGTCGCTTCGGCGGCACCGGAAACGGCGGCCGACGCCGCGCTGGTCGCCTCTGGGGCCGCAGCGGCGGCGCTCGCGGCGGTAGTCGCCTCGGCGGCACCTTCCCACGCGCTGGCGGCGCTCGTCGCTTCGACCGCCTTCACGCCTGCCTGAACGACACCAGGCGAGAACATCCATCCCGATTTAGAACCCGCGGAGAACGCCAGCCAGCCTTCGCCGATCTTGTTGATTCCTTCGAACAGCCACATAAGCCCTAGCCACATGCGCAATAGGAGCGGCCAGTACGGTCGAATCTTGTACGAAGCGAAGTTGCCGATAAAGGAACGGCGATCCTTCTGGTCCAGGAATTCGTGCTTGAGGTATTCCCATACCTGATTGATGCCGGCGATGTTCAGCAGGTACCAGACGTTGATAAGGTGCTTGATGGCGAGCGCGACCCAGCCGCTGGTCTTCATGCCGCCTGCGTTGGATACGCCGTAATGGCTGCCGAGCGAGATCATGAAGCCATGGTAGTTCGGCTTGAACTGGTGCCGCTCGCCGCCGTCGATATCAGCGATGATGTTTTTGGCGGCAGCCTCAGCCGTAAAGTGAGCGGTCTCGACAATCTGCGCGAGGGGTTTTTCGTTGTATATGAGTCCGGAAATATCGCCCACTACGTAGACAAAGGGATATTTGACAGACTTGAGTTCCATGTCGCAGTCGAGCCGGTTGCGCTTGCCCGCAGGCAGCCCAAGCTGGCCGGCGAAGCTCGAGCCTTTGACACCACAGGTCCAGATAAACGTTTCGGTTTCAACGACCTGGCCGGTTTTAAGCAGGACCTTGCCGGGCTCCGCGCCGATGATGGCCGCGTTCAGCATGATTTCGCAGCGGCGCTTCTTGAGGTACTTTTCCGCCTTGGCGCGCAGGGGCTCTTCGAGAATGGGAAGAATGGAAGGCAGCGCTTCAATGTTGAGGATGCGGACCTCGTTCGGATCGAGATAAAGCTTGCGGCACATGACATCGCGGTGATCCAGAAGCTCGCCAATCATCTCAATGCCAGTAAAGCCGGCGCCGGCGACCACAAAAGTCAGCAGCCTGCGGCGGCGCTCGGGATCGGTTTCGAGCGATGCTTCGTAGAATTTGTCTTCTATATGCTTCCGGATCTTCATCGCATCTTCGAACGACCAGAGTGTGAAGGAGTTCTCCGCGATTCCGGGGATACCGAAGAATTCCGGCTCAGCGCCAACGCCAAGAATGATATAGTCGAAATCGTATGTCTGTGCCTTGCCTGTCGCCTTCTTTGCTTCGAAATCGATTTTCTCGATAGTGTCAAGTACCACATTGATGCGTTTGGCGCCAAAGATTTTTTTAAAGCTGACCTGTACCGACTCTGGCTCGGTTCGCCAGCCCGCGACCTCGTGCAGCTCCGTCATAAGCGTATGGAATGGGCGCTTGTCCACGAGGGTGATTTCGATATCATCCCGTTTCCGGAAGTGCTTTTCAAGAATCTTGCCGGCCCAGACACCACCGTATCCGCCGCCAAGAATGAGAATTTTCTTCGTTGCCATGTACGTGACCCCACTATTTCAAGATTCTGAAACCATGCATTATGATACAACATTATCTATATTTTGACTATAGTATTTTTTGTTTTTACCATTCGTATTCACTATCAGGGCGTTTTCCGCTATGATGAGGTTTTATGAAAATGACGGACAGTGCCCTACGGCACTTTTCATAGACGTATCTGTTGTTACACGCAGAGGGAAGGATCTGACATGGAACGATTCCTCGAACAGATGGGATGGGGCAGAGACCCTGTCGTCCATGCATTTGCCCAGGCGGTGCAGAATGATTTTTTCGACCGCCGGAAGGACATACTGGTTCATGATGAAAGCGTGGAATATCGGGCGCCGCTCATTGTGGCGCTGGCTGGCAAGTGGCTGGAAACGCGGAGCGAAGGGGTGCCGCCTCGAGTGCTGATGCTGGCGGAAAGCGCGGCACTTGTCCCCGGCCTCAGGACAAATCTTGAAAAAGCAGGCATACCGTACGTGATATGTTCTACGGAGGAAGAGACGAAAAGCCAGACGCGGGAACTGGAAACCGTGCCGTTTGTGTGCATCAGCGCGTCGCTCTTCATGACCGCGGTTCAGGAACCGTCGTTTCGGCCGCGGGAATTCGGTCTGCTGATCATGGAAGGCGCGGATCTATTTGGAGAGCTCCCCAGCGAGCTGCAGCGGAAGATGTGGGGCTATCTCCTGCCCCCCTGGGAGCGCCGTGCCGCGCTCTTCGCAACGCGACTTGGAGCGAGAACAAAGAATACCGCGCTGGACTTCGCGGATAACCCCGTGATAGTCGTCCTCAAGAAAGCGCACGCAAGCCTTTCGGCAATTCCAGCGACCTTCTATCACATCTCGTCCGATGCCAAATTCCGCCTGCTTCTGGCATGCCTCAAGGAAGAAGGTACGGAGAAGGCGCTCGTTTTCTGCAACCTTCGCCAGACATCGAAAGAAGTGGAGGTGCGTCTCAGGTTGAATCATATTCCCGCGCAGCATGTGTCTGCCGCGGCACCAGCTGAGAAGAACGCAGCCTTATTCAAACGATTCCGCGAAGGGGATACTCCGCTTGTGCTTGTAGTATCGAACGATAATCTCGAGGTACTGCCTTCCGAAATCGGGAAGCACGCGATCCATTACGATATCCCCCTCGACGCGGATATCTATCTTGAACGGGTACGGACGCTCGATTCCGGGCGGGCGCGGATGGTTGGGCTGGTATGCGAACGGTACGAGGTAGGGCTATCGGCGATTGAATCGCGATTCGGTATCCATTTGCAAGTCAAGGAAATCGAGGAAGGAACCCTGGCGTCTGAGGACCTGAGCGCGGGAGTACCGCTTGATCTTAAATCCAATCGGCGTGTGCCGGAGAGAGAGCAGCGCCGCAGAGCTGACGTAACGCCGCGTGAAAAGTCGATACCAGGTGGTCAGCAAAAATCCGCCAACGCCAGGAAGCCGAACAGAACCAGACCTCTGTCTGCAGGATCTGGACGTGGAAGCGCCCCGCATGAGAACGCGGCTCGAAGAAGAAACTTTTCGGAAAAACAGGGCAAAAACCCTGCTTCCTCACGTCTGGACGCCGACGCGCTCTATCGAATGAGCTCGGAGGAACGGCTTGCCTATTTTCGTGACAAATATCGGACTTTGCTGAAATCGCCGCCAGCTCAAGGACCTGTGCCGTCCGAATCCCCACATCCATCTTCCGAGCAGGATCCCCCCGGCGAAGGGATTCTCAAGCGCCTCATCGGCAAGCTATTCTCTTCCGATGACACCGAATAATCGATGTCTTTAATATAGAAGGAAGGAAGCAATGAAAATTCACGCTCATACCATAAAACCTACGCTTAAGGGAAGGCTCTCCAAGCTTGATACTCTCGCGCGCAACCTCTGGCTCTCCTGGAACTTTGACGCGGTGTCGTTATTCATGCGCATCGATGGAGACCTCTGGGTTGCCTCGGGTCAAAACCCCGTCAAGATGCTCGGCATGCTCAGTCAGCAGAGGATCGATCAGCTCGCGAGCGATGCTTCCTTTCTTGCTGATCTTGACGAAGTCTATGCCAAGTTTCAGCGGTATCTTAAAAGCAAGACCTGGTACAAGGGGCCGCGGGACTCGGTTATTGCCTATTTCTCGATGGAATATGGACTTGATGTCTCTCTCCCCACCTATTCCGGTGGGCTTGGTGTCCTTTCGGGCGATCATCTGAAAACCTCGAGTGATCTTGGGCTGCCGCTTGTCGGGGTAGGGCTGCTCTACCGCCAGGGATACTTCCGCCAATACCTCAACGCAGATGGCTTCCAGCAGGAAACCTATCCGGAAAACGACTGGTACAACATGCCGGTTGAGCATTGCCTCGACGTGGATGGCAAGCCGCTCCTTATCAGCGTGGACATGGCGGGCAAAAGCATATGGGCAGCTATCTGGCAGGTACAGATTGGCCGGACACGGCTCTACCTGCTCGATACTAATATACCCGAAAACAGCCCCGAAGATCGTACCATCACCGCGACGCTGTACGGCGGCGACAAGGACGTGCGGATTCGTCAGGAAATTCTGCTTGGCATCGGGGGTATCCGAGCCCTCAAGGCCCTCGGTATCAAGGTGGCTGCCACCCATATGAACGAAGGGCATTCTGCGTTCCTCGCGCTGGAGCGGATTCGAGTCCTCATGCAGGAACATGGGCTTGATTTTCACGCGGCGGTACAGGCCTTTATCCCGACCAACATCTTTACGACACATACGCCGGTACCAGCAGGGAATGAGCGCTTCGGCATCGATCTCATGGAAAAATACTTCCGGTCCTTTGTTGCGGCACTTGGGGTTGATTGGAACGAATTCCTCGGCCTGGGAAGGGAAAATCCCTTCGATCAGCAGGAGAGTTTCTGCATGACCGTGTTCGCGCTGCGGCTTTCCGCCCGATCCAATGGGGTATCGGCGATCCATGGGGAAGTAAGCCGCCGTATGTGGCGTAACCTGTGGCCACAGATGGAATCCAAAGAAATACCGATCGGTCATGTCACCAACGGTGTCCATCCGCGTACATGGATAAGCCACGACATGCTCTCCCTTCTGGATCGGTTTCTTGGGCCCGACTTCTATTTCGAGCCGGACAATCCTGCCATTTGGTCCTTTATTGACCGCATTTCGGACGAGGAGCTGTGGCGTACCCACGAACGGCGACGCGAGCGACTCGTTGCCTCATGCCGCAGCAGACTGGCTGCTTCCTACAAGCGTCTTGGTCTTCCTGATGGAGAGATTATCCGTTCCAGCGATGTGTTGTCTCCCTATGCGTTAACCATCAGCTTCGCCCGCCGCTTTGCCACCTACAAGCGGGGAACCCTGCTTTTAAAAGACCCAGACCGGCTTATCCGCCTGCTTTCCAATAAGGACATGCCGCTTCAGATCGTCATTTCGGGCAAGGCGCATCCGCATGACCAGCCAGGGAAGGAGCTCATCAGGGAGCTCGTGCACTTCTCCCGGCGAAAGGACATATTTGGCAAAATTGTATTCATTGAAGATTACGATATGGGAATTGCCCGGTACATGGTGAGCGGTTCGGATGTGTGGCTCAATACTCCGCGGCGCCCACTCGAAGCTTCCGGTACTTCGGGAATGAAGGCGGGAATGAATGGCGTTCTTAACTGCTCTATTCTTGATGGCTGGTTTGCTGAAGCCTATACACCAGAGATAGGCTGGGCGATCGGTTCGGGAGAAGAGTACCAGGACGAAGAGCTTCAGGACAGGATCGAGGCAGAAGATCTCTATGACCTGCTCGAGAACGAAATTCTGCCACTCTTCTACAACCGCGGGCGCGACAACATTCCTCGTGGCTGGATCGCCAAGATGCGCGCGTCCATGAAGCAGATCGGGTCGCGATTCGCTACCCATCGCATGCTGAAGGAATACTATGAACGCTATTACCAGCCGGCGATTGACGAAAGCAGGGTGCTTGAGGCGGATGGGTATCGACGCAGCATTTCGCTGGCCGCGTTTATTGACAGGGTGTCCCGGGCCTGGCCGAATGTTCGCGTGATCGATTTTTTCGATGACGGAGCGCCCGTCGTTAATCGTGGCACACCGCTCACGGTGACCGCGCTGGTTGATCTTGGCGGACTCTCTCCTGATGAAGTGCTGGTCGAATGCTACAAAGGGAGGCTGTCGAGCCGCGGAGAAATCGAGGATGGAGCGCGGCTTCCCATGACGCTGGTTGGGCGCGAGGGCGATATCTATCGTTATTCCTGTACTATGCATGGTGAGACGACTGGCCAGGTGGGGCACTCGGTACGTATTCTTCCTGCACATCCCGCGCTGGACGGGCGTATTCTTCCTGGATTGGTACGCTGGGCGGAGTAACGCGGTATGGAGCAATTTGATGTAGCTATTATCGGAGCAGGCGTATGCGGCGCGAATATTGCGCGCAAACTGTCCCAGTATGAGCTGGATGTGGTGCTGCTCGAAAAAGAAATCGATGTCTCGCTCGGCACCTCGAAAGCCAATTCCGGCATTGTCCATGGCGGGTTTCATGATCATATCAGCACGCTGAAAGCGCAGCTCGAACTGAGGGGTGCGCTCATGTTCGACCGCCTCCATGAGGAGCTCGATTTTCCGTTCGAACGCTGCGGAATTCTTGTCGCGGCGCTGCACGAGGATGAAATGCGGGTTATCGAGCAGCTGTATCTGCGGGGTGTGGAAAATGGCGTGATCGGAATCGAAATGTGCTCGCGCGAGCGCATGCTCGAACTGGAACCTGTGCTGAGCCCGGATGTGGTGGGCGGATTGTACGCGCCATCAGGCGGTATTCTTGAGCCGTACCGTTTTGTGTTTTCGCTGGTGGAATCAGCGCGCAAGAATGGGGTGCAAGTAAGGACAGAATTTGAGGTCGCGCATGTTTCGCGCGAAGGCGAATTCTGGGCGCTGCACGCACGGAATGGCCAGCAGATCCGCGCCCGCTTTGTGGTCAATTCCGCGGGACTCCACGCGGACACCGTTTCGCGCGCGTTTGGCGCGGAATCATTCGAAATCACGCCGCGCAAAGGTGAGTACTACTTGTTGGACCGAACGATGAAGGCAAAGCCCTCGCGCGTCATCTTCCCTGTACCAACCGAGGTTTCCAAGGGGATTCTTGTCATTCCCACCGTAGAAGGGACAGTGCTGATCGGACCGACTGCGTCACCGGCTCAGGATAAAGACGACTTCGCAACCACCAGAGATCAGCTCGAACATATCCTCTACGCAGCCCGCACCATGGTTCCCGGCATCTCCGAAAACGATGTGATTACCAGCTTCGCGGGTCTGCGGGCAGCCTACGGTAGTGATTTTTATATCGCGCTGTCGGAAAAGGTGCCTGCGCTTGTTCAGGTTGCCGGTATCCAGTCGCCCGGTCTGACCGCGAGTCCCGCGATTGGTGAATATGTGAAGGACCTGCTTAAAAAGGCAGGTTTGCGACTTGTGGAAAAATCCGATTGGGATCCTTATGTGCACAAGGTGCCCCGCGCGCGCGACGCGGATCCCTATGCCCTCGATGCGCTTGTGAACGAAGATCCAGCTTATGGCGATATTGTATGCCGTTGCGAGCGTGTCAGCGAGGCTGAAATCGTCAAGGCGATCCGAGCAGGCCATACCACCCTCGATGGTATCAAGTACTATACCAGAGCTCAGATGGGGCGCTGCCAAGGCGGGTTCTGCACGTATCGCATTATCAGAATCCTCATGCGGGAAACCGGCATGAGCTGGGATCAAATCACCAAACGCGGCGGCGATTCCGTCATTCTGAAGGGGACACTATGAAGCAGCTGTCGTACGATGCCGTGGTGATCGGAGGCGGCGCTGCGGGAATGGCTGCCGCCATAGAGCTGCATGATCGCGGGCACTCCGTCATGGTGCTCGAACGCGAAGAGACGCTTGGCGGCATCCTGATGCAGTGCATCCACAATGGCTTTGGGCTTATCGAATTCAACGAAGAGCTGACCGGCCCTGAATTTGCCGAGCGGTTTGAGGTCATGGTCAGGGAGCGGGGCATTCATGCGTCGCTCAGAACGACGGTTCTCGACCTTCGGGAGGAAGAAGGCATCAAGGCCGTGTATTGCGTTTCGCCGCGCTCGGGGGTTATGCGGATCGAGGCGAGGGCAGTGATTCTTGCCATGGGGTGCCGCGAGCGAAACCGCGGCAACATCCGCATCCCGGGCACAAGGCCGGCGGGCATTTTTACAGCAGGGCTTGCCCAGCGTCTGGTCAACATCGAAGGCTATATTCCTGGAAAGGATGTGGTCATCATCGGTTCTGGCGATATCGGGCTCATCATGGCGCGGCGCATGAGCTGGGCAGGATGCAAGGTTCACGCCGTCATCGAAATCCTGCCATATCCCAGCGGCCTGACACGCAATATCGTCCAGTGTCTGCATGATTTCGATATACCGTTATATTTATCTCATCTTGTGACTGATATTTACGGTAAGGATCGAGTCGAAGGTATCGAAGTCACCCCCATCGAAAATGGCGCGCTGATGCGCGAGAAAGCTTTTCGTATCAATTGTGATACCTTGCTGCTTTCGGTCGGCCTTGTGCCTGAGAACGAGCTGTCGCGCAACGCGGGAATCGAGCTGAACCCCGCGACCAATGGCCCCTGGGTCGATTCGATGCTCCAGACCACCATGCCGGGCGTGTTCGCGTGCGGTAATGTCCTGCATGTGCATGATTTGGTCGATTATGTCGTCGAAGAGGCAAGGCGTGCGGGGGCGAATGCGGCCGCGTGGCTTTCGGGGTACCGTCCTTCTCGGGAAATCCGCGTGCGTACCGGCTCCAATATCCGCTACATCACCCCTGCAAGAATCGATCCGGACCGTCAGAATCAGCTCTACATGCGCTGTCTTGTCGTGCGTAACGATGCGCGGCTTGAAGTCCGCATAGACGGCAAGGTCGTGCGATCAATACGCAAGGCGCATGTGCAGCCATCAGAAATGCTCAGTGTGACGCTGGGCCCTGATGATCTGGGTGCGGCTGGCCGTGATTCGGTCCTTGAGATTGCGCTGGTTTGAGGATATGAGCATGAGACGAGAGTTGATCTGCATTACCTGCCCGCTGGGATGCCATCTTGTGGCGGAAAGCAGCACGGAAGAGGGAGGAGACTTCAAAGTTACCGGCAACCGCTGCATGCGCGGCGCTCACTATGCGCACGAAGAGATTCTCAATCCCCGCCGCGTCGTGACCACGACCATCCAAGCCTTGCTGCCCGATGGCAGCGCACCCGGTCCAGCTGCTCGGGCGCCGCGCCGCATTCCGGTACGAACCTCTTCTGCCTTTCCCAAAGAAAAAATTCCTGACCTTCTGACGCTGCTCCGCGACACAGCCTTGCGCCTTCCAGTCAGCCGAGGTACTGTCGTCATGCCGCATGTGCTTGATACCACAATCGACGTGGTTGTGACGCGTACCATTGAGCCTTGAAAAAGGGGCGCCGCAAGGCGCCCCTTTGAATGTCATTCCCCTTCCTTGATAATCTCGATCTTAATGCCTTCGGCAGTTTCGGGAGCTGCCTTGGGAGGTATGGTCACTTTAAGGATACCGTTCTTGAAGATCGCTTTCACCTTTTCCTGGTCAAACTTGTCGGCGGGAACATAGTATTTCTGGCGCTCGACATCCTTGAGCTTGAGGCGGCGCTTGAAGTAGCGTACCCCTTCCTGCGCCTGCTCGGCGTCGATATGAGCCGAGAACACCATGTAATCGCCCTGGAACAAAAGACTAATGCTCTTTTCGTCGAAGCCTGCGAGCGCGAATTCAAATACCATGCTGCGGTCAGGAAGCATGTAAATATTCATGGGGGGATACGAATAGGCGGGGTAATAATCCACCCCTTCTTCGGCATGCGCTTCAAACCATGCGCCCATGCCATGACACCCGGGCCGCGGACCTCTTTCATCCGGACCTGGCCCGCCTGCTTCTCCTGGTCCAGGACCCTCTGGCCCTTCAAAGCCAGGCGCGAAATTTTTCATTTTTTCTCCGAAATCTCTCGCAGCCTCGAAGATATCATCGAGGATCGACCCGATGTCGACATACATCCTCTTGTTCATATTATCCTCCCTGCGGAATCCTGTCCGCGACGCCGTGGCGCTAAGCCCCCGGCAGGTTTAAGGCCCCCCATGCGGGCGAGCCGTATCGTCTAGCATAAAATACACAGATTTGCTGAAACAATCAAGAAAAAGCCGCCCGTCTAAAGAAGACCAGGCGGCTCGGAATGGATGCAAGAGCGTGTTCGGTGGGGGCGAGGTTAGCGTGGCGCGCGCTCACCCCGCACCATGCGCATCGCTATTTCGAAGGATACAGAAGCGGGTAGTCGGTTTTCATGCCGAGTTCCCAAAGCGCTGTCGGTATCACTTCCCAATTGCCGATTGGCATGACCGTGACCGGCCCATTCTGCTTCTCGAACCATTTAAGGAGGAAATAGCGAAGGTCCTTGGTGGTTGCCCCGTTGACCAGCTTCATGGTTCGTATGGTTTCCTTGTCGAGGCCGGCACCCTTCTCGAGATGCCCGCCGCCGCCCGAACCACGGTAGGAGTTGATGGCCACAGTGTAGACGGCATCGGGATTGAAGGCGCGCCCATCACTCATCGAGGAGATGGAAACGCGTTTCCCCGGAGGCTGGGTGATGTCCACTACATAATTGATGCCGGCGGCGCTATCGTAGTTGTAGTAGCGAGTCTGGGTCATCGGCATGTTGGTCCGGTTATCGAGAATCAACTTGCCTTCCTTGTCCTTCTGGAACGCGATAAGGTGATTGCCTTCGTTCGGCATCGTATCGAACCAGTACTGATAGGAGTACTCGAGAAAATCCTTGATCTGCTTGCCGGTCAGCTCCATCGTATAGAGGAAGTTCTCGTACACATAGAGGTTGAACATGTCGCGGACGTACAGCGTTCCGTCGGCGCTGGAGGGAATTTTAGCATCAGCGGAGAGCGGCGCAGCAAATGAGACGTCCGCAGGGACCAGACCCAGTGCAGGATCTCGGGACAGGTCCAGCTGAATGCGGTGTATAAGGTCGACAAAGGCCGAGTCGCCAAACATGGACTCACGAGTGCTGATGACACCGTCCATCTTTCCGATGGGGCGATCAACCCACTTCTTAATCTCATCGAAGCCGGGCTGGAATTCCGCTACAAAAGCGGGATCAGCCTGATATTGTGCCATATCGATGAGCCCGCCGCGGATGATCTTGTCCCAGGTTTTCTTTTCTTCGTTCCAGCTCATCATGACCTTGACGACCGGTATTTTGCGCGCATTATTGAGCGCGCCATAGATCGGTACGATTTTGCCGTTGGGGTCCTTCACGTCGATCTTTTTCTTGGCGACCGGGTCCCATCCTTGTCCATCCCATCCCGCATGGTCGTGCCCGACGAAGATGAGATCGAAGCCGGGGACCATTTCCGCGACCAGCTGCGCCGCATTCTCATTGAACGGCGTGTCGCGGGTTACATTGCCGTAGGTATAATCGACTCCCGAATGAAAGAGTCCGATCAGCAGGTCGGGTTTTTCCTTTTCCTTGATTACCTGTACCCATTTTTTCGCGCTCTGGACCATATCTTCGAATTCCATGCCGGTCCAGAACTGTGGAGGCAGCCAATCGGGGATCTTGGGAGAGGTAAGGCCGAGGACAGCGATCTTTATGCCGGCTTTTTTAATGATGGCATATGGCTGGAAGTATGGTGAGCCATCTTTGGTAACGGCGTTGGCGCAGAGCACGGGAGCCTGCATCTCCTCGTACACCTTGTCGTAGACGGCGTGTCCCGCCTCGATGTCGTGGTTGCCGACACTTACCGCGTCAAAACCGAGATAGTTCAATGCGCGCGACCAGATGTGCGGACCTGCGGTCTTTTCGAAATTGTAGTAATAGACGGTCGGCTGGCCCTGCAGGGAGTCCCCGTTTTCAAGCAGCACAACCTGAGCGTTTGGGTCTGAGCGTTCTTCCTTGACGAGACTTGCGACCTGGGCAAGCGAGGTGGCAAAAGGTTTCGCGGTAATAAAATTGTAGGGATAGATCGCGCCGTGAATATCCGACGTTTCGATGAATGTCAGATTCACGGTCTTGCCCTGTGCGGTGACCGCCATGGTCAAAGCGAGCATCACGCACAGTATGACGAACAGCCTTTTCATAGAACCTCCTTTTCGAATTCATTCTCGCGTTGTCTATTGTACCTCTATTAGCAGCGGGGCGCAATGAGAAATTCGGTACGGCATCACGCGAGTTTTCCATTTGAGTTTCTGAAGGGGATGTTCTATAATCTATATAAATATCTTTAACAGATATTGAAAAAAATGATTCGTCATCCGGTACACGAAAAGACTGGTGAGGGAGGGCAAGCATGAGGCGTGTGGCAGCGGCGATTTTTGCGGTGTTTCTGCTCTTTGGGTTTGCATTGCTCGGGGCTCAGCCTCAGGTTAGTGTCAAACAGGAAATCGCGGTATTCGCGCTCGGCTACTATGGGTGGACGATCCCGCCGCAAGCGCTTGGAACCATCGATTTGAAAATTCAGCAGGTTTTCTCAGAATTAGGGCGATTTACCGTATTTGGTGCGACACAGCGTCTTTCTTCGGGAGGTGTTCAGCAATTTATCGACACGCTGCGGCAGGCCAAGCAGGCAAATTTTGTTCTGCCCGAAAAATACCAGTTCGGCGAGGCCTTTCTCACCAAGGCGGAATTTGAGCGCATGATCGGGGCATTCATCGTTGTGGTCCCAGTGGTGACGAATTTCAACAGCTACTGGGATCCGAAGGCCAATGAGTGGAAGGCGGAGATCACGACCGGCTTTACATTTATCGATGTGTCTGGAGGCGGATCGGTCATTTCGATCGAGGCGATCACCACGTCGGGCTCGGACAAGACTAATCAGAATAAGGCCATCATGTCGGCAATCGACTCGATTCCTCCCGAACTGACCTACCGAATCAGGGCGATACCGCAGTTCCAGATCAGCACACGCATTCTGGAAGCCAAAGGTTCCAGTGTCAGGCTTCAGCTGGGCAACAACATGGGCATCAAGAAGGGCGATGAATACGCGATTATTGCGACGCAGATGGTGGGAGGAATTGAGGATACGAAAGAAGCTGGCTTGGTCTTGATTACTGAGGTGAGCAATCAGATTTCCAGTGGTCAGGTGCTCTACAGCTCGGTACCTGTGAAGCCAAACACGCAGCTCAGGGAGATTCCGAGACGCGGTGTGGATTTTGACCTGTATGTGCATTCGAGCGGCGGTGAAATATTGCCAGGGTTGCGGATGACAGGGACGAGAGGGTTCTATCCGCTCAGGCCATACCTGGGCATCCAGATGCCGCTTGGCTTGGCATTCAATTTCCTTACAGTCACGGTGCTCCCTGTCAACGCCGTCATTGGGGGAGAATTTGTACTCAGCATGGGAAGATTGCATCTTGCGCCGTATGTTGGGGCTGGCTTTACCTACGCGCATTTGGTGGAAGCACTCAGCGGTTATGAAAACGACTATCTGTCGCATGTGGGGGCTCAAGCGGGAATGCGGGCCGCCTATCTGCTGAATCGCAATATGCGGGCTTTTGTCGACGCAGGCATTGATTACTGGATGAGTCTTGGTTGGCCGTTTGACAATTACGGTGGTGTGACAGTCGGCGCGGGTGTGTCGTTTAAACTATAGCCTGTGATCTGGAGGTGGTGAAGGCGGGGTTCGGAGCTGGAGTTCCGACCCCTTTTTTTATGTTCTACATCCCTGCTGCGCTGGCAAAGAACGAAACGACCAAAGACAGGAGCCAGGCCAGCGCAATCGAATACACGACCTGGAATGCCATCCATTTGTCTCCTGCTTCCGCCCGGATTGTCGCGAGCGAAGCGAAGCAGGGCGGCATGACCAATACAAACACCATCAGCGCTAGGGCAATGGGTGGTGACCATTCCGGTGAATGACCCAAAGTCTCCCGCAGCGAAGCGCTTTCTCCCTTCTCGTTGACCGGCGCGCCATAGAGCACTCCCAGCGTCGAGACGACCAGTTCCTTGGCAGCAAGTCCGGGAATCAAAGCTACACCGATTTTCCAGTCGAAACCGATCGGTTTGAGAGCTGGACTGATAAAGGTACCTATTCTGCCGGCGATGCTGTATTCGAGACGATATTCATGGAGCAGGGTATCTACCCTTGCAGCGAGGGTAGCCTCGGTGAGGTGTGGCTCTGCGGTCCTGAGCTCCACACGGAATGCCTCGGCTCTTGCCAGAATATCGGGGGGCTTGGGTACGGTGGTGATCACCCATAACAGCACGGAAACAGCCAGAATGACGGTGCCGGCTTTGCGTAGGTATCCCCATGTCTTCTCCCAGACATGCCAGAGCACTCCCTTGATTGTCGGCAGACGATACGGTGGCAGCTCCATGACGAACGGCATTGAGCTGCCTTTGAGCACGGTTCTTCGGAGAAAATAAGTCGACAGAATACTGAGTACCACTCCACCCGCGTATATCCCCATCACGACCGCCGTGGGGTTGCGGGGGAAGAATGCTCCCGCCAGCAAGACATAGACCGGCAATTTTGCGCCACAGGAAATGAATGGA
This sequence comes from Spirochaetota bacterium, assembly GCA_029265255.1. The sequence continues at coordinate 66,408 of JAJUJQ010000010.1, forward strand.
ATCGCGAGAATCGTGGCAATGCGATCCTGCTGGCTGCGGAGCGTGCGCGTCGCCATGATCGCGGGGACAGAGCATCCGAAACCGAGCATGAGCGGCATGAAAGACTGCCCATGCAGTCCTATTGAATGGAGAAATCGGTCAGTAAGAAATGCTGCCCGCGCGATGTAGCCGGTATCTTCAAGAATCGAGATGCAGAAGAACAGAATCACGATGAGCGGCACGAAGGAGAGCACACCCCCCACGCCATGGATAATACCGTTGATCAGGAGGTCCTGGAGGAATCCTTTGGGGACAGAGCTTTGAACAATCCCTTCAATAACGCCGAAAAGGTATTCCAGCAGCGAGACCGGAAATTCGCCTAGCGTGAAGGTGAGCTTGAAAATACCCCAGATGACAAAGAAAAAGAGAGGAAGCCCCACCAAGGGATGCATAAGGATCCGATCGACCTGCTCGGTCAGCGAGATGCCTCTGGGGGGCTTGCGGCGGACTGCCTCGGCTACGGCCCCGTGGATGTAGCCGTAACGCTGTTCAGACATGATGATTTCGGGGTCTTTTCGATAATGCAGATCGATCCAGTGCCATGCGGCTTCGAGCGTACGCAGTATTTCGTGCACGCGAGGGTGGCGCTCGACGCGTTTCATGGCATCGGGGTCTTTTTCCGTCAGCTTGATAGCAAGCCAGCGCGGGGAGTAGGAAACAGCGAACGATGGTTCAGAGGCAATGAGTGTAGATATGCCGCTTATGTATGTCTCGATGTCTGTACCGTAGGTGGGCATGCGGGGCATGCGTTTCTCTTCCACCGTGGCAATGATCGCATCGAGCAGCGCTTCGATACCTTCGCCGCGGGATCCGACCGTTGGAACCATGAGGACAGCGAGGGTTTCTGACAATCTTGTCGCATCGATGGTAATGCCTTTCGCAGCAGCTTCATCCGCCATGTTGAGCGCAGCCGCGACTGGCAACCCCAGTTCGATAAGCTGCAGTAATAGATAGAGATTACGCTCGAGGTTGGACGAATCGAGTACGTCGAGGATAATGTCCGGTCTTTTATCGAGCACGAAATCGCGCGCAACCACTTCATCGAGTGAATATGCGGTGAGGCTGTAGGTTCCGGGCAGATCGACGAGCCGCATGTGCCAGCCACGATATTCGAGATTGCCTTCCCGTGTTTCGACAGTCACACCGGGATAGTTGCCGACCTTGTAATGGGAGCCGGTTAAAGCGTTGAAAAGACTGGTTTTACCTGCATTGGGGTTGCCGGCGAGCGCAACGGTCATATGGCGAGACTTATCTACAATGGCCATGTCTTCCTCCACGGCCTGGGTTTATACCGTGCTTGCCCAATCTTCGGATGAATGTAGCTGGCCGGAGGTCTAAAATTGGCTTTCGCGCGGGGACAGAGCTTTGCGATTGCGGTTCGGTAGCTTCCGGTTCAGGGATCGAAATCAATTCGACCTGTACCAGCTTTGCCTCGTGCCGGCGCATTATCAGGTCGTAGTCCTGAAGACGTACTTGCATGGGGCCGCGGAAAAAAGCGCTTCGTACTACCTTTCCCTCGACGCCCGCAATAAATCCGAGGTCAGCCAGTCGTTTGCCGATCTCACCTCCGAATGCCACTTGGATCACTCTGAATCTCTGTCCAGGCTGAAGTTCGGCGAGCAGCATACTATTCTCCCTTCTCTTTTTCTTCGAGTTCTCGGCACTGGGGACAGAGCCCGAACAGCTCCATCGTGTGTCCCTTGGGGAGAAAGCTGTAATACAAAAAGACCAGTCTTTGCGCCTGTTCTATTTCAGGACTGTAGAATTCGATGACCTGGCCACATCGCACACAGACGAGATGATCGTGATGGGGGTGGTTGGCGAGGTGCTCGAAGGTGCGAGCTCCATCCTCCATACAAGCTTCGCGCGCAAGGCCCGCGTCGGCAATGAGTCGTATGGTTCGGAACACTGTCGCCTGCCCGATGCCAGGATCGATTCTCCGCGCTTCTCTGAGAATGTCTTCGGTAGTCATGTGGCCTTCGGTCTGAAGAAAGGCTCTTAGTATAATCTCCCGAGGTCGGGTCATTTTCTGGCCGCGAGCGTGGAGATATGTCTCAAACTTGGCGAATTCATTCATGCGGCTCATTCCTCCGTTGGCGAATCTCAATAGCGATTGATAATGATAATCATTATCAATTATATCGGATATAGTGTCAATAGAAAAAAAAGGAAGTACTGTTATGTGTATTCCTAATCTTCTCGCACTACAGTTTTAGCGTTCCATTGAGGAACATTTCAATGGTCTCCCAGGGCCGCCGTCCCTGGTTTCTGTATCCCAGATGCGGTCGCTCATAATTGTACTCGCGAAGCCAGCTGTCCAGATCCTCCTGCAGCGACTCTACACTTTCATAGAGCTTCTTACGGAACACG
>JAJUJQ010000057.1 GCA_029265255.1 Spirochaetota bacterium
CAATGCGAGGAAATACGATGCAGCGAGGCCTGCCGGGCCCGATCCGGCTATGGCGATGCGCTTGCCCTTCGCGCTTCCCCTCGCCGCTGGAGCAGCGATCGATGTGGCACAAGCCGCATCGTCGACATAGCGCTCTATCGCATTGATCGAAACAGCTTCGTCGAACTGGCCCCTGTTGCACGCTTTTTCGCAGGGGTGAAAACAGACGCGGCCGCAGGTCCCTGGAAGGGGATTCTCGGCGAGGATCGTGTTCCACGCCGCCGCGATCTGACCGCGTGACACCAGCATTTCGATGCGCGGAATGTCCTGGCCGCAGGGGCAGTGCACCGAGCAGGGGGCCGTCTTTTCGAGATAGCTCGGCCGCATGAAACTCCAGGTGCCAGTCTTGTTGGCAGCAGTGCTCGTGCTGGACTTCGGGAAGAAAAGGGATACAGGGAAGGCAGTTAGACTCTCAGTCTTCATACCGCCGCCTCCGCGCGCGCCGTTTTGGCTGCGGACGCCACAAGCGCATCGTCCACGAGGCCGTATTCCTGCAAGGCATCGTAGGCAGCCTTGGCAGCGGCTATATTTTCGGCGATTTTCACGGGCATCTCGCGCTCGATGGCGGCTGTCACCAGCTCGAGCGGCGGCATCCCGAAGAGACGCGCAAAGGCACCCATCATCGATGTGTTGGTGATCGGTTGCGTCTTGGAGCCGAGGCCGTATTCGAGCGCGATGCGCGAAGCATCCACACAGGCGAGCCTGAACCCCTTTAAACGCTCCACGCCGCGCGGAACTCCGGGCGAATTGAGCAGTATCCATCCCCCCGGCTTCAATCCTTTCGTGACATCGACAATCTGCAGAAGATGCGCATCCTGGACGACGACATGATTCGGCTCGTAGACATTGCTCCTGAGGTAGATCTTCGAGTCATCCAGCCTGAGATACGCCTCGACGGGAGCACCCCGTCGCTCGGAGCCGAAAACCGGAAACGTCTGCACCCACATGCCCGCCTGAAAGAAAGCCTTGGCCAGCGCAATGGATGCCAGCACGGTCCCCTGTCCTCCTCTTCCGTGAAATCTGATTTCCTGCATTTATATGCCTTCTTGCTTCTTGAGAGTATCAAAATATGTATTGTTGCCAGAAACGACTGAACGGGCAACGAGAGATTGTTTCAGCCCGTGCAATATTGTTTCAAATATTATAGCACTACCCCAGGAAGCCAGCAAGCTCTTTTTGCTCGCACATACGAAATTTGCCCCAGCGCCGCAGGGCCGTGTTGCTCGAGGGCCAAAATAGATAGAATAAATATATAGAAATATAGTGAAGCCAGGAGACAACATTATGCAGAAAACCACCTACGGCAATGTCATCGCATACACATTCGAGCCTCAGTCCATACCGAGGGTCTGCCACACCATCTACGCGGTAAAATCAGAAAAAAGCCTGACCATCATCGATCCATCGAGCGAAGCCATGGTGGAAAAGATTAAAAAGGACGAGGATGTTGATGCGAATCGACTAGAAAACATCATCATCTCCCACTACCACGGCGACCACATCGGCGGCATCGCGCAACTGCCCAAGTGCATCGTCTGGGGCAGCGAACACTACGCGGAAACTCTGGCCAAAAGATGGCCCCCCTCTACCCTCGAGCTTGTGAAACCGTCTATCGACTTGAAATATGGCATTCAATACAGCCTCGGCGGCGTACCCGTCCGGTTCTACCAGGGGCGCGGGCACACGGCCTGCGGCATATTGACGGTCATCGGAGATGAATGTATCCACACAAACGACATCATCGGCTTCAACGACCGTGGGGACCCGATACTCCCCCTGATATTCGATTCCGCCTACGAATACCACAGGACAGTTCAGAAGATATTGGGATTCAACCTAAAAATCATAGTGCCGCACATGCAGATTCTCGATCAGACGAAGATCAGGACCACCCTGCTGATCTACAGAGCATATCTCGAAGGAATCCTCGAACACCGGGAACGATTCGACCTGAAAAAATTCGAAGAAAAACAAGGCGTATCCTTCGATTACGCCATGCACCACTCCAAGAACCTGAGGCACCTGGGGATATGAATCGTGAAAAGGAACACGAGGTGCATCGACAAACGAAGGCATTCGCCGAGCCCTTCGCTCTACGATCGAGTGGAGAGACGGCGCTGCGGAACGAGCTAGCGGGAGAAGAATGGGGAAGAATGCGCGGGGCCGCTTAAAATCCTATGGTGATAAGAATATTATAGGCGGAAACATGCAATACAGGTCAATATCAACTATACTTACTATAACAGAAAGCGTGCCCGGCGTTCTGAACACGTATTGCAAAAGGAGATTATATGAAAAAGACTTTCAGCACCGTCATGATTCTGGTTGTCGGCATAGTATTTCTCGCTTCGTGCGCAACGCTCCCTAAAGGAGCGCGAGTGGTAGACCACTTCGAAAAAGAAAAATATCTGGGGAAATGGTATGAAATCGCCCGCTTCGATTTTGCCTTTGAGCGGAACCTCAATAATACGACCGCAGAGTACTCGATACGTCCAGACGGAACCATCAATGTCAAAAACAGAGGCTACAACTACGTAACCCAAAAATGGCAAGAGGCAAATGGTAAAGCCAGATTCAAAGGAGACGATACCGTCGCTGCCCTGGAAGTCTCTTTTTTTGGACCATTCTATGCCGCCTATAATGTCATTGCACTGGACAAAGACTATCAGTATGCGCTCATTGCAGGAAGCAGCCTAAAGTATCTCTGGATACTTTCAAGAACGACGACGATACCGAATGATATACGCAACGAGTATCTCACTATAGCACAAAATCTTGGATACGATATCTCAAAACTGATCTGGGTCGAACATGATCGATGATTTTCTTACGTCCAGGAATGAACAATTCAATCGAACGCCGGCCTTGGAAGACATTTCATAACCATGCTCGAGGGTAGCGGTATCGCTGCAGCTTGTCTTGACATAGAGCTCGGATCTTTCCGGTACAGGCGGGCGGATATTACACCCTTATTGGCTGCGATTTTTTCCCAAGAATTGAAAGTACCACTGAAAGTGCCTGCACAGCGCAGAACCTCGCGGCGACGGGGCATCCACACCCGCTCCTCGGAGACCTTTCGGTCGCCTGCTCGTTAGACTTATCACCTGC
>JAJUJQ010000027.1 GCA_029265255.1 Spirochaetota bacterium
AACCACTATAGGTTTCATCAGAACCTGGATTACGAGACGCCCGACCAGCGATATCGTTCGTTCCAGGATAAGGATTTGGCATCGTGAAGTACCACCTTATTCCTTAGCTGTTTTTGGTCTTGATCAGAGGGCCCAGCATAGAGACAGCCTTCCCTGCGATATGTATAAAGAACAGCGTGAATAATTTAGAGAGGACCTATGAATGAAATCATGAATAGCACGAACTCGCTTAACCCATCGCTCGCACGATCACCTCGTACCGACGACGATGATGACGAAATCAGTCTGCTCGACCTCGCCGCAATCCTATGGAAGCGGAAGTGGCTGGTCGTTGGCATCACCGCCATTGCTGCGGTTGGAGCGGTACTGTTTTCTGTTGGTTCCTTGTTGCTTCCTCCAGAGAAAAGCTACCTGCCCAATGTCTATACGCCGAAGGCGACGATGCTGATTTCTTCGGGTAGCTCGAGCAATCTTTCTTCCCTGCTTTCTTCTTCAGGCCTTGGAGGTTTGGCGAGCCTTGCGGGATTGAGTACAGGTGGTAATTCCAATCAGCAATTGGCGGTGGCTCTTGCGACAGCGAATACTACGATTGATCAGCTCAACGCAAAATTTGATTTTGCATCTCATTATAAATTGAAGCAGCGCAAATCCACGCTTATCAGAAAAGAAGTCATTAAGAAGCTTACTGCGAAAATTGATGATAAATCAGGCCTTTTCACGGTCTCATTTACCGATCACGATCCAGTTTACGCGAAAAGTGTTGTTGATGAGACTGTCGCTATTCTGGCAGCGCGGTTCGCGCAGCTGGGCGGCAGCAAGGCACTCGAGCAGAAAGCGCTACTTGAAAAACGCTTAGCCGATGTGGAAGCGGCGATAAAAGATCTCGAGGTCAGATCTAAGGCCTTTACGGCTAAATATGGGGTTGTGCAGGTAGAGGCACTCGCTACAGAGCAAATAACGATTCTTGCGCGTCTTAGGTCAGAGCTGATTCTTAAAGAGATGGAAATCGAAAATTACCGAAAAATTGCGCGCGTGAATGATCCTGTTCTGGATCAGCTCAATTATGAACGACAAGGTCTCCTGGATAAGATAAAGGAGATTGAAACCGGCTCGGGAACCGGTTCCAAGGTTATGCCGAGCCAGCGTGAATTACCGGGCATCGCGTTTGAATACGCACGGCTGCAGCGCGATCTCGCGGTGCAGACTGAGCTGTTCAAAATCCTCACCCAGCAGTATGAATTGGCAAAGTTCAATGCCGCCGGTCAAGAGCCCATTTTTCAGATTATTGAAATGGCAGAAGTGCCTGATATGAAATCAGGCCCTTCGCGCGCACTAATTTGCATTATCGCTGCGTTTGCGGGACTGTTTTTGGCTGTTCTTGCGGTACTCATTGCCGAATCAATCGATAATGTCCGACACGATCCCGAAGCGATTGCTCGTTTCAAGGCGCTCAGCAGGAGAAGCTAGAGGCATGCAGATGTTGAAAGCGGGGTATGGAGAAGCAGGGTTTTCACCCAAACAATACGTAAAAAAAAGGATTTTCGCATGAGACAAAATACTGGATACACGATAATCAAGAAGGCTCTTGCTTTTCTGATTACTGGCATGATAATGATTTCGACGCTGCCAGCACAGATAGTCGGTTCCCAAGGCTCTATAGGTACAGGAAGCACGCAGGGGACTTCCAATGCGGGTTCTGCAGCTGTTCAAAGCTTGAGTGCGGGGCAAGCGGGAACGCTCTCCATTCAGCTTCCTGAGATTTCACCCAACGCATTATTGGCTATGTCTTCCCCTGAGTACATGGTGACACCAGGGGATATCTATAATCTCGCGTTTAATCGAGGAATTCAGCGACAGTCCATCTCTCTCCTCGTGGAAGGAGACGGGGTCATCAATGCGGGATTCCTGGGGAGAATCCAGGCAAGGGGAATGAAATTTTCCGAACTGAAAGAGCTCCTTCTGAAAAAAGTCTCGGAAAGCTATGCGGATTCCAACCCTTCCTTACTGATTGTCTCTACCGGTACTTTCCCTATCATAATCAAGGGTGAAGTGAAAGGAATCGGCATAGAATCCGCATGGGGACTGTCCCGACTTGCCCAGATTGTAAAACCATATCTGACACCATTCAGCTCGCAGCGTACCATCAGGGTTATTTCTAAAAGTGGCTCTTCCAAGACCTATGACCTCTTGAAAGCAGATCGTTTTGGCGATCTTACTCAAAACCCGGTTCTGCAGCCTGGAGATGTCATCGAAGTAAAGAAAGCAGAGCGCATCGTCAGTATTTCCGGTGCGGTAAAGAAACCAGGGAATTATGAACTGCTTTCGGGAGAAGGCATAGGGGATCTGATACAGATCTATGCGGATGGCACGCTTCCTGGCGCAAGGACGGATTCCTTGATACTAACCCGAAGAGCGAGCGCGGAAAAGCCGGAGAGCGAAAATATCCTTTTTGATCTCCATTCACAGGAACAACCATTTCTTGCGAATGGCGATGTAATAAAAGTACCCAGTCTCGAAGATAGTCTGCCGATTGTCTACATTGAAGGTGCGATTCAAAGCGGCATCGTCCAGCCTCAAGGTTCTACTGCTCAAGGTCTGGCCCTTTCAAGCGAGATAAAAGCACAGACCGGTTCTACCGATCCGGCATTTATTCCCAGCCCTGCGCTTGGAGACGCCTATGGTATCGTGAGAACGGTTTTTCGAGGCGGGCAGCGTGTATCCGAAATTTTGAAACCGCTCCGCCAGCAGATTTCCAGCAAGGCTGACCTTGCCAATGCGTACATACTTCGCGAAAAGGATAGAATTCCGCTGAATCTGGAACAGCTTCTGTATCACAATGACGCTACTAATGATGTTACGTTGATTGCTGGCGATCGCATCGTTATCCCCTATGGATATGCAGCAGCCCTCATCCGCGGAGAAGTAAAACGAGTAAGTTCGGTTGAAGTAAAGGCGGGACTTCGACTTTCGGATGCGCTCAAGGATAATTTGACCGAACGTTCGTTTATCCGCGCAATCACGGTGACCGGCGCGAATGGGAAATCGAGCGTATATGACCTGTTCAAGGCGGAGCGATTTGGAGATCTTGGTCAGAATCCCATGCTCAGGCCGGGTGATGTGGTCGATGTAAAACCGGCGGAGAGGATTGTTCAAATAGAGGGTGAGGTAAAGCGCCCGGGCAAATACCAGCTCAACTCCGACGAAGGAATCGATGAGCTTGTGAGCTATTATGCTGATGGGCCGACCGCAGGCGCAAAACTCGACTTGGTAGTTTTGACTAGAAAAGCGAGTCTGGAAATCCCTGAAAGCGAGCAGCTTGTTTTCGATATCAAGGTTACGAAATTGCCACCGATGTATGATGGCGACACCGTACGGATTCCTAGCCAGGAAGAATTCCTGCCTGTGGTGTACATAGAAGGAGCCATCGCTGGAGACCCCGCGGGTCCAGCCCAGAGTGCAGCACAGAGCTCAAATGCTTATTCGATACGCAGGGCTGTGTATCGAAAAGGGCTGCTGGTTTCGAACGTAATAAAGCCGCTGAAAGCTCAAATATACGCAAATGCGGATCTTGCAAGGGCGTATATTGTGCGTGGCGGAGACCGTATTCCCATCAATCTCGAGAAAATACTTTATTTCTACAATCCAAAGGATGATGTAGTACTCCATTCCGATGATCGCATCGTGATCCCTACTGGATTGACAACCATAGCGATCAGCGGTGAGGTTAAGAAAGCGTCAAGTGTAGAATTAACATCTTCAATGCGCCTTGCTGACGCGCTCAAGGATAATCTGACATCCTTTTCTTCCACTCGCGATATTTTGATTACAAGCAGAGACGGAAAGACTCAAGTGTATGACTTGTTTATGGCGGAGAGAAAAGGGGATGCAGAACAGAACCCACTCTTGCGTCCGGGGGATGTCATCGAAGTCAGAAAGGCTCAGCGTATTGTCCAGGTGGTAGGAGAGGTTCGGAGACCTGGCTTTTATCAGCTCATGCAGGGAGAGGGCGTTCTGGAACTCCTGCAAGTCTATGCCGATGGTATTCTTCCGAGTGGCAAGACGGATTCCATCGTGCTTACCCGCATGCCAAGCGCTTCACTTCCTGAAAGCGAAAGCATTGTGTTCAGCATCGATGGAGTAACGCTTCCCGAGCTTCAGAGCGGGGACGTGCTGCGTATTCCAAATCGGACGGAATACTTGCCTATAGTGTATATTGAAGGTGCGATTGCGAGCGATTCTCAGCTGTCTGGTCAGTCGGGAGCTTCTCAGAGTGGTGAAGCTTATGCTATTCGAAGAGCCCAGTTCCGCAAGAATCAGTTGCTCTCTCAGGTCATGAAACCGCTTGAATCGAAACTACTGGCGAATGCCGATCTTAGAAATGCCTATATAGCGCGAGGGACAGAACGCATCGCGGTCAATCTTGAGAGACTGCTCTATTTCTACAATCCAGCTGATGACATTGCGCTGCAGCCAGAAGACCATATTGTTATTCCATTTGGTCTTACCTACGCTCAGATAAAGGGCGAGGTGAAAAAGGCAGCCTCAATCGAAGTCACTTCACAGAGTCGGCTGGCTGACGTCATCAGGGACCTGCTCACTCCGTATTCCTCTGTACGCGATATTCAGGTGACAAACCTTGACGGTACGGTATCGACTTTCGATGTTTTCAAAGCTGAACGCTTCGGTGACGCTGCGCAAAACCCCTACATTCGCCCGGGAGATATTATCGAAATCAGAAAAGCGGAGCGAATTATACGAGTGGAAGGGGAGGTGCGGCGGCCGGGGAGCTATCAGCTGCGTGCAGGGGAGGGAGTAAAAGAGCTCATTGACTATTATGCGGATGGAGTGCTGATCGGAGGCAAGGCGGATAGCGCGATATTGACGCGGCGGGCAAGCATAGAGAAGCCAGCGAGCGAGAATGTAGTGTTTGATTTGGGAGGGCCGAGTCTGCCAGTGCTGTCGGATGGTGATAGTGTGCGCATCCCGAGCCGCGAGGAGTATTTGCCAGTGGTGTATGTGGAAGGCGCTGTGAGGGCAAGCGGGTTTGCAGTAATTCAGCCAACAGCGCATGGGCAAGCGGCAGGTGGCTCGAGTGCTCAAGGATCAGGTGGAGCTGCTTCCAGCAGCTATGGAACTATCCGTGTCGCATATCGCGAAGGGCAACTGCTGTCGCAGGTTATTCGGAGCGTGAGAGACCAGATTGATGGCAATGCAGACCTTTCTAATGCGTATTTAGTGATAAACGCGGCGCGAAAAACAGTTCCTGTAAATTGCGAAAAGCTGCTTTTCCGCTATGAAATGATTGATGATATCGTGCTAGCCGCGGGAGACAGGCTTGTCATTCCTTACCGGATTTTGAGCGTATATGTAAAAGGCGAAGTCAAGCAATCAAGCCAGGTAACCGTCACAGGTCAGATTCGGCTATCGGAGGTCATAAAGCCATATCTGACCGAATACAGCTCCACGCGGGACATCGTGGTGACGAGCAGCGAAGGGCAGACAAGGGTCTATGATTTGTTCAGAGGGGCTAAGGAAGGCGATGCAAATCAGGATCCGCTGGTCCGGCCGGGGGATGTGATTGAGATTAAGAGAGCGAACCGGATTATCAGGATAGAAGGGGAAGTACGGCGGCAGGGAGCCTATCAGCTGCGCGCTGGGGAGGGCGTTAAAGAGCTTATCGAGTATTATGCGGATGGGGTACTACCCAGCGCGAAGGTAGACAGCCTCATTCTGACGAGGAAGGCGACAGCTGAGAGACCAGCAAGTGAAACAGTCATTTTCGACGCAGCTTCGACAACGCTGCCTACGCTGAAGGATGGCGACGTGCTCAGAATTCCGAGTCGAGAAGAATTTCTTCCAATCGTCTATGTCGAGGGCGCGGTTATTGGTGAGAAACTAGCGGTCGCTGCTGGTGGAAGCCCGAACGCACAACCAACCAATTATTCTGTCCTTCGTGCTCCATACAGGGAAAACATGACGCTCTCTCTGCTAATGAGATCTATGAAGGAAAAAATACTGTTTTCTGCTGATCTCGCCCATGCCTTTATTGTCCGAAAGGGAGAGCAGGACCCCATAAGGGCCAATCTTGAAGAAGTGCTTTTCGGGCCTGGGGTAACGCAGGATATTGTGCTAAGGGCTCAAGATAGAATCGTTATTCCGTTCGGATCGATGAATGTTTTCGTAACCGGAGAGGTGACGAAATCTAGCTGGGTAGGGATTACCGGTCTTACCCGTTTGAACGAAGTTGTGGCACCCCTGGTGACGCGATACTCGTCTTTGCGTGATGTAACGGTGAAATCTCTTTCAGGAGCGGTAAAGACTTATGACCTTTTTAAGGCCGAACGATTTGGTGACATTACTCAGAATCCATTCCTTGAACCTGGCGATGAGATTCGGATACGACCGCTTGCAATGCTGGTCACAGTCAATGGAGAGGTGAAACGGCCGGGGAGCTATCAGCTGCTGCCTGGAGAAGGACTCAAGGATCTGATCGAATATTATGCCGACGGTTTCACCGAAAAAGCCAATCCCGGCCGCATTCAGCTGGTACGGTATCTGTCGGAGACTCAGCTTGTTGGCGAAAAGAAGGAACTCGATTATCGCACAAATGATACGTTCCCGCTGAAGTTATTCGATGTTGTGACAGTTCCGTCGAAACAGGAGCTGCAACCGGTGGTATGGTTTGAGGGCGCGGTAGGGGTTGGTGTTTCTGGAGCAAATCTGGAAACAAGCCAGCGCATTCCCTTTGTCTTTATGCCAGGCGAAACGGTATCACAGGCAGCTCAAGCGAACCGCAAGCTTTTCTCTGCAGTGTCTGATATTGCTAATGCATATGTTGTGAAAACAGATGGCAGAAGGATTTCCGTCAATCTTGCACGATTCATCTATGATTATGACTTTTCTGGCGACATGCCGCTTGAGCCGAATGACGTGATCATCGTTCCGTTCAGGCAGTTCTTCGTGACGGTCTCCGGCGCAGTGCGTGCTCCTGGTAGGTATCCCTATGTACCGGATCGCAATTGGGAGTACTATATTGGTCTTGCCGGGGGATTCGATACTGAACGCAATCAAGGACAGAAAATTGCCATCTATGACGTGAATTCGAAGAAGGTCAATCACGAAGGCAGAAAAATACAACCTGAGGACAATATCGTTGCTGCAGCGAATTCGTTTACCTATCAGCTTATGCGTTGGTCCAGCATTTTATCGACGGTGCTTTCTCTGGTTGTGCTAATATTCAATGTCGCAAAGTTGTAGAAATTAGCGGGATGGCGGTGGCAATGATGTCACCGCTATTCTGCTTGGTTTGAGCGGCAAATAATAAATGAAATCTCTGTCAAGCGAATCTGAACTCTCCCTCCTCGAGGCGATTCACGCCCTTTCACAGGCGCGCGAGAGTGGGCTCGACAGCCCGGTGAGTCAGCGTGCCCTGGCTTGCGAGTCGGGCCTCTCGCTAGGTATGACGAACGCGCTGTTGAGGCAGTTCGTGGAACGCGGCTGGGTCAAGCTCATGCACCTTAATAGCCGCAAGATGCAGTATGCGCTCACACAGGCCGGGATTGAGGAGATTTCGCGGCGCACCATCGATTTTTTCGTGCGCGCGGCCAGGAATGCATCTCGCTACCGCCGGCATGTTGAGGCTTTCGTCGATGCGATCATCAAGGATGGATATACAACATTGATTCTTGTAGGGCCGGATGAACTGGATTTTCTGTTCGACTTCGCGTGCGAAAAGCGTGGGCTGCGATTTCTGAAAAGCCAGAATGGCCGCCATGTGCCGGATCCTGGAACGGGGAAGGCAGTGTATATCATCACCTGCGAGAACATGACCCTGAAGAACAACCTTCCTTCTGATGCATTGGTGATCGATTTTTCTTATTTGATAAATTTGCCCGCTTCAAGCAGGGAGAGCAATTCGCAAGATACATAAGCCGCGAGCTTCAGCCACTGGTAGCGCCGTCAAGCGCCGCCGCCGCTAAACTTGAGCAATTCACAAGATACATAAGCCGCGAGCTTCTTAGGTTCATCGCAGAGAAGCAGCGAAAAATTCAAGAAAGCCCGTCAGGTGAAAACTGGCGGGCTTTTTTGTTGACCAAATATAGGTTTCAGGTGCACAATAGAAGGGTAATCAATCATTCTTCTATAGGAGGTTGTTCATGAAACGATGGTTCATGTGGTGCATCGCGGGCTTGGTATTGGTCTCCGCGCTTTCGGCGCAGGGGACGTTGAATGTGTACACTATCATGCCGGAAAAGTACGCAACGCAGGTATTCGCGGCATTTACAGCAGATACTGGGATCAAAGTCAATTTCGTCCGCTTGTCATCGGGTGAAGCGCTGGCGAGAATCGTGGCTGAGAAAAAGAATCCACAGGTCGACTGCCTGTGGGGTGGCCCGGCAGATACCTATGAAGCCGGCATTCTCGAAGGCGTGTTCGAGCAGTATAAGCCGAAGGAAGCAGACCAGATCCCGGCTCAGTTCAAGTCGGCACAGAACTACTGGATCGGTATCGGAGTTATTCCGCTTGTTTTCATGAGCAACGGGAAATTCCTCAAGGACAAGGGCCTTAATCCGCCAGCCAGCTGGGAGGATCTCCTTAATCCGGCATACAAAGGCGCGCTGCAAATGGCTGACGCTCGGACTTCGGGCACCGCGACAGAGCGCATTTACACGCTGGTCAAGATCTATGGCGAGGATGGTGCCTTCGCCTACCAGAAAAAACTGCATCAGAACATCCAGCTCTATACAAAGAGCGGCGCGGGCGGAGCGATGCCAATCGCGACCGGCCAGGCGGGGGCAGGTGTATTCTATATCGTCGATGCGCTCGATATTCAGCAGCAGGGCTATGATGTGGTGCTGTCCTATCCAAAGGAAGGCGTTACCTATGGAGTAGAGGCTGCCGGTATCCTCAAGGGCGCTAAAAACCTCGAGGCCGCAAAGAAGTTGATGGACTGGGCCAGCTCCAAAAAGCTCGGTGAGATCATGGTTGAGAAGAAGATCAACTACATTCCCACCAGGCCAGACGTAAAGGTAACCAACCCACACCTCGATATGTCAAAGGTAAAGCTTATTGACGCGGATATCGCGTGGAAGGGCAAGAACCGCCAGAACTTTGTCGAGCGCTGGGTAAGTGACGTCGTGCAGCAGTGAGGCGCTCCCTGCTAAGAAGGGCCGTCTCCGGGCAGTCGGGGGCGGCCTGTTTTGTATCTGTGCATCGAATAGTGATGTGGTGATCGAATAGTGATGTGGTGTGCAGGCAGGTTAAGGAGTACTTCATGAACAATAAGAATGAAAGACATGTACGCGCGTACATGATACGCAAGGACCCCGCGCTTTTTGCTGCGCTCGTGGCGATCTGGCTGTCTCTTGCGGTCTTCATTGCGTTGCCTTTAGTGCGCTTGCTCCTGACGACCTTTGTAGCAAACGGCGTTCCATCCCTGGCCAATTTGTCAAGGATTTTGAAAAAAGCCTACAATGTCAAAGCTCTGTATAACAGTATTGTTCTGGCAGTAGCAGTAAGTCTCGCCGGTACGTTCATTGGCTACCTCTTCGCGCTGGCATTGACGAGAACCGCTTGGCCGAAGCCGCTCAAGTGGCTCCTCGGCGCAGTGACCATTCTACCGCTTATTTCCCCGCCTTTTACCAGCTCGATTTCGCTCACGCTGGCACTGGGGCCGAACGGCATCCTTCTTAAAGCGTTGGGGCTTGGGCAGCTCAATTTTTACGGCTTCTGGGGTACCTGGATGAGCGAGACTTTGACCTATTTTCCGGTGGCCTTCATGGTGCTGACGGCAATTCTAAGCACTATGGATGCAAATCTCGATGACGCTGCGCTCTCGCTGGGTGCGAGCCGAGGGCGGATGTTCAGAACCGTTACCGTCCCGCTTTCGATGCCAGGTATTGCCAATTCGATTCTACTGCTATTTGGCTCAAGTCTCGCTGATTTTGCGACGCCCCTTATTCTGGGCGGACATACTTTCCCAGTCTTGCCAACCCAGGCATACCTGCAGATTACCGGCATGTATGACTTAAAGGGAGGGGCGAGCCTGTCGTTCCTTTTGCTTGTGCCGGCGCTGCTGGTGTTTCTTTTTCAGCGTATGCTGCTTGGAAAGAAAAGCTACGTGAGCATTAGCGGCAAAAGCGGGGCGCGTTCGATGTTCGCGCGCCTTCCAGGATGGCTTGAGGTGCTGACGGGGGCAGTGTCGGTCTTGGTCAGCCTGTTTATTCTCTATCTCTATTTTATTATTCTCCAAGGTTCGCTCGTCAGGGTCTGGGGTGTAGATACTACGTTCACCTTAGAGCACTTTACCTATGTATTCAGCCATGGAAAGAAGGCAATCAGTGACACGCTGCTTATTGCCGTGGTATCGACAGTGCTCGGGTCGTTGCTTGCGGTCGCGATCGGATATGTGGTACAGCGGAAACGCTTTGCGGGGAGGCAGGTCCTCGAGTTTTCCAGCCTGCTGAACTACGCACTCCCTGGTACGGTCGTCGGTATTGCCTACATCATCGCATTCAATGAAAAACCCCTTCTGCTAACCGGAACCATGACAATTCTGGTAGCGGCGTATGTGTTTCGCTATTACGCTACGGGGATACGATCGGTCATTGCGTCGCTTCAGCAGATCGATCCGGCGCTTGAGGAAGCCTCTGCAAGCCTCGGTGCGGGCACCTTACGGACCTTTTTCAATGTCACGGTGCCGCTTATCGTTCCTTCGATATTGGCTGGCATGCGCTATCTGTTTATCCACTGCATGACAGCGATCAGCGCTACGATTTTCCTTGTCTCCGTGCGCTGGACACTGCTTACGACCCGCATTCTCGAAAGCATGACTGAGCTGCAATTTTCGCAAGCATCAGCATTTTCGATTGTGCTCATCGTGCTCGTGTTCGCCGCTGACGCGCTCATGCTCTGGCTCATGAAGCTGAGCACAAGAAAATTCGGTACTTCAAAGGAGATGCAATATGACAACATCGGCGCTTGAACTGGTCGATGTAACAAAGATATTTAAAAAAGATCGCGAAGAAATGCGGGCAGTCGACTCGGTAAACCTTTCAGTGGCGAAGGGCGAAATGGTCGTGTTTCTTGGGCCCTCAGGGTGCGGCAAGACAACGACG
Source organism: Spirochaetota bacterium (assembly GCA_029265255.1). The sequence goes on from JAJUJQ010000027.1 coordinate 11,118, forward strand.
CTCCGCATGATTGCTGGATTCGAGCTGCCCTCCTCAGGACGTATTTTAATGGATGGTGAGGACATGACCAATGTTCCAGTGAATCGCCGTGGTATTGGCTTCGTGTTCCAGAACTACGCGCTGTTTCCTCACATGAATGTGTTTCACAATGTGGCATACGGGCTGAAATCGCGTGGCGAGCATGACGCGACGATACGTCAGAAGGTAAACGAGGCACTCTCGCTGGTTGGCCTTGCCAATACCGGGAATCGATATCCAAACCAACTCTCGGGCGGAGAGCAGCAACGGGTCGCGCTTGCACGCGTGTTGGTGATGGAACCAAAGCTGCTTCTCATGGACGAACCGCTTTCTAATCTGGATGCCAAGCTGCGCGTGTACATGCGGAACGAGATCCGGCGCATTCAGAAGCAGCTGGGCATCACATGTCTCTATGTGACTCATGATCAAGCTGAAGCGCTGACAATGGCTGACCGTATCATGGTCATGCATAAGGGGCGAGTTGAGCAAGTCGGCACGCCCTACGACTTGTATGCAGCGCCCCAATCCCTGTTTGTGGCTGACTTTATCGGTCAAGCAAATATTCTGAGGGTGCCGGTGGTGGAAGCGGGGCGGGAGTCAGCGCTGATACAGCTCGGTGAAGGGCCAGCGATGAGCGTGAAGGTAGTATCGAGGGAGGTGCCGAAAGCCGGTATACAGGCTGCCTTGGTGGTGCGGCCTGAGCATGTACAGATATGCACGGTTGAAGAAGCGGCAGGAAGACCAGGTATAGTCATTGCGGTAGTAGCGCACGCGATCTTCATGGGCGGGCATATGGAATACTATCTAGATGCTGGTAGCCTTGGTAAAATTCTGGTCTTCCAGCAATTCAAACCGCACATGCGCCGATTTGAGATAGGGCAGCGTGTAGGAGCAATCATCGATCCAGAGCTTGCGTTTATCCTGGTTGAACGTTGAGGTTATCCTCTTCCACGACACTTAG
>JAJUJQ010000018.1 GCA_029265255.1 Spirochaetota bacterium
CTCCGGCACGCCTCCGTTACGTTGCCGAGTCGTTCAGCAAGCTCCAACACACTTAATCGCTGCTTCGCAACTTTTTCCGATGCTTCCATTTCCATCCTCCTATTCCTTACTATATCGTAAGTATAGAAGATTAGGAATACATGTTATGCATTCAGCTTTTCCAGCTTCCTGTTGCGGAACCAGAGCACTGTATCGGTTGCGACCATTGTCAGGTTGAGGCAATACAGGTATACAACATTATCGAAATGATAAAATAGCTTATTTGCAATGCCAGATGCGTACCCGACCATTACGATGAAAAGAAAGGCGACGCTCTTTCCGCCCGTACGCCTGCTTTTCCAGGATCGATAAATCGAAAAAGGCCACGCCGCCCCGAAGCAGAGCAGCATAATGATTTCGAAAATGCTCATCGCCAGTCCTTGCTCTTAGAAATCCAAGCTCTGTCCCCAGATACAGATATTGTATCGGCCGCCATCGTACCATAAAATAAATACATGGATAAGCATCATTATACCTATCAAGCCATTCACCGGCTGGCGCATTCCATTGCGAACCAGGTGCAGGCGAGCGGATTCGAGCCCGATGTGATTGTAGCGATCGGCTCCGGGGGGTTCATTCCGGCCCGTATTTTGCGAACGTATCTGGGCAAACCAATCCTCGCGGTTGGCATCGCCTACTATGACCTGAATGACAAACCCACCGAATACCCCCGCAAGGTGCAATGGATCGAAGAAGCGGAAAAACAGCTCTCTGGGAAACGTATCCTGCTGGTCGACGAGGTGGACGACTCACGGGTAACGCTCGAATACTGCACTCGTGAACTGCTCGCCTACCATCCTGCGGCATTGGCGGTAGCCGTACTCCACGACAAGCGAAAAGAAAAACGCGGCAGTTTTCCAGAAGGGGTTAGCAAAGTGTTCGTGGGAGAGACATTGGATGACGTCTGGATCGTCTACCCCTGGGACGCGATTGATATCGATGCGCACGATCGCCTTGCGATGAAGCGAAGCGAAAGGCAATAATCATAGAAACCGAGGAGGGACATCATGGAAGCAGTCGGCACGGCCAGACGCCGATTCATGTTCAGATTGGCAGCCCTCGTCGCACTTGCGCTGATTCTAGGTGGTGGCTTTGTTCAAAGCCTGGGCGCTCAGGCTGCGGGCGGCCAGGCCGATGCAGTTCGCCATACACGCCTGGCGAACGGGGTTGAAGTCTTTGTTGCGGAAAACCATGCGGTGCCCCTGGTGACCGTATGTGTCGCATTTCGTGGTGGTGCCTCTGTTCAGACGCCGGAAACCGCCGGACTCTTCCACTTATATGAACACATGATGTTCAACGGAAACGACAAGTACCCAACCAAGGATTCCTTTACCGCAGGGCTTAAACGCATGGGCACCACATCATGGAACGGAGCGACTGGGCGGGAGTACATCAACTATTACATTACCGTTCCATCAAATAGATTGGAAGAAGCTATCGATTTCTGGGCACATGCGGTTATAGCGCCACGGCTCGATCCAGCTGTGCTCGAAAATGAAAAGAACGTGGTGCTGAATGAAATTCGGGGCTACCATGCGGATCCAGGGCAGATCGCCGTCAATGCGCTTGAGTCGCGGATGTTCCGTGATTTTCCCTGGCGGAAAAATATCGACGGCCCCGAATACACAATCGAACGCGCCACCGTCAGCCAGCTCGCGCACATTCGCGATACATGGTTTGTACCCTCGAATATGGCCCTTATGGTGGGAGGAGATGCGACTTTGGATCAGGTGCGCGACTGCGCAGAACGAGCCTTTGGTTCATGGAAAGGCGCTCCCGCCCCGTCCATTGCTGAGCCACCTCAAAGCTCTGTCCCCGAAGGACTTCGCCTGGTGAGCATCGAAGACCAGTATTACCGCGGTATCGCGCAGGTGCAGTTCCGGTGGCGCGGTCCGGATGTCACTCGATTCACTTTCGATACCTATGTATCTGATGTACTGCTCTTTCTGCTGAGTTCGCCTTCGGGGCCCTTCAAGTCATCGCTCATGCGTACCGTATTCGGGCTCTATGATCCCGAGTACATCGATTTTTCGTATCCGACTGCGCGTGATGGCGCCAACTATATCTTCTCAACCTATATGCTCGTACAAAAGCCCGCCCAGGAGGACCCGCTCTTGAAACGGGTCGAAGCCTTGCGCCAGACGCTCCGCCGCGAATTCGAAACGATCGCTGCGGATCCCGCGTCCTATTTCGGGCCCGAGGCACTGGAGGAGGCGAAAACCAAGCTGGTGGACCAGAATGTCTTCGCGCTTGAGTCGGCCGGCCCCTTTGTCACAGGGACGCTGACATTCTGGTGGGCAGTGGCAGGTACTGATTATTTCTTTGATTATGAAGCAAATTGCCGCACGGTGAGATGGGAGGATATTTCTCGTCTGATCCGTACCTATCTGCTGGACGAACAGCGCGCTGCTGCGCTGGTGCGGGTACGGACAAGCACCTACGCCGCCGATCCGCGTGGTGAAGCTGTCCGGGCTGAGCTGGGATATATCAGAATAACACCAGAAAATGCGTTCTGGTGGCAGCAGCGGTAGGAGGATGGCATGAAACGAATAATCAATCACAGTGGTAGTCTCAGGAGCGCGGGACCTTGTTACCCCTATGCTCGCGATCAGACCTTCAAACGCGGAAGTGCCTTGACTTTTGCCATACTGACACTGATTTTTTCTCTGGCAACCGCGACGGGGCTTGCGAACGCGGCAACCCCCTTCGCCAAAGAAAACGCGCCTACCTTCCTGAAAACCGTGCTCTCCAACGGGATTCCCGTCTACATGAAAGTGCAGAAAGCCAATCAGGTCTTTCATATCTCGCTGGTGCTCAGGGGCGGTTCGCTGGTTACCACCGCGCAACACGCAGGATGGGAAGCCGTCGCGCTCAAGACCATGGCGCGAAGCTCGAGCGCCTATCCCTATGAAAAAGCTGCCGCCATGCTTGATCGTACTTCTTCTACTATCAGCGCAACGACTCAGTTCGAATATTCCACCTTCAGCCTGACGACGCTCAACAAATATACCGATGTGCTGCTTCCGTTGTGGGGTGACATGCTCACCGCTCCGACATTTGACCCCCACGACTTCGAACAGGTCAAGGAGGAGGCGCTTCTCGCCATCCAGGCGAAGGATCAGAACCCATGGTCGACGACCCAGAAGGCTATGAACGAAGAATTCTTCCGAGGGCATCCATATGGCGTGAACCCCGAAGGCACTGAAGCGACGCTTTCTCCGATGGTTCCTGCGGACGCGAGAGACTGGTATCGCCGCTCTTTCTCCGCTGATCGCATCTTCGTTGTCGCGGTTGGCAATTTCGATCCCGTCGAGCTGGGGCGGACGTGTGAATCGCTTCTGGGGATTATTCCGAATCTCAAACTTGGGCCTGTTCCAGTTCCGCCTCCTTTCCAGCCATTGCCCGCCGGCCGACTTGTGACCCGTCCTCATGATCAGTCAAAGGGCACCATCTATGTGCGTGGTGATTTCCCCGCGCCTCCTCCCGATAGCGATGCGTACTTTCCGGCAGCCCTTGCCGCACGAATGGTTTCGGACCTCCTTTTCTCGGTGGTCAGAGACAAGTATGGCGCTGTCTACACTCCTTCGGCCCAGATACGTAATTTTTCGGCAAATTACGGTTCTATTGTGATCTACAAAACAAGCCAGCCGGAATCGGTAAAGCGGTACATCGATGAGGCGATCGCCGCGTTCGTTCGCGGGCGCGTGGTTTCCGTCGATCCAGCACGAACGGATCCGGATGGATTCATGCGGCTGGAAGATGCCCTCGACTCCTACCGGCAAATTTACATGAACGAGTATTTCGAGGCAGTACAAAGTAATGCTGCCATTGCGGAGCTTATGGTCAAGTCAGTCATCCGGACGGGGGATCCTGCCGCCTGGCTCAGGGATCAGGAGCGGATCGAAGCGGTGACGGCGGACCAAGTGCGCCAAGCTTTCGAAGCCTGGATGCGGAATGGAGCATTCCTCTGGGTGGCTGTTGGGGATCGGGCTCTTCTCGACAAGCTGCCGCCGCGGGCATTCGAGGCCTTTACATTTTGAGCTGAACGCTCGTCATAGGCTGCGGAAGCTTTTCGAGTTCCCGGGCGATCCGGTCTGGAGCGCCAAGCACGCAGACCAGGGCTGAATCGGCCGCGTGTTCCATACATTCTCCGGTGCGCTTGATGTCTTCGAGAGTGGTTGAGAGAATGCGGTCGCGGATCTGCTGGCGGACTTCCTGGGTGTATCCGGTCAGGTCATTCATGAGCGCGTTGAACCCTTTGGCGTCGGGCAGCTGATAGCTGTCGATGTCACCGATAGTACCGATGATCGATCTCTGAATTTCTGAGTCGGGAATTTCGAGTCTTGCCAGCACCCCTCCAGCCTGCCTAAAGGTGTCGATTGTGCGCCCGATATGGGGATCGCGATAGGAGAGCATCAAAAGGAGCGCAGTGGAAAGATCGAGGCTCGAATATCCGCCGTATGCTCCTCCTACCACGCGTACCTGTTCCCACAGCCATGCGGTATCCAGATATTTGGTCGCGACTAGACTGGCCCCATCCGGGCGTTCCGAGCCGGTATTCAACGGAAGCAGCATGCCGACGGCGTTGATCTGTGCCGGTACCTCGAGCGTTTCCGTACTTGGGCCATCGCTGGAGGCGATGGAGGCTCCCACGGCCTCCTTGGCCTCGAGAATCCAGTCGCTGGCATGGCCGGAGTTCGATTGCGGCTCGTACGCGGGTGGCAGACACGCCGGGACGCGCGCAATGTCCCAAACGCATTGTTGGAAGCTTGCGCGGTCAGCTGTAATGTTCAGCAAGAGGCGGCTTTGGATAAGCAGCGCGTTTCTGAGTCTGGTGATATCGTTGATGACCTCACCTGGCTCCTCTTCCAGCCTGCGTGCCAGATCGCGAAGAAAAAGCAGGTGTTCGATACCGTACAACCGCTCCATAGCCCAATCCGAAGAGGTGCGGCGAGACCGCAACCGCATGGCGACAAACCTTGTGGCTGAAGGGATCAGCTGCGCTTCCGCCTGTGCTTTTTCTTCCAGAACTATCTGCCGGACGCGTTCGAGGTTGTCCAGTCGAGCATCACACAGGATATCCCGCAGGATGTCTGCCAGGGTTGTGGCGCGTTCGGGCAGCGCCTTGGCGCGCAGGAAAAACCATGGCACCGGTTCCTTCGAATTCCAGTGTGCCGTGGCAAAGGCGAGGCTCCGGATACCGCCGGTGTGAGTACCGATGCGCTGGATGAGGCGCACATAGTCTTCGCGCGATGTTCCCGTTTCCAGAAGGAATCGTCCGAAGAGGCTCAGGTATGGCAAGAGATGTGCTTCGATCCGGTCGAACCGGAAGCCGAGGTCCAGATACAGTATGCCGCCGGTTGGAAGGTCGTGGAACAAGCCGGGGCATCCACCGATCTCGGTCGCTTCCGAAGGCAGGATAGGGGCCTGTTTCGGAATATCCTCCAGCGTGAGCGCGGGAATGGTGGCAAGCGCTTCAGGGCTGTCGGGCGTTTCCTGCAATTCCCTCAGTCGGTCAGCTATTGCCACAATTTCTGCTCTTGTCTCGGGGCTGCAGGCCGCGCTGAACGCCTCGAGCATGCGGCGCTCGGCCTCTTCCCGCCGGCTTAAAGCCTGTGGATCGGGAAGGAGCACGACAGTGGTCCGGTGGGTATTACTGAGCAGCAGGTCGTCGATCAGGTGGCTGAAATACCATGGATCGGCGGCCAGACGTTTTACCTCGGCAAGCGGCGCGGCGAACGCAAGGGCTCCGAAGGGGTCGCAATCGTACAGCCACTCGTTCAGGGCCTCGAGCATCACCGCGAGCCCGCGCGGATAACGGCCAGTGTTTTTCTCGCGCAATGCGAATTCGATCGTGTTGAGGGACGCGGTGATCTGTTCCCTGTCGATGCCTTCGCGGACAAGTGTCTCCAAGATTGATAGCACGAGCGATTCGACATGCTCGATACGCGCCGGGTCTACTCCTTTTAGCCCGATGGAAAAGGCAGTCTGGCGAAGATCTTCTGAAAAGCCAAATCCTGCGATATCCTCGCCGAGACCTGATTCGATCAGCGCTTTGCGCAAAGGCGCGGCGGGCGTCCCTGTAAGAATGTGGAAGAGCGCGGAGGCAGCCATGGAACGCACAGGGTCGCCGTGTTCATACAGTGCCCAGTTGACGGCCACGTAGGCTCCTCGTCCCTGCTGGTCATCCGACTGGTATCGTTCCACCAGCTGGCGTGGCTTGTCGAACATGGGTTGAGCGGCAGGCATCGGGCGCGCTTCACCTGGCCCGAATGGCTCGAGCCATGCGTCGATCAGCGCAAGACGGTGCTCGGGATCGTCATCACCCCAGAAGAAAATAAAGGAATTGGCCGGATGGTAGCATGTTTTGTGAAACGCGAGGAATTCTTCGTATGTGATGGTTGGAATGACAAGCGGGTCGCCTCCGGAATCAAGTCCATAGGCGGAATCGGGAAACAGACTGCGGCGGCAGAGGTCGTCATGCAAGTCGTCCGGATCGGAATAGGCGCCTTTCATCTCGTTGAAGACGATGCCCTTGTATTCGAACGCACCGGTATCAGGATTCACCTCGTAGTGCCATCCTTCCTGCATGAAGGTCTCTCTTGAGAGCCGTGGATAGAACACTGCGTCAAGATAGACATCGATGAGGTTGTAAAAATCCTTGAGATTGGTGCTTGCCACGGGATAGCAGGTTTTGTCGGGATAGGTCATGGCATTGAGAAATGTATTGAGCGAACTCTTCATGAGTTCGACAAAAGGTTCCTTGACAGGATATTTCCGCGAGCCGCAGAGCACGGAATGTTCCAGAATATGCGCGATGCCATCGGATCTGGTCGGAGTAGTTCGGAAACTGATGCCGAATACTTTATTTTCGTCATTATTGATGGCAGACAGAAGGCGTGCCCCGGTTTTTTGATGGCGGTACAGCCTGATGATGGAATCGAGTTCGGGAACTTCGGCTTCTTTCAGAAGATCAAACGGCATTCGAATGCTCCTTGGTCTCAAAAGAATTTATGAGCGCGCTGGGTTGGACTGACGCTCAGCAGCAAGGAAGTATTGAATCATGAATATGAAAAAAAAGCAGTACGGGCGGATACGTGGCGGAATGAGACCAGTGTCAGAGCGACCAGGAGAACGTACCGCGGCTTTCCCGGGAGTCGAATTCACACAGCAAAAAAAATAATCGCGTTTTCATGCAACCAGAACGCTTCTTCCGACGACATCTAGGTGAACAACAAATTACCTTCAAGGGAGGAAGGACATGAAAACATCGAGAAAGGCAATTACGCTTCTGATGGCGGGTGCAATGCTCGTCGCTGCAACAGCCGGCGTGTTCGCGCAGGGCTTCGGCAGGGCGGGTGGCCCGGGTGTCGCGGTTCCCGGCTATGGTTTCAAGCAGACCGCTCCGGCTGCGAAGGCTGCTCCGGGTGGACCAGTGTTCGGATATGGTCCACAGTTCAATGCCCGGAACCTCTATGTCTACCAGAATGCAAGGGGTGCTCGCGGTTCATCCCGCATGGGATTCATGGGCCGTATAGGAAGCATGGGCGCGGGCGGATATGGCGCGCTGCACTATCTGCAGTACCAAAAGCTTTCTGCCGAGGATAAGGCTAAGGTAGACAAGATCATTCAGGACACTGCAGCCCAGCTTTTGCCTCTTCAGACCGAGCTTCGCACACTCCGTCTGTCCCTAAACAGCGAGCGCTGGGCCGCAAACCCTGACAAGGCGAAGATTGATGCGGCCATCGCTAAAATCGCCGAGCTCCAGAAGCAGATCCAGGAAATCCGCACCAGCAAGATCCTAGAGATCAACAAGATTTTCCAGTCAGTGAATTGAATTCGTATCGACAGGCCGATACGGCTGCCGGCGGTGCCCGAGAGGGGCCGCCGGTTTTTTCATGCACCGGGGATCGAGCGCCCACAGATACAACGCTGGCTCTTCGTAGGGGTGCGCGTCTCTGAGCACCGCTACCGCCGCTTCAACCACCTCTTCCTCTACTACAAGCTCTATCCTTTCTTCTTCTTCAAACGAATCCTCACCCACGGTGCCGCTGAAAGGATCGGCGCCCGCAAGCGGACGAAACCTGCCTGTGCCGCGGCTGACAAATGCGCAGCGGTCGTAGGCTCCGATCTTTCCCGCCCCCGCGGCGAAAAGGGCATTAAGGACCTTTTCTCTATGATCCGGGGGGACAAAGGTGACTAGTACGTAGGTTGATGGCATCTGTGTTTCCATAGCCTGTCATGATACCATATTGCCGTGTGGCTGTTGCCATCGATGATGTACCAGACAACGGGTATTTTCTATATAAATAATGGAACCGTCGGCTCTTGAGTGACGACTATTAATTAGATCGCGTGGAGGATAATTCGATGAAGAAAATATCAAGATATATGGTATTGGCGTTGACCGCCAGCGTCTTTCTGTGGGCTGGTGCGGGGGTTGTCTTTGCGCAGGGGGGCGGGGCCATGGGTAGCGGGGGGCAGTCTAGCCCAGGCGCGGGCGCTGGTATGGGACAGGGCATGATGGGTCCCAATGCCGTCAGGGGATGGTTCAAGAGTCTCAATCTGAACGAGGATGAGCTTGGGCGCCTTGAAAAAGTGCTTGAAACAAAAGAGCTCGAGCTTGTGAAGGCACAAAACGAGATTACTATTCTGCAGGCCCAGATCGCCAACCAATTGCTCGATCCCAATCCGGACATGAAGAAAATTGAGGAAGCGGTATCGCGCAGCCTCGAGTATGAGAAGATTGTCCGTCTCATTCAGATTGAACGCCAGATAGCTATCCGGAAAATATTGGGCGAGGATCGCTGGCAGTCGGTACTGTTGCTGGTGAGAGAGGCGAGGGCTTCAGAAAAGGCCGGCAAATTTACCTATTCTTTCAGCGCCAAGGGACTTACCGCGGTAGAAGCCGATCGCTACAGCCGCCTTCTACGGATCCTCAGGAGGATTATGTAAGTAACGGCAGCATGAGTATATTATGGATACGAAGGTGTCAATGGCCAGAACCATGAGCGCAGGTAAAAGAGCGTTTGGCCGCCCCATCGCGGGCAATATTTCCTCTGTTCCAGAAGCGCAGGCTGTTTCCGGTGATGATCCATACGATCTGCAGCTCGCTGCAGAAGCTGGGAAAGGGGACAAAGGCGCGTTTGAGCGCCTGATGTGGCGCTGGTGGGACCGTATCCGCGGTTACTGCGCTTCTTTTGTTGCCTTCGATCCGGATATGGCTGAGGAGGCTGCCCAGGAATCGCTTATCCGCATCTACAAGGCGCTTCCCCGGTGGAGAAAAGAAAGTCCGCTGGGTGGCTATATTTACGGAATCTGCCGAACCGCCAGCAACGATGTCATCCGCCGCTGCGCGCGGCATCACGCGCGGACTGCGCAGGTTGAAGAGATCGAAGCGCTGCCGGTGCAGAGCCCTCATCAGACAGGGGAAATGAAGGTCATGCAGGATGAGGCAAAGGTTATGCTCGGCCGGGCGATGGAACAACTCGAACCAGACGACCGGGCCATGCTGTATCTGCATGAAGTGGAAGGCAAAGGGCTTGCCGAGCTGGGGAGCCTGTTCGGGCTTCCGATCGGCACCGTCAAATCGCGTCTGTCCCGAACACGGGATAAGCTTGGCGCTCTTCTGAAGGAGATGGGATATGAGCTCCACTGAGAAGAATATTGAATTGCGCACCATGCTGAAGGACGCAGCACTGGATGCGGCGCCTTCCTTCCCCGATTTCGCTTCGGTCTACGAAAAGGCGGAAAAGCGCCCGCGAGTGGCTCGCCGTGTCGCTTTTTCCGGGGCAATAATAGCACTCGCAGCTGCCGCCAGTTTCTGGGTCGGCTCGCTGTTCTGGCAATCGAGATACGCGGGGGATGTCGCGCTCCTCGATTCGTGGACCGAAAGCCCCTCTGTCCCCATAGTGACTGTCAGCACCACCAGTGGTGAACAGAATACCATCGTGCTCGCATCCTCTCTCGTGCATCCGGTTAATCAATTCGTGCAGGATCTGTGGGCGAATCCCACTGCCGGATTATGAAAAAGCCGGCTTCTTCAGCCGGCCTTGTGGGTTTTCAATCAATCAGTAATTTCGCGCAAAAATAGCCCGGTGTCTGGCGGGCGATCCGCAGATCGCGCAGGTGCCTTCAATGTGGTCCTGCCGATTGAGTGGGAGGCAGCGATTGGTCGCTTTGGTCTTTTCCTTGAGCTTCTTTTCGCACTCAGGCGAGCCGCACCAAAGCGCTTCGGCGAAGCCGCCCTTTGCGCCGCTGGTTCCAGCCGTCTCAGCGCCAAAGAAATCGACCAGTTCATCGAATGTTCGAAGCGCTACTGTGTTTGCGTCACGGAAGGACTGCGCGCGCTCGAACAGGTTCTTCTGGATGTCCGCGTGTAGTGCGCGCAGCCGCGTGGGCACCTCTGACGCGGGAACCGAGATTTTCTCGCCTGTATCCCTGCGTACCATGACTACCTGTCCCGCTTGCATATCGCGAGGCCCGATCTCGATACGAACAGGAGTGCCGCGCATCTCCCATTCGGCGAATTTCCAGCCCGGGCTGTTCGAATCGTCCGCGTCGAATACCGTGCGAAGGCCAGACGCCTTGCACTCATGCTGAAGCTTCTCCGCAAAGGAGAGTACCGCGACCTTCGAATCGTTGCGGTATATTGGGATAATAACCGCGTCTTCAGGCGACAGCGTCGGCGGCAGTACGAGGCCCTTGTCGTCCGAATGGGTCATGATGACCGCGCCGACAAGCCTGGTCGAGACGCCCCAGCTGGTTGCCCATACATAGTCGAGCTCTCCCTGGCGGTTCTGGAATTTCACGTCGAACGCCTTGGCGAAATTCTGTCCCAGGAAGTGGCTGGTACCAGCTTGCAAGGCCTTTTTATCCTGCATCATCGCCTCGATGGTGTAGGTGTTGACCGCGCCGGCGAATTTTTCGCTCTCGCTTTTCATGCCTGCCACGACGGGAACGGCGAGGTAGCGTTCTACGACATCACGGTACACTTCGAGCATCCGCAGGGTTTCCTCGCGCGCATCCTGCTCGGTTTCGTGAGCGGTATGTCCTTCCTGCCACAGAAATTCGGAGGTTCTAAGGAAGAGACGGGTACGCTTCTCCCAGCGCATGACGTTCGCCCACTGGTTGATGAGGAGCGGCAGATCACGCCATGACTGGATCCAGTTGCGATACATGGCCCAGATGATGGTTTCGCTAGTGGGACGTATGCAATAGGGTTCTTCGAGTTCTTCGCCGCCGCCATGGGTGACTACCGCGAGTTCCGGTGCGAAACCTTCGACGTGTTCCGCTTCCTTCTCGAGGAAGCTCATGGGGATGAGGAGGGGGAAATAGGCATTTTCATGACCGGTTTCCTTAAAGCGTCGGTCGAATTCGTCACGGATTTTTTCCCATATCGCATACCCGCGCGGCCTGATTACCATGCTCCCCTTGACCGGCGAATAGTCCGCCAGTTTCGCATTAAGCACGATGTCGATATACCACTGTGAATAGTCGGTTTCGCGCGGAGTAATTTTCTCAGCCATCTTCCTTTACCTCTGGATGCGGGAATTCGCCCTACTATAGTGAAAAGCGGCGCTTCAATCAATTGCCGCAATGCGCTACGATACATGTGTGACGCTGCGTGGTTTCAGGTTAACGTATCAGATTCTCGCCGTGTTTGGGCTCCTCTTCCTGCTTGGCGCAGTAGTGCTTGGGATACGGGTGGGTACGGATCGCCGGGTCATCTTTTTTCTGGCGGACGAACAGCTGTATACAGAATTTTTCGTGCTCGGCATGCCGCTTGGCATACACCAGGCAGGCGCGCTGCAGGTAGGCGGGCTGGTCCTTGCATCTGCGATTTTACTGATATTAATTATGTTTTCGTTTCGCAAAACGGTCTCCACCGAAGTCTCAATGATCGCCCTGTGGCTCCTGGCAGTCGCGTTCGAAACGCTGCGGTTGCTGGTCCTGCTTTTAGCTCAGCGATTCATGTCGATCGGGATGCTCGTTTCGCTGAGCCGGGCAATCGTGGGGGCACGTTTTGCCGGGCTTATTTCACTATTCATTTCCAGCCTTCACGCGGCAGGATATGGGCGCGACAGGTTGCAGAATGGCTATCTGCTTGCGGTGCTTGGAGGGACGATCCTGGCTGGTTTCATGCCGGTGAGTATCGATCGGTTTCTGCCCTCGTTTCTGCTCGCGTCAGGATACAGGGAAATCTCTACCGTAGTGATTCTTTCGATACTTGTGATAAGCCTGCTCAACTACCTGGTGGCGTCGAGACTCAGAGAAGAACCCTCATACGCGGTGGTCGGATTTTCGATGACCGGAGCGGCGGCTTCGTGGATCTGGCTGTGGAACCTGCGAACTCCATTTGCGGCCTTTGCGGCCATCGCGCTCTTTCTGGTTCTGACGATTCTAACCCTGAAAAAGCTTCACGAAATCTATATCTGGTAATCCAGTTGACGCGGCAATGCCGTGATTGGCAGCCGGCCACCAGCATGGCGATCGATATGACCGGCTAAGTGAGTTACAGCAGCAGCGACGCGGCAATGCCCGCGGCGAGCGGTATGATGACGTTGTCCCAGTCTTTGGTAGGCCAGAACTCCACAAACGCGGTGGCGAGCGCGATGCCCATCGACGCAAGAGGTTTGCCGCACAGCGCGAACGAAGAAATGAACACCGCAAGCAAGCAGAATATCGATCCTTCGACCGATTTTCCTCCTGAGAACGGCATGGAAATGCGCCCGAAGGTCTTGCCGATAAGGCTGGAAAAGCTGTCTCCGAACGCGAGCGCAAAAATTGCGATTTTTGCTGGCAGCAGATCGAACAGGATGATTGCTTCCAGCGCACCCAGCGCCAGAGTGATGGGACCAAGCACAAAACGATCGCCATCACGCAGTCTGGCGGCCCGGACGGTAATCGGACCTATGACGGGGACCTTGATGCCCTTGTGTCTGAGCGTTTCGCTCGTCCCATAGATGACCATACCGGCAAGCAGCGCTCCGATGGCAAGGTACAACGAAATATCGAGAAGGATTGCGACGAACGCAATCAGCAGGTGCAGCGATTTGCGAGTCAGCTCGATTCGGATTTCATCGATAGGCGAAACAAACGGATGCTTCAGTCTTTTTTCCGTCGTTTCGTGGGGTATTGCCTGATCAATGCGCACAATCAGCCTCTTTTTTCTTTCTTATTGACATGGCACGGGCTCGTTTGCTAGGATGCCGTCCAAGAACGTCGAGTGGGCGATTAACTCAGCGGGAGAGTGCCACCTTCACACGGTGGAAGTCATTGGTTCAAATCCAATATCGCCCATTGGACTTTCTTTTTAATTATCGGACGCATTCAGGCGACCTGCAAGCCGTATCGTGCTTGTCTCACTCTTTTGTTTTCCGGATAAAAAGTATATCCCGTTTTTATCGCTCATGCGATGATTTGCCTCATACACCGCCGCGCTTCGCGTGTCTCGCGTGGCGAACTTCATGTACGCCAAGATACCAGATGCCCACCGATGCGAGCAGCGCGATACCTCCGAGCATGGGCCACACCGTCCTGAGTCCGAATCGGTCGGAGAATGCGCCGATAACTTGAGGACTCACCGTCCAGCCTAGGCCCCCCAGAAGCGGGAGTACCGCATTGAATCGACCGCGATGCGAAATCGGTGTGTGATTGGCTACGTAGGTTCCCTCATTGGTGGCGTTGACGATTTCACCAAGTGTCCAGAGGGCGGTTGTGAGGTACATGAGCAAAACCGAGGGGGCAAGTCCGATCATCCCGAAACCGAGGGCAAAGAGAATTCCTGCGAAGGCGACGGCGTTGATGGGTTGCCACCGTTGCGTCAAGGACATGATAGGCGTGGACAGAACAATGACCATGGCAGCGTTGAGAGTCATGAGGGTGCCATAGATGACCGCGCCGTTTGTGCCGAAGAATTCTTTGGTCTGCAGCGGGAGCGCGAATCGATGCTGGGCATATACGAATCCATACAAGCCCGTCAGAAGCGTGAACAGTATCAGGTAGGGACGCGACAGGAGCGCCTGGAGAAGATTTCCGCGATGGGCTTCGTCACTCGCGCCGCTCCCGAAGCTCGCTTCAATCTGCTCGTGTGAGGGCTTGGTTTCCGGTACTTTGAACATGACGAGCGAGACAGCGAGGAGAATGGCGATGGCGTTTCCCCAGAACATCCAGGATGTCGCGTGCTCGAACAGAAATCCCGCGATGATCATGCCAACTGCAAAGCCCAGATTGTGTCCCAGATAGCCGAGCGAGTATGCGGGCCTCCGGTTTTCAGGGGTCGTCAAATCTGTCATCATCGCCGAGCGTGCAGGGTCGGTCAAGCCATCGAATATGACGCTCGCGAGAATGAACCATCGCACCGCTTTGCCGACGCCGGGAAAGCCACAGGGCACATATAGAAGGCCCGAGATGATCTGCGCAATGACCATGAGCTTTTTGCGGCCGAAACGGTCCGCGATTTTGCCTCCGATGTAGTTCGAGGGTATGTATGCCAGGCTTACAAGCATGAGGAAAGTGCCTGTTTCCCGCTGGCTTAAGCCGAGCTTGCTGGTCAGGTAGAGCGTCAGGAAAGGAAATACAAACATGCCTGTCGAATTGATGATGGTGGCGATAAAGAGCACATAAAGAGGTCCAGGAAGGCCTTGATACACGGCGAAGAACTTTCGTAGAGGATTCATGATGAGGAATTCACCCTATCTGAAAGTGGAGTTGCGGTCAAGCTCATGGACAAGAGCAGTGAATTGCGCAATTCATAGTTGCCCGTTACAATCGAATTCATGAAAGGTGTCATTGTCGCTGCCGGCTACGGCACACGCTTTTTACCGGTGACAAAAACCGTTCCCAAAGAGCTATTACCTATTGGTGTGACTCCGGGCATCGCGTTTATTGTGCAGGAATTCGTTCAGTCGGGTATCACCGATATCATCATTGTTACAAGCCGCAGAAAAAAGGCGCTTGAAGACTACTTTGATCGAGAAGTAGAGCTTGAAACGCTTTTCCTGCATGAAGGCCGCAAAGACCGGCTCGAGAGAATAAAACCCCCAGCTGCCCGTTTTTCTTTTGTCAGACAGACCGAAATGCGCGGAACGGGTCACGCGCTCATGCAAGTGCGCCACCTTCTTGGAGACGAACCCTGCGTGGTTGCCTATCCCGACGATATTGTGCTGGGTGACGTCCCGTTCGCGCGTCAGCTTGCCGAAGTCTACGAAAAAACAGGCAAATGCGTGCTGGCAACAATTTTCGATCCAGGTGATGTATCGCGATACGGGATCGTTGATCCGGCGCCAGATGGCGTGGGTGTCAGGGGATTCATCGAAAAGCCCGCGCCCGGGAGCGAACCAAGCCATGAGGTATCAATCGGCCGCTATCTATACACTCCAGAATTCTTCGATTGGGTAGAAGAGGGCTGGAAACACCATGGTACGGGCGAGTATTACCACACCTATGCCCTGGATCGCATGATTGCAGCAGGGAAGGTCGCATTTGCCAGGGTACAGGGGCTTCGCCTGGATACCGGTGAACCTGCCGGTTTTTTCGAAGCGCAGCTGTATCATGCGCTGCGGGACAGCGCAATGCGCAAGGTCCTGGCAGAGTTCGCGGTACAGCACGCGGATGCGCTCGGTCTGAATATTTCGGAACAATAACCTGAAGCGAGGCCTCCTATGATCATTGGAATCGATATCGGCGGCACAACCACCAAGATTGTCGGTATTGAGCACGGCGAAATGGCCGCATACTGCAGCGTCAAGGCGAGTGATCCGATCGCCTCGGCAGCTGGTGCCATCGGCAAGTTTCTTTCCATCAGCGGAAAAAGCATGAGGGACATCAACAGCCTTGCGATGACCGGGGTGGGGGCTACGTTTATCGAGGGTTCGGTGCTCGGTATCGATGCGACGTATGTCGAGGAATTCAAGGCAATCGGATTTGGCGGGCTCCACCTTGCCAGAGTCGATCAGGCGCTGGTCGTGTCGGTCGGAACTGGAACGGCGCTAGTCCACGCCCACGATCGCGAAGCGCGCCATATCGGCGGATCTGGCGTGGGGGGCGGGACAATTCTCGGGCTGGGGAAGGCTTTGGCGGGTATTACTGATTTCGAAAGCCTTTCGCGCGCGGCATCGGAAGGGGATGTCAAAGCGGTGGACCTGACGATTGGCGATATCGCGTCAAAAGCAGTAGGGAATCTGCCAATCGATGCCACAGCTTCCAATTTCGGCCGGATGGCGGATCGGCCGCGACCTGAAGACTACGCGGCGGGCATTGTGAACATGGTCTTTCAGACTGTGGGAATGCTGGCAATTCTGGCAGCCCGATCGACCGGCGATGCGAACATCGTCATTGTGGGCAACACGATGCAGATTCCTATGGCAGGAAAGGTGCTCGAATGCCTGTATCCCCTGTATGGGGTGCGTTTCATTGTGCCTGAGCTGGCGCAATACGCGACAGCGCTCGGAGCCGCGCTCTCTCTCACATGAGCGGCGACCTTGCAGGATAGGGATCCTGCGGGCTGCCGCTCATACCTTTCATCAATCGACCGTTATCGACTTTGACACGTTCTTCGGGGCATCTGGGTGCACCCCATGGTCGGCGATGCCACGTGAATTCAGCCATTCCATCTTGCGCACGGACATGCGATATGCCAGGTACTGCAGTACTATTGTCGCGCTGAATACAAAAAGACAGGGATCTCCGGACGCGGGCAGCGGAATGTATTTTGACCAGTACTGCTCCATGCCCATTGGCTTGCCTTCGGCGGCAAGCAGCAGTTCCTGCTGAGGTTCCGCGATCAGGATGATGTCCGCGCCACGAATCTTGTGGGTATGGATCTGGCTGATCGTAATGCGCCGATCGCGGTCCTCGGGCGGGCAGATGAAGATTAGCGGATAATTGCCGGTAAGGCGGTCGAACAGGTCATTGGTGACAGCGAGCACAGGCCCTGCTCCAGCGAGTTTCTCCAGGTCCGCCAGGGACAGGATGGTGTTGCGCCCCAGAATCGTGTTCGGACCATGCTTGAATTCGGCCGCGTCGTATCCTTCGGTGTGGTTGAGCACGACTTCGCGGATTTTGAGCGCGCCCTCCCTGGCCAACCCGATAAGCCCGGTGCCGAGTATGTGGATCGAAGGCGCAGCAAAGAGGTGCGCAGCGACGCTCTCGATATCGCCCATGCGCGTCTCGATGGTCTCGGTCATGAGCTCCTTGGCCTTGAGCAGGTTTTCGCGGATGCGTTGTTCCGGGAGCGAGAAACTTGCCGCGATGAGATACAGAATGGCGATCTGACTGGTGAATGATTTTGTCGCGGCGACCGCAATTTCCGGCCCGCAAAGCAAAGGAAGGTAGAAGTCCGAAAGTTCCTGAGGAATCCTGCTGTTCTCGTTGTTGACGATGCTGACCAGCCGGATGGATGGATTCAGTTTTTTTACGTCTTGGAAGATGTCGACCAGGTCTTTTGTCTCGCCCGATTGCGAAATGCCGATGATAAGGTCAGCAGTGCCGAGGCAGTTGCAGTACATCGAGCGGAAAATGCCCGGGTTGCAGGGATAGACGGGAATGTGAGCCAGCTCGTTGAAGAAGTACGCCGCCGTCATGGCCGCATGATAGGAAGTTCCCGAGGCAACGAGGTAGATCCGTCCTCCTGAATGCGCAGCCTCATGCAGGGCATTTTTAAGTTCGCCCGTATAGCGGAGAACGGCCCTTCTCTTGCGCCATACCATGATGCGGTCCACCAGCAGCAGCCGGTCTCTGGCCATAGGATCGAGGGCGGCGAGCTCCTTGAGGAGCTCTGTTTCGTCGGAAAAGAAGTCCTGACCGACAAAATGCGCCGCTCCCGTGTTGTGGACGCGGGCCTCAACCTCGTTCCACGCGGTCGAAGAGAACACTTCATGCATGCCGCTCTTGAGTGCTTCATGGCCGAACCGCTCGGACAGGGCAGAAATCCGGTCGGCAATTTCCTTGCAATCGTCCTTGCGTTCCTCGAAGAGCTCGGCCAGCGGCTCGATGCTTGGGTCTCGGAAATAATATCGCAGTATCTGATCGATATTTGATGGGCTTGAAGAAATTTCCTGCTCCATGTAGTGCTGATACTCGGGATGGAGCTGGGTGTCGCGGATAGAGAGCTTTGAGCGCTTGAGTCGGGGATGCGAGAAAAATAGAGGCCCGCTGAGGCTGAACACAAGGTACTGATTTTCGGTAAACCAGATGCCTTCACCTTCGGCAAGAGGTATCAGGGCGCGGGTCTTGGAAAGCACGCTCGTGAGGTCCGAAGAGAGGACGATGAAATCACCGTGCTCATCGCTTCCCATGCCTGCGTAAAGCGAAGAGCCGGATTTGATGGCAAAGACACCGGGGAGTTTTGGGTCGGCGACCGCGGCAGCATAGGAGCCTTCGGCCAGCGATTCGGCACGCCTGATCGCTTCGATCATGCGCAGGACGCCGTCGGGAACCCCTTCGGCAAGGCCGGCGCTCGCGTAGGCTTTGCGAAGGTGCGCAAGCTCCGAGCTGGCAAGTGACTGTGCCGCAGCATAATGCTCTTCGATGAGGTGAACGATGATCTCGCCGTCGTTATCAGATACCACCGCGTGCCCTCGCGAGGCAAGCCAGGTTTTGAGCGTATCGGTGTTGGAAATGTTGCCGTTATGGGCACCGACCATCTCGACCCTGCAGGATACATGGTGGGGCTGGCTGTTGATGTCGGTGACCGCGCCGTAGGTTGCCCAGCGCACCTGCCCGATAAACCGCTGTCCTGAAAAGGACGCGATGCCGAGTTCAGGACAGACGCGCGAAGGAGCCCCCACTTTCTTGCGGAGCGTTATGCGCCGGTCTGCTCCGATGAACGATGCTCCAGTTGAATCATAGCCGCGATATTCGAGGCGCTTCAGCAGCGCTTCGGCTTCCTTGCCCATGGATGGGTTTTCGTCTTTGTAGACAAGTGATACGATGCCGCACATGGCGCCATTATACCATGGCTTGCCGGTTGAGGGGGCACAAATGCGCGCGAAAAGGAGTTCCGATGGTTGAGCCTTTGGAAATGGACTATGAAGTGCGCGGCTTCGACTGTGGGTATGGCGGGCCTCTTACGCCGTTTGCGCTGGCGAATTTTTTTCAGGAAGCTGCGGGGACCCATGCCGCCATGCTTGGTATCGGCATGGAGCAGTTTTGGCAAAAGGGGCTTACCTGGATGCTTGCCAGAGTTGATGTCGAGATCGCGAGGCTTCCGCAACAGGGAGATCGTGTGCGCGTACGGACTTGGCCGGCGGGGACTCGCCGGTTGTTCGCCCAGCGATGCCTGGAGTTGGAAGACGCTGCAGGCAATCGTCTGGCAGGGGCTTTGTACGAATACATCATCGTTGATATGGAGGCGCGCCGTCCTGTTCGTCCTGAGCGGCACCTCACTCCCGACCTGAAGGCAGACAGACCCTGGCCTTATGCCGATTTATCACCCGGAATCGAGGAGTTGCCATACGCGGAACTCGAGAGAAATCGTGATTCCGAGCGGTATCCATCCAACGGCTCGGGATTCAGGCTGGCGTTCGAAATCGAAGCACGCCGGCGGCATATCGATCACAACGGGCATGTCAATAACGCGCATTTTGTGAACTGGCTCTGCGATGCGGTGACTGGGCTCGAGAAAGAGGAGGATGCCGGCAGGCCAAATAATCGTCCTGCGACCCCGTCTCGCGCCATCCGGCGCTTCAAAATCGATTTCGTTCACGAAATCCGAGCGGGAGAGAAGGTTCAGGCGTGGTATCGTTCCTGCGGTGAAGGGACCTGGCTCAGTGCGCTCTTGACTGGGCAGGGGCTCGCTGCCCGCGCCATGATCTCGCGGTAGTCTTTCTATTCTTTTATCAATATATTTCGTGTACATCGATAAAGGAGGAAGCTCATGTCTGTCAGAAAGATCCAGCCGGTACCCAGCGATATCGATATAGCTCAGGCTGCCGATATACAGCCGATTGCGGAAATAGCAGGACGTTACGGCATCGACAATCGCTACCTCGATTTCTATGGCAACGATAAAGCCAAGGTGAAACTCTCCTTTCTTGCCGATCATCAGGAGGAAGGCAAACGGGCCAAGTATATTGATGTCACCGCGATAACACCCACACCTCTTGGGGAGGGAAAGACGACCACAACGGTCGGGCTGGCTCAGGGACTTGGCTATCTTGGCAGAAAAGCGGTGTGTGCCATCAGGCAGCCTTCTATGGGGCCAACATTCGGTATCAAGGGTGGAGCAGCGGGAGGCGGTTACAGCCAGATCGTGCCGATGGCCGACTTCAATCTCCATTTGACTGGCGACAACCACGCGGTAAGCGCCGCTCATAATCTCGCGGCGGCAGCACTCGATGCCCGCATGTATCATGAGAGCCGGTGGTCCGACGCCTATTTCGAAAAGCTCGGCCTGCGCAAACTCAATATCGATCCCTACGCGGTCTATTGGCGCCGGGTGGTGGATATGAACGATCGAACACTCAGAACCACCATTTTGGGTATTGGTGGCGTCGAGAATGGTCCGCTCAGAGAGACGGGGTTCGATATCACTGTTGCCAGCGAGGTGATGGCGATCCTGGCACTTGCCAAAGATATGCGGGATTTGAGAGCGCGGCTTGGGCGCATCGTGCTGGCACTCGATCGACAGGGCAAGCCGGTGACGGCTGAAGACCTCCAGGTAGCAGGAGCGATGGCCATTCTGCTCAAGGATGCCATCAATCCGAATATTCTGCAGACGCTTGAAGAACAACTCGCATTTGTGCATGCCGGGCCCTTCGGCAATATTGCGCATGGGAATTCGTCGGTGCTTGCAGATTTGATCGCGAGCAAGGTGGCGGACTATGTGGTCACCGAGTCCGGTTTCGGCGCAGACATGGGCTTTGAAAAATTTATGGACATCAAGTGCAGAACCTCAGGGCTCATGCCCGACGCAGTGGTGATCGTCGCGACGGTCCGTGCCATCAAGATGCATGGCGGCGGCCCGAAAGTCGTTCCTGGAAAGCCGCTATCGCCTGCCTATACGCAGGAAAATCTTGAGCTTGTACGAGCGGGAGTGGAAAATCTGAAGGCCCACGTAGAAATTGTGCGAAAATTCGGTCTTCCAGCAGTGGTTGCTATCAATGCGTTCCCCACCGATACGGAAGCGGAGCACGCCATTCTCAGAGAAGCGGCACTTGCCGCCGGCGCGCTGGATGCTGTGGTTACCAGGAACTGGGCGCTGGGCGGTGAAGGTGCCGCCGAGCTGGCGGCCGCGGTAGAACGTGCCGCGAGCCAGCCTTCCTCACCTCGCTTCCTCTATCCGCTCGATCTGCCGCTTCGCGAAAAAATCAGGATTCTGGCGACCGAAATCTATGGAGCTGGCGATGTACATTATTCGGAAGAAGCGACGCGGGCGCTCGATCGCTATGAAGAGCTGGGCTTTTCCAATCTCCCCATCTGCATGGCAAAAACCCAGTATTCGCTTTCACATGATCCTGTACGGAAAGGGGCTCCTCGCGGGTATAGTTTCGAGATAAATGGAGCGCGTCTGGCGGCGGGCGCAGGCTTTGTCTACCCTATCAGCGGAGAGATCACCACCATGCCAGGCCTGCCATCCAAACCAGGCTATATGGGTATGGATATCGACCCTGACACCGGCAGAATCGTCGGGCTGAGTTGAGGGGCGCTTGGCAAGTTTTTGCAGGAAGCAACAGTTGGCGATTCAGCTCTCTCGCGAAAAAATGGAAATAAAGCAAAGGGCTGCCGGTACGGGCAGCCCTTTGCTTGTTCTGATTAAATAGGCAGGATACCAGACGCTCTATGGGAGCCAGGTTGTCGCGATGCTACAGGGCTGCTGCCGCGGCCTTCAGCGCGCTCTCATAATCCGGTTCCTGGGCGATTTCAGGTACCTGCTGAGTATAGACCACGCGGTTGCTGCGATCGAGCACAACAACCGCCCGTGACAGCAGCCCTGCCAGGGGGCCAGTGTTCATCTCGACTCCATATGCCTTCCCGAATGAGCGGTCACGCAGCTCGGACAGTGTGATGACTTTATCGATTCCCTCAGCCTCACAAAAACGCTTCTGCGCAAACGGCAGGTCCCTGCTGATCGTAAGAATCACGATATCCCCAAGACTGGCGGCGGCCTTGTTGAATGCCCGGGCGCTGGCCGCGCACACGCCGGTATCGAGGCTGGGCACGATGTTCAGTATTTTGACCTTTCCTTCGAAGTCAGCCAGTCCTACGTCGCTGAGATCGCTGCGAGTAAGCTTGAAATCAGGGGCTGTGCTGCCGCGCGCTGGCAGGTTGCCTGCCGTGTGAACAGGATTCCCTTTGAATGTAATTGTCGCCATTTTTTCTCCCTGCCGGCATAGAGCCGGCTCTTTGCACGTTGTTATATTATGAAAAGTAAGAAAATGGTATGACAGCCGTCAAGCGCGATCCTCATTGCAGTTCTCGTATGCGTATTTCAATACTTTTTTCCGCCGCGAGCAGCGCGACCAGCTGGCCTGTGTCAGTCTTTCCGAAGTGGTATGGATAGAGGATCCG
Organism: Spirochaetota bacterium; assembly: GCA_029265255.1. The sequence continues at coordinate 22,552 of JAJUJQ010000018.1, forward strand.
TGGTCTGATCACGCGCGCAGCCCCGGCAACCTGTTCGGGGGTCATGGTATAGGGCAGATTCATAGGCAGGAACGCGATATCGATCTGCCCCAGCGATGCCATCTCGGGAATTGGCTCAGTATCGCCCGCGATGTAGATGCGTAGTGAACCGGTTCCCGTCCCTGCAGTGATGAGATAGCCATTGTCGGCACGTGATTTTGGATGGTAGCCAAGCTTGTCTGGTGAGACGTTATACGCAGGCACCGCACGAATAGTCAGGCCGGGCGCATTGATTTCGGCGCCATGCGTCAAGGCTTCTCCCTTGCCGAGTTTTTTTCTGCTCGCTTCCGGAAGCACGACGCGCGTGCCTGGGCCGCTCAGAGCGTTAATGGCGGCTGCGTCAAGGTGGTCGCCATGCTCGTGAGTGACCAGAATAAAGTCTGCCTTGGGATACTTCGAAAAATCAGCATACTGTCTTACAGGGTCGATATACACATAGATATTCTGAAAATGAATGACGAGCGACCCATGTCCCAGAAAGGCAATTTCCAGAGAGCCCTGCGGCGTTTCGAAAAGATCAGCGCGTTTGCCCTCGGGCCAAACGGGAACTTGACTTTCTTGAGAATGGAGGCCTGCACCAATAAATGCAATGAATTGTATTCCTAATCTTCTCGCACTACAGTTTTAGCGTTCCATTGAGGAACATTTCAATGGTCTCCCAGGGCCGCCGTCCCTGGTTTCTGTATCCCAGATGCGGTCGCTCATAATTGTACTCGCGAAGCCAGCTGTCCTGATCCTCCTGCAGCGACTCTACACTTTCATAGAGCTTCTTACGGAACACGACTCTGAAAAACTCGTCCAGGACCGTACGGTTGAAACGCTCCACAAAGCCGTTTGTCTGGGGACGGCGAACCTGGGTCCGGCGGTGTTCGA
>JAJUJQ010000048.1 GCA_029265255.1 Spirochaetota bacterium
AAGGAGGCTCGTGGGCAAACAGTACGGACCAGATTTCGATCGCTTCCCGCGGCCCCGTACCCGCGGCGCATGCTTCAGCATTTCTCGGTTTCCGGCCTGCCCTGATAAAAAAATGAGATCGCAGGAATCCATCAAAATCATTTCACAGAACCGCCGGGCGCACTTCGATTATTCGGTGGAGGAGAGCTTCGAGTGCGGTATCGCTCTGCAGGGCACAGAAGTGAAGTCCATCAAGGAAGGCCGTGTCAGCTTCGGAGATGCCTTCGCTGAGATCAAAGGACATGAAGTGTGGCTCAACAACTTTCACATTGCGGAGTACGCCCAGGCCTCGATGTTCAACCATGATCCCGACCGGCCTAAGAAGCTCCTGCTTCACCGCCAGGAGATCAAGCGCATCGATCGCCGAGTGCGGGAGAAGGGTTACACACTCATCCCTTTGCGCGTCTATCTGAAACATGGCCTCGTGAAGCTCGAGCTTGGATTATGCCGCGGCAAGAAAGAGTACGACAAGCGCGCCGACATCAAGGCCCGCGACCTCGACCGCGAAGTCAGGCGTGAATTCAGGCTCAAAGAGTGGTGATCCCGATGCGTATCACCGGGGGGACCCTGGCGGGTCGGATCGTCAGAATGCCGGAGGGCGATTTAAAAATAAGGCCCGCAATGGACCGCATGAGGGAGTCCGTCTTCGCCGTATTAGGAGACTTGTCCGGTTCTTCCTTTCTCGACCTCTTCGCCGGTTCCGGCATTCTGGGGCTTGAGGCCGCATCGCGCGGTGCATGCCCCGTCGTATGCGTCGAAAAAGACCGAAAAAAATTCCCGGTTCTTCTCCAAAACGCCGCCATTTCGCAGCCTCCCCTATTCTGCAGAGCGATGCCTGCGGAGACCTTCATCTTGAGGAACAGATCCGCCTTCGATGTCGTGTTCCTCGATCCCCCTTTCGACTACAAGTTCAAACTGCAACTCCTCGAAAGGCTGGACATGTCTGCCTCAATTCACAAGGGGAGTATAGTCCTCATCCACTTCCCCTACGAGGATCACCTGCCGGAGATCGTCGGGGGGCTCGAGGGGTACGACATGCGCAGCTTTGGACGATCTATCGTTCGTTTCTATCGAAAGGACGAGCACTTGGATTAAAACTTCCGGCAAAATCTTGCTTACTGTTCCGAAGCTTGTATATATCCGCGAAGGGGGTTGGGCTCGGAGGAAGCTAGTCAAAGGCGAAGGCGGGGAGGACCTCAGGCGCCTTTTTCAAGGGGGTGGCAAATCCTCGGAGCCAAAGTCTCTTCTCAAGCGCAGACAGGTTTAATCTGCTCAAAAATGCCCGTTCCTGGAACAGCTTCTGCCGCTCCTTCTGGATCAAGGTCTTAGGAATTCCCGCCATCTCCGCATGGGAGAGGTTGTTGGTGCCTTTTCCGATCCGATAGGGTTTCACATAGTTGTGCCAGCCCGTGTACACGATGAGCCGTTCGAGCATATTCGCGACATTCCGGGCACAACAGACCGTCTCCCGCCGGTGCTCGGCGAGGTCTTTGCGCAGTTCGCGGTCGAGATAGTTGGAGGCGAACAAGGGGTTGGTGCCGGTCCGAGGGCGGCGGGAGTTGACGGTCAGGTGATGCGCGTACATGCGAGAGGCATGGGCGTTGAGGGCACGCGCGTATTCGACTTTTTCGTCGGTGATGAGCAATAGGGGGCGAAAGATGGTGGCGGGGCGAATACGGGATAGTTCGTCAAGCATGTCGGTGAAGGATCGCTGGAGGGCGCGCGGTTCGAAGGTGGTGTGGCGATAGAGCGCGCGGGCTCTGCGGCGCTGTGCCTCCGTCTGGCGTCCGGAGCGACGGAGGGTGGCATGGGTGAGGGCGAGGATGTACTGACTTTGGGCGCTGATGGCGATGGTACAATTGTTGGGAAAATACTGGGAGTGATCGAAACTGACAAAGCCATCAATGCACACAGGCTCGGAGGGGTGGGCCTGGGGGCAGAGCCTATGATGAAGGGCGAGGGTTTGGCGGCTGAGGCGTCCGATGCGATTGGCGATGGTGCCGAGGGAAACCATGAAGTGGCGGGCAAGGGCCCGTTGGCTCATGCTGGAGGCGAGTAATCGCTCCAGATGCGCGTAGGACAGGTCTTTTTTGGCGAAATAGTTGATGCTGAAGGTCTGGGCCGAAAAGATGCGGCCGCAGGCTTTGCAGCGGTAGCGTGGCACATCTCCAAAGCATTTGGTGTGATAGTGGCCGAGCGCCACATACCACCGCTCAGAGGGTGCCTTCTGATGATAGAGACAGGCTGTGTTGGGGCAGAAAGAAAAGTATCCCATAGGGACCTCCTCTCCCCTTCTTTCGCCAACTCCCCCTCCCTTCACTTCAATCTCATATACAAGCTTCGTAGCAGTAGAGAAAGCTTGCGTTTATAGTAAACAAAAGGTATAATAAATTTATCAACATTAGACGGAAAGAACGATGTAATTAAATATGTCGGCTCCTCTGAGCCATATGTAAAAATACTTTCCGCCAAGAGGTAAAAGTCATGAGTGATTTGCCGTCTTTCCCTTACAACGATGATTTCTTCGAGGTCCCTGAAGAAATCCAATCCGAAAACACTGAGATCGCCGAGATATCCAAGAGGGGTTACCAGCTCCTCAAAGAGAATCGTTTCGACGAGGCGATCGAGTGTTTTGTGCAAATTCTGGAAAAAGACAAGGAAAACAACTATGCCCTCGTCGGCATGGGAGATGCCGCACGGAAGCGGGATCGCTTCAAGGAGGCGGCCGATTACTACCGGCGCTGTCTCGTGTTCCATCCGGGAAACAGCTACGCACTCTTCGGCCTCGCCGACTGCTACAAGGCGCTCAATCAATTCCAGAAAGCGATCGAGATATGGGAACAGTATCTTCTCCACGACAATACGAATATTACTGTTCTGACCCGCGTCGCCGATGCGTATCGCAAGGTCCACGACTTCAGAAAGTCTAAGTCGATCTACCTGCGTGTCCTTGAACTCAACCCCGATAATCACTACGCCCTCATAGGACTCGGTCACCTCCACTACGATTTCAAGGAATATAAAGAGGCGCTCACGTACTGGCAGCGGATGGTGGAGCTCGAAGGTGAGAATGTCGACATCCGCGTCCTGACTGCCATCGGCAACTGCTACCGCAAGCTCAAACACTTCGACAAGGGTATACCCTACTTCGAAAAGGCGCTCGAAAAGGACCCCCAGAACTTCTATGCACTCTTCGGAATCGCCGATTGCTACAGAGGTGTCGGCAAGCAGAACATGTCGCTCGTCTACTGGAACAAGATTCTCGAGCAAGACCCGAAGAACAAGGTCATCCTCACGCGCGCGGGGGATGCGTACCGCAACATGGGAGACTTTGAAAAGGCGGCCGAATACTACCAGAACGCGCTCAACATCGAATTTGACATCTATGCGGTGCTTGGCCTTGCGGTCATCGCGCGCCAGCAAGGAAAGTACGACGAAGCGATTGCCAGCTTACGCTCGCTCTTGCAGAACGATCCGAAAAACTATCGCATCTATGTCGAGCTTGCTCAGACCTATCTCATGAACAATCAGCGCCAGCAGGCCATCGAAGTGTTGACCGAATTCCAACAGATGGGGATCAAGAATCCCGTCATTCAGGAAGCCCTGTCCAAGCTTTCAGGAAAGGCATGAGTCCGCCATCTAGCTCCAAGCAAGACTTAATATATCCGAGCGGCTTGTCCCTCGAGGAGTTGGCCGCGCTTCTGCCACAAGAACCGCCCTACCGCGCGAACCAGGCCTTCGCCTGGTTCGCCAAGGGCATACCATCATTCGACGCAATGACCAATATGCCGCAGCGCTTGCGCACGCGCCTTTCAGAACATTTCGGCGGGCATACGCGCTCCTCGGCCGTGGAGAAGAGTCTCGTCGACGAAGACGGGTCGCTGAAACTCCAGATCAGACTGCGCGACGGCGCCGCAGTGGAGTGTGTGCTCCTGGAGGACATTGAAGGCAGAAAGACGGCGTGCCTCTCGAGCCAGGTGGGCTGTCCGATGGGCTGCGCATTCTGTAAAACCGGCACGCTCGGGTTCCTCCGCAATCTTGGCCCGGATGAGATACTCGAGCAATTCCATCATCTGCGCGACGCGCGCGGCTTCATCTCGAATGTGGTCTTCATGGGGATGGGCGAGCCCCTCTTGAACCTCGACAACGTCAGGAAGGCCATCGCTATTCTCTCGCACGCTGAAGGCATAGGAATGTCGATGCGGAAGATCACCATATCCACGAGCGGCGTCGTTCCGGGCATTCTCGACCTCGCGAGAGCCGGACCCGTCGTGCGCCTCGCAGTCTCCCTCACCTCAGCCAATCCAGCGCTGCGTTCCATGCTCATGCCTGTCAACAAGAGATGGACTCTAGATGAGCTCAAGGCAACCCTTCTGGAGTACCAGAGAACCACGCGCGACCGTATCACGCTCGAGGTGGTGCTCATCGGCAACGTGAATGCGCGCGAAGAGGATGCGCAGGAGCTGGCCGAGTGGATACATCCTCTGAAGGTGCAGGTTAACCTCATCGCATGGAACCCCATAGCCGGCATGCCGTTTGAGACGCCGGACGCCAGACAGGTGAAGCGGTTTTCTGAAATTCTAGAGAGCAAGGGCATCGTCACTGTCCAGCGGATGAGCCGGGGTCGCGGCGTCATGGGGGCCTGTGGTCAGCTCGGAGATACGCTCACAACAACATGAGGGGCGTAGCGAGCGCTC
>JAJUJQ010000052.1 GCA_029265255.1 Spirochaetota bacterium
CTTGCCGCCTCGATGCGCCGCATATGGCCCGACATTCCCATCCTGCTCATGGTGACCAACAATTCGAGCCTCGCGATGCTCGATATGAACCGGCCCGAACTTGCGGCCTTCAATAGGGTCTTCGTGTGGAATGGCTACTCAAAGCTCTTCGTCGGGATGATCAAGTACATAGAGGACTGGCGGAATGTCGGGCCCGACACGAGGACCGGCGAAGTGCGGGTCATTCTGATGATCGAGGACTCAGTGCGCTATTATTCCCGCTATCTGCCGGTGTTGTACAAAGTGGTGCTCCGCCAGACCCAGGCGCTCATCGAGGAAGAGCACAGCACCGAGACGTATAAACTCATGAGCATCAGGGCGAGGCCCAAGATTCTTCTCGCAAGCACCTACGAGGAGGCCCTCGAGATCTTCGAAACCTATAAGCCCTACCTTCTGACTGTCATCACCGACATCCGCTTCAACCGAGGCGGCATCTGCGACGAGAATGCCGGCTTCGATTTCCTCCAATTTGCCACGCGGGAGTTGCCCGACCTGCCCGTCCTCGTGCAGTCGAGCGAGCCGAATGTCAGGGAGAAGGCCTTTGCGATCGGTGCCTCCTTCATCGACAAGAACTCCGAATCGCTCGAGATGGAGCTGGCCGCCTTCCTCCAGGCGAACCTCGGTTTCGGCAGTTTTGTCTTCCGTACCCCCGACGGCACCGAAATCGCCCGTGCCCGCAACATGGGGGAATTCGTGCAGAAGTTGAACGAGATACCTTTCGAGAGTCTCTTGTACCACGCCGAGCACAATCACTTCTCCGCCTGGCTCATGGCGCGCGGCGAAATCCATGTCGCGAAGATTCTGAGGCCGTATCGGATCACGGATTTCAATACTCCAGCCGAGCTGCGGCAGTTCATCCTCCGCATGATAGATCAGATTCATTCCATGCGCTCGCGAGGCATGGTGCCGTATTTCGACCCGGAGATGGTCAAGTATTCCCGGTATCTGTGCAAGATCGCCGATGGATCGGTGGGGGGCAAGGGTAGGGGGCTCATCTTCATCCATTCTCTTCTCGAGAACCTCGACTTTTCTCAGTATATCCGGGGCATGCGCATCTCGATGCCGAACACCGTCTTTGTCGGCATCGACGAGTTCGAGCGTTTCCTCGAGTCGAACGGCCTGTGGTCCTGGGCATATTACGGGGACAATGCCCAAGAGGTGCCTCTTGTTTTCGTGCAGAAGGCACTCTCTCCTCAGCTCATGGAGCGCCTGAGGCTGTTTCTCTCCCTCAGCGGAAAGCCGCTCGCGGTACGTTCGAGCGGCCTTTTCGAGGACATGCTCATGGTGCCCTTTTCCGGCGTCTACGACACCTACATCCTGCCGAACAATCACCCCGACCTCGAAGTCCGCCTCCAACAGCTCAGTGACGCCATCAAGCTGATCTACGCGAGCCTCTTCTCAAGGGAAGCGCGGGCCTACTTTGAGGCGGCGAACTACAACCTCGAAGAAGAGCGGATGGCAGTGGTCATTCAGGAGCTCGTCGGTTCTCAGCACGGGGAATATTTCTACCCCCACGCTGCAGGGGTGGCGCAGTCTTACAACTATTATCCGGTTTCGTACGTCAAGCCCGAGGATGGTCTCTGCGTGGCGGCCCTCGGCTTGGGCACGTATGTCGTGGGAGGCGGGGCCGCGTTCCGGTTCTGTCCTAGATATCCAAAACTCGATGTGCTTTCGCCTGAGCATGCGCTCGAGAGCACGCAGCGCTATTTTCACGCGCTTTCCCTCGAAAATCAGAGGCCTGACCTGCTCCAGGGTGAGATGGCGAGCCTTGCGGAACTGCCGGTGACGGCCGCAGAGAAAGACCGCCATTTCCCCATGCTCGCTTCCACATGGGATGCTGCGGATCAGCGCTTCGTCCCTGGTGTCATGACAAAGGGCCACAGGGTGATCGACTTCGCCAACATGCTGAAGTACGACGCCCATCCTTTTGCAAAGTCCATCGATATGGTGCTCGACATTGCGGCGCGCTCCATGGGGACGCCCGTGGAAATCGAATATGCGCTGAATTTCGACGTCGACGATGAAGAGCCGACGCTGTATCTTCTGCAGTTGAAGCCCCTCATCCACATCGACGACCGCGTCGAGATAGACCCGAATTCATTTCGGAGAGAGCAGTGCTTCATGCTGTCGCGCAGCTGCATGGGCAACGGCAGGGACTTTAGCCTCCGCGCCATCGTATGGGTGGACCCGCGGAAGTTCGAGAGAGGAGCGACGCTCGAAATTGCGGCGGAAATAGAAGAACTCGATAGCATCGCGCGCAAAGAGAATTTCAATTATCTGCTCATAGGACCAGGCAGGTGGGGAACAAGGGACCGTTGGCTGGGAGTGCCTGTATCCTTTTCTCAGATATCGCGCGCGCGGGCGATCGCCGAAGTGGATCTGCCGGAGTTCGTCGTCGAGAGCTCGCAGGGATCGCATTTCTTCCACAATCTGACGACGATGCACATCAAATACATGAAGGTGAGCAACGGCGCGGCAGAGGATTTCATAGACTGGGGCTGGCTCTACAGAATGCCTGCCCGGATCCAAACCAAACACTGCGGTCTTACGGTGTTGGACTCTCCTTTGGACCTGCGCTTTGACGGACGGAGCGGGGTGGGGGCGATTCTCAAGCCCATGGAGGCGTCATCAGATGCCTCTTCCGGCGATGCTTTCGCCTCGAGCGGTGCCTCTTGAGGCCGCATTCAGGGAGGGCCAGGAGGGCTAGCCGTTGACCTTCGTGACCTTTTCCGGCAATACTCATTCGAACAACAAGGCAGGTGGAAATGATTGATCAAAGCGCAGCACGTGCTCTTCACCCCCTCGAAGTGAAGATTATTTTGACGTTCGACGCTGGAGCGCTGATCGACAGCGCTCGTGTCCGGGAAACGCTGGGATTCAAGGAAGGGCAAGATCAGCAGGCATTCTCCTGGCTCGTCGCAAAGGGCCTGCTTGAAGAGGCGGACAGACAGACAGAAGTCTTCTACGAGCTCACTCCTCTCGGTCAGGAGTGGCACGATAAGGGCACGCCGGCAAGGCGTATTTTTGCGCTCTTGAGAGAGGCAGGCCCCTTGAATTTACCCGATATTGCACAGAGGCTCGGGCTCGACCAGAAGACTGTCGGATCGGCCTTCGGCGCTCTTTCGAAGGAAGGGGTGTGCGCGGTGGACGCATCTCGCTGCGCCGTGCTCGTCAGACCCGAGCTGCCTCAGTCCGTCGTCGACACAGAGGCGCTCCTCGATGCTGCCTCCATGCAGGGAGGCTCGCTGCCTGAAGGAGCTCTCTCTCCGCAGCAGAAGGCCCTCATGGCCCAGATCGCCAAGAAGCGCGGCGCGCAGGATGCCCCCTTCAGAATCGCCGAGCGCGCAAGAGTGGTGTTCCGGCTCACGCCGAGGGTCGTGGAGTACCGCGAGGCCGTCACCGCCCTTGGGATGACCGGCGAAGAGCTCGGAGCCATCACGCCCGAGATGCTCGAAAAGGGAACGTGGAAGCAGGGGAGCTTCCGCCCGTATAACCTTCAGATTCCACCTGCGCGCGTGATTCCTGGCCGTCGCAACGCCTACGTCGAATTCCTCGACAGCGTCAAGGACAAGCTCGTGTCGCTCGGCTTTGAGGAGTTCGAC
>JAJUJQ010000054.1 GCA_029265255.1 Spirochaetota bacterium
CATCGCCATCATCGGTTGCTTTGCGTTCTCGACCTCGCTCTCCTTGGCAAATTTTATTATACTCCATCAGGTGGGACACCCGTTGTCCCGACAATAAAAAAAATCGCTAGACGGCCTGCTCCGCGCGCGAATTGTGGCGGGAGCTGTCGGCTTGGTCAGCGCGTCGGCGCTGGCATACTCAAACAACCCCAACGATCTACGCTGCACAACGCCCCGAATTGCGGAGCGCATCGAATATTTCAACGATCTGCTTTTTCTGCCAGCGCCCTCATCTTGGCTATCTCCTCGACCCAGCGGGCGCGGAATTCCGGAGGTCCGATCACCTCGCAGTTTGCGCCGCAGCGCAGGGCGCGGCCCAAAAGTTCGGTCCAGTCGTGCACGGGGATGCTCATGTCGAGGGCTGGGCTGCCGTCCGGAGCGGTGGCGTTGGAGAGTTCTTGGTCACGGTGCCAGAGCTGTTCGCGCACGGCGCGAGCAGCGCCTCCGTAGAATCGCAGGGTGGCGCGGCCTATGGGCTCGCCCTTGAAGATGCCGTAAGAGGACGAAAGAAAACTGTCGATCGCTTCTTCAGAGGGAAGACTCGCCACGGAAATGGGCTCTGGTGCCGGGATTTCGCGGCTGCCTGGCGCCTCGGAGGCTTGCCCTGCGGCCTCAGATGCTGATCCGGCATCCGCTGGGGCGGCTATCGCAATGCGCGACACGGCGAAGGTTCGAAGTTCGCCGGTTTTTGAGTCGAGGGCCGCGCAGTACCACTTGCCCGCATAGTTGACGAGCCGGACGGGAAGTATGGAGCGCGCGCTTCGTGCGCCTTTCGCATCGACGTAGTCGATGGACAGCGGCACAGCTTCGAGGAGGGCCCGGCACAGGGCGAAGGCGACGCTGTCCTCGATGCGCTCGAGGTCGGGCAGTTCGTACTGAACCTTGTTGGCTATTGCAGCGTAGTGGCTTGGTATTCGTTCCTCGATGAGGGCGATGAGTTCCTTGGAGAGCACGGGGATGTACGCGTACTGGGCGAGGATGGATTTCAGGAATGCGAGGGAGAGGAGTGACTTCTCGTCTGCCCCGCGGAGGCTGTCCCATGCCTGGGAGTATTCGTACCGGCGACGGGCAGCGGACCAGACGATGGGCGCTCCGAGTCTGTCACGCATGTACTCTATGTCGCGCTTCACCTGACGGCCGCAGACTTCGAATCTTGCGGCCACGCTGGCGACAGACACGCCCCCGCGCTCCCTGATTTCGCGATCTATGTAGAAAATTCGTTCGGTTTGGCTCATGGTAACCTTCTGTCATCCCGATTTTGTTTTTATTGTATCGTCCGCGCAGAGACACCAGCTGTCCCTGTTCAGATATATATAATCAATTATACCATCATTTGAGAGATGTGATCTTATTGGTCATTCCCCTCCGTACCCCGAAGCCGCCTCGACTTCAGCCTCGAACTGCCTGAAGTCCGCTTCGCATGATTCCAAGGCTGCCTCGGCCTCCTTGGCGATGTCGACTTGAAAAAAGTCGCGGGCGCGGAGCTTAGGTAGCCACTGCCGGAGCTTCGCGAGGTCGACGTCGTTCTCCTCGAGCTCGCCGAAGGTGAGATGGTTTTTGGCCCGTTCCTTGGCCAGCTCCGTATGGAATTCCTCGCACTGTTCGATGAACTCTCCGTACTCGTCCTCCATCTGCCGCTTGAAGCGCGCGATGATGTCCTCCCGTTCCGCCTCGTCGAGGAGGCTGATATGGAGAAGAATCGCCGTACCCCTGCGGCTGAGGATTTCCTCGTGGAGCTGACGCAATCTTTCTTCCACGGGGCTTATGGACGGCAAGATGCAGAGCGAGTTCTGGAGGTAGAGGGCCCCCAGCGCTTTCAGCTTCCGCCAAACGTAGGAGCGGTGGGTCGAGGGGCTGGCAGGCACCTGATAGGCGAAGAGCAACCATGTGCAGAGAAATTCCATGGCATAAGTATATCGGCCGATTGTATGCAACACAAGTTGCATATACTATCAAAATAGTATATGCTCGATTGAAACAGGTGTTGCAAGGAGCGCATCGTATGGAAAGCAAGAAAAAGGCGGCGTACACGTTTCTCGTGCTGCTCGGTATAGTGAGCCTCTTCTCAGATTTGACCTACGAGGGGGCGCGGAGCATCCTGGGGCCGTACCTCCTTTTGCTGGGGGCTTCGGCATCGACGGTGGGATTCGTCTCGGGCCTCGGCGAATTTATCGGCTACGCGCTGCGTCTGATCACTGGGTACATCAGCGACAAGACGAAGCGATACTGGCTCATTACGATCGCCGGGTACGCGATCAATCTGATCGCAATCCCCGCGTTGGCGCTGGCTCCGGGGCTCGGTTGGGCTTACGCATGTGGGCTCATTGTGCTCGAGCGCTTCGGCAAGGCAATACGAAATCCTGCAAAGACGACCCTTGCCTCGTTTGCCGCCACGGAGGTTGGAGCTGGCAAGGGCTTTGCGCTCCAAGAGGTTCTCGATCAGATCGGGGCCTTCATAGGTCCGCTCGTGCTCTTCTTTGTGCTCACGCTGAAGGGGGGCGGCGACAAGCTCTCCGCCTACGCGTTGAGCTTCGCGATCCTCGCCATACCTGCGGCGGTGACACTGATGATACTCCTTGTGGCAAAGCACAAATACCCGCGGCCGCACGAGTTCGAGAGGGAGCAGGCGCGTGTGGCTGGCCATGGACTGCGGTCGGCGTATTGGTTCTACTTCGCGGGGATCGGTTTTCTGGCTCTGGGGTTCGCCGACTTCCCGCTCATGGCCTTCCACATGACCAAGGTAAAGCTCTTCCCTGACAATGTGGTGCCGGTGCTCTACTCCGTGGCGATGGGCGTAGATGCGCTCTCTGCGCTTTTCTTCGGGAGAATGTACGACCGAAGGGGGATGACGGCCATCATCATATCGTCGGCACTTGCTGCGCTTTTTGCGCCGCTCGTGTTTCTGGCGGGCACTCAAACCATGGCGGTTGCGGGCGTGGTGCTCTGGGGCATCGGCATGGGTGCGCAAGAGTCTATCTTAAAGTCGGCAGTCACCACGATTGTGTCGAAAGAGCGGCGCGGCACGGCCTTCGGCATCTTCAATGCAGGGTTTGGAGCTTTTTGGTTTGTGGGAAGCTGGATCATGGGGGTTCTGTACGACAGGTCCTTGACCTTCCTCGTAATCTTCTCGGTGGCTACACAGCTCACCGCCCTGCCTTTCTTCTTTAGGACGAGGAGCCTTCTGCGGCAGTCCACCGGCGCTGACGTCCCCGCATGACCCCCTATAAGAGCAGAACACAAGGGACAGGTGGCCATCCAAAGGCCACGCCGCTGGTATGCAGGTCTGCCCCTTGCTATGCAAGTCTGAAGAAAAGGGCTCAAAAACTCAAGCGACAGATGTGGGCTCTTTTCCTCGCCCTTAAAGCTCCGCAGACGCCTTGGGCCGCCA
>JAJUJQ010000043.1 GCA_029265255.1 Spirochaetota bacterium
AAGGCGTTTTACGAATAGTTCCAAGGTTCTGCCGCCTGCGACATCTTCATCGTAGAGAATCACGTTTTTCCCACGGAAGTCGAAGAGCCACGCCTGATCCGAGAGGCTTATGATGGGCTCTTCATCGTGGCGCTTGAACATCGAAAACCGAATGAAATACAACGGGATGTCCAGCAATTCCGACAGAATGAGCGCAGGCATGATCGAGCCATGGGCGGCCGCAACGAGGAGAGAAGGCCGATAAGCCTTTTTTATTTTCTCTGCGAGGGCCGAGAGCAGAGAAGGGGCTGCGCCGAGCCATGTGTAGTGATCTTGGGCCGCGGTGTAGATAAACGAAGAGACGGCTGGCGGGGTTTCCGAGAGCAGGTTTGTGAGATGTTGTTCCGCGCAAGGCGCAAAACGACAGCACTCGCGCGCGACTTCTATGGCCTTCCAGTAGAGTTCGCTTGCCCGCTGTATCTCTCCCAGTGAGTGGCTGATCCGATATTTACGCGCTTCTTTGAGCTCGTAGTACACGGTGGGGTGGAGGGGAAGCCCATGTTCGACGCATATTTTGTAGTTCAAGAGGACATTGACGATGGAAGGCAGCAGGACATAGAAGCGTATCGCTTTGTTGAGCAGCTCGTATGCCGCACCTGAGGGCATTGCCTCCAGAGGGCCTTCTGCGGACGCGATGTCCGACATGAGGTCCATGATGGTGGACACGATGTCCTGAAAGGACATCGAACACTGCATCTCTTCCGGAGGAGCATCCCAGTCTGCCCATGCAAGGATCTGGGTAAATTGTAACAGCGATGCCATGACGGTAATGGTATGATAGACCTGCCCTGTGAACAAGCCTCGAATGAAGTGGATCGCCATGGACTATTTCGCGATCCTCACATATAGTTTTCAATTGGAGGGCAGTATGGACAGGCCTTTGGTTGAATGTGTACCAAACTTTTCTGAAGGAAGGGATCGCGCAAAGATTGAGGCGATTGCGAATGCCATACGATCCGTGTCTGGGGTGGTCTTGCTCGATGTGGATCCTGGATACGACACCAACCGTACGGTATACACGTTTGTGGGCGCGCCGCAGGCCGTGAAGTGTGCCGCCCTCGAAGCGGCGCGTGCGGCGCGTGCGGTGATCGACATGAGGATTCATCGTGGAGCACATCCCAGGATAGGCGCGCTCGACGTGTGCCCCTTTGTGCCGGTCTCGGGTATCTCCATGGATGAGTGTGTGCAGCTGTCGAAGCGCTTCGGCGAGGAGCTCGCAGAAGAGTTCGGCGTGCCTGTGTTTTTGTATGAGAAGTCTGCCTCTCGTCCAGAACGCCAAAGTCTTGCCGACATTCGGGAGGGTGAGTACGAGGGGCTCGCGCATAAATTGGCCGATCCTGCCTGGCGGCCGGACTACGGCCCCGCCCGGTTCGACGCGCGCTGGGGAGCCACCGTGACGGGCGCGAGGGAATTCCTCATCGCATACAACATCAACCTCAACACAAAAGATAAAAAGCTCGCGCACGACATCGCCCTCAGCATCCGAGAGGCAGGCCGCAACGTCAAGGATGCGGAAGGCAACACCATCAAAGTGCCGGGGCGCCTGCGCGCCGTCCGCGCGATCGGATGGTACATCGATGCATATCAGTGCGCCCAGGTTTCGATCAACCTGCTCGATTTCCATGAGACGCCCCTCCATGTGGTTTTCGACACGGTGAAGGAGGAAGCGGAGACCAGGGGGCTCTACGTGACAGGTTCTGAGCTCGTGGGGCTCATTCCGCTCGAAGCGATTCGCGCTTGTGGTCAGTATTATCGCAGCAAGATGGGCAAAAGCCCGGCGCTCTCGGACCGAGAGCTGGTGGATTTGGCGGTGCAGACGCTCGGGCTCCGCGCTGTCCAGCCCTTCGATCCGGAGAAAAAGATTATCGAGTGGGCCATCGGAGGAAAAAGAAACCTTGTTTCGATGGAATTGCGCGCTTTTGTCGATGCTGTCTCCTCCGATTCGCCTGCGCCCGGAGGAGGTTCGGTGGCCGCGCTCGCAGGAGCGCTTGGAGCGGCCCTGGCCGCGATGGATGCAAACCTGACCGTGGGCAAAAAAGGCTATGAGGCGGTCTCTGAAGCGCTCTCTGTGCTCGGCATGAAGGCTCAAACGCTGAAAAGGGCGCTGCTCGATGCTGTGGATGAAGACACCGAGGCATTCAACGGTGTCATGGAGGCGATGAGGCTCCCGAAATCTTCCGACGCAGAGAAACTCGCCCGGAGCGCGGCAATAGAGGAAGCCGAAAAGAGGGCGGCCCGAGTACCCCTCAGGACCGCAGGCCTCTGCCTTGAGGCTATGGGCTTGTGCCTGGACGCCGCAAGGTCGGGCAACGCCAATTCGGTGACCGATGCCGCGACGGGGTGTGCCATGGCCTATGCAGGCTTGCAGAGCGCGGTCTTGAACGTGCGCATCAATGTCCGGGGCCTCTCCGATGAGGCATTCAGGAATGCGGCGTTCCACGAATGTGACGACCTCGAGGGTAGGGCCTCCGTGCTCAAGCGGGAGATGGACGCCATAGTATCGACTTTCTTCCATGGATGACTACCTCCTGTGGAGACTCATCTTCCGAACGAGTAAATGAATATGCAAAAGCAGTATTGACCAATAGGCGAAGGAGTACTATACCTTGCGTTGATTATTACGATCCAAGGAGCCTGGGGAATGAAGGGCGCTGATGTCGACATCGTGGGTGTTTCAAAGTTTTTTGGCTCTTTTCAGGCACTGAAGAATGTAAGCCTTTCCATCTCGAAAGGAGAGTTTTTTTCTCTGCTAGGGCCCTCTGGCTGCGGCAAGACGACGGTACTCCGTCTGATAGGTGGCTTCGAAGATCCCGACAGCGGGAGCATTGCCATCGAGGGGAAGAATGTCCTCGGGCTACCTCCGGACAAGCGCCGCTGCAACACCGTCTTTCAAAGCTACGCGCTCTTTCCCCACCTCAGCGTATTCGAGAATGTCGCCTTTCCTCTCCGTATCCGCAAGACACCTCAGCAGCTTGTGCGCGAAAAGGTCATGCATTACCTCTCGCTGGTGCAGCTCGAAATGCATGCTCCCAAGAAGCCTTCGCAGCTTTCAGGCGGGCAGCGACAGCGCGTCGCCATCGCCCGTGCCCTCATCAACGAACCTTCCATACTCCTCCTCGACGAACCACTGTCCGCCCTCGATGCGAAGCTCAGACAGCATATGCTCATGGAGCTGGATACAATTCACGACAAAGTGGGCATAACCTTCATCTACGTGACGCACGACCAGCAGGAGGCGCTTTCGGTGTCGGACCGCATTGCCGTCATGAATATGGGCGAGGTGCTCCAGATAGGCACGCCCCGGCAGATCTACGAGAACCCCGCCACCGAATTTGTCGCCCGATTCATAGGCGAGACCAATATTTTCAATCTGAAAATCATCTCTGTCGATGGTACGAAGATACAGGGAGAAACGGAGGGGCTCGGCTCCATGTTCGTCGACGACGAGACCGATGCAAAGCCTGGAGAGATGGTGCTCGCCACCATTCGGCCGGAAAAGATTCGTATTTCTACAGAAATCCCTGAGACCAATGGGGGACGGATCAACATCCTCCATGGGTTTGTCGCCGAACCCATCTATTCGGGATTTCAGACCAAATATGTCGTGCAGCTGGACACAGGGATGTTGGTCACCGTATACAGGCAACACGCGAACTGGTCGGAAGGAATTCCCGATATCGAATGGAAGGATGAGGTCTACCTGTCGTTCAGCGCTGCAGACATGGTGATCGTGGAGACGCAGGGACAATGAGAAAACAAGTGGGGCTATTGTACACATTGCCGCAGATCCTGTGGCTCGCAGTGTTCTTCGCCGCGCCTCTGTGCATCATCGTGATGTATTCGTTTTTGAAGAAGGGCCTGTATGGCGGGGTGGAACCGCAGTTCAGCCTCGAGGCGTATGCGGCGATGGCCAACCCCAACATCGTCCTCGTCACATGGCGCACGCTCAAGATATCCATCATCGCCACCGCCCTAACCTTGCTCATTGCGCTACCCTGCGGCTACAGCATCGCCCGCTCAAAAAATCAGGCGATCAGACTTTTTTTGGTCATCGTGCCGTTCTGGACCAACTTCCTTGTGCGCATCTATGCCTGGATTGCCATTATGGGAAATGAAGGATTTCTGAACGATATACTCCGCGCCCTGCACCTGACCACCGAGAGCGTTCAATTTCTCTACAATCAGGCCGCCGTCATTCTTGTCCTCGTGTACATGTACCTGCCCTATGCGATCCTGCCGCTCTTCTCGACGATCGACAAGTTCGACTTTACCCTCCTCGATGCAGCAAGGGATTTGGGGGCGACCAGATTTCAGTCGTATGTGCGTGTCCTGCTGCCCAACATCAAGGGCGGACTAGTGACGGCAGGCCTCTTCACCTTCGTCCCAATATTTGGCGCTTACGCCGTTCCACTGCTCATCGGCGGCAAGGATTCCTACATGCTGGGCAACATCATCGCCGACCAGCTGACCAAGACGCGCAACTGGCCGCTCGCCTCATCCATTTCGATGACGGTGACCGTGCTCACGACGGGCCTCGTGTTTCTCATCGCGATGAGAAAACCGCGCGAACAGAAGCAGGTCTTCGATGCGGACCCTGCATTTCTGCAGGTTGCCCCTGACGGGAAGAGGTGATCTATGGCGCACGCACTGAGACGACCAAAGGCGCTGCGGATCGCCATGCTGTGGAGGGCGCGGCGCGTGCTCAGGAAAGGCGGGGTTGCCGCGCGCAAATTCATGCCGCCCGGTTCCTCCCTCTCCAACGTGATTTACTGGGCAGTCATCGGTTTTCTCTTTCTGCCTTTGTTCGTACTCGTCTTCTATTCATTCAATGCGGGGAGACAGACGACCTGGCAAGGCTTTTCGTTCGTGTGGTACCAAAAACTGGTGATGGAGTCTCCTGAACTTTGGAGGGCCTTTACCAACTCCATCGTCATAGCTTTCGGCTCGGCGCTCATGTCGACGGCCATAGGGACGCTGGCCGCGGTCGGAACCGCACGCTATTCCTTCAAGCTCAAGAATTTCGTCTCCACCATGAGTTTCGTGCCGATGATCCTCCCTGAAATCGTCGTGGGCGTATCGCTGCTCATCTTCTTTGCCGGCGTTGGTTTAAGACTTGGGCTCCTCACGGTGTGGATCGCGCATACGACCTTCAATTTACCCTTCGTGTATTTGCTGGTCTCGGCGAGGCTCGAGGAATCCGATCCGAGCATCGTGGAAGCCGCACAGGACCTCGGGGCCAACGAAGTGCAGATACTCTTCCGCATCATTCTGCCGATGGCCATGCCTGGTATATTGAGCGCGTTTCTTACAGCCGTGACGCTCTCGCTCGAGGATTTCGTGATCACCTTCTTCGTGACCGGCCCCGGAGGAACGACGCTCCCGCTCTATATCTATTCCATGATCAGATTTGGGGTGTCGCCGGTCATCAATGCGCTCTCCGCGGTGATGGTGGCGGGGACGGTGTTGCTGGTATATCCGATGAGGAATTTTCTCAAGGTGTTTGCAGCGCGATGATCCTGCGCATAATGAATAATTCATAACGAATCAATAGGAGGCCCGTCATGGTAAAACTGCGGAAGATGGTACTGAACCTGTTCGGTCTCGCCCTTATCTGCACATTGCTGGTGCTGAGCGGATGCGGAGGCGGAGGACAGTCCAAGACGCTGTATATCTTCAACTGGACGTACTATACGCCGGATTCCGTCATTCAGAAATTTGAACAGGAATACGGCGTCAAGGTTGTCTACGACACCTTTGCGTCCAATGAGGAAATGTTCGCCAA
>JAJUJQ010000047.1 GCA_029265255.1 Spirochaetota bacterium
CCTCAACGTAGTCAACATCCACGTGCCTCCCTTGCGCGAGCGTCGCGAGGATATTCCACTTCTTGCCATGGCTTTCCTGAAGGAATTCGCAGAAGAAAACGGCAAGCAGATCGAGGGGCTCGATCCAAAGGCCCGGCAGGCGCTCTACACCTACGATTGGCCCGGCAACGTGCGCGAACTCAGAAACTGCATCGAGAGCGCCGTCGTCATGGCCTCGGGGAAACTGATCACGCTGGACGATCTACCGCCAGGCCCCCGATCGAGTGCCGAAACGCGCGTCATCAGCATCCCAGCCTTCTCTTCGATGGAGGACGCGGAGCGTATCCTCATCGCCGAAACGCTCGCACTCGTCGGTGGAAACAAATCCAAGGCCGCGGAGATACTCAAGATCGGTCGAAAAACGCTCTATCAGAAAATCGAACAGTATGGGATCGTCCTGCCGGACATCGGTGCGACAGGAGAAAGCGAAAAGGCCCAAGTGTCCCAGGACACCTGAGGACTATACGATGCCCCTCCTACGGTTCGACAGCTTTGCGCGGAGGCGCAAGATGGCCTTGGTGTGGAGCTGACTCACGCGAGACTCCGTCACCTCGAGGATCTTGCCGATGTCACGGAGCGTCAGGTTCTCGTAATAGTAGAGGACGAGCACTTTCTTCTCCTTGTCGGGAAGCTCCTGCAATGCTTCCAGGATGACCCGGCGGACCTCCTCGCGCTCCAGAACCGCGTCGGGATTCTCTGTGCGGACCGATTCCAGCGTGTCGCCGATGGTCCCGCCCTCAGAATCAAAGCCCATCGGCCAAATCTCCTGCAGTGAGAGGATCGATGAAGAGGCCACCTTGGCCATGATCTTGGAGAGCTCCTTGCGGTCGATCCCCATCTCTGCGGCGATCTCCTCATCGGTCGCGGGACGTCCGAACTGGCTCTCGAGCTTGGCGATGGCCCTCTCTATCTGTTTGGTCTTGCGCCGTATGGAACGCGGCACCCAGTCGAGTTCGCGCAGGTGATCGTAGATCGCCCCCCGGATCCGCGTGACGGCGTAGGTCTTGAACTTGACGTGTTTTTGAGGGTCGAACTTCTCGATCGCATCGAGGAGGCCGAAGTTGCCATATCCGACCAGATCACGGTATTCCACCATCGAAGGCAGGGTGACCGACACTTTTCCCGCCACATACTTCACGAGGGGCGCGTACCGCGTGACGAGCTCATCGCGGATATGGACATCTGCAGTGCAATGGTAGAGCTCCCACAGTCGATTTTCTTCTAATGATGCATAATCCATGATCCGTCCTTTCACCCTCTCCCCCTAGAGGATGTATTTGCTTAAATCCTGTTGTTCCACATAGTCTTTGAACTGTTCGTCCACATATGCCTTGTCGATGGTGATCTTTGTGTGTGCGTATTTGTCGGCATCGAACGAGACATCTTCGAGGAGTCGCTCCATGACAGTCTGGAGGCGCCGGGCTCCTATGTTTTCACCCTGCCGGTTAGCTGCTTCGGCGATCTCCGCGATTCTGGCGATGGCATCTTTGGTAAACTCGAGCTCGACATCTTCGGTGCTGAGAAGTTGAATGTATTGCGTGACCAGCGCATTCTTCGGCTCGGTGAGAATGCGCACGAAGTCGTCGCCGCTCAGCGGGTCGAGTTCGACGCGAATGGGGAAACGCCCTTGAAGTTCTGGAATCAGGTCCTGGGGCTTCGATACGTTGAAGGCGCCTGCGCCGATGAAGAGAACGTGGGTGGTGTCGATGGGGCCCCACTTGGTATTGACGGTCGTCCCTTCCACGATCGGCAATAAATCGCGCTGGACACCTTCCCTCGAAACATCGATGCCGGATGAACCTTTGCCCTCTCGGTTGGCGATCTTGTCCATCTCGTCGATAAAGATGATTCCCGATTCTTGAGCGCGGCGACGGGCTTCCTGAACGATTTTTTCCTGGTCCACGAGGCGTTCGCGCTCCTCTGCCTCGAGGAGGGGCAGCGCTTCCGCCACGGTCACCGTCCTCTTTTTTTTCTTGCCGCCCAGAATATTCTGCAGTCCGCCAAGGGCGATGTTCATCTCCTCGAACTGTGATCCGGCAAAGAGTTCGATCTGTGGTCCCTGTGCAGGGACAGCTATCTCGATTTCACGAGCGTCGAGTTTGCCTTCTCTCAGCAGCGTGCGAAATTTTTCCTTTGTCTCTGTGCCTGAGCGCGGTACGATGACGGTCGCCTGCGATTCGCCGACAGGTTCATCGGCGCTCGCGATGCCCGGTAAAAGAAGGTCCAGAAGCCTGTCCTCCGCCCGTCTTTTGGCCTCCTCCCTGACCTGAGCCTCCATCTCCTCCTTGACCATAGCGACGGCTGAGGCCATGAGGTCGCGCACCATCGATTCGACATCGCGGCCCACGTATCCGACTTCGGTGTACTTCGTTGCCTCCACTTTTATGAAGGGGGCTCCACAGAGTTTCGCCAGCCGGCGGGCAATTTCGGTCTTTCCCACGCCGGTCGGACCGATCATCAGGATATTCTTGGGAGCGATCTCCTCGCGGATATCTTCGGGGAGGCGCTGGCGCCGGATTCGGTTGCGCAGGGCGATGGCGACGGCCTTCTTCGCCTTCTTCTGGCCGACAATGTAGCGGTCGAGCTCTTCGACGATCCTGTGCGGCGTGAGCGCATCGTTGTCTGTCATCATATTTCCTCCACGACAATGCGATCATTGGTAAAAATGCAGATGCTTGAGGCGATCTCGAGGCTTTTCTGCGCGATCTCGCGCGCAGAAAAGTACCCTGGCAGCTTCGTGATGTCTGTGGCGCCCTGCGAGCGACCGATCTCTTCCACCCTCCGGGAGGCGTCGAGATAGGCGATAGCGGCCGCATAGGCGTAGGTGCCGCCTGAACCGATCGCAATCGCATCCTCGCTGGGTTCGACGACGTCCCCTGTGCCCGAGAGCAAAAACATCTTTGCCTGATCCGCCACGAGGAGCATTGCCTCGAGCTTGCGCAGGATGCGGTCGGTGCGCCAGTCCTTGGCCAGTTCCACCGAAGCCCTCGTCAGGTCTCCCCCGTACTCCTGAACCTTCGCCTCAAAGTGCTCGAAGAGGGTGAACGCGTCCGCCGTGGCCCCCGCAAAACCGCAGAGCACTTTTCCGTTGTAAATCGCCCTTATTTTGCGCGCATTGCTCTTGAGCACCGTATTGTTCATCGTCACTTGTCCGTCGCCGGCCATTGCGACATGACCATCCTTTCTCACCGCAAGTATCGTCGTCGCATGCAGTTCCATACGCTCTTTCCTCTCCTTCATTTATTCTTCGAACCGTGCGGGTGCGCCTGCTCGTAGACCCGGCGCAGCCGCTCCATATCGACGTGGGCGTAGACCTGGGTGGTCGATATGCTCGAATGTCCCAGCATCTCCTGTACAACGCGCATGTCGGCGCCGGCGGCGACAAGGTGCGTCGCGAAGCTGTGCCTGAACGTGTGCGGCGTCAGGTGTTTGCGGATGCCTGCATCGAGGCGCCGCTTCTCGACAATCTTCTCCGCGCCGCGTGGCGTGAGAGGAGTCCCCCTCGCATTGATGAAAATCCTGTCGTGTTCGTCGACGCCGAGCCTCTGCATGAGCGCGGTCCTATAAGGCAGATATCGCCGTACTGCCTCTTTCGCGGAGTCGCAGAGAAACACGATGCGCTCTTTCGAGCCCTTGCCTTTCACGCGGATCGAATCGGTACCCGCTGCGAGGCGGGAAAGCTGCATGCCGCAGAGCTCGGAGATGCGGCATCCTGTGGAATACATCGTCTCGAGGAGGGCTCTGTCCCTCAGGTCGCGAAAGCCGTCGCCGACGATGCCGTCCAGAAAGTGCTGCGTTTCCTCCTCGAAGAGAAAGGAAGGCAGAACCCTGCCCGCAGGTATGTTTTCGACTTCGCGCGCGGGATCCTTCGCCTCCGCATGGAATTTCATGCGGTAGCGGTAGAATCCCCGCACCGCGGAGAGACAGCGGTTGACGGATGCAGGCGCCCGCTTCTCCATCACCAGGCTGCCTGCGAACGCACGGATATCGCTCGCATCGGCCTCATCGAGGTCTTTCCCTTCGAGGAAGACCTCATACCGCGCAAGATCACGCCTGTACACCTCGACCGTCTTAGGCGAGAGGCCTCGCACTGCATCGAGATAGTCGAGGTAATCGAGGAGCCGAGCATCCATGCTTCATTCGCCTCCTTGTGCTTCTCTGCCCTCGTCGATGGAATGCAGGTAGTCGCACTGAGGGTTGATACATGCCTTGTGGCTGCCTCGTTTCTTATCGTATTTTTCGACGAGGAACCAGCCGCAGCGTGGGCATACGGCGTTCGTCGGCTTGTAGAGCGTCATGAAATCGCATTCGGGGTAATTGGAACACCCATAGAATTTTTTGCGTTTTCCCCTGGAGGAGACGCGCGGAACTATGTCGCCTCCGCATTTCGGACACTTCGCGAGCGGCACTGACTTCGTGAAGGTGCACTCAGGAAAGCCAGAACAAGAAAGGAAATATCCGAATCTTCCTAGTTTTTTGACCAAGGGGCGTCCACACTTGGGGCATTGTTCGTCGGTTTTCTCGTCGAGTGCGCCGTGCATGTCCTCGAGTGCGTGCATGACGTCATCTACTTTCTCTTTAAAAGGAAAATAGAATTTCTTCAGTTCGTTGACCCAGTCGACGCTCTGCTCTTCCACCTTGTCCAGCATCGACTCCATCCTCGCGGTGAAGTTCGTGTTGATCACCTCCGGAAAGTTCTGGGACAGAATGTCGCTTATTATCTTGCCCAGCGCCGTGGGGACGAGTTGACGCTTATCTCTCTGCACATAG
>JAJUJQ010000042.1 GCA_029265255.1 Spirochaetota bacterium
CACATCGAAGGAATACACCGTCTCTTCGAAGATCTCCGGGTCGGCCTGAAAGCGCACGATGGTGCCGCGCCTGTCTGTCTCGCCGATCAGGGCGACCGGCTTTTCGGGAACGCCGCGGAGGTACTTCTGATAATAGACCTTGCCACCAGTGTGCACATACACTTCGAGCCAGACCGAAAGCGCATTGACCACCGACACGCCGACGCCGTGCAAGCCGCCCGAGACTTTGTAGTTCTTCTTGTCGAATTTACCGCCCGCATGAAGGCGAGTCATGACGAGTTCGAGGGCGGAAATGCCTTCGGTAGGATGAATGTCGACCGGTATACCCCGCCCGTCGTCCTCGACCCGAACGATATCCTGACGCTCCAGTGCAACGACGATATGGCTGCAAAAACCGGCCAGCGCTTCATCGATAGAGTTGTCCACCACCTCGTACACGAGGTGGTGGAGGCCATCGATGCCCGTTGAGCCAATATACATGCCGGGACGTTTGCGGACAGCTTCCAACCCTTTAAGCACTTGGATACTGCTTGCGGAATAATTATTCGTCATAGATTCCATACTAATCCTGAACGGAACAACCGGGGATGGATTCAAGATTTGGAAAAAATCTCTTTATTATGATAGCAGATTGGCGCCTTTGAGTAAAGCGAAGCGAAAAAGGGAAAGGCTGGAAGCCCTCGGGCAACATCTGTGGAAAAATTGTGCATAAGCTGTAGTTAGTCTGTGAATTTCCTTGTGGATACCTGCACTAAGTCTTTCGCTCATCATAGATACTCACGTTTTCTTCTTTAATAATTTTAATTCTTTGTGAAAAAATAGAGCCATTTAATCAATTTTTCGCCTGTTTCCTAAACAGTCCTTTAATTTTCCCCCGAAAACTTCTCTGTCCATCTTGCGCACACGCGGCTCTTGGGTGTATAGGGAAGACGTTGGCCCCTGTGGAAAACTTGTGGAAATAATAGAAAAGCTCCCGGAGTTTTTAGTGCATGAACGACGACAACAACGAGATAATTTGGCAAAAAGCGCTCGAGATCGCAAAATCCCAGGTTCCGGAATCTGAATTCATCATGTGGTTCAGACTTATCTACCTCGGATTCGACGACGGCACCATCCGTCTGCGCGCAACCAATACATTTCTGCGCGATCAGTTCGTAAGAAAATACAGCCAATTCATGAAAGAAATTATCTCGTCTTTGCTGGGCATGCCAGTTGAGCTTTCGGTGGAGTCGCAGCCTGTCTCAAAATCGATGGCCCAAGCAAACCCACCCTCTCAGAAACGCGAAACTCCGAAAAACGAAAAGGCGCCCTCTCCACCGCCGGCTGCAGAGGAGTTTACGATAGAACCGGCGGCCTATGCAAATTCACCGATTCGAGCGCACGAGCCACGCCCCAGCAACTTACAGCCGCGCTATACCTTTGAGAGCTTCGTAGTGGGAGAAAACAACAACTTTGCCTTCAATGCAGCGACGGCAGTGGCCGAGATGCCGGGGACTTCCTACAATCCGCTGCTCATCTATGGTGGCGTAGGGCTTGGAAAAACACATCTTATGCACGCCATAGGAAACCGAATCATGGAGCGGCATCCGGAACTGCGCATCATCTGTGTGACCGCAGAAGATTTTACGAACGAATTCATCAAGACAATCCACGACCGCACGACGAACGACTTCAAGAACAGATACCGCAATATCGACGTCCTACTCATCGACGACATCCATTTTTTTCAAAGCAAACACGGCGTTCAGGAAGAATTGTTCCACACCTTCAATGCGCTCTATGATTCGAACAAGCAGCTCGTGTTCACCTGCGATAGGCCAGCTTCAGAACTGAAGGATTTTTCAGAACGACTCAAAAGCCGCTTCATGATGGGCCTCAAAACCGACCTCACGACTCCCGGCTTTGAAACGCGCGCTGCCATTATCCGAAAGAAACTCGAGCTCTACAAACGCAGCTTCAGCGAGGACGTGATCAATCTCATTGCTAAAAGCATTGAGACCAATGTCCGCGATCTGGATTCCTGCATCAACCAGATCATTGCGTATGCCGATCTCATCAAGGTCGAACCGACCTACGAGATCGCACAGAATATCATCAAGCAGCTGACAAACGCATTCAAGCCCCCAGTCATCGACGTCTCTTCCATTATAAAAACCGTGGCCGACTACTATAAACTGTCCATCTCCGACCTAAAGGGCAAGAAGCGCAGTAAAAATATCGCCCTTGCCCGCCAAGTCGCCATGTACATCATCCGCGAGACGACGGATTACTCCACCACGGAGATCGGTGCAGAGTTCAACGGCCGCGATCACACGACCGTCATGCACTCATGCCAGAAGATCGAAGACCTCATCAAATTCGACTCTCTCTTCGCCTCTATTGTCAATCGCCTCATCCAAGAGTGCAAAGAACATTCAACAGCGTAACACCTTTATTGTTGCAAAGCTGTGGACAACCTGAGCCTCCTTGTGGAAAAGTCACAAATCTGTGGAAAACATGCGGCTACAAGCCAATTTCAACACAAGTTTTCCACAAGATTAATCACATATTAAAAAAGCAATTAAATATGTTTTCAACATATTCACTATGCTTACTACTACTATTACTGTCTTATATGTATAATAGACACGTAGTAAAAAGAAGGAACGGATGGTGCAAAAGAGACAGTCCGTGCTCTTTCTTTGCCTTTTTCGAAGGGGACTGTTTATTTTTATCGCACAAACTGTTACTATACAGCATCCGTATAGAGGGGGTTTTTCAATGAGGTTTGTCTGCGATCGTGATACTTTTGCGAAAGAGATAGCGATAGCGCAAGATATTATTGCATCGAAAAATGCATTATCGGTAATGTCGAATGTATACCTTGAAGTCTTAGATTCGAGGCTGTACATAAAAGCTACCGACGCAAAAGTAGGGTTTGAGACCGAGATACCTATTTCAGAACCTGAACCTGGATCCCTTACCGTCTTCTGCGATAAGCTTCTGGCCATTACAAATTCGATTCCGGAAGGGGACATGATTTTTGAGCAGCATGAGTCGAGCATTGAGATACGGCCACGTTCGAAGAACGTGCGTTTTCAGCTCAAGACGATAGCCGGCGACAAACTTCCCGAAATTCCCCGGATCGACGAGAAATTCTATTTTCCTCTCCGGGCCCATGACCTTCGCGTAATGATAAGTCAGACGCTCTTCTCCGTTTCGAACGATGAAACAAGGTTCTTTATGAACGGTGTCTTCATGGAAAAGCTTCCCGATGGAGAGCTGGCGATGGTTGCGACCGACGGCCGAAGGCTCGCGTTCATCTCCACCCAAGAAGCGGATATTCCAGACTTTCAGGGCGCCATCATTCCTCCCAAGGTTCTCTCCGTGCTTTTGAAACGGGCATCGTCCGAAGGCCAGATATTTATGGCGTTCAATGATAAGAATGTGTTCTTCCGATTTGGTAGTTATCTGCTTACGAGCTATCTCATCGAAGGAAAATTTCCGAACTACCAGAAGGTCATACCGAAGGACCATCGCTTCAAATTCATCGTCGACAGGGACGAACTGCAGGCTGCCCTCAGACGCGTATCGCTGTTCGTCGAGAAGTCTAACAAGGTGATATTCAATGTCTCGAGCAGGGGACTTGTGCTGGAATCTGAGCAGACGGAACTCGGCGCGGCGCGGGAGGAGCTTGCCTGCGACTATGAAGGCGATGATGTGGTGATTCTGTTGAGTCTGAGGCATTTGGAGGATCCACTCAAGGTCATGGAGAGCGAGAAGCTTGCGATAGAGTTCAGTGATCCTTCTCGCGCGGTCACCTTGAGACCTGAGCCAGCATCCAACTATTTCCACATCATCATGCCGATGCAGCAGCCATAACATGGCCTTCGAGCAGGTGCGGATCGCCCGCTTCAGGAACATCGACGAGGCTGAGCTGCGTCTCGGGGCGGGACATATCTTCTTATTAGGGGAAAATGGCCAAGGAAAGACGAATTTTCTCGAGGCTCTGTATTGCCTCAGCTACGGTACTTCTTTCCGGACGCATCAGGACCGTGAGCTTATCATGCATGGGGGCTCTGAATTTTTATTACGAGCCGCCTGGAGTGAAAAGGGCTCTCCGGCAGAGGAGCAGATCAGCCTGAAATATTCAAAAGAAGGGCGTAAAGAAGTTCGTCTCAATGAAAAAGTACTCTCCGACAGGAAAGAGCTCGTGGCGCATAATCCGGCAGTGGTCTTTTGTCACGAGGATATGGCCTTTGCGGCGGGCGTTCCGGAAGAGCGGCGCTTTTTTTTCGATCAGTGTGCGGGCATGCTGTGGCTAGAATACATCGACTTATTGCGTCTCTACAGGAGAGTGCTTAAACACCGCAACGTCGCCCTGAAGACCGACACGTTCAGCATCCTGGATACACTCGATGAGCAGCTTGCCCGCTATGGCTGTGAAATTATGGCTGTACGGAAAAGACTTTCTCTGCTCTTTGCTCGCCGCTTTCCTGAAAGTTACGAACGCGTATCTCAGCTAGGGACGGAGATTGCCATCCAATACATGCCGAGCTGGCCTGAAGGAGCTTCCGCCTCGGAGATCATCGAGTTATTGGCACAGCAGCGTCCGAGGGACATTGAGGCGACGACGAGCCTTTCTGGCCCTCACCGCGACCGATGGGTCTTTATCCGCGAAGGTCGCAATTTTTCATCCTTTGCGTCCACAGGCCAACTCCGCCTCGCGTCCCTCATCCTGCGCATTGTACAGGTCCACCTGTATGCAGAGCTCTCGGGCGGCGAGGTGCCACGGTTTCCTGTACTTCTGTTGGACGATGTTCTTCTGGAGCTCGATGTTGCCAAGCGGCGTCGCTTTTTTTCGCTCTTGCCGGGGAGGGGCTCAGGTGCACAGGCAGTGTTCACCTTTCTGCCGGAGGAGCCATGGCGCGAATATGCCGACGAGAGTACAATAGTGTACAAGGTGCGCAATGGACGATTTTCGTGTGAAGAAGGCCGCTGACATTCTCTCTAGATTTTTCGACGAAACGACGCTGCAGGCTGCCGCGCAGTTCGAAACGGTTCGGTCCACATGGAGGCAGATCGTCGGTCAACGCCTCGCCGACCATTCATGGCCCAAAGGTGTGCTGCACCGCACGCTGCTTATCGCTGCGGACCATGCTGGCTGGATTCAGCTCCTGCAAATGGACCAAGCGCGGATTCTGGCGCGTATTGCAAAGTACTACCCTGAACTTGAGGTTACAAGTTTGGCCTTCACCGTCGAGGAGCTGAACGAGGTGTCTTCCTCGGGAACTGGACTGCTCAAAGGCGCGATGCCTGACCATGCTGCGGCCGAGAGGTCTTCTGCAGCGGGCGAGCAGGAAGCCACACAGGAGGTCCCCTCGGCTGGCCAAACGCAGAAACCGCCACTGCCAGAGCCCTTGGAAAAGATTTTTCTTCGGATGCGAGGAGCTGGTGATGGGCACGCAAAAGGCAATTGACCAAAGGCGCTATTGCAGTCTATACTCCAGCGCCTGATTATGCAATTTTCCGGCTGCAGCGCAAGAAAAGGTTAATGTCCTGTGCGGCCGTTTGTGACAAGGAGATTGAATCATGAAACGCACCTATCAGCCGAGCCGAGTCAAAAGGAATAGAAAATTCGGCTTTCGTGCCCGCATGAAGACAAAGGGCGGCCGACTCGTTCTGAAACGAAGGAGAGCAAAAGGAAGAATCAAGCTCTCTGTCTCCGATGAGAAGAAAAAGTACTGAGAACACCGAACCCGGTATTCAGGAAGAACTGTGTGATCAAAGCTTTCCGAAACACCTCCGTGTGAGGAAGGCGAGAGAAATCGATCGTGTTTTTAAAGATGGAGCCCGTTTTTCCTGCAAGGGTATGAGGATGCAGGTCCTCCGGACCGGAGGGCAGGAAACTCGGGCGGCATTTATTGCGGTGCGTTCTTTTTCCGGCGCCGTTGCGCGAAATAGGGCGAAGAGACTGGCGAGGGAATCGTGGCGGCTGCTCCGGCAAGGGGTCAGGCCAGGGTTTGATGTAGTCTTTGTGCTCTATCCCGGATTTGCGGCACTCTCCGACTGCCGCAGCGCGATGCAGTATCTGCTCCGCAAGGCGGATTTGCTGCGATGAATATCGTGAAGAAAATACTGGCCTTTCCTCTCTTGATGGCGATTCGGGCATATCAGATTGTGGTTTCGCCGCTGTTTCCTCCTTCGTGCCGCTTTTATCCCACATGTTCTTCCTACTCGTATCAGGCCATCAGAAAGTATGGGCCTTTTAGGGGCGTCGTGCTCGCCTTCAAGCGAGTCATTCGCTGTCATCCAGGAAATCCAG
>JAJUJQ010000017.1 GCA_029265255.1 Spirochaetota bacterium
CTGGGCAGGGCCGACGATACCTTTCTCTTCCATCATTTCGACGAGCCGAGCGGCGCGGTTGAAGCCGATCTTAAGGCGACGCTGGATGTAGCTGACCGAGGCCTTGCCCTGCTGAAGCACGATCTCGAGGGCCTTCTGGAAGAGTGGATCGCTCCCGTCTTCGTCGAAGAGGCTTGGCTCATCGTTTTCCTCTTCATCTATGAATATCTCTTCGTCGATGTACTCGGGCTCGCCCAAAGTCTTGACGTGGGCAACGACGCGCTCCACCTCTTCCTCGGAGACGAATGCGCCCTGCATGCGGACGGGGAAGGGGTCCTGGGCTCCAGAGAAGAGCATATCGCCACGGCCGAGGAGTTTTTCGGCGCCAACCATGTCGATGATAGTGCGGCTGTCGAATTTACTCGCGACCATGAAGGCGATGCGCGAGGGAATGTTGGCCTTTATGAGACCTGTAATGACATCGATGCTGGGGCGCTGGGTGGCAAGGACGAGGTGGATGCCCACGGCGCGTGCCATGGCGGCGAGGCGCGCGAGTGTGGACTCGAGTTCCTTGCCGGTGGTTTGCATGAGATCGGCGAATTCGTCGATGATGACGACGATGTAAGGCAGTTTTTCCTGCGCGAGGTTGCGCTCTCGGACGCGCCGGTTGTAGGAACGGATGTCGCGGACGCCGAGGCTGTCGAGCATGGAGTAGCGGCGCTCCATTTCGCAGATGCAGTACTGGAGCGCCTGAAAGGCCTTCTTGGCTTCGGTAACGACGGGCGTCATGAGGTGGGGTATGTCGTTGTAGAGTTTGAGCTCGACGATCTTGGGGTCGATGAGGAGAAGTTTGACTTCCTCAGGAGTGCGCTTGTAAAGAATCGAGAGGATGATCGAATTGACACAGACGGACTTGCCTGAGCCGGTGGCGCCCGCAATGAGCAGGTGTGGCATCTGGGTCAGGTCGACAAGCTGGACTTCGCCGGTGATGTCCTTGCCGAGGGCGACGGGAATTTCCATCTTGGTCTGACGGAAAAGTTCACTCTCGATCAGTTCGCGCAGAGAGACGATGGAACGGCGCTCGTTCGGCACCTCGATGCCTACGGCGTGCTTGCCGGGAATGGGCGCAACGATGCGTACGCTGGAGGCGGCGAGCCTGAGCGCGATGTTATCGCTCAGGTTGGTGATCTTCGAGATTTTGACGCCGTGCGCGGGCAGAATTTCGAACATGGTGATCACGGGCCCTTTGCGGATGCCGGTCACTTCGGCCTCGATGCCGAATTCGGCGAGTGTCTCCTTGAGTACGCCTGCGCTCGCGCGGGTCTTGTCGTCGATGATCCAGTACTGGCCGTCGGGGTAGGTATTGAGCAGCCCGTCGATGGGCACATGGTAGGTTTTGGCCGCCTTGCGCTCAAGGATGCGCTCGACGATGGCGCGTTTGGGCTCTTCGCTGGGCTGTGCCGGGCGCGCCGGGGGGACGGAGGTGAAAGAGATACCGCCGGCGTCGAGTGTAGAAGAAGGCACCTGGGCTGTCGGAGATTCGCCTTGCCGGGACGCCTCGCGAGTCTGAACGGTGCTCCGCCCAGTCGTGCCGAGCGTCGACAGACCCGAATCGGGTGCCGTGCCGGACCCAGCCGTCCGTTCAGCCATGCCCGGAGCCTCCACTGCCTTCTCTTCGGACTTAAGTGGATCGGGAGGAGGCACTTCAGGAATATTGAGCGAAACATCCTTTTCTGCAAAGGCCTTTGCCCGCGCAAGACGAGCTTCCTCCTTCCGTTTGCGCCGCTCTTCTCGTTTCATCGAAGCGTCCTTCAAAAAGATCGCCAACCTCTGACCAAAGCCTTGCGCCTCTCCATTCTTTTTCTTCTCTGCGCGGGTCTTGATGTAACCATTTGCTTTGAGCCACTCCGAAAGTTTTATGTACCCTGCGATAACCACCACGAGGCTCGCCGCGCACAGAAAGCCTAGGGCCGCATACAGCGAAGAGAGCCCTACCTTCGCCATTGCGGGGTGGTTTTCAAAGAATGCTCCGGGGTCGCTCGACAGGCGCGCGAACCCCGTCACCACGACAAAGGGGAGGGCGGAAGTGCCCAAAAGATAGGTCAAACGTGGACAGAACTTGGGCATGAACGCGAGTCCCGCCGCCCAGAACAACCACAGGGGCAGATAATAGGCCGCCCATGAAAACACGTTCAAAAGAATCCTGCCCGGCACCACGAGCGGTTTCCATATCCCAGGAAAGCGCGTCCACAACAACATGGACAGGAGCGCCACGCCCCCCGCGGTCGTAAACAGGAGCGCCACAATGCCTCGGGCGCTCTTCAGCGGCGAACGCGAAACCGAAACGCGGCGCACTGTTTTTCTTGCGACGACGACCGAGGCTTTGGGCTGAGATTTTTTCTTTGCTTCCATGGGCACACCAATCCTGCTTTATTATCGGCATTTTCAGGCTCAGGCGTTACGGAGGACAGAGAGTATCTGCCGCAATTTGCGTAAAGCCGAGATCCACACCAAGTCGTGAAAAAAGGCTGTTTGGGCGTCTGGGAGAACACGATTTTCATTTATTTTGCACGATTTGGTTCACTACTCCATTGCCGCACAAGAGAATGATACATTATACTTGTTCGGCCTGAAGGATGTCCGCGACCGCAGCTCCATCCTCAATCTCAAACAAGGAAACGATATGGAAATCAGAAAAGATCGCGTTGTGACCATCGATTATTCTCTTCGCGACGATACGGGTAGGCTCATCGACTCATCCGAGGGGGCTGAGCCTCTCGTGTACCTTCATGGGAATGAAAATATTATCCCAGGGCTCGAAAAAGAGCTCGAAGGCAAGAATCCCGGCGACTCTATCGTGTGCAGCATCGCACCGGAAGACGCCTACGGCGACCGAGACGAGGCCCTTGTGTTCAAGGTCCAAAAAAAAGACTTCGGCGAAAATGTCGAAGTCGCACCTGGTATGCAGTTCGAGGCGCACGGAGAGGACGGGGTCCAGATTGTCACGGTAGTCAAGATCGACGGCGAGGATGTCACGCTCGATGCAAACCACCCGCTCGCCGGAGAGACCCTTCATTTTGACGTGAAGGTCGTCGATGTCCGCGAAGCGACCCCCGAGGAGCTCGAGCATGGGCACGTACACGGAAAGCACGACGACTGTGGCGAGGACTGCGACTGTGGCGAAGACTGCTGCAGCTGATCTGAATCTTCGATATTGTTTCTTCAATGACGGACATGTATGAAATTATTTGCAAAACTGCATGTCCGATGGCTCGACATTGTGATCTTCGGTCTGGCCGTCGCGTTGGTGCTGGGAACATTCCTTCTGGTTCTGAATCGTCAGAGCGGTACCCGCTATGTCCATATAACGGGAGAAAGCGGAGAATGGATCGCCCCCCTCGACAAAGAGGCTGAATACGAGGTGCCGGGTCCGCTCGGCATCACTGTGGTCCACATTCACGACGGAAAGGTGGCGATAGAAGATTCCCCCTGCAGGAACAAGATATGCATTCTGAGCGGTGCAATTTCCGAGCCAGGACAATGGGTGGCCTGTCTTCCCAATCAGGTATTCGTGCGCATTACAAGCAGCGAGAGCAACGACGAAGGGGGTGTCGATGCAGGTGTCTTCTAGCCCCTCGTACAGGGGCCTTCGCGTGCGCTTCGCGAATCGCTCCGATCTGACGGCGCTGCTGGCGGCGTTCTGCTTCTTTCTTTCCGCCATCGAATACATGCTGCCGAAGCCCCTTCCTTTCATGCGGCTCGGCATCGCGAATCTGCCGATACTGCTGGCCGTCGATTTTTTGCCTTTCAAGTGGTTCCTTGTGCTGGCTGCCGCAAAAGTGATCGGGATGAGCATAATATCGGGAACACTCTTTTCCTACGTAGCGCTGTTCAGCCTTGCAGGGACGATGGTGGCGGCGTTCGTGATGCGTGGAATCAGAGGGCTCGGGAGAAGCTCAATCTCGATGATCGGCGTTTCGATCGCGGGGGCCGTGACGTCGAACGCGATGCAGATGTTGATCGCGCGCTTCGTCATCTTTGGCGAGGTCGCGTGGCTGATCGCACCGCTCTTTTTGCTGACGGGACTCATCACTGGGACTGTGATGGGGCTTTTCGCCGAATATTTTGTCGAGCATTCGAACTGGTATGCGTGCGCGACGGGCGCTTCGGGGCTGAGAGATGCCCAAGGCGAGGACGACGTAGACCAAGAGCCAGGCCGCATAGATAAAGACTTGGCCGATATGTCTGCGGAGGGGGGAACAGACACCGCTTCAGAACAGACAGACCAAGCGCGCCGAGCGGGACGTCGGGATATAAAAAACAGAGGCCGATCTGCACGTCGTCAGCGCTACGAATCGCTGCTGGAGCCATGGGTGGCAGCCCTCATGGGCGTCGTGGTCGCCGTAGTCTTTCTGCTGCAGCAGGGGCTCTTCGTCAAAACGCTGTTCCTTTTTCTGTTTATTCTCTGGACTTGGCTTGCAGGCAAGCGGTTTTCGCTGGTTTCGACGCTCATCGTGACGGTAGGAATCGTCGCGACGAACCTGCTCATCCCCTCGGGTCGCGTGCTTTTCAGGCTCGGCCCTCTCGTTATCACTGAAATGGCACTCAGAGAAGGACTTTCCAAGGCGCTCACCTTCGAGGGGCTGATGTACCTTTCTAAGGCGGCCATCATGCCGGGGCTTCACTTCCCTGGAAAGTTCGGTGCCATCATCGCACAGGCGTTTCAGTATTACGACCGAGTTATCGAATACCGCGGCAAGGTGCACGCAAAGACGATCGTTCGCGACATCGACGTGCTGCTGCAAAAAGTCTGGCTGTCGGAGGAGACGGACCGGGCTGTCGATATGGTACCGCGGCAATTCCGCACCCGGAGGTCCATAATCTTTGTTCTCATTGTTGTTATTATGGTTGGTTGTATCCTCGGTGCGGCAAAAGCGACGGGCCTCTGAGCCATAGCCTTTGGAGCTCTGCAGTCCAACGCCGACTTCCGTTTTGTTACCCTCGCTTTTCCAAAGCCTACTTTTATTCTATGATACATGTCGAATAATCGAAGCATATTCTCCTGGTAGCGATTATTCTTGAGGTCGGTATGACGTTTCAGTCCGTTCTGGATCTGTTTCAGGGCATAGGCACGCTGTTTGCCGTCGATCCTGGCATGGCCGTTGCTCGGATCGGTCTCATTTTCTTGGGCATTTTTCTCGTGTATCTTGGCAAAAAAGGGACTCTCGAGCCTCTGCTCATGATTCCCATGGGCTTAGGCATGAGCACGGTCAACGCGGCGGTGATGTTCTTCGATCCCCTTGGTCTCCACAACGGGCTGGGGACGCTCTTTGTCGAATCCGCTGCGGGCGCGACGCCGGACGCCATACGCAACGCGGCGGACCTCATGAGTATCCTCCAGATCGACTTTCTGCAGCCCATCTACACCTTCATGTTTTCGAACGGTCTGATCGCCTGTCTGGTATTCATCGGAATCGGAAGTCTTCTAGATGTGGGCTTTGTGATGATTCACCCTTTCATCAGTATGTTCCTGGCGCTCTGTGCCGAGCTTGGAACGATCCTCGTCCTTCCGATCGCCCAGCTCTTCGGCTTTACGGCGAAGCAGGCGGCGGCCATCGCGATGGTCGGCGGCGCGGACGGGCCTATGGTGCTCTTCACTAGCCTCAAGCTCGCTCCTGAGCTCTTCGTACCGATCGCGATCGTGGCGTACCTGTACCTCGGCCTCACGTACGGCGGCTATCCCTACCTCATCAAACTGATGGTGCCAAAACAAATACGGGGCATCGCAATGCCGCAGCAGAACTACGACATCAACGTCTCGTCGTTCCAGAAACTCATGTTCGCGGTGATCGTCAACACTATTCTTTCGCTGCTGTTCCCTGTGGCCGCGCCGCTCTTCTTCTCTCTGTTTTTGGGCATTGCGATCCGGGAGTCCGGCATCAAGGCGTTCCAGGACTTGGTGTCGAACACCATTCTGTACACGGCGACGCTATTTCTGGGGCTGACACTGGGGATTTTGTGCGAGGCGAGTGTCATCCTCGATCCTAAGGTGTTGCCGCTTTTGCTCTTGGGCATGCTCGCCCTGCTTCTCTCAGGGATAGGGGGGCTCATCGGCGGCTACATCCTCTATTTCTTCAAGAACGGGGCTTTCAACCCGGTCATCGGCATCGCGGGAGTGTCCTGTGTGCCGAGCACGGCAAAGGTCGCCCAAAAAAGTGTCTCCAAGGTCAATCCTCAGGCGATGATCATGCAGTATGCGCTCGGCGCGAACATTTCAGGGGTAATTACGACTGCGATCATCGCGGCCATCTATGTGACGCTGTTGAAGTGACAGGAGGCCGGCCATGATAGAAGTTCAGATTCTGATTGCGGCGGTGCTTGTCGGGATGCTCTTTGTCCTTGCCCGTATTTCCTGGACGCTGAAGGGAATTCTCGATGTTCTCTCACGAAGGGAGAATGTTTCCGCGGCGCAGGATACGCCAGCGAGAACGTCAACCGCAGAAAACATGGCCCAGGGCCCCGAAAGTGCCCCAGCCCAGACGCATCCTGCCATCGCCCATGACGACCTGCAGGACATCGCCGCAGTCATTGCGGTCGCAGCGCGGGCGACCCTTCGGAGCAGATCAAAATCGGCAGTATCCTGAGAGAGGAACGTCATATGAAGAAAATAGATTTCATGCTGACCGCATTCA
The DNA here is from genome assembly GCA_029265255.1 of Spirochaetota bacterium. The sequence goes on from JAJUJQ010000017.1 coordinate 6,672, forward strand.
GAGACGGACTTCAGTCCGCCTACGGCGCGCGGGTCTTCTCGAAAGATTATCTGCCGCTCGTCAAAGCCTGCGCGGAGGCTGGCATTACCCACTTCGAATCTGGAGGAGGAGCGCTCTTTCAATCCTCTTTTTTCTACTGCAATGAAAATGCCTTCGATGTCATGGACGGCTTTAGGCAGGCGGCAGGCCCTGACGCCACGCTGCAGACGCTCGCAAGGGGCATCAATGTCGTAGGTCTTGACAGCCAGAGTTCGGACGTCATCAGGCTCCACGCGCAGCTCTTCAAGCGCTACGGCGTCACGACCATCAGAAACTTCGACGCCCTGAACGATGTACAGAATCTCATCTTCAGCGGCAAATGCATCGTGGAGGCCGGCCTTCGGCACGAAATCGCCATCACGATGATGGACCTGCCGCCAGGATCCCCTGCGACCCACACGTCCGAATTCTACCTCGGCGTGCTCAGGCAGGTGCTCGACGCCGACATCCCCTATCACTCGCTGTGCTTCAAAGATGCAACCGGGACTGTGCGCCCCCGCATGGTGTACGAGACGATAAAGGCCGCCCGCAAACTGCTGGGGCAAGATGCCAGAATCGTATTCCACACGCACGACACGGCGGGGACCGGAACTCTGTGCTACATGAGTGCCATCGAGGCAGGAGTCGACCAGGTAGACCTCTCCATGGCCCCGCTTTCGGGAGGAACCTGTCAGCCGGACATCGTGACGCTCTGGCACGCGCTGCGAGGTTCCGATTATACGCTGGATATCGACATCCACAAGATCATCGTGCTCGAAGAGATGCTGAAGGAGGCTCTAGCGGACTACATGCTTCCTCCGGAAGCGACGCGGATCGAACCTCTCATCCCTTTCTTTCCAATGCCGGGAGGGGCTCTCACCGCCAACACCCAGATGCTCCGCGACAACAAGATGTTGGACAAATACCCTGAAGTCATCGCTGCAATGGGAGAGGTGGTGGCAAAAGGTGGTTTCGGCACGGCAGTGACACCGGTCAGTCAGTTCTATTTTCAGCAGGCATACAACAACGTCGTCTATGGGCCATGGAAACGCATCGCCGAAGGATACGGGAAAATGGTGCTCGGATACTTTGGAAAGACACCTCTCCCTCCCGATCCTGAGGTGCAGCGCATCGCGGAGCAACAGCTGGGACTTGCGCCCACGACCGAAAGTCCACTCTCCCTGAACGACCGCAATCCGACGAAGGGCCTCGCCGCGGCGGCCGCCATGCTTGAAACGGCGGGCATCGAAAAGACGGACGAAAACCTGTTTATCGCCGCCACGTGCCTCGACAAGGGTATTCTTTTTCTAAAAGGCAAGGCCGTGCCCCACGTGCGCAAGATATCGGATACTGTGCGGCATGAAGAACCCGAGACCTCTTCCAAACCTGTAGATTCGCTCACCGTCACGCTCGGCAACAAGGCCTACGCGGTAAAATTCGATAAAAACATGGTGATCGTCAACGGTACCGCCTACGATTTTCAGGTGAAAGAAGGCATCGACGCCGAAGCTGTGGCAAAAACCGCGACCCTGCCCAAGACGGCCGAATTGCCCGCCGTGAGCGAGACGCATTTTGTTGAGTCCCCTCTTTCGGGGAGAGTGGTGAAGGTTCAGAAAAAAGCTGGCGACAAAGTTGCCGTCGGAGAGACGGTAGTCATCATCGATTCGATGAACATCGAGGTGCCTCTTAATTCTCCTTATTCCGGCATCATCCAGTCGGTATTCGTCCTGCAGGGCGACATGCTTGAAGCAGGGACGGCGCTCTATCGCGTCAATACCATCGCGCATGGGACAGTCGATACTGTGGCGCGGGCGGCCGAGGCGCTGACCGCCCAACAAAAACTGCCCGGCACCGAAGCGGAGGCGCTTACCCAAATTATCTCGCCGATCGCCGGCCTCGTATTGCGCATCTACAAGGAACCGGGCGAAACTATCATCGCAGGAGAATCTCTCCTCGTCATGGAATCGATGAAAATGGAAAGACCAGTGAACAGCGTGGTTTCTGGTACAATCGAACGGCTGGCCGTGAAACAGGGCGATCAGATCGAAGCAGGCCAGGTGCTTGCAATCGTGCGCCAATGATCTCGCTTGAGAGAGCTTGAGAGAGAAGGTACACCATGAATCGCTCAGGATTAGGGCTTGCGCTCCTCACGTATGGAATTGCCGCCGTCATCTCCATGTTCACCGCCGCGATCATCGCGTTGATGGTGAAATTGATCAAATGGAAAAATAAGCTGGCTTTAAAAAAGCGGCGGAAGGAATAGAGTGTCCGCGGCAGGGCTCAGGAACGACCTAGAAGCCTCGTCAGCCTGCGCTTCGTTTGAGACCTCGCGGATGCCTCGGTCACAAAGAAAATGGGATTGCCCTAAATTTGCGGACAATCCCAGCCTCCTTGAACGACACGCCGCTCCCGGAAAAATCGGGACTAGAAATTTAGCGCGTTATTCGAGAAACTATTTTAGTACTGAATTTGGCCGTTGGCAAGCATTTTTTACCGCACCACAAAGCTGACGAGCTTGTCCTGGACGGCTATCGCCTTGACGATCTCTTTTCCCGAAAGCCATTCTGGGATCTTCTCCGCACGCTTCGCCATCTCGATGAGCTGTTCTTTAGGTGCACCTGCGGGCGCAGTGAACTTGCTCCGGACCTTGCCGTTCACCTGCACTACGATCTCCTTCTCTTCGTCGTGGGTGAGTTCTTCGCGGTAGGTGGGCCAGGAGGCCTTCGAAACCGAGCCTTCGTGACCAAGCTTCTCCCAGAGCTCTTCGCCGAGGTGGGGCGCATAGGGAACCAGGAGGAGCACGAAGGGCTCCCAGGCTGCGCGCGGGATAGTCTCGAGCTTGGCCAACTCGTTCGAGTAGATCATCATCTGCGAAATGGCCGTATTGAAGTTCAGCGTAGCCGTGTCGTCCGTCACCTTCTTGATGGTCTTGTGGAGGAGTTTCTCAAGCGCGGGGGCCAAGGGTTCTTCGACGACGGGGCGTTCGGAGATCGCCCATATCCGCTCGAGGAAGCGTGAAACGCCCACCAGGCCGGCCGTCGACCAAGGCTTAGAAACCTCAAGGGGTCCCATGAACATCTCATAGACGCGCATGGCGTCGGCGCCATAATTTTCGACGATGTCGTCGGGATTGATGACGTTGCCGCGGCTTTTGGACATTTTTTGATTGTCCTCGCCCAGGATCATGCCCTGGTTCACGAGGCGCATGAAGGGCTCGTCGGTGTTCACAAGGCCAAGGTCATAGAGGACCTTGTGCCAGAAGCGGCTGTAAAGGAGGTGCAGGACCGCGTGCTCGGCGCCCCCCACGTAGAGATCGACGGGCATCCAATAGTCGATTTTGGAGCGATCCGCCAACGCGTTGGGGTTCTTGGGGTCGAGGTAGCGCAGGTAGTACCAGCAGGAACCGGCCCACTGGGGCATGGTGTTGGTCTCGCGCTTGGCTGGTCCTCCGCAGTGGGGGCAGGTGGTGTTGACCCATTCGGGAATGGCCGCGAGAGGAGATTCGCCCGTGCCAGTCGGGGTGTAGGATTTCACCTCGGGCAGGGCGAGGGGGAGGCTTTCCTCTGGCAGGGGCACGATGCCGCACCTGTCGCAGTGGACGACAGGAATAGGCTCGCCCCAGTAACGCTGGCGGCTGAAGAGCCAGTCGCGGAGTTTGTAGTTGACGGTCTTCTTACCGATGCCTCGTTCCTCGAGCCACGCTGTGATGCGCTGTTTAAACTCGGCAGTGGGCAGTCCATCGAATTGGCCGGAGTTGACGGCGATGCCTTCGCCTTCGAAGCACTCAACAGGCTCGCGGTGGAAGGGGCCGGGGTCGCCGGGCCTCGCGACTACCTGGATGATAGGCAGCTTGAATTTCTTGGCAAAATCCCAGTCGCGCGCGTCGTGGGCGGGAACGGCCATGATCGCACCGGTCCCGTAGGAGATGAGGACATAGTCGCTGATCCATATGGGTATGCGCGCGCCGTTGACGGGATTGATGGCGTAGGCGCCCGTAAAGACGCCGGTCTTATCCTTTGCAAGGTCGGTACGCTCCAGGTCGCTCTTGGCTGCAGCCTCTTCGATGTAGGCCTCGACGGCTGCGCGATGCTCCGGGGTGGTTATGTGAGGCACAAAGGGATGCTCCGGCGCCAGGACCATGTAGGTCGCGCCGAAGAGCGTGTCGGGGCGCGTCGTGTAAATCTCCAGCGCCTCGTCGTATCCTTCGATTTTAAAAAACACCGATGCGCCTTCGGATCTACCGATCCAGTTTCGCTGCATGAGCTTTATGGGTTCGGGCCAGTCGAGTTTGTCGAGATCGGCCAAGAGGCGCTCGGCGTACGCGGTGATCTTGAGCACCCACTGACGGATGCGCTTGCGGACGACTTTTGTCCCGCAGCGATCGCAATGTCCCTCCTTGACCTCCTCGTTGGCGAGTCCGGTCTTACAGGACGGGCACCAGTTGATGGGCATCTCGGCCTCGTAGGCGAGGCCCTTCTTGAAGAGCTGGAGGAATATCCACTGCGTCCACTTGTAGTATTCAGGATCGCAGGTGATCACTTCGCGAGACCAATCGTACGAGAAGCCGAGCGATTTGATCTGCGTACGAAACCGATCGATGTTCGCGTAGGTCGTCACTGCGGGGTGCGTGCCGGTCTGAATTGCATAGTTTTCAGCCGGAAGCCCGAAGGCGTCGAAACCCATGGGATGCAGGACATTGTAGCCGTTCATCCGCAGGTAGCGGCAGTAGATGTCCGTGGCGGTGTAGCCTTCGGGGTGTCCGACGTGCAGCCCTGCGCCCGAAGGATAGGGAAACATGTCGAGCACATAGCGACGTTTTTCCTTTGGAAAACGCTCATCTTCGACCGCGCGGAAAGTCTGCTCGTCCTCCCAGCGCTTCTGCCACTTCTTCTCGATGTCCTTGAACGGATACTTCGCCATGATCTATCTCCCGATGCAATGGTCAAATCTATGTATTGCTATGGATACTATCCAAGAGGCTTTCGGATGGCAAGGGCTGCACCTGCGAGCAACAAGCCCAGCACCAACGGCCATTTGGGCCTTTTTCGCGTGTGCGTGACCTCGAAGGGAATCGGCGCCTCAGGATATCCATCCACGGCGATCCCTGTCTGGAGCGCGAGGCCCTTTATGTTGAGGAAGTGCAGGACAGGAATACCACGCGCAAGGTAGTAGCCGAGGAGTCCATCACCTGCGTCGACAGATGCCCTTTCCGGGGTGGCTATCGGAGCTGCGCTGAGCTGTTTGGTCGGCTGCGCGCGGCTGTTCCATGCCGGAGGGAGAATGAGGCCGGGCTTGCGCTTAAGAGAGGCCTGCCCGATACCGATATTGATATCTGCCCCGCCGATGTTCACGAAGGCCCTGACTGGGCCTGCTTTTTCATATACTTCGAGGTGGGACAAAAAAGAGGCTTCGAAGCTTTCGCCGCCGATGAAGGGCACGTGCAAACTCCTCGCAGTACGGCGCGCGTAGCGGGCGAGATCGTCGCTCGGCTCGAGCCTGTAGAGTGAGGATATGCCCTGGTCGCCATCGGCCCCTGGAGAAATCGCCGCGGGCATGTAGGGCAGCACGCCGGCATCCTTGCAGGCAACCATCATCTCGGCATTGCTCAAGCCCTCGATGTTCGCGCCGTACTCCGAAGCGCCGATAGACGTGATGACGACCGGCTCGACGCCCGTCTCCGCACAGGCCGAAAGTGCGGCGAGCAGAATGCCGGGGAAAGACCCCGAAGCGCCGACGGCGATTCTGTCGCCCGGCTTCAGCCCCAGCTCGTGGAAATAACGCACGAAAAGGGCGGCAAAGGCGGTGTTCGTCGTTGTCCGCTTGGCCACGATGTCGCCGATCGTGGTGGTCAGCATGCTCGTCTCGACGCCGATGAGGCCGGTGCGATAAGGATCAAGAGAGGCATCGATGGGGATGCCGAGCGATCGCCGTTTCTCCGCGACCGCGCGTTCCGCCCGCGCCATGCGCCGCGCCGCCGCCCGCATCGCTATGGCGGCGGGATGCTCCTCGTTGCGGGACAATAACTCCGTGGCGCCGAGACAGAGCGCGAGCATGGCAAGCGCGACAAGGACCCGGAACACACCAGGACAGTCTTTGCCCTGCGATGCAGGCCAGCAAAAAGCGCGAAGGCGAGTTCTCTCAGAATTTTGCTGTCCGAGACCTGATACGCAAGGCCCGACTTCTCTGTCGGAATTGCGCCGATTCCGGCCTGGTGCACCTGAATTCAACGTCCTGGCATACGGACGAATCGGACTCCGCATGGTTCTCCCTCAGGACACAAAGAGGAGCATGACCGCGCGCGTCGCAAGCGTTATCACGAGGCTCGCCAGCAGAGTCCTCCAAGGTCCTTGCTTCCATGCATCGTTCGCGATGAGCCCCGGCACCACATAGCCGATGGCCCGCAGATCCGAGCCTGTCGGCGGCAACCACCGCACGAGCGCGTCCAAAAGCGCTCCTATGCAGATTCCTGCAAGGATGAAGGCCATAAAGCGCCTGCGTCCGAAGAGGATCGTCACTCGGGAAAGCACTTTTACGGCGAAAAAAGCGAAGGCCGCCGCGGCGTAGGTCATCACGATCCGCAGCGGCTGGTCGACATAGAGCGCGAGGTATCCGGGCACCACAAGGCCCCCCGTTAGCCAGCCAGTCATCTCGCCAAAGAGAAAGCCGAGGACTATGGAGACAACGATCGAAGTACTCGCCATTACACTCTCCCTAGGAATGTTTTTTCGGTTTCACGCGACGACATCGCGATGAAGGACTCGGTCAGCGCGATCCCTGGCCCTTTGATGTTGCCCGCGCAGAGAATCTCGATGCGTACCGGTTCGGCGGCATCAAAGCGGCCGACATTCCGTATTATCTCGAGGAGTGCGCCGGCATCCGTGTCCCGTACCGTCCGGATCACAGGAATGCGCAACGCGCATTCTTGCTCTGTCTGGAAGCACTTCTTTCGATAATAGCCTCGCACTGTTCGTTCGGCGAGCCTTTCGCTCATGCCGTACACGAGAATCGCGTTCGCCTCCATCCCCAGCGCGAGCTCGCCGAGCTGAAAGGCGCGCCATGCCCGATCTTCCCTGTGGTTGAAGACGAGCGTGCGGAAGCTCCCTCGCCGTGGAGGTGCACCGGCGAGCCGCCACAGTTCCAGCGTCGACTGCACCTCGTTCGCCGCAAATGCGTTGACTAGGCGGACAGCGATTCCGCGCCACGCAAACTCTAGCGACGGACGTACGCCTGGATCGGGCGCCGCGCCATGCATGCCGCGCAGGGCAACCTCGCGAGGGACACCGCACTCTTCGCACACCGCGAGCGCGAGCGCCATATTCTGCGCGAACAGTGGATATGAAAAGTCCGCGCACATCGACCTTGCCGCATCATCGCTGCAGACGAGGCGGAGCTTCGTCCCTCGCTGCGCCGCCCTGTGCGCGAAGATGCTCTCGACACACTGGTTCATACCCTCTGAGCCCACAAAGACCAGCCCACCCTCCGGCACAGACTCCGCAAGAGACTCGGCCACCGAGCTCAGCTCCCTCCCCATCGTGTCCATGTGGTCGAGGCGAACATTGGTGATGACCCCGATCGTAGAGTGTGCGAGCCGGGTTTCAAGCGTCCAGATGGTCTCAGGCTGAATCGCCATGCACTCCGCGACGATAGCCTGCGCTCTGCCATTATGCGCCTCGCGTACGAACCACCTGTGTTCCATGATCGATACCCGCGCGTTCGCCGGACCACGCCGTTGGATCGGCTTTTCATGGAGGTCAGGGAAAATGAGCCGCGCCGCCGACCCTGTCGTTTTCGCGTATGTCCGAAGGCCGCCAGCTGCAAGCCCTGCTGCAATGAGCCGCGTCACCGTAGACTTGCCCCGCGTCCCGTTCACGAGAATACGAATGGGAATCGCCTGGAGGCGCCTGAGGTGCACCCAATATTCGACAAATGCCGCGACGGCGAGCGCCGCGCTCACAGCAAGCACAAAGTACATCACGTGTCCCCAATCTCCCACGGATTCTTTCCGCATTCTACTCTGCTTTGCCCTGATTTGCGACGGCATCGGCCGCCGCCCTGACGGCCTTTTCGTCGGCCAGATAATAGTGCCTGACAGCCTTGAGCGCCTCATCGAGTTCATAGACAAGCGGAATCCCCGTAGGAATGTTGAGATCGACGATGGCCTCATCATCTAAGGCGTCGAGGTATTTCACGAGCGCGCGCAGAGAATTCCCATGCGCTGCGATGATAACACGCTTGCCGTTTCTTATGTCGGGAGCGATGGATGTGTGCCACAGGGGCATAAACCTCGCGATCGTATCCTTGAGGCTCTCCGCAAGAGGCAGCTCGGACGCAGAAAGGCTCGCGTACCGTCTGTCGTTGCCGGGAAAGCGGGGATCGGTCGGGCTGAGTTCGGGCGGCCTTATGTCAAAGCTACGCCGCCACAGATGCACCTGCTCCTCGCCGAATTTCCGCGCAGTCTCAGCCTTATTGAGCCCTTGAAGCGCCCCGTAGTGTCGCTCGTTGAGACGCCACTCTTTGCGCACGGGAATCCACTGCATGTCCAACTCGTCTAAGAGAAAATTGAGAGTGCGGATCGCGCGCTTCAGCACCGAGGTATACGCGACATCGAAGACGAATCCCGCCTCTTTCAGCGCCTTGCCGCACAAAATAGCCTCGCCCACGCCTTTTGCCGACAGGTCCACGTCGGTCCAGCCGGTAAATCGATTCTCCTTATTCCATTCGCTCTCTCCGTGTCTCACGAGCACCAGTGTGTACATCGAATTTCCCTCCATGCACCGCATCCGCGATCGCAGAAGCGCATAGGGCGCAGAACGCGCCTTTCAGCACTGACGAACCTCGTAAAGTATATGAAAAAGATGATGATCCTTCAAATCCGCCCCATCTTCTGGCACGGTATCGAACAATCAAAGTCCGCACAGCAACGCGAATCTTGGACCGGCGTCTCCTCTGGCCCCTTGCTTTTATTGAATTATCTTTATATAAATATATCTATATAAATCGATCCGATATATAATACAGAGGAGAATTCAAATGGCACGGTACATCATCGTGGGCGGCGTGGCAGGCGGAGCCTCGACCGCAGCTCGGCTCCGCAGGCTCGACGAGCGCGCAGAGATCGTTCTCTTTGAGCGCGGACCGCACATAAGCTACGCCAACTGCGGCCTTCCCTACTACGCTGGCGACACGATCAAAGAGCGCGAGCGCCTCTTCGTCATGACGCCGGAGAAGTTCAAAGCATGGCTCAATGTCGACGTGCGCGTCCGAACCGAAGTGACTGCCATCGACCGCGGGGCAAAGAAGATTCAGGCTCACGAACTGGATACCGGCCGCGAATACTCGCTCGAGTACGACGCGCTCGTGCTGTCGCCCGGCGCGGACCCCATTAAACCGCCCATTCCCGGCATCGAGGACCCGCGCATTTTTACGCTCCGCTCAGTGAGCGACATCGACCGCATAAAAGAATATCTCGACACGAAGCGCCCGGAGCGAGCCATTGTGGTCGGCGGTGGCTTCATCGGCCTCGAAATGGCCGAGAATCTGCACGCGCGCGGCTCCTTCGTCACCATCGTCGAAGCGCTCGATCAAGTGATGAACCCCCTCGATTTCGAGATGGCGGCGCTTGTCCACCAGCACCTTAAACAGAAGAACGTCGAGCTCTACCTGAGCTCGGCGGTATCGAAATTCGAGCAGGCTGGCTCGCGGGTCGTCGCGGTCCTTGCCGATGGCACGCGTCTCGACGCCGACATGATCGTGCTCTCTATCGGTGTCCGCCCCGAAACGGGCATCGCCAAAGCCGCCGGGCTTGAAACAATGCCGAACGGCGCAATTCTCGTCAACGAAAACCTGCAGACGAGCGATCCTTCCATCTACGCTCTAGGCGATGCCATCGCCTTTCCACACCCCGTGCTCGGCACGGCGATGCCCGTGCCGCTTGCGGGCCCCGCGAACAAACAGGCACGCGTCGTCGCGGACAACATTGCCAGAGGCCCCGGAACACGAAAGTGGCGCGGGGCCATCGGCACATCGATCGCCAAGGTCTTCGATATCACCGCGGCCGCAGCCGGCGTTGCCGAAAAACTCCTCAAAAAGAACAACATCCCCTGCATGTCGATCATTACGCATGGTTCGAGCCACGCAGGCTATTACCCCGGCGCCCAGCCGCTCACCATCAAGACCATTTTCTCGCCTGACGGGACTCTCTTCGGCGCACAGGTCGTCGGCTACGACGGCATCGACAAGCGGATCGACCTGATCGCCGATTACATACGCCGTAAGGCAAAAGTGACGGAGCTCGGGGAGATCGAGCATGCCTACGCGCCACCCTTCTCCAGCGCCAAGGATCCCGTCAACATTGCCGGAATGGTAGCCGAAAACGTACTCGCGGGTCTGAGCCGCCATCTGCAGTGGCACGAGGTGAAGGCCTTCCAGGAAAAGGGAGGCTTCGTGCTCGATGTGCGCACTTCGGAAGAGTTCTCCCTCGGCGCCATCCACGGCGCGACGAATATTCCCCTCGACGCCCTGCGGCAGCGGCTCACCGAAATTCCCCGCGACCGAGAAGTGCTGATATACTGCGGCGTCGGCCTCCGGGGGTATCTTGCGGAGCGGATTCTCAGACAAAACGGATGGACGGCGGTCTACAACCTTTCAGGCGGCTACAAGACGTGGGAGATTGCCACCGAACCCCAGTCCCACAAGGGCATTTACAGGCCTGGCCTCGCAGGCCTCCAGTCCAGCATGGCCAAGGGCTCCCAGGAACTTCTGCACACGACCTTCGCGGAAGGCTCCGGCATGCCCGAATCGCTCGCCGCGAAGCGCCAGACTGTCGTCCAGATCGACGCCTGCGGCCTGCAGTGCCCCGGCCCCATCATGCGCCTCAAGACCGAAATCGACAAACTGCCGGAAGGCGGCCGCGTGGTCATACGCGCGACCGATCCAGGCTTCGTCCGCGATGCAGGAGCATGGTGCAAGGTCACCGGCAACCTCCTCATCTCGATGGAAGAAACGAACGGCACGTACACTGCGATGATCGAAAAGGCCGTCAGGCAGAGTGCCATGGCCGCGGCACAGGCAACAGCGGCCGCAGGGGCGGCCGGGAGTGCGCCCCTCATCCAGATGACACCCAAAGGCGCGACCATCATCGTGTTCTCGAACGACTTCGATCGCGCCCTTGCGAGCTTCGTGCTCGCGAACGGTGCGGCGGCCGCCGGCAAGGATGTCACCATGTTCTTCACGTTCTGGGGGCTCTCGGTCATCCGCAAGCCCGACGCACCGCACGTCGTCAAAGACTTCATGGGCAGGATGTTCGGCATGATGCTGCCCAGGCACGCAGGCGACCTTTCCCTCTCCCACATGAATTTTGGCGGCATCGGACCGAAGATGATGAAGTCGCGCATGAAAGCCAAGCGCGTCGACATGCTCGAAACCATGATCGCACAGGCCCGCCAGGCAGGCGTCCGCCTCATCGCATGCCAGATGTCGATGGACATCATGGGGGTCAAGCGAGAAGAACTGCTCGACGGCGTGGAGATCGGCGGCGTCGCGACTTACATGGAAGCGGCGAGCGGCGCAGGTATCAACCTGTTCATCTAAAAAAGCCGAAGGTGGCACAGGCGCCACTTTCTAGTGACGCTTGTGCAGAATGCGATCAAGGCGATCACGCGTCGTACTGAAAAACAGCGACCTTCGAACATTTTTCAGTCTGGTTCATAGGCCATTTCAAGGTCGATCGGGTACATGGGCCTGCGTATCCGCCTGTAGGGAATGGACTCCAGCACCTCGTTCGAGCATCCTTTCGAGGTGGCGAGGATAGCCTTGGCTGCGATCTCGCTGAAGCAGGCTTCGAGGTAGCCGAGCTTTACGACGACCAGGCAATAATCCTTCGGGTCCACGCCGAGCGCAGGCAAGAGTTCCTCGTCGCCGAAGCCAATGTGCTTCGAGGTAAGGACGATCGCCATGTTCCGATGACTGACCAGCACGAGGTCCGAGTTGTAGGGGCCATAGTTCCGTACGATCCTGAGCACCTTGACCCTGAGGGGAATTCGCTTTCCGTTCACCTTGTCCCACGTGCCTCCGACCTCGATATCGAGTGAGCTTCCCTCGCCCGCGGCGATGCAGGCTTCCGTAGCGCGCGCGTCGTAGAATCCCGAGTAGAGAAGAGGGGTAGGCAGTCTGTCCACCGTCGTCATGTCCGCCATGATGCACTCGAGCAACTCCGTCGCATCGCCCGTCGAACCTGCCGTCGGGTTGTCGCCCGAGTCGGAGACGAAGACAGGCTTCATACCCTCCTGGAGCACAGCCCTGAACGCCACCTTCATGGCGGTCTTACTGTCGTAGTGTTCGCACCTGAACTTGAACTCGGCGCGGCGCCTCCAGAACTCTCTGGCGATGCGCGCGGCGACCTCGTCCGCGGTGCGAGGATCGTCGAGGGTCGTCGCGAGTACGGTGACCGCCTCGTGCTCATCGTCGGCCCACGGAAAGCCAAGGAGGAGAGAGGCAGCGAGCACTCCCTGCTCCTTTTCTGCCGCCCTGCACGCATCGAGGAGGCTCTTCATGGGTTCGGCCGCAGATTCGGACTTCTCGCCCGCAATGAGCATAGGAACTCTGCGAGCCCTCGTCGTCAGGCGCCGCTTCTCCTTGATGGAGCGAAGAAGCATGGACGCAGCCAGCGCGCCCGTCTCGCGGCAATCGACATGCGGAGCCGTCTTGTATCCCACAAACCCATCCGCGCAGGCCAGCATCGTGTCGGTGATGGTGGCGTGCATGTCGAGGGCAACCGTCAGCGGAAGTTCAGGCAGGATATTTCTGATTGCCGACAGAATGTCTCCTTCGGCACAACCAAGCCCTTTGACCTTCATAGAGCCGTGGAGCGCGAGGCATATCCCATCTACAGGGCCTGCCGCGACGGCGGCTCTGATCCGTTCGAGCATCTCCGCTTTGATCCGATAATAGAACTCGTCGGACACGACGCCGTTGGGCACTGCCCTCGCGAGCACCGTGGGCACGATCTCGCAGCCAGCCTCCCGAAGGGCCTCGATGATGCCTGTCGACGAATAGTATGGAAGCAGCCCCTTCTCGAGGATTTCTTGACCACGGAAGACAACAAAGTCATCCTCTCCGGTGATGATCGGATTCAGGGTGTTGGACTCGTGGTTCATCCCCCCTATAATTATACGCATTGTCTTGCTCCTTCTTATATTGGCGGGGGAATCCCCCGATTGTATTCCGTCGTATCAATCTGCCTGCCGCCCCATCTCTGGCGGGTCCTCGCTGAAGTGCAGATAGGAGAAGCACTCAGGAAGATGGGAATCGTAGACCCCGTGCTCGTTCAATGCCCACCCGATCGGATCCTGAAGCTTCTTCCCATTGTACTGGAGCGACTCGAAGCGGAAGAACGCAGCGCGCAGCGTCTCTCCATTCTTCGGAGGAAATCGCCCGTCCGTAAAAAGCCCGCGCATACCATCCCACGGAAAGGCAATCTCCACGGTCCATCCTCGATCCACAACAGAGGGATCGTTGATGGCCCCGTCCACGCGTACGGCCGTCTTCAAACCAGGAAAATCCCAGTCCATGAACGCCCATCGTTTTCCCCGCGGATGCTTGCCGTGCCTGGTGCTGTCCTGAAAACCGCTCAGGACATCGACCTCGCGGGCATAGAGGTCGAACTCAGGCCTATCGAAGCGGCTGCCGCGCCTGAGGGCACTCTGGTACACGAAGAAAACCTCGTACACAGTGTTGAACGCGTTTATTTCCAATTCGTAATAGCAATCTTCTCCCGCGATGAAAACCTCGACGTCGTTGTCGAACCATATATACGAGTCACGTTTCGTCAAGCTTGCGCGCACCTGCGGCTCCTCGAGCCAGAATCCGACGTAGAGGGCTCTGTCGTCCCAGAGGGCTGCCATACGCGTATCGAGCAAGGCCGGTTCACCCGTCACGAGGTCGACGAAGCGCCGCGAGCGTGGGGCATCTCTCCATGCCGGCTTCGAGAGGTCGCCATCGACTTCGATCGGGTGCGTCGCACGGTGACAGGTATAGTGGGCGAGCTTGTCCTCGCCCACGCCATAATGTTCGTTCATGGGCCTCTCCCTGTTCAGTATAGAATTCGGTAGGGAATATGCGGCTGCATGGGAGCCGTCCAAGCCTCATTCTGCACCAGAGACCTCTTGTGAGTCAAGCACAATTGCGCCAATTTGTTTGTTGACTTTACAAACTATCTGGAGTATACTACGAGCGACATTGAGGTCTCGATGAAAAGACTAGGCATCCCGCAGTACCTCGACGGCCGCACCGGAGACAAAACGCTCAGCAAAGCCGTCAATCGCGCGCTCCTCCTTCACCTGCTTCGAAACAAGGGGGCTTGCTCGCGCGCATCGCTCGCGAAGGACAGCGGGCTCAACAAAGTGACGGTCTCTTCGCAGATCGCCGAACTCATCGAGCTCGGCATCGTCAAAGAGATCGGTATCGGGGCATCGGAACTCGGCCGCAAGCCCATCATGCTCGAGATCGCAGGAGAGGCAGGCTACGCTTTGGGCCTTTCGATTTCGACAACGGGCCTTTTCGTCGTAGCGATGGATGTGGCCGGCAAAATAGACCGCAGCGACTTTTTTCCTATTGAGGTGCACACGCCCGAGGCGGTGATAGAAGCCATCGTGTCGGTGACCCGAAACGCGAAGAGGCGATACCGCCAGGCGAAATTCGGCCTGTTCGGAATTGGCATCGCCGTGCCTGGAACCATCGACCAAGGCACGGGCCGAGTCGTCTGCTCGGCGAAGCTCGGATGGGAGAACGTGCCGTTCAGCGAGGACCTCGCGAAGGTCTTTGGAGGAATTTTGCACGTAGGCAACGACGCCACCTTGGCTACAATCGCAGAGCACGAGCTCAATGCGCCCGAAGCCGACGACTTTGTGTGTCTTCTCATCGACGAGGGCATCGGGTCCGGGGCATACATCAACGGAGCGATCCACTATGGGCACAACGGGCAGTTCGGCGAAGTGGGACACATGACCGTCGTCCACGACGGACTCCGCTGCCCCTGCGGCAACACCGGCTGCTGGGACCTCTACGGATCCGAGCTCGCGCTGAGGCAGGCGCTGGGCGCTGCACGGGGCGGCAGCATTCCGGACGCAGAAGAGCTTTTGACCCTCGCAGCTTCTCCGCCGGACTGGAGCCGAAAGGCTTTTTCGAACTTCGTTGACTACCTCATATCAGGCATCGTCAGCATCATGAATGCGATGGCGCCATCGACGCTCGTCATCAACTGCGCAGTGCTCAGCGCATCTCCCGCAATGTTCGAGGCAGTAAAAGAAGGAGTAACTTCGCGAGCCCTCGCACACACCCACGTCTGCGAGATCAGGCTTTCTTCGCTTGGAAAGACGGCCCCCGCCATCGGCGCCGCAATGGCAGCCAAGGACCGCTTCTTCGAGAGGCTCATCGTACACGAGACCTGAAAATGAACCTATACGATCTACATCGTAAGGATCGATACAATAACAAGAGGAGGTTTTATGAAAATCTGCAAGAAGGTGTTCATCGCTGCTCTCGTCGCCCTGGCGACCATGAGCCTCGGCGCGCAGACTTCGTCGTCCGGCGCTCCCGTCACGCTGACGGTGTACATGCAGAACGACTTAGCTAATCCGCAGTCGGCCTACTGGCCGGTCACCGTGGAGGCGTTCCAGAAGAAGTACCCGAACATCAAGCTCGAGTTCGAGTACGTGTCCGGCGAAGAATTCCACCAGAAATTCCAGGCCATGGCCGCAAGTGGAGACATCCCCGACCTCTTCACCTGCTACGCAGGCGCCCGCTCCGGCTACATACTCGACCGAGGCATGGTCAAGGACCTCAGGCCCTATCTCACTGAAAGCTTCAAGAAGCAGTACAATCCCGCCATCTGGCAACCTCAGGGGCCGAACGGCGAGATCTACATCATCTCCCCGAACATGGCGGTCTGCACCGTCGTCTACATCAACACGAAGCTCCAGAAGCAGCTCGGCCTTTCGACCCCGAAGACCCTCGACGAGATGATTGCGCAGGTCCCGAAGATCCGGGCCGCGGGCCTTACCCCCCTCGCCTTCGGAAACAAAGCTCAGTGGCAGGCCCAGTCTCTCTGCCTCTCCATGCTTGTGGACCGCATGGGTGGGACCGCATGGTTCGACAAGGCGATGAAAGGCAGCGCCAAGTTCACCGACAAGCCATTCGTAGATGCAATCGCCGTCATCAAGAAGATGGTCGATACGAAGCTCTTCCCGGCAGGTGTCAACCAGCTCGAAGGTCCTCAGGCCTGGGGTGAGTTCGTCCAGGGCAAGGCCGTCTATCTCCTCGACGCCGGCTGGCGCATCTCCGCCCTCAAGGCCGCTGCAAAACCCGAGGACTACGCCAACTACGCCGTCATGGCCTTCCCTGCCGTGGCCGGGGAGGTCAACCACGGCTCAAGCGCAGCGACGCTGGGCGAGGCGCTCGCCATGAACGCAAAGCTCTCTGGCGCAAAGGCCGATGCAGCGTGGAAATTCCTCTCCTTCATCTATGGTCAGGAAGGCTGCGAAATACTCATGAAGTACGGCACCGTCCCGACCTACAAGCTCGACTACTCCAAATTCGACATCGACTCCCTCACCAGGCAGTACATCAACCTGATCAACAGCCAGACGATGGGCTACGTGATCGACGCCAAGATGGACAGTGAGGGCGTAAACAACATTCTCAACCCCGGGCTCCAGGCGGTCATGATGGGAACCAAGACGCCTGCCCAGCTCGCGGCCGAATACGAGGCATGGGTCGCTGCGAACGACTCGAATCGCCGCAAAAAATAGGAAGCTTTTCCCTTTCATGATGGGCGGGCAGGGCGCGTGTGCACTCTGCCCGCTCATTCGAAATCTCATAGGAGGCCCGAGGTGGTCAACGCACGATCGAAACGACGCAGTTATCTGAGCTTCGTATTACCAGCCTTCGTCATATACGCGGCCATAATGGTCTTCCCCTTGGTGTTCACCCTAGGGCTCAGTTTCACCAAATGGAAAGGCTACGGCCCAATCGAGTTTGTGGGATTTCAAAACTACGCGAGGCTGCTCTCCGATCCGGTCTTCCACATCGGGCTCAGAAACAACGTGCTCATCGTGCTCATTTCGGTCTTCGGGCAGATCCCCCTCGGGCTTCTTCTCGCCTACATGCTCCACCGCCGCATGGTGAAAGGCGCAAAGCTCTTCGAAATACTTATTTTTCTGCCCATCACGATCTCCTCGGTGATCGTCGCGCAGCTGTGGAACCGCGTCTTCTCGCCTGTCGGAATTTTGCCGACCATCGTGCGCCAGCTTACGGGCAACCACGATTACATCATGACGATTTTCGAGAACAAGGACTTCGCTTTTGTGCCGATCATGTTTGTGCTCCTCTGGCAGCACACGAGCCTCTACATGGTAATCTTCCTCGCCAATCTCCAGCGTATCCCGGACTCGGTGATCGAGGCTGCAAAGATGGAAGGAGCGAGCGAAGGCATCATATTCCGCAAGATTATCGTGCCGATCCTCGCCCCGGTCGTCTTCATAAACTCGATCCTCGCAATTTCTGGCAGCTTCAAGAGCTTCGATCTCATCTACTCGATGACGGGCGGCGGACCTGCCCACCTCACCGAAGTGATGGCCGTCTACATGTACAACACGACCTTCGTGTTCCAGAACTACGGCTACGGGAGCGCGATCTCGATCGTGATAATCCTCTTCATCGTTGCGGCTATCATGCTCACCAAAGCCGTGACCAACAAACTCAACATGGTGTAGTGTAGGAGGCCGACCATGCAGTATCGATCGCGTTTAGCAATAGCACCTCTTCACTGGAGGATTTCAGCCTACATCATCATGATGCTCTTCACCCTGATCACGATCTTTCCCCTGGTCTGGCTCGGCTACTCCTCCCTCAAGCCGAACGCAGAGATCGTCCAGTACCCCCTTGGCCTGCCGCAGGCGCCTTCGTTCGACAACTACGTCCGCGCGTGGACCATGGGAGGATTGGGAACGGCCCTCGAAAATAGTCTAATCTACACAGGCATCGCCACCGCGTCGACGCTTCTTCTTGCGCTGGCCGCTGCCTTCGGCCTTGCGAAATTTCCGTTCAAGAGTGCGAAGTTCTTCACCTGGGCCTTTTCTGTGGGGCTCATGTTGACGGTCCACGCCGTCATCGTCCCTCTCTTTCTTGCGGAGGTCCGCATCGGACTCATCAACACGCGCCTTGGCGTCATCCTGCCCTATGTGGCCTTCGACCTCCCCATGTCGATTCTCATTGCCCTCTCGTATGTGAGGGGCATTCCCGATGCGCTCATCGAATCGGCAGAGATCGATGGGGCGAAGTACCGGCAAATATTCTGGTCCCTGATCGTGCCTCTCTCTGCGCCGGTGGCTGCCACGATGGCGATTCTTTCCTTCCTACGGCACTGGAACGAGTTTCTCTTCGTGTTCATCTTCACGACGAAGAAGGCGCTAAAGAGTCTTCCTGTGGCGATTACTCAGTTCGCCGGCAGGCAGAACATTGAATACGGCCTGCAGTACGCCTCGCTCGTCATCGGTATCCTGCCCATGATCCTGTTCTACATAGTGTTCCATAGGCAGCTCGTGAAAGGCTTTGGGGAGGGGGCCTTAAAGGAATAACCGGTAAAGGAATAACCGGGCCCTGGCTCCCCTGCCTTCTCCGAACAAAAGCGGCGCTGGCCGTCACGGACTGGGCGGGACTCCTTCGGCCTCGGCCCCTGTGGGCCCGGGCACGTCCCCAAGGCTCTGGAAGCTCATCTCTCCGACAGGAGGACCCGACTCCTGAGCCTCCTCGATCTGCTCGGCCATGGTAAAAGGTTCAATCCATGGCTCAATGCCGGCGACCAGTTTCGGCACCGAAATGATCATCATGTCGCTCCAGAGGGGGACAGTGAATGTCTTCTCGATGGTGCTGTTGTCGTCAAAAATGTTTATTTTAATGGTATGCTTCTGTCCCTGGACCAGCGCCTTGTCGCGATCTCCCGGGTAATATTCCGAAGATTCCTGCTTATCTATCGAGACTTCCATGCCGTTGACGGCGCGGTACGAGCCGTCGGCAGCATCTTTGTTGTCGATGAGAATCGTGTGCCGCCTGCCGGTAACAATCATGAGCACCATGAGCAGGATATACGCGACCAGCAGCCCGCCCCGCACGAGATGCCTGCGAGTCTTTGCCTGATTTGCAGTACTGTTCATGCCTGCCCCCCGTTTCCAACCGCCGTCTCGCCGCTCCCCTTTACTGGGCTGGCCTGGTGGGGAGCCCCCCGCACTCCTCGCAATCCCAGGCGCGCGTCCGCCGCAGCCTTCCTCGTCCTCCACGCATAGAGCACGAGCGAGAGCGCGATGACCCCATACCCGATGAACTGTCGGAAATATTCGCCGATCATCGCCGATCCGAAGAGTTTCTGCCCCGCGAGCGGCGACACCACAAACATGGCGTGCAGAAGCATGACGCCCACGAACACGTTGGCGATGCTCGCGTGCGTGACCGACGCCCCTCCGACGAGGATTGCGGCCACCGCGAAGAATCCCGTCTGATCGTGCGCGTTGTAGGTCGCAAGGTTTCCCATGTTCTGGAGGAAGATGATCTGCCCCGCGCAGGCCAACACCGTCGAAATGATGATCGCCACGATGCGCGTCTTTTCCACAGGAATGCCGGCCGCTTCCGCCACTGCCATGTCCTGGCCCACGGCCCTCATATCCTGCCCCAGCTTCGTCTTCTTAAACCACACCACGAACACGCACAGAAGCGCGATGACGACGAAAGTCACGAGGGGTATCGAGAAGCCGGCCACGCGCAGCACGACGATGTTGTCGAGCGACTGCCGCACCGACTCGAGGTTGAGCGTGTTGCGGATGCCGTAGCCCCGCGACAGCACGATGGCCTTGTTGCCCATCGGGATGACCGAACCCAGCATGTACATTACAAAGAACTGGTAAATGCCGTTGATAAAGAAGGCCAGAATGTAGCCTGTGACCATCTCGCGGCCCTTCGCCCTGTTCATGACCAGCCCACAGATCCAGCCGAGAAACACCGAAATCGGCAAGCCTACCAGCAGCGCGAACACAAGGCCCTGCCAGTTCGCAATGCCGTAGTTCACGGCGAAGATAAGCCCGATCTGGCCGGCCATCGCGCCCAGCGTCATGCCGAAGTTCAGGCCCATGCCCGCGTAGATCGGCAGGAGGAGCGCC
>JAJUJQ010000026.1 GCA_029265255.1 Spirochaetota bacterium
ATATCATATTCCTGCGACATCACCTACGGCACAAACAACGAGTTTGGCTTTGACTACCTCCGCGACAACATGGTCTGGTCCCTGGACCAAAAGGTTCAGCGGGGACACGCCTACTGCATCATCGATGAAATAGACTCCATTCTCATTGATGAAGCACGCACGCCTCTCATCATTTCGGGCCCGGCAGACGACGACACCTACAAGGTCAACGAAGTCAACCGCTTGGCCATGTCGCTCGTCGAAGTGAAGAAAAATCCGGAGACTGGGGAATATCCTGACGAGACCAAGGGAGAGGTACCCGAGGGGGACTTCAAGATCGACGAAAAATCGAAGCGCGTGATGTTCACGAGCGAAGGCATGAACCACATAGAATCGCTCCTTCAGAAGCGTGGGCTCATCAAAGGGAGTCTCTTCGAGCCGGAAAATTTTGAGTTTGTCCACTACTTTACGCAGGCAGTCCGCGCCCAGCACCTGTTCAGCAAGGATGTCGACTATGTCGTCCAGGATAATCAGGTGCAGATCGTCGACGAGTTCACCGGCCGCATCCTCCACGGCAGGCGCTATTCGGACGGTCTGCACGAGGCAATTGAAGCTAAAGAACGAATAAAGATAGCGCGCCGCAACCGCACGTTGGCCACGATCACATTTCAAAATTACTTCAGATTGTATAAAAAACTAGCCGGAATGACAGGAACCGCCGATACAGAGGCGGAAGAGTTTAATAAAATATACAATCTCGATGTAGTCGTTGTCCCCACGAACCGACCCGTCGTCCGCGCCGACGAGAATGATCTTGTCTACCTCAACGAATCCGAAAAATTCGACGCGATTCTGAATGAGATAAAGGCGCTCCACGGCAAAGGGCAGCCCATCCTGGTTGGCACGGTATCGATCGAAAAATCGGAAAAACTGTCGGCGATGCTCCTGCGCCACGGCATCAAACATGAAGTCTTGAATGCCAAAAACCATGCGCGCGAGGCGTTGATCATCGCGGAAGCCGGCGCCAAAGGTGCTGTCACGATAGCAACCAACATGGCCGGCCGAGGCACCGACATTAAGCTCGGCGGCAACCCCGAATTCCGCGCCAGACGGAGGGCAGGTACGGATGCTTCAGAAGAAACATACAAGGAAGCCTTGGCCCTCGAATACGAACGATGGACGCGTGACTACGAGGAAGTGAGGAGTCTGGGGGGACTCTGCGTCATAGGCACGGAGCGCCACGAATCGAGGCGGATCGACAACCAGTTGCGCGGACGAAGCGGCCGCCAGGGCGACCCAGGCCGTTCGATATTCTTTATTTCTCTCGACGACGATCTGATGCGCCTCTTCGGTGGAGAGAATTTCAAACAGCTCATGACGAGAGCGGGCATGAAGCCGGGAGAGCCCATCTACCACCCTCTCCTCAGCAAATCCATCGAAAGTGCACAAAAGAAAGTAGAGCAGAGAAACTTCGAAATTCGAAAACACCTGCTCGAGTACGACGATGTACTCAACAAACAGCGGAATTTCATCTACGAACAGCGGAACTCGATACTCGCCGACAACAATCTCATCCAAAGAGTGAGGGAAGCGGCCGACGAGATGCTCGAGGACCAACTCGAAATCCTCGCACAAACCATCAAAGACAGCCCCAGCAAGGCGATCCCTGATTTCTCGTCTTGGCTCTTCGGCACCTTTGGCATCGATCTTCCGGCGACAACGGTGGCCGAGCTCTATCGATCCGGCAATCTGAAGTCTGAAGTGCAGAAGATGCTCGATCTTGACCTCGCCACAAAAGCCGAAGCGGCAGGAGTCGAACGCCTCAACTTCTTCATCCGTTTTTCCTATCTGCAGGAGATCGATGAAAAGTGGCTCGATCACCTCGAATCCATGGAAGCCTTGCGGGAGGCCGTCTATCTACGGAGCTATGCCCAGAAAAATCCTCTCCTCGAATATAAGCTGGAGGGTTCCGATATATTCGAGTCCCTCATCCTCTCGATTCGCCACAACATCGCCTCCAAGGTCTTCCGCGTAAAAATAAAAGAAAATGCCCAAACCACAGGCACTCAAACGCCGGTGTCTTCCAGAATTGAGACGGCACAGACGAGCCATCAGTCGGTGGGGTCTTTTGCAGGAGAAATCGCCGCAGCACCCAAAGAGTCGGCGATAGCGGCGGCGGCCGCCCCCGCTTCGGTTACGGTTGTCCGCCAAGGCCAGAAAATCGGCCGCAACGACCCGTGCCCTTGCGGCTCAGGGAAGAAATATAAATATTGTCATGGCCGATGACGGAATGAATAAGACGGAGCCTTGAGAATGTCGCTCAACTGCGAGGAGATCGACCTCATTCTTTCAGAGGCTCCGCTTGACGGAACGAAGATACAGAATATCCATCAGCCTTCGTTCGATTCCCTTGTGTTGGAGCTCTATGGCCATGGAACGCTCACCCATTATTTCATCAGCATCGCCCACAACGCGTGCAGGCTCCATCCTCTAAGCGCTCCGCCCCCTCGAAACGAGCGGCCACTGCGCTTTATGGAATGCCTGCGCTCCCGAATACGGGGAGGCACTATTCTCCATGCGGCACAGATTGCGAAAGATCGCATCATAAAGATTGACATCGCGAGGGCAGACGAAGATGGCCTTCCGACACGGCTCTACCTCTATGTACGGCTCTGGACCGGCGCAGGAAACGTGCTCCTCGTGTCGAACGAAGGCACCATCATCGACGCACTCCGCCGCCTTCCTTCCAGAAATGAAGTCTCCGGCGCGCCTTTTTCCACCCCCCTCCCCCGCGACGCCGTAGGCTCCCAAACGCAGTACACCGTCCGCGACATCCCTGGAGCCGGTCCTTTCTGGCAGCGTATCGAGCACTATTACGCGCAGTCGAGCGGCATGCTCTCCCGCGAGACGTTAATAGCCCAGGCGCGAGAGATATTTCAGCGCAAAAAGGGTGCCCTGGAGAACAGACTCTCGGTTCTTGTATCTAAACAGAAAGAATATTCACAGGCCGAGCGCTTTCGCCAAATAGGAGACATTCTCATCGCCGGCTATGAGGTCGAGACGCAGGGCGCAAAGACTTTTGCCCGCAGCTTCGATTTCTATGAGAACAGAGAGCTGCTCGTGGAGATCGACCCCAAGGCCAGCCCCGCCCAGAATGCCGCGACATACTACGAAAAATACCACAAGGCAAAGCATGGCATTGAAGAAATGAATGCGGAGATTCACCGCTGTGAAGCTTCCATCAGGCAGCTCGACGCCTGGCTCGCGCAGGTCGAGGCAGAAACTGATCCTCTTGCCATCGCCAGGATTCTGCGCAAGGGCGGAGCCGCACGGAGCAAAGAGAAACCCCGCTATCCTTGCCAATATCTGGAATATAGGGGATGGACAATTCTCATAGGAAGATCGGGCAAGGAGAACGACGAGGTGCTACGGCATATCGTGCGAGGTTCTGATCTCTGGCTCCATGCGAGAGACTATGCCGGCTCCTATGTGTTCATACGAGCGCAGAAAAACAAATCCATTCCGCCCGAGGTGCTCCTGGCGGCAGCCCGCCTTGCCATCTATTATTCCAAGGCCCGAAAAAACCTGGGTGGAGACGTCCACACAACCTTCGTCAAGAATCTCCGAAGGGTTAAAGGGGGGCCTGTGGGGCTGGTGATTCCATATTTCGAGAAAAATTTATATATTACATTTACAGAGGCCCAAATCCGTGAGCTTCTCGAAGAAGACCAAGCAGAGGAGGAGACACTATGAGGCGCTTCATGGTCATCTTTATAATATTCTTATGTATCGTACATATAGCAATGGCAACTGCCGCCCCGACAGACCCCGTAACCATCTCGGTGCTCAAAGGGCCCTCCGGCCTCAGCGGCGCATGGATGATGAGCGAGCTTGCCCGAACGAGTCCTGGAGAGTTCAGGTTCGTCACCGCCTCGAGCGCAGACATGGTCGTGGCGAAGCTTCTGAACGGCGAAATCGATGCTGGCGTGTTGCCCGTGAACGTCGCGGCCAAGCTCTACAATGCAGGGGTCCCTCTCCAGGCACTTGCCGTGGTCGGCAATGGGATGGTGAAATTTCTGACCAAC
Source organism: Spirochaetota bacterium (assembly GCA_029265255.1). The sequence continues at coordinate 4,065 of JAJUJQ010000026.1, forward strand.
GACCCTGCGATAACAAGCCTCTCAGACCTCAGAGGCAAAACGATCTATATCGCAGGGCAGAAGGCAACCCCCGACTATTTGTTCCAGTATCTTTGCGCCCAAAAGGGCCTGATCGCTGGGAAAGATTACGTGCCGGTCTACAGTCTCGCCTATCCAGAGATCGCCGCGGGCCTGGCGAGCGGTAAGATTGCGTACGCCGTACTGCCAGAGCCCTTCGCCACTCAGGCGCTTCAGAAGAATCGCGCCATAGGGATACCGATCGACCTCACCAAAGAATGGCGAGCCGCGACGGGACAGAACGACTATCCGATGTCCCTCTTCGTCGCCCGAAAGACTCTCATCGAATTCTCTCCAAACAAAGTCAGGATACTCCTCGATTCGTACCGAGCATCCATTCAAAAAGCCATCCAAGACCCCGCAGGCACAGGAACGCTTGCAGAGAGCCTGGACCTGGGGGTATCGGCCCAAGTGGCGGCAGTGGCAATTCCTATCTCCAACTTTGTCTTCATTGAGGCCTGCCGCGCCATTCCCAGCATCGAGGCGCTGTTGTCGGTGTTTTTGCAGTTTGATCCGGCGAGTATCGGCGGCGTCGTGCCGTCTTCAGCGTTCTATGCCCAGATCCAATAGCGTAAAACTACATTCGCGCTTGTGGCGGCTTCTAGGGGTGGCCGCCTTCCTCGCGGTCTGGCAGTTGGCGGCCACCCTCATCAAAAGCAGCCTGATCCTCCCTCACCCATGGGAAGCCGGCGTTGCCCTGTGGCAGGTGGTGCACAGAGCCGTATTTTGGACTTCTGCGGCAGGCACCATGCTGCGCGTCTTGGAAGCGTTCACCTTTAGCCTCTGTTTTGGCCTTGTAAGTGGTGCGATGAGCGGCTTCTATCCTGAGGTGAAGGCCTTCATGAGCCCTTTCATTACCGGGGTACGGGCCACACCTGTCTTGGCCCTCATTTTGCTCGCGATGTTCTGGTTCCCCTCGACGCAGGTGCCCGTCTTCAGCGCCGTGCTCATGGCCTTCCCCGTCATCTACACGTCGGCCGAAACAGGGGCTCACGCTGCGGACCAAAAGCTTGTCCAGATGGCGGAGCTCTTTCATGTGCCCACGTCAACGATTTTCTGGCAGCTCCGTGTGCCATCTGCGCTTCCCTATTTATTTTCCGGGGCAAAGAATGCGCTGGGCCTGTCATGGAAAGTCGTCGTCGCCGGAGAAGTCCTGGCACAACCACGGATGGCCCTCGGCACCGGCATGCAAGATGCCAGGCTCTCGCTTGAAACGCCGACCGTTTTTGCCTGGGCAACTGCGACGATCCTGCTCTGTGGGCTCACCGAATATTTCTTTGGACTTTTGACAACGAAGCTCAGCGCCCAATTCCAGCAGATGCAGGAAGCGCCACAGGGACGAGGCGAGCAATGAGCCTCTCCGTAAAAAATCTTCAAAAAAGTTTTGGTTCGCTGCATGTCCTCCAAGATGTAAGCTTCGAGATGGATGACGCCTCAATCGTCGCGATTCTTGGTCCGAGCGGCTGTGGAAAAACCACGATCTTGAACATTTTGTCAGGGATCACGCGTGCAGACTCGGGCTCTCTTGCCGGTTTTGAAGGCAAACGTTTTTCGTACTGCTTTCAGGAGCCGAGGCTCCTTAGCTGGCTCAGCGCCGAAGACAACCTGCGCTTCGCGCTGTCCTCTCTTCTTCGATCCCGTAAGCATTCTTCAAACCTTGAGTGGCGCATTGGGCGCTTTTTGCGCGAGGCAGGCCTCTTCGAATTCAAAGGGTACAGACCAAACCAGCTCTCGGGAGGAATGCAAAAACGCCTTGCCCTGGCGAGGGCATTCGCGTTCCCCTCAGACATACTGCTGCTCGATGAGGCTTTCTCCGCAGTGGACCTCAGGCAGAAAATAGAGCTCATGCGCGCCTTCCTCCGCCTGTGGGCCGACGAAAAACCGACGGTGATCGTCGTCTCGCACGATATTCACGACGCGCTTTTTCTTGCGGATCAAGTCGTGGTTTTAAGTCAGCGCCCTGCCCGCGTCGAAGGAAGGCTGCACATCGATCTTCCGCACGAAAAACGGACCTTCGCCTCTTCAGAGCTCTCGAGGTACGAGGTAGAACTTTACCGGCTCTTGGGCTTCGATCATCTCGACGGCTCCGTACAGCGCTGAAAAAGGCCGGCGCACGTCAATGTCTCCGTACAGGCTTCGACGAGCGATCGGGCATCAAAGGGTTTATACAAGAGATGGGCGCTGGGAGAAAGATCGAGCCCATGGGTTTCATAGCCCGTCATGAAGAGGCAGGCGGCAATCCGGCCGTCCCTCTGCAGCCTCTTCCAGAGCTCCGTCCCATACATGCCCGGCAAAACGACGTCAGCAATCATCAAATCGAATTCCATGCGTTCGGCGAGCAAGAAGGCCTCACCCGCATTGATGCAGGTTTCAACGCTCGCCCCTACGCGCCTGAGGACTCGTGCGCACGACTCTAGGATCGATGCATCATCGTCGACAATGATGATGCGCTTGTGCTCCAACATGTTCGACAATGTGTCGCCCATAAGAGTCGACGTCGATATCCTTCGTCCCTTCGCATCGTTCAACGATGCAGGCTCCTGCAGACGTGGAAGCCAGATGCTGAACACAGTACCGCTGCCCACGTTGCTGTCCACCGTGATGTGCCCGCCATTCAGCTCCGTGAGAGATTTTACGATCGAGAGGCCGAGCCCCGTCCCCTTGTCGGCTGCCTTTGTAGTAAAAAAAGGGTCAAAAATCCTCGTGATATCGCGGCCATCTATGCCGACCCCGTTGTCCTTCACTTGTATGAGAGCGTATGGGCCGCGTTGAGAGGCGGCATCTTCCGGGGTGTCCAGGTGAATGGAGATGCGCGGATTCTCAGTCTTCTCAAGGGCATCCCTTGCATTGACCACAAGATTGAGCAGAATCTGTTCGATGTGACCCGCATCGACGCTCGCAAACACAGGCTCTTCGGGCACTCCCAGCGACAATGAAATCCGTTCTGGGAGCAGCCTCTTGAATATTTTGCAACCCTCATTCAAGACCTCTCTCAGGTCCACGGTGCTCGGCGTATACGACTTGGGACGAGAGAAGCCCAGAAGCTGTTTCGTCAACGCGGATGTCTTCTGAACTACTCTTTCGATGCCCTCAACATCTTCCAGCGCTGGGCTGTTCGGGGGCAACTCCATCTTCACCATCTCGAGGAACCCCAGCGTCGAGGTCAGAAAATTGTTGAGGTCGTGCGCGACTCCGCCCGCCAACCTGCCGATGGCCTCTAATTTTTGAGACTGAAAGAGTTCTTCCCTCAAACGCTTGGATTCCGTAATATCGACAAACTCACAGAGAATATTGGCCTTGCCTGGCTCCTCCTGAAAAAAAGAAAAATTGCAGACGAGGTCCCGTTGACCTTGCCCAACATCGCGGGTGCGAATCTCCTCCTGAAAGACCTGTTTGTGGTGCAGGCTGGCAAGAATCTCCGCCCATCGCTCCTCTTCCAAAGACATGTCCTGGATCTTTCGTATTTCCTCAGATGCGGCAAAATTCGATTCAAATGCTCTGTTGCGTTCCAGTATGGCACCTTCGGAGTCGACGACGCAGCGGGCGGAGAGGCTGTATGCAAACAAATTTCTATATCTGCGCTCACTATCCCTCAATCTCTTTTCCATGGAAGCGCGATAGAGTGCGGCCTCAACGTTGGCAGTGAGTTCCCTCGATGAGAAGGGTTTTACCAGTACTCCGAGGGGCTCAGCCTCGCGCAGTTTTGCGAGGGAGCTCGATATCGTGTGATCGCTTATGACAAGGCAATATATGCCAGCATCGCGGTGGATCCTTATCGCCCCATCGATGACCGACTGCTGATCATCGCCTATGTCCACAATGAGAAGCTCATAATCCGAACCTCTGGGCGCGCCGAGAACTTCGTCGATCCTGGGAAATATATCGACATCTGCGAGCCTCTCCCGTTCGATGCTCCTTGCGATATCGAGCGCAATAATGGGATCCGGCTCCAAAACCGCGATTCTCGGCATAAATGCTAACCTCTTACTTGTTAAATGATTGTAGCACTCTCAGCAGGGAACTCCAACCGGATCGTACGCTCCAAATAGCCACTCTGTCGAGATTTCGTGGAGAATTCCAGAATAAACTTCTTGTCTTTTCTGTTTAGCAGGAACCTGTTGATCTGTACTGCATCATCTTCTCCAAGGCCGATTTCGTCGGCAGCCTCAGCGGGGCAGACCCACTGCACCGTATAGAGGCCTTCAACCTTCTTCGAACTGCCGAGCTGGATCAATCTTGCTCCCAACACACCTTCCAGAATGATGTTTTTCGGAATACTGTCCCAGGAGGGAATGAGGGATGCGCCGCCCTCGGCTCCAAGGCGCCGCAGCCTTCCGATGGGCTGAAAATCGCGCTGAGCTTCAATATAGCAAAGCGCATCTTTCGGAATGGAGGTAAGCTGAAGCTGAATCGAGGCGATATCCTTCGAGAGCCTGCCGTTGATGGCCGTGAGGACGTCGCCCGCACGGAAGGCAGCCAGAGACGGGTCGAGATCGGCGAGCACCAGAGGATTCTGTCCGCTGCCTTTGCCCAGCATGAGGCCTAATCGGGGATGCGTGGCCGCCTTCCGTTCATACTAGGCAGGGAGCGATGCTACGAGCCACTGCACCGGCAGCGCGTAATTTATGTTCTGTAAAGACGGCAGCCCTGCAAAGACCATACCGACTAAAACGCCGCCCGCCGAAAAGAGAGGACTTCCGGAATTCCCCTCATTGACAGGAACATCGATCTGGGCAGCCTCGCCGTACGATATGATTTTTCTGCTCAATGAGCTCACAACGCCTGCGGTGACGCTGTTTTCAAGTCCCACGGGGGATCCTACCGCAAAGACCCTGTCTCCTGCCTGAAATTTCGTCGTCGCGGGCAAGAAGATTGTCCCCGGCGCCACTTCCTCAGACTTGATGAGCGCGAGGTCCATCTCCTCATCCCAACCGATCACCTTGGCAGGCACCTTTATCTGAGGATTTTCTGAGGGACGGATACTTATACGAGAATAGCCTTTATAGCTAGGGTCTACTTCACTCTCGACCACATGATAGTTCGTGAGGTAGAGCCCCTTCGATATCTGAAATGCAGTTCCCAGCACACGGTCGGGCACACTGTAGCCCGACTGTATTTTAAAGCCGCGGTCGACATACACCGTGACTACACTGGAGACAGCGCGGGCAAGCCAATCGTCGCCAGGGGCTTGCAGAAGCTCGGAGACGCCGCTGCTTTTGTTGTCGGCCATGGCCGTGAACCACGCCTCAGCATCGGTATCTCCCTGCTCCTTTGCCCGTTGTGCCCAGCGCTGATAATAGCGCAACGGTTCTTGAATATCGATGATGGATGTCAAGCTGTCCGGCCAATCCTTCCCGGCGGACAGCGATCCCAGCTCCGGCGCCGCAGCAAGCGCAGTCGAAAGAGAGGCCTTTCCTGCGACATAGCCGTGCTTCTGAAACTTCTCTTCGGCATCCAGGAGAATGAGCTGCAGCCGTGTCTCTGGTGCGCCGATCGAAGAGAGCTCTTCCGAAAGCAAGGCTTTGAGCTCTTCATGTTGCGAAGCGTAGCGACATATTGAGGATGCCGAAAAACAAAGGCGGTTCGCCGCCACAATGTCGTGGTCACGCACTGCCCTTTTGAACGATGCAACGATATTGTCCGACGAAGTCTTGAAGAGCGTCAGCGCGCGCGCTCCGATGACACTCCGTTCCAGAGGCTCACCTTTTTCTCTCTGTTTTTCAAAGATGTCCGAGAGAATCGCGATGCTCTGCTCGGGGTCTGTTTGTGCGAGCTCTTCAATGCGGTCAGCAACCGCCTCAGAGGGCACGACCGAGGGAACTTGTCCGGGTGAGGAGACACATCCGTGCAGCACCACGAAGATGCTCCAAAAAACACACAAGACGGTCGCTGAATGTTGTTTTTTCATCTATTCCCTCAGCATCGTGCCGCCTCTTCCTCCAGAACGATCTTTCCTTCAGGTAAACCGAGCAGTTCTCTCACTTCCTTATCCTCAAGGGTCTCGATCTGCATCAGCCTGTCTGCGAGCTTGAGCAAGCGATCCTTCTCGCGTTTCAGAATAGTCATTGCCTTTTCCAGCGCAGAGTTGAGAATAGCTTGAATGGCGGCATCTATCTTCTGTGCCATCTGTTCTGAGTAGTCCTTGTGCTGTGCGATCTCGCGGCCAAGGAAGATCGGTTCTTCCTCCTCTCCTAAGGAGATGGGGCCGATATCCTTCGCCATCCCCCACTCTCGGACCATCTTCCGCGCAATCTCTGTCGCCTGCTTGATATCCTGGGCTGTTCCGGTCGTGGTCTGACCATACACGATCTTCTCGGCGGCATATCCGCCGTAGGAAATCACAATGCGGTCGTAGAGCCATCCGTACGTGCGCGAATAGGTGTCCTTGTCGGGGAGGGAGAGCGCGAGCCCGAGGGCCCTCCCCCTCGGCACGATGGTCACTTTGTGCAAGGAATCCGAATTCGGCAAGAAATAATGCAGCAGCGCATGGCCGGACTCATGGATCGCGGTGGCGCGCCTTTCCTCATCCGCGATGACCAAGCTTTTGCGGGCGACACCCATCAGGATCTTGTCGCGGGCATCCTCAAAGTCGTCCATTTCGACAATCTCTTTACTTTTTCGGATGGCAAAGAGAGCCGCCTCGTTGACCATGTTGGCCAGGTCGGCCCCTGAAGTGCCGGGAGTAGCCCGTGCGAGCTTATCGATGTCCACGTTGCTGGAGACAGGAATTTTACTCATATGAATCTTAAGAATCTCTGCGCGCTCCTGCACGTCGGGCATGGCGACAACGACCTGGCGATCGAAACGCCCTGGCCTCAAAAGCGCGGGGTCGAGGACGTCGGGGCGATTGGTCGCCGCAAGCACGATGACGCCGTCTTTTGTGTCGAATCCATCCATCTCTACGAGCATCTGATTCAGCGTTTGCTCCCTCTCGTCGTGACCGCCACCGAGCCCCGATCCGCGCGTCCGTCCCACTGCATCGAGCTCGTCGATGAAGATGATACAGGGGGCATGCTTGCGCCCCTGTTCGAAGAGGTCGCGGACCCTACTCGCGCCGACGCCCACGAACATTTCGACGAAATCGGAGCCCGACATATGGAAGAAGGGGACGTTCGCCTCGCCAGCGGTCGCCTTTGCGATGAGCGTCTTTCCAGTGCCGGGCATGCCCACGAGGAGCACGCCCTTCGGAATCCTTGCCCCCATTTTGAGGAATTTCTTGGGATTCTTCAGGTAGTCGACCACTTCCATAAGTTCATACTTGGCTTCTTTCTGGCCGGCGACATCGCTAAAAGTAATCTTCTTGCCCGCATCGTTGTAGAGCTTCGCACGGCTCTTGCCAAAGCTGAAGGCCTTGTTGTTGCCCTGCATCTGTCGCATCATGATCCAGATGAGGACGAATCCAAAAATCCACGGTGTGAGCTCGAACAGTATCTGGAATGGACTTGCCCCGCTGACCGAGCCTGTCACACTTACGCCCTTCTCTTGAAGTTTGGACATGAGCTCCGAGTCAAAATATGGTATCTTTGTGGTGAATGGCATTTCCAGCCCATTTTTCCCTCTCAAAGCACCCTCGATATCGCGCTGATCGATGATGCGTACGGATTTCACCTCGCCAAGATCGAGATACGACAAGAACGAAGAATACGGTATCTCCCTTGAGTTTTCTCTTTGTCCAAACAAGACATAGACACCAAATAGCACTATCAGCGAAAAAAATACCGCGAGTGCCGCCCTGTTCCCCCTCGGTGCAGGAGGCAACTCTCGTCGATTGTCATCCCTATTATCATTCTGATCAGACATTGATGGTATGATCTCCTTTCATTAGAAGAAAAATATATACTATTTCACTGTCTTCGCCCAGCAAGGGCTTTCTGTACAGGGCAGCAAGGTTCTGTCCCTTAGCATCTGCATGCAGAAACACTGCTGCGATGCCATACTTGTCTTCGACCACGGGTACCATGTGCCTCGCGTTTGCCGGCACTTTGGCTTCTTTGAGAAGGGTATCGATTCTTTTGA
>JAJUJQ010000032.1 GCA_029265255.1 Spirochaetota bacterium
CTTCATCTATACTCGCGGGCGCAATCCCACCGCAGAAATCGTGGAAGCCAAGATCGCCGCCCTCGAGCATGGCGAAAAGGCCAAGCTCCTCGGCTCGGGCGCCGCGGCGATCACCAATGCCGTCATGTCCTGCGTGGCGGCAGGTGACCATATCGTGTGCGTCCGGGACGCCTACAGCTGGGCCACCCGGCTCATCGGCACCTATCTGCCGCGCTTCGGGGTTTCGAGCACCTTCGTCGATGGCAGCAATACCGAGGCACGATCATTTAGCACTGATACAGACGTAGAGACCTACATCAGTTTTTCACACGGCAAGGCGCTGATTTAGAGAGCTCATCAGCGAGCTCCAAGCGTAAGAGGCTTGAAGTACCGCTTGTTCGAGAAACATAACCATAGCCTGACCAAGGCATGAACCGCTGGCTCGCTTGCGCGGTTTAGCGAAGATGACTAAAGCTGCTTTGAGTGCACGGGTTATACCTCAGCAATGGTTTGCATTAGGCCATGGCCGTGCATCGCCTTATCGACGCCCAATATATCAGCTTCCATCGTAGGAGATAATCCACATATCGCATACGATAAGCACGAAGCGTTTCATGACAGTAAAGCCGTACCAACATACGCCTGTGCGGCAGCGATAAGGTCTTCCAGGGTGGTCGCCCTGGAACGATCGAATAGTTTCTGGTCTATCCTAACGAAACGCCAGCTCACTCCTGTGGCCGTGCTGACGCGCTCACACCAGGTTTTCAACGCCTCATCCTTAGCCTCCGTCCCCTCCCATACACGGCCCTTAGTCTCAATAATCCAGTCCACCTCGCCAGCCTCAGTCTTCTGCACTACCACCCAATCCGGATGATAAAAACCGATGGCCCCGCTCGGCTTCAGGTAGTCCACGCGAAACTGGGTCCCAGACTCGCCTTGTTCGGTCGTACCAAGCGACGCAAATCGGTCCACGTCGCGAGCGTTGTCGATGAACTCGGCGAAGCGGCGCTCAAAGTCATTGTAGGTTGCCACGTAATTAAACACGGTCTTCTTAGCCTCGAGGGGGGGCAGGTTGCGCCGCCAGCTGAAGGGCTTTGTCTCTGAAAGCCAGAAGTCGGCCTTCTCGAACTCGATGGCATGGCGCTCCACAGTCAACTCAGCGATCTTCCGAGCTAGGTACTTGGCGATCCCCTCCTGCAGCTCCAGCCGCGAGAGATGGGAACGGAGCACATCATCGTCGAGATTCACCGTCTTTCCGAAGCAGCAGGTCGCGACATAGTTTCGCACGATGGGGTACAGCTCAGCGAAGTGGTTGGGCAATTTTGCCTGGCTGATGACCTTATTAGTGATGCTAGCCAAAAGCTCCTGGGGTGGCGGCAGCTCACCTGCATCGATGTCAGCCTGGTGCACCTCAGTTTCGGTCGTAGCAAACTCGAGCTTTAGCTTCACCCGGAAATGTTCCGCGAGATCCTCCTGATCGTAGATGGCGTCAAGCTCCTCCACCTTCAATTCAGACAGTTTGCGAATGTTGTGTACCAGGCTCGGTTTGGTGATCGGAATTGAAATATCATAGGCCTGCCTCTCTTTGATCGGCGCGATGATGACCGGCGGGGGGGGATCGATCGAAGTGCTGGCCACGCCCACGCCTTCCGTTTCGAGTTGCGTGCGCAGCACGTCGAGGAGCTTACGCGTGCCGAGCACCTCCAACGTCTGCGTGCGGTCCGGGCTTACCTGAGTCATCAACCGCAGGCCGCGCCCGATGACTTGCTCGGGCAAAATCTCGGCCTTGGCCGTAAACGGGCGCAGGCCCAGTACGACGGTGACGTTCCGCACATCCCAGCCTTCGCGCAGCATCATCACGCTGACGATTGCCTTGATCTTGCTTTCGGCCCTGTCGATGTCACGAGCCGCTTCGCGTGCTTTATCGAGGTCCTTATTTTTGATTTCGCCCGAGGTGTCGGTGTGGATGACCAGGACCTCGGATTCCTTAAAACCGAACTCCTCAGTCTTCCACAGGAACTCGCCGATGGCGTCAGCGTAGCGGTTTTTCTCAGCCATGATGAACAATACGGGCCGGGTACCAAGTTGCTTATAAACTTGGTGGTGCTCCTTCCAGCGCGCGACGGCCGCGCGCAGCCAGTAGCCGTACTTCTCGCCGATGTTTTCCGCGGTGACGCCTTGGGGGTCGTGATTCGGCTGGGCGGGGTCCTCCTCTTTGGTCACGATCAGTGGTGCCTTGACGATCCGGTCCTCGACCGCCTGCGCCAGCGGGTAGTCACACACGGTCCAGGGGAAGTACATGCCGTTCTGGTCCTTGGGCGTGGCCGAGAAGTCAAGCCAGAGCGCAAGCCCTTTGGGTAGCGCACGGTGGATTGCGAGCAACGACTGACTCCAAGCCAAGCCTACATCGTGGACGTGGTGGGCCTCGTCATTCATCACCACGAGATCCTTGAGTGATTTCACTCGTTCCAGCATTGAGCGCTGGCCCGAGGCGGCTAGGTCCTGCGAGGGCTTCTTGCCGAGCAGCGCTTCGATGGCGTTCGACGGCGTCCAATCGTTGTCGCGCGACTCGTAGAGCTGCTGGATGTTGGTGAGGAACAGGTTGCCGGAAGGATCAGGCTCCGTGGCCTCGCCGCGCAGGATGACCTTCTGCGCGAAGGCGCCGCGCCACTCAGGCGGGATCAGCGGCAGCTCGTAGAAGATACGGTTGGCGGCAAAATCTTTCTCCAGTCGCTGATAGACGATCACGTTCGGCGCGACAATGAGAAAGTTGGTAGACATGTCCGAACCCGGCACCCGCTGCTTGTGGAAGCGTGCCCATACAATGGCCATCGCCATTACCCAAGTCTTTCCTGAGCCAGTCGCCAGTTTGAAGGCAAAGCGCCGCATGTCCTCGGGAGGGAGGTCCTGCACGCCCTCGGCGTCGAGCTCCGGCACATAGCGACGCAGCTGTCGCTGGCCATCCATCGTGGTCTGAAATGTGATGTTCCTGTTGAAGAGATCCTTATCAGTGGTCGCGTACCGCTCGATCAGCTTCTGCACGTCGCGATGCCCAGCGATCTCCACTAGCCACACCAAGGTTTCGATCGCCTCGCGCTGGCAAAAGTAGTAGCGGAAGGGCACGTCAAAGCCTGGAACCTCGTGGTCTTCCTCAAACCAATACTCGAACAACCGGAGTGTGACATCTGAGGCCCCCTCATAGCCGCTCGCACGCCAGGCATCCACCTGCTCGCGGATTTTAGGTACCAGCAGAAGTTGGCTTGGCCGCCTGCCTTCGGCAACACGCCAACCGGTGGGGGCTGACTCGTCCTTGACAAGATGCTGAGTCGGCTTTTCCCACGGTCTGCGATCGGGGATTTCCGGCAGATCTTTATCGTAAGCAATGACGGCTTTTACCATGTTTATTTCACCTCCACATCGAAGGATTGAGAAGTGTCGTTGCCGAAGATGTCGATCACCTTGACAAGAATGCGGTACTTGCCTGGCTTTTCGTAGGTGTGTGGGTCGGAGACAAGCGGGAGCTTGCGCTCCTTGCGCGTGCGGTAGGCCACCCAGCCCTGCATAAAGGTATCGTTCTGGAAGTCCCAGTCCACTGCCCAGTAGTCAATGTAGTCCGACCATTTCTTCACATTGCCGCGCACGTCTTTGGGAATCAGCTCGGTGTTGGGGATGACGAAGTCCTTAAGCGCCACCTGTACGGTGAGCGCCTTGGGCTGCGTAATCTCGGCCTCGAGGAAGGCCAGCTCGAAGAAGCGCACGTCGCCCTTGGCGGCGGCCTGCTCCTCCATCACCTCGCGTGGGATCTGCAGGAGCAGGAGCTTCACCCCCTTCTTCTTGGCCGCCTCGACCATCAAGTCGTAGAGGCCCATCTCCCATTCCCAACCGAGCACGTGCATCTCGCCCTGTTTGAGCGCGGCGCACTCATCCACCGCCGCCTCGATCTCGGTGATGGTCACCGGCGCGTCCACCGCGCCGATGTGGACCATGGCCTTGTCCTTTTTGCCGTGCAGGTGCGCCATGCCCGCCACCGGCTGCGCGCCGTAGAGCTTGAGGATAAAGGCGAGGTACTCGTAGAGTTTTTGTTCCGCGGCCGTCTTGTTGTTCTTGTCGCCGAAAGTCACGCCCTGCCAGTACTGGCGCTCATATTTGCCGAGGTTGAGGATCTCGAAGGGCTTGCAGTTCTCGATGCCAAGCAGGCGCTTGCGCGTAACGTGGATCGCCCAGCGGCCGAGGTCGCAGCCGATCCAGCGCCGGCCCAGTTTTTCGGCCACGGCGAGGGTTGTGCCGGAGCCACAGAAGAAGTCGGCGACGAGATCGCCTTGGTTTGAGGAGGCCTTCAGGATACGACGGAGAATGCTCTCGTTTTTTTGTGTGGCATAGCCGGTCTTCTCCTGGGAAAAGCTCTTGATCTGAATCGAATCAAGTGACTCATCTCCCTTCAGTTCGAACTCGAATGGGTTTGCGTTCCACACGTCCTCCATTGGATATCCTTGGCCCGTAGGCTTCTCGCCGCCGCGCCTCTCGTAGCCAGGAGGGTAAGGAATATACTCTTTGTTAAACGTGAACTGACCGGGCGTCTTAACATAGAAGAGGATCATGTCGTGATTCCGAATCCAATTTTTCGCGGCGCTCTTGTAGCCGGAAATCCAGCCAATTCGCCACACGATTTCACGCTGGAAGGAATCGGCTCCGAAGATTTCGTCCATGAGAGCCTTGACGTAGTGTCCCACCGTCGCATCAAGATGCACGTAAATTGAGCCCGTGGGGGCCAATAGATGTCGCATGAGAACGAACCTATGCCTAATCATGTCAAGGTAACTAACGAGACCAGCACCCCAAGTGTCTCGATAAGCCTTCTCCTCGAGTACCGACTGTTCTTTTTCGACCTCAAACCCGACATCGCCAATTTCTGTCTTGAACGAAAAATTCGCCCCCGTCGCAAACGGGGGGTCGATGTAGATGAGGTCGATCTTCCCCGCAAACTTCTCCAAGAGCGATCCCATGACCAGCAGGTTGTCGCCCCAGATGAGTTTGTTCTTCCACCCCTCTTCAAAGGTGTCTCCCTCCTGACCCTCGTAAATGTCGAAGAGCGTCGGCTGCTTTTCACGCTCCTTGCGCGCCTCGCGGGTGGCACGGCTCTCGTTGACAGTCTCAATGACCTGAAAGGGTAGGGAGACACGCGGCACTTCCTTGAGCGTGCCGTCCTCGTTGTACTTGCCGGGCCAAACCAGCTCGGTCTTGGTGATTTCGATCTTCGCCATGCATCTCCTCCTTCAGTCAGTTCGTTATTTTCACAAGGCCTTCGCTGCGGCAGAGCGTGCGCAGGTCGCATTCACGACAGATCGCCGGTTCGGGCGGCGTCGTCACCGCAAATTCCTTCGCCTGGATGCGGCGCACGGTTTCATCGAAATGCCGGCCCGCTTCCTCCACCCGCTTGGGGTCATAGGGCAGGACCATCAGGGCGTCCTCCTTGCGCGGTTCCGAAGTCCAGTAGAGCATGAGTCGGTCCACACGGCGGCCGTAGCGCTGCTCCAGAATATGCGCGTACGTGCAGAGCTGGCGCTCATAGGCCGCGATCAGCACGGGATTGTCCTTGGGCCGCGGTGAGGTCTTGAAGTCGAGCAGCTCGAGTTTGCCATCGCCCCCAAGCAGCAGGTCCACCTTGCCGACGAGGATGTAGCCGTCCTTTTCCAGCGACACATCCACCTCAGTTTGGATCACCCGGCGCATTTTGTCTTGGTTCTGCCGGAAATAGTTCATCACCTGCATGAAGGCGGGCTCCTGTGCTGCGTCGCCAATAGGCCGCACGCCGGAGAGCGTCAGGAACCGAAAGGTGCGGTCGAAGTGCTGCCGTATGCGTCTCTGATCGAGCGTATCCAGCTTGCCGTCGAGGGCGATGCGATGGATCTCCTCAATGGTTTGGTGCACAAGAAGACCGAAGAAGATCACCGCCGAACGCGATGGCTTGAATTCGTACTCGCGGAAGAACTGGTACTGGCGCGGGCAGGTCTCGTAGATTTTGAGGTCGCCCGTAAAGCTGTAAGTCTTCTTCACCGGCATCCTTTCGCGCATCTCAAATCGCTGGGCTGCGAGTAGCTCCTTCTGCACGTAGGGCCACTGCGGAAGGCCGTCCCAGATGGAGGAGAAATGATCCTTTGGCTGCTCATGGGCGGTGAGCACCAGCAACTTCTGCGGTCGGGAGAAGGCGACATAGTGCAGGCGCATGCGGTCGAAGAGAGTAATACGGTTCTCTGGCTCAAAGGGCGGCCTGTGGTAGAACAGCGCGAGATCGTGGTCAATCTGCTTGGGACTTGAGAGCTGCGCCGAGAGCGAGCCTACCACAACCACCGGGAACTCGAGTCCCTTAGCCTGATGGATGGTCATCACCTGTACGTGGCCCTTGGGGAAGGGCTGGTCCGGGTCTTCGTACTCATTGATACCCCCGCCGTAAAGCAGGCGAAGGAAGCTATTGAAGAAGTGGAGGCGAAGGGCCTCCCTGTTCCTGTGAGTAATGACGGTATAGTGATAGTAACTCTGGAAGACATTCAGAAGCTGGGAGAAAATAGCCAGATTGCGGGCGATGTTCTCGTTTTTCACCGCGCTCTTGAACGGCTCGAGCGCGAGCAGGCGATAGAAGTAGTCGGCCGGCCGTAAGTCGAGTGTCTGGCCTTCGCGGAGCGTGGCGATCTCGCTGGTCCATTGCTGCAGGGCGACAGCGAGCGGATGCGGGTAGCCGAAGCGGCGCCCGAGTTGCACGATGGCGTCATCTACATAAGCGGCAAGATCAGCCACTGCGCCGCCTACCTCGCCGCGGTTGTTTCCATACCAACCAAACAGCACTGCGAAGCAGGCGACCAGGTAACTAACTTCCGGAATTTCAAAGTATCCACGGGCCCGGGGGCAGAACGCCGGGATGCCCTTGGCCTTGAGGGCGGCGAGATACGACCCGCTGTGCTCCTCGCGTACACTGTGCAGCAGCAGGGCTACCTGGCTATAGTCGGCGATGACCTCGTGCTTCTTCAGAAACTCCACAAGATCAGCAAAGCGCGTAGCCTCGTCACGCTGGTCTTTGCCCCAGATTGCAATGACCGACGGGTAAACTGGATGATTAGCTTTCGCGTCTACTTCGATGGTCTTGTCGTAACGAAAGGACAGGCCGCTCGGGTTAGACCAGTCGGCAGATGCCATCCAGCGGTTGTAGCGTTCGACGATTGTGCGATGGGACCGGTAGTTGGTCGTGAGCTTGATGATGCGAACTTCTGGCATCTTCTGCGGCAACTCAAGGATGTTGCGCACCGTGGCCCCACGGAATCGATACAGGCTCTGATCCTCATCTCCGACCACGCATAAGTTGCGCGTCCGTTCGGTGAGTTTAAGGAGGAGCTGCTCCTGGATGTAGTTGGTGTCCTGATATTCGTCCACAAGGACATAGAGGATATCGCGAGTTACCGCGTTCATAGTGGAGGGATCTTGCAAAAGATCGAACACATACTTCTGTAGGTGCGCGAAATCGGTTCGGTTGGTATCGCGCAACGCTCGTTCATAACGACGGTAGGCGCAGCCGATAGCTTTGAGAAAAGGATCTGTGGAAGCTTCAAGACAACTGGGATCAACGAGCTCTTCTGTAATCTTATCGAAGTAGCCTCGCGCGCCTTCAATTGCATGCCAACGGGTCGACCACCGCAATAGAAATCGGCCATTTTCCACAGGACCGATAATTTCGTCAAAGTGCTCGAAGATGAACAGCAACTGCGTCAGATTGTCGAGCGTCTCGAAGTCGTGCCCGAGCTCGGTACGATGGCCGTGCTGCACGAGAATACGGTTACAAAAGCCATGAATCGTAGAGACAGTCAGTTCAGAAAGGTCACCGTTGTAGCCAACTTTTTGCGCAGCAGCAGCTAAGCGGTCTCGCATTTCGAAAGCACCTTTCTCAGTAAAGGTGCAGAGCACCAGTTGCTTGGGCAGCGCTTTGTCTAAGAGCAGAAGGTTGAGCGCACGAAGCACAATGCTATATGTCTTACCTGAACCGGGGCCCGCGATCACAAGCAGCGGCCCGTCGAGGTGGCCGACTATTTCGCGTTGTGACTCGTTGAGTTTAGGAAAGTGCTGTTCGATGACCGGTGCAATATTCATAGCAACCCAGCCTTTCTGAAGCTGAAGGTCTCCTGCGCTGATACAACCAGGTGATCAAGCACCTTGAGCTGCACGGTTTCCGCAGCAAGGACAATGGCACGTGTCAGCACCTTGTCGTACTCACTCGGCGTCACGTTCCCGTTTGGATGGTTATGCGCGATCACGATGGCTGCGGCTCCTCGCTTAAGGGCGGCTTCGATGACGCGGCGGGGGTAGACCGTGGCGCGGTCGATCGTACCCTCCTCCAGAGTCTCCACACCTTCGCGCAGCAACCGGTAGCCTGAGTCTAGATAGGCTACCTCGAAGACCTCGTTTCGCAGAGCGCCCATTCGCATGCGCCAAAACTCGGAAAGCCGTGTAGGATCGATGAGAGACTCACTACTCTCGGCGCTTTGCTGAAGGTAGAGGGTCGCCGCCGCCTTGATGATTTTGAGCGCCACCGGGGTCACCTTGCCGACGCCGGAGATCTCTTGCAGCTCCTCAAGGGGCGCGTCCAGGATGCCGCGCAGGTTGCCGAACCGTGCGATCAACGCCTTCGCGGGTTGTTTTACATCGGACCGCGGAATTGCCAGCGTAAGAAGCAGTTCGACTACCTCGTAGTCCGCGAAACCGTCAAGCCCAGACTTCAGGAATCGTTCGCGAAGCCGCTGCCGGTGACCGTGGTAGTGTACTTTAGCCTCGTTCATCGTTCATATTCCCCAGCAAAATCAATATTACATGCAATTTCTGCGGGAAGCAGATCAATGTTCAATACACTTCCCCGATGCTACGAATAACCTTGCACCATGGCAGGTGCTCGTATCTGTTTGCTGCATCGCGCATGGTTGAAGCCACTCTGTTTTCCTCTCTTTGCCCTAAATGATATCATTTTGGCTGCTCTTTTATAGCATACATGCACAATAGCTGTGCGTGCAATGCTTTTGCTCTCCGAGCCAGAATCCATATTCTTCGCTTTGCGTGTCGTGGTAGTGAGTGGCGGAAAGTATCATTGTATTTCTAGTTGTCAATGCTTGCTGAGATTCGCTGGTAGCTAGCCATCCGAAATCAACCGAAATCAGGTGTTCCGACCTGCAGGTCCCGCTTCATCATCGGCGAATGTAACGTTAGAGCTCACACCTTTCTCAATTCAAATACATGTTCCTTACCCCCAAACCCTTGCCTTCTCCCGGGGCTCCTCCTATAGTTAATAACAGGTGGAACGTGAAAGGATCCATGCGCCGCGACAAAAGGGTCGCGACAGAGCCTGGCAGCCCCACATGCAGCTCCCCGGGACGCTGAAGAAGCCGCATTCCGACGGGCCGCTTCTCACGCTCGATACCTATACCGGATGCCGAAGGAGGAATACGAAATGAAGCGCAGCATAATGCTGATGATTGGGCTTGTGGGGATGATCGCCGCCCTTGGCGCCCAGAACCTTGCCACAGTGAATACGATACCAGGCATGCAGCCCGGCTCGATGCTGGTGTTGAGGCTCCGCGGCGAGACGACCGGGCAGGTATGGGGTACCGACATCTATACTGCCGATTCCGCGTTGGGAGCAGCGGCCGTGCACGCGGGCGTGCTCGCGCCGGGGGCGACGGGCGTGGTCTATGTGGAAGTGCTCCCGGGCCTTGCCTCCTATGCGGGTTCAAGCCGTAACGGGGTCACCAGCCAGAGCTGGGGGAGTTTCGGATTGAGCTTCCGCTTCCTCCCAGTAGGCACCCAGGCCGCGGCAACCACATCGCAGCCGCAGACCTCCACCATCCAGCCGCCCACCACCGTGTCGCCGCCCATCGTCATTGCCGAGCCGGTACGCATCTTCGCCTTCAAGGACGAATCGGCCATTACCGCGATCCCCTTTATTCCAGGCACCTCCTTCTACTGCAGGGTTACCGGTACTACCGGCGGCCGCGTCTGGGGTACCGATATCTACACATCCGATTCTTCGCTGAACACCGCGGCAGTGCACGCGGGGCTCGTACAGCCTGGCCAGTCCACAGTGGTAAAGGTCACCATGCAGGGGCCGCGCCAGTCGTACCAGGGCTCAACCCGCAACGGCGTCACCACCGCGTCGTACGGCTCATACGGCTCGAGCTATACCATCGCGGCGGCCCCTTCCAACGCGCAGGTCATCGAGATGATTCCCGCTCCCGACAAAGCCCATCAGATTTCCGGGTACGCGCCCGGCAAGAGCTATGTGCTCTGGGTAACGGGGCAATCCTCGGGACCGGTCTGGGGCACCGACATCTACACGGTCGACTCGTCGATCGGAGCGGCAGCCGTCCATGCCGGCTTGCTGCGCCCTGGTGAGGCGGGACCCGTACTCATGCA
>JAJUJQ010000051.1 GCA_029265255.1 Spirochaetota bacterium
AAAGATTAAGGCGAAAGAAAAGGCATCACACTACGAGCTCTGGACGCGTGCCGAACTCTCGGTGCCTTCAAACCTTTCCGCATCGTAGGATATTCCCCCTGCGCTGCTTGCTGCCTCGTGCCCAAGGTTGAGAGCACTACCTGTTTTTCTCGTAGAAGGCTCTTTTTTCGGCGATGATGTCGTGGACTATCGCATCGATTTCTTTTTTTTCTGTTCTTCCGAGACTCGTGGTCTGTATGGGAGCGCATACATCGACGATCACGCGCTTGTACGGATTGATGTGAAAGCTCCCGGGGCGGATGACCCTATCCGTGCCGTAGAGGCAAATGGGGACGATGGGCGTGCCCGTGAGCACTGCGGAAAAAATGCCGCCGCGGTTGAAGGGATCGATGCCCTTCCCCTGGTGCATGTGTCCTTCCGGGAAGAGAATCAAACTGCGCCCTTTCCTCAGGCGGCGCGCCATGGATTTGAAGGCGGCCAGCGCCGATTTCGGGTTGCTCTGATCGATGAACACGGAGCCGCTGGCGCGCATCCAGTATGCAATAGCGGGTATCTTCTGGAATATGGCGTTTGCGACGAAGGCCGCGCGCTGGGGTATCGTAGTGAAGAGCACGGGAATGTCCGCCGGCGAACGGTGATTCGAGACAAACAGATAGGTCTGGTCGTGATGTAAGCGTTCTATACCCCGAATATCGAGCCTCATTTTGGTTATTTTTAGGACAGATTTCGCCCACTGAGAGATGGTTTGAAAGACGTAGCGTTCGAGTTCGGCCTCGTCTTTGATGAAGAAGGTGTGAGGGATGCGCCGCATCGTCTTGATGGTCCGGATGAGGATTCGGGGCAGGAGGAAGAGTGTGTCTTCTTTCATCGCGACGTGTAAAAAGCGGAAGAGAGGGACCTTGCTCTGTAGGGCTATCTCCGCGTAGCGGTTGGCGTCTATCTCATGTTCGGCCTCATGCTCTTTGGCGCGAGAAAGTACCTCGGAAGGGTTTCTGGGCAGATCGCCGAGGTCTGGCCTCCTATTCAACCGATTTTTTTTAACATCGATATCTTCATTGTAAAATCTTGCCAACGCCGTTTTCCTCTTTTGACCTCTATGTTCCAAAATTGCATAAAGAAAGTCAAGGGCGAAAGGGGTTAGATTAGGAGGCCAAGAATGCTGTCAACTACGCTTGGAAAGCACCTTCTTCTCGTAGTCCTTCACCTCTTCGATCCATGCTGGGCCGTAAGGGACGCCTTGGGTTTCGCAGTAGTAGCGCCAGACCTGGGCAAAAGGCAGTGAGCGCGCCTCTTCGAAGAAGGCGAGACGGGCACCGAAGTCTCCCCGTTCCTCTTCGGCTCTCATCGCCTCGACTGGTTCGAGGAAGGCGTAGAGGAGAGCCCGCTGCACACTTCGCGAACCGATAATCCACGCCGAGATGCGGTTGACGCTGGCATCGAAGTAATCGAGGGCGAGGTAGACTCTATCCCACACACGCATGCGCACGATTTCCCTGCAGATGTCGGTGAGCGCGTCGTTCCAGATGACGATGTGGTCCGAATCCCAGTGGAGGCCTCGGCTGGCATGGATGACCAGATATGGCACATAGAGGAGCGTGGCGGAGATTTTGTCCGCGATGCTCTCCGTCGGGTGGAAGTGGCCCATGTCGTAGCAGATGCCGATGGCCTTCTGCATCGCATAGCCGAGATAGAATTCGTGGGACCCTGCAACGTAGGACTCCGAGCCGATGCCGAAGAGTTTCGACTCCACGCAGTCGAGGACGCGGTCGTTGGGCATTTTTTCGGCATAGATGGCGTCGAGGGATTCTTTGAGCCTGAGGCGGGGGCCGAGCCGATCGGCAGGCATGTCCTTGGAACCGTCTGGAACCCAGAGGTCGTTGACGACGAAGTCTTTCAGCGTGTCGGCGATGGACTGGGCAATGCGCCTGCTCGCCTTTCCATGTTCGACCCAGAAGGAACGAATATGGCTGTCGGGATGGGCGAGTGTCCATCCACTGGCCGCGAGAGGGTGTGACATGAAGGTCGGATTGAAGTCGAGTCCTATCTTTTGCTCCTTGGCCCAGGCGATCCAGGTGCTGAAGTGGCGGGGCTCAAGCGAAGAGCGCTCGACTTTTGTCCCATCCGTCTCCGCGTACATGGCGTGAAGGTTGAAGCGCTTCCTACCGGGAATCTGGGTGAAGGCGAATGCGGCGTCGGAGCGGAGTTCTTCGGCATTGCGCGCGCGGCCGGGGTAGTTGCCGGTGGCGAGGATGCCACCGGAGAGGGTCGTAGCGCCGTCGAAGCCAATGACATCGTCCCCTTGCCAGCAGTGGATTGAGATAGGTATCGATGAAAGTGTTTTCAGCACCTGATCCGTGTCGATGCCAAGTTCGGCATATATTTCGCGCGCTGCCTTGTATTCTTGCTCTGTCCTGGACATGAACATCATCCTCCCTTTCTCTCGTCCGCTTTTATTGCTGCGATGCTATGGATGCTCGGTACTTTTCTACTTCCCAATTGCGAATAAATTCAATGTCGGCCCTCTCCATAGGATGAGCTCCCCCAAAGGCCTCCGCATACCACGCGATTTTGGCGGCATCGGTGAAGAGCAGGCAGGCACGCTCGGCGGCCGAGGTGTCTTTTCCGAGACCAAAGATGCCCATGCCCTGGACGGCGAGGATTTTGGGAAGTTCACCCTGACGGGTGCGGTAGGCATCGATCTGTTCCTGCAGGGAAGTCGGATTTTGCGCCTGGCTTTGGCCGACGAAGAGGGGCCATGCTCCCGCGTAGACGATGTGATCCGGAGTGAAGGGCGCGGCGAGGGGTACGAAGGTTTCGGAGCTCGCAAGGAAAGGCTTCAGTATTGAATTTAACGTAAAGAAAAATTTCACGTTAAATTTTGAAGAAGCTTCTTCGACCGCCGTGCGAACCTTTTCCCTCGTGTCCTTTTCCACAGAAGAAAGGCTTTCACGCACTCCGGATTCCTGCGGCAGTGCCTTTACCCTTGCCCTCAGCGTGGCGAATATGGAATCGTACAGCGCTTGTATCTTTTCCACAGTATCCGCCGCGACGAATACGCCGTGGTTCTGCAGGAACAATATGGTATACGGGCTTTTGCCCGACCGTGTTCGTGTTTCAAAGATGGTGCGGACTGCATCGGCGAGAGTGTAGCCGGGAGTAATATACGGGAGCACCGCTGCCTCGTCTCCAAACAGGCTCTGTGCGGCGTCCAGCGCTTTTTGCGCACAAAGCATGCCGTTTATCAGGGCCGGATGCAAGTGCACGACGAATCTGAAAGGGAACAATGCGTGCAGGAGCGTCTCTACGCTCGGGCGCCTCGTCTGTCCCGGCAATCGCGCCGCGAGCATCTGTTCGAGCACGACCTTCTCCCGTTCATCGGAATTCGAAGGTAACTCGATAGTGAATAATGCATTGAGCTTGGAGAGCGAAAGCTGCACAAAGCCGGCGGCGTCGATGGTCCCGAGCTGGACCCCCGAAGCCTTGACGGCGATGGTGTCGCCATCCTTCTGCGAGGTGTTTCCGCCCCCGGCCAACACATAGTCAGGATCGGCGCCGAAGCGGCGCGAAAGCCGAACAATAGGATCAAGGTCCATAACTCAATCCATGTGGAACATTTCGGTGAGGGGCCACACCTTGGGCGAATTGTCGGGATTCGTCTCCATGAGGTCTTTCATGGAGTCCCACCACCTGCGCACGATGGGATTCTCCGACAGAGAGTCGTTCGTCGCATCGTCCGCGAGCCTCTGTATTGCAAAGAGCCGCAGCGTCTCCGGATCGAGATAGATCGAGTAGTCCGAGACTCCCGCCTTTCGGAGCTCGGCCTTGAGTTCCGGCCAGATTGCATCGTGGCGGCGCCGGTACTCGGCC
>JAJUJQ010000031.1 GCA_029265255.1 Spirochaetota bacterium
AAGCCGGTCGATACGGTTTTGGATGGTGGCGCAGGATGCGGCGAAGTATCGGGACAGGGCACGGATGCTCATGGACGAGCTGAGGAGCAGTTCGAGCTTGGGGTAGGAGAGAGTGCGTTTGGCGAAGTAATCGAGGCTGAAGGTTTGGGTCGAGAAGTAGGTGTGGCAGGCGCGACACCGGAAACGCTGGACCTTGCCGAAGGTCTTGGTCAGGTAGAATCCTGCCGCCACATACCACTTCTCGGCGGGTGCCTGGTGATGGTAACCACAGTCCTTGTTCGGACAGAAAGGAATTGGGTGCATTGGAAGTTCCTCCTTCTGCTTCTCCAACGCACCAAACCGCAGCTTTTGCTTCATCTTTCTCTGCAGGCTTCGAGACAGTGTATAAGGAATGCCATAATTCATATCAATGAGGTATACTCATTAACAATGAACACAGTCTTTCGTTCGATGCGGGCGTGGGTATGCCTGCTCGTCGTCCTCCTTGTCGGCTGTTCCGCCTCCACCGAGGGGGCGAAGACGCACATACGCTTCGACCTCGGCTACGGAAAGTCCGATTCTTCGCTCGACATGTCCGGTGGAGAAAGGGTCGCGATAGCTGTTTCGCTCAAAAAGGGAATATTCCATCTTTTGAGTCGCGCAGAGGCAAAGATTCTGCGCGTCTCGTCCTATGGCCAGACATTGGCGATGTGGTACGATCCTAGGAGGGGCAGCGCGCCGCTCGTGTTGAAGGATGTGCAGAGCACTGATCTTTCTGTGGAGAAGGAACTTGGGCGTTTTGCCGTACAGGTCTCCTTCAGCGATCCCTGGCCGATGGCGGCGGACTCTAGGCAGCTATTGTATGTGGCTGACGGTGGGTTCGTCAGGCGATTCGATTCCGATGGAAGAGAGATGCAGCCCCTTGGTCGTGAAGGCGTTGGGGGGTCGAGCTTCCCGCTCATCATGGCCCTCGACACCGTGGAAAACGACGATCTTGCGGTGCTCTGTGCCTCCGAATCCGAGACTTTTGTCTACTTTTATGACAAAAACGGAATATTCCTGCATGTTTTAAAGTTGAACAACCAGGCTATGCCCGTGCCCTCATCCATCCTTGAAAAGAATCAGAACACGAGGGGCTCCCGCGTCATCGCTTCGCTGGAATCCATATCGCCGAGCTACTCCGGGGGGACGATGATCGTCGCGCTGAAAATCAACTACTATCTGGAAAAATATGATCCCGATTCCGGAGAGAGCCTCTCGATCGATCCTGTCGGTGGCTGGATCGTCGAGATCGATGCGAAAAATGGCAAAACGCTGGGCTCCTTTCCTCTCCAGAGCAGCATCAACGATCTTGGCGTCGATCAGCAGCTCATTGCTGCTCGGGCCGACAGCATCATCAGCATTCGCTGGCAGGAGGATGGCGTGGGTGGTGAAGTTTTTCGGTATAACCTGAAGGGAAAGGTGATCGGGAAGCTATATTTCGTGGTGCCCGATCCAGAGGCGAAGCTTGTGACGATGACCGTTGGCGATGACGGATACCTCTACATCCTCGGTCAGCTTCCTTCCAGCGTGAGGATGTATGCGTGGAAACTTCCGGGCATGTGAGTTCGCTTGCCGCATAGACGCGAAGTGGGTATAGTGAAGCCGGAGGTCTTTTCAGAATGCGTCCCCTTCTGTCGACTTCTCAATCTCTCGAACTCGATGCGTTCACCAGAGCCATGTTTGATTTTTCCTCTGACAATCTTATGGAGATTGCTGCGATGCGTCTTTGGCAGGTGCTGAAGCGCGAGGTGGTGCAGAAAAGGTTGGCACGAATACCATCGACGCAGGCGTCGATGGTGGCGGTGTGCGGCAAAGGCGACAATGCGGGCGATGCGCTCGCGCTGCTGAGGCATGCGAGGCTCGAGGGATTTCTGCATCTCTCTGCCCTCGTCCCTGGGGATGATGTGATGAAGGAGAATGCTCGATTGAATCTCCGTCGCGCCGAACGGTGCGGCATTGAGGTTATCCGGTATGAGAGTGCCGAAGAAGCGCCATCCCTCCTGGAAATGCTTTCCCGACAGGATATCGTGCTCGATGCAGTGCTTGGCACGGGCGTGCACGGGCCTGCAAAGGGTACTGCGTCAGGCGCGATACAGATGCTTAGAAGCCTGGCCAGTGCGCGGACTGACCGAACGGGCAGTGTCGACGGAACTCCCTGCATCGTGGCCGTCGATATCCCCTCGGGGTTGGGCGACGACTGGCAGTCGGACTATCCGATCGTTCACGCCGATGCGACGCTCTGCATAGAGCCGATAAAAGAGGCGCTCTATATGCCAGCAGCAAGGCCATATGCAGGCGATATTCTTCCGGTCGGCGGCATTTTCCCTCTCTGGACAGAGAGGGCTAGATCGCTCGTCTGGCTCCTCGGGGATGACGATGTCGGCAGCTTTTTGCCACCCATCTCGCGCTGGGCCCACAAGATGCAGCGGGGGCGGGTTGCGGTTCTCGCGGGAAGTCGGAGCGGAGCCGGGGCTGCGCTCCACTGTGTGCGCGGCGCGGCTGCTGCAGGCGCGGGGTACATTGGGCTCTACTGTGATGAAGAGCTCTTTTCTTCGTATCTCGCTGCGGCGGGGGACCTGGCGATAGTGCGCGTGCTCTCGCAAGAGTCGTTCTCTCCTGAGTCATGGGATGCGATCGTCGTAGGACCTGGCTGGGGAACCGACGATGGAAGGAAAGCACAGCTCGAAAGACTGCTGTCCGCCGATACAGCCCTGATCCTCGACGCGGACGCAGTGCGTCTCTTTGCAAGAATCGTAGGCGAGACTCCGGCCCGCGTTTTCAAGGCGCCCCTTATCCTTACCCCTCATCCAGGCGAATTTCGGGACCTTGCTGCGTTCCTCGGCCAAGCACAGACGGATCAGGTCAGGAATGCTTCGGAGACAGTCCGACAATCGGTCGCTCTTGCACAGAAATTCGGTCTTGTCCTTGCCTTAAGGGCGTCGACGACGCATATCGCATTCCCAGACGGAAGTTGTGCCGTCTTTGACGGAAGCGCTTCAGGCCTGGGAATAGCAGGATCTGGCGATGTGCTGTCCGGTCTCGCGGGTGGACTTCTCGCCCGCTGGACAGCCCTCTCAAGGGAGCGAGGGAAGGGGTGGCTCGGCGAAGATGGTACCCCATTCCATACTCCTCTGGCTCGGGCGATACTTGGTGCCGTGCTTGTTCATGGCATTGCAGGCAGGCAGCTCTCAGCGACGAAGGGGTGGTTTACCCCCGCCGATCTTGCACAGGCCTGTGTATCTCTCACCGCAGAGGGGGACCATGGATGAGATGCCGAATGATGGACGACAGACAAAAAGACAGCCCACAAGGCTCGCTGTTGCGTTCGGTCGCCGGTATTGCTGTTCGGCGTGGGCTATTCTTTGTTGCCCGACGTAAACGGGATGCAACCGAAATGAGCCAACGCTGGGAATTTCCTGGTGGGAAGGTCGAGGCTGATGAATCGGATGAAGCGGCCCTTGCGCGCGAATTTCTTGAGGAATTCAACGCGCCCATCACGGTGATTCGCTTTTTGGGCGAGAGCGTGTTTGCCAACAAAGGGAAGGTGCGCGCGCTTGCAGCCTGGGAAATTTCTCTAGAACCAGTGCACATCTCAATGTTGAATGAGCATTCCGAAGCTGCCTGGTTACCGCTCGACGCCATTGTGGAGATGGATCTCGCAGACTCAGACAGGGCGCTGATACCCATCCTGCAGGCATCGATCAAAGACAATCAGTAACCTGCTCGTCGCTGCCTTCCTCAGAATCCTGCTGTTGCCCGCCTTCCGGCACCACAAAATCAGCGGTGCGAGGAGAATTCAAATCCCCCGTTTCGACATCTTCAAGGCTGTTGAGAAGGATTTCCACCTTGCCCTGCAGTGCGTCGAGCTCTTTCTTCAACTCGCGGGCGAGGGAAACACCTTCCTCGAAGAGGCTGAAGGATTGTTCGAGCGGGATGTCGGCGTTCCTCATCTGCTCAGCAATCTGCTCCAACCGCTCCATCTTTTTTTCAAAGTCTTTCATGCCAATCGCTCCTTGTGCCCTGAATCGAGGCATCCGCTTCGCCTTCGTAGAAGAGAATATGCACGGTGTCGCCGGCAGTCAGTGTTTTGGCGGAACGAACTATTTTCATTTCAGCGTTCTGCTCGTCGTGCTGCGCGACTGAGGGCTTCGTCACGACCGAAAAGCCACGCTTCATGATTGCCCTAGGATTGGAGAGTTCGACAACGCGCTGCGCGAGGGCTAGACGGGTCTTCTCCACATCCATGCTTTTCTGCATGCCTTGCCGGATGATCTCCACCGCGGTGTCGAAGCGCTGGACGAATGAGAATTGTCGCCGAGCGAGGAACCCTTCCATGGCTCGGGGTGAGACGCCGGAGATTCTCTGCCGTGCGTACGAAAGCGCCTGTTGCATCGACTGTGTGAGCAAAGTCTGGAAATGGGTCATCTCTTTGTAGATCATTCCGAGCTCACTGCACGCCATCTCCGCGGCCGCAGATGGAGTCGGAGCGCGGAGGTCTGCCGCATAGTCTGACAGGGCCCAGTCCGTTTCGTGCCCTACGGCGCTGATCACGGGGATATCCGAAGATGCGATGGCCCGAACTACGATTTCTTCCGAAAAAGGCAGAAGGTCCTCTATGGAGCCACCTCCTCGGCCCACAATCAGCACCTCGGCGAGATTCCAGCGATTCGCCTGGCGAATGCGTGAGGCTATCGAGAATGCGGCCTCATCTCCTTGGACCAAGGTTGGCAGCACGAGAATGCTGACTTTGGGATTTCGCCTGCGGAGTATGCGGATGATATCACGCACGGCCGCACCTGTGGGGCTCGTCACCACGGCGACCCGTGAGGGAAAGCGGGGAATGGGCTTCTTTTTCGATTCATCGAACAGACCTTCCCTTGCGAGCCTCTGCTTGCGTTCTTCGAGCATTGCGAGGATCTCGCCGAGCCCTGCCTTCCTCATACTCCTTGTGATGAGCTGGTACTGCCCTCTTCCCGGGTAGACTGAAATGCCTCCTCTTGCCCACACTTTCATGCCATCCTTGGGGACAAAGGAAAGAGTGAGCATGTCGCGGCGGAACATGACGGCCTGGAGAACTGCCTGCTCATCCTTGAGCGAAAAGTAGAGGTGGCCGGATGCAGCCGTCTTACAGTTGGAGATTTCACCTTCGACGGTTATGTCGGGATATTTATTTTCAAGGTCATCTCTTATGAGAGATGTAATCTGGGAGACCGTGAAGGGTGAGACGGTTTCGAATCGCATGGCAACATTTTAGCAGAAAGCACCGCCGATAGGAATGTCGGATACTGGCGAAAGTTCTCCTCTGACGCTACACTTGATCCTATGATACATCCTCACGATCTGCCAATCTATCAGCAGAAAGCCAAAATTCTGGAGGCGCTCGCCGCGAACCAAGTCATTGTCGTTGAGAGTCCCACGGGGTCTGGCAAAACCACACAGCTCCCCATCATTCTCTATGAGGCAGGCTATGCCTCGAAAGGGGTAATCGGCATTACCCAGCCCAGACGAATCGCGACGCTGTCGGTGAGCGACTTCATCGCGCGCCAGCTGCATACGACCATTCCAGGCATTGTCGGATATAAGATGCGGTTTGAAGATGCGACCGCACCCAATACTGCCATAAAGATAATGACCGATGGCATCCTCCTTCAAGAAATGAAGCTCGACCCTTATCTTGCACATTACAGCGTGATCATGGTGGATGAGGCGCATGAGCGCAGCCTGAACATAGACTTTATACTCGGGCTTTTGAAGAAGGTGCTCGAGGCGCGGAGCGAGTTCCGCGTCATTGTGTCGTCCGCCACCATCAATGCGGAAGTCTTCTCGGAGTATTTCGGCGAGTGTCCTGTCGTGCGCATCGATGCCCCGATGTATCCGGTGCGTGTCGTGTACGACGCCATCAAGACAGCCCCGGAAGTCCTCCTAAATCCTGAGCCTGGGGCAGGAAAAGTTGAAGAGGGCTATTACCGCTCCTCAGATGAGGCGCTGTACGAGAAAATCCTCTCGATTGTCGGCAGAGTCGTCGAGGGGGATGCCGGCGCGGAACCGGGCGACATCCTCATATTCCTGCCTGGCGAAAAGACGATAAAAGAGTGCCTCCAGAGCCTCATGGCGAGCCGTTGGGCCCGAAGGCTTCATTGCATTCCTCTCTATGCCCGCCTTGGAAAGGATGAGCAAGAGAAGGTCTTCGAGCCTGCTCCTGAAGGGAAAATCAAGGTCGTCATCTCAACCAATATCGCGGAGACGAGCGTCACCATCGACGGCATCACGGTGGTCATCGATTCGGGGCTTGCAAAGATTAATTACTACAATCCGCGCACATTTACCGCCAGTCTCATAGAGACTCCCATCTCAAAAGCTTCTTGCAACCAACGGAAGGGCAGGGCAGGGCGCACTCGTCCTGGTATCTGTTACAGGCTGTACTCCATCAAGGATTTCGACTCGCGACCGCTCTATCCTACCGAAGAGATACACCGCACCGACCTGTCCGAAGTGCTGCTCCGCATGGCGGAGCTCGGCATCACGGACTTCGAGCACTTCGACTTCATCACGAAGCCGCCCAAGAGCGCAATCCGAGGTGCCATCGAAGTGCTCAATTTGCTCGAAGCCTTGAACCCCGACCGCACGCTCACGCGCATCGGACAGATGATGTGCGCCTTCCCGCTTTTGCCGAAACTTTCGCGCATGATCGTGGAAGCGATTCTGAGGTATCCGGATGTGATCAGCGAGACACTGATCGCTGCAGCCTTTCTCTCTACGACGAGTCCCTACATCCTGCCGCCCGGAGAAGAGACCGAGGCGCGCGCCGCCCACCACCGGTTTCGGGATCCTATGGGCGACTTCGCTTCGTACCTGCAGCTCTACGAGGCTTTTACCTCGGCCGCGGACACGTCCAAGTTCTGCGAACGCAATTACCTCGATGAGCGGACGCTGCACGAAATCGTGAGAATAAAGAAACAGCTTGAGCTCATAGTCTCCGACCTCGGCGTTCCGATCGGTTCGGGAGGAGCGATCTCCGACTACCTGTGCGCGGTGAGCCGCGGTCTCATCCAGTTCGTCTGTGCCCGACAAGGGAGGGGGCTGTTCAGCTCGCTCACCGCAGAGAAAATTCAGATACATCCGGGCTCCGTCATGTTTCGTCAGGACGCCGACTTCATCGTCGCCGGCGAAATCGTGCGGACGACGCGCATGTACGCGATGTCCGTCTCTCCCCTTTCGAAGGCGCAGCTGTACAGAATTTCTCCCGAACTGGCGGAGCAGCTCATTGCGATCCGACAGAAGGGGCCCTCGGCGGCCAAGAGCCTCAGGTCGTCCAAAGAAAAGGAGAGCGTCCTCCTCGCTGAAAGGTCCGTGCAAGAACAATCCTCGGATGTGGTCCGCCGAAAGCGCAAACCCGAACAACAGCGACGAGGGGTCTCTGCCGGGGCCAGGCCAGACACAATTTCGCTCGGCGGCGAAGTGTTCCCCCTCGAGGGCAAAACACCGTCGAGGAGGACAGTGATCCTCGACTGGGAGCGTCTCTCCAGGATCGCGCCACTCATTGGGCCAGCCGACGAAGAACTCGGCAAATCTCTCAGAGCGCGTGTCGAATGGGGAAAAGTGCAGCTCTTCAACGGTGAGAAGCTCTCCACCGTCTTAAAGGCCCTGAAGTGGATTGATATCGGACGCGACCTCTCGGCCAGCTGGCCGCTGCACACCAATTTTTCACTCGAAACGAAGGCCGCGGAGCAGTCGATCGCCACCCTGGCCAATTCCCTCGGGGCGATCCTGCACGTGACCAAATTCGGCAAAAGAGGGAAGCTGGGCTTTATCGGCCTCTATTCCGATGGTGTAGGCAATTTCTGGTACCAGCCGACGCGTTCCTTTTCCGAGGCGCTCAATCAGAGCCTCGCAAGTACAGAGCTCCTCGTCGATTATGCGGAAAAGCTCGGTCTCCCTCAGTCTCTGAAAGAGAAAATCAGCGTCCTCTACCGGAGGCTGAGCGATTTTTTCACCAACGTATGATGCTACTGCCGCGGGAACGGAGAGGGGCTTGCGCTGTGTACCCGTTTATGAAGACGGGCCTTTGATGTACAGAAGCTCAAAGGTGCCGCGGCCTGAATTTTTTGCGAAGTGTTCGAACTTCGTCTCTGGCCGCCATGCCTGGTGCGGCGCATAGTTTTCATACTGGTTCTTGAGCGTGGCGCAAGAATCGAGGGATGCCTTAGCATACGAGGCGTATTCCTCAATATCGGTCACGAAGTAGAGATACCCTCCAGCCACGAGTTTTGCAGCCATGAGCGCGACCAGGGCATCCTGCATGAGCCTGCGCTTGTGGTGTCGCTTTTTGGGCCAGGGATCAGGATAAAAGATGTGTATGCCGGCGAGGCTCTCAGGAGGAATCATTGCCTTGAGGACTTCGACGGCATCGTGTTGAATGATGCGCACATTCTCGAGGCCGTGACGTTCGAGGTCGATGATGAGCCTTCCTACCCCAGGCATATGTACCTCGATCCCGAGATAGTTGAATTGGGCTCTCGCCTGTGCAATCTTCCAGGTTGCCTGTCCCATGCCGAAGCCGATTTCCAGGACAAGGGGCTTTTTTTCGGGAAACAGCGAATCCAGGTCGACAGGGGCCCCTGTAAAGGGAAGGATGTACTTCGGCCCGAATCGTTCGATTGCCCGGCGCTGAGCCTCGGTGATCCTGCCGGACCGCAGGACGAAGGTGTGGATGCTGCCGTCGAGGATGCCGTCGCCTCCTTTGGGCCTTTGGTCTTCAGCCTTAGTCCTCTGCGCCTCGGCGGGCATGCCTGTGGCCTCTGGCGTCCGCGTCTCTGGCTCAGGGCAAGGCATGCAGCTCTCTCCTTGCCGCTTCGCAGAGGCTGGGAAGATCAGAGATTTCGACGTTTTCGCGCCGGGAGAGAATCCTCATCGTGAAGGCCCCCGAGGAAAAATTTGCAAAAACCGCAAGGGGGATGTGTTTTCGCTCGGCATAGGTATACTGGACGAGCACCTTCTTCGGCTCAGGAAAGACTTCGCAGGCAAAGCCCGCGTCTCTCAGCGATGCCGCAAGCGCGTGCAGCCTGGCGGCCGGGGTTTCAGGCTGATTGATGAGGAGAATCTGTGTCGATGTGCTGGAGCCTATCCGGATGCCCAGCGCATCAAGGGCGGCCATGAGCCGATCGAGACCGATTGATGCTCCGACTCCAGGCAATTTTCTTTCGGTATAAAGACTTGCAAGCTCATCGTACCTGCCACCGGAGCACACCGATCCGATCTCAGGCAGTGCGGCGAGCGAGGTCTCCACGACCATGCCCGTATAATAGTCGAGTCCGCGCGTAATGCTCGGATCGAGCACAATGCGCCGCTCGCCGCCTGCCGCAGCGACGCACTGCATGATGTCGAGTAGCCTGGACCGGGCAGCCTGAGCCTCCTCATCGTTGTGATCGCAGAGGCTACACATTTTATCGAGCGTTTTTTCGAAGCTGCTCTCTTTTTGGATGAATGAGAGAATATCGTCCGCACGCTGAGGGCCCACGAGGCTCGACAGCTTCTCCTCTGTGGCCTGTGGCCCTATCTTCTCAAGCTTGTCCACGGTCCTGAGTATCTCGACTGATTTGTCCTGTGTGCCTATGCGGGCCAAAAATCTGTTGAAGAGTGCGCGGTGGTTGATGCGGAGAAAAAAGTCTCCGACGTCGAGAACCTCCATGGCTCTGGCTGCCGTGAGGAGGATGTCTGCGTCCGCGGATGCGGCGTCTGTGCCGACAATGTCGAAATCACACTGCATGAATTCTCTGTAGCGGCCGCGCTGGGTATTTTCACCGCGCCACACTTTTGCAATGTGGTACCTTCTGAAGGGCAGGTAGAGCTCTTCGACGTGTTCCGCCATAAAGCGTGCGAATGGCACGGTGAGATCGTAGCGCATCGCCACGTCTCGATCGCCGTGGTCGCGGAAACGGTAGACTTGCTTGTCGGTCTCTCCACCACCCTTGCCGAGCAGGATGTCCGCATATTCGAGGACTGGTGTGTCGATGGGCACAAACCCAAATGAGACAAATACCTGCTCAAGATTTCTTATGAGCGTGGCGCGGGCCATCTCCACATCGGGCAGGAAGTCGCGGAATCCTTTTAATACTCTTGGCTGAATCGTGGGCATGCATGTTACTCCAAACGTCGAATGCTCAGCTATTATGAAAATAAATCGCAGTCCATGCAAGCGGGCGGTGCCGGCAATGCGACGGCGCCGGTTTACACCAAAAAGGTGCGCACCGGCCAGCGGCGCGCTTGCTCTTTGCAACCTTTTGTGATATATAGACAAGGCCCTCTTTATCCGACTGTTGTCGTCGGATCATGCGCACCCGTACGGGTGCATACGTCCACAGGGAGGAATGAATGAGACAGTATGAACTTGTCGCTGTCTTGAACTCCGAGGAAGATCAGTTCAAGGCAGGCAAACAGGCAATTGCTGATCTGCTTGCGCAGTACAAGGCAATTGACGTCAAAGA
>JAJUJQ010000055.1 GCA_029265255.1 Spirochaetota bacterium
ATCGCGAGCGGGTATTCGGCGCGGATGTAGATGTACCCGAAATTCGCACCCACCGCACGGGCTGCAATGAGCATCCCTTCGAGGACGCTGTGCGGGTCTCCCTCGATTGTGGAGCGGTCCATGTAAGCACCAGGGTCGCCCTCGTCGGCGTTGCACACGATGTACTTGACGTCGCCCGGAGCCTTGCGCGCCGCCTCCCACTTCATGCCGGTCGGGAAGCCCGCGCCGCCGCGGCCGCGGAGCCCAGAAGCCTTGACCTCGGCGATGACCTCTTCGGGGGTCATCTCGAAGAGAGCCTTCTCGAGCGCCTTGTAGCCGTCTCGTGCAATATATTCGTCGATGCTTTCGGGATTTATGACGCCGCAGTTGCGCAGGACGATGCGAAACTGCTTCTGGTAAAACCCGATGTCCTCGAGCTTCGTGATATCGCTCTTTCTGTCCTTGCGGTAGAGAAGCCGGGTTACTTCTCGCCCCTTTATCACCTGTTCCGCGATGATGTCGTGGGCGTCTTCAGGCTTCACTTCCACGTAGAACGATTCGCTGGGAAGGACCTTGACGATGGGCCCCTTCTCGCAGAACCCAAAACAGCCTGTCTTGACGACCTGGACATCGTGGCTCACTCCTAAAGTCTCTGCCTCTTTGAGCAGATTCTTATAGATCTCATCGCTCCGAGAAGACTCGCAGCCTGTTCCACCACAGACCAAAATAAAGTTCTTGTACGCCATACCATGCTCCAGACTCAGTGTTTCACGATGTCGACGGCCGGCCTGTCGAAAATATGGCTGTCGAGCAGGCTGTGCTCTATCAAATGCTTCACCACGAGCTCTTCCGCGACGTCGCTCGTCATCTTGCCATAGATCACCGTCGGCATGTCGGGCATCACGACTTCCACGGTTGGCTCGACATAGCACAGACCCATGCAGCCTGTCTGACGCACGACGACCTTTCCCACCATGTTGTGCTTCTCGAGCGCCGCCACGATCGCATCGAAGGTCTGCTTTGCTCCAGCCGCGATACCGCAGGTCCCCATGCCGACGATCACCTGGATGTCCTTGCCTTCCACAGTCCGCTTTTCGAGCTCCTCCTGTTTCTGCGCCCTCAGCGCACGAAGCTGATCGAGGGTCATTTTCGCCATATGCTCTACTCCTCCTGAGATGCAAGAAATTGCCGCACGAGCGACAGCGACGAGGCGGAAGCCAAATCCCCGACCGCCTCGACGAGCTCGCTTTTTTTCACTTCATACGAAAGTCCATCGCGCGCTCTCGTTCTCCGTAATGTCACCTCACACGAACCGGCCATGCCGAGCAACGCGACAAAGAGCGACACGACATCGCCGAGTGGCGGACTATCTATGCTCGACGCAGGGAACGAAAAACGCACTTCTGTACCCTTTCCCTTTTCCGATTGCAGACTGAACGAGCCTGCCGCCTGCTCCACCGCCTGCTGTATGAACGGAAGGCCAAGTCCGACCTTTCTTCCTGGATGCTTTGCACCGCTGTTTCCCAAAGGATCGAGCGCCCGCCGGCGCTCCTCGTGGCTCATGCCGCATCCGTTATCCGCGACGCGCACGTGCACGCCATCCTGCGCCTCGTCGATCTCGGCTTCGATGAGAGTCGCACCTGCTTCCACAGCATTCTCCACCACATCGAGCACAAAATCACCGATGGTGCAATGCATCGCGTTCAGCGCGAACGATATTTCGCGATGATGTCTGGCAGTTGTTCTTTTGTAAGTTTTCCGTACACTTCATTGTCGATCATGATGACAGGAGCCAGACCACAGCAGCCGAGGCAGCGCACTTCGTCCACACTGAAAAGCCCATCGTCGGTCACCTCGTCGGGCTCGATCGAAAGGATCGACCGAGTCTCCCCGAGCAGTTCCTGCCCGCCCTTGAGATAGCAGGCCGTTCCCATGCAGACAGAGATTTTGTGTTTACCGGGCTTCGTCGTTTTAAAGAAGTGGTAGAAGGTGATGACGCCGTAGATCTTTGCAAGCGGAATGCCCGAGATGAGCGAGAGCTTTTCCGCCGCGGCCCTCGGCACATAGCCAAATTCGTTCTGGATGCGGTGGAGCATCATCACGAGCCCGCCTTCCTTCTTGCTCCACTCGTCGATGTACGACTGGAGTTCGCCCGAAAATTCGATATCGCCTGCGACCATCCTGCGGCTCCTCCTCAAAAATATTCAATAAACTGAATATAGTATTATCGATAAATAAATAGCGAAATCATAATAGCTTTTCGATAAAAAAAGCTCAAGTACCCCTTCTCACGCCAAAGGCGCCACAGGCACCATGCCTCCAAGAATCCTCCCTACATTTCACGCCGCAGCCCCCACTGCAGATGACGAAACTCCTTATTTCAATTATCTTTTATTTGGAGGCATTTGCAATGGCAAATTCCGAAAAAAACAAAGTCGTCGCCGAGCTCAACAACCGCGCTGCCTCGCTCATCGATGCAGGACGATACCATGAAGCGATAGAGCTCTTGACAAAGGCCCTCTCCCTCGATTCGTCGCGTCCGGGCATCCTCTTCAACCGCGCCGAAGCGCATCGTCTGGCCGGCAACATCGAAGCGGCGCGCAAAGACCTCCTTTCAGCACTGCAGATGGCCCCTGACGATCCGGAAGTACTGCACGGTCTGGGCCTGCTTGCCTACGAGCAGGACGATTTTCCCTTGGCGACGGAGTTCTACAGAAAAGCGCTCGACAAGGATCCGGCATTCGCTCCCGCGTGGAATGACCTCGGCGTCGTGGAATTTCGCTCGCAGCACTACGACAGCGCGCGCGTTTTTTTTGAAAAGGCCGTCGCACTGGAGCCCGACTTCAGCGAGGCATGGTTCAATCTGGCAGACACCTACGAGGAACTCGGTATGGACGAAAAGCGTACCTATGCGCTCGCCCAACTGCGCATGGCAAGGCTCAGAAGCGGTGAAAAGCCCGACAGCGAGGAAGACGAGTGAAGGCGGGCGACAGTATCGGCCCATATGTCCTCGAGCGGCGCCTAGGCAAGGGTGTAACAGCCTCCACGTGGCTCGCGCGGCGGACAGGGGCGGCGAGGAGCCAAGAGACGGAGCAGCTCACAGGCCACGATTCCTCTTCGCCCGTCGTCCTGAAAATCTTCGATATCGCCGAGACCACATCCTGGAAGCCACTCGATCAGTTCAAGCGCGAAGCGGATATCCTGCGCACCCTCAGCCATCCGTGCATACCCACCTACATCGAGAGCTTCGATGCTACGCTGGAAGGCGACTTTCTCTTCGTGCTCGTCATGGAGTACATCCAAGGCGAGACTGTCGAGGCATACATC
>JAJUJQ010000028.1 GCA_029265255.1 Spirochaetota bacterium
AAAGGCTGCTATAAAAATTGAAACAAAACAATATTCACCGACGATGGAAAAATCAAAACGGCAGTCGTTGATTGAAGGGTGGACATCCGCGGTTCTTCAGACAATCTCTCGAAAGGTTGATCAAACCAAGGGACTATAAAACGGATCGATATCCTTACTCCTTCACCTTAAAATAAATGGGCCATGTCCCTGTTCGCTTCGCTGAGATTGAGTTCGATCATGGAGGCTGTGTGTCCGCGGTAGGACTTGAGCGCCTCGATCGCCTGGACCGTGTTTTCGTACAGGTCGCGGAGATGCGGCTTAGCATCCATCTGGATCGAGTCCCTGCGCGCGAGCGCGGGTCTGCTTGGCCTTTTTATGAATGCGTGTGCCGGTGGTGAATGTCCGGATAGTGCTGATGACTGTGCGTGATAGGCTCATGCGTGTGCTCATGGATGTGCCGAAGATGTGGGTTGAAATTGTCCTCGTGTATATGAGTATGATGGGCATCATCGTGGCTGTGCAAGTGTATGTGCGTTATTTGTGCATGGCTGTGCAGATGATCATGTGAGGGAATATTGCTGAAAACGATGCCCGCAGCCAACGCGGCGATGGCGATCGCGGTGGAGGGATCCACCGGCTCTTTCAGCAAAAAATGAGCCGCCGCGATGCCCCAGAAGGGCGAGGTGCTGAATAGAATTTGACTTCTCGTGGCCCCCAAATATTGTGCGGAAGTGATGTAGAGGAAAATGCTGAAACCATAAGAAACCACGCCGATGATGAGTGCGATGCAAATATGCGACGGTGACATCGAGTGAGCGCCGATTATCGTACCTATGAGCAGGTTGATCGATCCACCCACCATGCCTTTGATGAAGGTCGTCGTTTGAGGGGTGATGCCATCGATGATGGCGGTGATCTGGTTGTCGATTCCCCAGCAGATGCACGCGAGGAGCACAAATACCCCCGCGGTCAATCCGCTTGAGCGCTCTCTGTACGAGACTAATACCCCCGCAGATAAGGTCAGCAGTATGCCGATCAATGAATACTTGCCGATGTTTTCTTTAAAAAGTAGAAAACCGAGTATCGCGGTGGCCACAAGTTCAAGATTGAGCCATATGGAGACGGACATTGCGTTCGCGGCGCGGAGCCCCAGCATGAGAAAAAGCGGGCCCAAGAGACCGCCAAACAGGATGATGCCGAGTATATATTTGGATGACGCAGATGCACGAAGACTCTGGAGGACGAATTTTCTGTGGGAAATGATATAGGGCAGAAATGCCAATCCAGAGCCAATATACAATAGCCCAGCCAGCTGAAAGCTGTTCAGGTAGGATAGGGACATCTTGCTTATCGGCGTGGCGAGGCCGAAGAGCAGGCCACTGCATAGACCTAAAATAATGGGAAATATTTTCATATCATCAGTACTATACCCTGCATTCATAAGAAATTCACGTGCAGCACATGTTCTTGTACTATACTAAATGGTGTACTCCAGATTTTTTCTGAATGGAGGTTGAAACAATATGGAACACCATGAAATGGACAAGGGTTCGTCCGAGCATTCGATGCACCACGATCATTCGCAGCACGATGTACATGTGGCGCATGCGCATCAATCTGAACATGAGAGTCATCACGATCATGCAGGCCATCACGACCACAGCGGCCACCATCTGGCAATGATCAAAGATTTTCGTCGCAGGTTCTATATCTCGCTGGTCATAACGCTGCCTGTGCTCGCGCTGTCTGAATTCATGAAGCTCGTTTTCGGATTCTCGCTGTCGTTTCCGGGATCTTCGTTTGTCCTCTTTGCCCTTGCGACGTTCATTTATTTTTATGGGGGCTTTCCATTTCTCAAGGGGTTCGTAGATGAGATTCGCCAAAAAACGCCAGGGATGATGACGCTCATAGCTCTGGCAATATCCGTCGCCTATATCTATAGCGCGGCAGTGACCTTCAACTTGATTTCAGGCAATAATTTTTACTGGGAATTGGCGACACTCATCGACATCATGCTCGCAGGTCACTGGATCGAAATGGTTTCGGTGGTCGGGGCGTCCAACGCGCTGGAGAAACTTGCGCGCCTCATGCCTGAAGTGGCTCATAGAAAGAGAGATTCGAACATCGAGGATATCCCTCTCTCCGAGGTTGCGCGAGGCGATATTCTTGTCATTAAACCTGGAGAAAAGATTCCCGCAGATGGCATCGTGGTGCGCGGGCACAGTTTTGTGAATGAATCTCTACTCACTGGCGAGTCGAAGCCGGTTGAGAAAGAAACAGGGGCGCGTGTGATCGGCGGGGCTATCAACGCCGACGGAACGCTCGATATCAGAGTCGAAGGAACCGGCGCGGACAGCTACCTCGCAAAAGTGATCAATATGGTTCGTCAGGCACAGGAGACAAAATCGAAGACTCAGGCGCTCTCGGACAAGGCGGCTTTTTGGCTCACGATAGTGTCGATAACAGTCGGTGCCTCGACGTTTATCGCATGGCTCCTCGCCGGCAAGGGAACCGAATTTTCGATTACGCGAATGGTGACGGTGATGGTGATCACTTGCCCCCACGCACTTGGACTGGCCATCCCGCTTGTCGTGGCGGTCTCGACGTCAAAATCCGCACAGCATGGCCTCTTGATCCGAAACCGGACCGCGTTTGAGAATGCACGTAAAATCACCGCGGTTCTTTTTGATAAAACGGGAACGTTGACTGCCGGGAGTTTTGAAGTGACAAGCGTAGTATCGCACGCAGAAGGTTGGGACGAGAAAAGGATACTGTCGTATGCTGCATCGCTTGAGAGTCCTTCTGAGCACCCGATAGCGCAAGGAATTGTTCGGAAGGCCCAGCGCTCAGGGGTTGGATTGAAGGAAGTGACCGATTTTCTCGCCCACAAAGGAGAGGGCGTCGAGGGCAAGGTAGAAGGCGTCGGCGTGGCGGTGGTGAGCCCACGCGCCCTTGCAGCTGCAAACATGGCCGTTCCTCGCGGCGCTGAAGGCAAAGCTGGCGTCACGAGGGTGTTTGTCGTGGTTGACCATGCGATCGTCGGTTCTATAGGCCTTTCCGATGCGATACGTCCAGATGCTGCCAAAGCCATAGAGACGCTTCAGAAGCGGGGCATAAAATGCTATATGGTGACGGGGGACAATAGGGAAACAGCGAAAGCTGTCTCGGAAGAGCTTGGAATGGACGGGTATTTCGCGGAAGTCCTGCCTGACGAGAAACAGATGAAAGTCAAGGAACTTCAGAGCCATGGCGAATTTGTCGCCATGACAGGAGATGGAGTCAACGATGCTCCGGCGCTGGCCCAAGCGGACATTGGTATCGCCGTAGGCTCTGGCACCGATGTCGCCGCAGCGACCGCGGATATCGTGCTCGTCAATTCGAACCCCTCCGATATCGTTTCGTTGATCCTTTTTGGAAGCGCGACCTATCGAAAAATGATTCAGAACCTGGCATGGGCGACCGGGTACAATGTCGTCGCAATTCCCCTCGCGGCGGGGATATTGTATAACCAAGGGATTTTGCTTTCCCCGGCGCTCGGCGCGGTATTCATGTCATTGAGCACCATAATTGTCGCGATCAACGCGAGATTGCTCAAGGTCGAGCGGATATAAATAGTTCGACGATGAACGAAGCTCCGCCGAGGTTCGAGGTCTCCACGCGGATCGTACCGCCGTGAGCGCTGATGATCTGCTTGGTGATCGCGAGCCCGAGGCCTCTGCCACCGCTACTCGATGAGCGTGATTTGTCAATTCTATAAAAGCGTTCGAATATTTGCTCACGCTCAAGAGAAGGTATGCCAGGACCGGAATCATCGACTTGGATGCGAATCGATGTGGAGTCGACCCTATGCGCATGCACGCGAACTTTTCCTCCATTCGGGGTATATTTGACCGCGTTTGAAAGCAGGTTGTAGATCGCCTCGCTGAGCCAGAAGGAATCTGCCTCGACCGTCAAAGATGAATCTATTGGTTCCATCCAAAGGTCGATGTTTTTTTCTTGAGCCAAGGATCTGAATACCGTCAATGCGTGCCTGATCATCTCGGAGACATTGACTGAGCTCAGCGTCAATTCGAGTTTCCCCGATTCGATTATCTCAAGCTTTCTCAGTTTATCGATGAGGGAAGACAATCGGAGCGTCTCTTCGTACACCGATGACAGTACATTGGTATCCACGGGAAAGACGCCATCGAGCATGCCTTCGAGCGTGCCCTGTATCAGCGTCACAG
The DNA here is from genome assembly GCA_029265255.1 of Spirochaetota bacterium. The sequence goes on from JAJUJQ010000028.1 coordinate 4,209, forward strand.
GAGTGCGCAGCTCATGGGCTGCGTCGGCAATGATCTGCTTTTTCGCGTTTTCAAGATTATTCAGCTCACCGATCATGGCATTGAAGGAGATTGAGAGACTTCGGAGCTCCTCATCCCCTTCCGGGGATACAGAAACCTCGAAATCTCCCTGAGCGACGCGCTTCGCCGCATTATTGAGCGATGCGATAGGCCTCGTAATCCTCGAAGAAAAAACCAAACTGAGAAAAAATGCCAGACAAGAAGAGATGAGTATTCCCAGAATGAGCGATCGAAGCACAGAATCGAGGAAATGTTGATTCATTCCAGTCAGCGACGAATCGATCATCGAACCGACCAGTACCGTACCGACTCGTCTTGAGCCGGAGATGATGGGGATGCCACTGCGCAGATGGGCGGCCGGATGTACGGTGTGCAAGATTTTCTCGGCCGAGTCCGCCACAATGACACCGGAGCTGTCCGCTACAGCGATGCGATCCGAGAGCAGCGCGCTGATGGTTTGTTTTGAATATGCGCTGAGGGCGCTGGAGGATGGTTCCCCATGGATACGATCATCAATGCTCTGAAAAACAATCTGGGGCATTTCTGAGAGAAAGGCTTGCAGCCCATCCCAACTTTTATGTTCAGCATAGTATTCGGCAAAAATGGAAGCATACATCTGCGCTTTTTCAGAATCACCTGAAAACACAAATGAACGGAAAAGGCTCTGCGTTGAGTTTTGAATGAAGACAAACGAAACACCGGCGACGACGGCGATGATGAAGAAAAACGAAAGCGACAATCTGGTCTTGAGTTTCATTCAGGCTGCTCCAGAAATTTGTACCCTATACCTCGAACGGTTCCGATAAATCGAGGACTTTCCATGTCATCGCCGAGCGCTTTTCTGATGTTTTTGATATGTGCATCGATCGTCCTCTCATAGCCCTGATACGACGAACCAAGGCAGCCTTCAAGAATTTCCATCCGGGTAAATACTCTCCCTGGCTCTCTCATAAGAAATGCTAAAATATCGATTTGTACCGTAGTGAGTGGCACGTGGTGCCCGTTGAGAAGCACCTCTCTCCGCTTCAGGTCGACCTCGAGAGCACCTCGCGTGAGGATCGCAGGTTCTCCCTCTTGGACTTGCGGCGAGGCCCGCCTCAGCACGGCACGAATTCGGGCAAGCAACTCGCGCAGGCTGAATGGCTTGATCACATAGTCATCAGCGCCGATTTCAAGGCCTACTATTCTATCAACCTCATCGGCTTTCGCAGAAAGAAAAATGATGGGGACAGACGATACTTTCCTCACTTCGCGAGCGACTTCTAGGCCATCTGCTCCTGGCATGGCGACATCGAGTATGAGGCAATCGGGATTTTTGGATTTGAAAAGATCTATCGCCTGAAGCCCATCGAAGGCCACAATGGTAGTGTAGCCGGAAGTCTCGAGATATTGAGAAATCATTTTTGCGATTTTCTGCTCATCATCTGCGATGAGGATTTTTGATGACACGGTATGCTACCTCAAGAGTAATCAAATCTGACATATCATACCGTGAAATTTCGGGAAAACAAAGGGAACTTTCGGAGAACCAGAAATCTAAAGGAGCCATTAGTGCTCTCAAGCTTGGGTATGGGCTTTGGTTTGAGAAGGGCATTGGTTGATATTCTTTCATAGGCGAGCGCTTCAATCGAGGGCCAGGGAGGGGAGGTAGGCAGGCTTCTGCGTTCCCGGGGTCAGCCAGCGTTTTTGCCAGGTTTTGCGCATGGGTGGGGTCAAGGGGCTGAGGGAGAGGAAGGCGCGGGTAGAAAAGAGGCGTTGTTCGAGGTTGTGCAACAGGGATGGATCGATGCCGGAGGCCTCGGCATGGGAGCGGGGTTGGTGGGAGGCGGGTCTGCGGATACGGAAGGGTTTGAGGTAGTTGTGCCAGGCGAGGTAGGCCCAGAGGCGCATCATGCCGTTGGCGACGTTGCGGTTGAAGCAAGACGTTTCGCGGTGGTGGTTGGCGAGGTCTTTTCTGAGCTCGCGGTCGAGGTAGTTGGAAGGGAACAGGGGGTTGTGGAATGTGCGGGGCAGGCGGGAAGAGACGGTGAGGTGAACAAGCCTGGAGTCTCTGTCACCCCAGAAGGCGGGATGATGGTGCACGACGCGGGCGTAGTCTGGTTTTTCATCGGTGATGAGGACGAAGGGGGACTGGGGCTGAGGGGGTTGGAGGGCAAGGCAGCTCTGGAGCACGTCGCTAAAGGAACGAGTGATGGCGCCGCGTTCGAGCGGGAGGGAGGCATAGAGGGTTTTTGCCTTTGCCTTTTGCGCTTTACGCATGGTGCCTGAGCGTTTGCGAGAGCAGTGGCTGACCTCGAGGACGAAGCAGCTTGAGCGGCCGACGGCAATGGGGATTTCGCTGGGGAAGTACTGGGAGCAGTCGAAAGAGACAAAGCCGTCGATACAGATGTCTTCCGTGCTCCGTCTTTTCTGGAGCATCTGGGCGTGGAGGGCGATGCCCTGGCGCGCCAGGCGATCGATGCGATTGGTCAGCAGGGACAGCGAGCAGCCCAGTGCACGGCTCATTCCCCGCAGACTGCCCCCATTGACCAGGCGAAACAGTACCTCCCGATAGGCAATAGGACGCTTCAGGTAGTAGTGGGTTGAAAAGGTCTGAGTGGAAAACCGTCTGCCGCAGCGTGGACAGCGAAACCTGTGGACCTTTCCAAAGGCCTTGGTCGAATACCAGCCTATGGCCCAGGCCCAGGGCCAGGATGGTGCCTGGCGGTGGTAGGCGCAGCGGGGGTTGGGACAAAAGGCAAACCAGTGCATGTTTTTCCTCCATGACCACGATGGTGGTTCATAGAGGTATTCGCGTTCTCCTATCCCTTCCGCTTCAACCTTTACCCAAGCTTGAGAACACTAATAAAGGGGCCGCCACAAGAAAAAAATGCTGTGCCCGACGGAAGCCTGTCAGGCACAGCATCGCAAAAATCAGTCGAATTCTTTCATAGAAACAAAAGTGCCATGCCAGTTGTGGTACCAGACTTCACCAGTGTATCCATTGACTCCCAGCATTCCATATGTCCTTCCATTCTGCAGGACGTGAATCGTGTAATACCCATAGAATGTATCCGCGCCATCTTCCACCTTGAGACCGATATTCTGCGCATCGAGGAATTTCTGCGCCAAAGCTCGTGCTTTTTCAGCACTGATGGGCATGGTGCCGGCAGTCGGCTCAATGCCTGTGACAAAGCCATGCATCATTGAGCCGGTCATTGGGCCATATTTTTGATTCCACATCATATTCGGACCTGGCTCGTAAAATACTTCGCCGGTATATTTGTTGACGAGGAGCTCCACAGCCTTATTCGAGCTGTCTTTCTCGACAACTTCTACATAGAAATGATTCGAAAACTCCATGATTTCGGAGACCCTGAGACCATTGTAGCCCCACGCCGTGAGGTATTTTGTTGCCTGCTGGGCCGCTTCATCGATGGTGATGGGTTGCTGGACACTGGGGGGAATATAGTCCCATCCTCCCATCATTCCGTGCCCGTTTCCATAACCACCGCCATACCCGCCCATCATCCCATAGCCGTTATAGCCGCCAAACATTCCCTGGGCGAAGATCAGCCCACCAATGACTAGCAGTGAGATTGCCAGTATCCACGCATTCCGTTTCATATGAACCTCCGCAATTGAATTTCGTTCATCGAGAACAAGAATAGTGTGCGTGTGTGAAGGAATTATGAACGGTGGATGTGGAATATATATTCATTGAATATTTAGGGAGGAGAGGCAATTGCCAAGGTGCTTCCAGAATGTTCCGTCTATTGCTCGGTACACTCCGGAAGCCGCGCGCCTGCTGCGGAAGAGAACTTGCCCACTTCGATTTTGGCGGAGTTCAGCGCCGCGAGCGTCCCTGGCCCTCCGATGCATCCGCCCGGACAGGCCATGCCTTCCACGAGTTCGGCCTGCATTGTGCCGGCTTTGATGTCCGAGAGCATCGCGCGGCAATTCCGCAGGGTATCGGCCTTGGCGACCGCAAGGTCGCGAACGCCGTACTTTTTCTCGGCGGTCTCGGCGATGGCGTTCGCCACGCCGCTGGCAACTGCGTAGCCGCGCCCAAGTGCGCTTGCTCCCTTGGGCAACTGCACTGGTTCAATTGTCGCAAGATCGATATCCTTTGCGACGAAAATGGCGGCGAGCTCCTCAAACGTGAGGACGTGATCGACGAATGGCTGTACTTCCGGCTCGAGTGCCTCGGCTTTTTTCGCGATGCAGGGGCCGATGAACACGACCTTCGCGTCGGGCTTTCTTTTTTTGATGAGCCGCGCGGTTTCTACCATGGGAGTGAAGCTTTCCGCGATATTCCCCGCATAATCGGGGAAATAGCGTCGGGCGGCCAGCACCCAGGAAGGACAGCAGGAGGTGCCGAGAAAACGAGCGGGGGGCCGCCCGTTCTTCCCGGTCTGTGGCGCTTCCTCGCGCCGTTTTTCGGCGAGCTCGCGCGCAAGTTTATCCGCCAGGAGTAGCGTGTCGCAGTCGGCACCATACGCCACCTCTTCCACGTCCCGAAACCCGACCATCTTGATGGCCGCGATGATCGCCCCCGGCTGCACCAAGCGACCGAATTGGCCAACAAAAGACGGTGCGATGATTGCGTAGGGCCGCTGTTCTTCCGGTCCCATCAGCTGGTGGAGAATCTGTACGAGTTCCGTCTTGTCCGAGATAGCTGCGAATGGACACGACACGGTGCAGAGCCCACAGTTCACGCACTTCGATTGATCGATCTCGGCATATCCATACGCATCGGAGTGAATCGCGTCCACGCCGCAGGCCGCGGCGCATGGCCTCACCATCCGCGTAATGGAAGTGTAGGGGCAAGCCTTGACGCACTTCATGCACTTCACGCACTTGCCCTGGTCGATAAAGGCCTGACCACCGTTCGGAAAGGAGATCGCGCCCACCGGGCAGACGATCGAACAGGGGTGCGCCATGCACTTCTGGCACATGTCCGTCACGATCACCTGATCCTCCGGACACTTTTCGCATGCTGCCCGAATGACATTGACTATCGGAGCCTTGAGCACTTTTTTCTCGGTGAATGCTTCCTGTATCCCTGCGGAGACAGGCATGTTGTTCAATTCCTCAATGAGCGGAAGCCCAAAAGCGAGCCTGATCCTCTGACGGACAATCGAAAGCTCCCGGTACGAACAGCACCGATATGTCGGTTTGCGCATGTCGATGATGCTGAAGGGCAGCATCTCGATATCTTCAGGCTTCTTGTGTTCGAGCACGAAGTGGGTAATGCCGACGAAAATCTTTCTGCGGATATCGGTGCAAGGCGTGTACAGCCCGCGCATTCTCTCGAAGACTTCAGGCATGATTGGCCTCGCGTGCGTTTGTGCCGGTAATCGCGCCCGTTACCATTTCCTCGATCTTCTCGATGACCGATTCCGGCGTCGCGCGGACGAGCCGGTCTCCCTCAACCTCCACCACAGGTGAGTTGCGTCCCCCGTCGCATGCCCTCTCCATGCATGGAACACAGTTGATCGCAATGAAGTTCGCAAGATCGGTATCCTGCTCGAGCATTTCCACAATCGTTTCCGCCCCCGCGAAATGACAATGCGTCGCCATGCACACCTTCACTTCGATACGATGCATTGATGACCTCCCGGCGGGTATTAGGTCGCCAGTACGAATATAGTTTGAACGTTAATGGCGCACCATGGTAGCCATTAGTGTACCATCATTTCTGTAAATTTGGTTGAAAAAATACCACACCACATGGTCTAGGTTCATACCCCGCCGTGAGCGTGATGTGGAAGGATGCGGTAACCCCCTGCGCTTGGGCGGACGACGACTTGCAATTCTTCCCACGCTCCACGCAATCCGCACATCAGTTTCAAATGCGCATACGACTTGAAGAATCTGCAATAAAACAGATTCCTCCTAATTTCGGAGTCTTTGACCACGAACGCTAAGGTCGTATCTCCATTACTCCGTATACCCAGCCTGCAGGATGAAGAGAGGAACTTCTTCCTTTCCCAAACCGGCAGCCGTCGCGGCCGCAGCGGGAGTAAGCGTATACTGGACAATGGCGGCCATCTTCAGCGCACTGGCAGCCAGTTCCATATTTTGTGCCGCAAAGCCGGCAGTCGCGTGTGCCATCTGCAGAAACAGCGTGGGGTTGGCCTTGAGGAAGGATGGTGTCAGCGCAGTGTCCACGGTGAAGAGAATCATGAATGCCGCATCGGGAATCGCGGCCTTTGAGACCGAGGTCCTTGAATCTCCGGAGCTTACGAGCTTCAGACTCTGCTTGTCGGAGAGGTATTTCCACGTTCCCTTGCTATCCAGAACATAGGCATTGATGTATGCGTTGTTGCCCGAGAATGATATTGTCCTGTCAGCTTTTGTCGCGCTAGAAACCGCATCTGCGCCACGGGCCCCAAGTCCTGCCCAAAGAATCGTAGACAAATCAGCGAGCGATACAGACTTTTTGACGAATGACCTCGAAACCCGCCTATTCTGAATCGCACTGAACAGATCGACGTCCGCCTTCTGCGCGGGCTTCGGCAACGCAATATCCTCGCCGAAGACGCCGATAGCCAAGACCGAGAAAAACAACGCCAAGATAAAATTTCGTTTCATAGGACCCTCCATAATTTGATTTATATATAATAATATTATAATCACTATATCAGGACTAAGCAAACTCACCGCACCACAATAGAGGAACCACAGGGATGCGACAAACGACATCGAGGCAGAAAATCCTAAGAACCCCTACAACCACTTCTTCACCCTGAAATAGATGAGCTCCGCAATCACCACCACTGCCATGAGCCCAAGGGCGGCAGGATAGCCCCAGGGCGCCTCGAGTTCTGGCATGTGCGCGAAGTTCATGCCGTAGACGCCGGCGATGAACGTAATCGGTATGAAGATGGCCGACAGAATCGTGAGAACCTTCATGATCCGCGACATGTTCGTGTTCACTTCGCTGAGATGGAGTTCGATGATCGAGGCCGTATGTTCGCGG
>JAJUJQ010000056.1 GCA_029265255.1 Spirochaetota bacterium
ACTTGGCATCATCGGCGCGGGAAAGATCGGGGAAGCGATCCTTGCCGGTTCAGTGGCAAAGGGCTTACTCTCGCCTTCAGAGGTGATTCTCTCTGTACGGACCGAGCAGCACAGGCAGAGGCTCGAAGATACGTACCATGTCACGGCGGTCCTGCGCAACCGCGACGTTGCGAAGCAGTCCGAAATCATTCTCATCGCGGTGAAACCGCGGACGATATTCGACGTGCTCCAAGAAGTCGCCGATGTGATCTCCGAGGAGAGCGTGGTGGTTTCGACCGCCGCAGGCGTCACCCTCGAATCGATGCAGACGAAGCTCGCCCGTAAAATCGCACTCATCCGAGCCATGCCGAACCTCGGCGTCTCGGTGGGGGAGGGCATGACGGCCCTCGCCCCTGCCCGTTTCACCGAAGAGGAAAAGGTGCAGAAGGCGAAGCGCCTTTTCGAATCGGTCGGCAGGGCGCTCGTGCTCGATGAGCAGTATATGGACGCGGTCACCGGGCTCTCCGGTTCAGGGCCGGCCTATGTGTACCTCATCATCGAGTCCCTCGCCGACGGCGGCGTAAAAATGGGATTGCCGCGCGAAGTTTCCATTGAGCTGGCCGCGCAGACGGTGTTGGGCGCGGCGAAGACCGTGCTCGTCACGGGTGAACATCCGGCCAAGTTGAAGGATCAAGTGACGACACCTGCCGGCTCGACCATCGACGGGCTCATGGAGCTCGAGGATGGCGGCCTGCGCGTCACGCTCATCAAAGCCGTGGTCAAGGCGAGCGAGCGGGCACACCAGCTTCTGCATAAGTAGGGAAAGGCCTATTCCCTGCTCAGAAGATACGAGATGAACCCCCTCAGCTTCTCTGGAATGCTGAGCGTCGTACCAGGCTTCAGGTTTTTCGGGGCATATGCCGTCAGCAATTTCTGCGCAAAGAGTTGGGCGTCGCGGAGCATTTGACCAGAAGAGACGTTTTCCGTCTTTTGAATGGCCGTAAGGACGCGCTTCTGCCTCCCCTGCGAGATCAGATTGAGCAGGCGCTCGTGCGCGATCGCCTCCAGACACCGCAGCAGAGAGGCGATTTCGCCATCGCTCATCGACGAGAGGGTCGATTTCAGGATCTTTGCCTCTGCCTCCATGACGATACTCGTCGTCGTATGAATCAGCTCCGGATCGGGCAGGTTTGGTTCCTCAAATGGTTCTTCTCCCACGCTGGCCTTTTCCTCCTGAGGCGTGGGTTCTGTCTCTTCCTGCGTGAATAGATCCACAAAGGCCTGTTGTGCGGTGCTGATTTCGTCGGAGACGAGCCTTTTGCGCGCAGACAGGATCATCTGGGTCAGCATGGTGGCGCCGATCGGCCCCACGAGGGCGAGGATCTTTTCGATATAGTAGACCGAACACCCTGCAAACGCTGATGCCGAAAGCGGCATTCCTGCAATGCGGAGTGTGCGCTGGAGCCTCGCGGGCTCTTTGAGGGCTTCTTCGATGCTGTCGGTGAGGTCGCCCGGCACGATATATTCCTCCAGCGTGCTGCTGGAAGCACTCGCCCGCTCCTGGAGCCAGCGGAATTCTGTCTCTGCCGTCTCGAGGCCGAAGTACGAGGTCATGATCAAAAATGCGATATAAGGATGAATGCCGCGCGCAATCGCCTCGGTCCCCGCGAGCCACAGGAGTACTTCAGGCTTATTGCTGCGCTGTCCGCCGGAAAGCAGCCCTGAGCGCAAGAACGCATTGCGGATGGCCACAGGCTCGGTTTCGCTGGCAAGAAGGAGATATGCCAGCTTTGTGGCCTTACGGCGCGACTGCTGAGATTGTGTAAAGAGCGCCTTACGATCTTCGGCGGTACTCTCGATGACGTCCAGAAACTGACGAACTGCTGATACCGCTTGATCTTTTTTCCGCCGACCAAGGTCGCCCGTCTGCGCGGGACTACCCCAGTGCACATACATCTGGGCAAGGCGTTCAATCAGCATGGTCGGGTTTCCTCTTAGTCATGACCGCAAGGGCCCTGTCGATGCCGCAGTACGGCAGAAGTTTGCGGAGCATCGTGTCCCCGTCTTCGCCGTTTGCGATGGAGAGAATGGCTTCAGCCGCCACGCACTGCCGCAAAAAGTCGATGCCCTTCAAGTCGCTGACATAAAGGAGCACGCTCAGAATCTCCTCGAGGATCTCGCCCGCGAGTCCTTCGCTTATAAGGAGAAGACCGTATCGGAGAAACGCGTCTTTTTCAGAGGCAAATTGATGTGCCGTCGGTCGGATGCCCGTTTGGCCTAAGGACCTCGACACCTCGAGCAGGTGATCTATATACGGCGGCAGCGTTTCCATCTCTTGGCGAGTGCAGGCTATTTTAGCAGCCAGGTCAGCATTCCAGTAAATCATTGTACATAGTATAGCGCATACTACTACGGCAAAGAAAAGGGGCGCGTCCCTGCTCCATCCCTGGGGCTGGATTAGTAATATATTGCATAATATCGCAGGATTTGACATAATCTGTGAAGCCTGAGCAAGAATAACAGAATCTCGCAAGGTTTTCATAATTTTTCATAAAAAAAGTAGTCAAAAATATTGACGTTTTTTTTGAAGCGTGATATATTATAGTCGAAAGCAATAAGCGAGTGTCGGTGGCGAAACGACATTATATAGCTTTTGGGCCCTTCATGGTCTGCCTCCTTCCATGAAGGGTTCTTTTTTTCTATACTGCTCCCATGAATATCGTCGATTTTGACCTGTGGGCTAGGTCCTTCCTTGAAATCGATCAGTTGCGGCAGATTGATGATTCTCTCAATGGAATTCAAGTCGCGTGCAGCGACTCGAAGCCGATAAAGAAAATGGCGGCGGCGGTGGATGCCTGTGCAGAGAGCATTCGCCGGGCGCACGATGCCGGTGCCGACATGCTCTTTGTCCACCACGGGATGTTCTGGGGGAAGCCTGAGCCGGTGTCCGGTTCGCTCCGAAGTCGGCTCAAGATGCTCCTCGATTTCGACATGGCGCTCTATGCCTGCCATCTGCCGCTCGACCGTCAGCCGGAAGTGGGCAACAATGCGCGCATTGCGGATGTTCTCGGGCTGACAGAACGAAAAGCCTTCGGCATCTATCACGGCATCAGCATCGGGTGGTCCGGGAATCTGCCGAAGCCGTGCACGCTGGACGAAATCCTGGCGAAGATTCTTCCCGATCGTTCGGCGCCAAAGTCGGTCATCGCGGCGGGTCCCCGGGAGATCAGGACCGTGGCGATAGTCTCAGGCGGAGCACCATTCGAGGCGCTCGAGGCGCTG
>JAJUJQ010000062.1 GCA_029265255.1 Spirochaetota bacterium
CCACGATAATCACGTCGGATATCTGCTATTACCGTTTGCACGGGCGTAATGCGGACCTGTGGTGGACAGGAGACGCGACGAGCCGCTACGAGTATTGTTACTCCGAGCAGGAACTCAGGGACCGAGCAAGGCTCGTGCGCGTCATGTCCAGGCAGGCGAAGACCATCTTCGTTGCCTTCAACAACCATGCGTCCGGGTATGCCCCCAAAAATGCGGCCCTCCTGCAGTCGATCTTGTCCGATCAGCAACGCTGACAAGCCCTAGCATGTTGCATTTTTTACGCGTCCTTGCCCGCAGCTTTGCCTGCAAAAGCATCGAGGTCCTTCGAAAGTTGCTCCCAATCTTCGAGGCACGGGGCCTCGACCGTAAGACAGCCGTCGATAGTGGGCACAAAGACGACAAGCTTTTTGATCGCGCTTTTGTTCACTTCAAGGAGCATGCGCAGAGCTTCGCGCTGGCGGTGGTCCAGAATATCGCGACTTATGACTTCAAGCATGCCGTCGGAGTACTGCGTGACGGAGAGCCAGCCGCTTTTCTGCACGAAGTCCACGGTGTGGATGGCGCCGCCAGCGATCGCGGGGTGGGTGGCAAGCCAGCTCTCATGGAATGAGGGAACAGCAATCGTGCGCCCATCGGGGACGACCCACCATGCGCCCGTCGAAATCTCAAAGGGTTTTCTCATAGCTTCACCACCAGTCTTTCTAAGAATCCTACCGTGCGTCCATCTCGGGGTGGCCGACGCCGAACTGCGGCGCGCGCAATGGCGTCCCGCCGCGCAGCAAAAAGGCCCTGAACGCCGCAAAGTGGGGAGGTTCAGCGGCCAGCAGCAAGGCGCCACCTGGCAGGGAAGGCTGTGGCGGCAGCACAAGTTCGCGCGCCCAGAGCATGAGCCGCCTGACCCCTATGCGCCTGAGTGCCCTGTTGAGCCCAAAGTCGCCGTGGCGGTCGTCGGCCACGATCGGAAGCCCGATGCCTGCCAGGTGGCGCCGGATCTGGTGCATGCGGCCTGTCGCGAGTTCGAGCTCCAAGAGGGAAACGGTGAACACATGCGACGCTCCACGCAGCTGCCCATGCAGGGAGTCCATCTCGTCAGGCATCCAGCGTTGGCCGCCGGTCTGCGGGCCTGCCTGGCCTGCTCCTTGCTCTCCCTGAGGCAATCTCCACACTTCTTTGAGGCGCCAGAGAGTGCGTGCCTTTTGCTCTCCCTTCGGGCCATCGAGCACGGCGTCGATAACGCCTTTTCCCTTGTCGGGCAAACCGAAGACCCACGCTTCGTAGCGCTTTGTCACACCCTTGCCTGCGATGAGCCTCGACCAGTGGCTGGCCGCCTGGCTGTTCTTTGCGAGCATCATGCACCCGGCGGTCTCCTTGTCCAGCCGGTGCACGGGAAAAGGCCTGTACCCCAGCTGACGCTCGAGCACCGCGACCACGTCGTCGCGCACAGCTTCGCCAGGCTGCGCCGCAAGGCCAGCCGGTTTATCGACGACGAGAATCTCGTCATTCTCGAACAAGAGAGGAATCATCAGTATTCCATCATAGCAGAATTACACATTCGCACAAAAGCTGGGGAACAGTGTGCCGGCACGCCAAGAAGCCCCCCCTTCTCCCTTCATACCTTTTTTCAGCGCGTGCCCCGTAGAAGCTACGGCGTAGCCCGTTCGAGCGCTGGCCCGCCGAGCCGCGTTGCATTTAATGCTATAAAATATCATATATAAGAAAATTCCGCATTTAATACTATTGAACAAATTATATTACTAAATTAGAATATACTATAGAAACGGAGATCACCATGGCCCATAAGAAATGGCTCGTCGTCGGCACGATTCTCTTTGTGCTCGCTTTTCCTGTCGTGGCTCAAGGTACCTCGACGGATCCTACCGCCCAGATCACGCTCTTCATTTTCCAGCTTGCCGTCATCATATTCGCGGCGAGGCTCGGAGGCATGGCGGCAGAGGCCATTTCTCAGCCTTCCGTACTTGGAGAATTGCTCGTAGGCATCATCATCGGCCCCTATGCACTCGGCACCATTCCGCTTCCGGGGTTTCCTTCCGGGGTGTTCCCCATACAGGGAGGCGAGCCGACTTCCATGATGCTGCAGGCCTTCGCCAACGTCGCGGCAATCATACTTCTTTTCTCCAGCGGGCTCCAGACCGACCTCGACATGCTCATGAAATATTCTCTGGCAGGGAGCATCGTGGGCCTTGGCGGCGTCATATTCTCATTCGGATTCGGCCTTGTGATCGGCGCATTTTTTACCCACCAGGCGCTCTTTGCGCCCATAAACCTCTTTATCGGCATCATGAGCACCGCAACCTCGGTGGGCATCACTGCACGCATTCTCTCGGATCGCAAGAAGATGGATTCGCCCGAGGGCGTGACTATTCTCGCCGCCGCGGTCTTCGATGACGTGCTCGGCATTATTCTCCTCGCCGTGGTGCTCGGCATCGTCGCGGTCCTCGAAGGGAGCAAG
>JAJUJQ010000049.1 GCA_029265255.1 Spirochaetota bacterium
CATACAAGTATATCCCATACGCCGTCGCGGGCACGAGCGCAATGACGACCGAAAGCATAATGCGCGGCGTATCCACTGGCGAGAATGCGTGGGGGCTCGACCCGAGGAGCAGCTTCTTATCTGACATTCTGGGCCTCCTTCTGTTTCAGCGCGCGCAGCACCTGCTTGCCGACCCTGAAACGCTGTACAAGGTGCCGGTGCGCAGGGCAGACGAAGGAGCACGTGCCGCACTCGATGCAGTCCAAAAGGCCGATCTTTTCCGCCTCCGCGTAGTTGCCGCTTTCAATGGCGATCGCGAGGAGGGCAGGGGAAATCGATGTCGGGCATGCGCGGATGCAGCGCCCGCAGCGGATACAGGTTTGCTCTTCATACTGCATCGCTTCCTGTTTACTCATGAGGAGGACCCCGGAAGTGTTCTTCTGCACCGGAATTTCATAGCTCGGAAGGGCCACGCCCATCATCGGTCCCCCAAAGATCACCTTGCCGAGGGACTCATCGTCGATTTCGACAATGCCGACCTTCGCCAAATCCGACACCAGGGTGCCGATCGGGGCGATCAGGTTCTTGGGCGTCTTGCAGGCACCTCCGGTCACCGTGAATCCTCGCTCGATGAGCGGCTTTCCTTCCCGGAAAGCGTCCACAATTGCGCAGAGCGTACCGACATTCGACACCACGCAGCCGACATCCATGGGCAGTCCGCCCGAGGGTACCTGCTTGCCGGTGATCGCGGTGATGAGCATCTTTTCACCGCCCTGCGGATACTTGGTCCTGAGCTCCTGAATGCGTATCTTCATGCCCGCCTTGACTTGAGGGTTCGCCTCTATCGCTTTCTGCACATATGGAATCGCATGCTTTTTATTCTCTTCGATGGCAATGACGCCCTCGGGTGCATTGACCGTCTTCATCACAATGGCCACACCCTCGACGACCTTCTCGGGGGTTTCGATGAGGGTCCGCTCGTCGATCGTGAGGTACGGCTCGCACTCGGCAGCATTTGCGATAACGCACAAGATCGGCTTCGTGGGGGCAAGCTTGACGTGCGCGGGGAACCCGGCTCCGCCCATGCCGATGATGCCTGCGGCGCGGATGCGGGCGAGGGCCTCTTCTTTTGACAATGTAAAAGGATCCAATGGTGACATGAATTCCTGCGCCGACTCACCCTCTGGAGGCTCTTTCGGTTCGATCACAATGCACAGGCCCTCAAGATTGTTCGACTGCATGCGCGGCTCAATCTTCTTTACCACACCAGCGACCGATGCGTGCACGGGTACTGTCATGCGGCCTTCGGCATCCGCAATCTTCTGCCCGGCCTTCACGTAGTCACCGACCTTGACGAGAGGTTGAATCGGGGCGCCGAAATGCTGGTTGACGGGGATCACGACCTGCGGAACGACAGCCACCCTCTCAATCGGCATATTCTGCGAGCGATCCTTTCTCTCTGGCGGATGTACGCCGCCTTTGAATGTCTTGATTGACATAGTGGAAAGGTCTCCTTTGAAGATTAACTCTGATACTGCGAAGAAGACGCGCCTCTTCGCATTCAATGCAAAATGTTGGAAAATGTAATAAAATCGTCCTATACTACCACTAGTTTTTACGGATGGTCAAGGTAAAAGTGCATAAGTATTTGCCACAACAAGATAAGATAAAATTTTATTGAATTAAGACACCGCGCAGAACCGCACGCCTTCTTTAAAAAAGGCGCCTCGGCTGAGCACCGGGCGCCTATCTTTTTAAAATGAAACAGCGCCGCAGCTCTCGGCCGCAGCGCACGTTGCCCTACTTTCTTCCCTTCATCATGACGCGCACCTGCTTCATGAGGCCCTCGCCTTCGCTCTTGGTTTCGATGTCGATGATGTCGTTGAGCGTCGTATGGATTATTCGCCGCTCGAATGGATTCATCGGCTCGAGGAGAACCGATCGGCCTGTGCGCCGCACCTCTTCCGCAGTCTCGTAGGCAATCTTCACCAGCGCTTCCTCTCTCCTCAGACGGTAGTTTTCCGAATCGAGCACGACCTTGATATCGTTGTGGCCGAGCGTGCCCGCATATACATTGCACAGAAGCTGGAGGGCATCGATGTTCCGCCCTTTCTTGCCGATCAGAATCGAGGCGGACACGGTGTCGATGCGCAGGCCGAGCTTTTTGGGTTCTCGAAAGGCCACCGACACCTCGGCAGTATACCCCATCCGAGAGATGACTTCTTTTGTCCACTCGATCATCTTGCGCTCAAAATCCTCCATTGGGATCGGCTCCACATGCTGCTGCACGACGACTTCACTCTCCTGGACAAGGGGCTCTTCTTCCGCAACGGGAAAGGAGGCATCCTTTGTATGTACCCGGATGCGAACTTTTCCTTTTTTGAACAAGCCGCCTCCCTGACTTTCGATAATTTCCACATCGAACGAACTGGTATCTAGACCGAGTTCCTGGGCGGCGAGTTCAATGGCCTCTCGCTCGGTCTTTCCTTCAAATTCATATATCATTTGAGACGCTCCTCATAGAAAGATGCGATTATTTATCGTTTAGGGCTGTTTTTGCGGTTTCTAGGGGCCTTTGAAGGGCCAGAACCAGCCCGACTGTCTTTTGAGCCAGGCTTGCTCCCTTTTCCTGACTCTCCGGCCTTGGTTTCAAGCCATCTGGTGACCTTCTCAGAAAAGGTTTCCCGCGAGGCATCTCGACCACTCGGTCTTGCCTTTGTATCGACCGCCGAACTCTTACCGGCCGCAAGCTTGGAAGGAGCTGCAGCGACCGCACTTCCTCCCGTGCCGCCCTTCAGCCCTTCAGCACCGGCCATCCCCGCCGCGTGGCCACCTATCTTGTGTTTCTTCATAAGGTCGTTGATGACCATCTGCTGGGCAATGGTGATGATGTTGTTGACTATCCAGTAGATCAGAAGACCCGCGGGTACGTCGTAGAGGATGAAAAAGAACATGATCGGCATGCCGTACATCATCAACTTCATCTGGCTGGCCTGCTGACTGTTCGGTTGAGCGCTCTGAGGCGACTGAGTGAACTTGCCATACAAAAGCTGGCTAAATAGATAAATGATGGGCAAGGCCCTCAGGTCGTTCCAGCCGACGATCGGCATCCTGAAATTGCCAAAATTCACGATACTTTCCGGCAAAGAGAGGTCATTGATCCATCCGGGAATGAACATCGCTCCCCGGAGATCGAAATGATTGTTGAAAAGATTGTACATCGCGATGAACAGCGGGAACTGAATGAGTAGGGGCAGACAGCCGGACATAGGGTTGTAATTCTCGCGCTTGTAAAACTCGGCCATCTCCTGATTGAGCTTCTGAGGATTGTTCTTGTACTTCGCCTGCAGCTCCTGGATCTTGGGCTGCAGCTCCGCCATCCTCGCCGTGGAGAGAGAACTCTTCTTCGTGAGCGGAAAGAACAGTGCCTTGATCAGCACGGTGACCAAAATAATGGCCACGCCATAGTTCGGAATAATGCTGTAGAAAAGATTGAGGAGAAATTTGAGGATATTTTCGAGCCATCCAAGAATCCCCGATCCCTCCATAGCGTCTTCCAGCTTGAGATTGGACAGGCCAAACCCATTTTTATCGGCATATTCGTATTTGCCGAGCTCGCCCGAAGTCTTCGGCCCGAAATAGAAATAATAGGTGTCGGTGGCCGAAGCACCGGAAAAAGAACTGCGCAAAAGCCCAATCGTGTTGGTCTGCTTGATGAGTGGATCCTGGCTCGTTTCGATTTCATAGGCGGAAAGGGGAGCCTTCGGCACGGCGATAAATGCAAAATACTTGCCCGATATCGACAGCCAGCTCGCGCTGGGCGAGAGGGATGTCGCCGTATTGGCCTTCGGATTCTCGATCTTCTTCTTGCCGTTAACTTCGGCGATATATTTTCGATAATCCGCGTTCTTAGGCAGCTGATCGAAACGAGGACCGATCTGAGGCCCTAAGTCGATGCGGTACGCGACGCCGTTGGATCCAAGCAGAATCGGCCTGCCGTCCGGCTGTTCGATGCTCACCGCAAGGCCGAACATGTACTCGCCCTCATTGAACGAAAAGACTTTCTTCAAGATAAAGGGTACTTTTTGTTCGCTGCCCGCCATCGGCGCTTCGAACATGCGCGAAAAGGCAATCGTATGCTTGTCTTCATCGAGGTACTGCGTATTCATGAGCTCGCGCATAGGGGAAAGGGATGGACCGAACGAGAGAGAAAGGCCATCGGAGCCCTCCGATCCCGGTACGACCATATCCACACCCCCGCGGGAATCGCCCATGTCCCTGTGCTTTTTCAGCGTGAGCGAGACAAGCTCCCCGCCTGCGTTGGTAAACGTCGCACGGATCACGTCTGTTTCGACAACATATTTCTGTTCTTGGGTAGGAACAGGTATGATGTTGGCCGCTGGGGAACCCTCAGCGGGCGCGGGTAGGACGGCCGCAGGAATTGTCTCGCTGCTCTGAGCAGGAAGTGCCGTCTCCTGTGATCCTGACTGAGCAGAGACTTGCGCACTCTGCTGTTGCGTCGATGGCGGAAATAGCGCATTCTGCACCATAAAGCCGACGCTGACGACGATGGTGGACAGGACAACCGCGAGCACCGTGCGGCGGCGATCTTCTTTCGAAGTGGTTTGTTGATCAAAGATATCGTTCATGGTACTGGGTCATAGCCTCCTGGATTTCCTGGATGACAGCGAATGA
>JAJUJQ010000011.1 GCA_029265255.1 Spirochaetota bacterium
GGCCGAGAATGGGGCCAGAAGCGATATATGAACATGGACCTCCTGTTAGGAGTCGAAGTCGGGAACGAGGTGATCGGGGCATAGGCACGCACCAGGCGAGGGCGGCTCGACCAATGTGCGAAAAAACGTTGACGTTATCCATTTTTAGAGACTCAAATGATTTGTTTATAAAAATTAAATATTAAGATTATATTCCTGATCATCCGTTCATGCGCCTTATCACCTCGAACACTTTAAAAAACTCCGGCCACGACTTTGCCACGCATTCCGCGCCTCGAATTGTCACGGGGCCGGCGGACCTCAACGCCGCAATCGCCGCCGTCATCGCGATGCGGTGATCGCCGTGCGCATCCACCTCGCCACCACCAATGGCGCCCCCATGGACCGACAGACAATCGCGCTCCTTGTCGACCTCGATGCGGACTCCGAGCGCCTTATAGACATCCTGAAGCGTCGCCGCGCGGTCGCTCTCTTTTGAGGCGAGGCGGTGTGCCCCTCGTATGAACGAAACGCCTGGGATGGCCGCGGCAAGCGCCGCAAGGGGCGGAAAGAGGTCCGGGCAGTTGGTGGCGTCGAATTCGAAGGGCCTGAGCGTTCCGGGCGCAACGCGGCAGAGCCCGCCGCACCACTCGATCCGCGCGCCTGCCGCATCAAGGACAACGAGAATCGCACGGTCGGGCTGTGTCGATTCCGGCTCGAGCCCCTCGATTTCTACTCCGTACGGCGTCCCCGCAATGGCCGCGGCCACCGCAAGAAACGCAGCCCCACTCCAGTCCCCTTCGACGTCGAACGAGGCAGCGCGGTAGCGCTGATCCCCGGCGATGTGGAAGCGCAGATGCTGCGCGCCGCCAAGGCTCTCGCGCCCACCGGCTTGGTCCTCGACCTCGATTCCAACGCCGAAACGCGCGCAAACCTGCCGCGTAAGGTCAAGGTAGCCTACGCTTACGGCGTTGCGCACCTCGAGCACCGAATCCCCACCGCACAGCGGCAGCGCGATCAGAAGCCCCGTGATAGTCTGCGAACTGCCCTGGGCATCGATGCTCGCGCGTCCGGCGATGAGCGGGCCGCGCACGGTAAGCGGCGGAAAGCCCCCGGGCGCGCTGGCGCACGTCGCGCCGAATGCGGCCAGCGCCTCGGCCACCATGTGCATCGGCCGCTTTAGGAGCGTGCCTTCCGCGTCGAGCCGAACCGTACTATCCCCCAGCGCGGCGATGGGCGCGAACATCCGCATGCAGAGGCCCGATTCGCCGCATGAAAGCGCGAAAGTCTCCCCTTCTGCCCCGGCCTCTCTCCACCGCAGGCTGCCTTCGATAACGAGCGTCTCGGGCTTCGGCTGCTGCACGCGGGCGCCCAGCCCCTCGGCAACCCTCAACGCAGCCAGCGCGTCATTGCAGAGCGTGACGCCCCCTAGCGTCGATATTCCTTCGGCAAGCGCCGCACAGGCAATCGCGCGCTGAAGCGCGCTTTTGGAGGCGGGCGCGCGGACAATACCTTCGACCTTCCCAGGATGGACCACTCGTGTTTCCATTATAATTCTCCAGGTTGCCTTGGTTATACCATACTCATCAGCCGATCGCCATGCATGATTCCTCGATATAAAGGATGTCGCTGCCTCCATTGGTGTCCATCCTGATAAAAAAAAGCGGCCCCTTCTGGAGCCGCTTACTTGGGATACGCAACCGAAAATCTTACACAAGACCCTGCGCAATCATCGCGTCAGCGACCTTCTTAAAGCCGGCAATGTTGGCACCAACCACGTAGTTGCCTTCAAAGCCGTACTGAGCCGCCGTGTCCACACAGTTCTTGTGAATATTGACCATAATTTCGTGAAGTCTGCGGTCGACTTCCTCGGCGCTCCAGGCCAGGCGCATTGAATTTTGGCTCATTTCAAGCCCGCTGGTGGCAACGCCGCCCGCATTGACCGCCTTGCCAGGTCCGAATGGGATTTTCTTCTCAAGGAAGAGCTTCCATGCCTCGGGAGTGCAGCCCATATTGGAGACCTCAGCGACAACCTTGACGCCATTTTCGATGAGCATCTTCGCATCTTCGCCATTGAGTTCGTTCTGGATCGCGCAGGGCATGGCGATGTCGACCTTCTGCTCCCAGGGTTTGCGTCCCTTGTAGAACACTGCCTTGGGGAATTTCTTGGCATAGTTCTCGACCTTGTTGCGATCGATAATGAGCATTTCCTCGAGGTAATCCCATTTTTCCTGGGTGCCAACACCGTCCGGATCGTAGATGTAGCCATCGGGACCGGAGATTGTGACGACCTTCGCGCCAAGCATGCTGGCCTTCTTGCAGGCACCCCACGCGACGTTCCCGAATCCAGAAACGGACACCGTTTTGCCCTCGATACGATCGCCCATTTTCTTGAGCATCTCTTCAACAAAATAGACCGCGCCGTACCCGGTCGCCTCTGGTCTGATGAGCGAGCCACCGAAAGCCAATCCCTTGCCGGTGAAGACGCCGGTGAACTCATTGGCAAGGCGCTTGTACTGGCCGAACATATAGCCGACTTCTCGGCCGCCGACACCAATGTCACCCGCGGGAACGTCGGTATCAGGTCCGATGTGGCGGAAAAGCTCGGTAATAAAGCTCTGGCAGAAGCGCATGATTTCATTGTCGCTCTTGCCATTTGGATCAAAGTCGGAGCCGCCCTTGCCGCCGCCCATGGGCAGGCCAGTCAGGCTGTTCTTGAAAATCTGTTCGAATCCCAGGAATTTGAGGGTTGAAAGCGTCACTTTCGGATGGAAGCGAATGCCGCCCTTGTAGGGACCGATTGCCGAGTTGAATTCGACGCGATAGCCGCGATTGACGTGGTATTCGCCCTTATCGTCCATCCAGGGCACTCTGAACATGATCACGCGCTCGGGCTCGACAATGCGCTCGAGAATGCGCTGCTGGCGGTACTTGGGTTCAGCCTCGATGAGCGGAGTGATCGACTCAAGGACTTCTTCCGCGGCCTGAAGAAATTCGCTTTCCCATGGATAACGGGCGCGGAGTCCATCCAGGACTTCCTTTATGTAAGAATTCATGGTTCCCTCCTTCAGGGAGTTTTTTGTTAGCATGCAGTCAGCGGAATGCTGACTGTTGTATTGTATACCGCTTTATCGATTTCTGCAAGTTTGTCTGAATATCAAAATCAAATTTCGAAATTTGAAACATTCCTGCCGCACACGCCTTGTCCGCAGGGCTTAAAGCCTTTGCACAGGATGGCTCAAGACTCTGGAACTTTCTCGATTTTTACCGATATGAGTCGATGGCCATCCATATGTTCGACCGTAAATATGAGGCCTCCCGCCTGCACCTGTTCACCTTTTGTCGGAATTCTCTCAAACAGATCGAATACATAACCAGCGAGGCTGTCATATTCACCTATCGGCAATGCCACTCCGAGTGCCTCTCCGAGGTCTTCGAGTCTGATCCGCGCGTCACAGCGCCATTCGCCTTCACTGATTCGAACGATCTGTTCGGCTTCTTCGTCAAATTCGTCCTGGATTTCCCCTACGATTTCTTCAATAATGTCTTCCAGACTGATAATCCCGGCAGTCCCGCCATATTCATCAACCGCGACTGCGATATGGACATGACGCTTTCTGAACTCCTTCAGAAGGCTGTCTATGCGTTTCGTTTCGGGAACAAAATACGGCGGTCTCACCATTTTTTTCAGATCAAGCGGCTGCTTCCTCACAAGCGCAGCAAGCACATCCTTCGCGTAGAGAATGCCGGTAATGTTATCGATTGTTCCAGAAAACACTGGAATCCGTGAATGGCCAGACTCGACAAGCACCCTGAGCACTTCTTCGATCGGAAGAGTATCCTCTACGCACACCGTGTCGGTGCGAGGAACCATCACATCTTTGACGATTTTTTCGGGGAGGTTTTCTACACCTTCGATCATTTCCCGCTGTTCTTCAACGGACACCGTATGCTGCGCATCGGTCTCTGATGATGAAGATTTCCCCCCGCGACCTAGCAATCGCGAAAAAAGGCTCATTGCAGCACATGTCCTCCCAGGGATTCAAGAAGTTGTTCCTGAAATTTCAGCATCGGCTGGTCAGAATCGTCGGTCCTATGATCCATGCCGTCCAGGTGAAGGATGCCATGGATTATAAGCCTGCGCAACTCTTCGTCAGAGTCTACGGCGAATTCTTCCGCGTTTCGGAATATAGCGGGAATACTGATGACCACGTCGCCGGCAAGATAGATCCCATCCACATCCCCCGAGGGTTCTCTTTGACCCAGCTCGAAAGACAGCACATCGGTGGGCGCATCGATATGTCTGTAATCGCGATTCAGCGCTTGAATCGTGGCATCATCACAGAACGTAAGCGAAACTTGCCAATCCTTTTTCCCAAGGGCATCGAGCACGGACAGCGCGTACTCGGCAGCCCGCTGCGCCCATTCGGGTTCTTCGGTTCCCAGTACCGAATAGAATACTTCATTGCCCTGCATGGTGACTCCTATTCCTGTTCTTTTTCCTGGCCAGGGTATTCGATGCGGGTGTGCATCTGAGACCGGAGAATTCTGAGAAAAGCCTCTTCAGCGAGACGGATGTCTCCCATGGTGAGGGCGCTGTCGGATAGCTGTCCGCTCGTCACTTTGTTCATAATGACCTGATGCACATACTGTTCCAGCTTGGGAAGACTTGGGTTCTTGAGCGAGCGCGCTGCGGCTTCTACGGAATCGGCGAGCATGACCAGCGCGGCTTCCTTGCTCCGTGGAGGCTCACCCTGATAGCTGAAAGAAGCAATGTTCACCTCATCTTCCTTGCCCCCTCGTGCCTTGAACGCAATAGCTTCCATAATTGAATTGCCGTGATGCTGACCGATGATATCGATCACTTCAGCCGGAAGACCGAGCTCGCGGGCACGTTCGATGCCATCCTTTACATGACGCCTGATAATACTCGCGGAAAGCGAAGGATTGATTTCGTCATGGCGGTTTGTCCCCTTCTGGTTTTCCGTGAAATATTCGGGATGGGCAATCTTCCCGATATCGTGATAATAGGCGCCGATACGGGCCAGCAACGGATTGGCACCAATATCTCGTGCCGCTGCTTCCGCGAGATGCGCGACATTGATGGAATGCGCGTAGGTACCTGGCGCGTTGGAGAGCATCTCCTTCAGCGCTGGCGAATTGATGTCCGCGAGTTCCATGAGACGGAATTGTGTAGCTTTGTCCAGAAGCCTCTCAAAAAGGGGAAGGAGCAGAAGAATAAAGGAGCCCCCCGCAAAACCATTGAGCGCACCAAGCAGCGAGGATCTTATGAGTTCGGCGGGGCTGTGTCTCTGGCTTACAAGCAATATCAGAGCAAGCAACGCCTGGATGCCGGCCTGGAACACTGCTGCGCGAGCCAACTGGATGCGCGTTTCTGCGGTACGCATTGTCAACGTCGCGGATATCCCTGCCAGAAGAATACCGACCATGAACTGCGCATTCAGGTTAGTTGCCGCGCCAGTCATCAGAAATGAGATAAGGCTGAAAAAAATGCCTGTGCGTGGCCCGAACAGCAGCGATACAAGACCTGCGAACAGCGAAACGGGAACATACAGCGCGCCTTGGGCAAGATTCTTGCTCTCGAGGAGATTCTGGACAAAGAGAACCCAATAAAAGAGAAGCAGCAGCGATCCGAGCAGGAACAGGAGTGAGGACCGGTCGTAGGGGAAATCGCTGAGATCCCGCACTCGAGCAAGGAGAAAGCCGATGAGCGATGCGATGAGCAGAAGCCCGACGCCGGTCAGAAGAATACCCGCATCCGACACGAGCATCGAAGCGCGCACCGCCCGAATGCGTTCATAAACTTCCTCAGTAACCAGCTCTCCCTTACGGACCAGAATTTCGTTTCTGCTCACAAAGCGGGTCACCGGTTCCACACGCGACCTGATCTCAGCCAGACGCTTCTCGGACATCGCCTGATCGAAAAAGGCATTTTCTTTTGCAAAACCTTTTGCCAGGATACGGACATACTGCTTCATGGTCTCAGGAACTCTCCTGGCTTCCATTTCAGCTTCGATCTTTGCTGATAGATTATCCATCGTTGTCATGCCGCTGACAGGCAGCTGTTCGCGCTCCTCTCTGCCGTTCACAACCCGAACCAATTCGTAATAGTTCGGATTGAAGCGTTCGAACACTCTCTCGGGTATTGAAAGGATTCCTTTTCCAAGAATGCTTTCCTCGATATCAGCTGCCTGGACGAATGTCTGCGGCGTGAGCCTGGCGCGTATCAGTACTTCATATACTTCCGGCGCAAATATGTCGGGATACCGGCTTCTAAGCAGCAGCGCCAACGCATCGGCGCTGCCGGATTCATTCCTGAGCTGCAAATAGTACGAAGAAAACGAATCCATCCTGGATCTTGCGGATGCCGTAATCTTCTCATCGAGCACGAAGATGGCGATGGCGAGTCGTTCCTCGAGCCGGATCTTTCGTTCGGTTGCTTCTCGATCTATGTAGACGATGTCACGCGCCGCATAGATATCCCGATCAGCCACTTTGTTCTTTTCAATGCTGCGCAATGAACGGTGCACACCCAAGGCAGCCGGGCCGAGAAACACAAGGCCCAAAACCGCGATAAAAATCGCCCCGAGAAAGAACCACGCGGAAGCCGAGACCGAAATCAGATGTCTCATGCCCGGCATGGAAGGCCGCAATTCATTCCTTTTCATAGGCTTCTATGATTTTCCTGACAAGCGGACTGCGGATGACGTCCCTTGCGTCCAGACGGCTCACAAATACCTCATCGATATGCTCGAGAAGCGGAATTGCATGCACCATACCCGACTCACTCTTTCTCGGCAGGTCAATCTGTGTGATATCTCCAGTGACTATCGCCTTGGTATGCTCTCCCAGCCGCGTCAGAAACATTTTCATCTGCTCTTTCGTGGTGTTCTGGCCTTCGTCGAGAATGACGATGCAATTGCTAAGACTTCGTCCACGCATATACGCAAGGGGCGCAACCTCGATAGCCCTGCTCTCTTCGAGCCTGCGGATCGTCTCATAGGGAACAAGCGATTCCATGGCATCATAGAGTGGACGAAGGTAGGGATTGATCTTCTGTTCTAAATCGCCCGGAAGGTAGCCCAGGCTCTCGCCGGCTTCGACGACGGGGCGCGTCAGAATGAGTTTGCGCCTGTTCTTCGTGAGGAGCTCTCGAAGCGCGTATGCCATCGCGAGGAATGTCTTGCCGGTTCCCGCTGGTCCTATGGCAAACACAAGGTCGTGAGTCGCGATACCTTGCAGGTACATGCTTTGTCCGGGCGAGCGGGGAAAGACTTTTCCGAATCCATTTGGAATCTGGATGCAGGTATCCAGGAAGCGCGATATATCCGGTTTCTCGCTTTCCGCACCTGGCTCTCCCAAGTCTGAGCATGAAGCGGCCTTTCCTTCCGGTGTCAGTTCAGCATGGAGGGCAATAATGAGTTCCGGTGTGGCGGGCACCCCTTCTTCGATCGAGGTTCCGATCGCGCTGATCAGGCGGGAAAAAAGATCGATCTGCGATGGATCGTCACTCTCTATGTACAGCTCATTGCCGCGGCTCAGCACCCTGGCGCCCAGCAGACTCTGGATCACCGAAAGGTTATAGTCGTTGGTTCCACAGAGTTCTGCGAGAATCCGCGTATTCTCAAGTACAATATGCGATGGACTCAAACCTGCTCCTGGAAATGTTTCTCTGCAGTAATATACTATGGAAAAGCATGGTTTTCCAGAGATGGAATGGATTCCGCGAACGCAGAAGGAATGCGACCATCATTGCTCGAAGGATCCGTTTGTGTATCGTACCGATGTCTTAATCGCGGAAATATCCTTCCATGTCACCGAAAGGCTGAATGACACGTTCATCTGGTAGTATGGCCTTCCCACACCGGTATTTACCAGCTCAGGCCCTGCCGTGAGACTGCCGGATAAATCCCAGTCGTGCGCGTCGACTTCGAGCGCCAGGGATAATCTCTGAAGCTTGAACAGTGTTTTTTGAAGAAGCACCGGATCCCAGATTGATAAAGAATTGAGCAAATCCCTGAGGATACTCCGCTGATACAAGGAAGGATCGAGCGTTCCCGATACGGGGAGCCAGTTGGCATAGTATCGCCAGAACGCGGTGTTGACCGATACGATGGAAAAACTGGCTGAAAACCCCGCGTCGTTCCTTGCTGACACCTTCAAATCCGAATTGAATGACGCGTTTGTATACTGGATCAGATTCTGTGAAAAGGAAAAGTTTCCCTGAATTTCCGCACGCCATGCGGGAAATGCCGCATTCTCATCCTGGCGCAAAGGGGTTTTGAAAACCGGTTTCCATGAAACACTCGCCGATGCCGGCCTAAAATATTCCGTCGCATCCTCTACCCACGAAGTCCCGGAGAATTTGTATCCCTTGGCCTTTCTCGCGGAAAAACGAGCCGCCAGACTTCCTGCGATAAGATTGGTATTGAGAGAAAGGGGAGCGTCAGCCTCGAAATCCCAGGCCATATCGGCCACGAGTCGAATATTCCTGAACGGCTGCAGCGCCAGAGTCCCTGTAAAGCTTGAAGGGGCAAGCGAGTTGGTTGAGGCGCTCCTTGCCATGACCAGCGATGAAGCAAGGCTCAGAAACCCGGCGGCAGCTGTTGCTCCTATGGTGTACTGCTCATTCAGGGGTGGAAGTGCCGCCTTGAAACTAATGCTTCCCGTAGTACGATTTATCCGTGCGGCGAGTTCCGCCATCATCGAATGATCGCTTAGATGAGCAGCATCCCACACAAACCAGTTCAGCTCATAGAGCGGCCTCGCGTTAGGTCCGCTCGTATCAAGTCCCTTGTAGACGACGTCCATAACACGTCCCGCAAGGGAGTACACTACCCTCGAGGATGAAAACACGCTTGAAGCCTTCAATGGATACCAACCAACCTGGCCGGAAACAGGCACTGATGCCCCATTGTACTGATAGTCCGATAACAGAAACGGATGGACTGTCGTTTGGACCGCACGCTCATCATAAATCCATGGCCGGTACTGTCCCTGTGCCCTGACTGCGAATGTGCTCTGGAATTCCAATGCCGCTGCTTCAAGATAATACCGAGCCGAAAGCTGGCCGTCGGCTCTTCCTGATAGCAGCCAGTACCAGCTGGAAAAATCGACATCTTGAGGTTTCTGCCATGATGAGGAAAAAAATCGATCTTCGGCGTATGCTGTCTGTGTTACTCTCCATGAAAGCGAAACATCCTTGCGCTCCAGAATACTGCCGGTAATATTGGCGTTACTATCAAACAACCGTAAGGCATCCGGATAGAAAAACTTCCGCTGGGGATCCACCGCGTTCAGACGAAGCTGTGAGGTCGACATTCCAGTCGTGGAGGCGGTTCTGCTCTTCCAGCTCAGCGAAAAGGACAGATTGTTTAATGAAACACTCAGTGGGATTGTGCCTTTTCTGCTCGATGTCCAGGCGAGACTTGCTTTTTGAATGAAGGAACCGCGTTCAGAAGAAGTCGTTTGGGCACCCCCAAACACCGAGAAGAAATCAGAAGATTCCTTCCTGTCGAGAAAATCGTGTTCGATAAAGGGGTCGGAATAGAATGGAAGACTAACCTGCCATCTGAACCCCGACGAAGCGCTTCGAGGCACGGCTTCAAAGGACGCAAGAAACCGGAATGGAAGGTGTGCAGACCCAAGCTGAAAGTGATTCCAGACCGATGCATAATCTCCAGCCCAATCAAATGGCGAGTAATACCCTGTGGATTCAAGAAAGATCGAACGGCTTATTCCTATTCCGGCAAGGGCGGATAATTTCACCGGCGATGAAGCGCTTGAGCTGCCTCTTAACCCTGCAAAAACGCCGAGTGAGGTATATAGATCGGCTAACAGCGCGACCGACGCTCCCTCTTTGTCGGTTTTTTGTGTTTTTGAGCGCGAAACATAGGTTCCGAACGAACCGCTCATCCCCTGATTCTGCGAAAGCACACTGCTGGTCTGCGCGGCAGCCGATTGCGACCCTTTCAGATAGGTCGTTGTCTGCACAAAGCCACCTTCTCTCGATCTGAAACCCACAACGGGATGTATGGGAGGCACACGCGACGGGTAATAGAAAAATGGCAGCCAGAGTATCGGCAATTCACCCACATAGAGTGTCGCATTCCAGACTGCCCAATCGCCACTCTCAAACAGCCATATTTTCCTGGCGCGCAAGGTATAATGGGGGTCTGGAAGATCACACGCCGTCAGGCTCCCGTCAGCAAGCGCAACAAACTGATCTGTTCTTGAAACGAGCGAACCAAAATGGACAATCAATGTCCGGCCGCCGCCTTCTGGCTCCATATCAAAGCTTCCGTCCAGGAAAACACCGGAGCTTCCATCCAGATCAACAGCGATTGATTCTCCTTTGTACGAATCGGTACGAGCCGCGCTCTCCCTTACATATTCAACTCCGCCTCCGGCTCGGACTTCCTGGGTCGAGCGGTTAAAAATAAGGTATGAAGCCTTGATTTGATGCACAGTCCCCTGCGAATCTGTCACCCGCAGCTCGAGCGGACCTGTGATGCGAATTTCCTTCTCCCCATTTTCAAGCGTGAAGTATTGGACGCTTTCAGCTTTCTCGATACTGAGCGCAAGATTTCCTCCAGAGGAAGGAAGAGGGTCCAGCCCAAAATGCGTATAGAGTCTTTCCCTCAGCTCAGCGGCCGTTCCCTCTGGAGCAAGCCCCGCTTCCCGGGCAATATCTCGCAATTCATAGAGTGTGGCTGCAGCGATTCTAAATCGGAGCATCTGCGTTTCTTCAGCGCCGGCATACACCAGGCAGATAAAAAACAGCAGCATTGAGAGAATGAGGCGCCGCATCGTGATGCTATCGTACACGGTCCGGCCGTGCTCCGGCAAGAATGCTCAGAGCTCCAGTACCGGTTTGAGATAGTGGCCGGTGTACGAGCTGGGAACTCTGACGATATCCTCAGGCCGTCCCTCGGCGATGATCATGCCTCCCTTTTCTCCACCTTCAGGACCAAGGTCGATCACCCAGTCGGCCTGTTTGATGACATCGAGATTATGCTCAATCATCACCACGGTATTCCCACTGTCGACGAGCCGATGGATAACCGTCAGCAGCTGGCGTACGTCGGCGAAATGAAGGCCAGTGGTCGGCTCGTCGAGGAAATAGAGCGTTCGGCCGGTCGCGCGCTTCGCGAGCTCGAGCGAAAGCTTGACTCGCTGCGCCTCTCCGCCCGAAAGGGTGAGTGCGGACTGACCGAGCCGAATATAGCCAAGCCCCACGTCTACCATGGTCTGCAAGCGATGGGCAATCGATGGAATGTGAGAGAAGAAATCCACTGCTTCCTCGACTGTCATGGCGAGAACGTCGGCGATATTCTTTCCCTTGAACCTCACATCCAGCGTTTCAGCGTTGAAACGCCTGCCATGGCACACTTCGCAGGTAATATAGACATCCGGCAGAAAATTCATCTCGATCTTAATAGTGCCATCGCCCTGACAATGCTCACAGCGTCCGCCTTTTACGTTAAAGCTGAAACGGCCGGGCTTCCACCCTCGCGCTTTTGATTCGGGAAGACTCGCAAAAAGATCGCGAATATGGGTGAATACCCCTACGTACGTCGCTGGATTGGAACGAGGGGTTCTCCCAATCGGGCTCTGATCGATATTGATGATCTTGTCGATATGCTCAAGCCCCAGCACACGATCATACGCTCCTTCGGGATGCTTCGATCGCATGAGACGATTCGATATCGCGGGGAAAAGCACATCCGACATAAGGGTACTCTTGCCCGACCCTGAGACACCGGTAATGCACACAAACATGCCAAGAGGAATCTTTACATCGATATTCTTGAGGTTGTGTTCGCGCGCTCCTTTGATGGTGATCCATGTGCCATTTCCTTTTCGCCTTGCTGTGGGAATCTCGATTTTCAGTGTACCAGCAAGATATTGCCCAGTGAGGCTGTTCGGATTGGCTATCACTTCAGGCACCGTGCCGCAGGCGACGACATGGCCTCCATGCTCTCCTGCGCCAGGCCCCAAATCCACAATGTAATCGGCAGTTCTGAGTGTTTGCTCATCGTGCTCAACCACAATGAGCGTATTCCCCAAATCCCTCAGATACGTAAGCGTATCAATGAGGCGTTGATTATCTCGCTGATGCAGGCCAATCGAAGGCTCGTCCAGAATGTACAATACGCCCACCAGAGAACTGCCAATCTGAGTCGCAAGTCTGATACGCTGCGCTTCCCCGCCCGAAAGGGTCCCCGCTTTTCTATCCAGAGTGAGATAATCCAGCCCAACATTGCGGAGAAAGCCCAGGCGGGCGATTATTTCCTTGAGTATCAGCTTTGAAATCTGAGCGTCCGTCGGACCGAGTCGTAGTGATTCAAAGAAGCGGACCGCTTCTCCCACCGACATCCGGGAAATCTCGTCAATATTCTTTCCCCCAACGGTGACGGCGAGCGCTTCTGGCCTGAGACGCTTGCCATGGCACACTTCGCATTCCTTCTCTACCATGAAGGATTCGATCCATTCCTTGATATCGTCGCTTGAAGCCTCTCGGTAGCGGCGCTTTAGGTCCACGATGATGCCTGGCCATCTCGACTGATACTCGAAATGGCCAGTCTTGTCGCGGTTTTCGTAGCGCACATGCACTTCTTCATCAGTGCCGTACAGAATCGCGTTCATGACCGGCCCCGGAAGTGAACCGAATGGTGTATCGAGGCTGAATCCGAAATGTTTTGCTAGCGCCTCAAACCGTGAGCGATTCCATGCGGCAGTGGGGTTGTAGGGAGCGCAACCGCCTTCGTTGAATGAAAGGCTCTTATCCGGGATAATCAGATCTGGATCAAACTCAAGGTTGATGCCGAGCCCTGTGCAAGCTGGGCACGCTCCCTGTGGCGCGTTGAACGAAAAAAGCCTGGGCTCCATCTCTGGAAGCGATATCCCGCACACGGGACAGGCGCCTTTCTGACTGAAAAATTCCTCGGAGATTGCGCTTTCAACTTCCCTGATCACAGTCACCACGCCATCCGCGACCGAAAGAGCGGTTTCAACCGCTTCCGAAAGGCGCTTGCGGCTATCGCGGGACAGGCGAATCCTGTCAACGATCACCTCAATGGTATGTTTCTTCTGCTTCTCAAGCTCGGGGGGCGATTCCAGATCGACTATCTCCCCGTCTATTCTGGCTCGCAGAAACCCCTGCTTGAGCGCATCTTCCATAATCTTGCGGTGTTCGCCTTTTTGCGCCTTGACGACCGGCGCGAGTATCTGCAATTTTGCTCCTTCAGGCCAAGACATGATGACATCGAGTATTTGGTCGATACTCTGTTCACGGATTTCGCGGCCGCAGGAAGGACAGTGCGGAATGCCGATCCGCGCAAACAGGAGTCTAAGATAGTCATAGATCTCCGTCACCGTACCTACAGTCGAGCGCGGATTTCTCGCTGTCGTTTTCTGTTCAATGGAAATGGCCGGCGACAACCCTTCGATGTAGTCGACATCCGGCTTGTCCATGCGTCCAAGAAACATGCGCGCGTACGAGGACAGCGATTCCACATAGCGCCGCTGTCCTTCCGCAAAAATCGTATCAAAGGCAAGCGAGCTCTTACCTGATCCAGACAGGCCCGAAATAACAATGAGCCGGTTGCGGGGAAGCTCGAGATCGATATTCTTGAGATTGTGCTGACGCGCGCCTTTGATAATAAGCTTGTCCATGTTTTATTCAGGATATCGTCTTGAGGTACAGCCAGGCAAGTAGTGCCATACAGATGTGTAGCATCTTCCCCTGATTCATGAATCCTGCCTTCACCGTACCGCAAGAAATTGAAACCAGAGGTCCCTGCGATCTTCGTATGTGCGAAATCGAGAAGAAGGAACGGGGCTGGTTGATGGAAGCCTGAAGATCTCGCATCGCCGCCCAGCCAGTTCTTCTACAATCATGCTACCTGCCTGCGGAAGGAGCGACGCTGGCTTGCATACGATGGCGTTAAGAAAAAGCCTCGACGCCAGCGTGCCGTTGAGTCCTATGCGCGATACCAATGGATAACGCGCCAGTAATGATTCGATATCATTCAGGGATACAATTTCCAAAGCATCATCTGCGCTGCTCCTGCGTCTGCAGGAGGCGATCATATCCCAAATGACGATGCCAAAATCCGCCGCGATGTTCAGACGATGATCATATTCTGCTGGCGGGGGTATAATACCTGCGAATTCGCAGACTAGACGCCAGAAGTGGTTGCGTTCGTGGCCATAGTATTGGCCTTTTGCCTGCGACTGGAGTGAGGGGAAGGAACCCAGTATAAGAAGCTTCGCGGAGTTATAGGATTCCGTGAAGCATGAGACACCAACGGCACCTGCGGGTGCGAATCCCGTTTCGATTCCTTCTGGGTCAGACATTGAACTTGAAGAACATGATGTCGCCATCCTGCACGACATACTCACGGCCTTCCTGCCGCATTTTGCCTGCTGCTCGGACTGCTGCCTCACTACCCAGGGCAACGAGGTCTTCATAATGGTAAACTTCAGCCCGTATGAAGCCTTTCTCAAAATCCGTATGAATAACTCCCGCGGCCTGAGGTGCCTTGTCTCCTGCCCGTATGGTCCATGCGCGGCATTCGTCTTCTCCCGCGGTGAAGAACGTCCGCAGCCCTAGGAGCCGATACGCCGCATGAGCAAGCGTATTCAGCCCTGGCTCTTCCAACCCGATTTCCTTAAGAAATTCAGCGCGCTCGCTGGGGTCATCGATTTCCGAAAGCTCCGCCTCGAACTTGCCGCAGATGACTACCGCTTCAGACCCCTGTGTGCGGGCGATTTCTCGTACGGCATCGACGTAGGCATTCCCATGAACACCGGATTCATCGACATTGCAGACAAAGAGTTCCTTTTTCATGGTGATGAGGAAGCTGCGACGAGCTAATTCCTCTTCTTCTGGTTCCAGCGATACGGTAAACGCCGGCATGCCCTCTTCCAGCGATGTTCGCAGCTTCTTCAGCACTGCAATCTCTTTTTCGCTGTCTTTTCTTTGAATAGGATCCTGAACCTTAGTCTGTCGCGAAAGCTTGTCAAGGCGGCGATCTACGCTTTCGAGGTCAGCAAGAGCGAGTTCCGTGTGGATCACTGCGATATCGTCTGCCGGATCGATCCGCCCGGCCACGTGGACGACATCAGGATCATCAAAGCAACGCACCACGTGGGCAACCATCCCCACTTCCCGTATGTGTGATAGAAACTGGTTGCCGAGCCCTTCTCCTTTCGATGCGCCGCGAACCAGACCCGCGATGTCGACAAATTCCACGACCGCCGGTACTCTTCGGCGGGGTTTGAATATCTCGCAGAGATGGTCCAGGCGAGAATCAGGCAGGGGTACGATTCCAACATTCGGATCGATAGTGCAGAACGGATAGTTGGCCACCTCGGCCTTTGCTCGCGTCAGCGCGGAAAATATGGTCGATTTGCCTACATTCGGCAGCCCGACGATTCCACAGTTCAATGGCATGGATGAGAGCCTCTTTTCCATTTATGCTTGTGGTCGATATTGTTCCAGACTATACTACCTCACAAAACCAGGCAAGAGGAGGCTATCGGTTTCAAATTTCAAAATGCTTTAACGAAATTTTGAAATTTTGTATTTACGGAACCCGAAAACCGGGTTACGATATGCGCAGAGACTATAACGCATGGAGGGATGCGCGATGCTGGAAATCTCCGAATTCCTTTCGACCAATGCCGCCAATATGAAAAAGTCGGTTATCCGTGAGCTTCTCAAGCTGACCAACCAGCCGGATATCATATCATTTGCCGGAGGGCTTCCCGCTCCGGAAACCTTCCCTGTAGAGGATC
This sequence comes from Spirochaetota bacterium, assembly GCA_029265255.1. Next base: position 15,805 of record JAJUJQ010000011.1, read on the forward strand.
TGAGAACAGCTTCTGACCGCGTCTTCCGCAAATACGGAGATAAGATCCTGCAGTATGGAACGACAGAAGGCGATAACGACCTGAAGGAACAGCTTATCGCGTATGAAAAGGAAAACGGCATCGATATCAAGGCAGACAACCTCCTCATAACCTCAGCAAGCCAGCAAGCGCTGGACATGCTCCCAAAGCTTTTCCTGAATCCAGGAGATTTCGTCATTGCAGGCAGACCGACCTATGTCGGCGCGCTTCAGGCTATTCAGTCATATCAGGGCAAAGTTCTCGGTATTCCCTTCAGTTCAGCCTGTGACGGGTTCGACATGGTGGAGCTTGAGCGCATTTATCGACATGCGCGTGACAACGGCCATCGAATTAAATATATCTATGTCATCCCCGATTTCCAGAATCCCTCCGGAATCTGCTGGAGCCTCGAGAAGCGTCGCGCCCTCCTTGAATTCGCATACCAGCAGCACTTATTTATTGTAGAAGACTCCCCCTATCGTGAAATCAGATTCATCGGCGATCCGGTCCCGTCCATTTACGAGCTCGACCAGAAAGGCGAAAACCGTGGAATTGTCATCAATCTCAAGACTTTTTCAAAAATTCTCGCGCCTGGAACGCGCATTGGATGGATTATCGCGCATCCCGAGGTTATTCAGAAGCTGGTTATCGCCAAGCAGGCAATGGATCTGTGCACCAGCGTGCTCACGCAGAAGATGATCGCTGAGTACATGAGCATGGGCTGCCTGCGGGCAACAATCAAACGTACCTGTGGCATCTACCGCGAAAAGCGCAATTTCATGATGGAAAAGCTCGAGCAGTACATGCCCAAACGTTTTGACCTCTCTTGGACAAAACCCGAGGGAGGGCTATTCCTGTGGATTTCACTGCCCCACTTTATCGATACGGACAAGATGTTTTACAAAGCGATCGAAAAGAAAGTCGCCTACGTCGTGGGAAGTGCCTTCTATTTTGACAATCCCGAGACCAACGCCATGCGCATCAATTTTTCATACTCGAGCATGGAACAAATCGAGGAAGGTATCCGCAGGCTTGCAGAAGTTATCAAGGAAGAGATACACCAGCACGACGCGGGTCCACGCGGGCAGACTGAACCCGAAATGATATAGCGCATTCCAAATCGCATCTCTGCGCTTGCCCCTTGCCCGCACAAGGCGGTATTTTCTACAGCAAAGAGAATGCTGCGACGCAGAGGAGCGGTTTCATGCCTATCATCGAAGTGCGAGATGTCAAAAAGGAATATCTGCTCGGCAAAATCACGGTGCCAGCTGTCAAGGGAGTATCGTTTTCGATAGAACGAGGTGATTTTGTATCCATCGCGGGGCCCTCGGGCTCAGGCAAGACCACGATCCTCAACATGATCGGCCTGATCGATGTTCCCACCGCAGGAGAAGTGATCATCGAGGGCCGCTCGACTTCCGGCCTTACGGATCGCGAGCTCACCAGATTCCGTCATGAAGTACTCGGCTTTATCTTTCAATCCTTCAACCTCATCCCCGTCCTTAATGTGTGGGAAAACATTGAATTCCCACTCCTTCTCGGGAAGACCAGGGTCCCTCGCAACGAATGGAAAGACTGGATCGACTTTCTTATCGGCGAAGTGGGACTGGGGGACTGGAGAGCGCATAAGCCGAACGAGCTTTCTGGCGGCCAACGGCAACGTGTTGCCATCGCGCGGGCTCTAGTGACCAAACCTTCTATTGTCCTGGCTGATGAACCGACCGCCAACCTGGACTCGGCAACCGGCGAACAGATCATCGATCTCATGAAGAAGATCAACCGCGAAATTCAAACAACCTTCATCTTCTCCACTCATGATGCCAAGATCGTGAGTATCGCGGACCACATCATCCGGCTGAGGGACGGTCTGGTCATCGAAAACCGACGTTCTGGCGAAGACACCAGCGGCGCGCCCGTGGAGGAATGAGCATGCCGGTCATTTTCCGCATGGCGTTCCGAAACATTCGGGAACATGCCTCAAAAAGCCTCATCGTAGGAACACTCCTCGCGCTGGGGGCTATGATTCTAGTTGTCGGTATTGCCTTTATCAATGCGTCAGAAACAGGCATCCGCGCAACCTTTTCCGATGTGTATACTGGCGATGTATTTATCTCGGGCATCTCTACAGAAGGTCCTGTATCGCTTTTCGGTGTCACGTCGCCCGGCGGTCTCGCGGCGACCCCGACCATTCCGGATTATCCAAAAGTACTGGAAATAATCAGATCCATGCCGCATGTTTCTGGGCTTTCATCTCTTGCTACCGGATTCGGTGCTATTGTCCGAGATGAAGCGAGCCCTCCTTCCCGTGAACGCAAGAGCACTGTTAAACCGCAGGATCGTTTTCTCTTTCTATTCGGTATCGATGCCGCTTCCTACTGGAATCTTTTCAGCCAGGTAGAAGTCATCAATGGGGAACGCATCAAACCGGGTACCCAGGGCATTATGATCAGCGAAAAGCAGCTGCGCGACTTTTCAGAATGGCTGGGGCGTCCGCTTGCGATAGGGGATCGTATTCTCATCCAAGGGTTTTCCTCCTTCGGCATGCGGCTACGCGAACTGCCGATCGTCGGCATCTACAGGCTCAAGGAACAAGGGACCGCCCCAGACCAGATGGCATACATCGATATCGAATCCCTGCGGGTCATGTCAGGCATGACCGTCGGAGCCAATGAGACAATCAATCTCAAGCCGGAAGAGACTCAGATGCTAGCCACGGATGACGCGGATTCTCTTTTTGAGGAAGATGTGGTTGTTCAGCAGGGTTCATCGAGCGTCATCGATGTAAACGCCATTGCGGAAACGATTTCTACATCAGCGCAACCAGATGTGCTGAAAGCCGACGAGGGAGCCTGGCAGTTCATCGTCGCCAAGACCGATTCGCCGCGCAACGCATCCAAAACCATTGCGGCCCTGAATGCAGAGTTTGCACGCCAAGGATTGGCAGTTGCCGCCGGGAACTGGCAGAAGGCAGCCGGCCCCTACGGTCAGTCCGTCGATGTCGTGCGGATCGTCTTCGCAGCGGCGATCATTATCCTCTCGATTGTCGCTGTCATCATCATCATGAATACCTTCGTCATCTCGGTCATCGAGCGGACCTCAGAAATCGGCACCATGCGCGCAATCGGGGCAGGGAAGGGGTTTATCCGCGGACTCTTTGCCGCGGAAGCGCTTACCCTGTCGCTTGTATCCGCAGCAGTTGGGTCAGTCTTAGGAATCGTGCTTGCCGCGTTGCTGCGCGCACTGCGCATTGAGGCAACCAACCAATTCTTTCTCGTTCTTTTTGGCGGTCGTTTCATGAATCCGATCGTAAGACCTGAGAGCATCATCTTTGCGATACTCGCAATGGTTGGTGTCGGATTTCTAGCCCATTTGTATCCCGTGTCCGTCGCACTGCGAATTCAGCCTGTAAGGGCGATGCAGGAAGAATAGGAGTACGCTATGAATCTGGTATTGCCACAAATCGCTGCCCGAAATCTCCTGCGCCAGAAAAAGAGGACGGTCCTGCTCGCAGGAGCTATTGCTTTCGGCATCATGATCGTCACTCTCATCAACGGGTTTGCGGGATCCTTCATTCAGAATGTCTCAGAGAATTTTGCTTATCTGATGGGAGGCCATGTTTTTGTGAGCGGGTCTGAATACACCGCCTCCGGCAAGCGGATATCGGTGATTCGTGACGATTCCATCATCATGAACGCGCTAAAAGATTCCGGACAGACGTGGTCAAGCCTCGCGAAGACAAGCCAGGCTAGCGCCACGATCATATTCGAAGGCAAGAGCATCCGTCAGAACCTGACGGGAATTGACCTTAGGCATTCTTCCATGTTGAGAGAGCGGCTTGCGCTGGTCAAGGGCAGCTGGGACGCGGCCACGCAGCCCGATGCCCTCATCATATCGCAGAGTGTAGCGAACAAGCTCAAGGTACTGCCTGGAGACAAGGTGGTGGCCCAACTCCAGACCATAACAGGACAAAATAATGTGGGAGAATTCAGGGTCGCCGCTATCACGATCGATTCCTCGTTCATAGGTTCGATAATGACCTATGTGCAGCTCGAGTACCTTAACAGCCTTATCGGCCTCAGCCCTGGTGAATACATGTCGCTGGGTATCATGCTTGACAGGCTTGGCCGATCGGGACAGGTCGCTGCCTCGCTCCACACATCGATGAAAGGCCTCGGAATACCGGTATTCGATCGTGCTGCATCTTCCCAGGAATCCGCTTCGGCTACGCCATTCCAGCAGATGATCAGAGAACAGAATGCCGAAAAATGGACCGGTACTAAATATCGCGTCTACACTATCGACGATGTCCTATCGCAGGCGCGTCAGATTGTAGTAGCGCTCGATACCGCGAGTGTCGCCATTCTCATTATCCTCTTTGCCATTGTGATGATCGGTATATCGAACACATTCCGGATGGCTATGTACGAGCGCATACGAGAGATCGGGACCATGCGCGCCATTGGTGTCCAACGTAACGAAATACGAGCCATGTTCCTCTATGAAGCGCTGTTTCTCGCCTTTGCGGGCGCTATTGCCGGCATCATCCTGGCGCTGGTCTTCATGAGCGTTCTGAGTTTTATCCGGTTCGATTCGCAATCGCCGGTCTTTCTCATTCTGAAACAGGGGCATCTGTCGTTCTTTCTACCGCCGCTAAGGGCAGCCGCGAACATACTCATCATTGCGCTTCTTACACTTGCGGCGGTCTATGCCCCCGCTTCCGCGGCTTCAAAAATGCGGCCAGCGGACGCGCTCAGAACCGTGAAATAGATAACAAACACCATGACAAGGAGCTTTTTCATGATATCGAATATTAGCAAGCGCGTCATATTTATCCTGGCTCTGCTTGCCTTTGGAACAGCAGGAACTCTGCCCGTCGCTGCGCAAGCAAAGCCCGATCCGTTGGCGCTCCTGAATGAACTTGATCGGTTGTCCGATTTTTCAGGGAAGGATTTCTCCGCGGTATTTACCATCGTCACTCAGAAGCCCGGCGAAAAGGACAGTGTCACGCAGGCGCGCATATTCAGGCGCGACACCAAGAAGCAATTCCTCATCCTCATCCTTCTGCCCGAGGTCAACAAAGGCCAGGGCTACCTGCGGGAAGATGACAATGTTTGGTTCTATGATCCAACGAGCCGCAAGTTTTCTCATTCGTCGGTCAAGGAGAATCTGCAGAACACCAAAGCGAAAAACAGCGATTTTACGCTAAGTTCTTTTGCCGAAGACTACACGGTAACCAGTATGACCGAGGGGACGCTGGGGAAGTTTCCTGTCTGGATTCTGGACATGAAAGCAAAGACGAACGAGGTCGCCTATGAACGGGTTGTGCTGCACATCCGCAGAGATAGGACCATGCTGCTCAAGCGTGAGGATTATTCGGTAAACGGAAGGCTCATGCGCACCACCGCCTATCCGAAATATGTCGAGCTAGACGGAAAGCTTCTGCCTTCTCAGATACTCATTCTGGATGAAATCAATAAGGGAGAGAAGAGCCAGATCACGATGACGGAGCAGTCCATCGCACCACTGCCCGACAAGGTATTCACCAAGGCATTTCTCGAACAGGTGAGCAGATAAGGAGGCAGATATGATGAAGCGGGTTATCACGCTTTTCGGATTTGCCCTATTATTGATCATGACGGCTCCTGTCATTTCTGCGCAGGAAGGAGGCTCCGATCTCGACGCGCTTTTTGGCGAGGAAGTTGTGGCGCCGGAGGTCCCTTCTGGCCAGAACGAAAATCCATTACAAGGGCTTCTGAAAACCGAGGCGGTGCGCATCGGAGGCAGCATGACAGGCTCCGTCGATATCTCAGGAACCTGGAACAAGCCATGGAGCGCTGGCTTCGATCTCTTCGCTCCCGATTCCCAGGCTCTGACTCCTGTATTGAAGGGCTTTCTCTACGTCGACGCACGCCCAGACGAGGAATTTAGAGTCCATGGATCGTTCAAGACCGCATGGCCATTTTTCAGCACATACCGTGCCCTTTCGCAGGCAACTCTGACAGGCGGCGCGCTCACGACCTCTCAGGTCTCGATACCTGTTGCCGATATACGTATTTTCGAATTGTTTTCCGATTTTCAACTTGGGAACAAGGCCTACCTTCGATTCGGAAAGGCAACCGTAAAATGGGGTGTAGGCTATTTCTTCAGCCCTGCCGATATTATCAACCTCCAGCAGATCGATCTTTACGATCCGACAGCACAACGTGAAGGCCCATTGCAGTTCCGAATACTCCTGCCTTTCGGCAAGAGTCAGAATACCGCAACTCTCTATGCTATCTTTGATACTTCAGACCCCGACTTCTCAACGACCGCGCTTGCCGCCAAGGTTGAGTTCGTGCTAGGACGGTATGAGCTCGGCATAAGCAGCTACTATCGTCACGACACGGCAGAACGGGCTGCACTCACCCTCACTGGCCCCCTCGGAAAATTTGATGTCTTTGCTGAAGGCGTCATTTCTCGAGGAAGCCCAAAAACCTTCTATTCCTTTTCTGCTAGCGCGCCGTATTACTCCGCATCGGGACCATCGGATCATCGCCCCACTTTCTACCCTTCCGCAACCGCGGGCTTTCTTTATAATGATCAGAACAGCAACCTCACCATCATAGGCCAATATTATTATAATGGCGAAGGGTATTCCGAAAGCGAACGGAACAGCGCTATCACGACCCTCAACACCCTGCTCTCTCTGCCGCTTCCCGATGCCACCAAGTCGATATTGACCGGGCTCAGCAAGCTCTATGCGTATGGATCCGGCCTGCATTACGCTGCGGTCAGCTTTTCATATTCTGAGATCGGCGGCAGCGCGCTTTCAGCCTCGACCATCGGACTTGTCAACCTTTCCGATGTTTCAGGTCTCGTGCAACCAAGTGTCAGCTGGAAATTTTCCGACAGACTGAAACTGACCGGTTCGGCACGCTTTTTCTTCGGCGGTCAGGATACCGAATATGGTGTTTTGATGCCAGACAACCCTGTGGTTCTCAGCGTGTCGCTCTCAGCGGGAACAGGCAATTTCTAGGGATGGGTGGCTTGCCGGGGCCGCCTTTGGTATAGTAGGAACATGTGGTATGTTGATTACCGCGCGGGATGCCGTATGCACCGGCAGTAGCAGGCGATCGGCGCCCGATGCGATAGAAAGGAAACGCCATGAAAATCCATGCGATTACCCCACGTATCTTCGCCATTCACGCGGACGTTAGGACCGAAGACCTCTTTGAAGGAATCTGGCCCATTCCATATGGCGTGTCGCTCAATTCCTATCTCGTCAAAGGCGATAAAATCGCGCTCATCGACCTGGTGCGTGACTGGGTCGGAGCTCCAGGAGAGCTGGCCGGACAGCTTGCGGGAGCAGGTGTCAGCCTTGGCGACATCGACTACCTCATCCTCAATCATCTGGAACCCGACCACACCGGATGGCTGCGAGAATTTCTCGATATTAACACCAAGGCGGTCATCATCTCGACCTCCAAGGGTATCGAACTTGTCAATAGTTTCTATTTCGAATACGAGCGTGTGAAGGCGGTCAAAAATGGTGACACCCTCGATCTTGGAGATGGACAGGTTCTTCGATTCTTCGAAACACCCAACGTTCATTGGCCAGAGACCATGATGACGTGGGCGGAGGACGGTGGCGTGCTGTTCTCTTGTGACGGATTCGGCAGTTTTGGAGCGCTTGGCGACAGGGTGTTCGACGACGAGTTTACTGCCGAAGAACATGAATTTTTCGAATCCGAATCTCTCCGATACTATGCGAATATCGTCGCCAGTTTCAGTCTCTTTGTCAAACGCGCGATCGAAAAGCTCAAAGACCTCGATATCAAAGTAGTCGCGCCCAGCCACGGTATCATCTGGCGCAGCCAACCCTCAATCATTCTTGAACGCTACCTCCGCTACGCGCAGTATCTCGAAGGTCCCCGCGAGAAAGAAATTGCGGTGATTTGGGGCTCGATGTATGGGAATACCGAAGCAGGATTGCAGTACGTTCTTGAAGGTATCGAGGAAATGGGCGTTCCGTGTACCATCCACCGCATCCCCAATGAAGATGTGTCTTGGGTGCTTTCTGATGCGTACAAGAGCGAAGGTATCGTCATCGCGATGCCGACCTATGAGTACCGCATGTTCCCACCCATGGCCTATGTGCTGGATATTTTCGAGCGCAAACATGTCTGGTATCGAAAAGCCTTGCGCATCGGATCCTTTGGATGGATAGGCGGCGCGAAGAAAGAATATGATGCCCGCATCGCTCCCTTGAAATGGGATTCGCTCGAACCGGTGGAATGGGCTGGCGCCCCAGATGAGGAAACCGCGGAGCGACTTCGGGCACAGGGAAGAGAGCTCGCGCGCCGGGTTCTGGAGGCCTGAATCGGGCTCGAATCATTCGCGAACACCGCGCGGCTGCATCAGCGCAGCATCGTGGCGAGCGCCGCGCCTCGTTGTTGCGTCGATCCCTGCTTACTTATGATTTCGTCTGTCGCGGAGGCTCACGAGTGCCCCAGCGATCAGCAGCCCAGATGAGGCCAAAAAAGACTGTCAGCGTCAGAAACACCCCAATAAGCCCTCCCGCAGACACCGCGAGCGCCTGAACCGTAGGGCTCGCATCTCTCAATATCGCAATAAATTCCGACATATCTGCTCCTCATTCTCAGCGTGACAGAAGTGGAACCAGAGCCAGTACCAGCCCGCCCGCGATGATCGATCCCAGCTGCCCGGCTACGTTCGCACCGATCGCTTGCATGAGTATGATATTCCCCCGCTCCTCGTCATTTGCCATTTTCTGAATGACTCGCGCAGACATGGGAAATGCCGAAATGCCACATGCTCCAATCATTGGATTGATCTTCTTTCCTTTTGGCAGAAAGATATTGACCAGCTTCGCGAACAGCACACCGCCTGCCGTATCGAATATGAATGCCGCAAGTCCCATGCCAAGTATCAGCAGAGTATGGACATTGAGAAATTTGTCCGCAGCCATGCTGCCTCCAATCGTGATTCCAAGAAGCAGCGTGACAAGGTACGCAAGTTCATTCTGAGCGATCTGCGAAAGCCGCTCTACGACGCCACAGACTCTTATGAGATTGCCGAACATAAGTGACCCGACCAGCGGTACGGAAATCGGTGCCACGATCCCGGCGATCATCGTGACCGCAATAGGGAAGAATATAAGGAGCCATTGAGGTACCGGCCGTTCGTGAAGTGTCATGTGGATCCTGCGTTCTTCCCGCGTGGTGAGCGCCCGGATAACCGGCGGCTGAATGAGGGGGACTAACGACATATAGGAATAGGCCGCGACCGATATCGGTCCCAGATAGTTCTTCGCAAATTTGCTGGCAACATAGATCGCGGTCGGACCGTCGGCAGCGCCGATGATGCCGATCGACGCCGCGGTCTTGAGATCGAAGCCCAGAATGGTCGCCAGGATCATCGTGGCAAATATGCCAAACTGCGCTGCAGCACCGAAAAACATCATGAGAGGGTTGCGGAAGAGCGGCCCGAAATCGATCATCGCTCCCACCGCAATAAAGATGAGAATCGGAAACAGCTCGTTGGCAATGCCTGCATCGTAAAGCACCTTGAGAAATCCAGGCACACCTTCGTGCTCCCACGCGATCGAGAGTGGCAGATTAACCAGAATCGATCCGAACCCGATCGGCATGAGCAGCATCGGTTCATAATTCTTTTTAATGGCAAGCCAGATGAGAAGGCCACCAATCCCGTACATGACAAGCATTTTCCACGTAATGGAAGTGAATCCGATGAATACATCCTGCATGCCGCATACTTTATCGATTTGCAGCCATCGAAGCAATGCGGTATCCGTATTGAGCCGGACAGGTATTGGCAGACATCCCCGTTAAGGCAGAATGCTGGATTAAGCCTCCTGTTTTCAGTACATTACTCTTCCTATGGAATCGAATCGAATTGTTGCTGTGGGTTTGTCAGGAGGCGTGGACTCCTCGCTCGCTGCCTGTCTTTTAAAAGAGCAGGGATATACCGTTATCGGGCTGACCATGAAGATATGGAAAGGGGCCTATAAAATCCAGGAAGGCCTCAAGCACGCGTGTTTCGGCCCCGGCGAGGAAGAAGATATCGCAGCCTGTACAGCGCTTTGCGATGATATCGGCATCCCGTATCATGTCATCGATCTATCCGAGGAATACGAGCAATTTGTCGTAGAATACTTCAGACGCGAATATCTTGTAGGACGGACCCCAAACCCATGCATTATCTGCAACCGTGAACTCAAGTTTGGCTTTCTTGTGGAACGGGCACGAGCTTCGGGACTTGATTTCGATTATTTCGCCACAGGCCACTATGTCCGCAAGGTGGAAGAAGGTGATATCACCTACCTCAAAATCGCCAGGGACGTTTCGAAGGATCAGAGCTATTTTCTGTACGGACTTGATTCCTCGCGACTGGAAAAGATTATGTTCCCTCTAGGAAATATGACTAAGGAAGAAGTTCGAATGGCTGCGCGCTCATGGAATCTCGCGGTTGCCGAAAAACCAGAAAGTCAGGATTTCGTTGCTGGAGGTGATTACGCGCCGCTTTTTGAACATATGGTTCCGGAACCAGGTGACATTGTTGACGCGAGAGGTAATGTCTTGGGACGACACCGTGGGCTTCCCTACTATACCATCGGCCAGCGACGAGGGCTTGGCATCTCCATAGGAACCGAAGCACTGTATGTGCTTGCGCTCGATGCCCGCAATAACCGGGTGATTGTAGGGCCCGGCAAGGGGCTATTCTCAGCGGGGCTGATTTCGCAGCACTTCCGGCTGCAGAATCCAAAAGACATGAACACGATGATACACTGCAACGTAAAAATACGTCAGAATCACAAACCGGCAGCCGCTGTGGCCTTTGTCCAGACGAATGGACACGCGGAAATCCGGTTCGATGTTCCGCAGCGTGCGGTAGCACCCGGGCAATCGGCAGTACTCTATAATGAGGATGGCCGTGTGCTGGGCGGGGGCGTAATCGACGAAGCCATACCTGACGAGACCACATAGTGACTTGCTGAAGGACCATCGGCAACACCGTCGATTCAAATTCCAGCCTTTGGTGCATCTCCTATTGATTTTTCCTCCGATATTCCTTACCTTTCCTTCTATCACAGCGCGGGGGTGCACAGGCTTCGACCCGTGCGGACCGTGGTGTGCGTTGCAGGTGGAGTGGCTACCCTCCTTAAAGTGGCAACCCTTTCAAGTGCCAACAACAACGGCGCTCTCGCTCTCGCTGCGTAGGTAGCGGGCGACGGACACCATGGCGGGATGTCTCCGACGCCATGGATGTCTGTGACATTCGGGGGCTTGCCGAAGGCGCGGTCCAGAGCGTCTTCGGGACACGATCTGGAATACGGAGCTGGATGCGTGCCATTCCGCACGCCAGCTCCCGACAAACCAATGAATGGCTAAACCTGTAGATGCGTGCATTGCGCGCCCGGGGACGGGGGTTCAATTCCCCCCACCTCCACTTTTCATCCGCAGGCATTCGAGCAGAATATCGCAATGACAAGGAACGATTTATGACCCGGATATGCGTGTTCTGTGGTTCAATGTACGGTGAGAATCCCCATTATGCCGCGGCAGCGTCTTCACTGGGTCTGGCCATCGCGAAACGTGGCTTCTCCTTGGTCTACGGAGGAGGCAATATCGGCCTCATGGGAGTACTTGCCGAGTCTGCCATGAGCGCTGGCGGAACGGTCATCGGCATTATCCCCGAGCGGCTCTTTGCCATGGTGGATCAACCAGAATTGACCGAGCTTTTAGTGGTGCGGGACATGCATGAACGCAAGGCGCTCATGCAGGAGAAGGCCGATGCCTTTATTGCCCTTCCCGGCGGGATCGGGACGATGGAAGAGCTTTTCGAGGTATGGAGCTGGCGCTACATCGGCTATCATCACAAGCCGGTAGGTATTCTGGATGTCGACGGTTTCTATGCGCATCTAAAAGTGCTTCTGGAACATATGGTCAAGGAAGGATTTGTCAAACGGGAAATATTTGAGGACCTGATCTGGGAAGACAATGCGGAGCGCTTGCTGGACATACTTGAGGAACGGGCTGCGACACGATCACCACGTCTCGTGCTGAAAACACCGGAACGGCAGACTTGATGGATTTCCTATCAACAAGAAATAGAAATTTCTAGACGAACATGTCCCGGTGCAGGAACCCAACGATGGCTCCCGCTATCGCCGCAATCCCCGTCACCACTGACAAGCTTGCGAAGACAAACACGAACACCTCTGCGGTACCTGTCGAAATATGGTAGCTTTGCGCCATCCTGGATACAAAAGCAGCCAAATCTCCGAATATTGCAGAAAAATAACTGCGTGCGGCGGTCGTCGCGGCGAGCAGTGAGACAGGATACACCATGGCAGTCAGGGTAAACCCGTTGAGCGTTCGCGCTTTTAATCCTTTCAGCCCAATGAAGACTGGAACCACGAACAGAAGCGCAAAGAGTGGCGGGAAGAATTGTGGCGCCAACAAAAAGAATCCGATAGTCGCGACGAAAAACGAGACGGCATACATCCTGAAAGGAGTACGTCTCTCCGCGAGGTCGTACCATGCCGCCGCGGCATGCCGAAGCACCGCATCGAGCTCGACTTCTCCAAAACGCGCGGCGCTTAGAATTCTTCGCGTACGTTCTTCGAGAGAGGCGTACACCTCCTCGCTCTCTGTGGTATCTCCTAATTGCTCATATCTGGATCTCAGCTCTGCCAGACGCTTTATGAAGCGGTCGAACCGGCGCGAAGCGGAAAATTCCCTTTCAGCTCTTTTCCGTGCCTGATCAAGAAGACCAACCATCGTATTCATCATCACTCCAATATCTTTCCCAATAAAGGAATGCGGCAGGCCCGCCCTTCCGGACGGACTCTGCCGACGCCGCTTTCCTTCAGTCCTTCTTTTTTAAAAGCTCCGCGAGGCCGATCGCTGATCCCGCAATGATGAGCCCCCACACAATGATCATGAATACCAATGCATTCGCATTCATTTTTCACTCCTTTGCGCCCAGGATGCGATTCTGGCTGAGTTCCTTCCCATATTTATCATTGAGCGCCTTTCTCGAAATCAGAACACCCACCAGAAGCACCACGGCGACCACAATCTGTCCAGCAATCGCCCAGGGACTCGAGACGAGCATATCGAACTTTTGCTGCGACGCAAAGCCAATGAGGAAAACCAGAATCGCAAGAGGCGTGAGGAACTGGATTAAAATGCGATAGAACCATTTTGGAAGCTTCCAGTACGATCCATGGTTGATCTGATCGAGCCCTTTCTGGCCATAGAGGAATCCCGTAACGATGATCTCGATAAGACCAAGCACAATAAGGAAGATATTGCCGACCCAGAAGTCGACCGAGTCGAGATAAGCGGTAGAACCCCGGATTAGAATCGGTTCGATACCAACTGGAAGCCCAACGAGAATATAAAGCCCGAACACTATCCATGATCCTTTGGCACGATTGATCCCCATATCCTCTTCCAACAGAGAAGTAAGATAGTTGAACATGGCAATCGAGCTGGTAAACCCCGCGAAGAACAGGAGGAGGAACCAGAAAGCGCCGAATAACTGCCCGCCTGCCATGGTTCTAAAGATGTTCGGAAGAGAGATGAAGGAAAGACCGACTCCCGCGCCGATGCCTTCCTGCCCTAGGAAGGTATAGGCAATGGGAATAGCGATAGTTCCACCGAGAATTACTTCCGCAAATTCATTCAACGCGACCGTCGTGAATCCCGAAACAACAATGTCGTCATCACGCTTCAGATAGGACGCGTAGTTCGCGATGATACCCATACCGAGAGAAAGCGTGAAAAAGATCTGACCCGCTGCCGCAAGCGCTGATGCCCAGTTGAGATCCTGCCAGCGCGGGTTCCAAATGTATTCGAGACCTTTAATCGGTGACCAGTCGGGATTGACCGGGGTTCCCAGGGTAAGTGTTCGTCCGATCAGAATGAAACCGAATATGTATATGAGGGGCATCATAATCTTTGCCCATGCTTCGATTCCTTTCTGGATGCCTTTCATTACGGCGAATGCGAGCGCTGCCAGAGAAATAATCCAGAATACGAGGTTAATCGGACTGCCGATATAATTCAGGAAGACATCGACGGTCTTTACTGCCGGATCACGATAGCCACCGGTAATCGAGAGCCACGAATAACCGAGGGTCCAGCCGATGATCTGGTTGTAATAGGAATTGACTAGGACAACAACACTGAACGCAATAGCTCCTGCAAGTACCCCGAAAACAGCAGCCAATCGCGGTTTTGCTTTTTCCCTGGCCTGCAGATATACCATCGGCCCCAATGTACCGTGTCCATGAATGCCGCCTGTCTTTCCAAGCCCCCACTCAACGAACATGAGTGGAATGCCTATGAAGACAAGCGCAAAAAAATAAGGAATCATGAATGCGCCGCCACCATATTTAGCGGCCTGGTACGGGAAGCGCCAGAAATTTCCGAGGCCGACCGCATTGCCGGCCATTGCCAGTATGAGGCCAAGCTTGGTGCCCCAACTGTCCCTATTATGCTCCTTCATGAAGCCTCCTTGTGGATCATATTGTCACGGACATCAAGTCCGCGATGGTATTATAAACAGTGAAATTGAATTTTGTAAAATGAAATTTTACTACTGTAGATGATTTTGTTTTCAAGCGACATCATCAATTTTTGGCACAATATTTGCATTCTAAATAATACGCGCCCGTCAGTGCCGCTCCAATACCTCTTAGGAAAGCTTGCGCGCCAGAAATGCGTCAATTAGAGAAACCTTAAGCCGATACAGTGTGTCGCTTATAGAAACCTTATAAATGTGCGGATTGAGAATACGCAGATATGTCGAATCAAAAGCGACGATTCTTTCCTTCATGTATGCTTGTGACTCCCTGATGTCTGGCAATGGTTCCGTCGGCACTCCGTTCTCCATGACTTTCCGAAGCAGAGGCTCGACCTTGCCGGGAACGATTTTCAATTGCCGCCAGTCCGCGCTTGGATGGTGTACCAGGTATTCCTTCCCCGCCTCGATGTCTTCGCTTGCACAGGTAATAAGGTCAAGTCTGGCCGCGCCATGCTCATCATAGAGACGCCACAGATTTTTTACCCCTGGATTTGTCGATTTTTCAGGATTGTCGCTGAACTTCATAACCGGACGGCTCGAGCCTTGTGGATCGATGCATGATAATTTGTAGACACCGGCAAACGCTGCTTCTGTTCCTCCTGTCACCAGGTTGGTGCCGACACCCCATACATCAATCGGGGCTTTATCGTCCACCAGGCTTTCGATGATCTCTTCATTTAGTTCATTTGATACGATGATCTTCACATCGTTAAGGCCCGCCTCATCAAGACGCGAGCGAATCATTCGAGAAAGGTAGTCGATATCGCCTGAATCGAGACGCACCCCGAAGGAATAGCCACGCTCCTTCAGTTTCCTTCCTGCCTCTATCGCGTTTACAATGCCTGATTCAAGCGAATTATAAGTATCGATGAGAAATACGGTATTCCTGGGATAGATGTCCGCATAGGCTTCGAAGGCTTCGAGCTCGCTGGGATAGGACATGATCCATGAATGTGCCATGGTACCCAGGACTGGGATACCGAAAACCTTGCCGGCGAGAGTATTCGAGGTGCCTGCTGCCCCGCCAATGAACGCGGCTCTGCTTGCGGACAGCGCTCCGTCTGCGCCCTGCGCCCGCCTGAGCCCGAATTCCATGATTCTTCCCTGGCGGGATGCTTTCCAGATTCTGGCCGCTTTTGTGGCAATGAGGCTCTGGAAATTGAGAATGTTGAGCACGAGGCCTTCGACGATCTGAGCTGTGATGAGATCGGCTTCGACTCGAAGCAGCGGTTCCTGCGGGAAGACCACTTCCCCTTCCCGCGCCGCGTACACAGTTCCCCGAAATCTAAAATTCTTGAGGAAATCAAGAAATCCTTTTTCAAAAAGATCGAGACTCGACAGATAGTCGATATCTTCATTAGAAAATGAAAACTCAAGAAGCGATTCAACCAGGGTACCAAGTCCCGCAAAGATGGAATATCCGCCAGAAAAAGGATGCTTTCTAAAAAAATAATCAAACACGACTGGCATCGTCATATGACGTTTCCAGTATCCCTGGGCCATTGTCAATTCATAGAAATCCGTAAAGAGCGCTGAATGATAGAGATTGTTCATGAATAATCCCCTGAATGCCTGCAGTTTGTCAGTCACCGCGGAGCAAAGTTGCAGAAGTTGTCACACGGCAGCCGGCTGCCACCATGGCTTCTATCGCTCGTTCGATATCGCCAGGATTCGCGTCGATACCTCGGATCGCATCCTCAGCAACGGTCACTTCGAAACCGGCTTTTCTTCCGTCGAGCGCGGTCGCTTTTACGCAATAATCCGTCGCAAGACCACACACAACGATGCGTGAAATGTTCAGTGAGTGAAGCAGCCCGGCCAGACCGGTCGATGTCTTTCCATCGTTTTCAAAAAAAGCTGAATAGCTGTCGAGTTCGGGACGCACTCCCTTGCGGAGGATGAATCGGCCCCGCCAGCTTTCAAGGGCAGGATGGAAATCGGCCCCCCTGGTACCGGCAACGCAGTGATCCGGCCACAGGATCCCACCAGACGCAGTAATCGTATCAGGCGAAAAGGGAGGCAGACCGAAGGTTGAAGCAAAAGAACAGTGTCCACGCGGATGCCAATCCTGTGTCAGGATGCTCACTGGAAATCGACGAAGCAAGGTATTGATGAGAGGAATGATGGTATCTCCGCCAGGAACAGCTAGTACGCCTCCCGGGCAGAAATCGTTTTGCACATCGACGACAATGAGCGCGTTGTCCATCGTCTCCACGCCTCCCTGCACATACTAACGCAGCAAATTTCTTTTGGCTATAACCTATGGGACATCACAGGGGGGTGATCCTCGATGCCATTATTTCAGGGGACGCTCTCGTCAGAACGAAACAGAAAGCGCCAGGCTCACGGATCCCGAATCAAAAAACCGATCTTCCGCAGGCCTGACAGCTGCGTGGAGAGAAAACCTGCTGGATTTCCATGATAGGCCCGCATCCACCGAAAGCTCTTGGAGCATGTATGGCGCGTACTCATCGACTGTCGCCCGTGTTCGAAAAAAGGCATCTTTCCACATTGCATACAGCGCAACCTGGTATTCTCTTCTATCCTGACTAGGTTGTTCTCCATCTGGCTGACACGCAGGAAAGGCCTCTTCGGTGACCACGTCATTGGATTCCGAATTGCTCCCCTCCTCTCCCTCGATTGAATCACAAGCCTGAAGCAGGGCTTGATTCAATACCCATCGATCTGCGAATCGCATAGAAAAATTGACAGAAATTCCCACCCTCGCCGCAGGTGCTCTGACTGCGAGAGGACGGAAGCCGCAGTCGAACGTGAATGAAATCGTTCGATTATGGCCGTGACAAGAAAAACTACCCTTTGATTTCAGCTGGATTGACGAAGCCACTGTGGGAAATGAAAACCACGAAGATGATCCTCCGGCTTCGAGCTTGTAATCATCAAGGCTGTAGCGAAGCATCCAGGGATGAGGAAAGACACCCCACGCGGGAAGCGCGCGATTCATGGGCACCGCGCTTCCCTGACGTGAAGAAAGCACCAAGGTTCCGTACAAGGACTGCATGGGGTAGGAGACGGCAGGCTGAAGCTTTACTGATAAGCAGGCATCCGATGAGGAGACTCGCCCCAGGGGATCACGCACATGACCAGTCTCGCCCATACATGCTGCTTCGAAGCTGCCCTTTTTGCCGCGGGTCCAGATAGAGCCACGAAAAGCTATTCCCTTTATCAGCTGATCGAATGAAAATCCATCTGTGTCGATCCATGAAGCACCATCCGAAGAAAACACAGGCATATCCTCAGCGGCCGCATGAAATATCGCCTCCCATCCATGCCTGGTATCGGCATGTCGCAGCGCGATCGCAGTCCATGCGTGTACCGGCGTAAGGAAACCAGCTGAAATAAGTACATTCATTCGTTTCATAGAAGCGGCAACCAGCTGGACCCCCGCAATCGGACCTGATGTATCTTTCATCGCAAAGAAAGACCAGCGCGCGCCTGCGCACACAATACCAAGCGGATCCGAGGCGCGTCCAAGGCTCCTGACAGAAAGAAGCTCTTCGGGATGGCTCGACCCCTTTTCATTCGAAAGCACAAACCCTGCTGCATGAGTCATGTCGATTTTTCCAAGATCGACCTTAAAAGAACCGATTGTCACGCGACCAGTCATCCTCAAGGAATCAATGGGATTCTCTATGTCCAGCGGCAGGGGTGTTGATGCCTGCATCGCAATAAAACTCTCGAATTCGCACTGCAACGCCATACGCGAACCGGTTGTTCCTGCTATCAAATAAACCCAGCCATGAAGTGACTCGGCATTTCCTGTTGCAGCGGCGGGGAGAAGTGTTATCCACAGCAGCAGGGGCAAAATCTGCCTTTTGACATTGAGCCGATGTCTTGTGATTTTGGGTACGTCCACACTATCTCATTCGCGGCTTGTATCATGACCGCTTCAAGTTTCACGCATAATTCTGCTGCCTCTCGTGTTCCTTTGCGGGCCTTTGCCTGAACCATTATCACGCTTCGCGCCTTGACGTAAAATTTCTAATATATTATTTTTATTATATAATCCATTCCAGGAGGAACATTGATGTCCGTTACAATTTATACAACCCCAAGTTGCAGCTATTGCCGCATGGCAAAAGACTGGTTCAGGCAAAACGGCATTCCATTTACTGAATACAACGTCGCTGCCGACATGCGACGCGCTGAGGAGATGGTAAGAAAATCCGGACAGATGGGTGTTCCGGTTATCGATGTCAATGGTCGTGTGATCGTTGGTTTCAATAAGCCTGAAATCGAGCGCGCGCTCAGGCGATGAGTTCAGGATACGCCCGAAGAACCAGCACCATCCATGGGCTCGTGGAGCGCTCGGTGTTGCATTGACCAGATTGCGCAGTCTCTGCCCTTCGGATAATATGCGCATCTATTATGAACCAGGACAGAGTCCGCCAGATTCTTGAAGCGATCGAGCCTCCACCAGCCCCATTCTCAATAGTTTTTTCAGGAAAGACAAATAAGAAAGTCAACGGCCTTTACAAACCAGCCACCTCAGAAATAGTGATTCACAATCGCAATTTTGATTCCGACAACCAACTGCTCTATACCGCTATCCATGAGTATGCCCATCATGTGCTTTTCGTACGGCGGGGAGGTATTCAGATGCCTCGCCCTCATACTCAGGAATTCTGGTCTCTTTTTCACAGTCTGCTCGAGAAGGCTCAGACAATGGGCTATTATCGTAGCGTATTCGATTCCATTCCTGAATTCCAGCAACTGACGACCGAAATCAAAGAACGTTGCCTGGCAGCAAACGGCAGCCTTCTTTTGGAACTTGGCCGACTTCTTGTCCGCGCTGAGGAACTCTGTCAGATGTATCATGCGCGCTTTGAGGATTATGTCGAGCGGGTACTCGGGCTGCCGCGGAAGACAGTATCCACCGCAATTCAAGCGCGATCCCTCGATCTCGATCCATCACTAGGCTGGGATGGCCTTACACTTGTCGCTTCCTTAAAAGATCCAGACGCTCGACAGAAAGCCGCCGAAGCCCTTCATGCCGGAGCCACGCCGCTTTTGGCAAAACGAGCGGCGATTCCGGTCCAGGACCAATCCGAAGAACCGGTTGATCTATTGCTCGCCGAGCATCGGAAACTTGCGCGCAGCATCGAAACGATGACCGAGCGACTCCGCAAGATTGAAGAACGCCTTCGCGAGCTCGGTATAGAAGATCCTACAGGTTCATGAACAAGGGCACAAGCAGCGGCACCAGCAGGGAAAGAAGCGCTCCCGACATGAAGCTGAGCGGTACGGATTCTGGACCGAGCGACTGTTCAATCAGAGGAAGAGAGACATCCATCGCCGTGGCTCCAGCGACACTGATTGCCATCGAAGGCATGCGTGATTCCGCAAGTAGGGGAATGAGAATAAGGCCTATGCTTTCCCGCATCATGTTCGCAAGAAATGCGGAGGAACCGAGGACCGGATCACCCAAATTACTGATGAGAACCCCAGAAAGGCTGTACCACCCATAACCGCCGGCAAGCGCGAGCGCTCTTGGTACGCGCAGAGAAAACAGCGGCGCAAGCAGAAGTCCGCCCAGAAGGCTTCCTATCGCGGTCGCGACAGGAAGAAGCAGGAGCGCGGGCGATCTGAGAACCTGAGCAAGTGGAATGCGGGACTGTCTGAATTGTATCCCGATCAGGAAGAGCAGAAGATTTAAAGTCCATTCGGTGACAATACCCGGGTCAAACACAAGCCTGGGTACCATCATGCCGACGATAAAGCCCCCGGTGACAATCGCAAGCAGAAGGCCTGGCGCTTTCAAATGGGCAAGGCGCGAAGCCGCGTTCCCTCGAGGTTCATTATCCCGCAAGCCCGGAGTCATATGCGTTTTCCCTTTGTAGCCATTGCCATCAAGCCCGGATGCAGGCCAAAGCCTGGCGAAGACAAAGACCGCGAAACAACTGCCTGCAATTGTCGTTGCTGCCGATCCGAGCCCCATAATGCCTATGGTGCCGATGGCGCGAACAAGTTCCCGACTGTTGCCGATTCTGAACCCCATACTAAAGAGCAACAACCAAAGCGCGATCCTGATGAAAGACTCCACTATGCGCGGTCGCGGAGCCCAGCGAGATGTCGCCAGGAGAGCACCTGCCGCAAGAAATCCGAGGAGCACAAGAATTTGCGTCATGGGTCGGATAGTACCAAAAATCGCCTGGTATTGGTAGAATCTCCACTCAGGAGATTCAATGCGTCAGTTTAACGCTGTCATTTCAATCAATGATCCGGTTGCCCCAGACTGGCGGCATCTTGCCTTTGAATGGCCCTGCTACCGCGGAGATTGCTCTCATGAGAGCCCCAAGCCTGGACAATTTTTCACCCTACTCCCCTCGTTCATAGAAACCGGTGCCGGGGCGATTCTGCGCAGACCGTTGGCATTTGCGGGCATCACAACGCATGGCGCCATTACGCAAGCCCATGCCCTCTATGAAATTCGAGGCCCAATGACCAGGGCTCTTTCCCGTATGGAACCAGGGATGCCTCTTGATGTCATCGGCCCCCTCGGCACAAGCTTTCCGCTGCCACAGCGAGGCTTCCATGCGATCATAGCAGGCGGCGGTATAGGTACCGGCCCGGTCCTCTATCTCGCCGAACGCCTCGAAAGGGAAGGATTCGAGACGACTCTTATCCTGGGATTCAGAAGCAAATCCCACATTCCGTTCGCACCCCCCCATGAAGCAAAAGGGCTCCCTGAATGGCGAACGCTGATTCAGAAAGCAATTATTTCCACCGATGATGGCTCTTTTGGAATACGCGGTACAGTCGCTGATGCCTTCACCAGCCTTCAGAAAAGCAGCAGCCTGACCAGATCGCATCTGTATGCCTGCGGCCCCGCACCCATGCTCGCCGCGCTTGGACGTATTGCTGACAAGGCTGAAATTCCTGCGCACTTTTCTGCCGAACAGTGGATGGCATGCGGTGTTGGGGCTTGTCATGGCTGCGTCATCCGCACAAAATCCGGGAGCTATGTGCGTGTTTGTACAGAGGGACCGGTGTTCGATGCCCACCTCATCGACTGGGAGGCAATACCGTGATGACAGGTCATACTAACAATCCTGCGAATTCCCTGTCCTGTTCCCAGACTGACGCGCTCGATTTGCGCGTTTCCATCGGCTCTCTGGTCATGCAGAATCCAGTAGGTGTCGCGTCGGGGACATTCGGCTATGGAGAGGAATATGAGGAGCTTGTTGAGATTGACCGGCTCGGGGCGCTCTATACCAAAGCTGTTACGCTTGAACCACGTGAAGGCAATCCTCCTCCCCGATTGGTCGAGACCCCAATGGGCCTTATCAATTCAATCGGCCTCGCCAACCCTGGCGTTGAGCGGTTTTTGCATGAGAAGCTTCCCCTGCTCAGAACGCGCCGCTGCGCGATCGTGGTAAATGTTGCCGGTAGCACGGAGGATGATTACCTGCGGGTCGTCGAACATATCGAGTCTTCGATAGGCGCTGCAATAGAGCCCGGCGTCGGCATCGATGCGTACGAAATCAACGTGTCCTGTCCTAACGTACATAAAGGCGGCATGTCATTTGGTACGGATCCTGTGTTGGTCGAACGTTTGACAAGCCAGCTCAGAAAAGCAACCAAGAGGCCTCTCATCGTCAAACTCAGCCCGAATGTGACGGATATATCGGTTATCGCACAGGCTGCGGAGGCGGGCGGCGCTGACGCTCTCTCCTGCATCAACACAGTCGTCGGCATGGTCATCGATACGGAGCGCATAAGGCCAGCTATCGCGCGAGGAACCGGCGGACTCTCAGGGCCTGCCATTCGACCGATCGGCGTCGCTGCAGTGTGGAAGGTAAGCCGCTCGGTCCATATTCCTGTAATCGGTCTCGGCGGCATTGCTACCGCCAATGACGCACTCCAATACCTCCTTGCCGGCGCAGTTGCGATACAGGTCGGAACCGCGTTGTTTCAAAACCCCTCAGCTCCGCTCGAAATTCTTGAAGGAATCGCCGCGTGGATGGGCCGCCATGGCGTGAAGCGGGTCAGCGACATACGTTTGATGATGCAATAGATGCAATTCCGAACCAATATGCCCGAATTAACCGATTCTTAATAATTCGCTCACAATCGGTTTATTTCCATCAACTAGGGTGGACACACATGGACGAAAATTCCGGTTCCGGCTCCCCCTTCATTGTCGAGGCACGTGACCTTTCCATTACCTATGGTGATGGACATCAAGCGGTCAGACATTTCAGCCTGGGATTTCACGCACAGACTGTCACTGCCATCATCGGGCCATCAGGCTGTGGCAAAAGTACGGTGCTTCGCGCGATCAACAGAATGAACGAACTTATCCCGAATACCAGAACCGAAGGAGAAGTATGGTACAGGGGCAAAAACATCTATGATCCAGCCACGGATCCTGTTGAAATTCGACGGCACATCGGAATGGTATTCCAGAAGCCGAATCCTTTTCCAAAAAGCGTGTACCATAATATCGCGTGGGCTCCGAAAATTCATGGCTACACAGGCGATCTCGACGAACTGGTTGAGACAAGCCTCCGCAAAGCCGCTCTTTGGGACGAAGTCAAGGATAAGCTAAAGAAAAATGCGCTCGCTCTCTCGGGTGGCCAGCAGCAACGCCTCTGCATCGCGCGCGCCATTGCCCTTCAGCCCGATGTCATACTCATGGACGAGCCGACCAGCGCCCTTGATCCTATTGCCTCTTCTTATATTGAAGATTTGATTACCGAGCTCCAGAAAGACTATACTATCATCATCGTGACACACAACATGCAGCAGGCCGGTCGCATTTCGGCATATACTGTATTCATGTTGATGGGAGAACTGGTCGAGGCAGGCCCGACGCGCCAGGTTTTCGTCTCACCGAAAGATGAACGAACCGAGCGCTATCTGACAGGCAGGTTCGGATAACTCGCAAGGAGGATTTCTGTGTATCGTGAAGCATTCGACCAGATGATCGGTGAGCTGGACCGAAGGATCGTCGCAATGGGAGCATCAGTGCGTGAAGCCCTCCAGAAAGCGCTCATCGCTTTTCGCGACGGTGATCGGGATAGCGCCAAAGTAATAAAGAAAGCCGACACCTTGATTGACCTTCAGCAAACTGAAATCGAAGATCTTGTTGCAACCGCCATGGCTACTCAGCAGCCTGTAGCAAAAGACCTACGCCTTCTTCTCTGCGCTATCCATATGGCGGGTGAGTTGGAGCGAGCTGGAGACTATGCCGCACATCTCGCAAAAGCGACCAAGTTCTTTGTCGGGGCTCCCGCCTGGCGGCAAGCTGTCACCATAGAAGAGATGGCCCGCATCGATACGGATATGATCAGCAGTACCATTGAAGCCTTTTCGCTCCGTTCAGTGGAAAAGGCACGCCAGGCGGCGGAAATGGATGACCAGGTGGATCATTTGCACAAGAAATTGCTCAAAGAAATGGTCATCCTCATGGCTGAAAAACCCGAGGAAGCAGATCGCATTCTCAAATTCATTCAGGTATCCGGATATATGGAGCGGCTCGGCGACCACATGACCAATGCCTGCGAGTCTATCATCTATATGGCAGAAGGAGTTCACCCCGACCTCAATCGTTAAAACAACAGTTAAAGCGAGAAGGTATGGAAAC
This sequence comes from Spirochaetota bacterium, assembly GCA_029265255.1. The sequence continues at coordinate 40,046 of JAJUJQ010000011.1, forward strand.
GGTACTGCTAGTTGAAGATGACAGAGATATCTCGGAACTCATTAGGACAAGCTTGGGCCGGGCAGGCTTTCGTGTTATCGTACAGCCCGATGCGGAACGAGCACTTGCATTCTTGAATGAAGGTTCCGTTTCCGCCATACTCCTTGATCTCATGTTGCCGGGTATGGACGGTTTTGCGTTTATCAGGAAGCTGAGGAAAAACCCTTTACTTGCATCTGTCCCTGTCATCATCACGTCTGCCCGGGATGATGATACCGACATCGTCGCGGGACTCGAACTCGGCGCGGAAGACTATATCGTCAAACCTTTCGGCCTCAAGGTGCTCGAAGCGCGCCTTCGCGCTGTGCTAAGACGTCATGAACCAATTGTTTTCGAACCACTCCAGGCGCATCGTGTTCGGTGCGGCCCAATTACGCTCGATCATGAACGGCACGAAGTCTTTGTGGATGGGACGTTTGTGGATTTGTCAGCAACCGAGTTTGCAGTCCTTGAATTGCTCATCAGCTCCCCTGGGCGTGTGTTTTCTCGAGACCGCATCATCGCTGAAATTCGAGGCGGCGATATTGCGGTTACCGACCGTTCCATCGATGTCCACATCCTTTCCATACGTCGAAAGCTAGGTCCAGCGTCCAAGCATATTGAGACCGTACGAGGTGTCGGCTATCGATTCAGAGAAAATCCATGAGAAGAAGGTCTCTTTTTCAACAGCTGCGTGATGTGCTGTATCAAGCCTCTATGAAAAAAAGGAAGTCATCGCAAGCCCCCTCACCAGGCCGCAGGGAGGATCTTCTGGAGCAGCTTGACACGCAGCGCAGAGAACTGAGCGCTCTCGCCTCAATGTACGAAACATTGTGTGAATTCACCAGCGATGGGATACTGGTAATCCGTCAGCCGGCATATCTGGAGGCAGTCAATCACGCTGCAGTCCAGATGTTCGGGATATCTGAAATCCCAACTCCTGCAGGAAAAGACGCCATACTCATGAGTACCGAAACGAGAACCGCGGATCCTTTTTTTATTCGTTCTCCGGGTATTCAGGAACTTTTTGAACGCGCGCGGCAGCGCGGCTCCTCCGAAAATACTGCTCTGCACCTGTTTCCAGGCAACGGAGAGAAAATTCTTTCGGTCCATGCGCGCAGGATCGGGTCTGGCGAACCAGGCCGAGTTTTCATGGTGTTGCGCGATATCAGTACAGAATCCCAGACCGAAGCAGTCAAGCGCAGTTTCGTGGCCAATGTCTCCCATGAGTTGCGCACTCCTATCCAGATCATTCATGGATACGCGGAGATGCTTGATTCGCTCGAGCTTGCGGACACTGAGCGATCATGGGTGCAAGTCATCCTGCGCCAGTCTGAACGTATGGAAAACCTCGTTTCCGACCTTCTCATGCTCGCCCGCCTTGAGCAGAATCCTCATGCGTGGATACGAAAGAGCTGGTTCCGCGTACTTCCCGTTCTGGAAAATGCGGCGAAGACCCTCAACCTGCAGGTTGGCGATACATTTCAATGCACAATCGAATGCCCAGCGGACCTTGAAATCGAAGCGAACGCGAGTCTGGTGGAACAGGCGGTGTTCAACCTGCTTTCCAATGCGCTGCAGCATTCCAGATCGAAAAGTCCCGCGGAAATTCGAGCCTGGGTTGAAGACAGTTCTTTTTTTCTACAGGTACGTGATTATGGCATCGGCATTCCACCTGCAGATTTGCCACATATTTTTGAACGATTCTATCGTGTGGAAAAAGGATCAGCAAAGATTCTCACCGGTGCTGGCAGCGGACTGGGACTAGCCATCGTAAAGCATATCGCGATAGCGCATGGAGGCTCGGTCCGGGTAGAAAGCTGGGCTGGTGAGGGGTCTCTCTTCGAATTCCATATTCCAGCAGGCACACATGCTTTATAATGGCACAACCGAGAGGCATGCTCAGCAACCGCCTTAGAGGTGAGCTTCCAGCAACCCTTGTTTCCTTAAATCTTCGAGCAACCCCCTCCTCAGCTCACCGAGCATGATGCGGACAGGTTCAGATGCCCAGTCTGGATAGGTCCATGGGAGAGGCCTGAATTCTTTTCTTTCATATATCAGCGTAAGTTCAGCATAGATGCCATTGGACAGCGGAATTCTGTGAGATCGATCCTTGGTTGTTGCGAGGCAAAACCGCGCTGTTCCCAGCATGCCGGGGTCGAGATTGACCCGTCTCCTTCCATCAACCGCCATCTCTCGCTCGATGGCGTTCGTCACTCTTTTTATGGTGGCGAGCTCTCCGGGATCAACCAGACGTTCGAAGGCAATATAGAAGCGTCTGATATCATTACCCATCTCGGGACAATAGTAGTCGGTCCAATGAAACGGCTCGGACGCCGACCGAAAGCATAGCGCGCCATAGCGCTCTACCAGACGAGCAACCGCACAGGCCTCGATCTGCGAATCGGAGGAGAGCACCCCCATTACCAGACGTTCCTTCAGAAATCCATGCTCCATTCCCATTTTTTTATTGCCTTCCTCGTTCTTTTATCGCATACTTGCAGATATGAACTCAAGACGGCGCTCTCTTCTCCTCTTCTTAGTTCTAATCGTTTCATTCTGCCTTCCAACCACCCTGTTCGGCACGGAGGAAGACGAATTTGTTACCGTATTTAACGCGCAGTTGCCCCAGCTCGATCCTCAACGTGCCCTTTTTTCGAATGAAGCACAGATTCACACCGCACTCTATGAAGGTCTTTTCTCCTATGATCCACAGACCCTTGAGCCGGTAAAAGCACTAGCCGAATCATGGAGCCGTTCGACCGATGGCACGATCTACCGATTCATCATCCGCCAGAATGCTCGCTGGTCGGATGGAACCTCGATTGTCGCAGCCGATTTCGTTCGCTCCTGGTTGCGCATGCTGGATCTGAATGCCGAATATGCGACATTTTTTGATATTATCAAAGGCGCAAAAGCATATCGGGAGGGAACCGATCGAAATCCTGCCCACGTTGGCATCCGTTCCCCTGAAGAACGCGTTCTTGAAGTACACCTCGTGAGGCCTGTCGCGTATTTTACTCGCCTTCTCTGCCATCAGTCATTTTCGCCGGTGTATGGTTCGCTCATGAATGAAATGGATTGGCGAAGCAAGATCCCCTACCCGGTCAATGGACCCTATGTTCCCGTATCCATGAGCGAGACTGAACTGATTCTTGAAAAGAATCCATATTACTGGGACGCGGCGTCTGTCCATATTTCGCGTTTACGTATGTTCTTCTCGGACAATGATGAACAGGCCACATCCCTTTTCAATACAGGGCATGTACACTGGCTTGCGGGCCCGGGCAATTTCGACCAAATTCTAATCCAATCCGCTATTCAGGTATTCCCGATTTTCTCTACGCATTACTGGTTTTTCAATTGCCGTCAGAAACCATGGGACGACCAGAGAATCAGACGGGCGCTCGCACTCCTTCTACCTTGGGACACGCTGCGATCTACGGATCTCTACCGTTTGCCGGCAAAAACACTTGTCCTCCCCCTTCCAGGCTATTCCAAAACCAAGGGGATCGAGCGTTCGAATCGTGACGAAGCGATGGCGCTGCTCGCAGAAGCAGGCTATCCAAATGGCAAGGGTTTACCGCCCATTACCATTGCCTTCGCCGATTACGAGCGACCGAAATCGATTGCGGAAATTATGAAGACTACCTGGCAAAAGGAATTGAATATCACTGTCAATCTCACACCGATGAAACCCGCGGTGTACTATGAGACAATTGGTTCGCGCGCACCGCGAGGAGACTTCACTCTCGCCCATGAAACGTGGATTGGCGATTTTGCTGATCCTGAAGCGTTTCTCCAAATGTGGACCACTGGCACGCCGCTCAATATCGCGGGATATCGCGACAGCGAATTCATGAACTACATGGAGCAGTCGTACAGCGCTTCAGACGAATCGAGGATGCTGCTTCTATCAAAGGCTGAAACGGTGCTGCTTCAGGGAGGCGCATGCCTTCCTATCTATCACAATTTCGCCTTCTCGGTCATCGATACCGATTACATAAACGGGTGGTACCAGAATGCGCTCGACATTCATCCTTATAAATATCTTGAGTTTGGCAATCCCAGTATCAGTCCGAATGTGGCCGACATGCGCTCAACGCAGCAATCCGCATATTATCGCTAATATCGACAGGAAAGAGAGCCGCTTCCATGATGCAACAGAATGACGAAACAGGCCAGTTTCTCCAGAGCCTCGGTTTCCCACAACTCACGATTCACGCCATGAGCAGGCACCATGATTTTGAGGCTGCTGGCAAAAGAATTCTGGTCATCGGACCCATGGGTTCAGGAAAAACCGAATTTACCGCCCGTATTTGGCGAGACAGCAGAATTGCGCTTAAAAAAAAGGGGCTTGCGGCCCGCCTGACAAGCACAGGCCCTGTTGACCGGCGCGACGTATTTGTCGTGCGCTCCTCACTCGACAAGACCCGCTTCCCGGAGTATCCGGACGATGCCCTTGCCTATCGCGGTGGCTATGAACGATGCGGCAATCGCATTGGTGTCGCGCCAGACTCCTTCAGCCTCGAGATGCTGATCGCTGAAAATCCCCATGTTGGCACGTGGATTATCGACGAAGCGGCATTCTTCGACGAACGCATCGCCTATCTTATGAAGGATGAAGCGGAATCCAGAAAGCTCTGCTTCATATGCCCAACCCTTGTGCTCAATTTCCGGCGCGAAATTTTCAATCAAACCGCGCGGCTGCTGCTTGAAACAGCCACCGACATTATCCCTCTCACGGCCTATTGCGAGCACGACGAATGTCTTCGCGATTCACTGTATACATATCGATACTATCTCGTGGATGGGCGCGAGTGCCCCGCACTGTATTTCGACCCGCTCATCATCATCGGCGGCGACCGGACCCGACACGACGGCAAAGAACCGAATTACTGCACACGTTGTGACGAACATCATTATCTTCCGGGCAAAGAATACACCTTTTTTACTCTGAAGCCGTTTGGCGAGCTGGCAGCACGTGGAAATATCGCGCCACTTCTCGCAGAACTCAATGCGTTATCGGGAAATATAGAAGAGTCACGCCTCTATGCCTCGCTGGAGAGCCGTTGTGCAGAAGACGCTGCCAGAGAAGTGCAGATGAACGCTCTTAAGGTACCCTGCATCGCCGAACGCGCGCTCGTCTATCTCTATGCGGAACAGAATCTGCTTTCGGAAGAACAGATGCGCTACTTTATACGTGAGCTCAATCTCGACAGAGAATACCTTTCGCAGCGTCTTGCCGACAATAGAAGGCCGCTGGCACTGTAATCAGCACGCCCTGGAACTATTTCCGCGCTCGCAATATTGCATCTCGAATCCGCGTTTACCTTTCAGGAGTGGTTGTCGGGAAACCTTCGAGCAATGTTTGCGCCGACTCGATGAAGCGGACCATTTCCTTCCTTTCTGCAAAGCGGGCTCTGAAAAAGGATGGCCCCCCTCCCCCTTTCCCCTGGAGGGATTCCGCAAGCGGTTTCAATGTGCTTGCCAACGAAGCCCCGCGAGTCTGCTGCGGGACTTGGATGATGACTGTTTGATCAGAAGAAGAAACCGCAATACAAGCCTTGCCGGCCCGACTTGCAGCTTTTACGAGTTCCCCCGCCTCTTCCACCGTCATGCCCGGCTGATCGAAGACCAACACAGCCCGATCCACTATGGAGGCGCTGGTTCCCGCAGCCATTATTTCTGCTTCCGCCCATTTCTGTCGGTAATGTCCAGCGTCACGCTCCGCGAAATTCAATTTCGAAGATAGATCAGCGGCCCGAGCGGCGATATCCGCAATGCCACATCCAAGCGCGCTTGCGGTTCTTCGCGCTTCTTCATATACCCCCATGAGCAGGCCGACCGCGCGGTCACCCGCAGCAAAATACAGCCGAACATTTCCTTTATAGCGCTCAAGCGCAAGTATCTTCAGTACGCGAATGAAACCCGTTGATTCGAGATGCGTTCCTCCGCAGGGAGACCAGTCGTACGATTCAATTTCGACCACACGAATGATGGATTCATCGGCAGGAGGTCGCTTTCGCAGCTTGAAATGATCGATGTCTTCCGGCGGACAGTAGTGCACGAGAATTGGCACGTCTCTTCGAATCCAGGCCTCAAGCTGAGCTTCCACATCCGACGCGGGTACATCTTCCGGAGAAGCAGCCGAGATATCGATGGTGCAGGTCTCTTTCCCCATATGGAACGAAAGAGTATGGATTCCGTATTCCTGTTCAAGAATCGCCGAAAGCAAATGCTGGCCTGAATGCTGCTGCATATGATCGATGCGCCGCTGTCTATCAAGCACCAGATGCACCGTATCGCCTGGAGCCGGTAGCGGTCGCTGATCCTTCATCTCAATGACATGCCAGATTGCTCCGTCTGCCTCCTGCACATCGATGACCTTGAAGCCGGCGATTGTTCCCGAATCAGCCGGCTGGCCGCCTCCTTCCGGATACAATATCGTTGCGTCGAGGCGAATACGCGCTGTCCTGCCATCAACCCGAACCTCAATAACGGTCACATCCGCCTCATCGATCATGGGGATTCTATAGTAGAGCCGTTCATGAAGTGCCAGATCGCTCATGGACGACCTCCCCGGGCTTGCTGTTCTCCTGCCGCTGCCGCAGTCGCGTCCGGTGGCAGTTGCTGTCCCTCTTCATAAGGAACATCCTCTTCGATAAAGGTATCATCCGCGACATACACAGGCCTTGTAATGCCATTTTCCTTATGCTCGACGCGTATGGCAATCGCTTTGGTGACACCAGATTCCTCCATGGTTACCCCAAGCAGCGTATCAGCCCCCGCGACTGTCTTCTTGTTGTGCGTAATGACGATAAATTGACTTGCTGATCCAAACTCTCGCAGCAGATTGACGAAGCGCACGATATTCGCCTCATCCAGAGCCGCATCAATTTCGTCTAAAAAACAAAAGGGCGACGGCTTTACCATATAGGTCGCGAACAGGAGCGCGATGGCAGTCAATGTTCGCTCACCGCCTGACAGCAAGGAAATGTTCTCGAGCTTCTTTCCCGGCGGCTGGGCATAGATCTCAATACCCGACTCAAGCACATGATTGGGATCTGTGAGTTTCAATTCCGCCCTTCCACCGCCAAAAAGCCTTCGAAACATGTTGTGGAAATTTTTCTTGATGCGATTGTACGTATCAACAAAGAGCTCTGCACTCTCGGTTCGTATTTGGTCGGTAATCTGCTGGAGATCGGTACGGGCTTTGACCAGATCCTCGTATTGGCCGGAAAGAAATTCATAGCGCTGACGAATTTCCTCGAATTCCTCAGGTGCCATGAGATTGACCGACCCAAGCGCATTCAGACGATTTCTGAGTTCGGAAAGCTGTTCGCGCAACTCCGGGATCGGGGTTCGAATCTCATACATGCGCGATTCGTACAGGAGCAAATCCCTCGAATAGAGTTCGGCAAATGTATCCTTGAGGTTCCTGATCTCGGTTTCGCTCTGGGCGATCCCCATGTGTGCGCTCTCTATTTCCTGTTGCAGAACAGCCAGCTGCCGTTCAAGATTTGCCGATTCGGTTCGTCGCTCCTCCAGGTCAGCGCTGCGTTGCCGTATAGATTCTTCGAGCTCGGCCATTTCGGAAGTCAGCTGCCTCCCTTTGCGCTCGATTTCGGCAAGCTCACTTTCGAGCGAATCGATCTCTTCCTTCAGTTCTTCGACTCTTCGCCTCTCTCCGGCAAGCTCGTTCATGATTTCGCGCCGGTAGGCTTCTTGGCCCGCGATTTCCCGTCGGAGCATCGCAAGCGCATCCTGAGCCGCTTCCATTTGAGTCTGTATCTTGGTCTTTTCCAGCCGGGCATTTTCCAGCGTCTTGCGATATTGCTCTATTTTCGCAGAGAGATCCGCGTTCCGCGACTGCAGCGACTCATGAAGCGATGCTATTTCCTGCAGGCGAGATGCCATGTGCGCGATTTGCGCATCGATCCGCCTCTTCTGGGTCATTACTCCGCCAGGCGCTACAAGCTCATTGAGAAATGTAGGTGCGATTGCGAAATATTGCGTAAGTTCCTCAGAGAGCGTGTGAATGCGCGTTTCCAGGTTCCTCAGATCCTCAACTGAAGTCCAGAGTCGCTTCGATGCTTCCTGGGGATTCATGGCGGGAATGACTCTCGAAAGATCGTCAAGCAAGCTCGCGCGGGTTGACACTTGACGGCCTAGCTCCGCCACGAGCAAACGAATCGACTCTTCCAGGTTCTGTCTCGCCTCAATTTGGGATTCAGATTCGCGAAGTCTCTGATCCACGAGCTCAGCAATCCGCTCGGTAATGCCATCGAGAGATTTGCGCAGCTCGGCAGTTTTTGCCTCGATCTCCTGGGCTTCGGACGCGTTGCGCCGCAAGGTTTCTTCGTTTGCCTTTACCGCGAGCGCCGCGGCGTTGATGCTTTCCTCGAACGAATGAATATTCGCATCAACCTCGCGGATGCGTGCCCGATAACCCGCGTATTCAGCTTCCCTTTCGCCTTCTTCATCCTGCAAGGATTCGATCTTCTGCACCAGGGTCCGATCACGCGCTTCCAGCTGAGCAATTTTCGCATCGAGCTCGCGCGAGCGCTCAATTAGAATCGTCCGCTGCTTTTCCTTGCCGTTTTTTTCGACCGCTAGCCCGTACAGAACCTTTTGCTTGTCAACCAGCCTGGCTTCGAGCTCGTTGACAAGATCAAGCCCTTCGGACATTGCCTCGCTCATGCGTTCGATACGCGCCACCAGCTGGTCCCGTTCGTGCTTTTTCTGCTCATACAGGGCATTGTTGCGGTCTTTCTCACGAACGTGCTGCCTCATGCGAACCAGGTACAGGTCGAGCTCACTTTCGAATATACGTTCCTTCAGCTGCCGGTACTGAGTGGTTTTTTCAGCCTGCACTTTTAGTGTCTCATAGGAGCGCTTTACTTCGTTGAGAACACTCTCGATCTGACGCATATTCTCTTCGGTCTTGGCAAGCTTGAGTTCGGCTTCCCGAGCGCGCACCTTGTGCCGAGTGATACCCGCAGCCTCCTCGAAGAGATAGCGGCGGTCCTCAGGTCTTGAAGAGAGGACCTGATCAATGCGTCCCTGCTCCATCACAGAATAGGCTGATTTCCCGATACCGGTATCCCAGAACAGCTCCCGCACTTCTTTCAGCTTTGCCGGTCGACCGTTGATGAAATATTCGTTTTCGCCTGATCGGTATAACCGGCGCTTGACTTCGATTTCCGGCATTTCGAGAGGAAGGGTTGTGCCCTCGTTGCTGATAGTGATGGCAACCTCTGCCACCGACAATGGGCGCCGGTTTTCAGTGCCATTAAAGATGATGTCTTCCATTGCTTCCGCGCGCAAATTGCGTGCGGACTGCTCTCCGACCACCCACTTGATCGCATCGACAATATTCGACTTGCCGCAGCCGTTCGGGCCAAGGAGTGCTGAAATACCCTTGGAGAACTCGATACGAACCCTGTCCGCAAACGATTTAAAACCGAAAATCTCCAGACTCTTCAGATACACCGATCCATTCCTTTCGCGAATCGCAATAAAAACAAACCGCACCTGCAGTAACGCCTGGGCGTGCTGCAGGTGCGGCACCGGTTCTCAGCCGTTTCTATTCGTCCTGGCTGACGAGCAGCCGGTAGGCTTCCTGAGGCGTGCTGCAGGCCAGCAGCGCGTCCCGAAGTTCGACCATCTTCAGTCGTGCCGAGAAGAACGAGAGTGTCTGCAGATAGTATGCATGCTGGTTGTACGCGGCCGCAATCATGAAAAGCAGCCTGACAGGAATATCATCGAGGGTCTGGAAGTCGATGACGTCACAGCGAGAGATACCAATCGAAACCACCAGATCCGTTACCGAATTGAGGCGGACATGTGGAATTGCAATGCCCTTGCCGATCGCAGTACTCATGAGTTCTTCACGGCGCAGAATTTCGGAAATAAGCTCCTGCCTGTTTTTGATCTGCGGCGCGGTGGACAGGTTTTCCGCCAGCGTAATAAGGGCATCGCGTTTTGTTGGTGTATTCAGGAAAATAATGCGTTCCGGCGATATGATATTCTGAATTTTCACGCTGCTGATCATGGCGACCGGCCTGTTGGAAGAAAGCCGTTCGTTTACCCAGCGTTCGATTTCGCTTTTCTTAAATCGCCAGACCGTGCCAATCTTTCCGGAAGGTATTTCGCCTTTCTGTGCCCAATCGTAGACGGTACGTTCAGAGACACGAAGATATTTCGCAACTTCTTCGATTGTCAGGATATCATCATCCATGCGATATACCCCTCCGAATTGAATTCATTGACATATTATGATATTCGCTTGTATTTCCTGTCAAGTATAGGAAAATAATATTTTTTCATCAATAAGCCAGAAAGTTTACTAAACTCAATCTCACTCGTTACTTTGTCTATCAACAGGCCATTCCGAGAAAAACATCTCGATTGCATCAAAAGGAAATTCCTCCTTTCTTAACCAAGCTCGCAGACGATGAACGAGTTCTGCTTCGGATTGTCTTACGTTTTCTTCTCCAGCTGCTTTTTCCCTGCGCCTCTTTGTGAGTTCATTCCTTCTATATTTCTTGAGAAAAATATCGGCACTCTTCCGGACCGAAGCAATGAGCATATCGGAATCGAGCATTCTAAACGCGTCATCCAGGATCACACGACGATCCTCGAACAGCCCGATACGCGGCCAAAGAAGCGCCTTGATTTTTGCTGGCCCATGGCCTTTGCGAAGCAGGTGTGTCCGGATGAAAAGAAAAGCATACCGCCGATCATCGAGAAAATGCTGATCGCACATCCATCGGGTCACAAGTCGGGCCGTTTCCGATTCAAATTCTCTCTGAAGAAGCTTTTCATAGAGCTGCCGAGATCCCTGTTCCGCCCTTGCAGCAATAGCCATTGCAGTGCTTCGGGCGCGATGCATCAGATCCATTCTCTCAAGGTATTCCGCTGCCTCCGCTTCGAGGCTCTGCCCGTCCCGAAGTATCAAAGCCCGTGTTCCAGGCAGCGTTAGCTGTCGCCCTGTCCTATCTAAGCAACATCCGCAGAGCGCGGCATCGGTTCCGTCGAACAATAATAAAAGGCCCCCGGCAAACGCCACTTCGAGCGTTCCGGAGGCCTTTTCGTGTACGGATGTAATCCGTTCTGACATCGCCTAGCGCTTCGAGAACTGGAATCTCCGGCGCGCACCGCGCTGACCGTATTTCTTTCTTTCGACCATACGCGGATCTCGCGTCAAAAGGCCGTTGGCTTTGAGTGAAACATGGTTCACGGGGTCAATCTGCGCGAGCGCGCGAGCGAGCCCATGTGTGCAGGCACCAGCCTGGCCGTTGGGGCCGCCGCCGACAACGGTAATAATCGCGTCGAACTTGTTTTCGCTATCGGTTACCTGGAGGGGTTTGCGAACCTGAGCGACGAGATTTTCGAGCACGAAGTAGTCTTTCAATTCTTTCTGGTTGACGATAATTTTTCCGGTACCCTCACGGAGAAATACACGCGCTACTGCGCACTTGCGACGGCCGGTACCTATTCCAAGGTTGATATTCTTGACCATTCCGTTACCCTTCCTCATCAGAGTTCGATTGCAGTCGGCATCTGGGCCGTGTGCGGGTGGCTTTCGCCGGCATATACCTTTACATTTCTGAAGAGCTTGCGGCCGAGCGGCCCCTTGGGGAGCATGCCGCGAATGGCGATTTCGAGCGGTGCAACAGGGTTGCGCCCAAGAAGCTCTTCGTAGGTGTAGTCCTTCAGCCCGCCAGGGAAGCCTGTATGATGGTAATACATCTTGTTCTGGCGCTTGCGGCCGGTCAGAGCAACCTTATCGGCATTGATGACAATGACGTAATCGCCTGTTTCCTGGCTCGGTGTATACGTGGGCTTATTCTTTCCACGGAGAATGGAAGCGACCTTGGCAGCCACGCGGCCGAGTGGTTTACCCGCTGCGTCGATGATGTACCACGTGCGTTCCGCGGTGGCAGGCGTCACAAAAACAGTCTTCATGTATGTATACCTTCACCTTATTGTGTAGTATGCGAAAAATGCGCGTGCATATTCCCACAGATTGGAAAAACTGTCAAGCATCCCGCAATTCGGTATCAGCTTATTCCTTCTTCTCTTCCGAGCTTTCTCCAGACTCCGAAGCAGCTTCTTCATTCTTATTTTTTTCTTCTTCTTTCTTTTCTTCGATCTTGTCTTTAATGTCCGCTACTCCGATGAATACCGCCAAAACTCCGATCAGTACCGCCATGACCGGCAGCGCGCCTCGGAGGAATGCCAGCACATCATTCCACCAGCCTAGAACACCAGGCAGTACCATCAGCACTGCCACTGCGATAAGCCCAATTCCTACCAGCAATGCGGTCATCTTCATCTCCTTTTTATGTCAATTCCTGATTGCCTTCGTAAGGCTATTATCGATAGATACAATAGCAGATTTACCAGCCTGGCGCAATGCCTCCCATGATACTGCCCTCACTTGTTTCAGACCAGCTTTACGACTATAACCAGGACATGGTCCCTATCCACGCGCTCGTATTCCATCGGACGAAACCCGCAATCGTTCTGGCTACCGAAAATGATCGCATTACAATTCGGACTATCGATGGAGAAGAAAAGCGTATCCGTGAAAAGGATTTGGCAATCGCCCATATCGGCCCTGTCGCATCTTTTGGGCCGAAGCCTGAAGACCTACCGAACCACCAAGTACAAGAAGCGCTCGAACTGTTGATGTCAGAACATCCAGAAGGAATATCCCTCGTATCATGGGGTGATTTTACTGAACTCGCATGGAATTCACCCCAGCCCTCCAATATCGTTCTCGCATGGTACAGCCTGAAAGAAAATCCTGAAGTCGAACTCTTTGATGGGGGAATCAGAATCCGGAGCGAGGAAGAGCGAAATCGAATCGCCGAAAAGGCTTTGAGGAAGAAGCTAGCCATCGAATCCAGAAGCCGCTTTCTCTCCGCGCTCAGGCTTGCCTTGAAAAAGAAAGATCCCTCTCCTATTTCGAACGAATCTGAATTTATCCCATTTCTTGAAGAACTTGCCCGGTATGCTCGCGGCAAAAGCACCGATTGTCCGCTTGCCCGTGAAGCAGGTCTCAAGCTGACTCCCGAAGCCGTCCACGAAGCCCTGCTCGCGTGTGGCTACTGGTCCATTGAAACCAACCCTTGGCCTGAAAGAATCGGCTGTATTCTCACTCCGCCCGAATGGGATGGCATGCTGCAAGAGCGAAAAGAACTCGGGATAGAGCGGGTCGATCTACGTCATTTGCCTTCGTATGCGATAGACAACGCGTGGTCGCATGATCCGGATGACGCCATTTCACTCGATGGGGATACCGTCTGGGTTCATGTCGCTGATCCTGCGTCCATGATCGAGCCGCAATCAACACTAGACCGAGAAGCCATGGAACGCGGTTCGACACTCTATCTACCCGAACGTATTATTTCGATGCTACCGGAAGCTCTTGTTCAGACACTCGGTCTAGGGCTTGTTTCAGAAAGCCCCGCTCTCTCGTTTGGCATGACGCTCGACTCGGAAGGTCGATTGATTCAGACTACGCTTGTGCCCAGCGTCGTGAAGGTTACCCGGCTCAGTTATGAAGAAGCCGATTCGTTGCTGGACCAGAATCCGACCTTGAACCGGCTTGCAAAGATCGCTGCATTGAGAAGCGAATACCGCCGCCGGCAAGGAGCTATCGATATTTCCTTCCCCGAGGTTTCAATCCGCGTAAATCAAGGGAATCCTGTTTTCCTGACAGTTCCGGAAACGATATCGAGCCGCATGGTGCAGGAATTTATGATTCTCGCCGGCGAAGCAGCCGCTCGGTGGGCGTACCGCGCCGCGATTCCCTTCCCTTATGCCTGTCAGGAATCTCCCACATCTCCTGAATCAGCAGGAGTCGGCGCTGGGCTGTCCGAAAGCCTGGCTGAGAACTTTCGCAGAAGACGATCGATGCGTGCCAGTGTCATCAGCCCCGTCTGCGCTGCGCACTCCGGGCTCGGGCTTTCCTTCTATTCTCAGGTTACAAGCCCTCTGAGGCGATACCAGGATCTCGTCGCACATTATCAGATTCATGCGATGCTCGCTGCGCAGAAATCGAATGCCGATGCTGACCGCCTTCTCATTTCGTCTGAATCTCTCGAGGAGCGTATGTATCGTTTCTCAGCGGGAGCTGGAAGAAACAGAGAAGCGGAACGCAATTCGAGAGTGCATTGGACGCTGGTTTTTCTGGAACGACATCGTGAATGGCAAGGAGAAGGCATCATTCTGGATTGCGGTTCAGAATACGGCCAGATCTTCATCCCGGAATTCGGTTATGAATTCCAGTCACGGATTCCACGCGGACTGAAGCCTGACGCAAAAATTCTTCTCAAGCTTCGGCGGGTATCTATTCCGGAATTGCAAGCATCTTTTGATATCATTCCACGCTGAAGAACGTCATTGATGGACTTGACCTCCGGGTTCCCAACCTTTAGGCTGATGACTGATGTCCACTGAAGACCTGAGGCTTGCAGCGATCCTGCATGCGGAAATCGCCGACCCGGATTCTCTGCTTGCGCGGGGCAAAGAAGAAGCGATTCAAGCGTTTTCAAGTTTCCATGAAGCGTCGCGCCGGATTGCCGAAGCCACTGGTGGTTCACTTCTCTCGGCTCTGCGTGGTGAGGTAGTGATTGCATTCAGCACCTCAGCAGCAGCCATTGATGCTGCGCTGCAAATTTTCAGCTCCATCGGCACGAGCAATAACCATACAGACAAGACAGACTCTTCTCTTCCTTCAGTACGCATTGGCATCAGCATTGGGGATATCCTCTTCACACCTGCGGGAGCTTTTGGAAAGGCTGCTGACATTGCTGAAGAGCTTGTGCGGGCGGTGCCCCATGGGGGGTTGTGTGTTTCCGCAGACGCGTGGCGCGCAAGCCATCCCTCACACTTGAGAGCCAATCCGGTGCGACTGGAATTGCCGGATCAGAGCAGGCTCGACGCATTTATTGTTGAGAACGCAATACCTTCTTCCGCGTCTCCTCAAACGGCCGCAACGATCGAAGTACCTAAGCCTCAGTCGGCGCAAGCGTCATATATGCCAGGGGATGCGGTGCGCAGGGCAATATTTTCGCAAATTAGAAAGGAAGGACGGCGTCTTTCGGTGGATGAAGCGATAGAACTAGCGCGCAGTTTTGGTGACATCGCAAAAGAGGTGGTGACCGAGCTTGCAGCAAAAGGGATTCTTCTGAGCCAGGACGCTGAGAGACATCGATCCGTTCGAGCTAAAACAACATCAGAGGAGACTATTTCCCCCGATACCGCCGGAGATAAACTCAATTATTCAATCCGCATCCCCACAAAAACAAAAGATAAGAAAAAGGCATCCCTTGAACCTGCGCGATCCTTCAAATCCTACGTCGCAGAATTGACCAGCACAGCCCAGAAAATACGAAATTCGATGATTCCTTCTGTCATCAGCTGGTTCGGTATCAACGCGGTGCTCTGGTACGTCAATATTACCTATGCAGACGATATTCCATGGGTCATCCCCATCACTGTTACATGGTTTTTCGGACTGCTCAAGAAAGCAGCACGACTTGTTCAATCCCGCAACATGGCAAAAGAAGCGGTCGACATGCCTCCACTTACCGATAGCGAGCTCAAGGAATATAAGGCGATCAACAAGGACCGCGTGGCGTTTTTGAGCCGGTTTTTCAGCTTCTTCAGCGTATCTTCGCTGCTCATGCTGATTAATCTTATGGTTGATGAAAGAAGTCCCTGGTCTCTCATTCCCATCGCTCTTTTGGGGGTCAATCTCATTGCCCGTTCGATAACCTATCTAACAAGGATGCCTGCGCGCAAACGAAAATTCCTCGAATCGCTGCAAAGCAAGGCTCGGAATGCTCCCCTGCCTTCCGAAAACGAGCTGGAAGCGCTGGGGCCTTACGCCGAGTACGTGATTCAGGCGCGCAAAGACGCGGCTACATGTCTCGAAACCTGCGCGACATTAAACAAATCTGACCTGCCGGAGATGAAAGCCTCGATTGGTGCGTGCCTTGACCAGATACTTCTGCTGGCACGCACGCTGAACGATATCGACCAGCTTATCGAATCTATTCCCATCTCCTCGCTGGAAAAGGATCGAGCGCTGCTCGAGACACGAATGAAGGAAGCGAATCCTGAACTGGCTGATCAATACAGGAAAAATATCGAAGAGATAGATGAGCAGTTCGCATCGCACACAACGCTTATAGAGCGCCGCGAGGCGCTGGAGACGAAGCTCAGATCGGCCGTGAATCAAATACGGCAGCTTTCGCTTGATCTCGCCTCAGCCCGTGCTGCCGGAGCGCAGTCAGAAATCGAGCACAGGCAGCAGGCAGTCTCGGCTCTTGGTACGCGCACTGAAGAAATCCGCAGATCTTTGGAAGATCTGCGTGAGGATCGCGACGCGTGGCTATCTCGCGAAATCGAAGCGCTCAGCCGAAAGGCCGAGTCTCAGAAAGGCACATAGCGGATGCCTTCATCATAGACATCAATACCCTCAAGCCTCTTCCACGCCCTGACCACAACATAGGTCAGCGGGAAAAGCACCAGCTCATAGACACTGGCCAGTGATGACTCCGAAAGAGCGTTCCGCACGATATCGCCGGAGCTCCATACTCCCGCAAACGCCACCACATTGAACAGTACAGTGTCGACAAAATGCGCAGGCAGGCTCGATGCCATAGCCCTGAGAAAGAACCATTTGCCTTTCTGTGCCACCTTCATCCTGGACATGATGACAGAATTCATGTAATCGCCAATCCAGTATGCGGCAAGAGAGCCGACCACGATACGCCATGTCGAAGCAAAGAGCACATCCATCGCAGAGGAAATCTGCGGATCCTGACCTGGAAGCATTCTTGTAAAGGCAAGTATCCCTGCCACAAGAGCCTGAGCAGTGAAATTGGCCCAGATTGCTTTCATGGAGAGCTTATAGCCGTAGATTTCGGTCATGATATCGCTGATGACATAGACCGCGGGATACGTGAAGAACGCTGCTGTGAGAAGGAAAGGTCCTACGTGGATAAGTTTGACGACAGTAATGTTTGAGATAATGAGCAGTGTCCCATAGAGTACTGATAAGAAAATAAATGCAGGAGTTGCATGCTCGATTCTGTGTTTCGCCTGTAATTCGTGCATGGTGCGCATGATACCGAAGTAAATTGTTTCTTGCAATCTCGGATATGCCCATGCTTTTACAATGGAGTATTACATCCAGGGAACAAAGTATCGTTGAATGCAATTTGGCCCAGGCCCGATTCGAACGGGCGACCTGCTGCTTAGGAGGCAGTTCAGAGCAATGTTGCTAAATATTGCAATAATATGGATTTGTTTATAATACATATAAATACATTTCATCTCGTTTAATTAGTATTATCATATATTTATCAGTATTTGTCAATATTTTTGCTACACTTTTGCTACACTTACCTCAGATGAATCAAATTGATTTTCAAGTGCGAAACGCGTTATTCGCTATACAGAGATCATGGAATTGAATAGTCACATGCGAAATTAGTCAGGCATCTTGACGAAGGTACATCCTCTGGGCTCATAGCTGTATAAGGCTTGTTTGTAGCGTTGAGTCGATCGCACATTGTTATAGGAGTGAAGGTAACGTTCTCTGACTTGTGGACTGGCAGGCTTAGAGCATTGTTATAAATTCACAACCCCTAAGGCCCGAGGTAGAAGCCAGATTTTAAAATTAGCCCTGGCGCATTCTTCGTATCGACCCAATAAACCAGAAGTCCTTTCTCTAGGAAGAGCTAGATTTTTCAAGTTAGAGATCCAGAAGAAAATCATCGAGCATCATCTTGAATCACCCGATGACCGGAACCTTCTTTCAGAAACGAAGAGCACACCAAAATCGTCAAGGCAATCCTACCGACAACGACCGAATATGCTGCGGTACTAATGCATAATCAGTGGTACTTATTCACGCACTAAATGACGGTACACACCTTCCAGCACACGTGCGAGGACCTTAGTCCGATGAGGCACTATGTAGCAGTTTGCCCCTACGATACAGAATAAATTCCTTTGGTCTGTGTTTCATCAGGGATTCTACGAAAGTCATGAATCACTTCCTGTGGATCTGCATGGGTGCCGGCATAGCTATTACTATGTGCAGCTGCACCTTGGTAGCCTCATCAAGAAAGGAACCTTCAGAAGACGATATACTTATTCCTTTCTGGGAAATTGATTCTGCACACTATTGTAATTAGGGAACCACCACATCACCCTGTCTTCTAGAATTTTGAAAATTCAAGGTAATAAGTGGTAGGATGACTTGACAACTCAAAACTCCACTTCTATAGTTTCTATACCTAACACTAATGGAGGGTAGTATATGAGAAAAGCTGTATTGATCGGAATGCTCTTTTGCCTGATTCTCATGCCAGCATTCAGTCAGAAAAAGACAGAATTGCTTATTGGGACTGCAAGCATGGGTGGTGCCTTCTATCCAATGGGGCAAGGCATCGCGAACCTGGTAAATAAATATTCCAACTCTTATAGCATGACCCCAATTGTGACCGGCGGCGCGGTAGAGAATCCAAGGCTCATCGATGCGGGCGAAGTAGATTTTGCAATTACCAACGCTAACCTGGCCTACTTTGCCTGGGCAGGGACCGCTCCCTATACGAAAAAGATGAATATATCAAGTGTAGCCAGCCTGTATCCAAGCGTCATGCATATGGCGGTACTTGCTAATTCTCCAATTAATGACTTCGGCGACTTGAAAGGTAAAAGAGTGGCCGTAGGCCCAGCAGGTGGTGGTACCATTGATATTCTGAAGGTCCTCCTCGATGAATACGGCATGACCTTAAAAGATATCACTCCAAGCTATCTCGCCTATGCTGATGGTTTCAGCGAACTTTCTGACGGCAACGTTGACGCAGCCTTTGCACTCTCTGGTTATCCCGCCTCAGCAGTCATGCAGATTATTGCGACCAAGCAGATCAAATTCATCACCATTCAACCGGCAAAACTCGAGTCGATTCTGAAAAAATACCCATATTACACCGATATTACCGTGAGCAAGGATGTATACAAGACGCAGAAAGATGCCATCATGCTGGGTGTACAGAACGTCCTCATTGCGAAGAAAGATCTGCCTGTAGATATGGTGTACGCAATAACCAAAGCTGTGTTTGACAATCTTCCCGAATTTGCAGCGGCAAACGCCAATGCAAAGCAAATTGATCTCAAGAAAGCGTCCCAAGTTCCTACACCATTACATCCAGGAGCTGAGAAATATTTTTCCCAGAAATGAATACTTGCATGGATAACGACATTGGGAATATAGCTCAGAGCTAGGTAGAAATTGCAGTTGCGCCATTTTATTCGAGGAGATTAACGATGCCGAACGCCCGCTTCCCTGAAAAATTGATTGCCACCACGATTTCCGTTTTATGCATAATCATAGGCTTTTTCCATATCCTCAATGTTTCAAGCTTCATGGTCCTTTCCACCATGACGGTTCGAATCATTCATATCGCATTCATGCTAACCATTGCGCTCCTCATGTTCCCACTTTCAAAAGCTTTAAAAGGTAGCACTGCAGATTTCTTTTTGCGAATTATCTTGGCAATCATCGCGATGGGATGCAGCATCTATATTCTGATTCGCTGGGAGAATATTGCGACAACCGGAGGAATGACCACACCGCTTGATGCAATCATTGGCATAGTCATGATTCTTCTCGTGCTTGAAACCACCAGGAGGAGCGTAGGTCTTGCGCTAGCGATCGTTGCGACCGTCTTTCTCGCCTACCCTTTCCTCGGCAAATTCCTGCCGGGCATGCTTCATACGCGGGCATTCAGCATCAATCGAGTATTCACCTTTCTCTTTACGACTAGTGAAGGAATTTATGGCATACCGATCGGTGTCTCTGCTACCTATATCGTGCTGTTTTGCATCTATGGAGCTTTCTTGAGTGAGTTTGGTGTCGGCGACTTTTTCTACTACATCGCAAAAAAAGTAACGAGGAATTTGCTCGCAGCATCCGCAAAAACCGCAGTAATCTTCTCAACGCTCATCGGAATGATCTCAGGTTCAGCAGCCGGCAATGTGGCAGTCGCTGGGGTCTTCACCATTCCATGGATGAAAAAAGAAGGTTACAAGGACTATGAAGCGGGAGCTATTGAGGCGCTCGTATCGACGGGAGGCCAGATCATGCCTCCCGTCATGGGGGCCGCGGCTTTTATCATGGCCGAAATACTGGGAGTCCCCTATGTACTCATCATGAAATCAGCGGTAATCCCCGCACTGCTCTTCTTCGCGTCGACATTCATCATTGTACACTTGCTTGCTAAAAAGTATGGACTCGGCGCAAAAAAGCGCGATGCTGAAGCCGAGGAATCTAAAAAAGTCGACATCCTCTCGGGAAGCCTGCATTTCCTGGTGCCGTTTGCCACGCTCCTTGTCATGATGTTCATGAACTTCTCGCCTTTCAAAGCAGCATACTGGTCCATACTCGCACTTCTCGCTGTCGACATTATCTATAACCGAAAAATTGATAAGAAATTCTTCATGCACATCATCAATGCATTCAAGGATGGTGCAAAAGCTACTGTGCCTCTCGCAATTGCATGTGCAGCTGCAGGAATTATCTCAGGGGTCCTTTCGGTAACAGGCCTTGGATCAAAGCTCTCAACCGTCATTATTTCCATCTCGATGGGTAAGCCATTCATTGCCTTGGTGTTGACTGCAATCGTTGCAATTATCCTTGGCATGGGCCTTCCTACAACCGCTGCCTATCTCATACTTGCTACAGTAATTACCCCTGCATTGACACAGATGGGAATTCCAGCGCTTACGGCGCACATGTTTGTGTTCTTCTATGGATGTCTGTCAACCATAACCCCTCCAGTAGCATTGGCTGCGTACGTTGCAGCGGGAATCGCGAATGCGGACATCAATAAAGTCGGTTGGACCGCATTCAAATATGGGATCACTACCTTCGTGCTCCCCTTTATGTTTGTCTATGGACCTGCGCTGCTAATGCAAGGAAGCGCGATCGAAATCATTTGGACAGTGGCGGTGAGCCTCTTTGGGGTATATGTCATTGCCTCAGGTCTAGTAGGCTACCTTGGTTCAGCAATCCCACTATGGATTAGGCTCATGCTTGTGCTGGGAGGCGCGCTGATGGTTGCTGAAGGCTTAATTACCGATGTAATAGGATTCGTGCTGTTCTTGATAAGCCTCGCAGCCGCATATCTGCTACGTTCTCATGCTGTAAGCAATAAGGCTTAACTATGGAACCAATTAAAAAGACCACAGTAGTCGAACAAGCCATTGAGAGAATCTATCAACTCATCAAGGATAATAATCTTAGGGCGGGTGATCGGCTTCCGAGTGAACGTGAATTATCCACTCTCCTTGGCATCTCAAGAAACTCGATGAGGGAAGCTTTGCGAGTGCTTGAGATGATCGGAGTAATAAAAGTGGAACATGGGAGCGGCATGGTCATCGATACAGGAAAAATTCTCGATGCCGTCACAAGACCGCTCTCCTTTGCCTTGATGATCAATCGCGAAAAAATTAATGAATTATTCGAAACACGCCTCATTGTTGAAACCGCGTGCGCAAGCATTGCCGCCGAACGCGCGACACAAGAAGAAATAGATACATTGAAGAATGCCTATGCCAAGCTACTAAAATATCAGCACGATCGAGCGAAAGGCATTCAGATTGAGCTGTCGATTCATGATCTCATTGCGAAAGCAACGCATAACGATGTGCTGCAGAAAATCATTAGTTCTCTTCGACAAATACTCAGAGAGAGCCGAGAAATGAGCGTGCCATCAACGGGTGTCACCCCAGCCACAGTAGAATCTCAACGGCAAATCATCGAAGCGATCGCGCAACATAACCCGACCGTAGCCCGGGAAAAAATGCATGAACACCTCATGGCCGTGTCAGAGAGAGTTCGGCGTGGGATCGAGGCTCATATGAACAATGAAAAGGAGGAGTCATGAGCGAACTGAATGATCCACAGACACCCTACTATCAAGACAATAAATTCTGGGTAAGCCCGTTCAATTTTTATTCGAATGTAACCCTTTCGCGGAATGCTCCTTCGAACGTGATTATCCATGATGCCACTCTTCGAGATGGCGAGCAAACACCTGGTGTGGTATTTCGAAAGGAGCATAAAATCGCCATCGCCAAAGCGCTTGATAAAGTCGGAGTGCACAGAATTGAAGCGGGGATGCCTGCAGTCTCGGGGGAGGATTTCAAAGCGGTCAAAGATATCGTCGCGCTTGGACTCAAGGCGCAGATATTTGCTTTTTGCCGGGCACTAAAGGAAGATATCGATAAGGCACTCGAGAGTGGGGTTCATGGCGTTATCATCGAAATTCCGATCGGCTATCCAAAGCTAGTCCATCAATTTGGATGGACATGGGAGGATGTGCTCAGGAAATCTGTTCCCATCATCAATTATGCGAAATCAAAAGGGTTGTATACCGTCTATTTCCCCTATGACACCACCCGAGCAAGAGAATCTGACCTTGATGCGTTGCTTGAAGGCATCATGCGGGAATCGCCGCCGGATTCTATCGGGCTGGTCGATACGATGGGATGCGCTTCCCCTGAAGCCATTCAATATCTTACCAGGAAATTAATCGAAATCACCAAACTTCCTGTGGAAGTACATACCCATAATGATTTTGGACTCGCCATTGCTACTGAATTAGCCGCAGTCAGCGCAGGAGCGCAGGTCGTTCATTCCTGTGTCAATGGCTTAGGAGAACGAACAGGAAACGCTGCACTTGAAGAACTCATTTTTGCGCTGAATCTGCTGTATGGAATTGATACCCATTGCGACTATGGCGCTTTGCCTGAGCTGTGTGGGCTAGTCGAATCTCTAAGCGGTGTAACCCTCGCACCGAATAAGCCAATCATTGGATCAAGGAATTACACGCGCGAATCCGGAATAGGGGTCAATCTTGTCGTTGAAAAGCCGCTGGCGATGTTTGCAACCGACCCTGCAATACTTGGAAAGCAAGGACAGGTTGTTTTAGGAAAAAAGAGCGGAAAGCTTTCAGTGTATTACAAATTGAAGGAGCTTGGACTTGCGCCCTTGAATGAAGTGCAAGTTGATACGGTACTCGCGGCGATAAAGAAGCTAGGAAATGAGGAACGAAGGCTTGTAACCGATGAAGAGTTCTGCGCAATCGTCGAAAAAGCGAGAAAAGGAGAATAACATGGCTGTTACCCTCATTGATTTGAGCCAAGAAATATACGAAGGTATGCCGGTATTTATGGATCACCCCAAGGTGACAATTCGCCCTGCGGTGACGCACGAGCAGCGGGCTGGCATTACCAACTCCCCTATCGCTTCACCAGTTGTGCATGCCATTACCCTAGGAGAGCATACGGGCACCCATGTCGATGCCTACAACCATTTCCGCAAAGAAAATTATGGCGAATCTATCGACACCATGCCTCTCTCGCTCTTCTATACCGAAGCAATTTGCCTTGATTTCTCCTATAAGAAACCTTTGGATCTCATCACAATCAGCGAGATCGAAGAGGCGCTGAAGAGAGAGAATAAAGAAATAAAAAAAGGTGATACCGTCCTATTCTATACAGACCACTATCGGCGCTACTACGGAAGCCCAGAATGGCCGAACGGCCCAGGGCTCACTCCCGAGGATGTCCAATGGCTATGGAATCAAGGGATTACCGCCTTTGCGGTAGAAACGATATCGCCCGGGGTGGTTGGAAAGGGAAATAAGGAAATCCACACGCTCTGTGGTGAACTGCGTTTCCCTCACTATGAGAATGTGATCAATATGCATCTTCTCATTCCCTATAGAAGATTCATCTTTGCTGCCTTCCCCCTTAAAATACGAGGCGGGACAGGTTCGCCAGTAAGAGCCGTTGCAATCATTCAAGGGTAACGTATGCCTGAAGCATCCAAGGAAAAACGTTTGGAATTTGCAGCACGAATTCTCCGCGAGCTGCAGATGGGGCTTCCTGAAAAAGTAATAAAGTGAAATCAGACAAAAGAATATATGGTATAATGGATCGGAAAAGTGCACGGAAATTGAAGAAAAGCGTGAAAAAGTCGTGCACTTGGAAGGCGAAGATGTACAGAATACCAAAGTA
>JAJUJQ010000021.1 GCA_029265255.1 Spirochaetota bacterium
TTGGTAAAATTCTGGTCTTCCAGCAATTCAAACCGCACATGCGCCGATTTGAGATAGGGCAGCGTGTAGGAGCAATCATCGATCCAGAGCTTGCGTTTATCCTGGTTGAACGTTGAGGTTATCCTCTTCCACGACACTTAGGCCGCTCTCCGCGAGCGGCCTTTTTTATCCAAGGGATGGCGGCTTGTTCAGATGAAGTGCTCAAGGAACGCGAGCACGATGTCGGGGTCAAAATGCGAGCCCGCGTTGTCGCGTATATATTCGATTGCTTTATCCTTGGGCCAGGCCTTGCGGTAGGGACGGTTGCTGATGAGAGCCTCGTACACGTCGATAATCGCGAATATGCGAGCCGAGAGGGGAATATCAGAGCCTTTGAGGCCGAACGGGTAACCTGTTCCATCGAATTTTTCATGATGGTACAAGGGAATATCCATGAAATCCGACAGCGACGGAATTCTGCTCAGGATTTCCTTTGAGATGAGCGGGTGTTTCTGCATAATGCTGCGCTCTTCTGGGGTAAGGGGACCCGGTTTGTTGAGAATAGCGTCCGGGACGCCGATTTTGCCGATATCGTGTAGAAGCGAGCCAATTCTGAGCCGTTTCAATTCATGTTCTTCTCGGAAGAAGCGTCCTGCGAACGTCATGAATAGCGAAGTGACGCGCTGAGTGTGTCCTTCGGTTTCTTGGTCTCGAAACTCGAGTGCGCTGGACAGGCCTTCGATAATGGATTCGTTGGCTGTCTCCAGCTCGCCATAGGATTGTTCGAGCCTTCTCAGGTACCCCTGTACTTCGATTAAAATGCCAATCTGGTAGGCGGCAGCATGCCCAAAGGCAAGCCACGATTGGTCCGGAGTAAAGTCGTGCCTGAAAAGGAATTCGAGCAGGCCTTTAAACTCGCCGAACAGGATTACCGGAATGCAACACTGGCTCATGAAGCCTTCAGCGAGTACCATTTCGTGGAACTGGGGTATTTCACGAGAGGCTTCAGCGAGATTATGTACCTCTACAACTCGCTTCTCTTTCCATGCTAATCCAACGAATATCTCTCCTTTCGCGATGCGCGCACCGAGCGTCAGGTTGGTTCTGAAACCGTCAAAGGCGATGCAGGTCACCGTGTCTTCATTTTCAGGAATGTAGAAGGCAAGCGCATCAGCCTGCAATATCTCTCGTATCTGCGTCAGAATGGGGGCCATAGCCTGTTCCAGCGGGAGGTTGCTATTGGCTGCGTTCTTGAACATGTCCAACAGCGCGAGACGGTCGATAAGCTCAAGAGAGGCTTTTTCTGCCTCGATTTCGCTCAAAACGGGTTCAAGTGTCTCAAGCGCGGACAGCAGTATGAGATCATAGCCAGGTACAAAAGGAGGAGCCCATTCTACAGCGCAGAGAGCATACGGCAGGTTCTTTACATGAACCAGACATTCTGTTCCCGAGAGGTGTATTGGAGGTTTTTCGACGCGGTCTCCAAACCATGGAGGGACGGCGATCTGACGCGCATCGAGCCTGACGAATCCAAGTTTGGATACCGGAAGGTACTTTTTTAAAATATCGGCAGCGGTGGAGAACGCCGATTCCGGTTGACGGCATCGCTTGAGCGCAAGGGCAAGTTCCGCGCCGATTTCGAGCTCGAGACGTTTCAGGATCTGGGCGGTGATATCCCTTCGTATGACGAGATATTTTTTTTCACGAGTTTTATCTTTTTCCAGTAATACGACTTCCATAGACTCATGATACCAATCACCATCCTTTCGTTTCCGGATTGCGTCGCATGAATGAGCACTGCCGGGGCCAGAAAGCATTTCAAGCATTGACTCGCAATTCTTTTCAGATTCATGTTCGAGAATGGCACCTAAATTCATACCGAGAAGTTCCTTGCGCTTCCATCCGGTCAAATCTTCCCAGGCGCGGTTCACCCATTCGATGGTGCCTTGACTATCGAGGATACCCAGAGCCACTGGAGATGCCTCAAGGGCGTGTTGCTGCAACTCGATCATGGCTTGGCGGGCTTTCTCTTCTCTTTTCTGCTCCGACCATTTCAAAGCGCTGATGATGATATGCGCAAGGTTTGCGATGTGCTCCTTTAGGATGAAATCATAGGCACCCGCTTTCATGATGCTGGTCGCGTGCTCCTCTCCTATGGTTCCAGAAACCACGATAAAGGGAATCGCTTCGTCGATGCTTTTAACGGTCTCCAATGCTTGGAATCCGTCATAGCCAGGAACCGCCCAGTCTGAGAGGATCACATTGAAAGGGGGCGCATCACCTTCTCTTTGGGCAGTGCTCAGCGCTTCCTTAAATTCAGAAGATGAATGTGTGATGATGGCACTTAGGTTCGGGAATGAGTTTCGCAGCTCATAGAGAAGGAGTTCGGCGTCGTCTGGGTTGTCTTCGATGACAAGGATACGAACCTTATCTGGATATCGTTCGGGGCGAGCTGGTTTCTGGTTCATCCATTCATCCTTTGCAACTCGATCTTTATGGCAGGTTGGCAGTTCACCTCAGTCCAGTACCTGAAAATCAGCTCGATATAGTAACAAAACGAGTGGAAATCAACCGGCTTTCTGATATAGCTGTTCGCGCCTGCTTCGTAACAGCGTTTTATATCATCATCGAGAGATGAAGTAGTTAATACAATAACAGGGATATAGCGGGTATGCTCATATGACCGCAGCGTTTTAAGAACATCAATACCGCCTTTGCGCGGCAGTTTCAGGTCTAGAAGAATGATGCGCGGCATGTGATAGAGCTCGGTGGGGTATTGAGTATTATCGCCGAGCAGGTAGTCGATTGCTTCCTGGCCATCGGAGACGATATGATACGGCAGGTTGATCCCTTTTTCGCGCATGGCGAGGACAGCGAGCTCGGCTTCGTCTGGGTTGTCCTCGACGATAAGGACTGGTCTGTTCTTCAATTCAACGCTCATTGTTCCATTCCTCTGATTCGGGACCGAAATAGAAGGCAGCACCCTGCTCGGGTCGAGACTCTGCGTACACATTTCCTCCGTGTCGCATCACGATTCGTTTGACGATGGATAGACCAATACCTGTACCTTCGAAACGAGAGGCTTCATGAAAGCGCTGGAAGGGGCTAAATAGCCGATCGCCAGCTGCGAACACATCGAAACCTGCACCATTATCCTTGATGAAGCACATGCGGCGCCCCTGGTAGGTGGTGCAGCCAATCTGGATTCGGGCTTCGTCTCTCTCTACTGTAAATTTTACCGCATTGGAAATGAGATTCGCAAGAAGCATGCGGGCGAGGTCAGGATCTGCCTGGACGGGCATTGTAGAGTCGATCGTGAAGATGATCCTACGGTCGGGGTGACGCTCCACCATCTCGGCAGCGATTTCGCGCGCGATGGGAGAAAGATCAATTTTCTGCGGCGATAATTCCCTTGTACCAATTCTTGAAAGCATGAGCATATCGTCAATAAGCTGCTGCATGCGGAGGGCATTTGCCTGGATCCTTTCAAGTAGATGGGTGCTTTCTGCGCCCGCTTCTGTAGCATGCTCCGTTCGGAGTTTTTCCGCGAGTATGGAAGAAAAGCCTGAGAGAGCCCTCAGTGGAGCCCGCAAGTCATGGGATACGGAATAGACGAACGCCTCATACTCGTGGTTCAGGGCTTCGAGCTGGCGAGATTTTTCTTCCAGAGTCTTGGTACGCTCGATGACCTGCATTTCAAGCGTGCGAGAGAATTCTTCCAGTTCACGCTCAGCGCGCACACGGTCGGATATATCATGGATAATTGAGTAGAGAAGTTGTCTGCCTTCGATTTCGATCGGGCCTGAATAGACTTCGACATCGCAGGGAGGCTGGTTGGCGCGGCGGTGGCGGAAATTGAACACGTTTTTCTGCCGGCTGCTGGCTTTCTGCATTTCCGCTTTTACTTCCTCGGGGCTCATAGTGTTGATATCCTGGATGCGCATGGTCAGGAGTGTCTCGCGGTTCCAGCCATAAAACGCTTCGGCGGCGGGATTGGCATCGAGAATGGCGCCGGTCTGCGGCTCGATGATGAACATGACCGTATGGTGGTTCTGGAAGAGGCTTTTATAGCGGCGCTCTGATTCCGCAAGTTGCTGCTGGCTTTGAATGAGCCGCTCATTATCCATGAAAAGCAAGCAGATAAGCGCGAACGCGATAGGGTACGCGATGAGAAAGGCGGGAAGGATAAGAGGTATGGTGACTTGCCATCTCGACGGGGGAAGCGCGAACTGTGACAGTATGACTCCCGCGTGAACGATAAGGCCCAAAAGAAGGCATCCAGCAAAGCTTATTAGATCATTGTATAAATGCTTCTTTTGCAGAAATGCCTTGCTTTTATATCGAACTCGAAACGCGATGATGGAAATGAAGGCCGACCAAAGAATCGACAGAGATCCCGCGTAAACGCCGATTCCACCACGATAGATGCGAAAAGTTGTGGCGATAGCCGCGGCGATGATACCGGTTATGGGGCCTCCGAAAAATCCGGCGATGCCGATGATGATACTTCGGGTGTCATAGATAATGCCCTTTTCAAATTCAAAAGGCGTGATCATGGCGATAATGGCGGCGAGGCCGAGCAGGACTCCGTTAAGGATTGAGACGGCGATCGGCTTCCCGTGAAAGGTCCTGGTGAGGAAATGATATACGACAGATATAGAAATAAGGATGGCGATATTCTGGATGAGCGAAGTAACCATGAAGAACGCCTCCCTCGAGATATTATGAATCTATGATATATGATATTGCTCTTAATTGAACTATAGGTGTTTATTGCCGCGATTTCAAGTGTACTATGTAAATATCGGGAGGCATGTGCAGGGGGCTGTCGAGGTCAAGGACTGTGCTGAGCCGTGTTACCGATCCTGGAGTATACATGCAGAGATGGGTTGGGTCTTCTTTATACCACCATGAGGCGAATGCGCTGGGGTGGGAAGGCGCGAGCTGGGTTCGGATGGCGAGAAAGCCATTTGGTACGAGCCTGTGTGCAAGGAATTGAAGTGTTTCTTTGGGGTACGGTAAGTGTTCAAGTACTTCATGCAGAATGATGACGTCCCACATACGGGCTTTCCATTTGCGCGTCCGAGTGAAATGGATGTCGTATAGGGCGACGTCGTATCCGCGGGACGCGATGAGGGTCGCAAGGACAGGTTCCGGTCCTGAACCATAGTCAAGGATTGTAGCGCCGGGGCAGGCGTATGGGATGATCGCCTTTTCTATGAACTGTTCGAGCCAGGCGAGATAGCCAGAATTGCGCGGACTGTTCTGATGTAGCCGATAACGAGCTCGGGCAGCGGTCGCGTCTGGCCAGAATGAAGGCGCTCGCATATAGAGGCCACAGGATGGGCACTGGTAGAAGCGAGTGGAGCGGATAGCAAAAGATGCGGCAGGTGTGCCACAAACACGGCAGCGCATAAAGCGCCTGGCAGGCTTCTCAATAGTCATCGCTTGCTGGTCCATGACCATGAACCGAATTTTTCTAGGGCACGCAGCGCGGCGTCATCGAGTTCGCTGACTTGGGGTTCGGAAACAATAAACGTAATGTCGAGCGCTTGGGCGAACCCGGATATCATCGCCTCCGCTGCTTTGTTGTAGAGCTCAGTAAATGGCATGACGGTCAGTTCTGGCCGCGCCTGACGGAGGCATGTCACACGCGATCTGATATCCTCGATGAGGCGTCCTCGGTTTTTCTCGGCAGGCACCTTGAGAAGCCTGAACATCAGGTCAGGATTCACATCAAGAAGAATTGTGCCGTGCTGGAGAATGCAGCCATGCTTACGCGTCTGGGCGTTGCCTGAGATTTTTTTGCCATGACTGACAATGTCGTTGATAGGCGCGAACTCCGCTTCGATGCCGAGCGTGTGGAGCCCCTCGATGATTCCTGAACAGAGTATGCGGTAGGAATCGATGATCGCAGGGGCTGCGAGAGGGTGGGAGAGCGGCAACACGACGCTATATGTCAGCTCGTGATGATGGAACACAGCGCCGCCTCCGGTGATTCGTCGGACGATATCAATCCCTTCTCTGCGGCAGGCCTCAATATCAACTTCTTCTTCAAGCCCTTGAAAGTAGCCGAGCGAAATGGCAGGAGGAGTCCAGCCATAGAGGCGCAGTACTGGCAGGCTCGCGCCTGCGGCAACCCGGTAGAGGAGGGCTTCATCGAGTCCCATATTGAAGGCGGCATCATGGAAACCAGTGGATAGGAGGCGGAATTCATGGGCCATGAGGGGATCCTTTGAGTGAGAGATTGGGATGCTGTGGCGCGGAAGCGGGAGATGTAAGTAGCCAGGGGGCTTCGGTTCGAATGAGTTCATCCAGGCCGGCTCCGCTTATGCCAGCGAGTTCAATGCCGTGGGCGGCGATAAGCGTATCGAACCGATTGCCGAGCTGAGCGAGGGGAGTCCCGGCCAATTCCCGTTCAACGGCGTCGAATTCCTCTTCGGGGACAGCGAAGAAATCCCCATGGATACTTATTTGATGGATGACAGGGAGCTTGGGTGGCTGAAGCCCTATAATGGCCTGAGCGTGTGCTGCGTCCTGGTCGGTTTGCATGCTATCAGCGACCGTCGCTGGCACAAGTACCAATGCGAGGCGCAGGAGCTTGCAGCCGGCCGGTTTGCCCTGAATGCGCACCCTGGCTGGCATCTGAAACGAGGAATTCATTGGGTATTCTCTTCCTGGGGGCGTGATGATGTGCCCTGGGCTGCAATCCATGCCTGCCCTGCGTGGTAGCTTGTGCGCGCGAAAGGCGCGGCGATTACCGAGGAAAACCCCATCTCCCTTGCTTTCTCGGCATATGCGTCGAAACGGGCAGGGCTGATGTACTCGCTGACAGGTATCTCCTGTGATGTCGGCTGGAGATACTGACCCATCACAATGATAGAAACACCAGCCGTTCGTAATTCGCGGAGCGCCGACAGGACTTCTTCCTCGGTTTCTCCCAGGCCAAGCAGAAGGCTCGATTTGGTGACAAAACCTGCATTGTGTGCCTGAATGAGGGTCTGTACGCTCCTATCAAATGAGGCGCGTCTGTCACGGATATGCTGCAAACGGCGAACGGTCTCGACATTATGCGCGATGACATCAGGCCTGGAATCGAACACCGCTTCCAGTTCGGGGCCGGTATAGTCTGGGATGAGCACTTCAATCTTCGTTTCGGGGACCATGGTGCGAATGGCATGAATGCAGGCGGCGAAATGCGAAGCTCCGCGGTCCGGCAAGTCGTCCCGGTCTACCGAGGTGATGACCGCGTAGCGAAGCCGCATCCGGCGAACCGCGTCGGCAAGTCGTTCTGGTTCCAGAGAATCGAGGGGGACGCCGAATTTAGCTGTTTTAACCGCGCAAAAACGGCAACCGCGTGTGCAAATGTCGCCCATGATCATGAACGTGGCAGTACCTGCGCCCCAGCACTCTCCTTTGTTAGGACAGCGTGCTTCATCGCATACGGTATGCAGATGCCGGGACGCCAGGATTTCTTCAACCTGACGCCATTCGTTGCCATGAGGGAGGCGCACTTTGAGCCATGATGGTTTTGGCTGAACGGAAGCACTCATGAGATCGAGTATAGACAAAAACAATCAAAATGTCAGGAGAGTGCGGAGTGGTTCAGAACAGCTCCTGATGGCAGCTGGCTATTCCTGACCTGCGGTGGATTCTGCGCTCTTTCGAATATCCACGTTGCCCTTGAGTTCCGCTCCTTCCTGTACCGAGAGGGCAGATGCCTTGATGTTGCCGTCGATGCAGGCATTGGCATTGAGACGCGCGGTGCCGGCGGCGTTGATGTTTCCAGTGACACAGCCGTCAACCATGATACGTTCCGCGGTAATATTCCCGTTTACCGATGATCCTTGGGCAATTTCAACCATTGCCTTTGCATTGATGTCCCCGCTTATCGTTCCTGACACCAACTGGAGCGACCGCGCGCTTACATTGCCCTCGATGCGTCCCGATACCATCATGTCGCTTTCTGAGCTTACGTCGCCCAGCACCGTGCCAAATACGCTGATGTTGGAGGCGGAGGTAATGCTTCCCCTGATGACCATGTCAGACGTTATGATGGCTTCCGACTGACGGGGAGGACTTGGGGTCTGCCCTTGACCTGCCATATGCGCGGGGGATGGCGCGGGCGAATATGTATCCGCAATGGGGACGTCTGCCGTGTCGTGACTCCCTCCCATTCCTTCGCTTGTCTGGTCTGTTCTGCCATGCAGCAGCTCGTCGAATGCTTTGGTCAGATTCCCTTTTTCTTTCATGATACCTCCTTGCGTTCAATATTCTGGATAGACGAACATCGGCGGCCGAATACTGTTGTTCAGCGCCGAAAAATGGTAGCCATCCGCTTTCAGTGTCTGGATGATCCGAGGCAGCGCCTGCAAGAGCTCGCTGTTTCCGTTGTCGTGCAGAAGCACAAAGGCAGGCCCCCAGCTCACTTTGACACCCGCGATGACATTTGAGGCGATATCCGAGGCCTTGGCGTTCTTGATCGTATCCCCGCCGCTTACGTTCCAGTCGCAATAGATAAAACCGCGTCGCAGCATCTCAGCCGTTAAAGATTTATAAAACTTTATATTATATGTATTTATGCTACCTCCTGGGAATCTGAGCAATGTTGGAGATTGGCCTGTGGCGTTTTTGATATAGAGATAATTCTTGTATAGATCCTCAATAAAATTTTCGACGCTCGCATAGATGATGGGATACTGGTGAGAATATGAATGCATGCCGATTGTGTGGCCTTCCGAGGCAATTCGCTTGAGCCAGGATGTCGCGGTAAGGCTGGTCTTGCCGTTCACGAAAAAAGTCGCCTTGATTTCTTCATTTCGAAGCAGATCGAGAATCGCGGGCGTCGTCGGAGAGGGGCCGTCATCGAATGTCAGAAATATCTCTTTCTGGTCTGTCAGATCGTCAGTAAAGCCAGCAAATTCGGCAGCGAATTCGGGATACAGAAGCTGATACGAGAGCAATGGCCGTTTACGTACAATTGAAGCGGCATCGAAGGTGTTGGTGCCCATGCTCACCGCGTCGTCGCCAGGGAGAGGTCGGGCTTCCAATTCGCGGCGAAGTCGTGCATTTTCGAGACCCAGCAGCAGGGCGCTGATCGCCGGGATGAGAATCATCACCGCGATGCCTGCGAGGATTACTTTTTTCCAGAATGCGACACTTTTCATGTTTCTTCTCTGTACTCGAATTTTGATGGAGGAACATGTCAAAGTCAATGTCGCGATTCAATATATGAGGCAAAAAGGCGCCTTTTGCATATGCCGATGCATAGCCATGATCAATAGCTCCAGTCCAATTCTTTCTGGACTGGTATTTCCGAGGGTTGGGTGTCTTGTAGCATCGGCCGGAGCATATCGGGCCTGTCGAGCAGGGCAGGCGCGGGGGCTTTGCCATGGATAGTGATAAACCAGATACTCTTGCGCGCTGTCGGATTCTTTCTTGCAATCGCCTCGAAATCAAGACGCCCCGTGCGTCTCATGGCGAGAATTCGTCGAGCCGTGCTTGGACCGATGCCTGGCACGCGCAATAATTGTTCGAAATCGGCGGTTGACAGCTCTATGGGGAAAAAATCAGGATGATGCAATGCCCAGGCTGTTTTAGGATCAATATCTTCATCAAGGAATTCCTGCGACTCGAAGAGTTCTGCTGGTTCGAAATGATACCAGCGGAAAAGCATATCTGCTTGGTACAGCCGCAGTTCGCGCTGCAGCGGCGGATGCATGGGGTGTGGCAGCGATGGGTCGGCACCTTCGGGGCGAAATGCTGAATAATAGACACGGCGAACATTGAAGGATCGATACAGATGGCTCGCGAGTCTCAAAATGGCCGCATCGGATTCTGGGCTCGCGCCAACAATGAGCTGGGTTGTCTGACCTCCTGGGAGGTGGTCGAGACCGGCAATGGTCTGCATGGGGCCGAGTATCGCGTCAGGGCTTTTTTCTGGAGCAAGGCGACGAAGGCTCTCTTCCGTCGGCAGTTCGATGTTGACCGAGACGCGGGTCGCATACCGAGCGGTCTGGCGTATGAGGTCAGCTGAGGTGCCTGGGATGATTTTTATATGTAGGTAGCCATGGTAGTCGTAGGTCTCGCGCAGGAGTCTCGCGGTCCACGCAAGGCGTTCGACGGTTTCATCGGGGGTGCCGAGTATCGCGGAGGAAAGGAACGCCCCTTTGATGGAACCGTGCCGCGTGAGCTCCACAATGGTGCGCGCGAGCTCTTCAGGTTTGAAGGTGGCACGAGGGACAGAAGCGCTGCTGCGGTTGACACAGTAAGCGCAATGGTAGGTACAAGCATTGGAAAGCAGGATTTTCAGGATAGGAATGCTTCCGCCTCCAAGACGCTTGACCCATGTGATTGCGCGTTCGACGTCTTCCCGGACGGATGCGCACGCGTGCCTGTCGATGAGCGGGGATGGCGCTACCGTGTCCCAGTCTGCAGCGTGCGCAAGAATCCGGAAAGTCTGGGCGGTATTCATAATACTATACAAAAGTGTAGTATGATATCGATTATCAGTCAATCCCTATTATTTCATATTTTCAATACCACGCGGATTCAGGTATAGTCATTCTACTATGAAGCCTGTCATTCAAACCGAAGCGGGTCCTGTCGCTGCCGTCGCGTTCGACATGGATGGGCTTATGTTCGACACAGAACGGATTATGTTGACAATGTGGGCAAGGGCGGCGGAACGATTCGGATGGAATCTAACCGAGGAGCTACTTCGCGCTACTGTGGGTGTATCGGCTGAGGGAACGCGCGACATGATCATGGAAGCGTGCGGGCCGGATTTTCCTCATGATGCGGTGCGGGCTGTCCGCCTCGTGATGGAAAAGGAGTATTTTGAGACTTATGGAGTGCCTCATAAACATGGTCTCTCTGTACTCCTCGAATTTCTTGCGGGTCATGGAATTGCCTGCGGGGTAGCAACCTCGACCAGCAGCGAACGTGCTCTATACGCGCTGGAGCGAGCAGGTGTCATGGGATATTTCCGTGCGGTCGTGTGTGGTGATGAGGTAGCGCGTTGCAAGCCGGATCCAGAGATCTATGAAATTCTGTGCAGCCATCTTGAAGTCGAGCCTTATGAATGCCTCGTATTGGAAGATTCTCGAGCGGGTATTCTCGCAGCGCACGCAGCCGGTTGCCTTCCTGTTATGATTCCGGACCTGGTGGAGCCGGATGAGGTCTGTCGCGAAAAGGCGTTTCGCTTTTTTTTCAGCCTTGAGGACGTGTATCGATGGCTCAGATTGTGCGCAGGATGATGCCCAACGCGCTGTTTGTGCGGCGCGCTATTTCCTGCAGACGTTTCGTACAATGTAAATAATCGATTGACAGGCCAATAAAACTGTAAGAAAATACAATAAATTGAACTTTTTCCGAAAGAAAAAATGGAGGTGCGTATGAAGAGATTCATCGTGTCGGCAATGTTGCTCGCAGCGGCGATTGGAACCCTGTCCGCGCAGCTGCCTGTCAACTTGTATGGCAGGGCAGCAGCGGGCCCTAATGGCGTTGTCGCGGCAGCCAAACCGGAAGCGTCCCAGGTAGGCATCGAAATCTTGAAAAAGGGTGGCAACGCGGTGGACGCGGCGATCGCGACAGGATTTGCCTTGGGAGTGCTCGAGCCAAATGCGTCCGGTGTCGGCGGTGGCGGATTCATGATCATCAAGATGAAGGACATGAAGGAACCTGTCGTCATCGACTTCCGCGAGATGGCACCGGCCAGGTCAACCCCGACTATGTATCTGGGTCCCGACGGAAAGGTTATTCCGAATTCCACTATTGAGGGGGGCTTGGCAGTCGGTGTGCCGGGCGAGGTCAAGGGCTTGCTCTACGCGCTGGAGCACTACGGTTCAGGCAAACTGAGCCGCGCGGAAATCATCATGCCGGCGATCGAGTGGGCGCTTAAAGGTATTCCGGTTACTGTCAACCTCGAATCGATCATCAAGGACAATTATGCCAAACTGGTTAAATACGAGAATGGTGCGAAAATCTATCTGAAGGACGGGCTTCCCTATGAGGTCGGCGATAAGATCTACAATCCCGATCTCGCGCGTACGCTAGCCAAGATAGCGGTTGAAGGCGCGGACGCGATTTATAAAGGCGAAATCGCGCAAGCCATCGTCGACGAAGTACAAAAGCGGGGCGGTATTATTACTCTTGAAGACCTCGCCCGCTATGAGGTCAAGATCAGAAAGCCGGTCAAGGGAACCTATCGCGGATACGGAATCTATTCTGTGCCGCCAGCGTCCAGCGGTGGTACGCACCTCATCGAGATACTGAACATCCTCGAGAATTTCGATATGAAAAAAGTTGGGTTCCAGACAACCCAGGCAGCGCATCTCTGGTCGGAAATTCTCAAGCTTACCTTCTCCGACCGCGCTAAATACATGGCTGATACCGATTTCGTCAAGGTGCCGCTTGAAGGCCTGACAAGCAAGGACTACGCGAAGGCACAGGCAGCGCGTATCGATATGTCCAAGCCGATGAGCGGACAGCAGGCCGGCGATCCGTCAAAATACGAATCTGGTTCCACCACCCATTTCTCTGTCATGGACAAGGAAGGGAATATGGTCGCGGTGACCAAGACGATCAACTACTTCTTCGGTTCGGGCGTCGTGATTCCTGGCTGGGGCTTCATTATGAACGACGAAATGGATGATTTCGTCCCGACACCAGGTTCGGTGAACTCGGTTGAGCCGGGCAAACGGCCTCTCTCAAGCATGAGCCCGACACTGGTTCTGGATCCGCAGGGGCGTTCGTTCATGACGATCGGTTCGCCGGGCGCAACCAGGATTTTCCCGACGGTCGCCCAAGTGATCTCGAATGTGATCGATTTCGGCTTCCCCATCCAGGAAGCGATCATGGCGCCGCGCCTGTTCCAAGCTGCAAGCGGGGGCCCGAACCTGGAAGGACGGTATCCGATTAATGCCTATGAAGGACTCAAGAAGCTTGGTCACAACGTGACGGTGCGCGGTGAGTGGGATGCGTATTTCGGCGGTGTGCACGCGATCGTTTATGATTACGAGAAAGGCATGCTGTACGGAGGCGCTGATCCACGACGCGATGGCCATGCGGCTGCGTTCTGAATTCTGAGCTGACCTGATGCGACGAAACGACAGCCGGCCGCCACAGGGGGCCGGCTGTTTTGCGTACAGCATTCCAATTGACCCACGAGGAGTATTCATATGGGATTTAAACGAACATCTATGACGGTTGGTGCCTTGCTTTTGATGGTCATCCTTGCAGCTCCTGTTTTTGCCTACAACCTTAAAGCGCCGTTCGCGGGCGCGCCGGTCCTTCTTACCTCGATAGGCCAGAGCGCTGATGTCGAAATGGCCAGAACGCTCATGAATAAACTGAAACTGGCTTTTTCGCAGGACAATCTAATCAAGGCTCAGAATCTTGCGGCGGCCAACGCCAAGACGCTTGTGGTGGTAGTAGGCGGTTCATCCAAGGGGCTTGGAGCGGCAGGCATCTCCGCCGACGCAGAGCTCGAGCGCGCCAAAGCGCTTCTGGCCGAAGCGAAAAAACGAGGCATGAAGATCATCGGCCTCCATATCGGAGGAGAAGCACGCCGCGGCGAGCTTTCGGATCGCTTTATCAACGCGACTATCCCAATGTGTGATTATTTCATTGTCGTAGAGGAAGGAAACGGGGATGGGCTTTTTACCAGGCTCTGCGCTTCAGCCAAGATTCCTCTGGATATCGTGCAGAAAATCTCGCAGGTGGGAGAACCGCTCGCCGCAGCCTTCATTAAATAGCGAGGCACATCGTGGTTCCTGAATTTGTCATTTTTATCCTTATGGTGGCGGTCTTTGCGGCGGGCTGTTTCGCGCTCCAATGGCCGGTGTCAGTATCGATGCTTCTCGCGGCATTGGCCGGCGCACTGGCTGGCGGTGTATCCAATCCGATACGCCATCTGGTGGAAGGGACATTCGGGTATGTGGATACGATCCTTACCATCGCGACTGCCATGATGTTCATGAACGGCTTCCGAGACTCGGGAGCACTGGAGGCGCTGACCGCAGCGGTGATCAGACGTTTTCACAAAGTGCCGGCCGTTCTCATGATTCTCCTGACTTTTGTGATCATGGTTCCTGGCATGATTACAGGGAGCTCGACAGCCTCGGTATTGACCGCTGGTGCCGTTGTCGCTCCGATGTTTGCGGCGATGGGCATGAGCGCAGTCGATGCTGGCGCGCTTATCTCGATCGCGGCGATTCTGGGAATGATCGCTCCTCCCGTCAACATTCCAGCGATGATCATCGGCGGCGGCATCGACATGCCCTATGTCGGTTTTGAAATACCGCTGATACTCCTGACCTTTCCGCTCGCGATCGCTGCCGCGCTCTGGTTCGGTTGGCGCAATGTTCGGAAATCGGACCGCTCCGGCATGGTCGCGGCGCTCGACTTTTCGGCTTTGAATCAGTACGGAGCGCTCAGGCTGTTTTCGCCTCTCATCCTTGTCTTTGCGCTGATGGTGCTTGATAAAGCCTTGCCGCGCATATTCAATCTCGGCATGCCCCTTATCTTCATGCTGGGAGCCGCGTTAACCTGGGTGAGCGGGCGAAAGTTTCACATACTCATGTCGGCGAAGAAAGCCATGGAAGATGCCTTGCCGGTCCTGGGCATTCTGGTCGGTGTAGGCATGTTCATACAGATTATGACCGCGACGGGAGTGCGTGGATTCATCGTTGTCAACGCGTTGTCGGTACCCCCAGCCCTTCTCTACCTCATGATTGCGGTATCGATTCCGCTGTTTGGGGCTATCTCGGCGTTTGGCGCGGCGAGCGTGCTGGGTGTGCCGTTCATGCTGGCGCTCCTAGGTAGAGATCAAATCATCACCGCCGCCTCACTTTCGCTTATTGCCGCGTTGGGCGATTTTATGCCGCCAACCGCGCTTGCGGCCATCTTTGCGGCTAAGGTTGTCGGTATCGAAAAATATGGAACAATTTTAAAGAAGCTGGTGGTACCGGCGCTGATTATCGTGGTCTATGCGATCCTGTTTATTCTGTTCTCGAAACAGATCAGAGCGCTTTACTAGGAGGACGATCGTGTTTTACATCTATCTGGTCATTCTAGCGAGCGTACTCGCTCTGACGGTATGGGTGCTGTTCGATACGAAGAAACTGTCGCTGCAGGTGACGGCGGGGATGGTGATTGTGCCTCTGCTGCTTCGGCTGCTCTTGATCAAATGAGGTGAATGATGAAAAAACATACCATTACCGCTCTCGTGTGCCTTGCAGGAGCACTTGCCGCCGCGGCAATCGCAGGAGCTTCGTTCCTGGCAGCACGCTCACCGGATGTTATCATGCGAGGACCAGGCGTCACCGAAATACGCATGCTTTCAGATTGGTTCCCAGGTCTCAAGGGAACCCCAGGCGATACCGAAGTGTACATTCTGAAAGGAGAAACACCAGGAGCCTCGATGCTGGTCTTGGGGGGAACTCATCCAAATGAACCTTCGGGACATTTGTCTACTATTCTGCTTATCGAAAACGCCAAGGTCAGCGCTGGCACATTGTATGTGATTCCTCGTGCCAACGCGTCCGGATTTACCCATAATGACCCCCAGGAAGGATCTCCGCAGAGCTTTACTATCCAGACACCTGCCGGTCCGCGAGTGTTCCGGTATGGTTCTCGAGCGACCAACCCTGTCCACCAGTGGCCGGATCCCAATGTCTATATCCATGCCGCTTCAGGGCAGACACTTTCGGGCAGCGAAACGCGAAATCTCAACCGTGGCTATCCTGGTCGGCCTGATGGTACGCTTACCGAGCGTGTCTGTTACGGGATCGTATCACTGATCAAGAAGGAACAGGTGACGATTACGGTGGATCTTCACGAAGCCTCTCCCGAATATCCTGTCATTAATGCGATTGTCGCTCATCCCAAGGCCATGTCGCTGGCATCCGATGTGGTGCTCGGGCTCGAAATGCAGGATATCAAGATCAGCCTCGAGCCATCGCCAGTCAATCTCCGAGGTCTGACGCATCGGGAACTGGGAGATTTTACCGACACCATGCCGGTGCTGATGGAAACGGCGAATGCCTCACAGGGCAGGCTCAGGGGACGAACCGATGAAGCGCTCGTGCTGACAGGCAAGGACATGTGGTATGTAAAAGCGGCAGCGCTCGGGCGTCTCTATGTGCCGTATGATGAGAATGGGCACCCCTTGGAAGAACGAGTTGGCCGTCATATTGCGGCGATCGGCGAGCTTATCTTTGCATGGGAAGCGCAACATCCTGAATTACCCTTGGAGATCGAGGGGATTCCTTCCTATGAGGAAATCATGTCGAAAGGCCTTGGATCCTTTCTGCTGCCGGTAGGCTGAGATAGTGGGAACAGTAGTGCTGGGGGCATCGACGTTCACATCCTCGGTCGATTATGGAGGAGATATTCCAAGCCCTTGGATGAGACGCATATCACCATGCTCGTGAATAGCGTACTTATGCCTGGTTTGCTCGGGGCAGGAGCCCTTGCGGCATTCTCCGTCGCGGGCATTGCTGAGCGCCGCAAGATTGCGGGGGTTCTGCAGGCAATTCCGATACGCATACTTGTGAATGGCACTCGAGGGAAGTCTTCGGTAACCCGGCTGATCGCCGCAGGGCTGCGCGCAGGAGGGCTGCATGTCATGGCGAAGACAACTGGCAGCGCCACCCGGCTCATTCTTCCTGAAGGGAGAGAGGAAGCAATCCCCCGCCGTGGCTTGACGACGATCTTGGAGCATGCTGCCCTGGCTCGGCGGGCAGGCCGTGACGGAATTCAGGCGCTGGTTTCGGAATGCATGGCCGTGCGGGCTGAGACAATTGCCGTCCTCACTGAACAGCTTGCGAAACCCACGATCGGCGTCATCACAAATGTGCGGCAGGATCATGACGATACGATGGGCAGGAGTCTCGAATCTGTCGCTCGCGTGTTGAGTCTTTCAATACCCTATGATGGTGTTCTTTTCATGGGGGATGAACCTGCCGCAATCAGGGGCATCTTTGAGGAGGAGGCACGGAGACGAGGGTCGAGAGTGGAGGTTGTCAAGACTGAAGTACTCGATATCGCATTCAGCCAGGATTTCCCCTACCCGATGTTTGCCGGCAATATCGCGGTAGCTCGCGCGATATGCACGTTCTGTGGAGTAGACTGGCAGACAGCCCAGAAAGGGATGTACGGCGCGAAGCCGGATCCAGGGGTTGTGCCAGTGCTGGAATTCCACTGGAAAGGAAGATCTGTCAGGGTAATCAATGCCTTTGCCTCCAATGATCCGGCCTCGACAGCCATGTTGTGGGATCGATACCATCGCACTGATGCAAGCGGAGAAACAAGTGAGAGCAAGGAAGCTCATTCAGTGCTGATCTACAATCACCGGAGGGATCGTTCCTGGCGTGCGGAAATGCTCCCTTCCATGATGGAATACATTGGCGCGGTGTGCGCCATAGTCAATGAGCTGCCGCTTCTCATACATCAGGCTTTAAGAAAGAAGGCTTCATCTGGAACGATACTTGTCTCCTCACATCGGGACGCGGGTCAGGTTCTAGACATGGCGTGCGATGAATGCGCCAGAGCAGAATCTGACAAGGCCGCGGACGCAAGACAGGCGATCGATATTCTCTGTATTGGCAATATCAAAGGATGGGGTGAATTGTTGACCGCTTCATTTGTGGAGCTTGCACAGCATGAGGAGGGCTGCTGATGGCCGGTACCGCCGTCGTTCTTTCGATTATGCTGGGGTTTGGATTTACTGAGCTGACAGGATGGCTTACAGGCGGGCTTGTGACTCCTGGATATCTTGCACTCTATCTTGATCAGCCACTGAGAATATTCGCGACATGGGCGGCCGCGGGAGTCAGTCTGCTTATCGTGGCGACGCTTTCGAAGGTAACGATTCTGTTTGGCA
The DNA here is from genome assembly GCA_029265255.1 of Spirochaetota bacterium. The sequence continues at coordinate 17,867 of JAJUJQ010000021.1, forward strand.
GGAGGCGCTTCATGGCCTGCGTTCTCGCCGGGATCGCAGCGGGTACCGTGATTGATCTGCTGACCGGCAGCGCGCTTCCGGCAGGTATGGACTTCCGCGCAATTGGCTATGTTGTTCCGGGCCTTATTGCCAACGATATGATCAAGCAGGGGGTGGGCAAGACGTTTGTGGCTAATCTCGCGGTGACGTTCGCGACACGCGCTTTCCTTTTATTGCTGTACTAGCTGAAGGTGGAGACATGGATGCTGCACCGTTCAACGGTTGACCGGTATCACGAACGCGTTCGCGTGGTTCGCGTCCTGCTTGCGGTGGCGCTGCTTGGATCGGGCTTGTTGATTGCTGATCTGCCATGGGTAAAAGGTCTGCATTCCGAGGCTGCTGCCATGAGACGGGCTGGGCAGCTGATGCTTCTCTCGGAGGAAAAGATTCTTTCCCACAGAGAAAAGACCGGATATTCTGTCGATTCGATGGCAGACCCTTATAACACCGGTATGATCGGACTTGAATCCAGCGAGTTGACTACCACGGTTGGGGATCTAGTCGCAAAACGGACGAGCACGAGCCAAGCATTTGCAGCGCTCTGTGTGCGGTACTTTTCGGACCTAGGCCTGCGTCGTGGTGATCGGATCGGTATCGGCGCATCGGGATCATTTCCTGCAATCTTGATTGCGGTACTCTCCGCATGCCAGGTAACCGGCATAGAGCCGGTGGTTATCACTTCTATTGGTGCTTCCGAATTTGGCGCTACGATACCCGGACTCAGCAATGCAGAAATGATGATAGCGCTTCGCCAAGCCGGCATCCTGCCCTGGATTCCAGCGGCAATTTCCCCTGGCGGCGACAGGGACTCGGGTGTTTCGGCATTTTTCTCACTAAAACCCTCCGATGCCCTCAAACACTATACAATGGAGCTGGGCGCAAGGATGGGCATACCGGTTATTATGGAAAATTCCCTTGACAGATCCGTTTCGGAGAGAAGGCGAATCTATGAAGAAGGCGGACCGATCCGGGCTTTCGTAAACATTGGCGGCGCCGATGCCAACATCGGGAACAATTCGGCATCGCTTAAGCTGCCGGCAGGTATTGTGAAACCCGCGGACATGCAGCGCTTGTTCCCTGAAAAAAACGCATCGGTTTTGAATTCAAAGCAGGCTGGCGGTGCCAGGGGGGCTTCAGCCTCATGGCCTGGCGGACTGGTAGGAGCATATCTTGCCGAAGGAATTCCGGTCATTCATTTTCTCAACATCAAGGGACTCGCAGCACAAGAGGGCATACCGATCGATGCCGATCCGAGAGCCGCGATTTCTCTGCGCATCCTGCAGGCACGAAGTCCGTCCAAACCAGTATTGGCTTTCTTTACGGTTATGGCAATCATTGCGCTTATGGTCCCGATACGGAAGGGCGAGCGTCGATGAAACGCACAGCATATTCTTAATATTATTCTTAGATAGCGTAAACTATATTTCGCACATTTTCGGTCATTGAAAAGAGACGCCCTCGTCTGGTTTAGTTGAGTTAGCACACAAAACCAGCCAGAAGGAGGGCGTCATGAACCAAGAAGGTTCACAAGAAAGGATTATACGGATCGACGAGAGCCTCGTTAAGCAGGAGCTCAGCGAGGTGGTCAGGGAGACGGTCGAGGAAACCCTAAACCGGATGCTCGACGCCGAAGCCGACGAGCTCTGCAAAGCCAGACCGTACGCGCGCTCACCGGACCGGATCGACACGCGGGCCGGCTACTACGAGCGGGGTCTCGAGACTAAGGCCGGGAAGGTACAACTCAAGGTGCCGAAGCTTCGGACAATCCCCTTCGAGAGCGCCATAATCGACCGTTACAA
>JAJUJQ010000002.1 GCA_029265255.1 Spirochaetota bacterium
ATTTCTTGGTAAGCTAATGTGGTAGGTCTTGGTGCTGTCTATTGGGATGTGTTGCGGGTAGATTCCATTTCTTGGTAAGCTAATGTGTATGCAAATGACGCGAGAAGAGGCCGAGTGTTGCGGGTAGATTCCATTTCTTGGTAAGCTAATGTCTTGAATGGATGACATGGCGTTTTGGACGTGTTGCGGGTAGATTCCATTTCTTGGTAAGCTAATGTTTGCGTCAGGCTTACCGACCATCAGCCAGCGTTGCGGGTAGATTCCATTTCTTGGTAAGCTAATGTCCCGCGGGCAAAGTACGCCATCTGTACCGCGTTGCGGGTAGATTCCATTTCTTGGTAAGCTAATGTAGAGCGAATGGAAGTGATTGAGCGGCATAGAAATATGCCGCTTTTTCATTAAAGAAATCGCGTAAAGTACTAGAAAAGTTCAAGCTGTTGCGGCTTTTTTTTGCGGTTTTCGGTTCCTGAATGAAAACTGATAATGTTTTCATATTGCTTGTCTGTAATGTAAATTATCTCCACTTTGCCTTCTTTTGGCAAGATAGCTCTGATTTTATGTTCGAGCGACTCACATTCTTCCTGTCCGCTGGTAAGCTTGCAATACACTGAGAGCTGAACCATCGAGAATCCAAAATCCAAAAGATCATTTCTGAATCGGGCAGCAGCTTTTCTTTCCGCTTTGGTGATGACTGGCAAATCAAATAGCACAAACGCCCACATAATCCGATAGGAGCTCAGGCAAGTATTGAATCGGGATCCAGGTTTGCTAAAAGATCTGGAAAGCATAGTGCTGAATTCTTTGTAATAAGCGAATTGACAAGACTTATCACTGTTTTCTGAATTGCATTGGTAAGAGGAGTTGTCTCATCAACATATCGAACATCAAGGACGAGTATTTTGCATATTGAGCGCTTTTCTTCGGAGCCCAACTGAGTTTTTCCTGCCTTGTGCAGCGTATATGCGAGAAGGTCAGCCATTATTCTGAAAGGCTCCATAAGATCATCTGCAAGAGCGAAATAATTGCGCTGATTGAAATGATGCAAGCCAAACATTGGCAGCAGACCTGTTCCTGCTATCCCTCTGCAAAACGCGCTTCTCAGCACTGCATAGCCATAATTGAGATAATGGTTTCTGACATCATTTTCATCACTCCTGTGGAATTGTTCGAATAACGCCTGCCAATAGAGCCGGGCGCCCGCAGCTTCACGGTTGTCTGAGTCACCAGAACGTACTCTCTGAGCGAGCAGTTTGAGCTTTTTTGCAATCTTGTCTTTTCCCAGCATTGCGAGCAGCATGCTCTGATTTTTTAATTTTTCCTGCACTATCTTTTGCCATAGTCTTTTCTTTAGCGGTAACGATGCTGATATCTGTGATTGAATTCTTTTTATGCTCTCTCCGTTTATGTTGACGGGCATAAGCATGCAGGATGGCGAATAATCATTTCCACAAACAATGACAGATTTATTTCTGGAAGCAAGAATATGCAGCAGCGGGCCACTTATTATGAATTGCGGGTTGGAAAAAATAACGCAGTCAAACCGGTCGAAATCGATTTTAGATAATTCGGAGCGGCTTTCCTGGTCTTCTATCACAAGAAAGCCGCTCGCCGCTCTTAAATACCTTCCTGGATTCGCGATCTCGACAATGCCGCCTGTCACATTATTCTTTTCGGCATAATAGCTTGCCATCTATAGTAATATTTACGTGGCGTACTCTCTTTGCGCTGCTGAATAAAGAATTTATAGCAATATAATTATGGGAGCTCTTCTGTATTTTCCAGAATGGATCAAGAAATCCATCAGCAGTGCCATTGATCCAATTGGAAATAGTGTCGCACGCGTATAAAGGTTGCAAATCAAGTCTATTATGCACAGTGTCATATCCTGCGATCCTGGCAAAGACAGTACCTTTATCATATACAATCATGATGACATCGTTCTTGTAGAGACGCATGAGCCATTTGGCTGCGGGGTGTGGTTTGTCCTTCTGAATACATCCGCCCGAGGCGAGAACATCAGCGCGCTTTTTGAAGTCCCCTTCAAACGTAGGCTTCTTGCCATTCTTTCCTGGAATTTTCCATATATCAACACACAGCACGTCTGTTTTCTGGTATGCCTTATGGCCAGTTCTGCCATTTCTACCTGGCATGAGGCAGGCAAAGCCCTCAGCATTTTTTGCCTTGATGCGAACCGCGTGAATTCCATTCGCTTTCCCAAATTCCTCCAACGCTTTTTGCAATGCCTTCTCATCGGGTTTTGAGCTATCCAAACCCCGTTCTGTGATGAAGGTCTTTATTCTCTTTTTAATACTTTCCGATAAAATATCTTCGATCATTTTCTCTGAGAGCATATTGACCGGCTTTCGCACGATATATTCAGTTGGCATTTTGCCTGCTTCAAGTGTTTGCCTATCGAATCCATAGGCTGTCTCATCAAATATCGGCCCGCCCAGGCCGTGGTCTGGTTTGTGCGAAATGAGCATTTGCTTCAGATATGTGATGATTTCATCCCTTTTCACCGGTAGTGGAGGAGGATCTATCATGCCGGAATAATTCCGGGCATTCGCGGTAGCAAACCGCTTAAGAATAGCTCTCGAAGAAAGTCCTATGACTAAAGCGTCGATCGCATGATGTCTGTGGTCAGATCGGTTCTTCCCAACTCCTTCTCTGCTGAGAATTCCATCCAGCCCCCATTTAGCCCGCAGAAGGGCAGTGAGCCTTCCGGGAGATGTAATGATCGCGCTTTCAGGAATAAGGCAAGATAGATATTCTCGAGCTGCTCTAGACATAAACGCTGTATCGGAAAGCTGACTATCAAGAAAACTGCTGGATTCGGAGATATCCGCTTCAAGATTTTTTTTCAGGAAATTTGCTTTTTTTGCGTAATTTCCACGGAATATTTCAGAAACACGCGCTTCTATTTCTTCCCAATTATACCCTTTCGGGTTGTTCCCGAACGCTTCAAAGGGAGTTCGGTTTCCTTTTATCGCGTTACACCCTTTATGAGCTATGGTGAGGTTATTGCGGCTGTTCTGAAGAGTTCGCGAGAATGGCAGGATATGCTCGAGTTCGGCGTCACCGTTAAAAAGCTGGTGAGCGCTGATAGGTTTGCCACAATAAACACAGCACCGTGAAGCGTCGTTTGTTCCCAACTCCTCCCAGAGTCGAAATTTCTGGATATCGCTTCTACTAATTTGAGTGCTTTCTGGAAGTCTCAATATATCTCGAATGCATTTTTCGATTCTTATATTCGTTTCGCGATTTTTTCGTTGCTCTTGAATAATCTTTTTTAGCCGTTCACGGCCATTTTTTAGTTCCGTTTCTGTTTCGAGGTGTATTCTATCTGGTTTTTCAAATTTATCTATCAGAACGTTGCATAATTTCCTGAGCTGATTGAGCACAATATGTACGCTCGGGTTCGCTATTTTTCCATATTCCAGTTCTTCGAGTCCTGTTCCGGTCGGAACATTGACTAATGCGTTTTTCCTGGATGACGGCTTCACGGTTGTATACGATAGTATCGTACCGTAATAGGGAAGCTTTTCTAGTTTTGTATCGTGATGCCACGGGGCATGTTGCTTCAATCCCATTTTCGAAACCGCTTCATTATATCTGAGCCATTCTTTCTCCATGATTTCCGCGCATTCCCGCATGAATTTTACGGAGAGTGATGCGACTCCCGTTCTAAGATCAGCCTTTTCAATGAGTGAATGAATTCTTTCTGACTCGAATCCGTATTCGGCAAAAAGGTCATGGATTTTTTCTTCATCTTCTTCCAATATGAAATACTCCACGAGCCTGTCTTTTTCAGAGAGTTCAAGTTTTTTCCATTGTTCTCCGAGTATTTTAGAAAATTGCTGATCGGTCTCAAGGCCTTGCAGTTTTTCTTTTGATCCTTTTTCGAATTTGAATGCCGCGCTGGAAGGTAGGTGCAATAGCTCGCGAATACGGGAAAATGTTAGCTCTTTTTTTTCTTCAAGGTTGCGATAGAGAATACGTTTTTGATCTGGTGTAAGTTCATATTCTGCATTGGTGAAATATTTTAGTGCGTTAATGTCCTGCAGGAGCCTGAATCTCTGGAAGGAAGGCTGCGCGATGTAAGCTCTTGGCTCAGAGGTATAGAAGGTACAGTATCCACGCTCAGGACGTTTTAATGGCCGCTGAAAAAAGATAATTCTGTACGCGCGTCCCCAATCAAAATCAGGATGGCTCTGATGCTGACGCTCCTGAATTTTTCGGAATTCATCCTCGTACATTGGACGGCTTGGATATAGCTCTATCCCAGGCCGGAATCGTATTCGCGCACGAGGATCTTGTCGCTTCATTTCATAGAGATATTGTCCCAAGGTTTTTCCATGGAGGCGCTGGGCCATCGCATTGATTTTTTCATTGAACTCGGAAGTCTCCTTTGAATTTACGTCTGTTTTGCGATTTGATTTAAATCCGCGTCTGGCAGCCAGCTGCATCATGACTCGGCTGAGTTCGAGCGCGCTCAATGATCGCTCGAGCGCTGCGGCGCGAAGGTAGTACGGATCCATGGTTCGCCACGCGTTTAATTCATTCTCATTTTCCGGCAGATAACCGCATGACTTGAGAAAGTGATACATTGCTCTCTTTCTTCTCTTTCGGCGCTCAAGAATTCTTCTCTGTGCTCTTTTCTGTCTGCGGGTCTGATTGAGGGGGTCACCCGGTACTCCTGAGCGCGATGGTTCTCTTCCATCAGAAAAGACCCTGACACCCATATCGAGAATGGTTACAATCGTATCATCTTGATCCGCTTCGAGCACTGCCCATCCGATTGAATTGGTGCCAAGATCGAATGCAAACCGTACCATACGTGTCTCCTTTAATTTTTATCTTTTTATTTGACATCCTTAAATTTTGATTATATCATATAAATAGCTTACCAAGAAATGGAATCAACACCCGCTAACAAGGCTTCATAGCCGCCAGATGAAAGAAGGCCGCCCTGCGGGGCGGCCTCTTGTTTTTTCTTGTTAAGCCTTCAATGCCTGCTCTTGCTTTTTTTTATCTTCAGTATGATATCTGTCGCGCGTGGAGAGCGCAGGTATTCCCAGGTGGTTTCAGGAACCAGCTCGCAAAGGCTCTCCCAATCGTCCTGACGAATGCACTCGCGCACGGTGGATGCGGAAATGATACGCCCGGAAGAGGTAGTGACGCGGGGAATAATCTTAAGCTGAATTCCTCTCACTGGCAGGATATCGCGCATGGCCTGGTTGTAGGCTTCGGTGACAGGGCAATAGGGTTCCTCGCCAACATAGCGGGCGGTGATCTGTAATGGCGGCGCGACGCGGCTGGCGAAGAGCGCGATATCGAGATGCGCCTGGGCTGTGGCGAGCGCTTCTTCTCTGGTGAAGTAGGTAGGGAATGTCGCGGCGGATACCATATAGATGCTCGTTTCGACGACCGCGACGTTGGGAAGGTGCGCGACACCGCGCTGCACCAGGTCGTAGCGATCGCGAAAGGGGAAGAGCGAACGATCTTCGCTCACCACAAATACAATGACACCCGCGGATTCGCGCGCGGCGGTTTCGATGAGCGCGAGGTGCCCGCGTGTAAAAGGGTTGCAGTTGACGACCACGGCGGCGCGCCTTGTAGGAAGATGGCGCGTGGCGGCTCTTATGTGTTCAATATATGAGTCGATGCCCCCCGGGCCGTTTTCCAGGAGCACGGCCCAGGGGTCTGCCCTCGCGATTTCGCGAAAGCCGAGATCCGCAAAGCGGCGCGCCGCTGAGGGCTTGGTGAATATTAGGCGATGCATAATACCCCGGCGTGCCTGCTCGCTGATCAGCTCGTTGAGGATGGTCGCGGTCAGTCCCTCGCCCTGCAGCGACTCATCGACGGCGATGTTGCGCAGGACCTGACCGGCAAAGCTGCCTGTGGCGGCGATGCTACCCGATCGCTCTAGCACGACGGTATAGTCGACAGAGCGATCGAATCCGAGCCCGAACTGTCCCAGAAAATCCCTGATGCGCTGAAATTCGCGCACGTCATCAAGATCTGCGACACGCAATTCATAATCGGGCAGCATCATGTGCCTCCTGTTTCCAAAAGGGTCATGCCTCTTGCGGCCGGCGGACGGTATCAAGGACTGTTCCATCGCGATACTCGATGACAGCGGTAACCTCGTCTGTAGTACGGATGGGATCAGGAACACCAGTAAGACTGTAGGCAAGATCTCTTAGCTGGCGGATATCCATAAGTGGAAGGCCCGCGCGGGCAAGGTTCTCGCGGATGTCTTCTCTGCGTGGATTGACCGCGATGCCCCGCTCGGTGACTACCACATCGACCGTTTCGCCCGGTGTGCTGATGGTTTGTACCGACTCAGTAACGATGGGCAGTCTGCCTCGCAGCAGAGGTGTGACGATGACAGTGCATTTGGAGCCTGCCGAGACGTCGGGATGCCCGCCGAGAGCGCCCATGATCTGGCCTTTGGAATCAGTGATGACATTGACGTTGAATTGAACATCGACTTCGGTAGCCCCAAGAACCGAGTAATCGAGATAATTGACCATGGCTCCCTTATTCCATGGATTGGCGTAATGATCGATGTCGTATTCTTGATGCCGTGGATTATCGCGTAGTGAGGCAATGGCTCGCTGATCGAAACTCTGGGCATCGAACAGGGTGCGGATGAGCCCCTCGTCGAGGAGATCGCAGAATGGGCCTGGGATGCCACCGATCGCGAAATCGGCAGTGATGCGATCCCTCAGCATGATTTCTCTGAGATAGCGGCCAGCGGCGACCGACGCGGCGCCCGCGCCAAGCTGCATGGAAAACCCTTCGCGATAGTAACCAGCATGCTCGATGACTTGCGCGACAGCCCTGGCGAGCAGAAGGTCGCGAGGGTTCGAGGTAATCCGGAGCGAACCAGAGGAAATACCCTTGGGGTCCCCAATGGAATCGACCTTGACAATATAGTCGACGAACTGCTGGGGTATGCTGATCGGGCACAGGATGTCATCGACCAGATAATCAGTGATGGCAATGACGGTGTCGGCATAGCGGGCATCGATCATGGCATAGCCGAGCGAGCCGCACGCGGCAGGGCCCATGACACCGTTGATGTTGCCGAAGCGGTCACAGGCAGGGGCAGCCAGAAACGCGACGTCGATATGCAACTCACCCGAAATGATTGCCCGCGCCCGTCCTCCATGCGGCCGTACGATAGTCATGCCGGGCAGCCGATGATTGGTAAGATATTCACCTAGCCTGCCGCGGACGCCCGATGTCTGGGCTGCGGTAATGACTCCCGATTCAAACCATGGAATGAGATCATCGTTCGCGTCGAGGAAAGAGCTGGGGGCAAGCGTCAGGTTTTTTATCCCTTTCGCGGCGATAACCCGCATGACCATGTTCATGACTCGATCGCCGTTGCGAAGGGCATGATGGAAAGAAATTGTCATGCCATCCCTGAGCCCGGACGCTTCGATGGCTTCCTCGATTGATGCGAGGAGTTTGTTTCTGCCGGGAGGTGCCATTTTCAGCGCGGCTCCCGCGCGTCTTCCTCGTGGTTCCGTGGCGAAGGGGCCTTGATAGGGAACCACGGCTTTGTAACCGGGAATCGTATCGGGAATGGTTCGGCCAGCGGCATTAATCATGATGTTCGCCCCCTTCTGGATTATTTTCAGCGACGCCGGCGTAGGCGAGAGTGCGATGTGCCCTCGTAATCATGGGGGCATCGATCATTCTCCCATCAACCGCCACAACACCCGACTTGCGGGCTATGGCTTCGCGATACGCCTTGAGGATTCGTTGTGCCTGTTCGACTTCTTTTTCGGTTGGGGTGAATACGCGGTGCACCAGCTCGATCTGGCGTGGATGGACGCAGGATTTGCCGTCGAATCCGAGTTGTTTGGCAAGCTCCGTCTCTTTGATGAAGTGCTCCTCATCGTTGAGATCGCTGAAAACCGAATCGATGGGGCTTATCCCGGCTTCCCGAGCAGCGAAGACGATCAGGCTTTTCGCGACGAGCAATTCGGTACCGTCTTTTGTTTTTGTGGTTTTAAGCGAAGTGGCAAAGTCCTCTCCTCCGATGGCGAGCGCCATCATGCGGGAAGTCGAGGTGGCGATGGCGTATGCGTTTCGCAATCCGCGCGGGCTTTCGATTGCTGCCATGAGACGAATGGAACCTTCGGGATACCCATATCGGGCTTCAGCCTTGCTGACGATGTCATCGATGCGTTTCATCTCCTCGGCATCCTCGCATTTTGGAAGCCTAATAAAGTCGGGCTTCGCGGAGAGGATCACCTCGAGGTCGTCATAGCCCCAGGGGGTAGAAATATGGTTGATACGCACGCCAACTTCGCAGGGAAATCGGATGGTACGGATGACGTTGCGGACAAGTAGGCGTGCGGCATCCTTTTCGTAGATGGAGACCGCGTCTTCCAGGTCGAAAATCAGGCTGTCCGCGCCGTAGATACCCGCGTTCTGTAACACCCCCGCATTGTTCCCCGGAGCGAAGAGCATGGCGCGTCGGAGGGATTCACGCATGGGGCTCCTCCTCCGCGATCGCACGCTGCAGGGCAGTTTCGAGTCTGGCTTCGATCGCGTAGTCCAGAGCCCCGCGATCTGTCGCGTGAACGCGCACGTCCTGAATGCCAGAGGTATGAAGCATTGCCACGATGAGATGTTCGATGTGCGCCCCGAATTGCTTTTTTGCTGGGCTTGTAAGTTCGACCCGAATACCGGAACCCGGATCGGCTGGGGCAAGCTCAATCAGGATGTCTCCGGATTCAAGCGTGCCGGCCTGCGCAGGCCGTCTGATTCGTATCATCGGAATACTCCTTGCGAGAAAATCGCTGCGTGAATGCTATGGTTTTTCGTAAAAACAGCGTGAGCGCGAGCATGTCGGCGGACCCGCCGGGGCTGAGCCTGCGCTGCCTCGCCTCTTCGCAGAACCTTGCAAGGGATGCTGCGCCCAGGCTAGACCCTCCGCCTCCGCCTCCGCCTCCGCACTCGAGCACCTCGCGTGCGCGCCGCTGCATGAACGCGATTCCTTCCAGACCGCCGCGAGAAAGCAGACAGGTATCGTCAAGCGCTGATATAGAAAAAAGAAGCGCGCTAAGCCGGCGTGATGGGGTATCTTTGCGCAAGAGATAGGGCAGCATTTGTCTGAACACGAGAGGATATCCGGTTTGTGCCTGGCCGCGCGCGCCGGTGACGCCATATTTTTGGAACTGTCTCAGGCCAGCGCTTGCTGGCGCTGCGGGAAGCTCGCGCGTGACTATTTCCCCAGCGATGCGCATGATAGTATGGCGTATTGCGGCTGCCACGCGGGATGGATTGCCGCGCAAGGGGGCGGGTGGGTTTGCGATCACATATCCTGCGGCAGCGGCAGCGAGCCCTATGCTGAAAATTGCGCCTTTATGTGTATTGATGCCGCCGGTTGCCCGGTACATGATGGCCTCGGCTTCTAAGCCCAGAGGCCGCAGATGGGATAGGAGCAGAGGCAATTCGGCGCGCGATGAATTCATCCCTGCACGCGCGCATGCGCAGAAGTAGGGACGCAGCGCGCACGCGGATGCCTGGAAGTGTGAGAAACACATGTCCTGATGAGCGCCAGATGAGCTTGGACATACAAGGCCAGGTTTGCCTTCCAAGCTTGCTTCCTCCAGGAGCGCCTGGGATGCGTACGCACCTATCTGACGGGTGCAGCTCGATGCGTCATGCATAGCGGGCCTCACGATCATCTGATCCTGCCGATACCTGTTCAAGATACGATTCCGCTTTCCGAACAAGATCGGTAAGGCTGTGGCGGCGTTCAGCTATGCAGAAAAATGCGTGGTTGCCGCAAATTAGACAGGAGCGAGGGCTCGCTCCTACCTCTTCTCTGCGAAAGGGGGTTAAGGCGTCACCATTCAGGACAAACAAATCGAGATCGAGAACCGGCCCCCAGGGAAGTTGTTCTTCCAGCCTGATGCATAGGATTTTCAGGGCGCGCGCATCATCCGTGCGGACCGCCAGAAACGCCTCAGGTCCAGCTGCGCCGGACCTGAACCGCGTTTCGCGGATCGACCCCAGCCTGTCATGCATGATGGCTTCCCGCAGTATTGAGAGCGTTTGCAAGACGGCGGTCCGTTTGGATGGCGAATCTTTGACCGGCCCTGGAATGCGGAGGGTGACGCAGATGACAGCGCTTGAATACTGGACAGCCATGACGCGGCACTGGAGAGCGCGAGATTCCCGCGCCTCCAGAATGGCTCTCTGCAGGCTCTTTAGGCCGCTCGGTTCATCATTCCCTGCCATCATCACATGCCTCTTTGTGCCATCATCCTTGCGAGCCCGCGTCCGCGTCCTGGATACCCGGCTATGCTTTTAGCGGGCGGCAGCCCCCTGCCGTTTTGCCTTCAAACGCTGGTATACCGGCATAAAGAAGGATCCGACAGTGAGGATTGCCAAAACGATCGTAATGACATCCGAGAAGAACACGGCATAGCTTCCGTTGGAGATCGTGAGCGCCTGCCTGAACTTCTCTTCGATCGAGCCTCCGATAATCGCTCCAAGCACCATGGGCGAGGTCGGGAATCCCGACCGCTTCATGAAGAGCCCCAACAGCCCGAATCCGATGACGATGAGAAAATCGAAGGTCGCGTTAGATATCGAATAGGTTCCCAGAAAAGCGAGGCCCAGAATGATCGGATAAAGAATCCGTTCGGGAATCGACAAAATGCGAACCAAGCCGCCGGCCATCGGGATGTTGACAACCGCGAGGACAAGGTTGCCGATGAACATGGAGGCGATAACACCCCAGGCGATCTCTGGCGTTTTCTGGAAGAGAAGGGGGCCGGGCTGAAGGCCGAGCATCATGAGCGCGCCCAGCATGATGGCGGTCGTGCCTGATCCAGGGACGCCGAGCGTCATCATGGGGATCAGCGCACCGACCGAGGCGGCATTGTTCGCAGCTTCTGGCGCGGCGAGCCCCTCGATTGCTCCTTCGCCAAATTCTTCTTTATGCTTGGAAAGGTTCTTCTCCTGGTTATAGGCCATGATCGAGGCCATGGTTGCGCCCGTACCTGGTAGCACACCGATGAGGAATCCCAGTGGGGTAGACCGCAGAATGGGCTTCCATGAACGCTTCCAATCCTCTTTAGTTATCCAGATTCTTCCGAATTTTTTCTGTATCTTTGTCTGGCCTTTGCCGATCGACTTGATGCTTTCGAAAACTTCGCCCAGCGCATAGATACCGATGATGGCAATGAGAAAATCGATACCCCCCTGCAGTTCCATGAGCCCGAAGGTAAAGCGATGGACTCCCGACAGCGAATCGATGCCGACAGTGGAGATGAGCAAGCCGAGGAACATCGAGACGAATCCCTTCAGGACCTTGCCTTCGCCGGACATCGACGCGGTGGCCGAAAGGGCAAACAGGTAGAGCATGAGGTACTGTGCGGGTCCGAATTTAATGGCAAGTTTGGCGAGCGGACTGGTGAGAAAGATCATGAATACCGTTGCCAGAAGGCCGCCAATAAATGAGGCGATGGCGGAAATGGCGAGCGCGGCTTCCGGCCGTTTCTTTTTCGTCGCCAAGGGGTAACCGTCCCAGCAGGAAGCGATAGCGGCGCCGTCTCCGGGGGTGTTGATAAGGATCGATGAGCGAGATCCGCCATACATGGCACCGTAGTATACCCCTGCCATGGTGATCAGCGCACCGACGGGCCCCATCTTGAATGTCAAAGGCAAAAGAATAGCGACGCCTGACGCAGGACCGATTCCCGGCAGCATGCCGATAATGGTGCCAAGGACGCCGCCAACGGTGACCCACAGAAGATTGATCGGCTGAAACGCGACGGAGAGTCCAATTCCAAGATTATGTAGAATATCCAGCATGTCAGCCTCCTATCAGGTCTAGAATCCGTCCCGGCGGCAAGGTGATACCGAGCACTCGGCCGAATACGACATAGATGCCCACCGCGAACAGCATGGCGATCACGGTTGGCCACAGCATTTTCTTCGCTGTTGAGATATAGAGCATCAGCGCTTCGAGAAATAGAAATGTTGAGATCATGAATCCAAGAAAGTCGAAGAGCAGGGTATACAGAAGTCCCAGAATCGTAATGAAGGCAACAATCTTTCCATCGGCTCCGATTCTGATTTGAACAGGTTCGGCGTTCCTGCCGCTACGCTGGCGCTTTAGTTCAGAAAGTATCAGAACAATCGAGAGTATGCTCATGGACCCCGAAATGATGAGCGGATAGATTCGGGGAGCCCATGGGTCCCCGAACATTGCTTCGGGAATGGAGAGTGCTCCTACGCCATAGGCAAGCGCGAGCACGAGAAAGAACAGGTCGGCGACCAGTTCAAAGGTCAGTATCATGATAGGCCCTCCTGTCTGGGAGTCTCGACAGCTAGTTCTTGGTGCATAGTGGTCATGAAGGAATCGCACGCGAGCCGGTCTGTCTTTCCTCTACGAAAGACAAACCGGCAACTGCGTAGATGTTATTTAGCGAGAATGCCGAGCTCTTCGAAGATCTCCTTGTATTCCTCATTGGTCTTATCGAGGAATGTCTTGAATTCAGGTGCGTCCTGATAGGCAAGAGTCCAGGACTGCTCGGTCATGACTTTCTTCCACGTCTCTGTCTTGACCATTTTTGCCAGGGTTTCGCGCCAGTACTTCACTGCGTATTCCGGCATGTCGGGAGGTCCGAAAAGACCCCGCCAGTTGGCGAACTCAACATCGATACCCTGTTCCTTCATGGTTGGGTAGGTTGCCACAATACCGGCTCCAATACGGGTAGGAGCCGTGATGCCGAGAATGCGCACGTCACCAGACTCAACCAAGCCTCGGAGGCTCGCGATATCAGAAGACAGGACGTCGATAAAGCCGCCCATCAGTTGGGTAGGACCGGTAGAGTCCTGGAAGGCGATGTACTGAATCTTGCGCAAATCTTTGATTCCGTATGCTTTGGCTACATAAAGGAATACAATATGATCCATCGATCCAGCCGCAGAGCCGCCCCCAATCTTGACCGAGGTCGGATTAGCCTTGATCGCTTCAAGGACATCTTTCATTGTTTTGAACTTGCTGTTCTTTGAGACATAGAAGGCGCCATAGTCGGCGATGAGCCTGGCAAGCGGCGTCGTGTCCTGATAGCCATACTTTGAGGTGCCGTTCAGCTTGATGAAGAGGAGCGGGGGCGAATACACACTGATGAGGTCATCCACGCCGCGCTTGGTCTGCATGTAGGCGAGGTTTACGCCACCGCCGCCACCAGTGCGGTTGGTTACGGGCATGGGGACCGGAACAAGCTTCTCATCCTGCAGGGTCTTGGCGACCATGCGGATTGTGGTGTCCCATCCGCCGCCCGCTCCCGACGGGGCAACGAATTCCATAGGTTTGGTCGGGTAAGCGGCAGGCGCTTTCTGCGCATACGCCGCCATCCCGATGACTGACAACGCGATCAGTCCGAACAGGATTCTTTTTGCTGACATCGATTATCCTCCTTGCCATGGTACCGGCAGACCGGTCTCCTCTGGCAGCGATACAGATATTGAGGAAGTATACGATTGTTTGTGTATGTCAGGGTAATACTTTGTTTCTATTGCCAGCCATAGAAGAGGCGGATATCATGATGTGCGAGAGTACGCATGGAAGAGAGAGACTGGAAGATCATCGACACACTGTATCGCGAAAAAAGCATCTCGAGGACCGCGAAAGCATTGTACATTTCGCAGCCGGCCCTTACCGCGCGGCTTCACCTTATCGAACAGGACTTGGGCTGTGTTCTGGCTATCCGTACGAGCAAAGGAGTCAAATTTACACCACAGGGAGAATTTGTCGCGGAAAAGGCGCGATCCTTTCTGCGTGAGTTCGAACAGGTTCGAGAAGCGTTGCAGGCGTTCAGCGATGGGATCAGCGGGACGATTCGCATCGCTGCCTCGCAGTTTATGATGAAATATGTCTTGCCGGGCCTGCTTGGAAAATTCAAGGTACAGTATCCAGCAGTCGATTTTACTCTCGTATCGGGCTGGAGCAAGGACATTTACGGCATCGTACGCTGTGGCGATGCGCATGTGGGGTTTGTGCTCGATACTCTTGAGTGGGAAGAGGAGCGCTACCTTCTCTTTTCCGATCCTATGTGTATTGTAAGCACTGCTGAAATTCGCATCGATGAGTTGCCGGACATGCCACGGATCGAATTCCGGACTAATCCCTCGAACAAGGCAGTGCTGGATCGATGGTGGCAAAATCGCTTCGACCGGCCTCCACGAATTGCCATGGTGGTGGACATTCTCGATACCTGCCATGAGATGGTGCGCCATGGGCTTGGATACGCGCTGCTTCCGAAAATGATTGTGAAGCGCGATCCTCTGCTGCATATCGAGGAGCTACGTGATCAGGACGGACAGCCGATCTATCGCTCGGGATGGATGGTCTACAGCAGCAAGATACGAGACCTGCCGGTCGTCGAGCACTTCATTGATTTCGTAAAAAACACGGGCATTGAGGGGAGGTAGGCTACCCCCTGTCTCTTATGCACTATTGCGAGCCCCGGCCTATAATCCAAGAATTTTCGCCGCTTCCTCCGGGGTGCGGGCACGCAGGAGCTCCTCTCGCACGATGTCCGAACCCAGAGTCGAACCGAGGCTCGTCAATACCTGCATGTGGGGGGCCGGGTCCCCAGTCGAGCTGGCGATAAGGGCGATGATGCGTGCAGGGGTACCGTCGATGGTCTGGAAATCGATGCCTTGCCTGCTGATGCCAATGGCAAGCACCGGCTTATCGACTCCCGCTGTCCGCGCATGAGGTATGGCGATGCCATGCTGCATGCCGGTGGACATCAGTGTTTCACGCTCGATTATATCAGCCAACACTTGAGCTCGATCCTTAAGGTGGTGTACCTTGTCGAGCAGATCGACCAGCTGGGTAATTGCCTCTTCCTTGGTGCGCGCGGGCATATCGACCATGATGCAGCGCGGGTCGAGGATCTTCAGGAAGGTCATATCTTTGCGGCTCTTCTCCACATCGAGATTCTTGCGGAACGCGGACGGATCCACACTCTCCTTTAGCCTGTCGAAATTGGCATCGAGCTTGACCAGGGTTTCGTGCAGCATGGCCCGGACGAAGGGCATGTCCTCTGGTGCCGATTCGAGTGTGAGCGTTTTGCTGTTTACTTTCAGGGATATCGAAACATCACCCTTGCGAATATGGGAGATTTCGTCGCGGATGCTCATAAGTTGGACATAGAACCCTTCGCGTTGAAGGTCATTGAGGAGCGTGGTCGAGATGAGCTCGGCAAGCTCGCAGTTCGGCATTTCGATTACCAGAGACTCGGCTGTAGCGGTTTTCGCTTCTTTTCTGGTTCCTCGCTCTTTTCGTTCCAGCAAGGAATTGAGCAGGATCGGCGCGAGGACGGTGGTCAGGATGGTCATCAGGATCGACGCGCCAAAGAATCCGGGGCTGAGGACGCCGGAACTAAGTCCGATGCCGGCGATAATCAATGCAACTTCGCCTCGTGGAACCATGCCTACCCCGATACGAATCGCTCCCAGGCCGTTGAATCCTAGGAAGAGCGAAGGAAGCCCGCATCCAAGCACCTTCGCAAGTGCCGCGAACACGGTGAACAGCAACCCGAACAGCAGGACCGATGGCTCCAGAATGCGCGCTACTTCTACCTGCATCCCCATAACGACAAAAAAGAGCGGCACGAAGAGGTCGTAGAGCACCTTGGTTTTGTCCTGAATCAGGAACGACAACTCGGTCTTAGAAAGGCTGAGGCCGACGATGTAGGCTCCGATGATCATCGACAGCCCCTGCATTTCAAAGATGCCGGCGATGAAGAGGGCAAGACCCAGGGCCAGAATGTTGAAGTGGCTCTCACCGCCGATTTTTTTTATAAAGGAAGAAATCTGCTTCGAGAATGCGAGACCCAGCGCGGTGAAGGCGAGCCAGAGCCCGAATGCCTTGGCCGTGATGCCCGCGATGGCAAGCGTCGAAAGGCCGCCGCCTCTGCTCCCTTCCAGTACCGCGACGATGCCAAGCACGATAGCCAATAGGATGATACCGAGTACATCATCGAATACCGCGGCGGCAAGGATGGTGACACCTTCGGGAGAATCCATTTTCTTGCGGTCAGAAAGGATACGGGCGGTAATACCGACACTGGTAGCGGTACTCATAATGCCCAGAAACATATTGACGGGCGAGAATAGAGCTTGATGGGTGAACAAGGACCCCAGCAGCGAGCCAAACGCGAATGAGAAAACCACGCCGCCAATGCCGATCAGACTTCCCGCTACCGAATACCGCATCAGCATGTCGAGGTCTGTTTCGAGCCCGCTTGAGAACAGCAGGATGATCGAAGCCACCGACGCGAATGCCTGGAGCGCAAGCGGGATGGAATTGCCTTGCGCGATCGGGAACATGCCGTGCGGGAAACCAGGCAGCGGGAGCGCACCCAACGCGTAAGGGCCAATAATAATGCCAGCGAGCAGCTCGCCGAGCACGCCGGGCAGCGACAATGATTCCGCGGCAATACCCCCTAGCCGAGCGGCAAAGAGAATCAGGGCGAGCTGAAACACAAATTGGGTGATATTCTCAGCGGTATTGGAAGAGGTGTTTTGCGCGAATGCGGGAGTGAGCCCGATGAACAGAATCGCGAGAGCAAGGAGCCATTTTGTACGAAACATGACCGCCTCCAGATGCAGTATAATCGATATACGCATGAAAGGCAATATCAATAAGTGCGAAATAATTCATAATATGTCAATATATGCAGAATATGCCGATGCGCAGTGAAGTCGGGTGGCCTTCAATCTATCCAACCATTCTATCATCTGGTAGTATAACATTCGATGCTCAGTATTCTATTTGAAAATCACGATATACTCATCATAGACAAACCGGCAGGGCTTCCATCCCAGGGAGGCGAAGGCGTCGGTGACCATGTGGTAGCGCTCGTAGCGCGCGAGCAGGGGCTCGTGCCGCTTCCTGTCCATCGGCTTGACCGGGATACCGCGGGATGCATGATTCTCGCAAAAAATCCATCCGCTGCCGCGCGCTGGTCGGCCTGGCTGGAAGGGAGAGTGCTGCGCAAATTTTACCGCGCGTGGGTTGCCGGTATTCCTTTGGGACCTACCGGATGCATCGATTTCGCGCTGCCAGGGAAGAAAGGGATACAGAATGCGCAGACGCTCTGGAAATGCCTGAGACAGGAACATATGGTGGCGTCTGTATCCGAAATCTCGCTGTTGGAGCTTGAGCTGAAAACCGGCCGCATGCACCAGATTCGGAAGCACCTGGCAGGCATCGGGCATCCGATACTCGGCGACGACCGGCATGGCGATTTTGCGCTCAACCGGACCTCCAAACGCGAACTGGGGGTACGCTCGCTCATGCTGTGGGCGTGCAGACTCATTTTGCCGGGCGGTACAGTGATCGAATCCACAGAGCCGCCACATTTCGCGGCTTTTGATCAGATGCTCCAAAGACTGCGGGACATTCCGCGGCGGGATGGGCAGGGGGAACCATGAGAGCACCATTTGAAATTGGCGAAGGAGCGTGGTGGGTCGTACCGGACGGCAGGACTATCGCCGTGCCATCATTTCATGAGAGCTGGCTTGCGGCCCATCCAGCGATCGCCGGCGATGCCAAGAATACCATTGAATTTGTAAAGAAAAGCGGCTGGCTTTCGGTGACCCTTTATTCAGGTGGCATGGTCGAAATCATCAGCCGAGATCAAAACGATCCGCGCCAGAGGCAGGCGATCCTTCAGCTTTTGGCGCGTAATCGCCCGATTCTGTCCAGAGCGGTCATTTTCGTTCCCGCGTTTGACGGCTGTTTGACGCTTGGGCCCGAATTGCTTGATGACAGCGCGCGGATTGCCGAAATGCTCGCGCGTTTCGAACAAGCTGTCACCGCTGCTGGTCCGCAAGGATCGACTGCAGGGTAGCAGCATTCGCTGGCGCGTTGCCCCTGGCATGATTGTTGAATGCGACAAACACGGTCTGTGCCTGGGCGGCCATGGCTCGGACAATCCGCGCGCGGTCGCGGAGTTCGCTTTCGGAATAACAGTATTCATAGCGGCTTGTCGCGTCGCCGGACCACCACAGATCGGCATTTCTCCCATGGAGGCGGTAGTAGCAGACTGGCGATGTGACGATAACCGATTCGGGAGGCAATCCTGGGAGATCCGGCCTGTCTACGGTGACGAGTCCGACGTTTCTCTTTTTCAGCGCGTCGTAAACCCGCTCTTGGTACCAGGATACATGGCGGAACTCGACGACGAGCGGAAAGCCTGATAGTGCAGTGATTAGATTAGCGAGATAGCGGCGATTGTCGGGTTCGTATGAAAACCGGTATGGCAGCTGGATGAGCACACAGCCGAGCCGCCCTGTCGATGCCAGCGCCGAAACGGCTTCGCGAAATTCCTGCGCGCTCTGCTGCCAGCTCGCGTCGACTTCATGGGTCAGGCTGCGATGTACTTTCAGCGAAACACGGAAGTCCGTAGGCGTAAGGCGCGCCATCCTCTCCAGCTGGGCGGCTGTCGGCATACGGTACCACGTATAGTCGAGCTCAACAAAGGAAAAGACAAGCGAGTAGTAGCGAAGCATTTCGTGCGAGGGAAGGTCGGCAGGGTAGAACTCCCCTTTCCATTCATCATAGGAGTACCCGCAGGTTCCGACATGAACATTGCCTATTCGCATAGATTTTCAGTATAGTAACTTGCGGGAACGAATGAAAGAATCCGCCAAGAACGGGCGGAGGAGGATGGAGGATGATACTGACGGTGCTTGCCCGGCTGGTGAACAGCGCGCTTTCTCTGTACATGATTCTGTGCGTGGTGCGTATTTTTCTCTCCTGGATACCCCAGATGAAGACGACGCGCTGGGGGTTGCTGATTGCCCGGCTGACCGACCCCTACCTCGACCTATTCAAGGCTATTCCGCTATTTCGAACCGCGACAGTCGATTTCAGCCCAATCGCTGCCTTGGCGGTGCTGTCGGTGCTCAACAATCTTTTCATGACACTTTCGTTCGCGGCACGTATTACCGTAGGGTTCATACTGAGTCTGGTGCTCGATGCGGGCTGGTCAGCGATCTCCTTTCTCCTCGGATTCTTCATGCTCCTCACGATCGCGAGGATCGTAGGATACATCGCGCGGCTGGCGACCCTGCATCCTTTGTGGCAGATTCTCGACAGCATCATCAATCCCTTTCTGTTCAGGATCAACAGACTGGTCTACCGTGGCAGGAGTGTCGAATACCTTCAGGGCTTGATTACAGGGTTCGTGGTTGTGCTGTTTCTCCGCGCGGCAGGGGGCTGGGTGATCCGGTTGCTGACCAACCTGCTTATGTCCCTGCCGTTCTGAAAAATGGCTTGACCGGATAATTGGAGAATTGAACGATGCTGACATCGAAACAGAGAAGCATGCTGAGCGGGATCGCGTCAAAGGACTGCGTCACGCAGGCGCTGGGTAAGCACGGTATGACCGATGCCTTTATCGCAAAAATCAACGAGCTTTTAGTGCACCATGAGCTTGTAAAAGTGAAATTTCTCGATTTCAAGGACGAAAAGCGCGAGCTATCGGAAGAGCTTGCCCAGCGGACCGGCGCGGAGCTTGTCCGTGTCATCGGCAACAATGCTGTGCTGTACCGTCGTAACCCCGATCCTCAGAAGCGCCGCATTGAACTGCCGGAATAGCCGCCGGTCAGCCTGAGCTCAGTAACGCTCCATCCCCTCACGCTCAATCCGCGGGCTTGGCATAATCGCGCAACTCTTCAAGATGGAGCGCCGTGTACGCGCAGAGATAGCGGAAGCCGGGATAGTTGAGCGCCGGGTCCATCAGCGCGTCGCTCAGAATGAGCAGAGAACCGGTGATTCTGGGAGCGCGGAGCAATAGCCGCGCCATTGGTACAACATCTGACGTGTCTTTCGAACTACCGAAAAGCAGCTCCAGCGCCTGACCCCACGCTGCCAGTCCTTCCTTGCCAAGCGGCAGATCATGCGCATGGGCGGACAGCTGCTCAAGCCCTGCGCGGTGATCGTCGATGAACTCCGAATAGAGCGTATAGAATCCTCTGTCGATTCCAAGAATGCCGCTAATAGCGAGCACTATTTCGTCTGAGACATAGGCTGGCCGGTCTTCGGCGCGAAGACACGAAAGAAGCGTGGGGATAGATTCGATGGAGCTGAACAGCTCAAGCGCGTAGGCGCCCGCGATGCGCACCCGAGGATTGTTTGTCGCGCGTACGGTCTCTTCAATGGCGGGAATGGCTTCCCGGGCTCCCAGCCGGGCAAGGGCGACCAACGCAGTGCTCTGCAGCATGTAGTCGGGCTCCTGCAGCGACTCGATCAGCGCAGGGATGGCTATCGATGCGCGGCTCTTGCCCAGGATTCGGGCCGCAACGTAGGCGGTGGTATAGACATTCGTATGTACCTCGCGAATGAGGGCACTGATGGTGTCAGCTTCTAGCTCGGGAATCGATTCCAGCGCCAGAAGCGCTTCCATGCGCACCTCGAACCGTGGCGAATGAAGGTATTCCACGAGTTCCTTCTGCGAGAGTTTGGAAGGCATTTTGCCCAGCTCCTGCAGAATGCGGATTTCTTCGGTGGCGCTAGCGCTCTGATCGAGGCGGGCAAGCAGATCGAAGGTTCTGAGTTCGCGTGGCGAAAACAGTACCGAGAGCGATTGGCTGACCGAGCGGGCGCCCATGTGCGGCAGGTTGCGCATGCCGACAATCACAAACACAAGAATGATGCTGATGAGCGCATAGTAGAGGCGGAAGGAGCCCGCGGAGCCAAGTCCCGCGCTGGCAAGCACTTCCAAAGTAGCGCCCCCAAGAAAGGCACCGAGCGACCCGCCTATGCCATAGGCGAGATTGTAGATAACAGCCAGGTCCAGCATTTTCTCCTTTGGCACAAGCCCGAAATAGTACACCTGGCCAGCGTTTTCTTCACCCGCGAAACCGAATGACGACAGGAAATGCACCACCGAGAGGAACAAGCCTACCATCGCAGGAGCACCGATCAGCGCACTCGAGCCGGGGATTAGGGCAATTGGAATGAAGGAGATGAAGCCAATAGTGCTAAAGATGATGAACAGCGGTTTTGAACCGAGGCGGTCGACGACAAGTCGCGTAATCAGGCCCATCGCGATCGAGCCTAGACCTGCGACGATCGAGTATACCATGATGGCGTCATCGCCCTGGGCGAACACGTTCTTGGCATAGACCGGCAGGAAGGCCCGCCCCATGCCCGATAGAAATGATAGCAGCATGAATGTCAGGATGAAGGCTCTGAATTCGGGCTTGATGAGCGCTTCCCTGGTGACCTGCCAAATCGAGGTGCTCTCCTTCGATGCGAACGCGTCCGGTTCTGGCGTCTTGAACAGGAAGGCGCATCCGACAAGTCCTGTTAGTATGCCAATACCGATGGCGATGGCATAGGTCCAGACCGAGGCCTGCTCGCCAAGCAGAAAGGCTAGCACGATATTACCGAAGATAGCGGCGACCGAATTCACTACCGAAACGTTGACGAGGTAGCGGCCCTGGTCGCTGCGCGGTTTCTCCGAGCCTCCAGACGCCAGGAGACCAAGAACCGGGTTGTTCCCGATCATGGCGACACCGCGCGAGACATGGAAACCCGCCGTGCCGAGGATCAGCAGAAGGATGGCCATGCTGTAGTTGCCGCGGGCGACAAAAAGGGGGCATGCCAGAAGTGGCAGGAGCATGAGATACCGGATAACCCACCCCCAGCCGAAGACCTTTACGATAGACGCCCGTTTGATGAGGCGCTTTCCCATAGGCAGCATAAAAAAGGTGACATAGACCAAGGCATTCAATAGGCCAATGACGCTGTTGGCAGCGCCAAGCCGCAGGGCGAACAAGGTGATGATCGAGCCCGAAACGAACACGAATGAAAAGGAGTTGAAGAGGTTGAAAATATTGAAGGTACGGCGTGCCTGTCGGAGCCGCTGTGGCGAAAGCGGTACGGACATGGCACCCCCTTATTCCGCGATTACCGCGGCTGGTTGCCTGACCAGCACTTTCGACTTCCACCGGCCTGTCCGGTAATACCAGGTGGAGAAAAGAAATCCAACGAACCAGCCCGCAGGGATGGACCACCAGATGCCGTCGCTTCCCATGCCCAGGACTTTTGTGAACAGCAGGGCGCAGGGAATGCGCACTACCCACAGCGCGAGAAGGGTATTGATCATGGGTATGAAGACATCTCCCGCTCCGCGCATGACGCCATTGTTGATAAACATGGTCCCGAACAAGACGTAAAAAAGCCCCACAATGAAGAGATATCGACTGCCGATCCGGATCACTTCGGGATCCCTGGTAAAAACGCTCACAAGCCACCCGCCCGCGGTCGCCACAAAGAGCGTGATGACAGCCGAGATGACCGTGTTCATGATGATGGCGGCGCGATAGCCCTTGCGGACTCGTTCGGTTTTTCCCGCCCCCATATTCTGACCGGTGAAGGTCATCAGCGCCTGGCTCAAGTTCATGGCCGGCATGGACGCGAAGTTGTCTATCCGTGATGCGGCGGTGAACGCGGCCATGGTCGAAGCGCCGAACCCGTTCACGATGCGGGTGAGCATCATCATGCCGATGGAGACCAGCATCTGCTGCAAGCCTGTCGGCAGACCTATTTTCAGCATGCTGCCGAATATCTGCCTGTCGAATTCGATGGTGCGAAATTCCAGCTTCATATGCGAGCCAGTTCGGTTGAAGAACAGCATGGCGCCTATAAAGGAAAAGGCTTGCGAGATCAAGGTTGCCCACGCAACCCCAGCCACACCCCATCCGAAGGAGATGACAAACAGCAGGTCCAGCACGACATTCATAAGCGACGCGGCGATAAGCAAGTAGAGCGGCGTCTTGCTGTCACCGACGCCGCGGAGCATGGCGGAAACACCGTTGTATCCAAACGTGATGAACATGCCTCCCAGAATGATGCTCATGTAGGTGCGCGCGTCCTGGTAGTACTCAAGAGGAACGGACAGAATGTTCAGAATGAGAGGGACCGCAAGCACCCCCAGGGCTGACATGAGAATGCCGGCCGCGAAAAGGAAGATGTAGCTTGTGGATATAGTGCGCGATAGTTCGCGTTTCATACGGGCGCCGAAGAATTGGCTGATCAGCACCGACGATCCCAGGGTAATGCCCATGATGAGCGCGAGCAGAAGGAAAATAACCGGGAAGGAGACGCCGACCGCCGCAAGGGCGTTGGTGCCGATGAACTGTCCTACCACGAAGCTATCGACCATATTGTAAAACTGCTGGAACACATTGCCGAGAAGCATGGGAAGCGCAAACAGAATGAGGGTTTTTCCTTCATCTCCCTGGGTGAGATCACTCATGCGCGTTCTTTCTCCTTCCCTTCGTTCCAGAATCGGTCCATGAGTTCCATGTGCTCTGGGGAAAGCGGCAGTGTATGTTCTTTCATGCGAGCTTCCACATACCGGAAGCGGCGCGCGAATTTTTCATTAGTTCGGTGCAGGGCGATAGAAGGATCGACGCCATACAGCCGAGCGGCATTGATGACGGCAAAGAGGAGGTCTCCGAATTCTTCCTCAAGCGCGTCCAAATTCGAGGTCGCATGAGCGCTTCGGAGTTCCGCCATCTCTTCCTCGACCTTTGGCCAGATGTCATCTCGTTTCTGCCAGTCAAAGCCTGCCTTGGCGGCTTTTTTTTGAAGCTTGTAAGCCTTTTCGAGCGGTGGGAGATGACGATGGACCTCATCTAGGATCGAATCTCTTCGGCGGCGCCCCTCCACTTTCTCCTTTATTTCGTTCCACTGTTGTACAACCTGCTCTGGGCTGTCTATTTCGGCTTCGCCAAAGACATGCGGATGGCGCCGGATAAGTTTCGAGGCGCTTTCCAACAGCGCATCGGACACGGTGTACCGGCCTTCCTGTTCGTTCATATACCCCACCATCGAGGCGAGCAGAAAGAGATCGCCGGTTTCCTCTTTCATATGCGCGCTGTCGTTTTCGGTGACGGCTTCGGCAAGCTCGTAGGCTTCTTCGATGATGTTTCCCCTGATGCTGGACGGAGTCTGGGCGCGATCCCAAGGGCAGCCATCAGGAGCCCTGAGTCGGGCAACCACGGTAAAGAAGAGCTTGAAGGATTCTGCGGCCTTTTCTGCCTTGGCGAGAATGGCGGCAGCATCCTGTCCAGCGATCGATTCGGGCGTGACCTGTGGAATCTCCATAGCTACCTCGTGGTGTGGGAAAAGAAGCGGCACAGCGGCTACACTGCTGGCTTCATGCATCGATAATATCAAAATCCGAGAGGATTGACAGCAGTCCGGCCTTATCGCTCACATGAAATTTGTCGTATATGTGCGCGAAAGTATTCCGAATGGTAGATTCGCTGACATGGTGCTGAAAGGCAATTTCCTTGAATGTGAGCCCTTTCATGAAATCCTTGAGGTAGGCTTTCTCTTTTTCTGACAGGTTCAGGTCGGCAAGACTGATTCTTTGACGTGGATGGATAACAACGACTTTCCATCTTTCAGCAAGAACCATGAGTATGAATAGCAGCAGGACGCTCAAGATCATGATCGGTGTTATAATGCTGAGAAAAAACCGTCCCTTCGATACGCCGATCAGAACCATACTGATTGCGTAATATAGAAAAACCATGACTGTCTTTTTGGCGGCGTGGGTTTGAAAGAATCCGAGCATCTGCAGCTCGATCACGGCGATGATGAATGATCCCAGGCTGTAGAAAGAGTCGGGGTTGCCCATCATAATAAATGGGAGAGTGATAAGGAACAGTATTGGCTGAATCCATACAAGCGGTTGTTTGACCGCGGTGACCAGAATCGCGATGGCAAAGAATAGCAGACTGATTCTTCTTTCAACAGGATAATAATAGAAATCCGGTTTTCCTTCAAAAAAGAATCGATAGACCGTATAGAAAAGCAGAAACAGCGATATGACAGAAAAGAAGAGAAAACCGGCTCGGCGAATAAGGCGGTAGGTTCCTTCGTCGTCGTTCTGTGATCCGGAGAGATCCGGCTTCCCCCTTCCTGCCTTCATCCTGTCCATGAATCATTCCTCCCGCGCTTCTGATAACGATTTTAGACGAACGTCTATTATGTTTTCAAGCGAGAATCCTTATTTGTATGGCATAATAGCATTGTCTGAGAAGCAGACGACGTGATCTTCATAAGCCTCTTTAACAGGGAAAAAGATTCACTAAAAGTTGGCGCTTCGGCCGCAAGGCCGGAGCGCCTATTTTTTATTCACGGCTTCCCTGTACACGAAGGTTCAGCAAATAGCATACGACTCTTACGGCCATGATGCCTACGGCGATTCCAACAAGATCGGCGAGGAAATCTCTAAGGTCATAGTGCCGGCTGGGGGTTACGGACTGCGCGATTTCTGTGAGATAGGCAAACGCGCTTATGGCAAGAAAGGTGGGAATAAGCGGCGCGTGCAGCTTTTTCCAATGCCGGTACTCGAGGCTGAATACCGCCGTCATAAATCCGAAAAGAATCGCGTGGACGGTTTTGTCGTTCAGCAGAGAGCGGGAGGGCATTTTTAGAAACAGCGCGGAGGGCAAGAGCAAAATGGTGAGCACCAGCGCGGCGCTCAGGATGGTCCACTTGTAATGTGTAATAATCTTCATCGTATGTGCGCACTGTAAAAGAAAGTGGCCGAGGGGGTCAAGCGTACGCATCGGATGAAGCGGTGTACGCCAGATAAGGGCTCTGGGAAAAAAGAGGGCTGCCCCCTGGGGGACAGCCCTCCTGTTGTGATGTGTGTCCGGATACGCTTGGTTTAGAATGGCCTGTCTGCCAGATAGCGATATTCCCTGTATCGGCGCTCGATCAGGTTGCGCTGCTTCTCCAGCAGGACCTTGGCGCGCTCGGGATTGGCCTGCACAAGGCTTTTGAACCGCACTTCGGCGTACATGTACTGCTCCAGCTTGCTGAAATCGGGCTCCTTGGAGTCGAGCTGGAAGGGGTTTTTGCCCTCAGCCTTGAGGCGCGGATCATAGCGATAGAGCGGCCATACACCGCATTCGACCGCGGCTTTCTGCTGATTCATACCCTTCATCATATCGATGCCATGGTTGATGCAGTGCGAATACGCGATGACGACCGATGGGCCGTCGTAGCTCTCGGCTTCGCGGATAGCCTTGATCGTTTGAGAGAGATTGGCTCCCATGGCGATCTGCGCGACATAGACGTAGCCGTAGCTCATGGCGATCATGCCGAGGTCTTTTTTAAGAATGTCCTTTCCGGCGGTCGCAAAACGTGCGGTCGCGCCGATGGGCGTGGATTTGGAGGCCTGGCCGCCGGTGTTGGAGTAGACTTCGGTGTCGAGCACGAGGAGGTTTACGTTCTTGCCGGAAGCGATGACATGGTCGAGACCGCCGAATCCGATGTCGTATGCCCAGCCATCACCACCAAAGACCCACACGGAGCGCCGAATCAGCGCTTCGGCGACATTCTCGAGCTCCTTGGCCCAGGGTTCGGGGCGGCCAGCGAGGGCTTTTTTCAAAGCGGCAACATCGGCACGCTGGGCTTCGATCTGAGCATCGTCGGTCTGGGCATTGCCGAGGAGTCGGTCGGCCAGATCGGCTGGGACTCCTTTGCCTTTCGCCTCTGCGAGCAATTCGCGGGCGTATTCGGTCTGCTTGTCCGCGGTCAGGCGCATTCCATATCCAAACTCGGCAGCGTCCTCAAAGAGGCTGTTGGACCAGGCCGGGCCTCGTCCGTCAGCGCGCTTCGCGTAGGGGGTAGTGGGCAAGTTGCCGCCGTAAATCGAAGAGCAGCCGGTCGCGTTGGCGATAACCGCGCGGTCTCCGTACAACTGGCTGATCAGCTTGACATAGGGAGTTTCACCGCAGCCGGCGCAAGCGCCAGAGAATTCGAAGAGCGGTCGCTTCATGGCGATGCCCTTGGGCAGATTGAGGTTGAGCGCAGAAGCTGGGGTCTCGGGAATTGAAAGGAAGAATTCCCAGTTGGCGCGTTCAGTCTCGCGCAGTTCGAGCTGCGGACCGAAGTTGAGGGCTTTGCGCTCGGGGTTGGTCTTGTCCTTGGCAGGGCAGATATTGATGCAGGCGCCGCAGCCGGTGCAGTCTTCAGGGGAAACCTGCACGGTCACTTTCATGCCGGCGAGCTCCTTGCCCTTTCCATCTGCGCTCTTGAAGGTGGCAGGGGCCTTGGCGAGAAGAGCCGGATCATACGCCTTCATACGAATAACCGCGTGGGGGCATACCATGGAGCAATTGCCGCACTGGATGCAGAGATCGGTTTCCCAGACCGGAATTTTCTCGGCGATGTTGCGCTTTTCGTACTGGGTGGTCGCGGTGGGGAAGGTTCCATCGAGTGGGAGCTTGCTGACGGGGAGCTTTTCGCCCTTTGCCGCGATGATCGGACCGAGGGTTTCGCGGACAAACTCGGGCGCATTGGCAGGAACCGGGCTCAGCATGTGTCTGCTGCTGTTGGCCTTGCCTATCTTCACCTCGCGGGTCGCGTTAAGGGCGAGGTCGATGGCGTCCAGGTTCTTCTGGACGATATCGGCGCCTTTGCGCAAATAGGTTTTTTCGGTGTATTTCTTGATCAGATCGACAGCCTGCTCTTCAGGAAGAACACCGGAAATCTTGAAGAAGGCGGTCTGCATGATGGTGTTGATGCGGGTGCCCATACCTGCCTTTTCGGCGATGTTCATTGCATCGATGACATAGAAACGAACCTTCTTGTCGATGATCTGTTTCTGCACTTCGTACGGCAGGTTGTCCCAGACTTCCTCGGCGGAATAGGGGCTGTTCAGCAGGAATGTGCCGCCTTCCTTGATGTTTGCCAGCATGTCGATCTTCTCGAGGAAGCTGAACTTGTGGCAGGCAAGGAAATCAGCTTTGGTGATGAGATAGGGTTTTTTAATCTGCTTCGGGCCGAAGCGGAGATGGCTGATGGTATAGGTGCCGGCTTTCTTGGAGTCGTACACGAAATAGCCCTGCGCAGAGAAGTCGGTCTCGTCGCCGATGATCTTGATGGAGTTCTTGTTAGCGCCGACGGTCCCATCAGAGCCGAGCCCATAGAAGAGGCACTGCACGACGCCTTCGGAAGGCAGATGGAATGATTCGTCATAGGAAAGGCTGGTAAAGCTTACGTCGTCCACGATGCCGACGGTAAAGTGATTTTTTGGTTCGGCAGCCTTGAGATTGTCGAATACAGCCTTGACCATTGCGGGGGTAAACTCATAGGAGCCGAGACCATAGCGGCCGCCGACAACGGTTGGCCAGGTTTTGAAGGGAGATTTGCCGCTTCCCATCGCCTCGCCGATGGCGGTCCGGACATCTTCGTAGAGCGGCTCACCGATTGCGCCTGGTTCTTTGGTGCGGTCGAGCACCGCGATGGATTTGACCGTCGCGGGCAGCGCGGCGATGAAATGCTTGACGGAGAAGGGGCGATAGAGGTGTACCTTGAGGACGCCAACCTTTTCGCCCTGCTTTGCGAGGTATGCCGCAGTCTCCTCAGCGGTATCGGCACCGGATCCCATGAGAACGATTACCCGCTCGGCATCAGGGGCTCCGATATATTCAAACAGCCCGTACTTCCGGCCAGTGAGGGCTGCAAACTGCGCCATGGTTTCCTCGACGATGGAGGGAACCGCTTCATACAGCAGGTTTGTAGCTTCGCGACCCTGGAAGTAGACGTCGGGGTTCTGGCTTGTGCCGCGTATTTCGGGATGTTCGGGATTGAGGCCTCGAGCGCGATGTTCACGGACCTTGTCCTCGGGAATCATGGCCCGCATGACTTCGTACGAAAGCTCTTCGACCTTGGCGACTTCATGTGAAGTGCGGAATCCGTCGAAGAAGTGCAAGAAGGGTACGCGCGCCTTGAGCGTGGCAGCATGGGCAATAAGCGCTAGGTCCATGACTTCCTGGACATTATTGGATGCAAGGAGCGCCCATCCAGTCTGGCGGGTCGCCATGACGTCCTGATGGTCGCCAAAAATGGACAGCGCGTGGGCAGCGACGGCGCGGGCAGCGATGTGGAACACGGTGGGGGTCGCTTCACCTGCGATCTTGTACATGTTCGGGATCATGAGGAGCAGACCCTGCGACGCGGTAAAGGTTGTGGAAAGAGCCCCCGTGGTGAGTGCACCATGCACTGCTCCTGCAGCTCCCGCCTCGGACTGCATTTCGACGACCTGGGGAAGGGTTCCCCAGATGTTTTTCCTGCCCATGGCGGAGAATTCGTCGGAAAGTTCGCCCATTGGGGAGGACGGCGTAATGGGATAGATCGCGATAACGTCGGAGCACGCGTGTGCAACATGTGCCGCTGCAGCGTTCCCGTCGATCATGACCATGTTTTTGGGTTCTGCCATTGTGGTAATCCTCTGGAAAATTGGATATTGAGAGAGCGGCCTGCGGAATAGGCCCATGACATCCTACAACTCTTTTTCGGATATTTCAATAGCGACAGGGAGCCGGGCCTGGGGGAATTCTTTGAAAATTCATGATTCTTGCATTTTCATGTAGCACAAGCTCCAGGCGCAAGGCTTGACCGTCGGAGACGGACTGCATACAACAGGGGTGGAGGAAGCCAATGAATCCAAGTCGCTGGCAGCAGGAAGGTTTTCCGATCCTCTGGAACTGGAGCCAGAGCTGCTTTGCGGAGCTCTTCGCTGAATCTGAAATGCCATGGGACATCCTTCGTTTGCTCGACCGATATCTGGACTCTATGCTTGGCTCCCATGAAGGAGATATCCGTTCTCCGGTTCCTCAGGGCGCTCATATAGAAGGAAGAGTGTTCATCGATCAAGGATGCAGAATAGAGGCGGGGGCGTATATTCGAGGGCCTGCATGGATTGGAGCGGGATGTGAGATACGGGCACATTGCTATCTGCGTGGAGGAGTGTTGGTCGCGCCGCGAGCGGTACTGGGACATGCCAGCGAGTTCAAGCAGTGTGTGCTTATGGAGGACGCGCAAGCGCCACATTTCAATTACGTAGGCGATTCTGTCTTAGGGATCCATGCGCATATCGGCGCCGGAGTCATATGTTCGAATTTTCGTCTGGATGGCAGGGCAGTAAAGGTACGGCTGCCTGCTTGGGATGGCGCGAGGATCTCAGGGGCAGAGGAATCGCGGGCTGAGGAATCCGCTGAGCCACGTATGATCGAAACAGGGTTGGCCAAGTTTGGGGCTCTTCTGGGAGATCACTGTGAGGTCGGTTGCAACTGTGTGCTCAACCCGGGAACGATTCTAGGTGAATCGAGCGTAGTACTGCCTCTCACCGAGGTCAGAGGGACCTGGTTGGCGCACAGCCGTCTTCCCCTAACGCGCTGCTGAGGGCAGATACTGCGACTCTGAAGAGGAGTTCGAGGCTCTCGCGCGTGGTGTCGGCGTGGAATTCAGGCTTCCATTCGAGATAGGCGAGGGTATCGGACACTGAAAAACAGGCGGCGATGCGCACCCCGCGATACCTGGCTACTGAAAACAGCGCCGCTGCCTCCATTTCGACGACCAGCGCGCCCATGTCTTGAAAATGCCTGACCTCTTCGGGTGTTTCGCGATAGATCGCGTCAGTGGTCCAGGCGGGCCCTTTGCGATAGGGCAATCCGCAGGCGTCCAGTGAAGCCTGAAGTCGTGCGGTGAGGCAGGCGTCCGGTTCCGCAGGGATGTGGTGAGGAAGGTAATGGTGTGAGGTGCCTTCGTCGCGAAAGGCGCGGTCACAGAGCACGAGGGAGCCGGGTGGAATGTCCTTGGTGAGAGATCCGGCTGTGCCCATTGATATGAAATCCTTTACTCCCCAGGCAATCAGCTCCTCCAGCATGACGGCGGCGGCAGGAGCCCCAATGCCAAAATTCGAAGCGATGGCAAGCCGGGGGCTGGCAGAGGACTCGGTGTGCTCGAGCTCGATGTAGTGGATCCACTGGCCAAAATAGCCTCGCGCCCGCTCTGTCGGGAAGGCGGTGACTGCATAATCGAACAGGCTTTTTTGATAGCAGAGAATGACAGCTGCCGGAGGGGGACGGTGCGAAAGATGCAGGCCGATTTTCTCGAGATAGCGCAGAAAATCGTGGGGGCGGAACAAGGCATCCAACGCGTGTTTATCAGACTTGATTGGAACGCTCATAGCGCTTCATTCTAGCACGGATGGGATTGACTGTCGCCTGCGCCATGGAGGCGGTCTGCCACCCGGCTGTTGGAATAGGCCGCTTCCGCGTTATCCAGCATGGACAAAACCGCGAAGTCAGGCTTACAATACAGCGGGAGTTTTGGATGTACGGAACACATCGTATTATAAAGAAAACCCAACTTTCCGAAGAGGTCTTTCGCATTGAGGTGGAAGCGCCGCTTGTCGCGCGCGAGCGGAAAGCCGGCCAGTTCGTCATCGTCCAGTATGACGACGAATATTCCGAACGGATTCCGCTCACCATTGCCGACGCGGATCCCATTCGCGGTACAGTGACGCTCATCTTTCAGACTGTCGGAGCGAGCACGCACCGGCTCGCGCTCAGAAATCCTGGAGACGAAATCATCGTGCTTGGGCCTCTCGGCAACCCAACTCACATCGAAAAGTACGGTTGGGCGGTATGCGTGGGCGGAGGCATCGGACTTGCGCCGCTCTATCCTATCGCGAAAGCGCTCAAGGAGGCAGGCAACCGGGTAACTGTAATTTCCGGCGCGCGCACCAGAGATCTGCTTATCATGCAGGAAGAGCTTGCCGCCATCGCCGATGAACACATTGTGGTCACCGATGACGGTTCATTCGGGCGTAAGGCCCTTGTCACAGAACCGCTCAGGGAGCTCTGCCAGCGAGCGCCGCTGCCCGACATCGCTGTAGCGATCGGCCCTCCCATCATGATGAAGTTCTGCGCAGAAACAACCAGGCCATTTGGTGTCCATACCCTGGTATCGCTCAATACCATCATGATTGACGGAACAGGCATGTGTGGCGGATGCCGCGTTGCCGTGGACGGCAAAGTGAAATTCGTCTGCGTCGATGGTCCGGAATTCGACGGCCACAAAGTCGACTGGGACAGCATGTTGACGAGGCTTGGCGCCTACAAAGATCAGGAAAAGGAAGCGCATGACCGCTGTCACCTCGAGCTGCAGCTTGCCGCGCTTCGGGAGTCTGCACAATGAGCCACAGAGAAGAAGGCATGATGGATATCGCAGAACTTGAACTCGCCCGCGTGCGCGCTATGGGGACCCTTACTCCCAAAATGCGCTTGCAGATCCCTGCGCAGGATATGCCGTGCCAGGACGCGGCAGCGCGACGCGGAAACATGCAGGAAGTTGCGCTTGGCTATTCGCCCGCGCAGGCGATGCTCGAGGCGGAACGCTGTCTCCAATGCAAAAATGCGCCATGCGTTTCCGGATGCCCTGTGCGCATTGATATTCCAGGGTTCATCCAGAAAATCAAGGACGCGGATTTTCTGGCGGCCGCTCGAATAATCAAGCAGACCAATTTGTTGCCATCAATTTGCGGCCGTGTCTGTCCGCAGGAAAAACAGTGCCAGCTGCCCTGTACTGTCGGCAAAGCGTTGGGCAGTGTCGAGAAGGCTGTGCAGATCGGGAGGCTGGAGCGTTTTGTCGCCGATTACGAGCGCGCGCAAGGGGCGGTAGACGTGCCGCATGTCGGATCGCCTACCGGTCACAGAGTCGCGGTTGTGGGCGCGGGTCCTGCTGGTCTCACCTGCGCGGTTGATGTGCGCCGCGAAGGCCACGAGGTGACGATTTTTGAAGCGTTTCACAAGCCGGGCGGTGTCATGGTATACGGGATTCCGGAATTCCGGCTTCCAAAAGCCCTGGTGGCCGCCGAGGCGCGTGTACTCGAATCCATGGGAGTCGATTTTGAGCTGAATTTCCTCGTTGGACGGACCCGCCCTCTGCTGTCCCTCATCAAAGAAGATGGTTATGATGCGGTGTTCATCGGTACCGGCGCGGGATTGCCGAAGTTCATGGATATTCCCGGTGAGAACCTGGTTGGCGTGTTCAGTGCCAACGAATATCTAACTCGAGCCAATCTCATGAAGGCCTACGAGCGGGGCAAGGCTGGGACCCCCATATTCCCGTCGCGACGGGTGGCCGTGCTTGGTGGCGGCAATGTGGCCATGGATGCCGCGCGCATGGCTCTTAGGCTTGGAGCAGAAGAGGTTCGTGTACTCTACAGGCGTACGCTGGAAGAAATGCCCGCTCGAGCCGAGGAAGTCGCTCACGCTATGGAAGAAGGCATTATCTTTGATTTCCTTAAAAGCCCAACCCGCGTGCTGGGGGATGATAGAGGCAGGGTAGCTGCTCTCGAAGTGCTGTCCTACGAGCTCGGCGAACCGGACGAATCAGGACGGCGCCGGCCGGTGCCCATTCGCGGCAGCGAGGTCATCATTCCCTTTGATACGGTCATCGTTGCGATCGGCAACGAGTCGAACCCTCTCATTTCACGTACCACACCAGAACTGAAGGTAGACCGGCATGGCCACATCATTGTCGATGAGAAGCAGAAAACAAGCCTGGAGCGTGTCTATGCGGGAGGCGACATCGTACTTGGAGCCGCGACGGTGATTCTAGCGATGGGCGAGGGGCGCCGCGCCGCTGCCGCGATCAACGAGATTTTGCAGTAGAAGAGAGGAACCTACCGGGAATGAGGGGTATACCGAGATCCGGGATGTCGGTACCCGGCCTGCTGTTCGTCCGCGTGCTGCCCGCGATATTTCTGTGCGGCATGGTGATGGCGGCATGGGCGGCGGACAGCTATGAAGCGGCACTTTCCCTGTTCTGGGAAGGACGAAGGCTCGAGATGGCAGAGACCCGTCAGACCGACAGTCAGAACGCGTTTATGCGTTCGCTGGCGATGACGGAACGCCTGCTCGCCACCGATAGCGCGAATCCAGAACTTCAGACACTTAAGACATGGAACCTATTCAGACTTCGGCGTTTTGTCGATACTGTCGTCTACGCGCAATCGGTCCTCAATTCGCGCCAGGACTGGCGGATTCTCGAGACCATGGCCGAAGCGCTCTATTTTCTCGGGAAAAATGAGGAAGCGCTGACTGCCTTTTCGCGCTATTTCGTGCAGGCGCCGGAAAACGATGACCGGCGTTCCAGCGCGTATTACTATGTGGGCGAAATCTATTTGCGGCTTAAGAAATACGAACATGCCGACATCGCGCTTTCCACAGCGGTCGCGCTCGAACGGAACATGTATTACTGGTGGTACCGTCTGGGGGTGGTCAAGGAGCTGCTCGGGCAATACCGGCGCGCGTATGAGGCCTATTCGCAAGCCCTCGAATTGAGGTCCGGATTTGTTCCAGCGAAGGATGCGCGGGAGCGTGTGAAGGCGAAATCGTCGCTGTGAATTACAGCCGGCAAGGACATGCTGAATGAGCATATCGGAAGGTACCATTAGAAGGCTCACATCTATCATAGAAGAGCGAGCAGGAAACTATGATCGCCTTGCGCTTGATATCTGGGAGCATCCAGAGCCGTCGCACCAGGAAGCTCGATCCTCAGCCCGCTATAGAGACTGGCTGGCGGCGGGGGGATTCAGGGTCGTGGAATTCCCCGAAATGCCCTATTCCTTTTGTGCCGAATGGGGGCCGGAAGGCGAGGGGCCGGTAATTGCCTTCATGGGTGAGTATGACGCGCTGCCTGGCATGTCCCAGGCCTGTACCACAGTACGCCAGCCTCTTGTGCCTGGCGGCGCGGGGCATGCGTGCGGGCACAATCTGCTTGGCATGGGAGCGCTCGCGGCTGCAGAAGGGCTTGCCGCGCTGTGTGAATCCGAAGGAACGCGTGCCCGTATCCGGTTCTATGGCTGCCCGGCGGAGGAATCACTGGGGAGGATCCCCCTGGTAAAAGCCGGTCGCTTCCAAGATGTGTCGGCTGCACTTACCTGGCATCCCGCCGATGTCAACACAGTGCATCGCTATACCACAAGCGCCAATCTCTCCCTCGTGGTGAGTTTCAAGGGCAGAGCCAGCCACGCGGGCATGGCGCCGCATGCCGGGCGCTCGGCGCTCGATGCGGTCCAGCTCTTCAATCTCGCCATCGAATTCATGAGAGAGCACGCGGCTCCTGGGACGCTGTTCCACTATGTGATCACGGATGGCGGCGACAGGCCGAATATCGTGCCGGAACATGCGGCGGTACATCTTTATGTTCGCGCGCCGATCGCGGCCGATGTCCGCAGAGCCATGAAGCGTGTGAGAAACGCCATCAGGGGAGCCTGTCTCATGACGGAAACCACGGCGGATATCACGATCAAGGCAGGTAAGTGTGACTTCATCCCCAACCCCGCCGTCCAGGAAGCGATATGTGAAGCGATGCGCGCCTTGCCTCTCCCCACGCCAACCGCAGAGGAGCGGGCCTTTGCCGTCGCGCTGCAGAAGACTGTCGCTCCCGCGGATCGAACCGCGACGCTGGCTCCCATCGGCGCTCCGCTGTCGCTATTGAAAAATCCGCTCCATCTCGAAGTGGGTGATTTTGGTGAAGGCAGGCGTATCGGGGGGTCGCTCGATACGGGAGATGTGTCGTATATCGTGCCGACAGGGCAGTTGAATGCCGCGACATGGCCACTGGGAGTAGGCGCTCATACCTGGCAATCGTGCGCAGCGTCGGGATCCTCCTGGGCAATGAAGGCGGCGCGATATGCCGGCATGAGCCTTGCCCTTGCCGGTTACCTGCTGGCAACAGAACCTGCGCGCCTTGTGGCCGCCCGGGCCGCGCATCGTGCGGTGCCGCCGTACAGGTCAACCATGGATTTGTGAGCTGGATGCTGCCCCGGGGCGAGCATTTTGGAATCCGGCTCTATCGAAGCAATCTGAAAATGTGAGTCAACCACCATCCCATGCCCGGACCAATACTCAGGATCCAGTGGTCTGGAGCGCGGCTATCATCTCGCGCGACGCGTGCGCGTGCACCAGGAGGCGTGCCTTCAGGTCGTCTTCTGCCGCGAATGTCAGATGACGATCCTGGACCACAAATCTGCCCGCGATAAGCACATGGCGGACATTGTGCGCCTGCAGTGCATACACCGCAGTCGCATACCAGTCGTGCACCGGGAGGCAGTTGAAGTCGTTGATCTCGACAATCTGGATATCGGCTTGTTTTCCCACTTCCAGCGAACCGATGGTATCCTCAAGCCCCAGTACCCGGGCGCCACCCTGTGTCGCGGTCCACAGCGCCTCGCGCGCCGATATGATATCCCGCCTGTGTTCTCTGGTCTTCTGCAGCTTGGGATAGAGTGAGACAACGGTTTGCATGTCCATGGTGTTGCCGGAAAGCGGGCCATCTGTTCCCACTCCGACCGCGGCGCCGGCATTCGCGAGCCGCCAGGCCGGACAGATTGGCCGGCCAGATTTCGCGTTCGAGACGGGGCAGTGGGCTACCTTCACCCCACGCTTCGCCGCGAGTTCGATATCGGCGTCATCGAGGAAGAGCATGTGGGCAGCGATGAGCCGTGGAGACAGGATGCCTGTCCGGTCCAGGTAGCGGAGTACCGAGCCATGTTCCGGAGCAAAGCGGGCCTGCTCAAAATCCATCTCCGCGACATGCATCATGACCGGTATGTCATGGAGCTCGGCGAGGGAGGCAATCCGCACAAGATGAGTCTCATCGACGGTATAGGGAGCATGAGGCGCAATACAGACTCTGACCAGAGGATGCCCTTGCCAGGTTTTCACAAGCCGGATGGCGCGGTCGATTCCTTCGTAGGGAGCACCGCAGTCCGGGGCCGGGAAATCGACCACTGTTTCGCCCACCAGCGCGCGCATACCCGCGTCGGCTGCGGCGCGAGCGACTTCTTCTTCATAGTAGTACATGTCCGCGAAACAGGTCGTGCCGCTGCGCACCATTTCAGCAATTGTAAAGAGCGATGCGTCGTACACGAGGTCCGAGCGCACCATTGCCTTTTCGAGCGGAAAGATGAACCTGGTGAGCCTGTCGGGCATGTCTTCTGCAGCGCCTCGGAAGGGGCTCATGGCGATGTGGGTATGGGTGTTCACATATCCAGGCATGACAAGACACTGAGACGCATGCAGGACTTCGGCCGCGCGCAGCGCGGGAGGAGCGGGCAGCGGGCTGACATCGATAATCCTGCCATCCTTGATGGCAAGGTAGCCAGGATCAAAGACACGCCACTGTGCGTCAAGTGTCAGGATGGTTCCGCCTTCGATCAGCAGATCATATTCCATGAGTCGATCCTTGTGCTTCTCTCCCTGGGGTGCGGGGTTGGGTGCTTCCCGCGCCACCCCCTCCTGATCCGCCTTTCGAGAAAAGGCGCCGCTTGCGCTCTGCTTCGCGCTGATCACGTATGAAGGTGACCACTACAAATCCGAGTATGGTTACCGCGTAGGGCAGCGCCTGTATGAGCTCGGGCGGCATGCCTACATTCTGCAGGAAGGTTGCCATGGCATCCATGAGGCCAAACAGCATTGCCGCAAAAATAGAGCCGACAGCAGTTCCGCCCGCTACAACCTGTGCGGCATTTGCCACATAGCCGCGGCCGGCCGCGATACCTGAGGTGAAGTTCGAGGTATATCCCATCGAAAGAAAGCAGCCTGCAAACCCAGCCAGGATTCCCGAGACAATCAGGGCAAAGAATTTGATGCGTATCGGATCAATGCCTGCCGCACGCGCTGCTTCGATGTTTTCTCCCGTAGCGCGGATACGGCGGCCTATGGTGAATCGGCGCAATACCAGATCGATGACCACCACAGCAAGGGCGGAGATATACACGATGATATTCTGTCCAGACACCACTTTCCCTATCCAGGGGATATCCTTGACAAAAGGAATCGTGAGGGAGGGCAGCACCTTGCTGGGCAGCGAAGAGGAGATGCCCTTGTCGCCGGTAAGGGAGAAGAGGACGAATACCGTGCCGCCTGTTGCCACCAGGTTGAGGGCAACACCGCAGAGCACCGCGTTCGCGTCCAGTTTGAGCGCAAAGAATCCGAGCACCAGCGCGACCAGCACCGAAGCCCCGATGCCCGCGGCCAGACCGATCCAGGCATTACCCGTCGCCGCGCTTGCGATGACGCCTGTCAGGGCCGCCCAGAGCATGGAGCCTTCCAACGCCATGTTCTTGATGCCTGCCTGTTCAGTAATGACCGCTCCCAGGGTTACCAGCAGAATTGGCGCGGTGGAACGGAGTACGATGAACCAGTAGTTCGCGGAAGTGAGGACGCCTGCGATGAAATCGATCATCGGGAACCTCCTTTCGCTTCCGAAGCGCCTGTCCTGCTGAGCACCTGCCGTTTCAGCCGTCGTTCCTTGAAGTAATTGACGATTCGGTCTGACGCAAGAATGAGTATGATGAGCCCCTGCAGCAGCGTGATGAACTCGAATGCCACATCACCGCGCCGCGACATGAAATCAGCTCCTACACGGAGATAGGCAAAGAACAATGCGGAAATCGGGACGAATTTGGGATTCTTGCGTGCCAGCATCGCGACGATCACTCCATCCCACGCATAGGAAGGATTCATTTGCCAGATGAATGCCCGGTAGAGGCCGGCCATTTCGACTGCCCCTCCCACGCCGCCCAGAAAACCGGAAATGAAATGCGCGTAGAGAATGATGCTGGTCACCGGCAACCCCGCATAGTAGGCGAATTTCTGGTTGGCGCCAGTCAGGCGGATTTCGTACCCCCAGCGCGTGCGGAACAGAAAGATCGATACCAGCACCACAAAAACAGCTGCGATGATGAACCCCGCATGGAGCTGGGTATTTTCGATCAGGCGGGGGAGGCGGAAACTCGCCTTGAACGGCACAGACGAAAGAATTGTCTGGCTCCGGTCCCGCAGAAAGTACAGGATGATGAAGCTGCCGAAGAAATAGAAGACATAATTCAGCATCAGCGAGGAAACAAGCTCGTTAGCGCGCCATTTGATTCTGAGAATCGCCGGCAGAAGCCCTATGAGTCCTCCAACCAGCCCCGCGGCAAGCATGGCCACGGCAGGGTGAATACCTGGAGGCAGGGGCAGCTGGGTGCCGATAGCTGTCGCCACGACCGCGCCGGTGTAGAAGCTTGCATCCACGATCATGCTCATGTAGCGCAGTTGATAGATGATGCACAGCGCCTGTCCGGTAAAGGTGATCGGCACCATGACAATTAATAAGTAGTAGAAATTGTAGGATCTTAAAAATGGCGCCAGCAGAAAATTCCGTGTTGACTGGATCGGATTTTTACTCACGATGAAAATAAGCACGATACCCGCCAGCAGCGAGAACAACCCTGCGAACACCGTCACGAGGACAGGCGCGAGTGAATCTCTGTCGGTAAAAAATCGCTTAATCGTGTTCATGGAGCACCTTCCTCAATTCGTCCTCGCTCTGGCGCCTGATGCCGAGCATATACAGGCCCAGTTCCTTGTCGGTTACCACCGATGCATCGGGGAAATAGGCTACGATCTCTCCTTCATGCATGACGATGAGCGAGTCGGAGAGAGCCATGACTTCCTGGAGGTCCGAGGAAACGAGCAGGATGGCCTTGCCTGCACTCCTCATGTCCATGATGCGCGCGTGGATATATTCGATCGCGCCAATATCCACCCCGCGTGTCGGCTGCGCGATGACAAGGATGGATGCCTCCGCGGTAAACTCGCGGGCAACAACGACTTTCTGCATGTTGCCGCCCGAGAGGCTGGCCACCGGCTGGTTGGGCGAATTGCAGCGAATGTCATAGTCTTTCACCAGACGCGCAGCCTCCGCGGCCATGGCAGGCATGTTGAGAAAGCCCGTGGGCGCGCAGAACTGCGCTCTCCAGTAGCGGTCGGCAAGGACATTCTGGCTGATGGTCGCCGGCAACGCGGTGCCGACAGTGATCCGGTCTTCCGCGATGTGCGCAATACCGCAACGCCGGATAAAGCCTGGCGAGCGGCCGGTGATCTCCTTGCCGTTCGCCATGATACTCCCCGAAAGTGGTTTTTCAGTTCCCGTAATGATTTCCACCAACTCGGTCTGGCCATTGCCGTCGACACCCACCACACCAAGAATCTCGTTGTGGCGAAGGGTAAAGGAGACATGCTTCAACTTCGGTATTCCGAAGTCGTCCACGAAGGATATGTCGCGGACAACCAGCGCGGGGCTCTTCGCCTGGAGCGGCGGCCGGCTTATCTCGAACTGCACCTCGCGACCGACCATTTCGTTGGAGATCTGATGCATATCCACCTCTGCAACCTGGTGGGTCGCAATCAGCCTGCCGTCGCGCATGACGGTTACCCTGTCGCAGAGATTGAAGATTTCCTTCAGCTTGTGGCTGATGAAGATGATCGTTTTTCCTCGCTCTCGCAGGGTCTTGAGCTCAACAAACAATTCTTCGGTTTCCTGTGGCGTCAAAACTGCAGTGGGTTCGTCGAGAATGAGTATGCGTGCGCCACGGTAGAGCGCCTTGAGGATTTCCAGCTTCTGGCGCATGGAGACCGAGAGATCGGCAACACGGGCGCGGGCGTAGACAGGCAGGTTGTAGCGAGCCGAGAGTTCCTCGGTGATGCGCACCGCTTCCTGCATGTCAAAGGTCCTGCTGCGCGTTCGTTTCGGTTCCTTGCCGAGCACGAGATTTTCGGCAGCACTGAGTGACGGCACGAGCATGAAGTGCTGGTGCACCATGCCGATACCGGCCTTGATCGCTTCGAATTCGGAGGCGATGGTGACAGGTTTTTCGTCAATGAGGATGCGGCCGGCGGAAGGCTGCTCTTCGCCGTACAGCATCTTCATCAGGGTTGTTTTGCCGGCCCCGTTCTCGCCCACAAGGCCATGGATTTCGCCCTCGGCAACCTGGAAGTCGATCGATTTGTTGGCGAAGGTGCCATTTGGATAGATCTTCGAAAGTTTTTCCGTCCGGATCAGATAGTTCACGATTCGCTCCGGCCTTAATGCAGAATTGCTCATGAACCTGCAAAAACGGCTGCCGCAGGACCTGCAGTCCGGGCAGCCGCCATGCGGTACACCACAAAGAGAGAATTACTTCGCTGCGTTGACAGAGTCCCTCATCTTGTTGATTTCCTCGGCAGTCATCGAGAAGGCGGAAGGAATCGAAACCTTTCCTGCCTTGATGTCCGCCTGCAGTTTCTCCAATTCATTCTTGATGGCGGTGGGGACTGCCTTGTTGAAGGGAGCGTAAGCGATCACACCCTCCGCAGCGCCAACATAGACCTTCTTCCCGCCTATTTTTTCGCCATTCCAGAATTTCTCGAAAGCCTGGAAGAGGGTAAGGTCGACGCGCTTCATGGTGGAGGTCAGAATGAGGTCGGCTTTTTTCGGCTCATTCCCAAAGAGACTTGCCTGGTCGGTGTCGACGCCGATGGCATACTTGCCAGTCTCTACCGCCGCATCGAACACACCGAGACCAGCGCGGCCCGCCGCGTGGTATACGACATCGGCGTTATAGGACTTATACTGTACCAGCGCTTGGTCCTTGGCCTTCGCGGTGTCGGTAAAGGAATTGACGTAGTTGTAGATGATTTTGATGGTAGGGTTAACCTTTTGCGCGCCGGCGATATAGCCGACAAAGAAATCATTGATGCCGGTGATGTCGCGTCCGCCTACAAAGCCGATGATGTTATCAGCATTGATCTTGGGATCGGTGGTGAACCGGGTTATAAGCCCGGCAAGTGCTCCCGCCAGATAGCCTGCCTCGTTGTTTTTGTACTGGATCGAATAGACGTTGGCGATATCGCCAGGAATCCAGCCGTCATACATGACGTACAGAGTCTTCGGATAGCGCCCCGCCACTTCCTGGACCGCTGAATTGAAATTATTTGAGCAGAAGACGACATCGTATCCCTCGGCACCCGCGTCTTCGAGCGCTGGGGCAAATTTCGCAACATCGGTACCAAGCTCGGTGTACTTGACGGTAACATTAGCACCGTACTTCTGCTTGATCATGTCGAGTGAGGCGCGTGCGGAGTCATTGAAGCCTTTGTCACCCAGCGAACCGGAAATCAGGAGAAATACATTTGCTTTTTTCTGTGTCTGCGCGACGGCAGGCAAAAGAATAAGGACTGCCATCATGAACACCATGATGATTCGTGCTACTTTCATATGCGCTCCTTTAGAGTGTCCACTGTCCCCACGGAAGGACGGACACCGGCTTTTCCGCAGCTATGCATATTTCTGCGGATATTTATGTAAAAAGAAACACTGAATGGTGCGCCAGTCAAGTAGGACTCGCGCGCGGGGCATACTTGCTTTTTCTTTCGTCAGGGCGCTATGGTGGAATCATGATGGAACTTGCTCAGGCGGCCGAATTGGTGGATACGGCGCTTCAACACATGAAACGCGAGATTTTTGCCTTGGGCGAAACGCTTGGAGCTATACCCGAATCCGGGTTCGCCGAGGTTCGGACAATGGAAACGC
The DNA here is from genome assembly GCA_029265255.1 of Spirochaetota bacterium. Next base: position 42,299 of record JAJUJQ010000002.1, read on the forward strand.
TCGCTGAGCGATTCCGTGCGCTCGGGCTTTCACCGGAGACCGAGTTGGCAGTGACAGGTGTCAGAGCATCGGCCGGACCGGCTGACGCACCGGAGATCATCCTGCTGGCGGATATGGATGCGCTGCCGACCCGCGGCGTGCCAGGAGAAATGATGCACTCCTGCGGCCATCATGCGCAGATGACCGTGATGTGTGCTGTGTTTGAAGCCCTGCTGGCTGCCGGTGTGCCTGACAGGTTAGGATTCAGAGTGAGCTTTGTGGGGGCTCCTGCGGAAGAATATACGCACATCGATTACCGCAAGGCTCTTCGCCGTGAGGGGAAGATTCGATACCTGAGCGGAAAGCAGGAGCTGATCCGGCTTGGAGTCTTCGATCGTGCTGCATGCGTGATCAAATACCACTCCATGGCAGACCGCCCCGACCGCATGGCAACTATCAACGGCACCCTTAACGGTTTCCTCGCCAAGCAGGTGCTCTTCATTGGCAAGGCGGCACATGCAGGCGCAGCCCCCCACGAAGGTATAAACGCGCTCAATGCCGCTTCCATCGCGCTCATGGCCATTCACTCACAGCGCGAGACCTTCCGTGACGAGGACCATATCCGCGTACACCCCGTGCTCAAGGAAGGGGGAACCACCGTCAATACCGTCCCCGATCGGGCTTTTCTGGAAACCTATGTAAGAGGAGCGAGTGTTCCCGCTATCCGTGCCGCCGCGGGCAAAGTGGATCGGGCAGTGGCCGCGGGAGCCATGGCAGTTGGCGCGCAGGTGACCATCAGCACCACTCCAGGGTATCTGCCTTTCAACCCGTGTCCGGCGCTTGGCGCCATGCTGGAGGAATCGGCCAGTCGCTTCCTTCCGGCTCGCGCGATGGAGCTGCATGATCATTCCTATGCTTCTGATGATATCGGCGATGTGGCGAGTCTTGTGCCGGCATGCCAGCTTGGTTTTTCGGGATTCTCCGGGACGATTCATGGGGCGGATTTTACGGTATGCGATCCGGAGCGGGCCTATATGCTGCCAGCGCGAATTCTGGCAGACCTGACGCTGCGGCTGGGAGCGAATCATGGCGCGCGAGCCCGCGAAATACAAGAGGCATTCATTCCTACAATGAAAAAGGAAGAATATCTCGCATTTCTCGATGAATGTTTCGAGGAAAAGACCTATCGCTTTGACTGAGTCTGGAAGAACAAAAGAAAGGGGAAAAAGAAACGACAATGTACAAGGCAGTCATTTTTGATTTCGGCAATGTGCTGTGCCGCATCGACAGGGAAGGTTTTGTTCAGAAAGCGGCTCGCTATTCGCGTACCATGACGCCTGACCAGCTGCTGGCGGCTCTGTGGGGTACCCAGCTTGAATACGAATTCGAAACCGGCCGCTTCGATTCACGCGAATATTTCCGCAAGGTACAGGAACTCGCGGCTCTCGATCCGGCCTACAGCTATGAAGAATTCGTGGAAGATTACAAGAAGATCATAGTTCCAGACCTCGACGGAGAGCGAGCCCTCGAGCTGGCAGCCCGCCGCGGTGCCCGCACGTTCGTACTTTCGAACACATCCTTTCTACATGCTTCCTGCCTCTTCGACCGCGAAGCGCTTGGCACCTGGCCAGAACTTTATATTTTTTCTTACAAAGTCGGCGTCATGAAACCACATCCACGCCTCTGGGAGACACTCCTCCACTATGCACGCCTCGAACCGGCGGACTGCCTCTATATCGACGATGTCGAATCGTATTGTGCGGCGGCGCGCGCGCTCGGCATGGACGCGGTGCGTTTCGATTATCGAAAGGAAAAACTCTTCCAAATCGTGGAAAATATGCTAGAATGAACTGGTAATCATATCGATTGAATCCGGGACAGTCCGGAAACGGGAGGTCATATGAAAAGAATTGTGATTGCAGCGGTCTGCGTACTCCTCGCCGCGTCGGCATGGGCGCAGGGCAAGGTTGTGGTGTACACCGCGCACGAGGAGTCGATCATCAATGCGCTCGTGCCAATGTTCGAAAAGGAAACCGGCATAAAAGTTGAGTACGTCAAACTGGCTTCAGGCGACGTGATCAAGCGCGCAAAGGCCGAAGCAGCACGCCCGCAGGCTGATGTTATCTGGAGTATCGGCGGCGAACAGCTTGAAGCGGAAGCCGCGATCCTCGCCCCATACACACCGAAAGAGTGGGACAAGATCAATCCTGTTTACAAGGTGGGAACCAACTGGCTTCCGTATACGGGCATCATGAACGTCTTCATCGTTAACACCAAGATGTTGAGCCCGGACAAGTATCCCAAGACCTGGCTCGACCTGCAGGATGCGCGCTTCAAAAAGCTTATTTCCTCCGCCCGTGCCGACAAGTCGGGTTCCTCCTACATGCAGCTATGCAATGTTCTCGCGATCTATGGAGACAAGGGCTGGGACATCTACAAGAACATCATGAAGAACATGGTCATCTCGGCCTCTTCCGGTGCGGTGCCCAAGTTTGTTAACGACGGTGAACAGGCGGTCGGTATTACCCTGGAAGACAATGCCTTCCGGTATGTCTCCGGTGGCGGCCCCGTCGCGATCGTGTACCCCGAGGATGGTACCGTTGCGGCACCCGACGGCATTGCCCTGCTCAAGGGAGCACCCAATCTCGAAAACGCCAAAAAATTCATTGACTGGTGCCTGTCCAAGCCGGTGCAGGAATATCTGGTCGATGCCATGGCACGAAGACCGGTTCGCGTCGACTGCAAGGATCCGAAAGGTCTCATTCCAATCTCCAAGATCAAGACGATTCCGTATGATTTTGGCTGGGCAGCCAAGAACAAGGATGCCTTCGTTAAAAAATTCGTCGACATCGCAATGGACCTTGGGCTATAAGGCCGAGGTACAGCGCCAGGCTGAATGTGCAGTCAGCATGTTCGCCTATGAGCGTTTAGGGACATGAAACTAAGTCAAGAGCCGCCGTCAGGATTCCTGGTGGCGGCTCTTGCGTACAAACCCCCGCCTGATCTCCAGAGAACCAAGATCCTGGATGGCCGATCTCGCGGGGAAGGATAAGGGGAATCCATGGGTGCCATCAGAATTGTGAATCTCGAAAAGCATTTCGGCGATGTGAAGGCTCTTTCCGGTATCAATCTCGACATCGAGAAAGGAGAGTTCTTTACGCTGCTTGGACCTTCGGGCTGCGGAAAGACGACGCTGCTGAGAACGATCGCCGGTTTCTACCGGCAGGACAAGGGAGACATCTACATCGATGGCGAACTCATCAACAGCGTCCCGGCCTATAAGCGCAATACCGGTATGGTATTCCAGAACTATGCGGTATTTCCGCACATGACGGTGTTTGACAACGTTGCCTATGGACTCAGAGTTCGCAAGATGCCGAAAGAAGTCATTGCCGAAAAAGTAGCGGCGTCCTTGAGGAGCGTGCATCTCGAGGGCTACGAACAGCGTACCCCCGACAAACTATCCGGCGGACAGCAGCAGCGTGTAGGGCTGGCGCGGGCGATGGCGATCGAGCCGCGAGTCCTGCTTTTTGATGAACCACTCTCGAATCTCGACGCCAAGCTTCGCATCGAAATGCGCGACGAGATCAGGGCTGTGCAGAAGGCGCTCGGTATTACTTCAGTCTATGTGACGCACGACCAGGAAGAGGCATTGGTGATCTCTGACCGGATCGCGGTCATGAATCAAGGCGTCATACAGCAGATCGGCAAGCCCTGGGAGATCTACTCAAATCCGCAGAACACCTTCGTGGCCTATTTCGTTGGCAAAATCAACATGCTGACCATGAGGCTCGAAGAAGGCGCCGGGGACGGTCTCAGGCGCGCGACTAAAGGCGGGCTGTCGCTCCTTCTTCCCGCCGCGGGCACGGAAGGAAAGGAGGAAGTGGTGGTGGCGTTCCGTCCGGAGGACGCGGTCGAAGCCACCGCGACAGGCCGAAAGAACGAGATTTCTGGCAGCCTCCAGACAGTCAGTTTTATGGGATCGGTGGCTCGTTTCGAGCTCGATATCGAAGGCCAGACGATTACAATAGACAGACATCGACCGAGAGAAGCGGACATGCCGCAGAAAGGATCCGCCGTGGCGTTTGCTGTACCTGTCGAATCCATTCTGCTCTTTGATCCGAAAACCGGCCTCCGCATCGGCAAAGGAGCACTACGATGAGCGCCCGGAGTCGCCGTGCCGATATCTGGTCTCTGGTTATCTTTGCCGGATTCGCGATTGTCGTGGTATTCCTGATCTACCCGCTCTTCGATATTTTCCGGTATAGTTTCATGGACAAGGAGAACGGCGCGCTTTCTCTCTCGAACTGGGTAACCTTTTTCTCCAAAAAATACTACTTACGAGCGTTCGGGCATTCGATGTTCATTGCCCTTGCCACCACCTTCTTTTCTATGGTGCTGGGGGTCCCTCTGGCGTTCTTCACCACCCGCTATCGCATCCGCGGCACCAATCTGCTCAATACCCTGTCAGTGCTCGCGCTCCTGTCGCCGACATTCATAGGGGCGTATTCCTGGATTACGATGCTGGGACGAAACGGATTCCTTCGACTCATGTTTCAGTCGATCGGGATTAACCTTCCGCAGATCTATGGGCCGCTCGGCATCATTCTGGCCGATACGCTGCAATATTATCCTTTTATATCCCTTATGACCGCGGGAGCCCTCATGACCATCGACCGTTCGCTGGAAGAGGCTTCGGAGAACCTCGGAGCGCGATCGACAAGGATTTTCTTCGACATAACCCTGCCGATGGTGATGCCATCAGTGACAGGCGGTGCGCTCATCGTGTTCATGATGTCGCTGTCCAATTTCGGTACCCCGATGATCATCGGCGGTAACTACCTTGTGTTGCCGACCCTTGCCTATAACCTTTATACGAGCGAAATCAGCGAGACTCCTGGCATGGCGTCGACTGTCTCGATTATCCTCATGCTTTGCGCCTCTGTGGTTATCATTCTTCAGCAGTGGGTGTCCTCGCGGCGAAAATACGCGAGCATGCTCGTCAATCGCCCTGTCGTCAAGCAGCTCAAGGGACTGAAATCGGTGCTAGCCCACCTTCTGTGCTATTTCATTGTCTTTATGTCTACGCTGCCGCTCGGTGTCATCGTCTACTTCAGTTTCAGAAAAACCTCGGGGCCAGTGTTCCAGTCAGGATTCAGTCTCGACAGCTACCGGCAGATATTCTTTGATGTGCCCAAAACAGTAACGAACAGTTTTCTCTACTCGCTCATAGCGGTATTGCTCATCGCGACGGTTGGCACGCTGCTCGGTTTTGTCATCGCGCGTAAACGGACCGCGAGCGTCAAGGTGCTGGATCCCTTGCTGATGATTCCGTACATGGTGCCAGGCACGGTGCTCGGTATCGGATTCATCGTGGCCTTCAACAGGCCGCCGATCTTCCTCGCGGGGACATCCGTGATCATCATTATGACCTACTTTATCCGGCGCCTCCCGTATTCGGTACGATCCGCCGCCTCGATCCTCAAACAGATCGATCCCGCGCTGGAAGAGGCAGGCATCAACCTTGGTTCGCCGCCGGGCCGCACCTTCCGCACGATTACGCTGCCGCTCATGCAGGGTGGTATCATTTCGGGCGCTATCATGAGCTGGGTTACTTCGATGAATGAGCTCTCGGCATCCATCCTGCTGTATGTCGGCAAAACCATGACCATGCCGATCAAGATCTACCTGTCCGTCGCGGACGGATATTTCGGGACAGCAAGCGCCATGTCGACAATTCTGCTCGTGGTGACGGGCATATCGATGTTCATTGTGAACAAGTATTTCAACCGAGGCAGCGAAACCTTCGTCGCCGCATGAACCACAATCGCCTGCCGACAGGCTATTGTTCGGCAGGCGGTTCTTTTCTATAGTGCTGGCATGTATCCACGATTTGTTCCCGCACAAGTACTTGAAGCCGCTGCTATTTCCGAGCTGCAGAAGCTTGATGCCGGCAGTGCCTTTTTCGCGGAAATCGATCACAAAGTGCAGGTCTATATCCTTCGCCACGGCCAGAGCGAGGGTAATGCGCGGAATACATATCAGGGCAGATTCGATTTCCCTCTTTCGGAGCGCGGAAGCGCACAGTCCCGGGCTGCGGGCGAATGGCTTCTTGCGCATCATCCTGAGGTGATCATCGCCAGTCCCATGGCACGAGCTCGTCGAACTGCCGAGATCGTGGCGCAGACAGCAGGTTGCGAACGTCTGCAATTCTCCGACTTCCTCATCGAAATCGATACAGGCATTTTCTCTGGCATGGAAGCGCAGGCAGCGGCACAGGCCTATCCCGATATCCATGAGGAATTCCGCGCGCGGAGCTGGGACGCGGTTCCCGACGCGGAATCATCGATGTCTATGTACGCCCGTGCTATGCGGTCATGGATGGAAATAAAAAACCTTGCATTGTCGGGAATGTCTCGCATCGTCTGTGTGACGCATGGCGGCCTTCTACAGTGGATGATCAAGTCGAGCGCCGGTTCGCACGCGTGGCTCCCTCTCTTCCCCATGTCCAATTGTGGTATATCTCTTTATGAGATAGAGCCAAATGGCGCAGGCCGCCCCGCCTTTGTCCAATGGGCCGCGCTCAATTTTCATCCGCCTTCAATGCCCCAGGGGCCCAAACCTGTGTTCTGAAGCAGAATCTTGAAGCGTAAGCCTCCTCGCCGGCGTCTAAATCAATGAGGAGGTGCTTATGCGCACAACAATCGTTATTGCAGCAGCTGCGTGCATGCTCTTCGGCATGCTCATGCAGCCCTTCGCGCTCGATCAGGAGCGCAGGTCGATCGAGCCTGATGATGTGTCGCTGCTTCCTGGCACGCCCCTCAGCCAGGAAGAATGCGCTGCCATCAAGGGCGGTGATGTGCGTATGAAGCTTAATGGGGATCGAACGAAGCTGACGGTCAATGTCATCGATAATGAGTACGAGGCACGGCTTGGTCGGATTCCGCCGGTACAGGTGATCGAATTTGATATCCACAACAGGACTGTGGATACGGTAAAGGCACCATTCATGCCGGCAGACCGAGAAGGCAGGGAGCTTGCGGCGGCGATGTCCATCACTACGAAACCTTCATCATTCCCCGCCGGCTATTGGAGCATCACGGCGGTGAAGCCGAGGGATGACAGCTATGGTCCATATTTTATCGCTACCAATGCGGTGGGGGAGGTTGCGCTCTATCGGAACAATGGATCGGGCAATTATGAGTATCTCGGAACCGCCTCGGATACGGGATATGGTCTGCACGCGAATACAAAGCCATTCGAAGTATCAAAATCATATGGATGCGTTGTTATGAAACAACAGGATGTGGCTGTTCTGGCCAAGATCCTGGCAGCGGACAGGCGGCAGAACAGCAACGCAGTGCAAAAACTCTATGTTCCTCCCGCGCGCGCTTCGGGGCGTGCGGCATCAGCGGACTGGTAATAGAAGGCATGCATGAGCGCTCAGGGCAGCGGACAAGCTGGCGTGCGTGAACGTGCCTTGTGTACTCACGCGAACTGATTTGCGTCCCCGGGCAGCCGAGGGGCATGCGCTGCCGCGGGGACGGCGGACGACGGGTAGATTGTGCAGAGTCTGGGAAATTGAATAGGCGGCGAGAATATCGCTGAGTGAAAGCTCGTTAGGTTGCCTTTTTCAGGCAGGAGATATCGAGTATAGTACAAGAGGAGGCGTGGTATGGAAAAACGCGGCGAACTCAACGTTGCAGCGGGGCGAAAGGTCTGGCTTTTGGCGTGTGCCGCAATGGTCGTGCTTCTCGCGCTGGTATCCTGCAAGCCAGCCAAGGTCACCGAAAAGCCGCTCGATTCGCAAAAGGCTGGTCCGGCAGTTGGAAGCACGGTTCAGGGAACGCAGGCACCGCATCCAGAAGCAGGGGCAACCATGCCTGCGGTGACGAAGAAAAACGAAACGGCGCTGATCGTCTATAAGCACACAGGATTTGGGTACCAGGATTCATATGGCTATGACACGGCCATTTTCAGAATTCTCGCGCATCCGACAGGTCAGATTTCGGGCGCGGTGATGTACGAACGCATGCCTAATGAGGAATCCAGGAAAAAAACCTTTAATGTCAGCTATGCGGGAGATCACATCACGGTGGCCGCGTCCGGAGAGGGAAGCGCGGCATGGACCGCGGAGATCGAGACAAAGAAGGGGCAGCTGGAGGTCAAAGGCAGTATGAATTATTCGGTTGCGGCTGGAACCTCGCTCGACTTTGTCTCGCCTGACGGCAGCTACGCGGAACGATATTCAATCGATCCCGCCTCTGCGGCACTCGCTTCAGAAATCGGGAAAAAGGGTACGGTTGAAGAAAAAGGCAAGTGGTCCTTCCCGGAGAAACGGAAGGCGTCTTATACCCAGACAAAACCGGGAGACGAGCAGAATACCGAGGGTTTCAGCATCGATGTCTGGTTTGAGGATTCTGGAGACATCCGGTTCAGAACCGGCGGCCCCGCACCGGTCAACGAAGTATATGCAAGCGGTGTGGTTGGTCTGCTGACTGGAGAGCATGGCCTCGCAAACGCGGCGATTCTGGATCTGATGCTCGGAGAAAGCCGGTATCTTCGGCCTGTGTACGCGCTGCTGATGTCGCGCAAGGGTACGGGGAAATAGCGGCCAATAGGAGAGGGCGTGGCGGATCGACAGCGCCATACACCCTCTCCCGACATTCCGTTTTCGTTGAACGCGACATCAATTCGAGGCGGGATATCATGGTTTGGCGTGATCGCTGGCGGCCCGCGAAGCGGTAATCGAAAGAAACGCCTGGTACAGCGGCTCATCATCCGGAAGCGGCGCTGTCAGCGCTATTCTCTCGCCGGAACTCGGGTGGGGGAACGCCAGCTTCCACGCGTGCAGCAGTATGCGGCCTGAAGGATTGGAACGACGCGCCCCATATTTCAGGTCGCCTTTGATTGGGCAGCCGATGCTGCCTAGCTGCGCGCGGATCTGATGATGCCTTCCGGTGTGCAGGCAGATTTCGAGAAACCAGTAGTGATCGGTGGCAGTGATCAGCCGGTAGCTGAGCAATGCTTCGAGGGCGCGTTGACGGAGCCGTTCCGGCACGCGTTCTGCTGTCGGGAAGGTCATTGTCCGATTGGCCTTGTGATCAGTCACCAGCCATTGGCGCAACAAACCCTCTGCGGGGTCGGGGCATCGTTCAACACAGGCGAGATAGGTTTTCTCCACTGATCCCGATGAGAAGGCGCGGTTCAGCGCTGCGATCGCGCGGTGATGTTTCCCAAACAGAATGATGCCGGTAGCCCTCTGATCGATCCTATGCACAGCCTCGGCATGAGCGGGCAGCATGTCCTGAAGGCTGCGGTCAGCGGTTTTTGAATGCTGTACCGCCAGTGGGCTAAGTTTATTGACCGCGATCAAATCCTGGTCCTCATACAGGATGGAGAAAGCCTCTTTTTCCATAGAGGGATTGTATGATGCCGTCATCCTGTGATTCAATGGCGATGTAACCATTTCGACGAGCAAGGAAGTAGAACATGAGTATTCATATCGCTGCCCAGAAAGGTCAGATTGCAGACAGAATTCTATTACCGGGCGACCCGCTTCGCGCGCAGTTTATCGCAGAAACTTTTTTCGAAAACCCTGTATGCTTCAATCAGGTCCGGAATATGCTGGGATACACCGGCATATACCGCGGACAAAGGGTTTCGGTGATGGGTACCGGCATGGGAATGCCGAGCCTTTCGATTTATGTCAATGAGTTGATCCGCGAATACGGCGTGAAACGTCTCATCCGGGTAGGAACCTGCGGTGGGATGCATACCCAAGTGAAACTCCGCGATATCATACTTGCCATGAGCGCCAGCACCGACTCGGCAGTGAACAAGGTACGGTTCCGCGGCATGGACTATGCGCCGACTGCGTCGTTCAACCTGCTCAAGGCAGCCTGGGAATCAGCGGCGAAGCGCGGTCTGGCGGTGTACGCGGGCCCGGTTCTGAGTTCCGATCAGTTCTATACCGAGGACCCTGATCAGTGGAGGCTGTGGGCAAAATTCGGCATCGTGGCGGTCGAAATGGAGACCGCTGAGCTCTATACGCTCGCTGCGAAATTCGGTTGTGAAGCGCTCTCGGTGCTCACGGTTTCCGATCATCTGGTGACTCATGAGGTAACAACAGCCGAGGAGCGGCAGCTGACTTTCCGCGGAATGATGGAAGTCGCGCTTGATGCGTTGCTTTCCTGATCGGCGCTTCTGCAGGACGTGCCTCTTCTCTATACCTTCCTGAGCGCGTCTATGTCCCGCTCGAGCTTCTGGACCTGCGTGTAGAGACTGTCTTTCAGTTTCTTGAGTTCGGTATTCACCTCGAGCACTAGACGCGCTTCCTCGGCCTTGCGGTGTTCTACCGCGTCCTGCTGGATTTTGCGCATTTTGGCGTCCATTTCCGTAAGCCACGCTTCGATGCGGGCGTAGAGCTCCTCTTTTCGCGCCTCCAGTTCTTTGCGCACCTGATCTTCCAAACCGCTCAGGGCGGAAATGATGTTCCCTTCGGCAGCGCTTCGAAGCCCCTCGGTCCGGTTTTCTGTCTCGACCAGCTTGGCTCGGAGGCTGTCCAGTTCAGAAAGAAATTCTTTCTCGAAGGAAACCCGGTGCGCTTCGAGCGCTTGTCCAAATGAAGAGAAGCGCTCTTCAAGGTCCTGTGATACGGCCTGCATCTGCGTTTCGAGACTGGAAGCAAGAAGGTCGGCTTTTTCCCGCAATCGCTCCATCGTGGCCGTCATTGACGCGGCTGACTCTTTCGCCTCCCCTAGCTTCGCCGTCAGGTCATCGATTTGCGCTTTTGATTGACTGGCAAGGGAGCTCACGGCGTCCCTCATCCTCTGCTCGAGCGATTCAATTCTTTTCTGAGCCTGAACATCGGCCTCGGCGATTGCCGCCTGGCTTTCTTCATTGATTTTCTTGGTCTGGCGGACCATCTGTTCGAGCTCCGACAGAAGCGACTGCGCCCGCTCTTCCATCTCGGTCCGTGCACTACGCAGTCGAGCTTCGGTCTGACGCGTGAGTTCCTCGATTTCATTAGCGATCTGTTCGCGGAGCGTCCGGAAGGCTTCGTCCTCGATGGATTGTGCACGGTCGGCGGCCTTCTGAAGTGCGAGATCCGCGATCCGGGCGATTCCCTGATGCAGTTCAGCGGTTTTTGCCACCGCGTTGTTTGCGTCTTCCTGCGCACGTTCGAATTGGGCAAGTATGCTGTCGAGCCGCTCATGGAGTTGAGCGAGAATATCGTCGCGGAATCCATCGAGAATCTGCTTGGCATCTTGAGCGAACTGCTCTCTGAGCTTCGGCATGTCTTCCTCAATCGCTGTCATTTTCCTGCCGGCAGCCTCGACGCGACGAGCGAGATTCTCTATGAATTCATTTTGTGACGCGAGGTGGGCGATGTTCTGGTCTACGCGCTTGGTCATGTCCATGAGACGGGCGAGCGTTTCGTCATACTCACGGAACCTATCCGCGATCTTGGTGATCGATTCGGATTCGGCGTCAATGGTTGCCTGGGCTTCCTGGATTTTTTCCAGCACAACCTTGGCGGCTTTCTGCTGAACATCGAGATCGATACCGTAATGCTTGACTTCTTCGGCCTTGGCGCTTACAAAGGCTGAAAGCTCGTCTCTGAGCCGGTCTCCGAGCCGCTTGAGCTTTTCCAGCGATCGATTGTCGGCCGTCAGTAAATGATACGCGACAAACATTGCGATAACGATACCGAGTGTCACCAGATTCCCGACCGTAAACAGCATGCGCAGCTCCTTCTTTTGCAGTATATCGCCCAATACAGCTTTGCAAAAGTGCCGATATGGAGAAAGATGAATTTGTCCTGCCGAAGAGGGAACAGGGAAAAGCTCTTGACAAAATATTTCCTGCAGTTACAATGCTCTCCGCGAAATGAAGGGAGGTGAGTACTATTCGCCAGATTATCGTCGAGGACAGTGAGCCCCTCGAGAAGGCACTGAAGCGCTTCAAGAGGATGGTAGAGAAAGAAGGCATCATCCGCGAGTGGAAGCGCAGAGAGTACTACGAAAAGCCGTCCGCAATCCGGAATCGTGAAAAGAAAGCGCTCGAGCGGAAGCTGATGAAAAAAACCCGCAAGACGCAGGATAAATATTGATCAGGGCAGCAAATGCCGCCCGCAGAAAAAGCCGCTTGCAAAGAGCGGCTTTTTTCTTGGCCTGGGTTCATGACATGCAATCGTTAAGACATACAAGCGTGGTTCGCGGGAAATGAGAGGCAGTTATGCATCATAGAGGAATAGCGAAATATTTCGGCATTATCGCAGTCGCTGTCGCAACCTTCTGCGGCTGTGCGCGAAACACCTCGTCTCAGGGAATCGATCGGCCCAACCCTACTTTGAAGACCGTGATGCTTGGCGTAGGGTCTGCTCAGGTCAAGGCGGAAGTCGCCATGACCGAAATCGAGCGCGCGCGAGGGCTCATGTATCGCAATTCGCTCAAGGACGGCGAAGGGATGCTTTTTGTCTTCGACCGTGACCAGAAGGTGTCATTCTGGATGAAGAATACAAAAATACCCCTTTCTATCGCATACATCATTGCGGATGGTACTATTATCCAGATTCTCGACCTTGTGCCCTACTCAGAAGAGCCGCGCCCTTCGGAACGCAGCATCCGCTACGCACTTGAAGTGCCGCAGGGCTGGTTTACACGTGCTGGTATCAAGGTGGGAGATAAAGTAGTCATTCCGCCACTGGACCAGCGCTGATTGCCGGCATGTCCTCCGATGCAGTACTTTTGACTCAGACTGTTTTTATTTATTCAGGATATTATCATGCTCGAAATTGTAACCTATGGAAATCCAGCCCTTGTCGAAAAAGCAAGGGACGTTACCGAATTCGGCCCTGCTCTTGCTCGCATCATCGAGGAGATGCACGACGCGATGCGCCGGGATCGAGGCATCGGACTAGCGGCCCCGCAGGTGGCGATTGGCTTGCGCCTATTCATTGTGCAGCTTGACAACGAACCGCTGCGTGTCTTCGTCAATCCACGCATCACCGCCATGAGCCAGGAGACCAGCGAATACGAGGAAGGATGTCTATCCTTCCCCGGGCTGTATTTCAATGTCGTTCGACCCTCGGCGGTGGAAATCGAAGCGCAGGATGTGGACGGCAATATGTTTAGGCTCAACGCTGACGGCCTGTTGGCCCGCGTCATCCAGCACGAGTACGACCATTTGGACGGGGTGCTTTTCATAGACCGCGTTTCTCCATTAAAACGTAGGCGCGCGCTCGCCCATTATCAAAAAATGCTGAACATGTAGGGGGCGTCAGTGCGAGTTCTATTTGCCGGCAGTCCAGCCATCGCGGTGCCTACGCTTGAGGCCATTGCCGCCTCGCGGCATCAGGTCGTCGGAGTGCTGACCAATCCCGAATCGCAGGCTGGCCGGGGGCTCAGACACATGAAAACCCCAGTCTCGGAAGCGGCGGTGCGCCTTTTTGGCGATTCTGTCCCTGTCCTCGCGTTTGAATCGCTTCGTACCGAGGCGCGAGAGGTCGTCTCGGCCCTCAGACCCGATATACTGGTGTCTTTTGCGTATGGACGCTTGTTCGGCCCGAAATTCATGGCCCTCTTCCCGCGTGGAGGTCTCAATGTGCATCCGAGCCTTTTGCCGCGCTGGAGGGGCAGCGCGCCGATTCAGCACGCGATACTCGAAATGGATTCCGAGACCGGCATCTCGATTCAATCGATCGCGCCGGAAATGGATACCGGGGATCTTTTCCTCGTTGAGCGTATTCCTCTGACGGGCAGAGAAACCACTCGCGCGCTCACGGATCTCTGTGCCATACAAGCAGCGCCGCTCGTGGTACAGGTGCTCGACGCGATCGAGGATGGGCGAGCGCAGGCGCGTCCACAGGAAGGGGTTCCCACTTACTGCCGCATGATATCCAAGGACGACGGCCGGATAGACTGGTCGTTGCCTGCACGGAGAATCGATGCGCGCATCAGAGCCTTCGATCCCTGGCCTGGCACGTATACGTCGTTCCATGGACACCAGCTGCATATTCTTGAAGCGTATGTTCTGGATGATCCGGCAGGTATCCTTCCAGTACGGGATGTGACAAATGTTCTTCCGGGGACTATAATCGCGGTGGATGGACAGAAAGGCATCATCGTCAGAACGGGCGAAGGGTTTCTGGCAATTACCAGACTCCAGCGCGCGACAAGAAAAGCGGTGGGGTTTAGGGAATTCGCGAATGGAACGAGGGACCTCGCGGGCTCCATGTTCGGAACCTGAGCACAGATTCTGACAATCAGGGCCTCTGTCCGCATATGGGTTACCGCACTGTCAAGGGGAAGCGATCATGGCAGGGAAAGACCTGAAGAACATAGGGAAGACGCTCAAATCAGCCGCCGCGGATGCGCCGGAGAGAATAGGCACTGCCGTCAAGAAAACCGCGGAACTGGCAAAAGAGCAGCACCAGCGCATCTCTGAATGGACGCGACCCCAGAAGCGTACCTTCGTGGCATTTGCGCTACTCATGCTCCTTGTCATGGTGCTTTCTGCCGTGCTTGTCTTCTTTCTCGCGCTGAAGGGCGAGGAACGAACCATGGTGCCCGATGTGCGCCGCATGGAATTGCCCGATGCGCTCGTAAAACTTCAGCAGCGCGAGCTCTATCCCCGGCTCACCCTTCGTTTTACCGACAACCCTCTCGACCGCAATCTCGTTCTTGAGCAGAATCCGCCGCCGGGAAGCATCGTCAAGGCGGGAAGGCGCATCAATCTGGTGGTGAGCAAAGGAGCGGTCCTCGATAAAATCGAAGATTATTCCGGCCGAACCATCGAGGATCTCAGACTCTATCTGCAAAGCCAGACGACGAGGAACAAAGGGCTTGTGACAATTCGGGAGCCGCCTCTCTACATATTCGACAATGCCGCTCCCGGCACCATCCTTGATCAGTCTCCCAAACCAGGAACCGAAATTTCTGGTCCGACGGTGCTGGATCTGGTCGTAAGCAAAGGTCCGGAAGCCAAAGAAATAGTCATGCCTGCGCTTGTGGGGCTTTCGCTTCGGGAGTTTGCGGCCAAGGCGGCATCGGTGCCGTTTGTGTTCGATATCACAATGAAAGCCGCTCAGCAGCAGGAGACGCCCGGAACCGTCGTCAGTCAGTCGATCGAGCCAGACACCAAAAAGCCGCAGTATACCAGGGTGCAGGTGACGATCGCCGCGCCAGCGGCCCGCAAAGGATATGCTTCCGGCGTCTTTGAATATTCATTGCCCGAATATCCGTACGCGGTACCTGCGGTGCTCGACGCGATCAGCCCCGATGGTTCCAGAGCCACTATCTATTCGGTGAAGCACCCGGGAGGAGCCTTCTCTGCGCCATTCTCCGTACAGAGCGGAACTGTGCTGGTGCTTATGGTGAGCGGGGCTGAAGTGACCCGCAAGGAGGTGCGATGATGGCAGAGCCCATTGCGGAAGAACACAACGATCATGTATTGCCGGTCGAAATTGTCCATCTCTACGCATACGACATCGGCCGGTCAATCGACCTAAAAAAAGTCGCTTCAATCGTACCTGCGCATCACGATATCGGCTTCGCAAAACGGCGCGATACGCCAGCATCCCTCATGCTGCCGCGCCCCCTCGTTCTGTCGCTCAACACTGACGAGTGCGATTCGAAATGTTTTCAGAAATTCACCGCCCAGGCAAAGATTTATGAAGATGGCGCGGTTACCCTTATTATTCGCTATAAGACTACCTCGACCTTCGAATCCCTGGCCGAGAAGTCGAACATGCTCATCCGCGACATCAGCACGGCGATCTCAATCGAGCAGTTCGCGGATTCTTCCTTTAAAATGCTGTATGAAGCCTTGAGAAGTTCGGTGGCGGGCTTTAAGGATCTCACCGAATATGATCGCGAGACCTATACCGCTTTTTGCCTCCTGGAATGTCCCGGGGGTGATCCGATCGCTTTCATTGAAGCGCATCAGGACGCCGCGGCGAGTCTTTTGTCCGGCGAACCGGTTGGCACGCTCCATCCGGCCCAGATTCAGCAGATACTCTCAAAACCTTTCAGCTACCGCCGGGACGATATCGCAATTTTTGACCTCGAGCGATGCCTTATCATCGATCCGGCCGCGGATTACGACGATGTCATCATGATGGCCGAACATGCCAATTATCGTCTCATCGAGCTGCGGGAGCTGGATGCCCTTCTCGATAGCTGGCTTGCCGAGGCGGAACAGGATATCAGACGGCTGTATCTGGGAGGTCGTCGCAAACGGTTCAGCGACCGGGCACTGCGCCTCAAACTCGCCCAGATTCAGAGCCTGCGTTTCGACGCGTTGTTCACTCTGGAAAATCTCGATAATTCCTCGAAGATCATTGGAGATTACTTCCTCGGTTCGATTTATCATCGTCTTTGCGACATCTTCAATACTGAGGAATGGAAGATCTCGATCGAGCGGCGGCTGGCTGCGCTCCAGAACATCTATGAGCTGCTCAAGAATGATACGACTGAACAGCGCATGATCACGCTGGAACTGGTGTTCATCGCGGTGTGTGTCATCTTCCCGGTGCTGCAGATTCTGCAGGTTATGCTGATGCGCTAATTCTCAAGGAATATGGCAGGCACATGGAGCATGCAATAGGACGCGTGCCACTCAATGGTGGCTGGTGGTATCGGCCAGGGCCAGTGGAGGAAGCGTTTTTGGCGGAATCCTGGCTCGGCCCCTCGGAAGCGGGCGGGTGGCGGCCCGTCCATCTGCCCCATGACATGAGCGAGGTACCGCTGAACGGGTTCGAGGAGCACCTGCTCGCGCGCAAGGGGTGCTATGCGCGAGACATTCCGCTTAATTCCGGAACAGGCGAGTATTCGAGCACGCGAGACGATGCGGGTTCTCTGCCCAGCAGTGCGCTCGTCACATTTCTTGAGTTTGATGGCGTTGCGGTATCCTGCAGCGTCTGGGTAAACGGGCAGCTGGCGACCAGCCATCGCGGGCCTTATACACCATTTTCGGTCCAGATCCCTCATCGCGCACCTGCGTCAGGCCGCGGACAGCCGTCTGACAATTCTAAAGCGCGGATACTTGTTGAGGTGGACACCGCGGAGGACCCGCAGGTACCGCCATTCGGCGGAGTGGTTGATTATTTGGTGCTTGGCGGCATATACCGGGGGGTCTGGCTGCGCCGATGCGGACCGGTGTGGATTGAGGATGCCTGGAGCGTGCCAAAGCTGGCGCATATCGAAGAAAACGCCGATTCACCCCTGATGTCTACCAGGGGAGCTGAATGGGAGGTGCCTGTACAGGTGGCGCTCTCCTCGATCGAGGGAAGCACGCCTGACTGGTCGATGTTTTTCCTTCGTGCCCGCCTGACGAGCGAGCAAGGGACACATCAAGAGTGTGAGGCTGGGGCAAGCCCATGCGCGATGCTCACGCTCAGAATCACCGATCCCTGCCTGTGGGATATCGAAAATCCGCATCTCTACCGCCTCACCGTCACACTCGAAGACCGCGGCGGCCGGGTCCTTGACCTCGTCGAAAAGAATATCGGCTTCCGGACCGCTCGCTTCACCCCGCGAGGGTTTTTTCTCAATGGGCGGCGCGTCTTTCTCCGCGGCCTGAACCGCCACCAGGAATTTCCCTGGGTAGGTTATGCCATGAGCCCGGATGGCCAGCGCCGCGACGCGGAGCTGCTCAAGCGGGAACTTGGGCTTTCCATGGTGCGAACGAGTCATTATCCACAGTCGCCGTACTTTCTCGATGCGTGCGACGCGCTTGGACTTCTTGTGTTTGAGGAACTGCCTGGCTGGCAGCATGTAGGCGATCATGCATGGCAGGACCAATCCTTGCGCGACCTCGAAGCCATGATCCGCCGTGACCGCAGCCATCCCAGCGTTGTCCTGTGGGGTGTGCGCGTCAACGAATCACAGGACAATCATGAGTTCTATGCCCGTACCAGCGCGCTCGCCCGACAGCTCGATCCAAGCCGCCAGACAGGCGGAGTCCGGTACATCCGCAAGAGCGAGCTTCTGGAAGATGTCTACACATTCAATGATTTTAGCTTCGATGGAGATGTTGGTCCGCTTGCTGCTGAACCTGGGAAGGTCCGCAAGAAAGGCAGCCCCCTTCTCGCTGATCCTGCCAGTGTGTTGCCCGCCGACCGTTCGGCGCCCTATCTCATCACCGAACACTCGGGCCACATGTTCCCCGCCAAGCGATTCGATCAGGAAGAGCGCCTTGTCGCGCACGCGCTGCGGCATGCTCGGATTCTCGATGCTGCCATGGGTGACCAGCGTATTGCGGGATGCATCGGCTGGTGTGCGTTCGATTATCATACGCACAAGGATTTCGGCTCGGGCGACCGTGTATGCTATCACGGCGTCATGGACATGTTCCGCATCCCAAAATATGCCGCATGGGTCTACGCAAGTCAGGTCGAGCCTGAGGAGCGTGTCGTGCTCGAACCCGCGACTCGATTCGCAAAAGGCGAGCGTGATGCTGCCAGGGTCCTGCCGATTTATGTCTTCACCAACTGTGACGCGGTCGATCTCTATCGAGGCGGTCGCTATGTCGACAGATTTTTCCCCGACAGGAAGCATTTCCGCAACCTGAAGCATCCGCCTGTTATCATCGATGATATGATCGGCCATCTGATCGACGCAGAGCGCTGGCCTGAAGGCGATGCCGTTCTGTTCCGCCGACTTGCCGGCACCGCGCTTGCGCAGGGCGCTTCCAGGCTTAATCTTCTGGAAAAAATCCAAATGGGGCTGTTCATGCTGCGCCGCGGACTTTCGATGCGGGATATCGAGCTTCTGGTCATGCGTTATGGGATGGGCTGGGGCGCGAAGGACGAATCAGTGCGTCTTGTCGGTCTTCTGAATGGACGTGAGGTCATCGAGCGAACCTTCGGCGCTGACAGCGTCGCGCAAACGCTCGTCCTCGAACCTGACGCTGCTGAGCTTGACGTCTGTGGCGATGATGAATGGTCAGCGGCGCGTGTGGTCGTGCGCGCGGTGGATCAGTATGCGAATACCGTTCCTTTTTTGTTCGAGCCATTCCACGTCGATATCGAGGGCCCCGCTAGGCTTCTCGGGCCTCAGTGGATGAGCCTCCAAAGCGGAGCTGCCGCTTTCTGGGTATGCGCGGGAAATGATGAAGGTACCGTGCGCATCAAGGTCGACAGTCCCCGATTCCGCGACCAGGTCCAGGTTGACATCCGAGTCGTTCGGCGCTCATATACAAGACATGGATCCAGAGACTGGGACCTTTGTTTCCCTCGATCGACAGCGGCTCGCGGAACATCTCCTTCTGCTTGAAGACTACCTTCGTTTTGGATACCGCAGCGGCCGATCGATTCCTCCTCTTCCGGCCGAAGAGACTGTCGAAGACAGGCTTGCGGCGCTTGAGGCGACAGTCCGCGATTGTACGGCATGCGCGCTTTCCCAGAGCCGCAGCCGCACCGTTTTCGGCCAGGGAGTGTCTGCCCCTCTGGTACTCGTGATCGGTGAAGGACCAGGGGCAGAGGAAGATCGCCAGGGCCTTCCCTTTGTCGGGGCCTCCGGCAAGCTGCTGGATAAAATGCTCGCGGCGATCGATCTTTCAAGGGAAACCAATTGCTACATCGCCAACATCGTCAAATGCCGCCCTCCCAACAATCGCGAACCGACTCCGGCGGAACGGGCTTCCTGTATCGGCTATCTGCGCCGCCAGATCGCGCTGCTGAACCCTCGCTTCATCCTCTGTGTCGGGCGAACTGCCGCTCATGGCCTTCTAGACCTCACGGATCCCATCTCGCGCATTCGCGGCCGCACCTATCAATTCGAAGGCATTCCGGTCGTGATCACCTTCCACCCTTCGGCGCTGTTGAGGGACGCGAGCCTCAAACGTCCAGCATGGGAAGACCTGAAGCGTTTCCGCGCCCTCATCGATCAGGAGCTGGCTCGTGTCGTCACCCAGGACTGATCCACCCTATCTCGAGGTTGTCTTTCCCATTCCCGTTGATGAGTCGTTTACCTACCTGAATCCCGGCATCGCCCCGCTCGAACCGGGGATGCGTGTCGAGGCTCCGCTCGGAAGACGCTCAAAACTCGCGGGCTATATAATACATCTGCTCGATGAAATCCCCGCGGGTATCGATCCTGCCCGCCTGCGGTCCATTACCCGCCGCGTCGACGATCAGCCGCTCTTTGGCGCCGACACGCTCGACCTTGCCCGGTGGCTGTCGCGCATGTATCACTGCTCGCTGGGAGAGGCGCTCTCGGCAATGCTGCCCTCGGCGCGGCGTGAACACGGCGAACTCTCAGACGAATTTGAAGAAATCGAACTCGGCAGGGAAGCCCGCACGCTCACACCAGGTCAGGCGGCGGCTCTGGAGGGCATCCTGTCCCAGCCCGGCGGCATGAGCTACCTCTATGGCCCTACCGGCACCGGAAAAACCGAAGTCTTTCTTCAGCTCGCGGAAGCAACGCTTGCGCAAGGGCGTACGGTACTATACCTCGTTCCCGAAATCGCGCTCACCCACCAGGTTGAAAAGGACGCCAGAAGCCGCTTCGGCTCGAAATGCGCCATTATCCACTCGCATCTCACTCCTGCTCGCAAGCTTGCCGAATGGCGGCGTATCATGGCGGGAGAGGCTCGCATCGTCATCGGTGCCAGAAGCGCCATATTCGCGCCTGTTCCTGATCTCGGCCTCATCATTATCGATGAAGAGCACGACGCGGGCTACAAGAGCGGCAATACCCCGCGATACCATGCGCGCCAGGTGGCCATGTACCGGGCCCGGCAGGCAGGCTCCCGGCTCGTCATGGGTTCCGCGACACCATCGCCAGAAGCATGGCAGGCATGCAGCGATGGCATCATGCGCCGTTTTGATCTTGCCATACGTCCGGCGGGGGGTGCCTTTCCCGCAATCCATATCATCGACATGCGCGGAACGAGCCATCTGATTTCGGAACCGCTGTCCGACGCGTTACAAGCCGCTAAAAGGGATGGCCGTCAGTCCATTCTCTTTCTGAACCGCCGCGGCTTTGCGCGTACGCTGACCTGCCAGACCTGCGGTACCGAACTGGTTTGCCGCCACTGCGCGGTTCCGTTGACCTGGCACAAGCAACATAGCCAGCTTATGTGCCATTATTGCGGCTACCGAGAACCGCGGCCACCGGCTTGTCCTTCCTGCGGCTCGCTCGATCTTGGCTGGGCAACCTTTGGGACGGAACGTATCGAGGAAGAACTTCGTACGCGCTTTCCGGATATCAGCATCGCGCGCCTCGATACCGACACGACCACCACGCGAGGTGTGCTCGAATCAACCCTCACGCGCTTCGGAGAAGGAGTTATCGACATCCTCATCGGCACGCAGATGGTTGCCAAGGGGCTCAATTTCCCTGGTGTCCGCGTCGTAGGCATCCTCGCTGCCGATCAGGGGCTCGCCATGCCCGACTTTCGTGCAGCCGAGCGTGTGTTTTCGCTGATTGTCCAGGTAGCGGGGAGGGCAGGCCGCCACCGCCCCGATGGTCAGGTCTTCCTTCAGACAAAAAAACCGGACCACCCCCTCATTCAGCGCGCCGCCGCAGGCAACGTGCCTGAATTCCTCGAGCATGAGCTCGAGACGCGCAGACTACTCGGTTTCCCGCCTGCCGTACGCCTGGCCCGCCTTGTGTTCCGTTCTAAAATTGCTACCGCTGCCCGAGGAGCCGCGTTCCAGGCGTTCGAATCAGCCCGCCAGCTCCAGACTCGTTCTTCGTCTGCAGAAATCGATATCCTCGGCCCCTCGGAATGCCTGCTTTCCGTCATCGCCGACAATCATCGGTGGCAGCTGCTCCTGCGCTCCCGATCGCTCGGTCAGCTGCAGGCATTTGTGCATGAACTTAGAAGGCGGCTTGATTTCCCTTCTTCTGTCTATATGGAAATCGATATCGACCCGCTCCAGATGCTCTGAATCGCATCAAAGCCCCCGCGGGGTCCGCCAGCGGGTCGGCGCGGTTGCCCCATTCATTCCTTTTTGAACCAATTCCTTGCCTGTTCGCTTTTTCGGTGGTACAATAACTAAAACCTCATCCACTCAGGAGAAACGACATGGTTGTTCTTACCCTAAATTGCGGCTCATCCTCGGTAAAATACCAGGTCTACGATTGGGATCGCAAAGACATACTGGCCAACGGCATCGTCGAGCGCGTCACCATCGGCGGCTCTTTCATTACCCACAAGGTTCGCGGCCGGCCTGATTACGAAGTCGAGCACGAATGCCCCAACCACACTATCGCGATCAAACTCATTCTCGACACACTCGTCGACCCCGAGGTTGGCGTCATCACCGATCTCTCAATGATCAAGGTCGTCGGACACCGCATGGTTCATGGCGGTTCCAAATTCGCGAAATCGTCCATTATCAATGATGAATTCATCGAGACGTTTAAATCTCTAAGCGATCTCGCTCCCCTTCATAACCCGCCAAACCTCATGGGCGTCGAAGCCGCCGAGGCAGTGCTTCCTCAGGTTCCCCATTGTGCCATCATGGACACCGCCTGGCACCAGACCATGCCCGCGTCAAGCTACATGTACGCACTTCCCCGCGAGTGGTATGAGAAGTACATGGTTCGCCGCTACGGCTTCCATGGCACGAGCTTCCTCTATAATGCTAAGCGCGCGTCCGTCCTCCTCGGTAAAGACCCTTTCGAAACGAACCTGATCATCGCCCATATCGGCAATGGTTCTTCCATCAATGCCGTGAAGAACGGCTGTTCCTACGACACCTCGATGGGACTTACCCCGCTGGAAGGCCTCGTCATGGGTACGCGCTCTGGCGATATCGACCCGGGCATCATCTTCCATGTCATGCGCAAAACCGGTATGAGCGCGGCTGATATCGAAAAGAAACTGAACAAGGAATCCGGCGTGCTCGGCCTGACCACCAAATGGGCTGATCGCCGCGATGTCGAGAACGCTGCCGCAGCAGGAGATCCCATCGCGATCCTCGCTCAGCAGGTCGAGGCTTACCGGATCAAGAAATATATCGGCGCATATTACGCGGCCCTCGGCAGGGTTGACGCGATCGTCTTTACCGCCGGTGTGGGAGAGATGGGGCCGGATATTCGCCGGCTGGCGACCCAGGGCCTCGAGGAGCTCGGTATTGTGGTTGACGAAAAGAAAAACGCGCTCGCCAAGTGCCGCAATGCCGAACTCGATATCACCGGTCCTGGTTCCAAGGTCAAGGTGTTCGTCATTCCAACGGACGAGGAGCTGGTCATGACCGAGGATTCGGTCGCGCTTCTCAATGGAACCTATGATGTGCACACGAATTACCGTTATTACTTTGAAAATCGCGACTATGTGAACAAGGCGCGCGCGGAGGGTCTCCAGCGCGATTTGGAGAAAAAGCCCTGGCTCAAGGACATCATCGCGCGCATTCCCTGAGAGGAGGAATTGGCCCGCGGGGAGGCTCAGAACAGCGCCCCGCGGCCGAAAATTCTTAACATTCATGAATTTTTGTATGAAAAAATTTGAATCGAATATGCTTGACAGCCGAAAAAGTGCCGATATATACTCTGAAACGAACTTAGACAGGGGGTAACCAAGCCGTTGGCAAGGCCCCTATCTATTTATCAAGGAGGATAAGACATGAAGAAGCTTATTGTTCTGCTTCTCGCGCTCGCAATGGTTGCTGGCGCCTATGCGCAGGTGACCACCTCGATCAGCCTGTCTGGTGAAGTTACGCTGGTAGATGAGGCTGGAAAGGGAGTGTTTACCCGCTATGGCAACGGCTACGATACCTGGACTTTCAAGGCGTCCGACAAGGATGGAAAGTATGGTATCTCTCTTACCGACCAGAACATTCTCGACGATGGTGGATTTGTGCTCCGCGACTGGAACTTCTGGTGGAAAGGCCAGTTCACCAAAGTTATTCTTGGCAAGCTTCGCAATGCTGATTTCCGCATGACAGTCCCCTATTGGGCTAGCGCGACAATCTTTGGTGGAACCGATCGCATCTCTGATTACGGCGTGCTCATCGAGACCCTGCCCAAGAACGGCTTGACCTTCGGTGTCAATCTTCCGTTCGGAACAACCGCAGCCAACACGGTTGATGTTCTCCAGAATGCCGACCTCGGTGTCAAATACGATGTTAAGGGTCTGGGAACCTTCGTCGCCCTGTTCAATGCGGATTTCGTTGCTCCAGCAGGTAATGTGCTGAATCTCGGCGGAAAGATTACCTCTGTCAAGAATCTGACCGCGGTTGGAATCGCTAGGCTGGCATTTGACGCTGACACCTACAAGGCCGCTCTCGGCTTTGCCTACAGTGGCATTGACAAGCTCGCTGCCAACCTCGAAGCTGCATTTACCTATACCGCTGGCGCGATTGCATACTCTGTCTGGGGCCAGGGCGCTTACAGCCTGAGCGACAAGATGACGGCCACGGTTGGTGGCTCCTATGCCGACACCGGCTATGACGTCTATGCCAACCTTGGATATGACTATGGCAATGGTCTGTCCTCCGAAGTTGGCGCTGGGTTCAACGGCGCTCTCTATGCTGCGGCGAAACTTTACTACAGCGTGAGCTTCTAACCTTATTTATCCAGAATGGGCCGGTCTTTACAGACCGGCCCTTTTTTTATTACTATGACAATGCAATGAAAATCAGGTTGTCTTCTATGGCGCTGCTGTGGCTTTGTACGGGCATAATGGTTTCGCTTCTCTTCTTGGGAGGCTGTGCGTCAACCCAAGCCTATGATACTTCCTTACCTAAAATTTTTATTCAAAGAGCGACGATAGAGGAAATAAAAAAATTCGGTACGACTTTTGCTTCAAATCCATACCTTGAACCAGCGACGCTGCTGGGTGGCAAAAAATATGAATTCTTTGTAGTTAGAATAGATTTGAATCTGGATAAGAATGAAAGTGTTGAAGTTGATGCATTTGCCCAGGTCCCTGCTGGTGTTCCAGTTCCGCAGGTACATACAAAAAATTCCTTGATCGAGTTTTGGGAATTCATAGATGAAGGCGCAAAACTCGCTGATTTCGAAAAACGTAAAACCACCATTGAGATTACCGCGATTCCATCTACCTCATTCAGAGAAAGTTCGGGACAGCATCGGTACTATTTGGTATTTTCTGGCAAATATCCAATCAAAAAGCCAGTCAGCTATCATGTGCGTGTCTTTCTTTCTTCCGGCGAATCCGTAAGCTTTTCGGATACCATCGAGCAATGAGCCTCACCTCCCCCAAGGATTCTTCATCCGTCAGTGTATTTAATTATACCTCAGTGCGATACATAGCTGATGCCCCTTCGGTACAGTCAGCATTAGAAAAGCTCATTGCAACCATTTTATTCCCACCCGGCATGGATCGCGACGCCCTGCTTGACGCCCTCCTTGCGCGCGAAGAATTGATGACAACCGCGATCGGCAACGGCATCGCGATTCCTCATGTGAGGAAGTTCGGAAGCGAAGCGCTCACGGAGGATATAATCGCGATCGCCTATTTGCTGAAGCCGATTGATTGGCGCGCGCCGGACGGCAAGCCTGTGCACACCCTGTTTTTTGTGCTTGCGCGCGACGAAGCGCATCATTTGCAGATTCTTGCGGATATTGGGCGGCTGGTGTCGGATGAGAGTTTTGTGGAATTTCTGAAGACTATGCCTGATCGCAAGGTTCTGCTGGAACATGTAAGCTCGATGGGACTATAAAGATTCGCTATGTTACAAGGGCAAACCAAAAACCTAGCTCGAGCGCTGTGCGGTACCGGTGGTCGATATAGACGCGGCGCCTCGAGCCGCAGTCAGCAAAGGCTGCCTGATCGAAAGCGCCGCCGAAATGCGATTGCGCGACGGCGCAGCGGTGAATACCGCGAAATTCCTCACATTTCTGACGATATTTCTACAGCTATTCTTCCTGAGCAGACAGGAAACCCATCGCCACAAGGTAGGTTTCGAACGACTCGGAACGGCAGGCTTCAGGCTTGAACGCGCGCGCCTGCGAGAAGTGCGCGCGAAGCTCGGTCAGGAGGCGCTTTTCTTCGCCACCTTGAAAGATTTTCATGACGAGAGCGCCGCCTGGCGCTGCCACCTCGAAGGCAAGCCGCATGACCGCTTCCACCAATTCTTCGGAGCGGGCTTGATCGACAAGACGGTTCCCCGTAGTAAATGGCGCAGCGTCGGATACTACGAGGTCAAACGGGCCGGCACCGCGAAGCTGCGCGCGGACAGAATCATCCAGAATGCTTCCTTTGATGAACAGAAAATTGGGTTCTGGCGGCGCGATGCCAAGATCCTGAATATCGACCGCGACGAGACGCCCTTTTCCTTGCATCTGTCGCAGGAGCCACAGACTCCAGGACCCTGGCGCGGCGCCTACATCAAGAATCGCGGGTCGGGTTGAGAACTGATTTCCTGCCGCTGGCTGAAAAGCGGTCTCGACAAGTCCGCCGCGCCCCATCCTCAATCCTTTCAGAAGCCCGAATTTCTTGACGATTTCCTCGAGCTTGTAGACCGAGCGGGCAGGATAGCCCTCCTTCTTTGCCTTCAGAGTCCAGTAGTCGGGACGTTCGTAACCTGCCATTCCAACACCTTCGGTGGATTGCCAGCGCGCCCGGCGCACAGCGCCGGACGCGCGCTTCTTATTTTGCCAACAGACGGTTTAGCCGCTCGGCGAAATCTTGCGGAAGCTCGAAGTGCTCCTGTTCGGTAAGCATCGCTTCGTATAAGAGCACATGCGCAAGGTCTTCAATCTCCTGGACGACGGAGGGGTCTCCTCCGCTCAGCTCCTTGCGTGTGTCGAGCGTGACGAGTTTCTCGACCATCGCATGCGCAGGATTGATTTCCAGTATCGGCTTGGATTCGGGGACCGGTTCGTTGCCAAGCCGTTCCATGAGTCTGCGAAATGCCGGGGTTGGGTCGTCCTTGTCTACCACCACGCATGAAGGGCTCTTGCCGAGCCGTTTCGAAAGGCGCACATCTTTGACCCGGTCTCCCAGCACGCGCTTGAGAATTTTCGCGGCTTTTTCGCCGCGCGCAGTGTGCTCTGTCGAGTTCTTTCCAAGCTCCTCGTCGGCGTCTATCTGCTGCACGCTCTTGCACTGCAGACCCTCATATTCGCCGATGCTACTGAAGGCGAGCTCGTCGATCTCGTCCGTACCCAGGAGGACTTCAATGCCCTTCTCCTTAAACGCCTCGAGAAGCGGGGACGCGCGCAGTCGTGCCTCATTATCCCCTGTCAGATAATACATGGTCTTGCGTCCCTCACCAGCGCGAGCCTTGTAGTCCGCAAGACTCGTCCAGCCATCGGCCATTGTGCTTTTGTACCGCGCGAGCTTTAAAAGCTGGTCGCGGTTTGACCAGTCGGAAATGATCCCTTCCTTGAGCTGGGCATTGAAGAGTGCTACGAAGCTTGCGTATTTTTCAGCATTTGTCGAAGCAAGCTGTTCAAGCTCGGCGAAGAGCTTCTTGAGTGTTGACTGCTGGATTGTGGTCATGACGCGGTTGTGCTGGAGCATTTCGCGGCTTACATTCAGCGGAAGGTCGTCAGAATCGACCACACCGCGCACAAAGCGGAAATATGGCGGCAGAATCTGCAGTTCTCTGTCGGTAATGAACACGCGTTTCACATAGAGCTTGATTCCCTGCTCACGTGTGGGAAGGTACAAATCGGCGGGCACATGCGAAGGAATATAGAGCAGTGAGGTGTATTCGATAGTCCCTTCTGCTTTTGTGTGGATCCATAGGAGGGGCTCCTTATCGTCGCCAGTCAGGGACTTGTAAAAATCGATATAATCCTTGTCGGCGAGCTCTGATTTCGGCCGGCGCCAGAGTGCGCTCGCGCTGTTGACCTGCTCATCGACGAGCTTGGACTCGGCCTTGGCGGGGTCTTTGGCGTAGGTCTTTTCCTTTGAAACCAGATGGATGGGCCAGGCGATATGGTTCGAATAGCGCTTCAGCAGCTCTTCAAGCGTCCAGCGTGACAGGTATTCGGCTCCCTCATCATTCATGTGCAGGATGACATCGGTTCCAAACCCCGCGCGCACACCAGGCTCGATTTCAAATCCATTTTTACCATCGCTTTTCCACACAAAGGCTTTATCGGTTCCGGCTTTCATGCTCACAACCTCGATACTGTCAGCCACCATAAAAGCCGAGTAAAACCCGACGCCGAACTGGCCGATAAGGTTGGAGGCTTTGCGCTCGTTCTCGCCCAGCCGCTCGAGAAAGGCCCGGGTGCCGGAACGCGCGATGGTGCCCAGGTTGTCTGCAAGCTCCTGCTCATCCATGCCGATACCGTTGTCCGAGACGGTAATGGTTTTCGCGTCTTCATCCAGGGTTACCGTGATGCGTGGCTCAAAGCTCAGCGTCTTGAACGCGTCGTCAGACACAGCAAGATACTTGAGTTTATCGATTGCGTCCGACGCGTTGGAAATGAGCTCGCGCAAAAATACTTCTTTATGTGAGTAGAGCGAATGTGTAATGAGGTTAAGCAGTTGATTAACCTCGGTTTTGAAGCTGTAGGTAGCCATGGGGAAATCTCCTGAAACGAAATGGTGTGCAGAATGCCATGTTACCGAAGATGGGTACGCAATTGGCATTATTGGTAAAATATACTCAATTTACGCAGGAGTGGAAACGGTGCGGCCATCGAACCGGTCACGCTGGGCTGCTGGTGATACCGCGGATCGGTTTGACAGTATATGGAAATAAATGCTACATTGATGCCTCGGATCGTTTCGGGTCGAGCCCGATTACCGTGGTGATGTGGTTTCAGGAGAGGAAGAGTGCCGGAAGGTCTGCGCAGCTGGAAAGAACGGGAAAAACGCTGGTATGCGCGCCTGGTGCAGAGTATCCGCAGCAGTATTGAGGTCGTGCGCATCGTATGGGTGCATGTCATATCGTGGCTCCGGACACGCGTCGTTATCGCACTGATTCCTCAGAGCGAAAAACCGTCCGTACGTCTCGAAATCAGTCATTTGGGGCTGCTTGTATTGTGCGCTCTCAGTATTACCCTGATCGGAGGAGCGGCGCTTTCGCTGGGGAGCTATGGAATTCAAGCGGTTCGCGCATCCAGGCTTTCTCGCGAGCTCGCCGAAGCGCGCCAGAATATCGACCGAATGAGAGAGAAAACCGAAGACATTCTCTCGAGAACGGCGAAATTTCAGGAAACGCTCGGGATGGTGGTTGATATCGCGGAAGGAAAAGGCAAGCGACCGGAATTTCGGTCATCCGAGGAAGTGCTGAAGGCCGCGGGGCTGTCCGACCTTTTGTCTGGCCTGCAGGTTTCCGATCCGATAAGCCGGGACTTGGTGCGTCTGGATGGTGTTGCTGCATCGCTTGAACAGAGTATTCCGTCATTGGAGACCGTTGCGAACATACTGGCTGGGCAGAAGGATATCATGACCGAAGTACCGAACATCTGGCCGGTAAAGAATAATCTCGGGCATATCACCATGTACTTCGGTCAGAACGAAAATCCTTTTTCCACAGGTCAATGGTATCTTCATACCGGCATTGATATATCGACAAATCGCGTAGGTGACCCCATTCTGGCGACCGCGGATGGCAAGGTGATCGATGTGCATTATGATCCCAGTCTCGGCAATTCCATCACCATCCAGCACAGCCATGGCTTTACGACACGATATGGACACTTGCGCGGTTTTGCGGTCAAGAAGGGGCAAAAGGTATCACAGGGGGATTTAATCGGCTGGCTGGGTAACACGGGACGCACGACAGGGCCGCATCTTCACTACGAAGTCTATCTCGGGACGAGCCTGATCGATCCTTTGCGGTTTCTGAGCATACGGAAGGAATTCCATGAATAGGTGGGGCGGATCGAAGGGGTTGCGTTCAGCGCCAGCAGGAGACCTGCTGGTAGGACCAGGTGTCTCGGTAGAGGGAACAGTGATCGTTCCGGGTTCCGGGATGGTACGAATTGAGGGCTCGCTTTCTGGCACAATCCGATGCGGAGGCACGATTATTATTGCCGGTGATGCCCGAGTGAAAGCACGCATTCAGGCGGGCGCGCTGGTGGTTGCTGGCTTTTTTGAAGGGAGTGCTGAGGTTTCTGAGCAGATTCGAGTAGCGGCTGGTGCTGAAGTACATGCGGACTGTGCCGGTAGCGCACTGGTACTTGAACCTGGGGCCAGATTCAATGGAAAATTCGAACGACGCCAGACCGCGATCGCTGGTGGGAACGAGGCGAATAGTAGCGTTACAGGAGCAGAGAATGACCGATGAATACCTTCCTCATGACCATGAGGATGAGAATACAGAGCTGTTTCATGAAGAAGAGATAGAAGCGGAATTGACAGGAGAACGT
Source organism: Spirochaetota bacterium (assembly GCA_029265255.1). Next base: position 72,535 of record JAJUJQ010000002.1, read on the forward strand.
CCAGCTTCGCAGAGAAGCGCGGCGGCTGAGGATATTCCTCAACCAGTGTATCGGCTCAAGATGATCCATTCGAGCGAGACATTTCATGCGTATTACGTACCGCCCTCTCCCATTCCACGCTTCATGTCACAATGCGCGCTGGAAGCGGCACTCGAAGGCCCTCGTCAAGATCATGCTTCCGCAGGGATCGCGGATAATGAGGAACAATCCTTCGCGCCGTGTGAGTGGAGCGCCGGGCAGCTTGCCAGTCCCGCGATGGATTCAGCATCGGATGAATTCATCATTCCGCCACGCTCGCTGGTCATCGCTCCGACGAAATATGGCCGCGATCTCGTCGTTGTGCTAGGGGTCGTCAAAGATCTCTCGGTGGTTAACGCTGATGATCTGGTATTGATCGAGCGTCCCGCCACAGTGGACGACTTCCGGCGCTATCTCGACAATATCGAACACGAAAAAGAAGCCTTTGAGCAGTGCAGGGAACGTATCGCTGCGCATAATCTGCCCATGAAACTTGTGTCCGCCCATACCTTATTGGAGGATAGCAAGCTTCTATTCTATTTTACCGCCGAAAGCAGGGTAGACTTCCGCGACCTGGTACGGGACCTTGTCGCCATCTTCCATACACGAATCGAGCTCAGACAGATTGGTGTACGTGACGAAGCGCGTGTGACCGGAGGATGCGGGGTCTGTGGGCGAGTGCTTTGCTGCCATGGATTGTCGGACAAACTCAACCCTGTTTCGATCAAGATGGCAAAGGACCAGAATCTCTCACTCAATTCGCTCAAGATTTCTGGTCCATGTGGAAGACTGCTGTGCTGCCTCAGCTATGAGCACCAGTTCTACAAAGATGCGCGGCGAGAACTGCCCAGCGAAGGTACACGCTTCGTCTGGGACGGTACGCAGTTCAAGGTTATCGAGGTAAACGTCCTATCGAATCGGCTGCGTCTGGCCGGCGAAGATGGGCGTATCCTGGACATGGACGCTGGCCGGCTCAGGTATTCCGAAGGTCACTGGACAGTGATGCAGGAAGACTGAACCAGCTCAATAGGTCCGCGCGCCGTGCTCTTTTGTTGCGGGTGCGTATATCACGCGTAGCTGTGAAGCCCCTTCAGCAGAAAATTCACGCCGAAAAAGGTAAACATAGCAATCAGGAAGCCCAGGATCACCAGCGCAGGCATAAGCTTACTGGTGTTCTTTCGCACTAGTCTGAAGTGAAGATAGGCAGTGTACGTAAGCCATGTGATGAGTGCCCAGGTTTCTTTTGGATCCCATCCCCACCACCTACCCCAGGCATTTTCTGCCCAGATAGCGCCGAACACAAGAGCCCCCGCGGTAAAGATGGGGTAGCCGATCGCGATACTTGTATAGGTAAGCCTGTCGAAGCGTCGTCGGCTTTCCTCATTTGTCGCCACAAGCTGGAGAATGGCGGTCACAAGGCCTACCGCGAAGAAAATTTCACCAATGAAGGTAAATGACACGTGCAGGATCAGCCATCCGGATTGAAGTGCAGGTACAGGAGGGCGGATGTCTGATGGCGCTAGCGGCGAGGATGCAATGGCGAGAAACACTATAGCGATCATGTTGATGGCAAAAGGAAGCGCTTTGGAGTCAGCTGACTGTCGTATTTTCCTGAGTCCAAAGACCATCGATGAGGCAAGCATCGCCAGGAAAAGCAAGCTTTCGTAGAGATTGGTCAGGGCAAAGAAGCGTATGGCGATGCTTCGCTGTATGATCGTGACAACCAGCAGCAAACCCGCGCCAAGCGAAACCCAAGGTGAAACGCGCTCGCGATTGCCGGCTTTAAACAACCAGACCCCCTGAAGCGCCTGAGAGATAATGAGCAATACAAAGGCTATTGTTGCAATCATGTGGACAATCCTTTCAGTTTCTGAAGATAGGTAAGGAGGGTTCCTGCCATGGCAAGGAAAATGCCTGCTAGAACAAGGGGGAACCATGGATCGGATTTGATTTTAAGCCCGGAGAGATACTGTGTTTCATATCCGGCGAGTTTAAAGCTTCCCACCTGGTCGCCGGGCCGGGCACGAATAATGGTGCGAGCGCCTTGACGTTCCTCGAGGAAGACGGCGCGTGCTTCGACAGAGCTGCCTTGCGGAGCAGGAGGCTGTTCGATCGCCATGAAAAGAATTGACTCTTCAGGGGTAGAAAGCCTGCTGCCACTTTGAAGAACGGTACGCATACCCGTGGGGTCGGCAAGGACAGGAAGCGAGATAGTTTTCCAATCATACTGATAAATAGTATAGCCTTTGCCGCGGTAGGGAGCGTTGACCTTGATGACGACCGGAGTGCCTCCGGGCAGTTCCGAGACGGAAGGGACGGCCGCGGGAGCCGCAGGAATCTGGGCATGGGATAGCATTTCGGGCTTGAGACCCTGTGATCCAGGCTCGCTCGCGTAGCCTTCTTCGCCAAGCGTGTCTCCAGCGCTGCTTTCTCCATGAGGAGCTTCGGTAGGGGGCTGGCCGATAATACCTTCGGTTATCCAGGTACGGACACGGCCGCTCTCATAGGTCTCCTGCTCCAGTCGCGTAAGATAGAGTGCCTTCCCATCGGGCAGATGGATATGCTGCCCAGCCCCCGCGTGGAAAATCTGTTCGCTTCTCGTGCGAGCCGTCAGAATGCTGCCGAAAATGATGATAATGAGCCCCAGGTGCAGAAAATCGGGGCCGTGTCGTCGGGCAGCGCGTGGCTTGGCGAGTTCATTGCCTAGCCTGTGTACGGTACAGACAGTCAGGTTCGTAGTAAACAGCGCGACGATGATGAGAAAGAACCGGGAGCTGAAGAGATGGTCAAAGCCGAGCCAGAGGACGAACCGCGCCGCCGAGGGCATGGTACTGAAGTAGAAATCCGCTGGCCTGCCCTGTGGTATAATCCCGCCCGCTACTGAAAGAAGAGCCAAGACGATGATCAGTACCGTCGCGAGCCGGAGCGATCGCAGAAATGCGTAGAGTCGATCAAGAATGGTATTCATGGTGTGGGCCTATTATTCATGATGATATAAAGAAAGCGGAGCCGTCGCTCCGCTTTCCTGAAGAATACAGGGGGCCACGCAAGAAAAATCAGTGAGGCTCGTGGCAGGATACGCACGTCATCTTGCCTTCCTGATCCTCGGCGTGGCAGGTAAGACATCCAGCGGTCTGGTCGTCGACCTTGAAGGTTGCGACAAACTTGCCCGCTTTCCATGCATTGAGCAGCTCAACGGCTTTGGCAGCCACATCGCCAGTCAGGCGGGCGCAGCGCTCTTTGCGCTCAGGAGTAGGAAGCAGGAAGCCCGATTTGGCGATCCACTTGGCATTCGATGCATGGCAGAGCGGGGAATCGGATACTGAAGTGACCAGTTCGATTTTCGGGTATTGTTTGGTGGTATACTTGAAGCCTCCGGCCACACCAATCGCATTCGCCTCTGCGCTGGGGAAGGGGAAGCGGGTATACCAGCCGAGGAGTTCCCCAACGAGCTTGTTGGTGTCGGCATCGGGGCAGATAAGATTTATGGCAGCAGATGCACCATTCAAGGCTCCACAGATGGTACCCCAGTTCGCAAAACCTCCACGGCCGTATCCGAGCATGCGAAGGGGAATCTGATTATAGGGGCCGCCAACCTTCTCACGCAGCATTGAAATGATGGCATAGAAACCACCATAGGAGCAGCCAGCGATGTAGTAGCCAGCATGACCTCTCAGGCGGGCTTCTTCGGGATCAAGCTCCACATAGGGAAGAGGGGCTTCGGCAACAGTGCCAGGCTGTGCCTGTGCTCCCACCATACCGGTTCCGAATACCAGAGAGCCTGCAGCAACGCCCAGTCCGATACCGGTGGTTTTCAGAAAGCTTCTTCTTGAAACTTCTTTCTCCAGCGCTTTTTCAAAATCGGCCATAAATTGCTCCTTGCAAAGATTTCAGGGAAATCATAAATCAGTATATGCGAGCACAGAGAGAAGTCAAGTATATCATTCTATTTTTATATTTATATTATTATTTATAAAATATATAATATTCTATATATTTAAATGACCTGTACTATGAGACAGTGCTGCCTAAGCGGCATGACACCTAGGTTGGCTCTGTAGATTGACTCGCCTGCAGAAAAGAAAGGAGCCGGATGCATGCTGTCCGGCTCCTGAAGGCAGAACGATGAGACGTGGCTCAATCTTCTGCGATTCTGATATGCAGTTCGCGGAGCTGGCGCTCGTCCACCACATTCGGACACTGATCCATGGGGCTTACTGCGAACGAATTCTTCGGGAATGCAATGACTTCCTTGATGGAGGTCTCCCCTGCCATGAGCATGACCAGGCGGTCGAATCCCGGTGCAATGCCGCCATGAGGAGGCGGCCCGTACTTGAAGGCTTCCAGAAGGAATCCGAATTTCTGCTGGGCCTGTTCATCGGTCATGCCGACGATGCGGAAAATGCGCTTCTGGAGATCGGGATCATGGATTCTGATGGAGCCTGAGGCGATTTCGTAGCCGTTCAGCACGAGGTCGTAGAGGTCGCCCTTGACGGAGCCGGGATCTGATTCCAGCGTTGCGTGGTATTGTGCCTGGGGCATGGTGAACATGTGGTGCGCGGCTTCCCAGCGGCCTTCTTCCTCGTTGTACTCGAAGAGGGGGAAGTCGACGATCCAGGCAAAGGCAAATACATTCGGGTCACAGAGGCCGAGGTCCTTTCCGAGCTGGCTGCGCACTGCACCGAGGGCTGTACATGCAACCTTGCAATTGACGTCAGCTACAAACAGAAGGAGATCACCTGGGCCCGCTCCGAGTTGTTTCGTTATTTTCGCATGATCGGCGAAGTATTTTGATACACCACCTTCAAGGCTACCCGCGGCGTTCACTTTCATCCAGGCAAGCCCCTTGGCCTTGTATACCTTCGCTTTCTGTTCCAGTTCCTCGATCTGGCGGCGGGAATAGTCAGCCTTGCCAGGCACGACCAAAGCCTTGACCGTACCGCCTGCAGCGAGCACATCGTGGAACGCCTGGAACGTACAGGCATTATCGACGAGTGTGGAGGCATCCTGTAATTCCATGCCGAAACGGAGGTCCGGTTTGTCGGTGCCGTACCGATCCATGGCTTCGTCATAGGGGATCCGCACAAACTGCGCAGGAAGCTGTACGCCGAGGGTCTTTCGGAACAGGTGCCCCATCATGCCTTCTACAAGACCAAGTACATCCTCGCGGGTCACAAAGCTCATCTCAATATCGATCTGGGTGAATTCCGGCTGCCGGTCACCGCGCGAGTCCTCGTCACGGTAGCAACGGGCGAGCTGGAAGTATCTGTCAAAACCTGACACCATGAGAATCTGCTTGTAGAGCTGGGGTGACTGTGGCAGAGCGTAGAATTTGCCGGGATACAGACGGGAGGGCACAAGGTAGTCACGCGCGCCTTCTGGCGTGGAGCGGATGAAGGTCGGTGTTTCGATTTCGTAGAAGCCCTTGCTTACGAGATATTCGCGGACTGCGAACGCTGCCTCATGCCGCAGTCTGATCTTGCGCTGCATGGCAAAGGAACGGAGGTCCAGGTAGCGATAGGTGAGGCGGAGGTCTTCCTTGGCGTCGGTCTGCTCATCAATCATGAAAGGCAGTGGTGCACAGCGGGAGAGTATCTGGATAGTCTCAGCCTTGACTTCAATCTCGCCAGTTTCCATGGCGGGATTTACCATGGTATCCGGACGCGGGCGTACCGTGCCCCGGATTGCTACGCAGTATTCCATCTTGAGATCGGCAGCGATATCGAGCAACTCCTGTGCGGAGTCAGCATCGACGACCACCTGGGTGATACCGTAGCGATCGCGCAGATTGATGAAGGTGATACCACCGTGGTCGCGCTTGCGGTGGACCCATCCGTTGAGGACAACAGTCTTGCCAATGTCGGCAGCACGAAGCTGGCCGCAGGTTACGGTTCGCTGTTCGAAAAGCATAGTAGGCCTATTCTATAGATAGAAAGCAAAATCGACAAGGATGCCGGCAGTGGCCGAGCCGAATGATTTTTTGGCTCTTTGTGCAATTATTGATATTATTGATGATATTGAAAAGAGGGAGGACGCGCCTATGATAAAGGAAGGTATGCGGGCGCCAGATTTCATGCTGGCAGACGAAAAAGGCAGAATGTGGACCTTGGCTGACTTCGCGGGAAAGAAATTCATCATGTATTTCTATCCCAGGGACAACACTCCTGGATGCACCGCAGAAGCCTGTGCCTTTCGCGATCGCTATGGAGCATTTCGTGAACGAGGCATAGAGGTCGTCGGTGTCAGCCCCGATTCACAGGCGTCTCATCAAAAATTCAAGGAAAAGTTTTCTCTTCCATTCATTCTTTTATCAGATCCAGAAAAAAAGGTCCTTGCTGCCTATGGTGCCTGGGGAGAAAAGACCATGTACGGGCGGAAGGTCATGGGCGTTATTCGGTCTACCGTCGTCATCAGCGAGGAGGGAACGATCGAGCGAGTGTTTCCGAAAGTGACACCCGCACAGCATCCTGAAGAGATTCTTTCATGGATCGACAACACCGGTCGCTGAGCTGGGCCTGATTTATTTCATGAGCGGCTTGAGAGCGTTTTGAGCATTTGCAGAGCGCTCTGCAGATGCTGGCGCTGCGCTTCTCGGGCAGCGTCTTCGTCTGCTGCCTCGATTGCCCTCACAAGGGAGGCATGCTCATCAACGATTTTCGATGGCCAGCCTTCGAGCGCCAGCAGCTTGGTTCTGCTCATGCTGATATAGCGCTCCATAGTAGTAGAAAGACCTTCGTACAATCTGGTCAATAACGGGTTATGTGCCGCCTGCACGATAAGCATATGCAACATTGAATCCCATTGCGCACCTTGCGACGCGCCGCCATCGGGATCGGTATGAACGCGCACCAGCATATTGAGACATTGTTTCATTTTTTCAAGCTCGTCTTCGGTTCTGCGGAGCGCGGCGAGTCCAGCGATGGGGACTTCAACCACTACGCGCATTTCCATCACCTGGATCAGCATGTCATCCGGCCAGAGAGAAACAAATTTTAGACTAGCCATGAAATCTTCGGCATAGGGATTGAGGATGAATGCGCCAAGCCGGTCCCGGATTTCGATGAAGCCCAGCGCTTCCAGCGTGATGAGTGCCTCGCGAAGCAGATTTCTGCTTGCTCCGAGCCTGGCTGCCAGCTCCCGTTCCGGAGGCAGTTTCCCATCAGGGAAGGTCGCTGGATTCTGCAGCATCGTCTTAATGCGTTGCACCAATTCCTGTCGCTTCTTGTCCATATCCGCCTCTTGCGCGTAATGTGAAATAAAATGCGTTCAATATGGATATTTAGTAATTGACATAATCATATACTAGTGTTACGATTTTTGCAATGCTGGTACAGCCATGGTAGTACCAAAAAAAAGAGGAGGTTCCTATGAAAAAATTGGTAACGCTGGTTCTTGCGTTCAGCGTGGTGCTTGCCCCCGTATTCGCCCTCGACATCAAGCTGGCTCATGTGGTGAACGAGCAAGATTCGTTCCACCTCGCGGCGACCAAATTCAAGGAGCTGGTGGAGAAATACACGAACGGAGAAGTAAAGGTAACGATTTTCCCCAATGCTGTGCTTGGCGATGAGCGCACGCTGCTTGAGCGTATGAAAATGGGCATCGTCGATGCCGGGGTCATCACCTCTGGCCCCTTCGTCAATTTTGTGCCAAGGTTCGGTATTGTCGATCTTCCTTTCCTGTTCAGGGATCCAGAACATGCCTACAAGGTACTCGATGGCCCGATTGGGGAACAGCTCTTTGCCGAGCTCGAGAGCCAGGGCTGGAAGGGCATTGCCTGGGCAGAGCGTGGATTCCGCAATCTCACCAACAACAAGAAGCCAGTGAACAAGCCAGAGGATATTGCCGGCCTAAAAATTCGGCTTATGCAGAACCCCATCTATGTCGATTCTTTCAAGGCACTGGGAGCGAATGCCGTACCTATGGCCTGGACTGAAGCCCTCACCGCGCTGCAGCAGCATACGATCGATGGTCAGGAAAACCCGCTCAATGTCATCGTGTCGTTCAAGCTGTATGAAAGTCAGAAATACCTTGCCATCACACGGCATGCCTATGCCCCGGCTCCCATCATCATGAGCATGATGACCTGGAAGAAGCTGACGCCGGCTCAGCAGGCCGCGGTGCTCAAGGCAGGGCGAGAGGCAGCGCAGTATGAACGCGATTACAACAATCAGAATGAGGACGTATGGCTTAAAGAACTGGCTTCAAAGGGGATGATCATCACGAAGCCCGACCTTACGGCATTCCTTCAGGCGGTGAAACCGGTCTATGACCAGTATGCGGAAAAGTTTGGCAAGGATCTGGTCAACGCGATCCTGCAGACGAAGTAGGCGAGGGAGCGTGGAATGGCGACACATGATGGCATGGGAACTGGCCCATCCCTCCTGCACCGCGTGAGTGACCGTGCCAATGCCATTACAGAAGGGGTGCTCTTTGCATCCCTTCTTGTGCTGGTGACGGTGACTTTTCTGCAGGTGGTGTTTCGATTCTTCTTTACCGCGCTCAGCTGGTCTGAGGAACTCTCGAGCTTTCTTCTGGTGTGGGTAAGTCTGCTGGGCACGGCGGTTGGTTTCAAGCGAGGGAGCCATATTGCGGTGACATTCATGGTCGAGAAGCTTTCGCCGGGCGCGCGCCGAGCCGTACAGACCTGTATCGGACTGCTCGGGCTTGGGTTCTTTGCAATTGTCGTGTGGTATGGCGGTGTGCTGATGGGTACCGAGGCTTCTCAAGTGACACCCGCGATGGGGCTTTCCATGCGCTGGATCTATCTGATGTATCCTGTGAGCGGCGCTCTGATTATGCTGCATATCGCGGATTCGCTGGCGGAAGCCTGGCGGAAGGAGCGCTAGGATGGGCTATGTACTCTTTGGTGCATTCTTTGCACTCATGCTGATCGGCGTGCCCATCGGACTGGCGATCGGGCTTGCGGCGCTGATAGTGTTCGCTGTCATGGGAATTCCCTTGCAGATGGTGCCGCAGACCCTGCTTGAAGGAAACAATTCGTTCGCCCTGGTGGCAGTGCCATTCTTTGTGCTGGCAGGCGACATCCTCGCCAAGGGTGGAATTTCAGAGCGGATCGTCGCGTTTGCGGAAGCGGCGCTGGGACGGATCCGCGGCGGGCTGTCGGTGGTGGCGGTGTTGGCATCGATGTTCATCGCGGCAATTTCTGGTTCCGGCGCGGCGACAACGGCGGCAGTAGGTGCTTCTCTTCTTCCCGACATGAAGACGAAGCGCTACGATGTCGCTGAATCGGCAGCGCTCATCGCCGCGGGCGGTACCATCGGCGTGGTCATTCCGCCGAGTGTGCCCATGGTGCTCTATGCCGTCATTGCGGGTGAATCGGTAGCAAAGCTGTTTGTTGGCGGCTTCATTCCGGGCATTCTGATGGGCGTGGGGCTCATTGGATGGGCTACGTGGAAAGCAAAGCAGCGAGGATACCCGCGAGGAGAGCGGATGAGCCTCAGAGATGTAGGGAAAAAATTTCTGGCATCATTCTGGGGGCTGATGGCGCCAGTGGTCATACTCGGTGGCATTTTCAGCGGCATCTTTACCCCGTCGGAAGCTGCTGCCGTGGCAGTCGTGTATTCGGTCATCGTAGCAGCATTCGTATATAAGTCATTGAATTTTAAAAAATTCTATCAGTTGGTGGTAGGAGCCGGCGTTACCTCGGCCCTCATTATGTTCATCATCGCAACGGCAAAGCTGTTCGGCTGGGGGCTGGCATTCTATCAGATTCCCCAGGCGGTTGCCTCGGCAATGCTGAGCCTGACAGGCAATGTGCCGGAGCTCGTGTATTTCATGATTGGCGTTATCGTGCTGCTGGCTGGCATGTTCATGGAAACAGCCTCGGCGTTGATCATTCTGACGCCGATTTTCATCCCAGCAGTCATGGGTGTAGGCGGCAATCTGGTTCATTTCGGCGTGGTGCTGGTCGTGGGGCTGGCCATTGGTATGGCGACGCCGCCAGTCGCGATCGACATCTATGTGGCATCAGCCATTACTGGGCTTTCCATGGGCAAGATTGCTCGACCGATCATACCGATGGTTTTTATCCTCACGCTCGTGTTCTTCATCGCCATGTATGTACCGGGCATTGTACTCGCGCTGCCACGGCTGGTAATGGGGAATGTCTAGGGAAAAGGAAGAAGCAGATGAAAAGCGATCAGGCAAAGAAGGGTGTGAGTAGAGCTCCTCACCGTTCATTGATGAAGGCAAATGGATTCTCGGACTGGGAGATCGAGCGGCCATGGATTGGTGTGGCCAATGCCTATAACCAGATTATTCCTGGACACACGCACTTGCGGCGAATTACAGAGGCAGTAAAGGCTGGAGTCTATGCGGCAGGAGGGCTGCCCATCGAATTTCCCACGATTGGCGTATGCGATGGCATCGCGATGAATCACATCGGGATGAAATTCTCGCTTCCCTCCCGGGAACTCATCATGGACTCCATCGAGATCATGGCAAAAGGGCATGCCTTCGACGCACTTGTGCTGGTAACGAACTGCGACAAGATCATACCGGGCATGGCAATGGCAGCTGCGCGGCTCAACATTCCAGCGCTCGTGGTGTCCGGAGGTCCCATGCTCGCTGGGCGCTACCGCGAACGCGATATCGATCTTTCTACTGTCTTTGAGGCAGTGGGCAGGCACGCCGCTGGGGCGCTCAGTATAGAAGAACTTGCGGAACTCGAGGATGTCGCCTGCCCTGGCTGCGGTTCCTGTGCCGGCATGTTCACGGCCAATACTATGAACTGCATGATGGAGGCGCTTGGACTGGCGCTGCCGGGGAACGGTACCATTCCGGCGGTCTATGCCGCCAGGGAACGCCTGGCAAAGGATGCGGGGCGTGCCATCATGGCATTGCTCGAACGCGACATCAAGCCAAGGGATATCCTGACACGCAAGGCATTCGAGAATGCGGTGGCGGTGGATCTAGCGCTGGGCGGTTCGACGAACACCACGCTGCATTTGCCGGCAATTGCCCACGCGGCTGGCGTGGACTTCCCCCTCGATCTTTTCAATGACATCGGCGAGCGTGTGCCGCACTTGTGCAGCCTTTCTCCCGGGGGGCCGTATCACATCCAAGACCTGTACGCTGCTGGCGGGGTGCAGGCAGTAATGGCGCGGCTGGCAGGTGGAGGACTGATCCACGAAGATGCGCTCTCGGTGACTGGCAGGACGGTAGGTGAGAATCTGCAGCATGTCAGGGTGCGTGATGATGAGGTGATACGCCCGCTCGACAGACCCTATCATGCGATGGGTGGGCTGGCGATCCTGCATGGCTCCCTGGCGCCGGAGGGGTCGGTCGTCAAGCAGGCTGCAGTCGCACCGGAGATGCTGGTTCATACGGGCCCCGCCCGCGTGTTCAACAGTGAGGAAGAAGCCTACGCGGCCATTATGGATCAGAAAATCCGTGATGGCGATGTGGTGGTCATTCGCTACGAGGGGCCGAAAGGCGGACCGGGCATGCGTGAGATGCTTTCGCCGACCGCCGCACTGGCTGGTCTGGGTAAAGACAAGACCGTGGCTCTGCTAACCGATGGCCGTTTCTCTGGAGCGACCCGTGGGGCGGCGGTGGGCCATGTCTCTCCCGAGGCCGCGGCTGGCGGGCCCATTGCGCTGGTGCAGGAAGGTGATATGATTCGTATTGATATTCCTGCCAAGAGAATCGATCTCCTGGTCGACGAGGCCGAGCTCGCAAAGAGAAAAGCTGCCTGGAAGCCCTGGGTCCAGCCGGTTGAGAGCGAGTTCCTTGGTCGCTACCGCCGTGTGGTGACCTCTGGGGCGAGAGGGGCAGTGCTGGAGTAACGCAGGTTGCAGAACCATCAGGAGGAGCTCCCTGGAACCTCGGTTCCGATGATGCAGGAGGGCATCAGTGGAAGCGGGTTGCAGGGGCTCCTCCATTTTATATACAGGTACAGGGTGCATGTGAACCTGCATGAGGAGCAAGGGGCCGGAGGCTGCTGCATGCGCTCCATTCGTGTACAATCAACGGTACAGGAGGGGATCCTCCTGTGTGGACACCACCATGACATGGAGAAGCAGTCATGCCTGATTTCAGCATTGAGACACTTGGCAGATGTTCCATCGATTCGCCTTTGAAGCTTTCGGTCGCGCGAGGGAAAGGCGAACCGGTTTTTGTGGAGGATGACCGGTATATCTGCTACAAGATCGAAGCGAACCCAGGGTCACGGCCTCCTGTCGGAAGGGAAAACCTGCTGGAATTGGCAGGGCCACGCCGCACGATCTATTTCAGCCCGGCACATGTGCATGCAGGCATTGTGACCTGCGGAGGTCTGTGCCCCGGCCTGAATGATGTGATCCGGTCAATCGTCCGTAGCCTCTGGCATCTGTATGGAGTACGGCGGATTTCCGGCATCCGGTATGGTTACAAGGGACTGATTCCGGAGTATGGGCTTGATGTAGTTCCTCTCAATCCGGATGTGGTGGATGACATCCACAAGATTGGTGGCACGATGCTTGGTACCTCGAGGGGTGGAGGCACAAGGACGTCCGAGATCGTTGATACGATCGAACAGCTGAATCTGAACATGCTCTTTGCCATCGGCGGTGACGGGACGCAGAAGGGAGCGCTCGCCATCGCAGAGGAAATTGAGCGGCGAGGCTTGAAGATTGCGGTGGTAGGTATCCCGAAAACCATCGACAATGATATCGAATTCGTAGAAAAAACCTTCGGCTTCGATACGGCAGTGGTCAAGGCTTCCGAAGCGGTGGCTGCTGCGCATATGGAAGCGCATTCCCAGCGCAATGGTGTAGGCCTGGTGAAGCTGATGGGACGTGACTCTGGATTCATCGCGGTGCATACGGTGCTGGCAGTGCATGAAGCCAACTTTGTACTGATTCCCGAGGTGCCGTTCGATCTTGAAGGTCCCGGAGGATTGCTGGAGCTGCTAGAGAAGCGGCTTTCGCGACGCGGCCATGCGGTGATCGTTGTTGCGGAAGGTGCGGGTCAGCATTTCTTCCAGCATGAGACGACCTATGATGCGTCGGGGAACCGGAAGCTGGGCGATATCGGCCTATTTCTCAAAGACAGAATTGAACACTGGTTTCAGGAGCGAAACATTGAGGTCAATCTCAAGTATATTGACCCGAGCTACATGATTCGATCTGCCATCGCGGAGCCCATAGACTCGATGTACTGCGAACGGCTGGGGAACAACGCGGTCCATGCGGCAATGGCAGGCAAGACAAAACTCATCATAGGACTGGTCAACAATACCTTTGTCCATATTCCCATCAGAACGGCGACCATGAGTCGCAAGAAAGTCGATCCCGAGGGCAGTCTCTGGCGTGATGCCATCGAGGCGACCCAGCAGCCGGCGATGATGGTCAATCCGCGCTGAGTAGAGGCAGAATCGGGGCGGCCTCTTGCCCTGGCGCAAAAGGTATCGATTCGCTCTTGATTACTATACATTTGTGTAGTATATCTCCAGTATGAATGTCGAGGCGGCGTGCGCCGGCGGCTGGCCGGGAATTCTTTTCCGCTCAGAAGAAGCGACCGGCGCTGCGGTGTCCTGTGTCCTAGGGGAGGAAGGCGCGGCACAGGAGGCCTTATGCGTGCGTCTACCACACTGGATGCGCTATGCTCCCGAAGAAGCGAAAGGGAGCCTCTGGCAGACGGCGGGGGCCTTTGCCGCGTTTCGGCGCAGAGTCGAGCCGGCGGTACAGTCGGGACGCATTGCATTGTTTCTTATCGAATTTCCTTCTTCTTATTCCTATACGGTGGCAGGGCGCCTCTGGCTGGATCGGGTTGTGAGTGAACTGAAGGGACTGCCGCTCGTGGTGGGGTTCTGGTCGCCGGAATGGTATACGGCGCGCGTGGTGGAAGGGCTCAAGCAGCGCGATGTGGCGCTCTGCCTCTACGATCTGCCGCGAGGGGGCGGAGATGCACGCCCGCTTCCTCCTTTGGTGGAAGTGCTCACCTCATCCAGGCTGTACCTTCGGCTCATGGGGCGCAATCCGGCGCTGTGCAAGGTGGGAGAAGACGCGCATGCTCGCGACTATCTTTATACAAGAAAAGAGCTTATGCGCATACTGCAGCAGGCGCTCCTTATTGCCGGAAATGCCGGCCTCTGTGGCATTGTGTGTGCCAATGGCAGGGGAGCCGCGCTGAATGCCACCATGCTCGGCGAACTGGCTGCGGCAGCCCGCGGTACACGGCCAGGTTGGGCAGAGGCGCGGAAGCTTGTCGAAATGGGCTGGGCTGCCTTTCTGAGAGGGGGCGGCACATGAGCTCCGGCAGCATCATCCATGTCAATATGATCGGCCTCATGGCTGCAGTTGAGGAGCGGCTCGACCGGAGCCTGCGCGGCAGGCCCTTCGTGGTAGCCAGGCCGGATGTCCCCCGCGCAGTCGTGCTCGACCTTTCGCCGGAAGCATATCGACAGGGAGTGCGGCGTGGCATGCTGCTGGAAGCTGCCCGCGCGGTCGTGCGCGATGTGCGGATCTGCGTGCCACAGCCACTGCTCTATGAAAAGGCCGATCGGATGCTCCAGAAAGTGGCGCTCGGCTTTACTCCCTTGGTAGAGCGCGCGGGCAGGGGGCACCTCTTTCTCGATGTGCAGGGAACCGGCCGCCTGTTCGGCCCTCCGGAAGATGCGGCCCGCACGCTGCTCGGTGACATCGCGGACCAACTGGGGATTGTTCCTACCGTCGCTCTTGCATCGACCAAGACTGCCGCCAAGGTGGCAAGCCGCGTGTTTCGCCCTTTCGGCTTTGCCCCGCTCACGGTACATGACGAGTACGCCCTGATCGCCCGTCAGCCGGTCGAGCTGCTCCCCGGGGTGGGTGTCAAGCTCCTGCCGCGTCTCCTCGCCCTCGATATCGCCGAAATCGGCAAACTTGCAGCGCTTTCGGCCGAAGAGGCGCGGGCCATAAGTGTACGCGGACCGGAGCTTGTGCTGCGCGCCCGCTGCGTCGACGATTCGCCGGTCGACCCCGAACCTCCTGCGCGCCGCCGCCGTTCAGGCATGGTCGTGCTGGAGCCTGATTCGGCCGATCCGGGCTTGCTCGAGTGGCGGACAGCCGAACTCGCTCTGGAACTCGGGTTCGCCATGCGCAAGGATGGGCTGGGCGCGCGGAGCGTGTCGGTACGGTTGATCTTTACCGACGGGCTTACAATGGAAAAACGTATCAGGGCAAGGATGGGGGCGCTGTTCGTGTCGGACGCGCAACTGGGAACGGCAGTACGCCGGGCCATGCGGGAGGCATGGGCGCGTCGGGTGAGAGTGCGTAGCATTCAGGTTGTACTGGAGGATTTCGAGCCGGCTGGGCCGGAACTCGATCTGTTCGAGCCAGGGGATATGCGGATTCAGGGGGCCCTGGACCGGGTGAGGGGAAAATATGGACAGTCGGCCATTCTGCCGGGGACGGCGTTTCTGTACCGGCGAAGGGATGCTTCAGCGCTGGCCGGTATAGCAGGGGCAGGCGTATGCTGAGGGCTGAAGCGCCTGATGGCGCGCAACTGGTTCCGCTCGTAGCGCATTCGGCATATTCGCTATGCTGGGGCGTATCGATGCCGGAACAGCTGGTTTCCGAAGCTTCGCGGGCTGGATATGGGGCGCTGGCGCTGACCGACCGGAACAGTCTGTATGGCCTTCCGGTATTTCTCGAAGCGTGTAGAAATGCGGGCGTCAGGCCGGTGATTGGAGTGGAGTTCACGATGGGATGGGGCTGCGTGTCCTCTGGACACGCAGAGAAGCACGAAACGGGCCGGGTGATTGCGATTGCTCGCAATCGTTCTGGATTTTCAACGCTGTGCAGGATTCTATCGGAACGGGCGAGAGTTCTGAACGAGGGGGGATTACCGGCCTCGACCTGGGCGGTTCCGCCTCGAAGCCGGCTGCAGGACGCGGCGGACGCGCGGAAGGTACTGGGCCGGGCAGAGGCTGTGGTGCGTGAAGCGCTACTGGAATGCGCGGGCCGGCCCGATGGTCATGATCTGTTTCTTTTGTCCGACAGCATCGAGTTTCTGCAGAAACTGAAGCCGGGGAGAACATGGGCGGATGCATCTGTCTTTGGTTTGTGTACTGGCGCACACAGAGAGCGCTGGCAGAAACTGGCCAGTACGCGGCATCCCCTCGTGGCGAGCCCCGAATTCAACTTGCTGGATGGGCCTGATGTTGACGCGAAAAACATACAGAGGCTCCTGATCGCGATAGGGCTCGGCTGGACGGTAGATGAAGTTGCACCGGAACTCTGTGCGCCGGTGGCAGAGACTTTGCGGGCGCGATATTACCCCGAGTGGATTCAGGCCAACGCGCGCATCGTCGCCGAATCCCTTGCCGATCCTTTCAATGGCCTGGTGTTCCCCTCCTGGAAGCCGAACCGCAGCGCAGCGCACGTAGCGCAACCGACGACCACCCCGCAGCTGACAGCCGCGGCTGAACTTCGTCGGCTCGCGTTTGAAGGTATCCGTCGTCGCTATGGTGTCCTGAGCGATACAGTCCGGTCGCGCGTCGAGTACGAACTCAGCATTATCGAACAAAAGGGCTTTAGCGATTATTTCCTTGTTGTGCATGATATTGCCAGGCTTACAAAACGTATCTGCGGCCGCGGCAGCGCTGCCGCGAGCATCATCTCTTACGCGCTTGGTATTACGGACGTCGATCCCGTCGCCCACAATCTTTATTTTGAACGCTTTCTCAACCCCGGCCGTCAGGACCCTCCTGATATCGATATCGATTTTGCGTGGGACGAGCGCGACGGCATTCTGGAGCAGACCGTCGCAATGTTCGGCCCCGAACATTGCGCGCGCGTAGCGAACCACAACTGCTTCCGATTCCGGGGAGCCCTTCGCGATACTGCTCGTGCGTTCGGGATACCGGATGAGGAAACCAGCGCCATGGAGCTGCGCCTCGAGCAGGACCGCGAGGCAGCCCTGGCCGCGGCCGATCAAATATGGAAGAAAATCCTAGCCATGGCCGACAGGGTTACAGGTCTTCCGCGCAACCTCGGCACCCACTCGGGCGGTATTATCATCGTCCCTGGCAGAATCGATGAATATGTCCCCATCGAAAAAACTGGCTCGGGCATTCTGGTCACGGCGTGGGACAAAGATGGTGTCGAAGCAGCAGGCCTCGTCAAGATCGATCTGCTTGGAAACCGCTCACTGGCTGTGGTACGTGATACACTCGCAGATCTGGAGGAGCAAGGGATTGCGCTTGATCAGGCACGCTGGCACCCGGAAAAGGACCCGGACACCGTTGCCATGATCGCGCGCGGCGATACCATGGGCGTTTTTTATGTGGAAAGCCCTGCGATGTGCCTTCTTCAGAAGAAGACCGGGGTCGGAGATTTCGCCCATCTTGTCATCCATTCTTCGATCATCCGGCCTGCCGCGAATCGTTTCATAGAGGAGTACATCGAGCGCCTCAAGGGAAAACCCTGGCGGCCTCTTCATCCAGCCCTCGGCGAGCTCTTCGCCGAGACCTACGGCATCATGTGCTATCAGGAAGATGTCTCCAAAGCCGCGCAGGCGCTGGCGGGCTTTTCCTCCTCAGATGCTGACGCCATTCGCAAAGTGCTCAGCAAGAAGGATCGGGGCCATCGCCTCGAAATGTGGAAAAACCGATTCTTTGATGGCTGTCGCGCCCATGGCATCGCTGAGGACATCATCTCGCAGGTGTGGGACATGATCATGTCCTTCTCTGGCTATTCGTTCGTGAAGGCTCATTCAGCAAGCTACGCGATGCTTTCGTTCCAGTCCGCATGGCTCAGAGCCCACCACCCGGCGGCGTTCATGGCAGCGGTTATCTCCAACCGCGGAGGGTTCTATTCGACCCTGGCCTATGCGAGCGAAGCGCGACGGATGGGGCTGAGGCTCCTTCCGCCCGATGTGAATGAAAGCCAAATTCGCTGCAGAGGACAGGGAACAGAAATCCGCTGGGGACTGGGTATGATTGCAGGTCTGAGGGCATCCACGCCTGCTGCCATTGTGGCCGCTCGTGAACATGGCGGACACCAACACCCTCACCGCTTCCTCTCCCTCGAGGATTTTGCCGCCCGTGTCTCCTTCGCACGATCCGAAGCAGAAGCGCTCGTCGGTTCTGGCGCACTGGACGGCGTCGCGCGTGGCATGAATCGGTCTGCCATGCTCATGACACTGCTTAAGGCGTGCGCGCGTCGCAGTGAACACCCTGAAACAAGCCTTTTCAATGAGGCAGCAGAACCTGCTGGCGAATATAGCGCCAGCGGCGATTTCGCCGATGTTTGCACGCACCAGCCCAGTGATCTGCGCCATGCTCGCCGCGTCGCGCTTGCGCAACTGAAATGGCTCGGCACTACCCTCGAGATCCATCCCCTGCATCTGGTTCCGGGGGCACTTTCATCGCCGCGTATCCGGGCTCGTGACATTTCGCGCCATATCGGCTGTTCTGTGCGGCTTTCCGGCTGGCTCATTACCGCCAAGGAGGTACTCACCCGCCAGGAGGAACCAATGGAATTCATTACCTTCGAGGACGAGACCGCGCGCTTCGAAACGGTCCTTTTCCCCGAAGCCTTCCGTCGTTACCGTCCCGCACTCCTGCAAGGCGGAGCTTTTCTTGTCGAAGGAAGGGTCGAGGAAAGCCATAGGGCCGTTACTCTGGCCATCGAGCGCCTGACTCCTTATCCCCGCATTCCCGAGTTGCCATCAGAATCCAACAAATCGGCCTCATTTATTCGAGCCGGCCGCTGGTGAACTGAATCATTGCGTCCACACCTTGCAAAATTGCCAAAATCAATTATAATAGGACATGTATATCCGAATTGATTGAATATCCAAATTCAAGGGAGGACCTGCATGGATCGAATTTTGGCGATTTCCGACACCGTCAACGCGGCGATTCATGCGCTCACGCTCGCGGTGCGGAATGGGGGGCGCGTTTCTGCACGCGAAGCGGCGGAGCGACTCGGCGTTTCATATACCTATCTTTCTAAAATCATGCAGCGGCTGTCCAATGCAGGTTTTCTGGCCGCCAGCAGGGGAGCGGGAGGAGGGTATATTCTCACGCGGCCGGGAGAGAACATTACCTGCATTGATATTCTCCTCACCCTTGAGGATGAGTTGCCTATGCGTGAATGCCTGTTCGCGCACGCGGTTTGTATGACCGGTCGATGCGTCCTCCGCACCTTCTGTGAGGAGACTGAACAGCGACTGCACCAGCTTCTTGAAAATACCACTATTGCGGACATTGCCCGCAGTTACTAATTGTCTACAAAGGAGGAATACCATGTTCTGCAATCAATGCCAGGAAACGATGAAAAACAGCGCATGCACGCTTGCGCGGGGTGTCTGTGGCAAGACAGCGGAAACCGCACAGCTTCAGGACTTGCTCCTGCACGTCTGTAAAGGCATCGGATGGTGGGCGCGCCAAGCCATGCCGCGTGGCTGGTACCGCGAAGAGGACGCCTTCTTTATCACCCGTATGCTCTTTGCTACCATCACCAACGCGAATTTCTCAGCTCCAGAATTTGAACACTGGATTATGGAGGCGTTAGCGCGGCGCGATGCCATCAGGGCAGACTATCTTGCGCGCGGTGGGCGGATTGAATCCTCTCCCCCCGATGCGGCTACTTGGAGCGCGGCAGATCTTGAGTCGTTGAGAGTTGCGGCTTCGGCCGGAAAAGGTGCCCTCACCGAAATTGAAGACGAAGACATCCGCGCGCTCAAGGCTCTAGTCCTGTATGGACTCAAAGGTATGGCTGCCTATGTCGAACACGCGTATGCGATAGGCCTTTCGAGCCGTCCGGTATTCGAATTCATGCTGAATGCGTTAGCAGCTCTCGCTGATTCCGCGAGCAGAAGCGATGCGCTCATTTCGCTCGTCCTCGAGACAGGAAAAGTGGGCGTAGACGCCATGGCTCTTCTTGATAAGGCGAACAGCGATACGTATGGCAACCCCCGCATAACCAAAGTGCGCACTGGCGTCCGCGATCGCCCTGGTATTCTCATTTCTGGTCATGATCTCAGGGACCTGCATGATCTTCTAGAGCAAACGAAAGATACGGGCATCGATGTCTATACGCACGGCGAGATGTTACCCGCCCATTACTATCCTTTCTTTAAGAAGTACGACAATCTCTATGGCAATTATGGGAACGCGTGGTGGAAGCAGGACGCCGAAATAGAAAAGTTTCACGGCCCGGTTCTTTTTACCTCCAATTGCCTTGTACCGCCGAAGGAAAGCTACAAACATCGCGTTTTTACAACCGGTATTGTGGGATTCGATGGCTGCGCGCACATCCCTGACCGCGAGCCAGGCAGGATGAAGGATTTTTCGGCCATTATCGAGATGGCTAGGACCTGCCCACCTCCAGAGCCCTTGGAGGATGGAGAAATTATCGGTGGATTCGCTCATGATCAGGTGTTTGCCCTTGCGGATACTGTAGTGAGCGCAGTCAAATCCGGCGCCATTAAACGTTTCGTGGTCATGGCCGGCTGCGATGGTCGCCAGCCGAAACGTTCCTACTTTACTGAGGTCGCAGAGGCACTTCCAGCGGATACCGTCATTCTCACTGCGGGCTGCGCCAAGTATCGTTACAACAAATTGAACCTGGGAGATATCGGCGGCATTCCGCGTGTGCTCGACGCGGGCCAATGCAACGACTCGTATTCGCTTGCGCTTGTTGCGCTCAAGCTCAAGGAGATTTTCGGTCTCGATGATGTCAACAAGCTACCGCTTTCGTTTGATATCGCATGGTACGAACAAAAAGCCGTGCTTGTGTTGCTCGCTTTGTTGTATCTTGGATTCAGGAACATACGCCTGGGGCCAACGCTCCCCGGCTTCCTGTCGCCGCGGGTGGCGGACATCCTTGTGGAGAAATTTGGCATCAAAGGCATCGCAACGCCCGAATCAGACGTCGCTGCGATGATGGCCGGAGCTTGATAGCAGGGTCTGACAACCAGCGCGGTACTTGTGCGCATCATAGATCTCACACACAATACGGGCTAGGATGTCTGGTACGAAGAACGCAAGGAGGGAATGATGACAGGATTTCATGGCGCGCTGTATGAGACACGCGGACAGCGCACGGTTGCCGCGCTGACTAAAAATGGGTTTGATGCACTCTATGTGCCTACCGCCGCGGAAGCGGCTGAAAAAGTGCTGGGTTTTGTGAGCGCCGGCGCAAAGATCGGCTTTGGTGGCTCAATGACGGTAAAGGCCATGGATATCGCAGAACGGGCTCGCCAGAAAGGCGCGATCATTCTGGATCACAATGTCCCAGGGCTCAGCCCGGAACAGAAAATGGAGATCCTTCGCGCGCAGCTGACCTGCGATGTCTTCATATCCAGCGCCAACGCGATCACCATGGACGGTTTCATATTCAACGTCGACGGAAACGGCAACCGCGTCGCCGCCTTGAGCTTTGGCCCGCGCAAGAATGTCGTTGTTGCCGGGCTCAATAAAGTCGTCGCCAACCTGGATGAGGCCTACGAGCGGCTGCGGCTGTATGCCGCCCCGCTCAATAATATCAGGCTCAGCAAGCCCAATCCCTGCGTCAAAGCCGGCTACTGCATGGATTGCGCTCTGGACAGCCGTATCTGCCGCATCTATCACATCTTGAGGCGCAAACCATCCCTCAGCGATTTTACCGTCATTCTCGTAGGCGAGGATATGGGCTTCTAGGTCCTTCTTGTTTCAGAGCGCGCGTGGGTATTTTCAGAGCGCCCGCGCGCGTTTTTTTTAGGGGTGGAATTCAATACCGCAATTCGGCCCTATGCCGCTCGGATCCCTGTTCGTCACGGAATATCAGCACCAGCCGCTCAGGTTTAACCTCCACCTCGAGCCAGCCATGTACCCCCACCGCGATCCACTGGGACCATGGCGAATGGTAGCTTGGCTCGGGATCGGGATTGCCACCCATTGATCCGACAACAACATACGTAACGCCATTGTGCGAGAGCAGCTCTTGGTAATGATTATGACCAGAAATGACCAGATCGACGCCATATTTCTCAAAGAGAGGTACCAGTGCCGGGATGTTCTGCCAGTGATCGTACCAGGGAGAGCCACTTACAGGATCATCATACCCCGAAGTATAGAAATAGCTATGCGATAGCACGATGAGCGGCTTTTGGGGGTCTGCACCGGCGAGCGTTTTTTCAAGCCAGGTTCTCTGGCGGGTGCCGAAATTCTCGGTTCCCCATGGAAGGTCAACTGCGATGATGGTCGCTCCGCCCGCATCGATGCGCCAGTAGTAGGGTGAGCCGGAATCGCTTTTGAAAGAAGGCTGCCAAAAGGCTTTTGCATAGAGATATTGGCCGCCGAAGAGGGCGTCATGGTTGCCGAGGAGGGGACGCACTGGCACATTTGGTATAAGTGCTTCCATGTCGGAAAGCGCGAGATTCCACTGGACAGCGCTGTTTCCGGATTCCACGGTATCGCCGAGCATGAAAAAGGCATCAGGAGCGCTGCGAGCGACGGAAGTGAGAATGTCGGCCCGTGCGGTGATATTGGCGGTATCGGCTCCCCAGTGGGGGTCCGATGAAAACGCGAGTCTAAGGAGAGGCAACTCGGTGGCAGGGACCGCTATATTGGCAGTAGTGCTGGCGGATCCAGTGCGGCTCAACGCTGGCATTGAGTCCTCTCGCGCGATGATCCCCTTTGCTGGATTGATGAGAGTAAGACGAGCTGTCTCTATATGGCCCGTGCGCGGCACTACGATGAGAAATGCCAGAAGAAAAACCGAGATCAGGCCTACCAGCACCGAGGAGACAAGCGATAGCCATCGCATGGCCTTCATCGGTCCTTTTTGCGCGAGTTTTTCTAGCGGTAGTCCGATGATTGCGGTGCTGAGCGGCAGCAGCCCCATGTACAGGAGCATCTTCAGTATGAGCAATGGATGCCATACATAGAGCCCTCGGGCCCCTTCGAGGCTGTAGTGGTAGGCATTCATTCCCACACAAAGGATGAGGGCAGCCAGCGCCGCACTTATAACCGTCCGTCGTGAAGGAACGCGGAATTTTGCCTTTGGCGACACATTCTGATCTTTCATGGTTCCGACTATACCAGGAAAAAGAAAATGATATAAGCCGAAACACTCGTTTTCACTTGTTTACTCGCATGGCGGGGGATATAATGAACATATTCAAATCATTCCTGAGAATCGAGGAAGGAGGTACATAATGTTCAGAAGATTCGGCAAGATTGCTGTGCTTGTCGCGGCGATTTTCACTCTGGCGTTCACCGGAAATCTGGCGGCCTTGGACAACCTGCCCGGTGAAGTCCAGATCACCTTCGCACATACCAACGATACGCATGGGCGCATTGTAGAAAGCAAAACCGAACTGGGCTACCCGAAAATCTACGCGGCAGTCCAGGATCTGAAGGCGAAAAACCCAAACACCCTGCTGATCGATCTGGGCGATACTCTGCATGGCCTGCCTATCATCAATATCGATAAGGGCGCTACAGAAGTCTCGCTCATGAACGAGCTCGGGTATGTCTACATGGTGCCAGGAAACCATGATTTCAATTATGGATTCGACCGCCTCATGGAGCTTGCCAAGCTGGCAAAATTTAAGATTCTGGCTGCAAACGTCTGGAAGGATGGCAAGCGGGTATTCCCAGCCTACGAAATCCGGGATATTGGTGGAGTGCGTGTTGCGTTCTTCGGCCTGGCATCGCCGGAAACCGCCTATAAAACCGATCCAAAAGGCATCGAGGGTGTCACATTCAGCGATCCGATTGTAGAAGCAAAACTCGTGGCAGCGGAGCTGGCTGGCAAGTATGATCTGCTGGTATGTCTGTCGCACCTAGGTGTCGATGATTCGAGTGATCCCACTTCAATCACGGTCGCCCGATTCGTTCCCCAGATCGATGTCATCCTTGACGGTCACAGCCATTCCAAATTAGAGGATATTCAAAAGAAGAACCAGACCGCGACGCTCATCGCCAGTACCGGCGCGTATGGTACCGGCCTTGGCATAGTCACTGTCGTGGTCGGCCCGGATCGCAAGGTTGTATCCAAGACGGCTCGTACCATAACCCCTGCCAATGCACCAGATCTGAAAGGTGACGCGCGTATCGCCGATATCATCAAGGCTGCGCAGAAGGAGCAGGAAGCGATTCTATCACAGGTCGTAGGCAATACCGCAGTCAAACTCGAAGGTACCCGCGAAATTGTGCGTACTTCCCAAACCAACCTCGGGACGCTCATTGCCAACGGTATGCGCTACCTCACTGGTGCCGACTTTGCGCTCATGAATGGCGGTGGCATCCGCGATTCGATCCCGGCAGGCCCGATCACGCTCAAGCAGATCTACACGGTACAGCCGTTCGGCAACTATATTCAGACCGGCAAGGTGCTCGGCAAGGAAATCGATGCCATCATCGAAAATGGCGTCGGCAAGCTGCCCGCGCCGGATGGTCGCTTCCCTCACTTTGCGAATCTGACCTATGTGCTGGATGTGAGCAAACCTGCGGGTGACCGCGTGTCGGACATTCGGATTGGGGGTGTGCCTGTTGACCCCGCGAAAGAATACACCATCGCGACGCTCAATTTCATCTTCAATGGTGGAGACGACTACCGCATGCTGGTAGGGAAGGCCCAGAACGACTTCCCCTCGGACGCGGAAGTCCTCGTAAAATACATTCAGTATCTCGGCACGATTACGAACGAGAATATGGTGTTGAAGTGAAAGAGTGATGTAGCAGAAAGGAGCGCGCCGACCGAGGCGCTGTCTCTTGGTGAACGCAGAGCGCTGGCCGTAAGGCTGGCGCTCGTTTTATTTGATGCGAACCAGCATTTTGCTCAGAAGCGCGATGTGGATAAGAGATGCGATGAAGGCAAGCAGGGTGCCTGCCCATGGTCCCATGGGAACGAAGGTGAGCCCTGCCACCAGGGCATAGATGATGATGTTGCTGGAGGAAAGAATAAGGATTTTTCCGGTGGCTCGGGTAAATTCAGGCCCCTGGCTTTTTGTAAGAATGACAAGCGTCGATGTCAGCACCGCCGGAAATGTCGCCAATACCCCTGTCATGAAGGGAGGAGCGATCTGGGCAACGCTTACAGCTCCAGCGACGACACTACCCGCGAACACCGCACGGATCAAAACGATATTCCAGGAAAAAGATACGGGCTTGCGTGTCGCGGGCTTGATTTTCATCCCGTATTCAGCGATCGCGAAACAACCGAGCGCTGTCGTGGCGTAGAGCGCAATCGCCGCCAGTGTTCCCGGTTGAGGCAGAACCACCACTATGAACCACGCGGCCCCGATCCATACTGCGAGCGCGGCGACCAGCGCCACCCACAATCCTGCTTTGACACAGGCGATGAAAACCAGCACGAAGACGGTATCGATCGCCATCCCGATTGGTACCCCGCGTGTGCTCGCGGCGGCGTACTCCGGCCCAGCGGTCAACGCCATAAAGAGGAGCGAGACTAGAATGTTGGAAGGCAGATTAGTGATCAGCCCCGCTTTCTTGGAGCCAAGCCGTTCACCCAGCAGCGTCACTCCGGCAATCCACGAGCCTGCAATCACGAACGAAAGCGCAATTTTCAACAGGATAATTGGAATGTCTCACCTCCATGCCTTCGATAGCGCTCCTTGATAACCTGCAGTACTTCTTCCTTCGTGCCGCGGAATGGACCAGGCGCTTCCATTTTCAGACTGGTAAGCGCGGCTGCCCAGAGTGTCGCCTCCGCCGGCGCCATAGTCATGCGCGCCGAGAGATAGGCGGCAAGGCAGGTATCGCCGCGGCCGGAACGCCCGAGCAAGCTTCCCGCAGTAAAAGGCATTTCAAAAAATTCGCCCGCCGCAAATACAAGTACCCCATCGCCATGGGTCAGCACAAGCTCTCGCGGGCCGGCAGCCGCCAGTTCCCGCGCGGCTTTTCTGAGATCTCTGGTTCCCACAAGAAGCTCCGCTTCCACGATGTCGGCTTTGAATACGTCGGTCAGCGAAAGGATCGCTTCCTTTTCCGACCATACCGGGTCATATACGATGTTCCCGTTTCTGAGCACGCGCACAAAGCCTTGTGCATCGAGGCCGATTTGCGCCTTTCTTTTTTTGATCGCGTTGAGGATATCCAGAGGTACTTCGTCCCTGATGGACGCGCCGATTGACCAGATTGGAGCGGCCATGTCTTCGATATCCTCCACCTCGAACGGGGCTGCGCGCGATGTGACCGACAGCGTGCGCTCATCCGGGTTGCCGGAGGGATACCGCAATTCCAGGCAGGTCGAGCACACCGTCGGTACGGCTTTAAGTGTGATACCAGGCCGCAAAAGCGATGTGATACGGGCTTCATCTTCCGCTGCGAGCCTGCTGATGACCGCGACCTTCAATCCGAGCGCTGCCGCCGCCGCGGACCCATGGAAACACGCGCCGCCATCAACCACCTGAGTGCCCGTGGGGGTGATGATGGTGTCCTTTGTGTAGTGCCCAAGAAAGACCATGTCAAAGTGACGCACTGGTTCATCACCGTGAGAGAGGTTCATGATGAGACAACCTCCTCCATGTCGGGCAGAAGCCGGACCGATGCGACATCGATGAGAATACCGATTGCGCTTCCTTCACTGAACAGCCGCGATCCTTCAGGATTGTAGCGTTCAACCATAATGGGCGCACAATCGGTCGCGATTTCGTATCGGGCAATGTTGCCGAAATAGGTTAGCCGTTCAACACGCCCTTTGAGGATCGAGGCTTCGCTTCCATCCCGTCCTTCAACACGAGCCGAATCGAGCGCCACAAGGCTCATCATTTCGGGACGCACCACCAGCAGCGCCTTGCCTTCGCGCGGTGCTGTTTCGCCGGGGTTTGGAATGCGAAGCCTGAGCCCCGTGGTCCGCTCCACTTCGATGTGCGCAGCGTCACCTTCATACCCAAGCACCCTAACCTCGAGAAAGTTCGCCTTTCCCATAAAGTCGGCCACAAAGCGCGACCGGGGCCAGGCGTAGATATCGCGCGGCGAACCGACTTGCTGAATTTTGCCATCCTTCATGATGACAATACGGTCCGAGATCGCCATGGCTTCACTCTGGTCATGCGTAACGTAAAGGCTCGTGATCCCCAGTCTTTTTTGTAATTTACGCAGTTCGTCGCGCATGTATTCGCGGAGTTTGGCGTCGAGATTCGACAGTGGCTCGTCGAACAGAAGGACGCTTGGCTCTATGACGATGGCACGGGCAAGCGCAATCCTCTGCTGCTGGCCTCCGGAAACCTGTGCCGGAAATCGCTTGGCCATGGGCATCAGCTGCATGAGCTCAAGCGCGCTCCGTGTTCTGCGTTCGATTTCGGCCTCCGGAAGCTTCTGGACACGCAACCCATAGGCCACATTCTCATAGATGGTTAGATGCGGAAAGAGGGCGTAGCTCTGGAATACCATCGAAAGGCCTCGCTTATTGGGAGGGATTAGCGCTACATCCCTGCCGCCTATAAGGATGCTGCCCGAGGTTGGGTATTCAAAGCCGGCAATCATGCGCAGGGTTGTGGTTTTTCCGCAGCCCGACGGCCCCAGGATGGTGACCAGCTCACCAGTCTTGATTTGGAGACTGAGGTTGTCCACGGCAGTGATTTCGCCGGATCCGTCCAGGCTGTTGAATTTTTTGGTCAGGTTGATGAGTGCGACATCCGCGCTGCGGGAACTGAATTCAGATTCGTTCACTGCGTCCTCCCGAAGGTATAGTACCGCTGTTGCCAAGCAGGCTTACCAGAAGATTGAGAAGGCCGATCGCCGCGAGGATGATCAGGATCATGATGACGATGTAGGCTGCCGCATCGGAATACTTGCTCGATTCGAACAAGGAAAAAATGCTGATGGTAGCCAGATTCCATCGCGGGGAAATGAGAAAGATGACCGCGCTCACTGCGGTCATGGCGCGCACGAAGGAATAGACAAGGCCCGAAAAGAAAGCCTGCTTCAGCATGGGCAGGCTGATGCGCCGGAAGGTGGTCGTACCGGTCGCGCCCAGGATCGTCGATGCCTCCTCGATGGATCGGTCGATCTGAAGCAAGGTCGATGTCCCTGATTCGATACCGACCGGCATGTTGCGGAAGGTGAAGGCCATTATGAGCAGGAAGGCCGAGCCTGTCCACATGAAGGGTCTATCGTTGAATGCCAGAATATAGCCGATGCCGACCACCGTGCCGGGAACCGCGAATGTCAGCATCGAAACAAACTCCATTGCCCGTTTACCTGGAAATTCCTTTCGTACCACTAAAAAGGCGATGATCATGCCCATGATTCCGGCTATGGGTGTGGACGCGAGGGCAAGCATGACCGAATTGCGCAGCGGCCTTGAGCCCAGCGTCAGCACGTACTTGAAGTGGTTCCATGTAAACGAAAAATTGATGCCCCAGATTTTAACGAAGGCACCTACCAGCACCGTACCGTAGAACAACAGAATCACGAATGACACAAGGGCGCAAAAGGCGAACAACGGCCATACCAGCCGAGGATCCCGGTTTTGCTGGTGCGAGGTGGTCGGTTTGCCGGTCACGGTTACGAATGACTTGCCCGCCAGCCAGTATTTCTGCAGTACGAACGCGATCAGCGTCGGCAGAAGCAGAAACAGGGCCATCAGCGAGCCGCCCCGCATGTCGTACATCCCTGTGATGGTCCGGTAGGCTTCTACCGCGAGGGTGGAAAAATTACCCGATATCACCGCAGGGTTGGAGAAATCTTCCATAGACTGAATGAAAACGAGAAGGATCGAGTTCAAGATACCCGGGACCGAGAGAGGCAGGGTAACAGTACGGAAAATTCTAGCTCTGGAAGCGCCTAAATTAAGCGCCGCGTCTTCCACCGCTGGATTCAGCTTGGACAGAGTACCGGTCAGCGTTAAATAGGCGATGGGGAAAAAGGAGACTGTCTGCACGACGACCAGGCTGTGCATGCCGTAGACATTAAAATCGTCGATTCCCAGCAAGCGCCGCGTGATAAGCCCGTTCCGTCCAAACAGGAAGATCATGGAAAGCGAAAGGATAAATGGTGGCGAAATGATCGGTATTGTCGCGATGGTTTTGAAAAAGCCCTTGAATGGAATGGCCGTGCGCGTCATGGCATAGGCAAAGACATAGCCGATCAAGGTCGCGAGCACCGCGGTGGTGATGCCCAATAATAACGAATTGCCGAAGGTTTTAAAGTACGCGCGCGAAGTCAGTACTTGGATGGCCGCGGACAAATCGATTTTGCCCTCGGCATCCGTGACGCTGTAAGCAAAGATCTTATACAGCGGGTAGAGAATGAAAAGCACAAGACCAGTGAATACTAGCAGGACGAGAAAAAGCAGTACCGGATCGCGCGCCAGATGGGCTAGATTGAATCGGGTTTTTCCTCTCATGGTCTCGCAATCAGTCCTTATTCCGCAGAATGGAGTATACGTAAAAAGCGGCCGTCCGCTGCGACAACAAGAAGAGGACGGCCGCGCCTTCGTACGATGCGTCGAGTGACGCTATTTCAGATTGCTCGCGGCTGCAACAACCTTGCTGAACTGTTCGACCAGTCTATTCCTGTTCTGTCCCGCCCAAATTGGATCATAGTTGATAACCTTCAGGCTGCTGACCTCGATGGCTCCCTTGGGCGGTGTTGCCAGCGTATTGACCGGGATGCGGAAGGACTTGGATGTCTCGAAGAGCTCCTGTCCGCGCTTGCTGAGAACCCAATCGACGAAGCGTTTCGCGTTGGCGAGTTCCTTCGCGGGGCCATTCTTGATAATCGCCACACAGCCGATTTCATAGCCTGTTCCGTCTTTTGGGAATGACAGAGCGACAGGATAGCCTTCGAACGCGGGTTTAAGCCCATCGTGCGAGAAGGTGATGCCGATCGCGGCCTCTCCAAGGCCGACGTCCATGGGTGGGGTCGTGCCAGACTTGGTGTACTGACGGATGTTCTGGTTCAGCGCGGTAAAGTATTTCCATGCCCCCTCTTCGCCCCGCATCTGGACGATAGTGGCGAGAATGGTATAGGACGTGCCTGAGGTTCCTGGATGCGCCATGGAGATCTGGCCCTTGAATTCAGGTTTCAGCAGGTCGTCCCAGGATGTTGGATAGGGCAAACCTTTTTTCTTGAACCAGTCGGTATTGCAGGCAAAACCAATGGCGCCGACATAGAAAGGATTGGCGAATCCCGCCTTATCGTGATAGACGGCAGGGATGTTCTTGAGCTCAGGCGACTGGTAGGCTTCCAGAAGGCCTTCTTTCCCTGCTGGGACGAAGTTGTCGTAGGAACCGCCAAACCAGACGCTCGCTTGCGGGTTGTTCTTTTCAGCACGGACTCGCGCGAGCAATTCGCCGGCAGATAAGCGTACATACTGAATCTTGATGCCCGTGTCTTTTTCGAACTCGCTGAAGTAGGTGGGCAGTTCGGATTCTGGCAGGGCGGTGTAGACTGTCAGAGTCCTGTACTCCGGAGCCTGGGCGCCTGCGATACCCAGCGGCAGCAGGCAGAGCGCCAGCAGCGGGAGAATGAAGAATGCTTTTCTCATGGGTTGCCTCCTTTGAGAATTCGTCTCTATTATAAACTAGTTGTGCGCGGATGCAACTGAAATCGTTTGCAGTGTTATGGAGACAACATGAAATATGACCTCATTATCATGGGACATGTGTCGAACGATATTATCATCGATCACCTCGGCAACGAACAGCGCCTCACCGGCGGGGCACTCTTCTATTCAGCGCTCACTGCGGCGCGCGCGGGCGCCCGCGTCCTTGCAATAACCAAAGCGGCTGCCAATGATTGGCAGGCGCTTGAACCGCTGCGGCAGGAACCGGGGATCGATCTTGTCGTCCATGAGAGTCCTGCGTCTACCTCAATCCTTAATGTATTTCGGTCGAGCGATCATGAGCGACGGGAAACCACGTTGCGTTCGAAAGCGCTGCCATTTTCGGTTTCAGATATCCCCTCTGATGCGGAAGCGCCGGTCATTGACTTGGCGGGGCTTTTCGTTGGTGAACTTCCGGATACCCTCATCTGTGAGCTTGCGGGTCGAGCCAGGATTGCCGTCGATGCGCAGGGGCTTTTGCGCACCGCCATGCCGGATGGCACTATGCTGTTCTGCGACTGGGAACGCAAGCTGGAGTGCATGCCTCATGTGAGCTACTTCAAGGCAGATGCCGCCGAGGCTGAAATTCTGACGGGCATCTCGGATCGGGAGCGCGCTGCGCGGATCATCGCATCATGGGGGCATGCGCCGGAGGTCATGATCACGCATAATACCGAGGTGATCGTGCTGGCTGGAGGGACCATCTGGCGCGCGCCATTTACACCAGTCAATCTTACGGGCCGCACCGGGAGAGGGGATACCGCATTCTCCGCCTATCTTGCCTGGAGAGCGTCGCATGGTCCGGAGGAATCGGTTCGTTTTGCCGCCGCGCTCTGTTCGATCAAAATGGAGCGTCCTGGTCCCTTCCGTGGTACGTTGGACGATGTATTCCGGCGTATGGAGCAAGACGCGCGCCAGTAGCGGGAGAGTATGGAAGATGATGAAGCGCTGTCCATCGAGGAGTTGAGTCGATTCGCACCTTCCAAGACTCGGCCGGGGAGGGGATGAATGTTCAGGGTTATGTGTGGATTGCTTTTTGCGTACCTTGCGGGATCCTTCCCTACAGGAGTTCTCGTTGGGAAGCTTTTTTTCGGAAGAGATCCGCGTGATGAGGGATCGAAGGCGAGCGGGGGAACAAATATGTTCCGCGTATTCGGACCCAGGGCAGCCATTCCTGTGATTCTGATCGATGTGGGCAAAGGGGCGCTCGCTGTGTGGCTGGCGGCGACCTGCGGCGCGGGAGGGGTAGTGCCGGAGCAGCTCATGAAGATCGGAGGCGCTCTTCTGGCGATGACAGGACATGTGTATCCGGTCTTCGCAGGGTTTCGGGGAGGGAAGGGCGTCGCGACGGGAGCAGGCGCGCTGCTCTTCATCATGCCATGGGCATCGCTCTGCGCGTTGGGAGGATTCCTCCTGGTACTCGGCCTGACCGGTATCGTCTCCGCTTCTTCCATAATCGCTTCGCTGGTTCTGCCGGTCTCGATTTTATTCGGTGTTCAAGGAAAGCCCTTAGATCCCTGGCACCTCGGTTTCTCTATCGCTATTTCAATTTTTATTATATTCTCGCATCGCGCGAATATCCGCCGGATCCTTCGCGGAGAGGAAAGGGCGTTCGAGAAACTGCGCTTTCTGCGACGATGAGAAGACGCAATGCGGTGCGGGGCTTCGCTGCCGCCAGCCTCTCCTTGCTATTTGACATAATTTGTAATATTGTTAACTTGAATGAAGATTTCCTACCTTGATGGACCGCGTCTCAGCATGGCGCTTATCGCCGCTTCGCGCAAGCTTGTCCAAAATGCGCCAGCGCTCAACTCGATCAATGTATTTCCGGTTCCTGACGGCGATACGGGTACTAATATGGCTAGCACAGTCCGTTCTGTGGCTGTGGCGGTTTCGGTCAAACGGCTGAAACCTGCGGGAGCGGTCTTGATGGAAGCCGCTCGCTCGGCGCTTCAGGAAGCGCGGGGAAATTCTGGGGCGATTCTCGCGCAATTCTTTTCGGGGCTGGCACATGAGCTTGGTCAGGAAGCCCGGGTCGGGGCCGGAAGACTTGCGGACGCTGCCGTAAGAGCGGCGGAGCATACCCGCAAAGCGCTCTTGGTTCCGAAGGAAGGCACCATTCTGACAGTTCTGCACGATTGGGCCTTGGCGCTTCGAGAAAAGGCAAGTCACACCGACGATATCCTTCAGGTGTTCCTGCACGCGTACGAAAAGGCTCGGCTATCTCTCGCTCGAACACGCGATATGCTTCCCGAAATGCGAAAAGCGGGGGTCGTCGATGCAGGCGCGCGTGGATTTGTCCATATGCTGGAAGGCATTGTCGAATTCATGCACACAGGTTCCCTTCGTCTGGCGCGGAGGCACGCGGGTGGGAGGGAAGAGGCCGAATTAGCGCGATCCATGACAGACGCGCCTCCCGCATCGTTTGAAGCGCTGGATACTGAGCTGACCTACCGCTACTGCACGGAAGCCCGTCTTGAAGGGGATAGTCTGGATCTCGACGCGATTCGAGAGGGGCTTTCCCACTACGGCGATAGCATTGTCGTCGCGGGGACCAGCATGCAGGCGAGAATCCATGTTCACACCGCGAGCCCATCGCGGGTTTTCGATTTTCTCGACAGCTTTGGAACTGTGGGTTCGCACAAGGTCGACGATATGGAACTCCAGAAGCGGCTCGCCGCACGGTCGAATGACGGACTTAGCCGCTGTGCGGTGGTTGTAGACACGGGTTGCGACCTGCCGGAGGAGTATCTCCTGGAACATGGCGTTATCAAGGTGCCAGCGCTCATCACTATCGATGGTAAAACTCGGCCCGACGGTCCCGCCCTGGATGTGGGCAGCGTGCACGCGCTCATGCGCGACCGGCCAGATCTCATGATGTCGACAAGCCAGCCGGCTGACAGCGCTTTTGCGCGTGCGTTCACACTGGCTTCTGCGCATGTGCAGGAAATTCTCTATATCGGAATGACTTCAGCATTGTCAGGTACGTTTCAGGCTGGTGTCCGCGCGGTATCTCACGCCCGCGTGCCTGTCTTCTGTTTCGATTCTAGGACCATTACCGCCGGCGAAGGGGTATTGGTCACCCATGCTGTCGAATTGGCCGAGAACGGCGCAAAAGCAGCCGATATCGTTCGCGAACTGGAAACGCTCCGGCAGCGTTTGCGATTCTTCATCGCCATTCCTGATTTGCGCAGCCTGATCCGCTCAGGCAGACTACATGGTATTAAGAGTCTTGTCCTGCGCAAGTTTGGTCTCAGGCCACTTCTTACTACCGATCTAAATGGACGCGCCAAGGTCAACGGCTTGTACGCCAGCTCTTCAGATACCGTCTCCGTGCTGTTTTCAAAGCTTAAGAAAATTCTTCCGGCAGGGAGTCGCGCAGAAGTACATATCACGCATGTGGCAAGTGCGGCCGTGGCTTCGCGCCTTGCCGAACTATGCCGCACGCATCTGGACGCCGATTCCCGTATCCTGACCGTCGAAATGGGGCCCGTGCTCGCTTCTCTTGGATGGCTGGGCGCGCTCGGTCTCGCTGTGGTTCCGCTCAGCGCGCGGCAGCCGAATTCCTCCATCGCTCCAGCATTCTGAGCGCGCGATCAGCGGTTCGGAAAACCGGTACTCCGCGTTTTTCGAGCTCTCTGCAGAGAGGATCGTATAATGGGCCGGTATCCACAACCGCCACGAATGGCTTGTCCGTCTCGCGCGCAAGCCTGCCATAGCGCGCCGCGATCGAGTCTTCCCGCGTCACGTCTTCCTGATGCACCGCTGGATCCGCAGCGAGCGTATTCATCATGACTGTAAGAGGGACGATACCAACGATGCCCATATCCGTCCCCGGGTCGAGCAGCGCCGCGCGGAATGCCTGTTCGTAGGCGTCGTCACCAGCCATCGGTGTAAGATCAATCGGATTATGAATGTCCACAATATCGGAAATGCGGGCAGCCTTGAAAATTTCCGCGAGCTCGATCCTGGTCTTTTCGCTGAAGGTAGAGAGGGTCATGCCGCCGAGGTTGTCCGCGAAGGCCACACACTCGAACCCCGCGTTTGACACTGCCGCAAGGCGGTTGCCTCGTGCCTTGCGGCCATCAAGCAGGGTGAATAGCGTGATGGCGTCGTCGAACTCATCCAGACTGTCGCAGACGACCGCGCCGGCTTGGGCAAAGAGCTGACGGGTTACGGAGTAGTCGCCCGCAATACTCGCCGTGTGGCTCGCCGCGGCACCCGCCCCCGCGGTTGTACGCCCCGCGCGGTAGAAGATCACGCTTCTGCCGGACGCGGTGATGCGTCTGCAGGCCGCGAGCGTCTTTTGACCATCGAGTGGCTTGAAGCCTTCGACATAGACAGCGAACACGCGCACATCATCGTCCTCAGCCAGAAAATCGAGGTAGTCGCCGATAGTAAGATCCATCTGATTGCCGCAGGTGATGGTGTATTTTGGATTGATATCAGGATGCTTGGAGATGCGCGTAATCGCAAAGGCGCCTGATTGAGAGATGACAGCGAGCGGCTCGACCTTGCCGCGCGGCATCGGCAGCTTGTGTTCCGGAATGAACAGCGTATTGTATTTTCCCGGTACCGAACGGATGCCGAGACAGTTGCCGCCATTAATGACCGGACCCAGTCCCTTTGCCCGGGCTTCCACCAGCGCTGTTCGCATGTCCGCCACGATCGATTCTGAGCCGGCCTTTTCTTCAAGCCCTCCTGGAATAACGATAACCGACCACGCTTTGTCATGGCGCGCGATGTCCGCCAGTGTGGCGGGGGTGGATGCCGCTGGAATCACGAGGACGAAAAGGTCCACCTTTTCCGGCAGTGAGGTGACATCGGGCACACACTGGCAGCCGTCTATCTGGTTCAGACCCGGCTTGACCACAAACAGCCGGCTGATATCGAATCCATTTTCGATCAAGTTCCGCAGGATGATGCGTCCATTATTCATGCCTTTTTCGGAAACCCCGATGATGGCTGCGCTCTGAGGTTTCAGGATGCGATGAATGGTCGTGGTCGGACGGGTCTCCTGCGCCATATTGCGCGGGATACCATCGCCGTCCGGCTCGAGCCCAAGTGTTGAGAAGTCCTTGAGCGTAACGAGACAATCAAGCGCGACGAGTTCCCCAGCGCGCGACAACACCATGGGGTTCACTTCGAACTCGCTGATGCCAGCCGCTGCCAGCGCGTCTGCCGCGCGCGCGAAGCGAATGATCGCAGTCTTGAGGGCCTCTGGAGCAAGGAGCGGAGTTGTGTTCCTGAGGCCTGCGCAGAGCAGCCCATAGACGACATTATCTGCCAGAAGCGCGTCGAGCGTTGCCTTATCCGCGATGTGCGGAGAGATCGAGATGTTGGCTGTGCCGAACGCGAATTTTTTCGCGAGAAATTCTGTATGAATGCCGCCGGGGCCGAAGCTGACCACAGGTCCGAAATCAGGCGCGAACCGATAGCCGAAAATCATTTCGTGCCCAAGTTTCGGCTCGTACGCGATGAATTCGTTGACGGTGAACCCATCCAGGCGTGTTCCGGCGAAGCGCTTCTCCATGCGCAAAAGGGCTGCTTCGATCGCCTCGATGGTATTGTCGACGATCTCGACACCCTGAACTTCGGTCTTATGGAGAATATCCGGGCTTATGACCTTGATGACGGCTTTCTGGCCGGGGAAAGGACCGGAGTTGACCTCTGCACCAGATCCCTGGTCTGCCTTGCGACGCTTCAGGAAATCTTCAGCGCCCTGCACCAGCCAGTAGTGGGGTGTTCTGATTCCCATGGCTGTCAGCACCGCCATGCCTTCGAGTTCGGTTAGCGTGGCTCGTCCTTCTTTACGAGCCCTCGCGCAGACGCGTCGCGCCTCATCGCGAAGCGCTTGTCCTTCGGCATCAAGGCCTATCTGCGTATTCTGCAGTGTCTTCATGTTAGGTCCTCGCTTTTCTGCCCAGCGCAAACGCGTTCAGGTTTGCTTGCACCACCGCGTCTCCCTTGCGGGCAAAGAGCGTCGCAATCTCTTTTTCGATTGCCTCGGGGGGTACCGGCAGCAGATCCGCCGCAGCCCCAACCAGCACCAGATTCGCTGACCGCGCATTGCCTGCCTGCTTCGCGATGGAATCCGCATCGACAAGTCGTGCCCGCGGGAGTTTTTCAATCTCTCCCAGAACCGCTTCAGTAGCCGGATAGGATGGAATATTGCGGA
Source organism: Spirochaetota bacterium (assembly GCA_029265255.1). The sequence continues at coordinate 109,219 of JAJUJQ010000002.1, forward strand.
TAGGAGCGGTCGCCGAGATGATCGTTCCACGTTCGGCAGACAGCCATGACAGATAGCGAAGCGCTTCGAGCGGCTCGAATGCCAGGATAATGTCTGCCTTGCCTTTCGGGATGGTTGGGCTGAAAATTGCTCCGTCCGCAATGCGCAGATGCGCAACCACTTCGCCGCCTCGCTGCGACATGCCATGGATCTCTGACTGCTTGACATTAAGCCCGGCAGCCATGGCTGCGCGTGCGATTACTACCGATACCGAAAGGCCTCCCTGGCCGCCCACACCGCAGAGAATGATATCGCAGGTCATGATACCCTCACTTTCTTGAGCCATTCGAGGCACTCGCGCACCATTACGATGACAGAAACCCCATCATAGGCAATCTCTTTGCGCAGGACCTCGACATTCTGCTCGTGCGCGCGCCTGTGCGCCTCCAGCACATGGATATGGTCCTTTTCCACACCGAGCCCTTCCAGCAGCTTGGGTAGTTGCGCGGTTGTGCCGATGGTCGGCTGAGCGCCAGTCATGCCTGTCGCGCCGTTATCCAGGATGATGAGCGTCATGGGTGTCCTATGCTTGACCGCGTCGATTAGGTTGGTCATGCCGGAGTGATAGAAGGTCGAGTCGCCAATAAGGCCGATCGCCCGCTTCTGTCCAACCGCTGCCGCGCCGCGAGCCATTCCCACCGATGCGCCCATGTCAACGCACGACTCTACTGCGTTCCATGGAGGCAGCGCTGACAGCGTGTAGCAGCCGATGTCCGATGCCGCAAAGAACTCGGCTTCGCCTTCTAGCGCGTTTTTGAGGGCAGTAAACGAATCGGCGTGCGGGCATCCCTGACAGAATTGAGGAGGCCTCGCCGGCAGTTCCAGTGATGGCTTCAGAGGGGCTTTATGAATCGGCAGTCCGAGGGCCGCCCTGACCGAATCCGCGCTCAACTCTCCAGTAAGGGGGATTTCGCCGCTCATCTTGCCTGCCACCGGGACCGGCGCGCCAAACACGCCGCGGATATCGCGCTCGATATAGGGATATCCTTCCTCGATTACAAGAAGACATTTGACATGAGAGACGAGGGCGCGGATTTTTTCCGTGCCTATGGGATAGCGACCGATATGCAAATGGGAAGGACGCTCGCCGTTGTGCGCCGCAGCCCAGTCGTTCTCATTTTCTCTGTAGTAGACCAGCCCGAGCCCGCAGGTGATGACACCAAGCTCCTTCGAGCGGAGTTCGAAAGGACAGGCAGCCTCGGCATCGGTACGAAACGTGGTCTGCTTATCGAGGAGCGCGTTCCATCGGCCGCGCGCGAATGCCGGCATGAGAATCCACGAGAAGCGGTCTTTTGTTTTGCCGCGGTTCGGTACAGGAAGAGGATCCCCGGTGCGGACCATGGCCCGCGCGTGCGCAAGCCGGGTGGTAAGCCGAATCATGACAGGCACTTCGTGCTGTTCCGAATAATCGAAGGCAAGCCGTGTCATGTCGTAGGCTTCCTGCTGATCCGACGGCTCGAAGCAGGGTATCCGCGCAAAATCCGCCAGCACGCGCGAATCCTGTTCGTCCTGGCTTGAATGCATGCCGGGATCATCCGCTACGACCACCACCAACCCGCCGTTGATTCTGACCAATGCCGAGTTGGTGAAAGGATCCATCGCCACATTGAGGCCGACATGCTTCATCGATACCATAGCGCGCCTGCCAGCGAACGAAGCGCCAAGCGCGGATTCGTAGGCGGTTTTTTCGTTGGCACACCACTGCGCCACGCGCAGCGTATCACCCGCCCCGGATGAAGAGCCTGAACTTGTCACCTCATGTGTCGGGCTGAGATGCTCCTGGAGGTATTCCATGATCTCGGTGGAAGGAGTACCGGGATACGCAAATCCTCCCGCGAGTCCCGCATCGAGTGCCGCCTGGGCGACCGCCTCGTCGCCTGATAGAACCATCTGTGCCATGTTTTCCCTCTGTTCGCGAATGAGGCCGCCAGCAAAGGCAGCCCATAAAAAAGGCGCGGCATCCGACCGCGCCTCGTGAGACTGCGTCAATCAAAATAGAGCTCGTACTCCTGAGGTACCGGCGCGTTGTACACGTATGAAGCTTCTTTCTCTTTGCGTGCGATCCAGGTTTCCAATAGTTCCTCGGGGAATGCTGGCGCAAGATAAGCTCGGTCCTTGCGAAGCCCGCCAAGCACATGGAAGAGGCCCATTGGGAAGGTGTTTCTGGCCGTGAGCGTTTCCTTCGCGAATCCAAGTGCGACCGGGTCCAGTTTTCGCCGAACGCCATCAAGCCCTGCCAGCAGCATCGCTGCGAGGAAATAGTAGACGTTGGCGGTCGCATCGCCGGTGCGGAATTCGATGCGCGCTTCACCCTTGCCGAGATAGCCGGGGATACGCACTGCCGCCGCGCGTGAGCCTTTGGCAAAGGTAGCGCTCACCGGCGCCTCGTATCCTGGCACAAGGCGGCGGTACGAATTGGTAGAGGGGTTCGAAAACGCCAGAAGCGAACCCGAGAGCGCGTGGCTCAGAAGGCCGGCGATATAGGAAAGCCCGGTGTCGGATAGTCCATACAGCCCCTCGCCTGGGAAGATCGAGACACCGTCTTTTGTGATAAACTGATGGACATGCATGCCGCTGCCTGCGATACCGTACATCGGCTTGGGCATGAAGGTCACCTTGAGACCGAGTTCATCCGCTTCGTTCCGCAGTATCCACTTGGCGAGTGAAACCAAATCCCCCGCCCGCCCAATGGACACGAAATCGAGTTCAATCTCGAGCTGAGCCGCGCCTACTTCGTGGTGGTGATATTTGACCGGAATTCCGATATCGATCATGGTCTTGACAGCGCTATTGCGGAGCAGCTGGTAACGGTCCTCCGGCGCCATCCGGTGATAGCCCTGCGCGGCACCCAGGCGCGGCGTGTCGGAATACTCGTCCCCGATGCCTTCGGAACTTTCGACCAGATAGTACGAATGATGGAGCGTGGTCGAGTACCGTACATCTTCGAATACATAGAATTCGAGCTCGACGAGCATGCGCGCGTCTTCCCCGATACCACTCCTTTTCAATTCATCAAGCGCCGCGCGAATGACTGAGCGAGGATATTGCGCGAACAGTACCCCTTCGGTGGTTCGGACATCACAGAAGACATGGAGTATCTTGAAATCGTCCTTCTGTTCCAGAAAAGCCGTCTCGAGATCCGGTACTGCCACCATATCCGAGGCGTGCACCTTTGCATAACCGAAATTCGACGCATCGAACCCGATGCCCTTTTTCAATACTGCTTCGCTCGCGTAGGAAGAAGGCAGGCTTACCGCCCGCATACGTCCATCGATGTCGATGACAATGAGCGAAACATAATCGATGCCGGCAAAATCACCGTTCCATCCGGACAGTCTCATAAGAACCCCTTTTTAATGAGCGCCAGGCGTGAATCATTGGTCCAGCCCACGCGCCCACCGGCTTTTCCAAGCCGTGTGGTATTGTAACCCGGCTTTTTCAATCCGACAAGATATGAAACGCAAGTATCAGAAAATGAAACATCCAGCTTGTGCAATCTCATGCAGGGATACTTCAAATTTATGCAATCTCATGTTACAAACCGGCAAGGAGAAACACGTGGCAGAAAGAACAATGACCGGCACTACTGTCGTATTGGGTCTTCAGCATACTTTTGTCATGTTCGGGGCAACGGTCCTGGTGCCGATACTGACGGGCCTCGATATTGGGGTAACGCTGTTTACCGCGGGAGTGGGAACGCTCATCTTTCATGTGGTGACGGGCTTTAAAGTACCGGTATTTCTGGGAAGCTCTTTCGCGTTCATTCCAGGGCTGATCGCGGTCGGCGCGAGCGAGGGGTTGCCGTACGCGCTCGGAGGCATCGCGGTGGCGGGACTTCTGTACGTACTGGTCGCGTTCCTGTTCAAATTTATCTCATACGAAGAAATTCACAGAATTCTCCCACCTCACGTCACTGGGCCCATGATTATCCTCATCGGGCTCATTCTTGCTCCAGTCGCAGTACAAAACGCAAATGGGACCAATTCCAAGGTCATCGCGGACATGATTGGCACCAATGGCTGCTGGGGTATCGCGCTTTTTACCTTTGCGGTAGGTATTCTGGTAAAGACGATGCTGCCTCGCATGGGCCTGACGCTTGCCTCCAATCTGCCCGTACTTATCAGCCTTGCCGCGGGATATCTGCTCTCCATAGTGCTGGGCATCGTTGATTTCAGCGCGGTGACCCAGGCTGCCTGGATTGGCGTACCAACATTCAGTCTGCCAAAATTTTCATGGTCCGCGATCAGCGTGATGGTACCTGTCGCGGTCGTCACCATTGTCGAGCATTTCGGCGACATACTCGCGATCGGCAATGTGGTGGGAAAGGATTTTATTGCCGCGCCTGGTATCAGCAGAACCCTTATCGGAGACGGCATCGCGACATCGGTCGCCGCGCTACTTGGAGGTCCGGCCAATACCACCTATTCGGAAAATACCGGTGCCGTTGCGCTGACCGGTGTCTATAATCCTATCGTCATGCGTATCGCGGCGGTGTTTGCCATTGTTCTTTCACTTGTCCCCAAGTTTACCGCGCTGATCAGCACCATCCCCCCTCCTGTCATCGGCGGCATCTCGATCCTTCTCTTTGGAATGATCTCTTCAATCGGCATCAAGAATATGGTTGATGCGCGGGTGGATCTCTCCAATCCAAAGGTGCTCATCATCTCCGCTACCATGCTGGTTCTTGGATTAGGCGGCGCCGCATTCAAGTTCGGGCCGATTCAGCTTTCGGGTCTGGGGCTTGCGGCGATATTCGGTGTTGTCCTCAACTTTATCCTTCGGCCCGAACAATCCGTCAGGAGCGCAGAGTGAAATTACCGCGATCCTTTCGTTCCTTTAAGAACGGGAAGCGCGCGCGGGTTTTCTGAACCAGGGACGGATCAATGGGTGGATTTGTAATCACTATCCCCTCTGTGGTACCCGCATCCGCGATGGTTTTTCCCAGGGGATCAAAGCCCATCGAGTTGCCAGAAAACTCGATTCTTCCTTCGAATCCAAGCCGATTCACGCCAACGCAGTAGGCTTGGTTTTCCAGCGCGCGTGCGCGCAGCAACGTCATCCAGTCGACTGCGCGCTTTGCCGGCCAGGCGGCGATGACGACATAGACGTCGACATCCGCTGCCTGGTTCCAGAAAAGATAGGGGAAACGTAGATCGAAGCAAACAGCCGGCATGATGCGTACCCCTTCGAGTTCGAATACGGTCTGGATGGTTCCCGGCCTATAGTACTTATCCTCTTCTCCATAGGCGTAGAGATGGATTTTTGAATACTCGGCGACACGCTTCCCTGTACGATCGATCGTAATGAGCTTGTTGTATCCTGATTCTACGCCACCAAAGCTGATATGCATCGAATATCGCGCCGCAAGTTCCGAAAAGAAGTCACGGTCCGAATCGTCGAGTTCGGATATGTCGCGATTCATCGTAAAGCCGGAGAGCGTCATTTCGGAAAAAATGAGCCAGTCGATGGCCCCTTTATACGCGGACTGTTCAATAATCGAGGCGATTTTTTTCTTGTTTTCCGCCTTGTCTTCCCAGGCGATATTGTATTGAAGAAGTCCTGTGATCATAGAGTGCTCCTTAAAAAGGAGTATACCACGGTGGCCCGAATGTTGGGTGCTAGCGAACGTTTTATCACTGGCGGCTGTGTCCCGCGGCAACCTGACACAGAATATTACTGATATAATAGATATAAGAAACTGATATTATTGATTCTTTTTATCACGCGTGCTACGATGGAATCGATTCCGGCATACGGAATATGCGCAGAGAGGGCGCTTGGAAATGGAAGAACAGATAGTGATCGAGAAACGCAGTCTTGCGGAGCAGGTGTATGTATACCTGTGCAATTCGATCCGAAACGGTAAGCTGAAATACGGCGAAACGATCAATACCAAAAAGCTTGCGGAAGAATTGCACATCAGTATGATGCCGGTTCGGGAGGCCCTCAAGCGTCTCGAGATGGATGGAGTGGTGGAAATCAAACCGCGTTCCATGTGCGTGTTGCGCACGCCAACCAAGCAGCAGATCCTCGATGCGATTGCGGCGCGCGAAATGCTGGAAGTGTATTGTGTGAAAATGGTGTATGACACGATTGACCCTGCGCGCCTTTCGGTCATGAGAGGCATCATTGCTCAGATGGAATCCGCTATTTCAGGTAATCCGATAGATCTAAAGAAATACATCACCTTCGACTGGCAGTTCCACAAAGAACTTTGCGATCTCGCGTCGAACGAATTCATAAGCAAGTTCTATATAGAGCTGAACATACATCTCAATATGAACTATATGTACGATATCGGCATAACGCCGAATATTGCCCAGACCTTCAAGGACCACATAGAGCTGGTAGAAGCCCTGGAAGCCCATTCTCCTCGCGCGGTCGATATTATTCAGCGCCACCTGCATATAAGCAGAAATAATATTCTGAGCGGCAAGTTTTTTTCAGGAAACGAATAATTCAAATACCCAGGCTGAAGGCCACCTGTTCCTATATCGAAGGCTCGCCCCCATCGGCCTGGCTGTCAGTCCATGAGATACCCTCCATTGATGTTCAATGTCTCGCCGGTAATAAATGACGCTTTTTCTGAAGCCAGATAGAGCGCGGCCCAGGCTACTTCCTCGGGCTTACCCATGCGTTTGAGGGGAATGGATTCGATAACGGCGCGTCTCTTTTCTTCTGACCACTCGGCGCTCATATCGGTCTCGATGGCATGCGGAGCAATCGCGTTGACTCTGATACCGTTTTCCGCAAGCTGGCGCGCGAGTGAACGGGTGAGCACCGTTATCGCGCCTTTCGAAGTCCCGTATACCGGAGACGCGGTAATATCGCCCATTTTCCCGGCAATTGAAGTGATATTAATAATCACTCCTCTTCTGGAAGCTATCATATGAGGGATGACAGCGCGGCACAGGTAGAAATTGCCATTTACATTCACATCCATTACTTTAAGCCACTGATCGCGCGTCAGGTCGAGAATTCCTCCGCGCGCGATAATGCCGGCATTATTAACCAGGATATCGATGCGTCCTTGCGCTCGAACAAGGGATTCGACCATGGTTTCAACGGCGTTCATATCGGTGATATCAACCGTGTATGCCTGCGCCGCGTATCCCTGTCCGCTCAGACGCAGGGCAGCATCCTCCGCCCCCTGGCGATCGACAAGAGCAACAAAGGCTCCTTCCTCGGCAAACAGACGGGCGATCTCAAAACCTATTCCGCGGCCCGCGCCTGTGACGATAGCCGTTTTCCCTTCCAGCTCATGTCTATTCATAATGCCTCCAGGGGTCAGAAGAGCAGCCTCGGCAAGGCCAGTACCAGATTTGGAAAGAATACGAGAACAGCGACTGAGAGTACCGTGACAGCCAGCCACGGCCACATTTCACGTATATATTCTGAAATGGGAATATTCAAAACCGTGCAGACAGCGCTCATGGCTAATCCGACGGGCGGCGTCATATTTCCCATTGTGATGATCGTACAGAACAGTATGCCAAAATGAACCGGATCCCACCCCACTTTGATCGCGAGCGGCAGAAAAATCGGCGTGAATAGCAATATAATGACCGAGCCATCAATAAACATGCCCAGAATCACCAGGAGCGCGATAATGATCAGCATTACCACGACCTTGCTTGAGGTGAATCCGAGAATGAGACTCTCGAGCAGGCTGGGGATACGTTCGAAGGGAATGCCGTAGCCGAAGATGCCCGACATCGCGATAATAAACATAATAGCCCCCACATCGAGCACGCTTGATGCCAGAGTGTGGGCGAGTTTTTTGAGAGTAAGTTCTTTATATGCAAAGACTCCCACCAGAATCGCGTAGACACATGCGAACGCGCCTACCTCGGATGGGGTGAATATTCCAATTCTCAAGCTCACCAGCAGCAAAACCGGAAACATAAGTGCCCAGATATTCTCCCGAATCGCGAACCAGCGCTCTTTCCATGACGCCTTGGCTCGTTCTGGTACATATCCTCGTTGCTTCGAAATGAAATACACAGTTGTCATATACACAGTCATAAGGAAAAGACCGACGAAAATACCTGCCGCAAAGAGCCGTCCGATTGAGACTTCCCCGGTTGTTCCGTATAGGATAATACCGACGCCGGGCGGAATGGTGGCGGTAATGAGTGCTGTCCACGCGGTACAATTGGCGGTAAATCCTTGAGAATAGCCGCGCTGGATCATTGACGGGGCAAGAATTCGCGCTTCCATTGACGCATCGGCGATAGCCGATCCTGACACGCCTCCCATGAGCGTTGAGAGGGCGACATTTACCTGCGCAAGGCCGCCATGCATGTGCCCGGTGAGTACCGATGCGAGATTAATGAGCCGTGTGGTGATCCCTGATGCGTTCATGAGGTTCCCGGCCAGGATGAACAGCGGTACAGCAAGCAAGGTGAAATTCTGCGTCTGCGATATCGGGAGCTGAACGATCATGGTGAATGGAAGTTCCGGATGTTGCAGAAAAAACGCGACTCCAGAAATGCCGATGGCATATGCGATAGGCATTCCGATAGCCAGGAATATCAGGAATAGAATGGAAACGAGCAGCATTTCAATTCTCCTGCGCCGCAGATTGCGGGGGCGGGTTGTTTGGGTCGGATATTTCCGAATGAGAGGCTTTTGAAAGAAGGGCAGACTTTAGTTTGCCGATAATCGTTACGATCTGCAACAAGCTACCGACGGGAATACTCAGCATGACCCATGAATAGCTAAATCCGGGGATGCCTTGAAAAACCCGGCGTCGCGAGAAGAGGCTCAGTTTAATGCCATTCGTGAAAAGCAATACCAGAAATACAAGTATGATCAAATTTAAAAATATTCTGACATATTTCCTGGTATTAAATGACCATCGTGATGCAAGCAGATCGATATTGACAAGCTTGTCAGCGCGAAGCGCTGCGTCCGCGCTCAGAAAAACGCTCCAGGCAAAAAGGAAGAGCGACATGTCCTGCGACCAGTTAAGTGGATGTTTCAGTGCCCTGGCAATAGCGGCCGAAAAAATAATGCAGCACGAAACCGAGAAGCATGCTGCCGCCAGGAACACCTCGGCCTTGCATAACGCGTGATACAGCTTTCTCATGGTTGCTCCAATGGTAAGAATGACTGCCCGGAAAGAGCGCAGCTTAAAACCTCCGGGCAGTCAAAAATGGGCGTGAGTCGCGGCGCCTCAAGTGGCATGCGCCCATTGAGGCGCCGCATCCTCTGCTTATTTTTTCTTGCCGAGTTCCTTGTATACCTGATCTCGTACCTCAAGCAGATTGAGCTTCTGATACGCCTTCTCTCCCCACTGCTTGAATGCGGCGATATCAATTTCGCTCGCGGGGATGTAGGTCATTCCCGCGGCTTTCAGCAGATTGAGCCGTGCCGGATCTATTTCATTCAAGTAGCGGCGCGAGACCTCAAGCCCTGCTTTGTTGCATTCCTCCTCCAGAATTTTCTGGTATTCCACAGGGAGTGAGTTGAACCACTTGCTTGAAATCACTTCAAAATTGATGAGGAGGATATGCTTCGTTTCGCAGGCGTATTTGGTTACCTCATGGAATTTGCCGCTCTGAGCAGCGGTAAACGAAAGCTCGACACCGTCAATCGCTTTGGTCTGCAGCCCTGAATACATTTCGCCATACGCCATGGCGACCGGTGTTGCACCAATCGCGCGGATCGATTCCTGCCAGATCGGCGCGGGCGGAGTGCGGATTCGAAGCCCGGCCAGGTCCTGTGGTTTGCGAATCGGTTTGTTGGTGATCATCTGCCGGAATCCTTGTACCCACATAAAAGAAAGAATCTTGAATCCTTGCGTTCGCTCGAGTTCCGCTTTCCATTGCAGTACCGAGGGCAGGGTGTTCAGCTTTTCAACCTCTTCCAGCGAATCCACAAAATATGGGCCGTTCATGACGGCAATGGCGGGAACATACTGCCCAAGCCGTGCCGCGTCGGTATTTTGCCCCACGTTTGCTCCCTGCCGGATCTGTTCGAGAATGTCTTCTTCCACGCCAAGCTGAGCGCTGGGATATACCTCGATTTTGAGGTTGCCGTTTGTCCGCTTTGCCACCGCGTCAGCCCATTTCAGGAATGCCTCATGATAGGGGTCTTGTGTCGTGAGGACATGGTTGAATTTAAGGACATACTTTTTATCAGTCTGTGCTGAGACGCACAGAATTCCTGCAATGAACAGGAAAAGCACGCTGAGCGTCAATAACCGTTTCACACTGTACCTCCTTGAACAAGAGTGGGGTACGTGCTGCAGCAGCCATGGCTGCAGACATCGTATCCAGCTTCTTGCTAATATCTAAGATAGATGATATCATCAATTTGGGGGTTGTCAAGAAACAAAATGGGCGAAATTGATATGGTCTCCGGGCAGAACAAGGCGGATGTCGCGTCTCGCCACATCATTCCCGGCGCGGCGTGGATCGAAAAAGGGAAGGGCGGGCTCCCTCTTGTGAGCGTACATACTGAAGATGCTGATTTTTCCATGTATCTCTATGGCGCGCATATCGCGCAATTCGCGCCGCGTGGCTATGCGGACCTGCTCTGGATGAGCCCCCACAGCGAATACAGAGAGGGAATCCCTCTGCGTGGCGGCATTCCGCTCATCTTCCCCTGGTTCGGACCGCATCGAACAAGAGCCGATCTGCCAATGCATGGGTTTGTGAGGACGCGCATATGGCATCTGGAAACAGCGGTTCGCATGCGGGACGGAAAAATAATGCTGGTTCTCTCTTTGACAGATGATGAGATAACCCGCGAACTGTGGCCTTATCCGTTCAAACTCAAGATGGAGATAATAATCGGGCGCGAGCTTGATGTAGCGCTAATCCTGGCCAATACAGGCACTGAGCCTTTTGTATACGAAAACGGCTTCCATACCTATCTGAATGTCGGGCATCCACGTCACTGCAAAATCGACGAAATGGCAGGGCTTGCGTATATCGATCGATTAGCGCAGGATCGAAAAGCGATACAGAAAGGCCCTGCCATATTCGATGGCGAAATGGTGCGCGCGTTCATGCACTCGCCACAGAAGTGTACGCTTGCTGACATGGCTTTAAAACGGCGCATCCGCATTACACAGAGTGGTTTGGATGCAACGGTGCTGTGGAATCCCGGGCCTGACGCAGGAGCCAGAAATCCAGAGATACAGGAAGGCTGGGAGCGATTTGTCTGTGTTGAATCGACGAACTGCCTCGAATGCGCGCGGGCAATTGGACCGGGGGAATTCCATGTTGGCAATATGAAGCTGAGCGTCGAACCCTTGAAAGAGGATTGATTGTGGGCAAGGAGTCATGCCATGGTGGAAAAAATCCGTATTCGGCGACCTGCACTTGAACAGTTCTGTGCTGCGGTATTCATGAAGCTGGGGCTGCCTCCTCAGGAAGCGGAGGACTCGGCGGAAATTCTGGTAGCCGCGGACGCCCGCGGTATTGAGAGTCATGGAGTGGGGCGCTTGTGGCGCTATAAGAATGGCATTCAGAAAGGCATCATGGCAGGGGGCGTACAACCGACTGTTCTTCGGGAAACGCCGATGTCTCTTGTGCTCGATGCGAATGGTGCAATGGGCTTGAGCCTCAGCAAGCGGACCATGCAGGAGATTGTCGGCAAAGCGCGCGCGGTGGGGGCGGCCTTCTCTTCCGTGCGCAATTCCAATCACTTTGGCATCGCGGGCTATTATTCCGAGATGGCGGCCCGAGAGGACATGATCGGCATCGCCATGACTAATACGGCAGCGCTGGGCGTGCCCACATTCGGACGCAAAGCGATGTTCGGCACCAATCCCATCGCGGTGTCGATTCCCGCACACCACGGCAGAATGTTTACGCTGGACATGTCGACAACCGTCGTTACGCGCGGCAAGATCGAAGTGTATGAACGAGAAGGAAAAGCACTGCCGTTGGGATGGGCGGTTGATACGCGAGGGAAAGCGACCACCGATGCGCACCAACTTCTTGAGGATATGCTTTATCAGCGCGGCGGAGGTATTCTGCCGCTTGGCGGCGAAGGTGAGCTTTTTAGTGGATACAAGGGCTACGGGCTCGCCGTGCTGGTGGACATCATGACCGCGGTGCTGAGCGGGGGGCTTTTCGGCCAGTCCGTCATGGACAGTGCGGCGACCTCGGCGAGGGTTTGTCACTTTTTTGGCGCTATACGGCTCGATCTTTTCCGTGATCCAGAAGAAATCAAATTCAGCATGGATCAACTGCTTTCGGAACTGGAGCACGCCGAACCAGCCGAGGGCTGTACTCGGGTGTACTATGCGGGACTTAAGGAACACGAGGCGGAAGAAGAGAGCGCCCGGCATGGCGTTCCGTTGAGCCAAAAAGTGGCCGACAAGCTGCGTGAGATCGGCAGGGAACTGGGGGTGGAGTTTCCTTCAAACGAGGGCTGATCGCGCGGTTATCTAATTCTTATAAAGATCACGTGAGCCGCTGGTGCATTTCAGCGGCTCATTTTTTTATAAAATCCACAATTCATGCAAAATTATGCAAAAAACCGCTTGACAGGCTTCTGTTTTATAGGATATATGAACGATTTAATATTTTCTCGGGTTTGAGCCAATGCCCGGCGTTGCCGGGATCGCATACCATGTCGCTTCGACAGGAGGCAGGAAATGAATGCTGCAAAGAGGATTGTACTGATAGCAATGATTCTGCTGCTTAGTACAGGGTGGATGGGCTTTGCCCAGAGCGTAAACGCAGAGATCATCTCCAGAATTGATGCGCTCAAACCCCAGCTGCTGGAACTCAATGAATGGCTGTATCGCAATCCGGAGGTAGGTCATCAGGAATTCAAAGCGGTCGAGAAAATTTCAGCCCTCCTGAAGGGTTACGGATGGTCGGTTGAAGTCGGGCTTCCGAAGGTGCCTGAAAAATGGGAACCGGTGCTGGAAAAAGCGTTTAAAATAAAAAACCTGCCTACGTATTTCAAGGCGACCTATCCTGGACTCGCGGGTGGACCTGTGATCGCATTTCTCGTGGAGTATGACGCGCTTCGAGGCGCGGGAGGTGTCGCCTTCCATGGCTGCCAGCATAACATGCAGGCACCGATAGGAATCGGAGCGGCCACAGCCGTCGCAGAATACCTGAAACGGCATGGGCTTCCTGGCCGGGTTGTGGTGTTTGGTACCCCGGCTGAGGAAATACCACCCCCTGTGAAGGGCATACTCTACGATGCAGGTGTATTCGACGGTGTCGATGTTGCGATCATGTATCATGGAACCGACAAGACGAGCTATAAGCTTCCGGGACCTTCTGGCATGGCGCTCGACGCATATGAATTTGTGTTTAAAGGGAAGCCTTCACACGCATCCTCAGCGCCATGGGAGGGACGATCTGCGCTCGATGCGGTGATTCTCCTGTTCAATGCTATTGACGCCATGAGAGAACATGTCGATCCTGGTGCCCGTATGCATGGAGTGATTACCGATGGTGGTGCCGCGCCCAACGTGGTACCCGCGCGTGCCGCGACGAGCTGGTTTATTCGCAATTTCAAACGTTCTTTGGTGGATCAGCAGGTTGCGCGGGTCATGGATATCGTAAAGGGAGCCGCGCTTATGACTGGAACAACCTATGAGGTGTATTTCCAGGGGAAATATGACAACAGTATCAATGTGGGAGCCTTGGAGAAGCTCTCTTTCGAGTATGCAAAACTCCTGGGAGCGGCAGATCCCGTAGAACCTGATCCGTTCCCTCCAACCACTGGTGCTTCAACTGACTTCGGCACGGTAAGCTATAACATTCCTTCAATTACTGTAAGCATCAAGAGCGCGCCCGAAGGAACCCCAGGCCACAGCCAGGAATTCGCCGACGCGACCATCAGCGAGCTTGGCAAGAGTGCGCTTGTAACGGCCGCGAAAGTCCAGGCATCACTGGCGCTCGACCTTCTCACCAATCCTGCGCTGCTGGAAAAGGTTAAAGCGGAACATGCGGAACTGAAAAAGAAAAACTGAGAAAATACGTCTTGGGGGTGGCAACGAACCGCAGGGAAAGCCCGCGGTGGTTGCCGCCCTTTTACGATATCAATGGGAAGTCAAATACGAATAGATAAATCGCCAAGGCGCGGTTAATCAGATACAGTGCTCATCCGCCCGGAGAATCAGAGCCGCAGGATGCCCCGAAACCCTCGTATCGCGTAATACGCGGAAGCGCCTGAATGATACACGAACACTGAGTTGTATCGTCGATCGCCGAAAAGCGCTCCGCCAAGGCTGCGGATTTCGGACGGCGTTGCAAGCCAACTCTGGGTTTTGGTGTCGAACTCGCCGAGGCGCTGAAGTGAGCGATACTGTGCTTCCGAGAGAAGCTCGATGCCCATCGAGGCGGCCATCTCTACCGCGCTGCCGCGAGGTTTGAATTCCTTTCTGGAATCAAGGCCAGCGCGATCGTAACACAGACTCCGACGCCCCGCGGGACTTTCGGGAGAACAGTCACAAAAGAGAAGCGCTCCTGTGTCTGGGTCCTGACCAATGACATCCGGCTCGCCGCCTGTCTCTTCCATCGCGGAGAGCGCCCGCAATTTTTCTGGAGCGGCGAGGAGGCGATCTTCTACCAGAGACCATTCGATACCGGGATGCCGTTCCGCGTGCGCATCGAATCGCGCGCGCAACATCTCAATAAGCTTTAAATTCATTAGGGCCCCTCCCATGATTTTCAGACCTGCTGGCAGGAAATTTCATTGCGTCATATTTCATTATTTGATAATAGGCTGATCGCCAGTTATTTTCCACTGAACCATGATTTGCTCTCAATCCTTTTTCAAAGATTCGCAACAAAGTATGCGAACCTTGCGGTGCCGCCGCGCCACTGATATCCGCCGGCGATTCGACGCAGCATGAGAGTCTGGCTGCGAGGACTCCCCAAGGTTTGCGCTTGACACTCGCGCGCCTGGCGCGCTATAAATACCCCTGCGCCTGCCCAGATGGTGGAATTGGCAGACACGCTAGATTCAGGTTCTAGTGCGAAAGCATGGGGGTTCAAGTCCCCCTCTGGGCACACACGAGGCTCCCGAAAGGGGGCCTCGTTCATTTTTTCTAATTCATTTCAATGACGGAGCGCGCGCCGCGTTCATCGTATCCTGCAGCGTTCCCATCGGGCAGATCGCGCACCAGGCTCGAGGCTTGAAGAATAGCCCCATGATGGTACTGATACCAACCGAAGCCAGGTACAGCATCCAGAACACGCGCCCAATACTTGCTGCGGTACCTCCTGCGCGCATGGTCAAGGAAAGCATGCAAAAGAGCATGAATCCACACAGCGCTCTGCGGAATTCCTTCGAAGCCATGGCGCGAGGAAGTGCCTGCGCGCTTTTGCGGAGCGGCATCACCGCGGAGAACGCGCGCCCGTTGGGGCACACCGAGGCACAGAACGCTCTGCTTTTTTTTGTATTGATGGCGAGGGCAAGAAGCATCATTGCGATGACAACCAGGCCGGCGGCGGGAACAAAGAATCCCGCGATGGAGATGCTCAACACAATAAGCACCGCGATCGCTTTATAGGGGCCTTGATAGAAACGGGTTGGAATAATCACAAGCGAAATATATTATAAAATTCATATCTAACCTAGAGAGCCTGCGCACGCGATGTTCTCTTACGCATTTCAGCAAGCGGAAGAGCGCCCCAAGACAGTCGATTTGATAATTTTCTTTCTATACTCGATAATTAGGCAATATGGACCACTTCGGGAACGCACAGCGGGGTGGACCTAGGAGAACAGGATGAAACGGTATGCGCTTTTGTGTCTCTGCGGAGTGGTGTTGGGTGGATTTGTCGCCGCGTTGCCAGCGCCGCTGGGGTATTACTCATTTACGATTTCCGGGAACGCATTTTCCAACGCGGTGACTGGCGAGCTGATTCAGCTGCCGCCCGCGGTATCATCGAGGCCGGATGGTGTCGCGGGCAATTGCCTTGAGTTGAAGCCGCAGAATGAGTCTTATGTTTCCCTCGGCAGGAAATATGGATTTTCGGGGGATTTCAGCCTGTCTTTCTGGATTCGAACCGCTCCTGGATACAACAAGGGGGAATCGGTCGTATTGGGCAGGCATCAGGCGTATTCATCGAATGGATATTATATTTTGCTCAACGCGGGATGGGGTGCCTATGGGGCGCCCGACAAAGTCACCTTTTATTATACAAATGCCACCGTCATTTCCAAAAGCAGTGTGAATGACGGTCGCTGGCATCATGTGGGCGTCATCTATCGAGCCGCGTCGGGCGCTGAGCTCTACATGGACGGTATCTTGGAGGCGAGAGGCCCGGTCAATCCCATGGTCGTTCCCAACGTCGATTTTCTCCTGGGAAGCATTTCGTATGACAGGCCTTATGGCAGCTATGGAGGAATGATTGATGAATTGGCGTTGTGGGACCAAGCCCTGAGCGCGCAGGATATGGCGGCGCTGGCTTCAGATCCCGCACTGATCGCGCGCCAGCTCTCCAAAGGCGCCACACCAGGTGATTTCTTTGGGGGCTCAACCACAACGCAAGCCGCGCAGGCGGGAACGCTCAAAATCATCCTCAGGGATGGCCGCTCGCTGAGCATCCCACTGGCCGATATAGAGCGGATGGAATTCGGCAAGTAGACAGCGGCACAGACATAACCGTCCAGCGGGGCGCGGCGTCCCCGCGCGGCGGCTTTCAGCCGCGAATCAGCGCCACGGCGAGCACAAGAAGGGCGAGTGCCACGCGGTACCACACGAATACCGCCGTTGAGTGCTTTTTCAGATAATTGAGCAGGAATTTAATGCAGAGCACCCCACTGATGGCCGCTGCGAAAAAGCCGATCGGGAAAATGGCAAGTTCAGCGCCGGACACCAGACCAGAACGGATATAGCTGAATAGATCGTAGAGGCTCTTGAGTCCTGCTCCCGCGATAATAGGCGCGGAGAGCAGAAATGAAAACCGCGCGGCCGCCTCGCGCTCAAGGCCGAGCGCAAGGCCCGCGGTGATGGTCGCTCCGGAGCGGGAAACACCAGGAATGACGGCAAAGGCTTGCGCGAGGCCGATGGCCAGCGCATCCTTCGCCCTTATTTGGCCGAAGGTTTTTCGGTGTGGCGCGAGACGATCGGCAAGTAGCAGCAGCGCCGCGAGCAGCGCGATGGCGGCCGCCATGAAGATCATCGATCCTCTCGCGATAGGGTGTATATGGAACGTGTCGCTTATCTTCGATTCGAGAAGAACCCCTGATATGCCCCCTGGGATGCAGGCGAGCACCAGGTACCATGCCATCTTCCGATCTGGATCATCATCAATGCTGAACTGCGTCACGCTTCTGAACCACGCTGCGATGAGACGACCCCAGTCCGCTGCGAAAAATACAATAACCGCCAGCAGTGTTCCGAGATGAAGGGCGACATCAAAGGTAAGGCTTGTCAGCGCTGGATTTGTCCATCCGAAGAGCCATGGAATGATAACAAGATGCGCCGAACTCGAAACAGGGATGAACTCAGCAAGGCCTTGCACAATGCCGAGGATGATGGACTGCAGATAGAGCATGTAATTCCTCCTCAGGATGAATGATTTGTACTTTGTACAAGGTACGGCGCGCAAGACAGGAATACAGCTTTCTTATCCTTCGACGCGCTTCTTCATCCGCTTATTATCGTACATTCGCGTATCAGCCCGGATAATGGCCTCATCGAGCGCGTTTAAACTTGGCTTATCCAGCGAAGAGACATGAGCACTTCCTACACTGACAGAATACGCAAGCTCCCTCCCGTCACTCATGGGTATCTGCGTCCGCGCGAACTCATCTCTGAACCGAGTCTCGAGCAGCACCAGTCTCTCGGTAGAGCAGCGCGGAAGAATAGCAAGAAATTCGTCGCCGCCATATCTGATGATCAGATCGTCGTATCGGACAAGATTTTGAATGCGTGAGGCGAGATTCCTCAGAACAAAATCGCCGGTCGGGTGCCCGAATGTATCATTTATCTCTTTCAGGTCATCGATATCAATAATGATAATCGAATAATCCGAGTGCAGATTGCTTCTGGCAGCCTCCAGCATGGATCGATTGTAGACACCTGTAAGCGGATCTTGCTGGCTTTCTTTTCGGTATTGCTCGGATTTGCTCCTTTCCTGCATGAAGAGTCGGAAATGGTTCAGTTCATCGAGAACGATGAACCAGCTCGCGGAGATGATGAGCAACATGAAGCCGAAATGTGAATAGTAGGTAGCGCCTGGATACAGAAGCGGTATAATCGCGTCGCGCACTCCTGCGAACGTAGCCAGGGCAACACCGCAGAGCAGAATGGAATACGCCCTTTTTTTGAAGCCTTTATTGAACAGCAGGTATAGAAGGTACAGAGGCATTGGAATGAGCGTAAGATACGTAAAGGTATAGAATTGCTTGAGGAGATGAACCGTAGGAGGGTAAAGGAGTACCAGCGAACACAGCATCTGAATGGCAATGAATAATCTTGAAAAAAAGTTGAGTTTGCGTTCGATCAGCTGCAGAAATCCGAGCATAAAAACAATCGACGCAACATGACGCGCGATGACAACGATTTTCTTGAAGGCGAGCAGCGTGAAGGGCAGATATTCCAGATTCATGAAATCCGTAAGAAAAAGTGCCGTCAGAAAGGAGGCCAGACCAAGTATCAGCCGCGAATTTGAAAGGACTGTTTTCTCTACGCGCGTGAATAACAGAATAAAGCCTAGGACAAGAATCGAACCCGTCAGCAGAATGACCAGTCTCCTGGTCAGAAAAGAGAGCCAGGCGAGATGGAATTTATTTGCCGAGACGCGCACCAGATAGGGCAGATGCGAAATGCCCGCTTCATAGAGTCCAAGAATCTGCGCAGTGATCGTATTGTGGTCGGTCAGCATCAGCCTGGGGACAGAAATGAATTTGGCCGCGTACCAGATATTGGAATTTCCGCGCGCGAAATCTCCTGAGCTGCCGATGAACTGTCCATTGAGAAAGACTCTGATCGCGTTACCGTCAATCGAAGGGAAAACAAGGATATAATCATCAGTTTCGCGCTTCGCATCCCAACCAGCGGGCATGCGAAGGTTCATAGCAGCGGTGTAGATTCCAGTCGAAAAATCTCGATTTTTGATGCCCCCCACGTACCATGAGCTCGAGAAGCCGGTCGCGGTGCCCGATGGGAAGGTCACCGATGTCTCAGGCTCAACCTGAACCGCGCCGCGAGGCGGAACATAGGCACGCTGAATGCCGAGGAACGCGAGCGCGATTATGAAAACAGACCCAAAGAGGAGGGCGATGAGATGTTTGCCCATATCTATTTTTGATTATAGGGGAACTCTATACCGATTGCAAAAACTCTTTTTTACAAGCCATTAATGGCATAGGCTATGCGAAACACCAGTCTCCCTTGATAGCCGCGGCTTCCTTTTTCATACGCCGTCCAACTCACGCGGTACCCGCCTCCCAGCTGAATGAACCCTTGCTGAAAAACAGGCAAAACAAGACTACCCTCTATTGCGAGTGTATGACTGTCAATGCGGTCAGAATCGACCGCCCAGGTATAGCTGTTGTCCGCGTTGCGCCTGGCCGGTACAAGCTGCTCCATCGTGAATCTCTGAGATTTATAAAGAAAATAAAGCATGCTAAAGCATGCAAGACCATGTATTGGATGGCGAAACCAGCCCTTTGATTGCATCCTCTCTCGACCCAGTTAGAAAATCATCACAGGGGAGCACTATAAATTATTGTCTCCTAAGCCAAACTGGGTAGTCCAATAATAAACACTTTGCTAAACAATTTTTGGAAGCTTTGCCACTGCAGTTTATTTCAAATTTATAGCGGCGAACCGAACGCCCTCTATAAAATGCGTCAGCATTCATCGGGCAAAGCCCGGCCCGGCCGAGCATCACGCATTGACACCTTCGCGCCGCCTCTCCGATACTGGCGTCATGAGTTCCGGGAAGCGCGGCAATGAAAAACATGCGGTCCTGAATACCTGGGAAGCGATTCTGGCACACCTTGAGCGCATTGAGCGGGAGCCTTGTGAGGAAGCACAGGTTCGGTTACTCATCGAATTGCTCGTACATCTGCGCCTGATCGGCACGGATCCCTCCATTCCGGACATGCGTACCCGCAAAAGCGATGTCGAGCGCATTCATACAGAAATAGAGCAGAAAACTCGTAAGATGCTTTCGGCCTCGCGGCAGCCATCGAGCAGCTACCTGTACTTCGCACGCGAGGTGGTCAAAAAATTTCCTGTTCGCCAGGATGCCGAGGAGATGATCGAGCGTATCCGCGCGGACGCGGAAGCCTTTGAGGAGAATCGCACGTTCGACGATCCGCTGCGGGGTTTCGCTGGCGACCTGCGAAAGGAGGTGCACCGCAGGCTCTCGCCGCGTATCCTGACACAGTACCTTGTACCCTACTTGGAGCTTGTCGAGCATCACAATCCGCAGCCAATGACCGCTGCCGGTTATGGCGCGGTAGCGTATCAGTTTAATATCGAAGACGAAGACCCGGAATGCATCGATCTGGCGCGGGATTTGCTGAAACGGCTCAGCTATCTCTGGGATTACGAAGAAGGGGATATGGCTTCGGTACGGCGTTCCCTGCGCTCCAACCTGGAGCTGTTCGAGCGTTGTTTTCTGCGCGCGGAAGTAGAGAGCCTGCTCGAGGTACTGGAACCTCGTTCGCTCGAGGATCCGGAGCACGAGCTCGATGCGCTCAAAAGGCTTGGAAGTGTCAAACGGTATCTGAAACAATCCTATTACGAGGGGCGGATTGATCTGTATGAGTTCATCCTGCTCGATCTCGGGCTCGGGCGCCTTGTGTTTCTTGTCTCGAACGATCTGACGAACAATCACTACGCGGAAGTGACGCCTCGGAACCTTCATGAAGCCATCGAGGTGCTCAGAGCCCTGCTATCGATATCCAGCGTGAAGGGGCTCGAAATAGAGCACGCGGAACAGTTTCTCGCGGAGCTCGAAGATTTTCGCGAGTCTGCCATTCCGGATCTTGTGAAATTCAAACGCATTCTGGAGGCTATTTCCGGCCAGGTTCAGCGCTATGTGCAGGATTCGATTATCGGAGTAATGAATGGTCCTCTTAATCAGGCGCTTGAGGACTATGGCGTACCTACCTCCAAAGTACTCGCGATTAGGACGAGGTTTTTCAACAACTTCATTCGGCGCACGCTGATCCATGTGCTGAGTGAGTTTGTGGAGAAGATGCGTTTTGCGGTGGCATCCACGCTTGGGAAGCAATTCGGCGAGTACCAGCTCTATGCGTGGTGCGCTGACAGCGCTGAGGGGGAGGATATCAGCGCCGCTCATTCGGTTTCTCAGGATCCGGCGCGGGGTATCGCGAAGACATGGTTGCCGGTGCAGCGCTGGCTCAGACCATATCTGGGCGGGAAGGGGAACAGCCTTATCGATATGGCAGGGCTGGGATTGCGAGTGCCTCCTGCCTTCATCATCAGCCACGCGGTATTCAGCGAGCACCTGGCCCCGCATGGGGATATGCTCGATGAAAAAGCGCGCGAGGCGGTGCTTTGCGCGTTAGGGGATCTGGAACAGCGATGCGGCTTGAGGCTCGGAGACCCCATTGACCCCCTTCTTGTATCAGTGCGCTCAGGGTCGCTTGCGAGCATGCCTGGCATGATGGCGACGGTTATCAATGTCGGGCTTACACCCCACATTCTGGAGACGCTCGCCAGGCGGTATGGATCAGCGCTCGCGCGGACGCTGTATCGACGGTTCCTGCATAATTGCGCCATGGCGGCTGGCGTGACAATTCCTCCCGATGGAGAGATAACGGAAGAAAGTCTCGAGCAGGCGCTCCGCCCTCTTCTGGGACACACATTCTTCCTCGATGCGAGAGAGCAGCTCCTTAAGGCGATCATGCTCGTCTACAATTCCCGAACTTCTCAGGCGGCCCGCTATTACAGCCATACCCTCGCTTCAACCGAGTCCATAGAAACCGCCGTCACCGTTCAAAAAGTGGTGCTCGGCAATCTCAATGACCGAAGCTGCAGCGGTGTCATTCTGACCCGCAATCCTATTACTGGTGATGATTGCCTCTTTGGTGAATTCAAGGCCATGGCGCAGGGTGAGGAGGTTGTTTCCGGCAGCGCCGACGTGCGCCCCATCGAGGAACTCGCGCCGTATCTCGTAGCAGAACTTGAGGAATGCAGAGAAAGGCTTAGGGCATTCTATCTTCAGGAACTCGATATCGAATTTACGGTTGAGGACGGAGTGCTGTACCTTCTGCAGGCGCGCGCCGCGAAGCTTGGCGCGTTTGCGAGGCTTATCAGCGAAGTCGATCTGCTTGAACGTCGCCTCATTGACCTGGAGGAGTTCAGCCGCCGTCTTGAGCGTATCGAGGAAGCGACGAACGGGAATATTGCATTGCCGCGTGCCGATTTCCGTTTCAGACAATGGGTTCCCCCCTTGAGTGTGGGGGTGCCGATCAACGGCGGCGTGGTTACCGGATCCCTTGCCTTGACGCCGGAACGGCTTCAGCAGGTAGACAGAAAACGCGAATCGGTCATTCTGTTCGCGGTGAACACAAAACCTGCCGACGTAAGACTGCTCAATCTCGCAAGCGCGATTGTGACCGTATATCCGGGGCGGACCTCGCATGCGGCCATTACCGCTATGGCGCTCAACAAGCCTTGTATCGTGGGCTGCGGCGACATCGAAATCGATTATGAGAAAAAGCGGGTGTGGTTTTATGGAGCTGGCGGCGTCGCGCTCTCGGAAGGCGAGCGGGTCACCATCGATGGCAATTCGGGAGCGATCTATCGTGGCGTCGCGCCGATCGCGGAGACATTCATTCAGGCACGCGCGCTGCGAGACGCGGTGGCAGATGCAGATAATCCTACTGAGGTGGCTGCGCGTATCCGGACGCTCATCAGCGGCAAGCTTCGAGCACTCGAGCAGGAGCGAAGCCTCAGAAAACGGGGGATCGAACAGGCAGGCTCCTTGCGAGGGCAACGGGTGCTGGTGCGGGTTGATCTCAATATTGACGAGCCGAAAGAGATAGCCACGCGCCGTGTCGGGCTGACCAGGCTGGTATTGACGGAGCTGCTCGAGCGTGGAGCGACACCGATTTTGCTCTCGCATCGGGGTGATCCGGGAGCCCTGAATGGGACGAGTCAAAGCCGCGAAGATGTCTATGAGCAATACAGCCTCAAGCCGTTCGCACCGATGTTGGAACAGCTCATCAGCGCGCCGGTAGTGTTTCATGAGACGAGCATCGGTTCGTCGGGGCTGCTCATCTCGCGCAGGGATATTGTGCCGAATCGGATCAATCTGATCGAGAACCTGCGATTCGCGAGCGGAGAAACCGACAACGACGAATCGTTTGCCAGGGCGCTGGCCGGGCTGGGAGACGGCTTATATGTCAATGATGCCTTTAATGTGTGCTTCCGGCGCCACGCGAGCGTCATCGGCTTGCCGAGGCTGATGAAGCAGAGCCTGGCGGGGCCGATGATTGCTCGCGAGCTTGGCCTGCTGGAAAAGGTACTACGGGAATCGGCTTGTCCGTTCATAGCTGTCTTTTGCGATGAAGATGTCGATGCGCAGGTTGGGGCCATGGCCTCGTTGCGCCCCCGGGTGGATGCCATGATTCTGCTGCGCGAAGACATTGGACACGACATGCACACCAACTGGCCGCAGGATGAGTCGCGTATCGTGGTGCGCCCGGATACCGCACCGATGGACCCCGCGCTTATCCGAGCCGCATCGCTGGTCGCGTCCGCGGGTACTCTGCTCTGGGCAGGCCCGGCGGGGTTTGACGGAGCGGATTCAGCGCGCCAGGCGGGATTGGCATTGTGCGTCCTCCAGCAAGCCATGCGCCAGGCGGTAGCGTGCGGCGGGCATGCCATCGTCTGTTCCGAGCGGGAGAAGCACTGGGTAATGGACGCTCCTGCCGGATTTCATGTCTCGACAGGTCCCCGCGCATTTATGCTCTATCTGGAACGCCTCTCACTCCCTGGCATTACCGTGCTCTCGGACCCGATGTGAGGGGAGGATGAATGGTGAACCTGGGCTTCTTCATACACTTTTGATTGTTTCACCACACGACACAGCCCCGTCGGCCAGGCAATCCTCTTTGAGAAGAAAACGATAGCCAAGCCAGGCAGTGTACCCAGCAAGGATGCCCGCAACGATCCCCGGCATGCGCGGACCAAGAAAGCCGAGCAGCGAGCCGCCTGCAAGGGGCCCGGCGATTCTCGCCAGGCTCTCTACCGAACTTGCAATGCCAAGGGTTCCTCCGGAGGCTTCATGTGGCACGCTTTTGGTCAGCAGCGTCCTGAGCATGGTACTTCCGATGCCTGAACCGATGCTGAGCGGCAGCAGGGCAATCACAAGGATTCGAAGCGAGGGGGACAGCGCGTACAGCAGCAATCCAGCCGCAGCTAGGGAGATTCCAGCTACCGCGAGCGCACGCTCATCGAACCGCTTCGCCAGCAAACCGACCATCCCGCCCTGAACAAACGCAACCAGCAATCCCACATAAGCTAGAAGAAGACCGCGAGTAGTGCTGTCCAGACCCAACGCCGCGGAGGCAAAAATGGCGAACATACTTTCAAAAAGCGCGAACGCGAACGAATAGACGATGGTCATGTGGAGCACGGGACCGGTGCCGCGGCGGCGGAGTGTCTCTAAAAGTACTCGCGCTGAAAAGGCACTTCGCGGATTCCTTGCGAGTTCTTCTTTTCGTTCCTTGGTGAGGCTCTCGGGGAGTACGAAGGTAATCAGAATGAGGTTCATGAAGGCAATGCCAGCGGCAACAAATGCCGGCACCGCAATGCCGAACCGGGAAAGCAAGCCGCCAAAAAGTGGACCGATGATGAACCCCAGCCCGAAGGCCATGCCGATCAACCCGAGCCCTCTTGCTCTGTTGCGACTATCAGTAATATCGACAATATAGGATTGCGCAACGGTGATGTTGCCCCCTGTAAGCCCATCGAGGATTCGTGAGAGAAATAGAATGCCCAAGGATGGGGCAAAGCCCAGGAGAACCAGAGAAAGGAAGGTCCCGCCTATGGAAAATAGAAACAAGGGCTTCCTACCGAATCTGTCTGAAAGCCTGCCGACAATAGGGGCAGCAAAGAACTGTCCAATTGCGTAGGTCGCCTGGAGAAGTCCCGCAAGCGCAGGAGCGCCGCCAAATTTTGCGATGTAGTCGGGAATCAATGGAATGATGAAGCCGAATCCGACCATATCCATGAACACGACCGAAAACAGAAGAGGAAGCGATGCCTTTCTGGTAGGCATGTTTTTCTCCACATTACTATAATATTAGGAAAACTTTATATATAATGAAATGTAAGAAATCTCAGCCGCTGTGTCAAGACGAAACAGAAGGAGGCTGTTCCTGCGGGACCCGCACGTACAGGTACAAGAACCCTGACAGACTGAAAATTATTCCTGCGAGGAGCCAGATTCCCTGAATTCGCAAGATTCCCACCAGCCGGCTGAAAAGCACTGCCCCGATAATCCCTCCCAGCTGGAGCATGAGAGAAGTGAAAGAAAGCAGAGACGAGCGCTGATCAGGCGGCAGTAACGTATTGAGAATGGTCCCTTCAGGAATGGTCATCATGCCATTCATCATGAAGAGCAAGAGATATACTGTCGCAAAGGGCAGGGTGCGGTTTTGAAAAGAAAGCGCCGCGATGCCCAAACCCGTGGCCATTCGTGAGAGCATGATCAGCGCGGAATGCTGTATTCTTTTTCTTTTCAATATAAGATTGATGAACATAACGCCGACGAGCGAAGCGAGAAAATAGCCGCTGTTGATCGTGCCGAATATCCAGGTTTTCGCGTCGGATCCGAGAATTGACTGCAGTCTGGGCTGCCAGAAAACTTCCACGGCGTTGAAGGTGAATCCCCAAAGCATCGAGCCAGCCACCATGAGGAGAATGCTTCGGTTGCTGAATGCGATCTTCATGGAAGCTCGCACATGGTCGGCGAGGCGCGGCATGCGGCGGTCGATGGGCGCTTCTTCCCTGACGCAGAATATCATAAAGAACAGCAGCGCAAAAAGCACCACGATCTGCATAAATAGATTGCCGTGGTATCGATTTTGATTCGGAAACCTAGCGGCCCAGATCATGGGGATCAGGCCGCCAAGCAGCGCGCCCGTCGCAAGACCGATGATCTCACCGCTGTTCATGACGCTGATAAGGCGATGAAGACGGTCCTTGCCTTCTTTCTGAATATAGGTATTGATGAACAGCGCTTCAACGGAGCCGGAAGAGAACGCGCGTGCGATGCCTGCGACGGCGAAGCCCACACACAAGAGGGGGATCCGGTTGGCGGCTGCGATAATCCCATATCCCAATATAGAAAGGCATATTGACCACACATATATTTTCTTCTGGCCCGCGACATCGGCCAGAACGCCTGAGGGAAACTCGAACACGACAATGCATGCTGAATAGAGCGCGCTGATCAGTCCCAAGGTTTGGAGCGTAGCGCCTTTGGAAAGCATCATCAGCGACATGACGGTGGTTCCCAAGCCGACAACGAACCAGTGAAGCATGCGATTGATGAAAGGTATGATGTGTCGCGATGAAGCGTGTGGGTAGTGCGGCATTGTTGGATCGATTATATCACCCAGGAATACGAGGCGGCAACGTGATTGCACAAGGCAGGCGGGAGCGGCGCCCCCGCACAGCCTCACTGTGAAATAGCCCGTATGACGTGGTTATTTGAATCGGCAATAACGAGCGTTCCCTGTGTAGTGACTGCAATACGTGCCGGGCAGCTAAAAGATGCGTGAGCGGAAAGGCCGTCTGCGTAGCCCGCAGAGACCGTTCCCGCAAGCGTGATGACGGTGCCGGCAGGAGAAATTTTCCTAATCATATTATTGTCCGAATCGGACACATAGAGACAGCCCTCGCTATCAATGGCAATTCCGGATGGATACTGGAATGTCGCCTGCAGCGCGGAACCATCAGTGGTGCCGATCCCGCCCGAACCGGCGACGGTCGTAACCTGTCCCGACTGGATTTTTCGAATGCGATGGTTGCCGGTATCGACAACAATGAGCGCGCCTGATGAATCGATGGCGATATCGGCTGGTTGGGAAAAGCGGGCGGAAAGCAGAGGGCCATCCTCGTATCCCGAAACCGAGCCGGCAATTGTGGTGACAACTCCCTCGGGGGTAATCTTCTTTATTTTGTGATTTCCTGTGTCGGCGATGTAGAGCACACCGCTCGCGTCTATCGCGATACCGCTGGGACGATTGAATCGCGCGGCGGCGCCGGTTCCGTCGAGGTCGCCCGCGGTGCCGCTACCGGCAAGCGTACTCACCACTCCCTCCGGCGATATTTTGCGTATTTTGTGATTTTCTGTATCTGCGACATAGACGGTGCCCGCGGCGCTGATAACGAGGTCGCTTGGAAAGCAAAATCTTGCTACTGTTGCCGTCCCCTCAGTTGACCCTTGCAACCCAGACCCCGCAATCGTACTCACGATCCCATTCGCTTCAATCTTCCGAATCTTGTGATTGCCAGTATCCGCCACATACACCACACCCGCCCCATCGACCGCGACGCCCTGCGGCATGAAGAACTGGGCGGAAGCACCAATACCATCTGCCGCCCCCGCGGTTCCAGAACCTGCCAATGTGCTCACGCTCACGGTTCTGATTCGAAACCGCAACTCGGCCGATCCCGCGCTGTCTCCTTTAGTGCCGATCGCGGTCAGCGCATGGCTGCTTCCCGGCTTTAGCGTATCCCCCAATGCCAAGGAGGAGCTATTTGCCCATTGTATCACGCTTCCATCAAGATACCATCGCCAGGAGTCTGGCGCCGGCTGCCCAGTGGCCGCCACTGTCATGAGCGATCCTGCCCTCAGTTCTGTGGAGCCTCCCGCCAGATCGACATGAATTGGCGACTTCGTATCGGACTTTACGCCCAGGACGAGGACTGGAAATCCCGAACTATCCACTTCCTGAAGGGTCAGCGGCCAGCTGGCGGCGGTCGTCGCGTCCTTGTAGATCATGACAGTCTCTACCTTGGTCCATAACGGTGTGTCCGGCCGCGCGGCGTCGCGCAAAATCAGACTGAGGGTATAGCAGCCCGTCGCGATCCCTGTGGCTGGATCGCTATTCCATTGGGCGCTGTTTCCTTCAATCGCAAACGCGAGAGGGATTGGATCCTGACCGAACGGCGTCAGTGTCGCCTCGATCTGCGGCTGGATCAGGGCTTCAGTCGGCCAGCTCAGCGACAAGTTGAGCATCCCGTATCCTGAAAGCGGTACACAGAGCAGGGAGACCGACTCTTTTTCTCCGATCGAAAGCGTGACGGTTTCCACCGGCGAGCGTACCATGATCTTGCCTTCGGCATTTCTACCTTCGGCAAAGATGGTCCATTCGCCGGGAATCAGATCAGTCAGGACATAGCTTGCGCGGTTTACCTGTTCGATATCGAATGACGCATTGTTCGGCCCGCTTCCATGGATGTCGTATGATACGATATCAAGATCGATGACAGGTGCCAGTGTTCTGGCGTTTCTGTCCATGCTGAGCCGGATTTCCAGCTGCGCTCCGTTGGCGCGGTGCAGCGCATTGCATCCGATAGATCCCGCGAGAAGGAATATCTCGCAAAGCAGGCACAATACGATGAATCCCTTTCGCGCGATGAGAGCCGCGCTCCGAAGCATGCCGAGAAGTACAGTGCTCCTCATGTCGGTCTCCTTTTGAGGAAAATATATATTCAAAAAACTTTATATGGGAGACGACCTTTTTATTATTTTCCTCTAAGCGTAGCCTGGCCGTTCCGGCCAGTCAAGAAAAAACAATTCGGACATCTCCAAAAGGAGAACGCGCGATACTGTCCCAATGCTTCAACATCGCGCCTACTCTTACTCTTGCGAACCTAGAAGCCGATCGTATACGCCAGCTGCACCCGATAGATGAA
Organism: Spirochaetota bacterium; assembly: GCA_029265255.1. Next base: position 138,116 of record JAJUJQ010000002.1, read on the forward strand.
TGATGTGGCATATGAGAAGTCCATGCCAAGCTGTACCGACGAACCCCCAAAGTCATATCTGATATAGGGATTGCCGTTCCATCCATTGAGCCACCAGAGTTCGGGCTTTGTTCCCCAAGACAGCGAGGCCCCAAGCACGAAAGGAGAAGTTCCGATCGAGTGCTCAATATTGATTTTGAAACCCTGGTCGATTCCAGACTGCAGGCTCAGATATCCAAACGCGTTGAAGCGCCAGAATGGAAGCCGCCATGAGGTGTCGAGGAACAGGTCATGTTCGTCCGCCAGATCGAACCAGCGGTACCCCATGGTCAAGAGAAAATTCGGCACCGCGATGAGCTGTGCGCCGATTGCGAATTCCTTGCTCTTGTCACGCGGATCCGTGCTTGCGGGATCGATCGGCTCCAATCGGTAGGAGGTCTTCAGGATGACTATTTTGGGAATTTCCCATGAAATACCGAAATTCATGCGGGTATAGGTGGTCGTCGCCGACTGGCTTGCAACGGGCACAGGCAAGAACGTTCCGATTGAAAAATTCGCCGCCGGGTGAAGGGTGAGCAGAATTCCAGTCTTTCCGTTGGCGATTCTCGTGGAAAAGCCGGCGGTGTCAAAATTGGCAAACCGGAATCCACCATCGGACCGCACCTTGCCAGCGGTAAGCCTGGCAAATCCGTTGAACATTCGGTACGAACCGCTGAATTCGCTCAATGTCGTCTTGGTGAAATCGACTTTTGTCCAATCGCCTTCCCATTCGGCAGTCATTGTCCAGCTTACATCTTTCGCGACATAGAAGAGCGTTAGACCGTTATAGGCTCCCTGTGGTTCTGAATACCCCATCCAGTTTGGACCGACGCTGGTGGTTCCATCGTTGACATACAGATTGAACACGCCGCGATTCCACATGCCGATGGTCGCGGGTGTAGTGCCAGACTGGGCAAAGCCGCTGACCGTGGTCAACAGCATGATGGCTAGAGCAGCAAATACTCGCTTTCGCTTCATGGTCTGTCTCCTTGTACGCTTCTATGTTTACTGTATCTGTGCTGAAAAGTTGTCGTCAACTCTTCGATTTCCGCTTTATTCGCCACTGCGGTAGTGTATACTCAAATTCAGCGTGGCGTACCGGCGCGTCGGAAGAAATCAGCGTGCAAACAGGGTACGGGAGGAGCATATGGTTATCAGAAGAAGCGATATGGAACAGGAAATCCGGCCGCGCATGCGCGGAGGCAACGGCGAGTGTACGCTCACCATGGTCGGCGGCCGCTCGCTGCAGCAGCATCTGCGGGTGCTCGCGGAAATCGTCATTCCCCCAGGCGCGAGCATCGGGCGGCACGATCACACGAATGAGACCGAATATTTCCTTATTCTGGATGGAAAAGGGCTTGTGGATGACAATGGCACGCCGGTAGAGGTGCATGCCGGCGATACCGTCATCACAAACGGCGGAGCGACCCATAGCATCGAGAACACCGGATCGGAAGCCTTACGCATGGTCGCGGTTATCGTCACAGATGCATGAGCGTGCCGATCTGGAATCGTGGAGGTCACCGGTGGAACCGGTTCTTCGTGCAACCCAATCGGGCGACGAATATCCGTTTACGCGCATCGAGGAATTTGCCGAAAACGGTGAGTCGCTCGAAGTCGTGATTCCTGAAATTGAACAAGCGCGTCCTCGCCCCGCCGAATCATGGGTAGTCGCCCGCTGGGCGGCATTTTTACCCTTCAAGAAAGTGATGCCCGAATTTTCGCTTGGAGAAGGCATGTCTCCCCTCGTCGATGCGGGTTCGTTTCTAAAAAAATGGGCTGGGCTGGACAACCTTCTCCTGAAGAATGAAACGGTGAATCCAACGTGGAGCTTCAAGGACCGCGGTTCGCTCACCTGCGCCATGATGGCTGCCTCTCTCGGAGAACCGCTGACCGCGACGATCTCGACCGGCAACATGGGCCAGTCGATGGCCGCGTATGGTGCACGGGCAGGGATCGGGGTGCTCGTGTTTCTTCCTGATTTTACCCCGAAGGAAAAGGTGCTCGCGATGGCGGTGCACGGCGCTGCCGTAATACGCGTTCATGGGTCGGATTACGCCGAAATGAAAACCAGGGTACTCGGCCTCGCGAATCGACTGGGATTGCGCATTGTGTCAGGAAACGGCCCGCTTCGTGTGGAGGGGTACAAGGTCGAAGCGTTCGAACTATACGAGCAGCTGGGAGGTGGAGTGCCGGATTTTGTCGCGGTTCCCACCTCAGCCTGCGGTCATATACGAGGAATATTTAAAGGATTCCGCGAGCTTTACGCGGCAGGGCTCATCCGAACGCTTCCCCGCATGATCGTTGTTCAGGCCGCCGCCAACAGTCCCTTGGTCACCGCGATCCGTACTGGACGGCGTACCATGGTGCCATTTACCAATTTCACGACGGTCGCGGAAGCGCTCTCCTCGGGCCGTCCCCCCGGAGGTGATGAAATTATCGCCAAAGCATATGAGTACGGCTGGCTGGCGGCTGATGCCGCGGAGGAGGAGATCCTCGAAGCTCAGCGCCTTTTCGCGCGCGCAGGCTTTTTTGTCGAACCTGCGAGCGCGACTGTGCTGCCCGCGCTGCGCAGTCTTCGGCAATCCGGCGCGCTGAAAAAGGAAGACCGGGTTGTCGCGGTTCTCACAGGGTCCGGCATGAAGGACAGCGATGTGCTTGCGCGCCATTCTCTGAGAATTGTAGATTGTGAAGCAGCGTCTCTCGAGGAAGTTGCGTATGCATTAGCGAAGAAGGAGGAATTATGCGAAAATTGAGCATCACGGCCCTTGTAGTATTGTTCGTCATGAGTGCCGGTGTTGGGCTCTGGGCTGCGCCCGCGGCGACCTACGCCTCGGTGGGTTTCATGGGATTGAGCCCGAACATGACTGATACCATTGCCCAGTGGTCGATCAAGGACACGCTTTATGGCGGCACGGTCAGCTTCGCGGTGAACCGCTGGTTTTCGGTAGGAGCGGATGTCGTGTATTTTGGTGACATCTACTACGGGAAGGACAGCAGCAACGCCTGGTTCGGGCCTGTCTCGTGGACAACGCTGAAAAACACCGATCCTTCGGCCGCGGGGGTTCAGAAAGCCGACTGGACTTATTACGAGTCGCTGATCTATGCCCCGCTTACCTTCAATCTCACCATTCCCCTAGGCTTTGTCAAACCCTACATTGGTGCTGGGCCCGCATTCTATTTCCACTTCCCCTCGACAAACCAGGACGCGGGATTCTCGAACTATCTCGCATCGTACTATGGGCTCGGTGGCAGGATCAGAAGTGGAATTACCGCACGAGCCGGGCTTCATTTCTATTTTGGGTCTTCCTTCTCGATCGATATAGGGTACCTGGTCCGCGAGGACGTGCCAGCCAAGATCTTCGATCATCTGGCTGTGAAAGAATTCTACCTGGAGAACGGCTACGCCTTCGTTGCGGCCCGATTGGTACTCGATTGAACGAGGGCCTTCCACGCGTTAACCGCGGCGCGCACGTCCCACCAATGGATCTGCGGGGCTGAGCGGGGTATCGAATACCCTCCACCGGTTCTTTCCTGGCGTGCGCGCATCGCTTCTGCCCGCTGGGCGGGAGAAAGGCTTCTATCGATCATCACACATACCTTCTCCGCGGCATCGAGGCGGGCTAGGAGCTGAGCCAGTGTTTCCCGGTCTTTCGCGGTCAAATGCTCGAACGCATCCTTCGTCAGCAGGGTTTCAAGCGGCATTTCCATATAATAGAGTATACTCCCGATTCATAGGCAGCAGCAGTCATTGTTAACCTGTCTCTTCGGGCGGTATGGCTGCGAGTGCCGCGTAGAGCTTTTTGCGTTCTTTGCGCGCTTTTTGGTATATCGCCATCCGCTCGGAGTCAGGAAGGACTCGCTGCTTCGGTGTTTTCGCGACCGCTTGCGTGTGGGCTTCACGGCAGGAAGAAAACAGGCCGATCGCCGTTGCGGCGCTGATCCATGCGCCGAGAGCGGTGGCTTCGCAGTCGCGGCTTTTTTCTACCGGTCGCGCAAAACTGTCTGCACAGATTTGGACGAATTCATCTATGGCAGTGAGACCACCAGAAAGCAGCACCTGACGAGCCTGACCGCTAGCCTCTTCCAGCAGTGCCACAATTTCGGCAAGGTCGAGCGCAATGCCTTCCAGTATCGCACGGGCCATATCGCCACGGGTTGTTGATAGATCGAGATTCAAAAAATGACCCTTCGCCCTCGGATTCCAGTACGGCGCGGCTGCTCCCTTGAAATGGGGCAAGAGGATTACTCCCCGCGCTCCGGGTGGAGAAGCAAGGATTTCTCGATTGATCCGCGCAAACGGCTCCTCATGAGGATCTGGTGGTGCATAGAATTGGTCCCGGAACCAGCGGTACAACACGCCCGCGGTCAACATCTGCGCTTCGGTGATGTAAAGCGATGGAAGGGCATATACATTGCAGTAAATGCGCATGGCAGGGTCATGAACAGGGTTATTGCTCAGGCCAATCGCATAGGCACCAGTGCCAGTGTTGACGATGATGGTATCGGTATCAAGAAGTCCGAGGCCAAGAGCCGCGCACTGCTGATCACCTCCTGCCGAAATGACAGGGACACTGGCTGGAATTCCTGTCGCCTCAGCGGCATCGCGCGAGAGCAGACCCGCGGTCGAACCCGGATCGATAAGGTCGCAGAGCAGCGAGCGATCCACACCGAAGCGCGCGATAAGCTCGTCACTCCAATCTCGACGTTCCAGATCGAAAAGATTGGTGCGGCTTGCGAGTGATCGATCCGTGATCAGCCTGCCAGTCAAAAGAAAGAGAAGATAATCCTGGATTCCCGCCATTTTCCAGGTCTGACGGTAGATTTCAGGGCGCTCGATCTTGAACCACCGCATCTTGATGGCAGAAAAAACCGAGGTAATCCTCAGCCCACATCGCCGATAGACTTCTGGCTCCGCTTCTTTCATGGCAGCACACATGGGATCGGTACGGATGTCCTGCCACATGAGAGCGTCATGTAGGGGTCTTCCATCTTTGTCGAGCGGAATGACAGAGGAACGTTGTGACGTAAGAGAGAGCGCTGAGACCGTCAAAGACTCGGCTTTGGCGCGTTCCTGGGCTTCCCTGAGCAGAGAGAACAGGCAGTGTTTCCAGGTCTCGGGATTCTGTTCGACCCGGCCGTCGGGATAATATCGAGGGGGATTGTCTCTTCGAGCTACATGTAGGACCTGACCTGCCGCGTCAAACAGCGCGGCTCTCATGCTTGTCGTTCCGGTATCAAGTACGATGATTGCCGGTTCGTGTGCTTCCATTGTTTCATTATATGATTGAAATGATCGTTTTGTACAGGCTGAATAGTAAAATTAATCAAAATTTTATCATTTACAGGCAGCTAAAATGATTGTATGATTGAATTGACGGACTAAAAGTCAGCAAAGGTCAGCTGCGGAAGGAAGGTGCACATGGCGTCAAATGCGGCAGTATTCAAGCGCAGGCTCAGGATTGTCGAAATGGTTAACCATGCCGGTATCATGAGTGTCGAAGATCTCAGCAGAGCTCTTGATGTATCGGCTATTACGGTGCGGCGCGACCTGGACCACCTGGCGGCGGAAGGCTCGATCATGAGGCGGCATGGCAGCGCTGTCTCGGTCACATTCGATACCGATGCCATAACGGAAAAGAGCTTGAGAGAAAAAGATGTATTAAATATAGAAGAAAAAATGCGCATCGCTGCGAGAGCGGCCAGCATGGTGGCCGATGGTGACATTCTCTTCATGAATTCTGGGTCGACCACGCTTTGTTTTCTCAAAGCGCTCAAAGGACGCCGAGTCAAGATCATCACCAATAACGCCGCTGCGATCGGCGTCGAGCACAGCCCCGAAGTGGAACTCATGATTCTGGGGGGCGAATACCGCGAGCAATCTCAATCGCTTGTGGGCGAATTTGCGCTCAATGCCATTCGTTCTATCTATTCGGACCATACGTTCTTGGGTACTAACGGGTTGAGCCTGGAAAAAGGATTGACTACCAGCGTCTACCAGGAATGCAGCATCAATCAGGCGATGATTGAGCATACCCATGGGAAGGTCGTTGTACTTGCGGATTCTTCCAAGATGGGCAAAGTGGCGCATTTCATTTCGGCGTCGCTTGATAAAGTCGACATGGTCATTACCGATACCGGCTGTCCCAGGGAATATATCGAAGGGCTTGAGGCGATGGGTATCGAGGTTGTTCTTGCATGAGAAAATGATCATGTAAATGATCAATATACAAATATTTCTATCTTTTTGAGCGAATTTTTTCAATAATTGCCGTAAAAATGATAAGTATTTGAAATTTTGCTCTTGCGTTCTCAGGGATTCAGGGTTACAATTGCTCATATAGCGATCAGTATTAGATCACTATTCGATCATTCCATGTTCAGGAGGCTTGTTCATGAAACGAACGTCAAGTATTGCCCTCATTCTCTGCCTTGTGCTGATCAGTTTCGCCGGAGCCCAGGCCGCAGAGACCTTCAAAATCGCGTACATCCCGACCAGCATCGGTCAACCCAATACCAATGCATGGCTCGAAGGCATGATGCGTGTATTCCGCAAATACCCGAATGTCAAGGTGCAGTCGTTTGACCCTCAGCTGCGCGCGGACCTTCAGGTTTCCTTCATCGATGATGTTATCAATCAGAAATATGACGCCATCGTGCTGCAGGCTCAAGACGCGGCGGCATTGTCCGCTTCGGTCAAGGCGGCTGAGAGCAAGGGCATCATCGTTATAACGGTGAACCTCGCGACGCTGCAGAAGCATACAGCCAGCGTCCAGATGGCCGATATCAGCGCCGGCTACCTGGTAGGCAAGGAAATGGGCAAGCAGCTTGGCGGCAAGGGTAACGTCGCAATTATCCAGTCGCCCCCGGGAGCATTGCTCGGCGTGAACCGCGAAAAAGGCTTCAGGCAGGCAATGGCAGAGCTCTATCCGAACATCAAGATTGTCGCTGCGCAGAGTGCAGAAGGCTGGAAAAAGGAAATCGCCATCACGATCATGAACAGCTTCCTTCAGTCTTTCAAGCAGCTTGATGGTGTCTTTGCGGTGAACGACAACATGGCCGAAGGCGCGATGATCGCCGCGGAGGCTGCCGGAAGGCTCAAGGAAATCAAAATTTGGGGTGCCAATGGGCAGAAGAGCACGCTCGAGCTGATCGAGCAGGGCAAAATTGCCGGAACCGCCTACAACAACTGCTTCGCGCAAGGTACCCTGATCGCCGAAATGCTCATGGAACGCCTTACCAAGCACCTCGGGCCTTCCAAGGATCCCGAGACCAAGGTTATCCAGATCCCGCCGTTTGCAGCGACGAAGGAGACCGTCGGCCAGATCCCGAAGGAAGATCGCTGGTAAGCACAATGCTGATCCGGGCGGCAGGGCGAGATGCCCTGCCGCTTTCATACCCGCATCTGTTCCAATACATGGAGGTCTGACGTGTCAGGTCATGTTGTCCGACGGCTGGTTCTGCTGGCGCTCATGATCATACTCTCTGCGCTCATTACATTAATCAATCCTCTGTTCCTGAGCACGGGTAACCTGATGAAAATGCTGCAGGAAGCGGCTCAGACGGGAATTGTTGCAATAGGTTTTACGTTGGTCATGCTGACGGCAGGCATTGATATGTCGATTGGAGCCGTGATCGCCGTCACAGCCATGGTGAGCATCAATTTCATTTCGTACACAAAGCTTCCTGTCGCAGTCTTCGTGCCTATCACGCTGCTGGTCGGCGTGCTGGCCGGCGCGTTCAATGGTTTTTTCATTACCAAGTTCAAATTGCCTGAATTCATCGTGACGCTTGGCACTAAAAGCATCCTGAGCGGTATCGCGCTTGTCATCGCGGTTAAGGACTCGATGGGATTCGTCCAGAATGTCTATATCCAGAACGAGACATATCTCTGGTTCGGAAGCCAGACCTTTGGGGGAATCTACCGCACGACTATCGCCTTCATCATTTTGGGCGTGGCGACGCAGCTGTTTCTCAAGCATACACGGACCGGTACCAATATCTATGCGTCCGGAGCAAACCCAGTCGCCGCGAAGCTATCGGGAATCAACACCGAGAAGACCGTGTTCGGGGTCTATGTGTTTTCCGGTTTATGCGCGTCCGTCGCGGCGATCTTCATTTCTTCCCGTATGATGACAGCCATGCCGGAGCTCGGTTTAGGACAGGAGATGGACGTCATCGCGTCAGTGGTGCTTGGGGGGACAACATTTACCGGCGGGTCAGGCGATATCTGGGGCACCATGATCGGCGCGGTGTTCCTGGCACTGATTAAAAACGGCATTCTGAAGCTCGGGATCTCTCCGTGGGTGCAGCCGATCGTTATAGGCGGCATTATTGTGGTGACGGTTATTCTCGATGTGTGGCAGAAAAAGGTTTCAGACCGGATTACTGCGAAATCCAAGCTGAAGAAGCTTGCGGAATCGACCGCGCAGCCGTCTGCGTGAAAGGAGGGACAGTAATGCAAACGACAGATAAAAGCGACATCCTCCTTGAGTGCAGGCATATCGTAAAGTCTTACAACGGGCCTATCGTGCTCGACGACGTCGATTTCTCGGTGAAGAGAGGAGAGGTTCATTCGCTGGTAGGCGAAAATGGAGCTGGAAAATCGACGCTCATCAAGATTATCACTGGCGCGACGGGGCGCAATGCGGGAGACATCATCTTCAACGGCCAGGCGCTACCGCTCCAATATTCGAGAAAATACGCCGAAAGTCTTGGTATTGCTGTCATCTATCAGGAACTGAGTCTCATACCCGGCATGACGGTGGCACAAAATATTTTCCTGTCACGAGAACCTCTGTTCCCGCGCACGCGCATCATCAATAGAAGAAAGATGAACGCGATGGCGCAGGATCTGATTGATCGATACAATTTTCCACTCAAGCCGACCGACATTATCGACAATATCAGCATCGCGCAACGTCAGCTCGTTGAAATCCTCAAGGCTCTCTCCGGAAACGCTTCGCTCATGATCATGGATGAGCCGACGAGCTCTCTTACGCGCACCGAAGTCGAAATGCTTTTTAAAATCATTCAGACATTGAAAGCGGAGGGTATCAGCGTCCTCTATATTTCGCACCGGATGGAGGAGGTGTACGCGCTCTCCGATCGAGTGACCGTACTTCGCGACGGCCGGCTTGTGTCCGTGCTTGAAAAAGAACAGATCAGTCCGGCTGAAATTATCAGGCTCATGATTGGGCATCGGCTCGAGGAAAACGCGGTGCACCACCATCTTCCCAAAATCGAAGGGAAAAAGCCAGTCCTGGAAGTCGAGGGGCTCACCTCTGTGGGAAAATTCTCCGATATCAGCTTTACGCTGCATGAGGGCGAAGTGCTGGGCATCGGAGGGCTCGTAGGTTCAGGCCGAACCGAGCTTGTCCGTGCGCTGTATGGGATTGACCCGTACGACAAGGGAATGATCCGTTACATGGGCAAGCCCTGGGTTCCTTCGGTGCGCGCGTCTATAAGAAATGGCATAGGCTTCATTCCGGAAGAGCGGCGCATTCAGGGCATCCTCGCTACCCAGACGATCACACGGAATATCGGCGTGACCAATCTCGACCGGCTTGCGCCGCGGAGTGTGGTGAGAAGTAAGCTCGAAAAGCAGCTCGCGCTCGACGGTATTCGCCTTGTAAACGTCAAACCGCCCGATCCTGACCATCTGGTAGGAAACCTTTCTGGCGGCAACCAGCAGAAAGTCGTTCTTGCAAAATGGCTGGTCCGCAACCTTTCGCTCATCTTTATTGACGAGCCCACGGTAGGCATCGATATCGGGGCGAAGGAAGAAATTTACGGGCACATCAAAGCGCTGGCGGCTCAGGGTGTGTCGGTCATTCTGGTATCCTCGGACCTTCCGGAGCTGACACGCCTTTCTGATCGTGTTCTTATCCTGAGGAAGGGGCGCATCATCAAGGAATTCAAGGAATGTGTTCTTACCAGCGAAAAAATCCTGCGCGCCGCGTCAGGCATTCTGGAGGATGACGATGAAGCGTAAACCATTGATGAGCGAATTACGTCTTGGACTGGTGCTACTGGTTCTCATGGTGGCCCTCACTATCATTTCTCCCCGCTTCCTGACGCTGAGCAATCTATCGAACGTCATCTGGTCGGTCTGCTTTATCGGGATACTGTCCTCAGGAGCCATCTATCCTCGTATCACTGGCGGCATTGACCTGTCGCTCGGCTCTCTTGCGGCACTTTCAGGCATATTGGTCGACATGTTCATGAATCGCTACGGGATCCACTGGATTCTGGCCATCGCGCTTACCGTGATGATAGGCGCGCTGATCGGACTTTTCAATGGATTCATCGTGGCGAAGATCAGAGTGCCCGCCTTCGTCGTGACTATGGCGGCCAAGACATATCTCTATGGCGTTGCCCTGGTTGTGTCCAACGGCGCGATGCTGGCGATTCTCAAGCCCAAACCGTTTATCGCACTGGGAACCGGTCGGCTGTTCAACCTACCCAATCCGATCTATCTGATGCTCGCCAGGGTGATATTGAGCCAGTTTGTGCTCAAGAAGACGGCTTTCGGCCGAAAGGTGATGGCGGTAGGCGCGAATGAGGTAGCAGCCAAACTGTCGGGCATCGATCCCGATTCGATACGGCTGATGAGCTATATGCTGTCGGGCGCTGCGACAGCCGTAGGAGGCGTGGTGCTTGCCTCATTGACGCAGCAAGTATTCGCGGCGGCTGCTTCGGGCATCGAGCTTGAGGTTATGACGGCATTAGTCATAGGAGGCACAAGCCCGATCGGCGGCAAGGGATCGGTGGTTGGCGCGCTCTTGGGAGCCGTCATGGTCGCGTTCATCATCAACGGGCTCAATCTCATGAATGTGCCAGCGCCTTATCATCCGATTGTGACCGGCTCGGTCATCATTCTTGCCCTGCTGATGAACGAAGGATATCTGGTTCCGAAAAAACGCGCCGGCACACTCGGCGGCCGGAACGTTACGGCCTGAGGAAGGAGTACTATTGTGGCAAAAATCGATACCATCACGAGAGAATCTTGGATTCTGGCGACTTTCCCCGAATGGGGAACCTGGCTGAATGAAGAAATCGCGCAGGAAGAAGTACGTCCCGGAACTTTTACCATGTGGTGGCTTGGATGTACTGGCATCTGGCTCAAAAGCCCGGGTGGTGCCAATATCGCGGTGGATTTCTGGGTGGGCAGCGGAAAGAAATCGATGAAGAACCCGAATATGACGCCAGGTCACCAGATGCAGCGAATGGCGGGTGTGCGAAAGCTCCAGCCAAATCTGCGCAACAGTGTCTTTGTGCTTGATCCCTTTGCGATTCGTGACATCGATGCGGTGATGGCAACGCATGATCACAACGATCATATCGATGTCAATGTCGCGGCGGCTGTTATGCACAATTGCGCGCCTACTGTGCCATTCATTGGTCCGGAATCCTGCGTTCGACTGTGGACATCATGGGGAGTCCCGGCCGATCGGTGCATCACCGTCAAACCGGGGGATCGAGTGACCATCAAGGACGTCGAAGTAGTGGTACTCGAGTCCTTCGACCGGACGGCCCAGATCACCGCGCCGGCAGGCGAGACGCTTAAAGGGAAAATGCCTGCCGATATGAATCGCATGGCGGTCAATTATCTGCTGAAGACACCGGGAGGCAGCCTGTATCATTCAGGCGATTCGCACTATTCCAACTACTACGCGAAACATGGCAATGACCACGTCATCGATGTGGCGTTGGGATCATTCGGCGAAAATCCACGCGGTATCACCGATAAGATGACATCGGTGGACATTTTGCGAATGGCCGAAAGCCTTCGGTGCAAGGTTGTCATCCCATTTCACCATGATATCTGGACCAATTTCCAGGCCGATCCTCACGAAATACTTGCGCTGTGGCAGATGCGTCGGCACCGGCTGCAGTATTCCTTCAAACCCTTCATTTGGCAGGTCGGCGGCAAATTCGTCTATCCCGATGACCGCGATAAGTTGGAATACCATTACCCCCGCGGGTTCGACGATGCCTTCGTCGACGAACCGGATCTTCCGTATCTCTCGTTCCTGTGAGCATCATGCCGCAGGAAACATACCAAGGCAAAGGAGAACCAATCATGGCACTACCCATGCTCCAGCTGGCGCTGGACAACAAGACATTGAAGGATGCGCTCGCAACAACCCGCGTGCTCGCGAGTGAAGTGGATGTCATCGAAGCAGGTACTATTCTCTGCTGCGCGGAGGGTATGCAGGCGGTCCGTTGTCTGAAGAGCCTGTATCCTGACCGCATTATTCTTGCAGATATCAAGGCTGCCGATGCAGGCCAAATTCTTGCGTCGATGGTTTATGACAACGGCGCGGACTGGATGACTGTCATCTGCTGCGCGCCAATTGCCACAGTGGAGACCGCGCTCAAGGAAGCGCGACGTCGATCTGAAGCCGATGGAGTTGAGCGCGACGTGCAGGTCGAACTAACCGGCTCATGGACGTGGGAGGAAGCAGCCGCGTGGAAAAAAGCAGGGGTGCGGCAGGTTGTCTATCATCGTGGGCGAGATGCGCAGGCAGCCGGGCAGGGCTGGGGCAGGGAGGACCTTGACAAGATTGCCCGCCTTGCCGATATGGGATTCGAACTCTCGATAACTGGCGGGCTAGTGGTTGAAGACCTGCCGCTTTTCAAGGATTTTGACATCAAGGTGTTCATTGCTGGCCGTTCTATTCGTGATGCTGCCGATCCCGTTTCCGCAGCGCGGGAATTCAAGTCTGCATTCAGAACATTCTGGGGCTAGAGACCGGGCGCTATGATATCCGAGAGAACGGTTCGCATCGGAATTTATGAAAAAGCATTGCCTCCTTCCGAGGACTGGCACCAGCTGCTCGAAACCGCAAAGAAAGCAGGATATACTTTTGTAGAAATGTCCATAGACGAGAGCGATGCGCGTCTGGCGCGGCTCGATTGGAGCATGCGGGAACGAGCGCAGTTTCATCGGATGGTACTCGATGAGGGCATTCCAGTCCTTTCTCTCTGTCTTTCGGGGCACCGGCGTTTTCCCATGGGAAGCGCTGATCCAGCGGTGCGGCAGCGTGGTCGGGACATGATGGCCAAGGCGATCGATTTTGCGCTGGATTGTGGAATCCGTACCATTCAGCTTGCGGGCTATGATGTGTATTACGAGCCATCGACTCCCGACACCCGGGCCCGTTTCCGCGACGCGATGCTGTGGACTGCGGAGCTTGCCTCGCGGGCTCAGGTAATGGTGGCTATGGAAATCATGGACTATCCGCTCATGAATTCCATTACCCGATGGCTGCCCTATGCCGAACGCGCGGCTTCGCCCTGGTTCTGCGTCTATCCCGATGTCGGCAATCTGTCGGCATGGTGGAACGATGTGCCGGCCGAACTGAAGGCGAATATTCACAGGATCGTGGCAGTCCACCTCAAGGACACCCTTCCCGTCGGGCCGGACTTCCCCGGCAGGTTCAGAGAAGTACCTTTTGGGACGGGGTGTGTGGATTTCGTGGAAGTGTTCCGCGCCCTTGCAGAGGTGCACTATAAGGGAGCATTTCTGATCGAAATGTGGAACGGGGCCACAGCGGATGCTTTTGAAGAAATCGTCAGAGCGCGATCCTGGATGCTGGAACGCATGAAGGAAGGGGGATTGATCGGCAATGACTGAATTAAAGGATCTGAAGCGCCTGAAGGAAGAAGTACTTGAGGCGAACCTGGCACTGTATCGGCTCGGGCTTGCGTTGTTCACATGGGGCAACGCGAGCGCAATCGACAGAGCGCAGGGTCTTGTCGTGATAAAGCCGAGCGGCGTGCCCTACGAAACCATGAAGCCCGAAGATATGGTTGTCGTCGACCTGGACGGGCACCCTGTCGAAAAGGAATCGCTGCGGCCTTCATCGGATCTGCCGACGCATCTAGTGCTTTACAAAGAGTTCCCGAAGGCTGGAGGGGTGGTGCATACCCATTCAACCCACGCCACCGCCTGGGCGCAGGCAGGGCTCGACATTCCCGCCGAGGGGACCACACACGCGGACCACTTTTTCGGTCCCGTTCCCTGTACCAGAGTTCTGACCGATGAGGAAATTGCGGGTGATTACGAGCGCGAGACTGGTCATGTCATCGTTGAGACGTTCCTAGCCCGGCATATTGAACCCGCTGATGTGCCGGCGGTGTTGGTCCATTCTCATGGTCCCTTTGTGTGGGGCCGGTCGGCTATGGATGCGGTTCATAACGCGGCGGTTCTGGAAGAGGTCGCGCGCATTGCCATTCTTGCACGAATCGCCAGGCATGGTCCGCTGTCTCCTATGCAATCGAGCCTGCTGGCTCGCCACTACCTGCGCAAGCACGGCGCGAATGCCTATTATGGTCAAAAATAGGATGTCACCGCGCCACAGAAGCGACGCATCTCCGCGGCTCGCGGTATATAAGCGCGCGGAGCCTGCAAGGCTCTCAGGCTGAAAAGAACGCACCCAATACTGCGACCCCTGCGACGATGGTCGTCAGCATGAGCGCGATGAACACAGCGCCGATGACGACGTGCCCGCTCCTGATGCGCTTGCGTTTATCCGCCTGTTTCATCGTGAGCACCATCAGCCCTCCTCCAATCGCGATTATCAGCGCAGCGGCTGCTCCGATTCCCGTGTAGAAATGGACAAGCGATGGATAGAGGTGCCCAACGATCACGAGCCCAAGCAAGGCCAGCGCGATCAATCCTCCGCCAAAGCCCGCGAAGAGTTTGTGCAGCACGATTTTTTTCTTGAATACTAGACTCGATTTGGCCACAACAACCGCCGCGATCGACAGGATCATGGCCGATCCCATGACGATCATGTGAAACAGAAGGGATGCAGACATGATACTACCAGCCTAAGCCTATGCTAAAGCTCGGATGGCACACCGTTTTCGAGTACCAGCCCGTTGAGTGGCCCCTGCCCCGAAAATACGGCCTTGAGTTTGTCGTTTTTAAGCGAGAAGGTGACTGTAATAGAATATTCATTGATTGTATCGTCATTTCCCTCATCATATGTTCCTTCGAATTTATTGCCATTCATGGTTCCATCTCCATAGTAAAAATTGGCAAATTCGTTCCAGCTCAAATCAATCCCTATCGTGTCGTCTTCGCCTTTAGGCAACACGGAAAGATGAACCGCACCGGTCTGCGCATTATTGAACATAACACTGGGGAAATCCCATTCTCCAACTAGATCATCGTAGGTGACTCCAGGAAAGAGGGATGCAAACAGTTCGCAGCCGCTGAGGATCGTGATTGCAAGAAGTGCGATGATCAGTACTGTTTTCTCATTCTCAAAACTCCTTTCTTTGCTATGGAAATCGAATATGCTGAAAACATAATGCATTACTTGGCGCAATGCAAATGCCGGATCACTGATATTCCTGCCACGCCTTGATTTCGAGCCCGCTGCGGCGCACATGCGCCAGCGATTCGATATATTGCCGTGCCGTTTTGATGTTGGTGAACAGAGGAATATTCAGGTCTACCGCCATGCGTCGGATCACGTAATCATTGGTCAGTTCGCGCCTCAAATTGTTCTTCGGAATATTGATTACCAGATCGAATTCGCGACGGCGCAGCATGGTCATAATATTCGGTTCGGCCTTTTTTAGCGGCCAGTGAACGACTGTCACAGGAATCCCATATTGTGCGATGAATGTTGCGGTACCTGGTGTCGCATGCAGTTCGTACCCCAAGGAAGCCAGCGTACGGGCACTATCGATAAAATCAAGCTTGTCTTCCAGCGGCCCCGTGGACAGCAATACCCGGTGTCCACGCATCAGGTATCCCACGGATATCATCGCCTTCATAAAGGCATCGTTCAGGTCGCGGCCAAGGCATCCTACCTCGCCGGTCGATGTCATCTCTACCCCAAGGACGGGGTCCGCTCCATGCAGCCGCGAAAAACTGAACTGCGCTGCCTTGACCCCCACCCATGGCTGATCGTAGATGGCGTTTGGAATCGATTCGACCGGAAGACCAAGCATGGCGCGTACCGCCAGATCTATCATGTTCACTCGCGAAACCTTGGACACGAAGGGAATGCTGCGGCTTGCCCTCAAGTTGCACTCAATGACCTGAACATGATTCTGACGCGCGACGAACTGGATATTGAATGGCCCAGTGATCGCAAGCTCGGCCGCGATGCGCTCAGCGATGCGGAGTATGTTGCGCACTGTTTCGACATAGAGTCGCTGTGGAGGGAAGACGACGGTTGCGTCGCCCGAGTGTACTCCCGCGTTTTCGATGTGTTCGGTAATGGCATGGAACAGAATCCGGCCATGGGATGCGACCGCATCAATTTCGATTTCTTTCGCGTTTTCGATGAATTTCGAGATAACCACAGGATGAGTTGGCGATACCGATGAGGCTTTTTTAAGAAAATGAGCTAGGCTTGCCTCATCCCACGCGACATTCATCGCAGCTCCGGACAGGACGTAGCTTGGCCGCACCAGTACTGGATAGCCCACTTCATCCGCAAAGTGACGGGCTTCCTCCATGGTCGTGAGTTCTTTCCATGGTGGCTGGTCAATCCCGAGCGCATCGAGAAGCGATGAGAATTTGTGCCTGTCCTCGGCACGGTCGATATTGAGCGGCGAGGTACCGACGATACAGGCCCCCGCGCGAAACAATGGCATGGCGAGATTGTTCGCGATCTGTCCGCCGGTGGCGAGCATGATTCCGTCAGGCTGTTCGAACTCATAAATATCCATGATGCGTTCAAAACTGAGTTCCTCGAAGTAGAGACGATCGCAGATGTCGTAATCGGTACTGACGGTTTCCGGGTTGCAGTTCACCATAATTGCCGTATGGTCGCACTGCCTGCACGTACGTACCGCTTCCACCGCGCACCAGTCGAATTCCACACTGCTACCGATCCGGTAGGGACCTGAGCCTGGGATCAGTATGGCGCCGGGCTGGGGTTCGATATCGCTATGGTGTGAGCCATAGGTAATGTACAGGTAATTGGTCTGAGCTGGATATTCGGCAGCGAGCGTATCGATTTGCCGTACTGCGGGCACTATCCCATTCTCGATCCGGCGCGCGCGGATGGCGTGCTCGCTCGAACCTTTTAGCAGCGCGATTGCTTCATCGGAAAAGCCAAGACGTTTTGCCAATGAGAGCAATGACTTTGACAGCGCGCTGCCACGCTGAAGAGCCGTTTCGCATTTTCTGATGTTGTCTATTTTTGCAATAAACCATGGATCGATTCCGGTCAGCCTGCTGATTTGTTTCGCGCTCATGCCTTCATGAAGAGCCTGATGAAGTGCGAAAATACGAAACTCGGTGGGAACACGCAATGCGCGTTTCAGGCGCGAAAGGTTGGCTGGTTTCGGAAATGACGCCGAAACAAGGCCGAGAGGGCTGGTTCCGGTCATGCGTATCGCCTTCTGGAGAGCCTCTTCGAAACAGACTCCAATCGCCATCACTTCTCCAACCGATTTCATCTCGCTTCCAAGAGCGGTATCGACGGAACCGAATTTTGACAGATCCCACCGTGGAATCTTGACCACGCAGTAATCGAGCGCTGGCTCAAAGCAGGCTGTGGTAACCCCGGTGACGCTGTTTCGTAATTCCGGAAGTGTGTAGCCGAGCGCGAGTTTTGCAGCGACATGGGCTAATGGGTATCCGGTTGCTTTTGAGGCGAGGGCCGAACTGCGCGAAAGTCGCGCGTTGACCTCGATAATGCGATAGTCTCCAGACCGGGGATCTACTGCATACTGAATGTTGCATTCGCCGATGATGCCAAGGCTTCTGATGAGTCGAATGGCGATGCTCCTCAATGCATGGTACTCCTCATCGGATAGGGTCTGAGAAGGCGCGACGACGATACTCTCTCCCGTGTGGATGCCAAGAGGGTCGATATTTTCCATGTTGCAGACGGTGATACAGTTATCGGATCGATCTCTGACGACTTCGTATTCGATTTCTTTCCATCCACCGAGCCATTCTTCGACAAGCACCTGAGGAGACACCGCGAATGCTTTTTCGCAGCGCTTAGTGAGCTGGCGAGCATTCCTGCAGATTCCTGAGCCCGCCCCACCGAGCGTAAAGCCGGCGCGAAGCATGACGGGGTATCCCAGCTTGTGTCCAGCCTCCAATGCTTCCTCCAGGTTCTTTGCGGCCACGCTTTCCGGTGTCTTGAAACCCAGCGACCGTAAATGATTCGCAAATAGCTCACGGTCTTCTGTCAGCTCGATAGCCTTTACTGGAGTGCCAAGCACATCGACGGCGTACTTGTACAAAACCCCTTCGCGGTGGAGCGCCAGGCCGCAATTGAGGGCGGTTTGTCCCCCAAACGAGAGCAGGATGCCGTCAGGGCGTTCCTTTTCGATGACTTTGTGGACAAATTCCGGAGTGACCGGAAGAAAGTAGGTGGCAACGGCCATGCCTTCGCTGGTCTGTACGGTAGCGATGTTCGGATTGATGAGAATGGGAGCGATGCCTTCTTCGCGCAGCGCTTTAAGTGCCTGGGAACCCGAATAGTCGAACTCACCTGCCTGGCCGATTCTGAGTCCGCCCGAACCGAGTACGAGCACTTTGCGATACTGTATGCGTCTATCGGATTTGCTGCTCGGTCTGTTCATACGATACTCCGTTTTCCCATGGACATCGAAGATCGGACTTCGTCGATAAACTGGTGGATGAGGAATTCGGTGTCACGAGGGCCGGGGCAGCCTTCGGGATGGAATTGCACTGCCCGGATAGGCGCTTTCTGTGATTTGATTCCTTCGATCGTTCCGTCGTTGGCGTTGATAAACCAGGGCTCCCAGTCTGAGGGGAGCGAATCGGCGTGCACCGCGTAGCCATGGTTCTGGCTGGTGATATGGCATGCGCCGCTGGGCTGTTCGATGACCGGTTGATTCTGGCTGCGGTGGCCATATTTCAGCTTCCATGTATCGGCTCCCGCCGCCAGCGCAAGAAGCTGGTTACCGAGACAAATGCCGAACACTGGCCGGTACGGATACTTCGTCAGAACCGATCGCAGTGAGGCAATGGTTTTTGTGCAGGACTTCGGATCTCCTGGTCCATTCGATATGAAAAGGCCATCGTATTCAACGGTCTCCAGAGGATAGTCCCAGGGAAGACGGAGTAGGTTCACTTTGGACGCGACTAGGAGGCGGAGAATATTCGCTTTGACACCGCAATCAACCAGCGCAATCAGCGGGGCGCCAGGATTGCCGGGGTATAGGATCGGGGACCGGATTGAGACTTCGGCAACCGGAATTGTGTGATTTGTTTCACGCACATCGGAGTAATGATCGCGTTCGACAATAATGGCTCCCCGCATCACACCTTGCTCGCGCAGTTTCCGGGTCAGTGAGCGTGTATCGATGCCAGCGATGCCAGGAATACCCTCGCGCTTCAGCCATGCTCCGAATGAGAGCGCGGCCGTATGGTGACTCGGCTCCTCGGATGCTTCTGAAACGACCACGCCGGCTGCCTGGATTCGATCCGACTCAAAATTGAGCGGGATACCATAGCGATCACGTTTCAGCAGCGGTACGCCGTAATTTCCCACGAGCGGCCAGGTGAATGTCAGAATCTGTCCTCGATATGAAGGGTCGGTCAAGCTCTGGGAGTAACCTACCATGCCGGTAGAAAACACTACTTCGCCATCAGCGCGGCAATCAGCGCCGATGGAATATCCTTCCCATGTTGTGCCGTCCTGAAGCAGCAGGATAGCGGGTTTGCGGTTCATCATCATGCGCGCTCTTGGCGCCATCAAGTGGCGTTATGGAAAAATATCCGAAAATGGAACAAATTTCAAGAGTTTTAATGTATATTTATACATAATATTCAAAATATAAGAAAATATATACTAGAACAGCGAGCCTATCAGCGTCATGTATAGAGGAATGGTGGCCATGCTGAGCACGGTGGTGAGGGAAGTTCCGATGGCCGTGTATTCCGAGTCCGCGCCATAGGCTTCGGCCAGAATCGGGTTCTGGGTCATGGCAGGCATGGCCGCTTGCATCAGGAACACCTGCTTCATGAGCACAGGAAACCCGGAAAATTTGACTAGTCCGAACATCAGCGCGGGCGTCACAAAAAATCGTCCTGCCAGAATGAGCACGAAATCACATTCAAACCTGAGTGACTTCCAGTCCACTCGCGCGATGATGATGCCGATGAACAGCATCGAGAGCGGCGTTGTCATATTACCGAGATAGCGGCAGCTGTCCATGACAGGCTTTGGCAATCGTATTCCGAGCATGATGAGCACGACAGCGAGGAGAAATCCCACAAGAGGCGGTGAAAGAATTCTGCGCAACCCCGATAAGGAAATCAATGATGGCTTTGGCCTGTTTGTTCTACGCGCGCCATCCTTTGCGATGCCATACACCCCCAGGGTCCAGAATGTCGTCGTGTTGGCAATATAATAGAGAAGGGCATAGGGCAGACTTGCCTCGCCAAAGAGCATGAGATTGACCGGCAAGCCGATGAATACGGCGTTCGACAGCGCGAACATCGACATGAAAGCGCCGCGTCGATCATCCCTAACTTTTGAAATTCGAGCTGTTCCCGCAGCTATTAGATAGCTCAAACCCATAACGAGGAAAGGGACTGGCAGTCCTGGCAGCATGGAACGCAGTGTTGCCCGGTCATACCCTCCCATCAGGTTGGAGATCATATAGGCAGGGAGCGCCACATTGACCACAAGCCGGGAAATGAGCCCGCTGGCACCGCCTTCGAACCACCCACGGCGGGCGAGAATATAGCCAATCCCGATCATGATGATGACCGAAATGACAGACTGCAGCGCGTTCAGCATGATCACTCCCAGTCTTTGAGCATGGCGCGAACACTTCGCCGCATCTCGATACTGAAATCCGCCGCGAATTTGCGCTGGTAGAGCGCTTGGCCAGGGGTTTGTACCTGTTCATTGGGGACGAATTGACCCCATCCAGGCCCCTGATACATCGATTGAAGCGCTTCCGGGGGAAGCTTCTGATAGCGATTTTTCATAATCACCATGCGCTGCGGCAACCGTGGAGGCTGGAGACGGGCTTTCTGGGCTTCTGTGGGGTAGCCGATGCAGAGCATGGTGATGGGGAAGGTGTACCGGGGAAGACCAAGCAACGCGCGGTGCGTTTCCCATTGTTCCATGATGTCGCCTATATAGCACGAGCCGAGTTCGAGATACTCTGCAGCGAGGGTGGCTGTCTGCGCGGCGATGAGCGCATCGCAGCAGGCAAGCAGCAGGTCTGCCTCACGGGGAGTTGCGAAGGGGGTTCCGGTACGAGCACACCATTCTTTGACCCCCTGTGCCGTGTAGTAATCCATGAGCCTGCGGTAATCGGCAAGAAAGACGAGTACCCAGGGGGCTCTGGCGATGAATGGCTGGTGATCGCATGTTTCTGAAAGTTGTTCCTTGAGTTGCTGATCCTCGATTTCTAGTATCGAATACAGCGTCAGGTTGCCCGCGGTTGGAGCGCGCAAAGTCGCGGACAGAATACGATCCTTTACATCCTGCGCGATGGGGCGGTCTTCCCATGCGCGAACCGATTTTCGTCCGAGAAAAAGGGTATCAAAATCCTTTAATGTCTTCATCGCGCATCCATTATGGCCGGCGGCCGACACTTTGTCCATGATAGCCAGCGTATGATATAATGTAGCCAGACAGCAGCGCGCGCGGCATTCGCCCCGCTTCTGCTCGAAAGAGAGTCAGCAATGCGCCTCTGGTCGTTGCATCCCCGGTATCTCGATCGAATGGGCCTTCTGGCTGTATGGCGCGAAGGCCTGCTGGCTCAGAAAGTCCTCCAGGGGCGAACGAGAGGCTATACCCGGCACCCTCAGCTGGAACGTTTCAGAAAGACATCCGATCCGCTTGCCGCGATCGGCGCGTTCCTTTTCAGTGTCGCCGAGGAAGCGGGCAGGCGAGGATACCGCTTCGATGTTTCCAAAATTGAAAAGAAGACTTCTCTGCGCCAGATAATTCCTGTCACTCTCGGTCAAGTGCGATATGAATGGAAGCTCCTGAGTCAAAAGCTTAAAGCGCGTGCGCCAGAAACCCTAAATACGAATGCCGCTCAGCAAGAGACGCTTCCGGAGGTGAATACTGTGTTCCTTCCCGTGCCCGGCGACATCGAGGAATGGGAACGAATAAAGACCTTGTAGCCAG
This sequence comes from Spirochaetota bacterium, assembly GCA_029265255.1. Next base: position 160,249 of record JAJUJQ010000002.1, read on the forward strand.
CCGATTCTTGAATCTCAGTCTTTTGGATAATCTGGAATAATCGCCTAGATGCAGGTACATCACTTCAAGAAGGGCCTTTCGGGCAGTAACCTTTAAATTGAATTTGTAATAGGTAGCCGCGAGAAATGCCTGCCCGTGCCGAAGACATTCCTGAAATTCGAATGTGCTGCTGGACTCATGTCCAGGCGTGCGCACCTGCCGGCTGGCGCCTGCTCAAGTGCGCTATATCATGTTTGCTCTTATGTGTGCCGCGTGGGAAGCGAACCATGGAGCGTGAGCAACGCGGGGAATTCAAGGGCGGGGTGCTGCCAAATATGAAATCTCGGAAAAAATAAAAAATAAATGTTGACATAATAGTTTCTCAATGCAATACTTTGGAAACAAAAGTTCCAATCAGGGAACAGGAAGGCACACATTCATGATATCTGACCGAATAAGAAAGTCGATTCCGGAAATGCCCCAACATTTTCAGAGGATCGGCTTGTACATTCTGGACCACGAACAGAGCGTGGCTTTTGCCTCGATTCACGCGGTCAGCGATGCGCTCGGTGTCAGCAGTGCATCTCTGGTCAGATTTGCGAAAAGCCTTGGGTTCGATGGATATCAAGAATTCAAAAAAGAAATTCAAAATGAGATGCGCCATCGTCTCAACCCCTACGATAAGATCGCGCTGAGCGAGCTGGGCACACTGACGGAAGAAAAGCGCCTGCACAAGCTGCTGCAGAACGAATACAACAATTTGAGAAGCACTTTCGCGCATATCGAAATAAAGGACCTCAAGGACATTGCGGAGGGAATCAGGACGGCGCGCAAGGTGTACGTGAGCGGTTTTGGCGCCACTTCCCATATCGTCAAAATATTCGAATACACGCTCATGAGCTCGCTCGACAGAGACGTGGCCGTCATTTCTGGTTCGGTTTCGGACTACGCCCCAATTCTTAAATCCTTCGAAGCAGAGGATACCATGGTCCTCATGACATTTCCCCCTTACTCCGTTGAGGTACGGCACGTCGCACGCATAGCCAAAGAGCGGAAAGGCCGACTGTATTTGTTTACCGATTCGGCAGCCTGTCCGGTTTATCCTCTGGCGGACAGGGTCATTCGATGCACCACCAATTCCCTCCTGCTTTCGAATTCCTTTGTCGGGCTTGTTTCGGTGCTCCATGTGCTCACGCAAATGCTGTATCTGGAAGAAAAGAATCTGGCGGTGGAGAGCCGTCAGAAAACGATAACCATGCAGGAAGTTGGCTATGCCATGATGGAACGCGAGTCCGGTACCGCAAGCAATGGTGGCTCCCCGGAATCAGCGACACAAGACTGATAAGGAGACATGAATGGCACACATGATGATCGTTGCACATGCGGACGTATATGCTCCGACCCCCCTGGGAAGGAGAGATATCCTCATTGGCGGCGGGAAAATTTTGGCAATTCGGAACCATATCGATCCAGCTGGTATACCGGGTGAACCCGAAGTGCTCGACGCGGAGGGTAGGCTGGTGGTACCCGGTTTTGTTGATGGTCATCAGCATTTCATTGGTGGAGGCGGGGAGGGGGGATTCAAGACACGTACGCCCGCGTTGCAGCTTTCCACAAATATTGCCAATGGTGTCACTACTGCCGTGGGGCTTCTGGGAACCGATTCCCTGACACGCGCGCTCGAAGACCTGTATGCTAAAACCATGGCATTCAATGAAGAGGGGATGACGGCGTTCATGCTTACCGGCGCTTACTGGCATCCTTCTCCTACCATTATGGGATCTGTTTCCAAAGATATCGTGTTCTGCCATCCGGTTATTGGCGTTAAGCTTGCGCTTTCCGACACGAGAGGACCGCATCTCGATGCCGCAGACCTCGCGGCGCTTGCGTCGGAAGTACAAGTTGCCGGACTGGTCGCGGGGAAGGCGGGTATTGTGACGATTCATACAGGAGTCCGAACGCATGCCCTTGATCTGGTTTGTGAGGTCGTCGATCGTTTCGAGCTGCGTCCAGGTCTTTTTGTTCCGACGCATCTTAACCGAAGAAATCCCAAGCTTCTCGATCAGGCATTTTCGCTTGCGCAGCGGGGGATGCATGTCGACGCAACCTGCCTGAGCCCGGGTGAGCCCGCGGCAGGCGAAAAGATGAGCGCGGCCGAATTTGCGCTTCTCGCGCGCGATGAGGGGGTATTCGAAAGGGTTACCTTCAGCTCCGACGCAGGCGGTTCGATGCCGATCTGGAACGAGGACCGATCGCGCATCCTTGGAATGGGTATCGGGAAGCCCGATTCGCTGTTGCACGAACTCAAAACACTCGTCCTTGAAAAGCAGATTCCCCTTGAACAGGCTCTGCTACCGCTCACCTGCACTCCCGCGCGGCTCTATGGACTAGAGGGGAAAAAGGGCGAAATCAAGGAAGGGAACGATGCGGATCTGCTAGTTCTCGACCCGGATTCTTTCGTCATAAAGGACGTCATCGCCCGCGGATCGATCATGGTGCGCAACGCCGTGCTGGTTGGAAAGGGTTATTTCGAATGAGGTGCCACGCATGAAAGTCTTCGTCTCTGTCGATATGGAAGGCATCCACGGATCGGTCTCATGGAACGACATGGAAGGCAACGGCAGAAAGTCGGTCTATGACAATGCCTGGCAGGAGCTTTCATGGATCATCAGGGGTATCGCAGCATCGAGCAAGAATTCTGAAATACAAGAAATCTGCATATGCGATTCGCATAGCAGAGGGGAGGGCATACCGTTCCGAGAGTTTGGTGATCCGCGCGTTACCATGATCCGAGGATACCCCCGTCCTTTCTACATGCTTGAAGGACTCGATCATAGTTACAACCTGCTTATGCTGGTTGGCTATCATGGCAGAATCGGAGCGCTTCATGGCATGATGGATCATACCTACTCTTCCTCTGCTATTTATCGAATCTTGATCAACGACCGTGAGGTATCGGAGGCTGACATCAATGCCATGCTTGCGGCATGGCATGGAGTACCAGTCGGGTTTGTATCTGGCGATGATGTGCTGGAAAGAGAAATCATGGAACGCTTCCCCGTGAGTCCGGTCTTTGTACGAACCAAGGAAGGGCTTGGTCGCTTTGCGGGTAAAATGTATTCATCGGAAAGGCTCGAACCGCTCTTCATAGAAGGATCTCGCCAGGCGATCGAATCAATTGGATCGTTAAAACCGCTCGATCTCCCGGAAGTCCTCAACATTCGATTCGATCTGATTTCGACGGTTGTCGCGGATGCTGTTTCGGTGATTCCCGGTCTCATGCGGCATGGCGGGCGGACCATTGAATACATCACCGAAGACATGCTGTCGGCGTACCGTATGATTCACGCGGTCGCGATGATGGGAAGCAAATTCGCCACATATATATAAGAAGGTAAAACTACGGCTGCGTCGCAGCCATGGAGATTTGCGAAGGAGGAAATTGACATGAAGAAGTTTCTGTCAATCATGCTGGTGTTTCTGGCGCTCGGAAGTTTTGTTTTCGCCCAGACGTCAAAAGGACCGGCACTGAGAAACCGTGATCCGGACACACTGGTGTTCGTGCTCGCGGCTGCGCCGCAACCACTGGATCCGAACATCTACACGACACTGAACGAAGCCCAGATCATGCGTGAAATCAACGAAACGCTCGTCGGCATGCGGTCGGACAACTCATTCTACTCGGTGCTCGCAGAGACCATCCCCACCATACAGAATGGCCTGGTTTCGAAGGATGGCTCTGTGTACACCTTTAAGCTAAAAAAAGGGGTTAAATTTCATAATGGGAATCCCTTTACCGCGGATGATGTCGTTTTTTCCTTCAACAGGATTCTTCACCATCCAAAATCGAGCTCGAAAAGCATGTTCAGCGCGGTACTCTCTGTGGTAAAGGTGGATGATTACACGGTAAGGATCACCTTCGGCAAACTCAAGGACCCTGAATATGCCACCATCGCGCTGACGTCCTGGGAAGACCGGGCAAAATATATGACACCTTCTCCCTATGGTCCAGCGCTGAACATTCTTGCGCATTACTGCTCTGGCATCGAAGATAAGGAGACCGTTGAGGCGGCAGGCGCGGATTATGGAACCAAGGTAGTGGTCGGTACAGGCCCCTATAAATTCGTCTCATGGCCGAATCCGCAGGAAGTGCATCTGACCAGGAACGAGGAATGGTGGGGTGGAGCGAATACCGTGGCGTTCAAGAACGTCATCTTCCGCGCGATGTCCGAGCAGCCTCAGGTCAACAATGTCCTGATCACCGGCGAAGTGGATATGGCCTTCAATCTCTCCAGGCTTGATGTCGCGAGCCTTGAAAAAGCAGGGATTACCGTGACCACCAAGCCTGGCGTCACCATCTGGTACGGTATTTTCAACATGAATTCGGACCTTGTCGGTCAGAAGAGAAACGGAAAGCTGGATCTGACCGGCGAATATGCCGAAACCGATTCGACGCACCTGAGAAGAGCGATATTCTATTCTATAAATCCCATTCCCTTTATCCGGCAGGTCGATCTCTTCAACGGATACGCGATTCCAGCGAACCAGATGATGCAGCCGGGATTCCTTGGGTTTGTCGAAGGAGCTCCCGCGGGGACACCGTTCGCGGAATTCAATGAAAAAACCTGGTACTTCAACAGAGACAAGGCTAAGGCGGAGTTCGCCAAACTTTCTCCTGAGTTCAGGGCAAAGCTGGGGCCTGAATCGGTGACATTAGTCGTCGGCAATATCACCGACCGTGTGAAGATCGCGAATAACGTAAAGGATCAGGTCAAGACCACCCTGGGCATCGACCTTATCAAGGTGGTGCCGATGGTCAACGCCCAAATCATCCAGCAAAGCAAGACAGGCGACGGCTATGACATGGTAGTGACAGGCTGGTTTACTCCCACCATGGACCCCGACTATACCTGCATCATCTACAATGGCGAGTCGATTGGTACCGGCATGAATGGTGCGCTCTACAACAACGATATTGTCAATAAGAATATTCAAATCGGCAGGTATACGCTCGATCCCAATGTCCGCAGGGATGCGTATATCAAGGTGCAGACCCAGCTCATGACCGATAAGCCATATTTCCCAATGGTATATGAAAATGTGCTCTTTGGCTCTCATCCGCGCGTCGGTAATCTCGATCAGGCGATTTTCAAGACAAAACTGGTCGACATTCATCTGCTGACCAAAGTGCAATAATTTACTGATGGCAGGGGAAGGCCAGACCTCCCCTGCCTTTCTCAGGATAATTCAAGTCACAACAGGAAGGTTTTGCTGTATGTTCAGATACGTCATGCGACGAGTGCTCATGCTTGTTCCTGTGCTCCTGGGGGTGACATTCATTGTTTTTTCTCTCATGTACATAACCCCCTCGGACCCCGCGCAGATGATGCTGGGAGCGAACGCAACACCCGCGGCTTACACGCAGATGAGGTCGGATATGGGGCTGGACAAGCCTTTCTTGGTCCAATATGCCCATTTTCTTTTCGGGTATAAGCATCCTGTGTTCGGATACAGAGGTCTTCTTCTTGGGGATCTCGGCCGCTCCTATGTATCGAACAGGAATGTATTCGAATTGATACTCAGTTCCTTTCCCAATACCCTGGTACTGGCGACCGGAGCACTTGTCTTGGCTTTGGTACTTGCGATCCCAATTGGCATCATTTCAGCAACAAAACCCTATTCTGCGATCGATATGGTATTTACGGTCTTCGCGCTGCTGGGAGCTTCCATGCCTGTATTCTGGATCGCGATGGTATTGATTTATACCTTCGCCAATAATCTTCGTATCTTTCCGGCCATGGCAAATCCGGGCAACTTCTCCTCACTTATCCTGCCTATTATTACGCTCAGCATGTACTCAATGGCAATCATCATGAGGATGACACGATCGTCGATGCTCGAAGTAATGCAGCAGGACTACATCAGAACCGCGCGAGTCAAGGGCATGGATGAAAACGTGGTGATTTTCAAGCATGCATTGCGCAACGCACTCATTCCGGTGGTGACCGTGGCGGGACTGCAATTCGGAAGCCTTCTGGGAGGAGCGGTGCTTACTGAAAAAATCTTTTCGTATCCCGGGCTTGGTTCGATTATGGTCGATGCCATCTATCAGAAAGATACTCCTCAGATTCTCGGGTCCGTCTGTTTTGTCGCCATCACGTTCACCATTATCAATCTCTTTGTCGACATCCTTTATGGGTTTATCGACCCGCGTATCAAATCGGCGTTCACAACTCGCAAAAAGAGAAAATGAGGAGCTTTTTATGACGCAATCTTCCGCTCTGTCGCGCTTCATGAAACGGCAGGCAAAAAATATCACGCAGTTCTGGCGCCAGTTTTCGAGGAATAAGCTCGCTGTCGCCAGCCTGATTCTCGTTCTCGTGTTTGCGCTCATCGCTGTTTTTGCCGATATTCTGTACTCATACGATTTTGTTACCTCCAATTCGCTTGAAAACGCGTTGCTGAAACCGGGCGAAAAGGGGATTGTGTACTACCAGGAAAAGGAGTTTGAGCATACGTTCATTCTCGGCTCCGACAACTATGGCCGGGACATTCTGGGCCGGCTGGTTCATGGCGCGCGGGTTTCGATGATCATTGGGTTCGCGACCGTCGCCATGGCACTGGCGGTCGGAGGAATTCTAGGCGCGATTGCGGGCTACAAGGGTGGAATATTCGATACCCTCATCATGAGGATCACGGATATTGTCTTGGCGATCCCGACCATCCTCATGTCCATTGCCATCGTCGCAGCGCTCGGGAACAGCTTCTTCAATCTGCTCATCGCAATTAGCACATCAATGATTCCGGGGTACATCCGGATTGTTCGAGCTTCCATCATTTCGGTCAAGGATCAAGAATTCGTCGAAGCCGCGCGCTGCATAGGCGCTCGCGACCTGCGCATCGTGCTCAGGCACATCATTCCCAATATTACTTCTCCGGTCATCGTACAGTCGACCTTGAACGTTGGTTCGTCAATTCTGTGGGCTTCTGCGCTGTCGTTTCTCGGCCTGGGCATACTGCCACCAAAACCAGAGTGGGGGAACATGCTTTCAGAAGCGCGGGAATTCATTCAGTATGCGCCACATCTGCTGTTTGCTCCGGGAATTGCAATACTTCTTACTGTGCTAGCCTATAACCTGATTGGTGACGGGTTGCGCGATGCCCTGGATCCCAAGCTCAAACGATAGGACGATGGTATGAACGCAATACTGCAAATACGTGACCTCCAGGTCCATTACTATTCAAATCGCCAGACGGTACGCGCGATCAACAATCTTTCGCTCACGATGGATCGAGGGAAGGTTATGGGTCTGGTGGGGGAAACGGGAGCGGGCAAAACGACGCTCGCGCTCTCGATCTTGAATATGATTCGCGCGCCTCAGGGCAAAATCGTCGCGGGTTCGATACATTTCAACGGGCGGAATGTGTTCCACATGTCGGCTCAGGAACTCAGGGATCTTCGTGGAAAAGAAATTTCGATGATCTTCCAGGACCCCATGACAGCGCTCAATCCGGTGCTGACGATCGGCGATCAGATTGCCGAAACCATTGTCAAGCATGAGAAGGTATCGCGCGAAGAAGCGTGGAAAAAAGCCAGAACCATGCTGGAAACAGTTGGGATTCCCGGAGAGCGCGCTCGAGAGTACCCGCATCAATTTTCGGGCGGCATGAAACAGCGAGTTGTCATCGCGCTGGCGCTTGCCTGCAATCCAGCCCTGCTGCTGGCGGATGAACCAACGACAGCCCTCGATGTGACAATCCAGGCACAGGTACTGGACCTTATGAGACGTCTGATACGAGATCATCAGACATCGGTGTTGTTCATTACCCATTCGTTGGGGTTGGTGGCGGAGAACTGCGATGAGGTCGCTACCATGTACGCAGGGGAAATCGTGGAATATGGCACGGTGGAGCAGGTGTACGGGAATACCCTCCATCCCTATACGAAAGGGCTGTTTGGGTCTCTTCCGGACCTGAGCAAAAGCGCGGTGCGTCTCAAGCCGATTCCCGGTCTCATGCCTGATCCGACCGCGCTGCCAAAAGGATGCTATTTCAGTCCTCGATGTCCGCATGTCATGCCGTTATGCAATGAGCGACATCCTGATCCAGCGGTTATCGACGGCCACCTCGTGAAATGCCATCTGTACCGCCAAAACCAGGGACAATGAGGAGTGCAGTCATGCCCAATTCCAACGAAAAGGCTTCGATACTTGAAGTAGAACACCTCAGAAAGTATTTCCATGTTGCCAAGGGACGGCTTCACGCGGTAGACGATATTTCTTTCGATATCAAAAAAGGCGAAACACTGGGTATGGTGGGTGAATCGGGATGCGGGAAATCCACTACTGGACGGCTTCTTGTTCGTCTGCATGAAGCTGATGGAGGTTCGATTCGCTACGATGGAACAGAAGTGACGACCGCGAATCAAGCCCAGATGCTGGCGCTCCGCACCAGGATGCAAATGATTTTTCAGGATCCCTATTCCTCAATCAATCCGCGCCATACTGTCGCGTCGATTATCGGAGAGCCGTTAAGAATATATAAGAAAGTCAAAAATTCACAAGAATATGAGGACCGAGTCCGTTCGCTGATGAATACCGTCGGCCTTGCCGATCGGCTGTACGACGCCTATCCCCACGAACTGGACGGAGGCAGACGGCAGAGAATTGGCATCGCGCGCGCTCTGGCGCTCGAGCCTGAATTCATTGTCTGTGACGAACCGGTATCGGCGCTCGATGTTTCCATCCAGGCGCAGATACTCAACCTGCTCATGGATCTTCAGGAAACATATGGGCTTACCTATCTTTTCATCACCCATGACCTTTCGGTGGTCAAGCACATTTCTGACAATATCGTCATCATGTATCTCGGCCAGATTGTGGAACGAGCGAACACCGAAGAGTTATTCATGCGCCCCATCCATCCTTACAGCCAGGCGTTGCTTTCGGCCATTCCCGTCCCAAAACTCAACGCGCGCCGAGAGCGGGTTATCCTCAAGAGCGAGGTATCCTCACCCATCAATCCGAAACCCGGCTGTCGATTCGCGCCGCGCTGTACCTACGCAAAGCCCGATTGCAGCAATGCTGATCCAGCATTGAGAGAAGTCGCCTCTGGAAGGTTTGTCGCATGCCACTACGCAGAGTCCTTCATGTAAGGTGCGCACATGATACCTCTGTTTGACATGCATGCGGATATCATCATGGATCTTGCCAGACACACAGAAGGAGAACATTCGCGTAGACAGCGCTTCCTGGAACATGTGTCGCGCATGCAAAAAGGCAGAATCGGCGGGGCGGTCCTTGTCGATTGCCGAATGGCGGGAGAGTCAGCGGATACCTCGCATCTACAGACCTTTATCGACATCGTGCAGCACCTGTGCCGTGAACAATCAATAGGCGCGTACATTATCGCAGGCAGCCCGGCAATGTTAAGACAGGCCTTTCTTTCGAAGACATGGGTGGGCGTGGTCTGCTATGAAGGGCTGACAGCAGCCCGCGGGAATCTCGAATGGATTTCCCGTCTCTATCATGAAGCGATGTTGCGCGTCGCTTCGCTCACGCACAACGATGACAACTGGCTTGGTGCGGGGGCGCTGGGAGCGGAACCAACGAAGGGGCTTACCGAAAAAGGCAGGGAAGCAGTAGCAATGATGAACATCCTTGGCATCCTGATCGATATGGCACATGCCGGCCCGGGAACCCGGCGAGACATCCTTGAATGCTCAACCAGACCGGTCATGCTGTCTCATACTTCCAGTGCATCAGTCTATGATAATGGCAGGAATCTGACAGATGAAGAAGTGCGTCACATTGCGGATCATGGAGGGGTGATTGGCTGCATGACCAGCCCTGCCGCGCTCGCAGCGCTCTCAGATCGCGAACATCATTCGCTTGATCGTTATCTGGAGCATTTGCGCCATCTTCTAGATGCCGCGGGAGAGGATCATGTAGGCCTTGGGCTGCATTTCTGCGAATATCTCTATAGTTCGGAAGAATATCCACCTGTCAGCGGCCTGGAAGACGCCTCGCGGGCATACGCAATCATCGATGGGCTCAAACACTTTGGCATTTCTGAAAGAGTTATCGAAAAGATTGCGTGGAAAAATTTTATGCGGGTGTTTTCGGAAGCCTGCTGGTGAGCGGCCGGCAGGCTGTCTATCAAGGGTTGAGCTCCTGGATCTCGATCGGTACGGTAAGGTTTCCGGTTCGCAATCGACGTATATATTCCATATTCCGTTCGCACATGAGTTCGAGCAGTGCCTGGCCCTTTTCCCTGCTGGCTCGCGATGCGTCACCGTTCATGGCATCGGGATAGCGGATCTGTACTTGATCGGGGCTCGCCAGTGGAAGGACAAACGCTTTCTGAAGATGCCGCGTTAGATTTTTTTCATCGACCAGGGAGGCATCGATTGCGTAGATCACGGAGGTTTCATCTTCGCCCGCGTGCCCTTGCGAGGAGCAGATGGTAAGGATATCGTGCGCATACGTTGCCCACCAGCTGATAGCCATGGCGCGCGCTCCTGCCTGCGCAATACGATCGCATGCGACGGTCAGCATGGGTATATTCCCCCCATGGCCATTCATAAAAACGATGTTCTTTGCGCCCCATTTGACAAAACCGCGGGCTACCTCGCAATAGAGATCGATGAGCAGTTCCGCCTCGAGGCTTACGGAACCGTCGAACGCGGACAGTAGTGGGGTATAGCCGTAATTGATCGCGGGCGCGATAAGAATTTCGTCTCCCATTGTGGATTCGAGATCAGCACAAAGACGCGCAGGAATGAGTATGTCCGTGCCGAGAGGGCAGTGCTTGCCATGCGCTTCGAGACTGCCTACTGGTATGACGACGGTATCGATGTGTTCTAGTACTGTGTTGAAATGGGGAGAAGTAAGCCGTTCGGCATACATTGAAGGCCTCCGATGATTTAATAGTGCGATCATCATAGCCTGTTTTAAAGAGAGAAGAAAGAACCAGCCCGCTCCATCCGCAAGGAGGAACGGGCTGGAATACCTGCATCGCTCAGTCGTGGTTCAGTATTTGGCCAGCTGTTTGCGGAATGCCTCGAGATGATTTTTCGAAGCATCTTTCAGATGGGTGAAAAGATCGACAATGCCGGCAAAACGGGGATCTTTCAATATCGATTGAGCCAAGAAGCGCTCATACATGGCGATGTTGTCGATTTCGGCCTGTACACCTGCCTGCGCGGCTTCTTTGAGCGTCGCTGGAACATGCATGTAGCGATTTGCGTTATCAGCGGGAATAGCAAGCTTCAGCGAGGTGAACATGTCCTTAAGCCATGCGATATGCTGCTCTTCGGCCTGTTTGATGTTCGCGTAGGGATTTATTTGGCCGAATTTTTCCATGATGGCGACATATTCGGCGCGAGCCAGGTATTCGTCCTGAATGGCATAGACCAGCATTGTTTCGATAGTCAATGTATTGTCTGCTTTGGCTGCTGCATTCCCGTACAGCGATGGTTGATCGGCAGCTCCCGCAAAGAAGATTGCAGTCGTTGCGAGAAGCAACCACATGGTTATGATCTTTTTCATACGCTTTCTCCAAAAAAATTTATTATATAAGAAATATATAATCTATAATTATGTCGCTCATTTACGAGTCCAGGTTCCAATAAATCATTAGTATGATAATGATATTCAGCTCAGAAAGACACATCGCGGACATAGAATGGATAAAAAGGCGGCCCTTGGATGCTGAAGCATCCAAGGGCCGCCTAAAACCGATGCTATCGCGAATCAGTAGCGATAGGAATAGGAATTGCGTCCGCGGTTCCCACCATCGCGTCCACCGCGATCCTCGCGGGGTCTGTCCATAGCTTCGTTTACCTTGAGAACGCGACCGTCCATTTCCTGGCCGTTGGTCCCGGCAATCGCTGCCTGTGCCTCGGCTTCGGTGCTCATTTCTACAAATCCGAAACCCTTGGAATACCCAGAATCACGGTCGGTGATGATGCGTGCTGATTCTACGCGGCCAAAGGCCTCGAAGCGCTCTTTCAGCGAGTCTTCCATGGTGTTGTAGCTGAGGTTTCCTACGTAAAGTTTCCTGCCCATTGTGGCATCCTTTTGTACGGCGATGCAGATAAATCCGTTATGGAATGAATCTGTGCCGTGTCGGTAATGTGCACCCGCTCATGCGGATGGCGATCCTTCAGAAGCAATATGTCTGACGATCTGGAAAGTATCGGGAGAATCGGTCGGCAGAAGCTTTTCGGCAGGAACGAAACAATCGGCTACGGAAAAGTGCGGTAACGATATCTTCTCAAACTCTCTATAAGTCAATATACCACATTTCTGGAATCGTGTCACCTGGGGATACTGCATTTTGCGAGAATATTTTGACATTTTTTTGAAATATTTTGAAAATTATAGAAAATTCGTGAAAAAAGCATTGGCATCTTTGGGTGCGCGCTTCCCAGCGCCGCTTTTCGCGGTTACCTAAAATACCCCAGCCATTGTGCCTGACGTTCGATCATGGTATCGACGAGCTCGGGTACGCGAGCGCAAGCAGGCACGACAGGATTCACCAACAGTGCCTGAATCACGAGGTCTTTGCTCTTTTTTAGAATTGCTTCCGCCGTCAGGTCGTAGACACCGGTATAAGAACGCAAGAGGGCGGCAAACCCTTTAGGATAGTCAGGGAAGGAAATACCCTCGGGCCCGCCAGCTCGAATCTTCGCTGGAACCTCCACTGCCACTGACGCGGGCAAGTCAGGCAGATATCCGTCATTCATAAGATTGATAGCTGCTTCCTCATACCCCGCATCGCTGAGAATACCTTCAATAATCGGTACCACGCGCTCCTTGATTTTCAATTCGATGCGCGGAGTCAGCATGGAAAGGGAAGCCTTATACAGGGTGTAAAAATCAAGAATACCCTTGTGGTCCGCGGTCTCGTGTGCCCACGCGATATACTCTCCGATATGGCTGTCGGTCGTGATGGGCAGCAGATGGAAGCGCTCCAGAATCTGACGGAACACCCCTCGATCCGACCAGGGGCGCCGAGATTTGGTGCGCCCAATGTCAGGCAGACCCGTCGCTCCTTCAGTGGTGGGGATATTGCCGGTGTTCATGATATATTCAAGCACGTCAGAATACCCTGGGAGCGTTTCAAAGAAGGAGGGGGCGCGGGCAAGGATGTCGGGATAGGCATCTCTTCCGGAATCTCGGTACCGCGCTGAGACAAGAACCGAGAAGTGATTGAGACCGGCTGCCCGCAGCTCGAGGTTATCGAATGAGGTTTGCAGAATGAGCGGCAGGTAACGCTCCAATGAAGCGATCTCATGGCACAGACCATAAAATCGAAGACCGGGAAAACGACGCAGAACAGTGGTGGTGATCGCCGTCATGGGATTTGAAAAGTTGAAAATGAAGGCATCTGGGCATAATGAGGCACAATCTTCGCAGATCTCAAGGATCGACGGCACAGTGCGCAGGGCATGGAAGAGCCCACCGGCTCCACCATTTTCGCCATATACCTGCGGAATTCCGAATTGCTGAGGAATGCGCCAGTCCTGTTCCCACAGTTCGAAGCGGTTTCCTACTTCGATGGACACAACCACGAAATCGGCTCCCCGAAGCGCTTCCTGTCGATCGGTATGAGCGCTCAGGGCGAAATCGAGGCCATGTACTGAAATGAAATCCTGCGCCGCTGCATGGACATGGGCCAGCGCTTCTCCGTTAATGTCGACAAGCGCGATATCTGCGCCTTTGAGCGCTGAGCTTGAGAAAATATCACCAAGAATGCCGAATCCAAACTGGGCGCTGCCTGCACCGATGAGAACGATTTTCATAACGAAAGCCTCCTCTATTATGTCCTGTGGGGCGCAACCGGGGCTATTCGCTAGGTTCCGCTCGTGTCGGTATTGCCTAAGAGAGAACATTCCCCGATGGTTTCAGCAATATGATACACATGGCGATTGATCCGCTGCAAATGATTCAGCAGGTCCATATGAATTTCGGTCGTCTCGAGCGATTCCTGAATGCCTTCGTTGAGGCGCTGGAAATGACGGAGCCTATATTTTTTCTGCGCCTCGCCCCATCGCTTCGCATCCTTCAGCACGTTGCACACACGCTCGGTATCGTCTTTTTCTAGCGCCTCCATAACGGCGTTGATGTTGTGTTCTACCAGCCGCATCATTTCGTAGATGTCCGACATGCCTTCTTCGGAGAAAGAGAGATTCTTGTTGATCAGCTTCTTGATGCGGTCGATGATGCTCATCTCTATGACATCTCCTAGGTTCTCCAGTTCGGACGCGATAAAAAGATAGGCTACCTGGAGCTTTGATTCGTATTCCGAGAGCGGCTGTCGCGCGATTTTCGTGAGGAACGCGACGATCTGCTTGCGGAGCGTGTCGATCATCTTATCCTGATTTTTAATAGATTTTGCCAAGTCTAAATCCCTTGTCTCAAGCACGGTCTGGCATCCGCTCAGCATGTTGATGAGAATAGGTTTTATGCGCAACAGTTCTCTTTTTACCTGAAAAAGCGCGACGGACGGTTCGGTGAGCAATGTATCGTTCAGATACATAGCGCCGAATTCCTCCTTCTCCGGGGCTGGAGGAAAGAGGGTATTGAAAAAACGGAGGATAAGAGGCAGCGCTGGGATGACCACCAGGAGGTTGAGAAGCGGCATGAGCGTATGTGCCATGGCGATCTGGCGGGCAAGGTTATCGGGCGATCCGGAAACAAGGCGTGCAGCTTCCTTGGCCATGAGAAGATAGACTGGCTCGCCTCGCAGCTGGATCGAGAGCAGTATAAAGGCAAATGTCACCCCGATGACCTGGAACAGTACATGGATGTAAGCCGTTCTCTTTGCCTCGCGATTGAGATTCAAGCTTCCAAGTATCGCGGTAATGCAGGTGCCGATCGATGCGCCGAGGTTGATCGGCACAGCTTGTTTCAGCGAAATCGTGCCGGCAATCGCCATTGCGATGACAAGGCCGCTTGTTGCGCCAGATGACTGGATGATCATGGTGAATACAAGACCTATCAGAATACCGAGCAATGGTTTCTCGGTCTTCGACATCGCTTCAAGGAAGGCTGCGGAAGTCTTTAGCGGTTCCACAGCGTGGGACATCATGCGCATTCCCATGAACAGCAGCCCGAATCCGAGAATGGTGTTCGCGAGGCTCTTTCTTCTTCGATTCTTGGCGAACAGAAAAGCGAAAAACCCCGCTGAGATAAAAAGAGGCGCAATGGAGGTGATTTTCGGGAAAGCAAATAGCTGTCCAAGTACGGTAGAGCCAAGTTCCGCTCCCAGCGTGATGGGAATGCTCTGAGTAAATGTCAGCAGTCCCGCGCTAACCAGGACGCATTCGAGTACTGTGGTTGCTGAAGAGGATTGATTGAGAATGGTCACTCCCAGGCCGGTCAGGTATCCTCTCGGTTTCGTTTTGGTGAGCATTTGCATCAGATAGCGCAGTTTCGATCCAGCAAACGCGGTCAGATTGTTGTTCATCATGGTCATGCCGAAGAGGAATATGGCGAGTCCACCAATTAAGTCCAGCAAATCGTAAAACGTCACGGAATACCTCCCTGGGCTCTTTAGGCAGTACTATTGCATACCATTGATTCGATCGCAATATTGATGCAATCGAAGGGCTTGATCGATATACTTGATAGTAAGTGAAAAATGAGAAGGGACATGCCTATGAATTGTTTTTTATCGCCGGACCAGCCTTTCTGCCTAGTTCTGAGCGGCGGAGGTACCAAAGGAGTCTATCATATCGGGGTGTGGCGCGCCTTGAGAGAGCTCAATATCCCCATCAATGCGTTTGTGGGTGCGTCGATAGGAGCCGTTATCGCCGCCTTTTTGGCACAGGGCAAGGATGCCGAGCTTGAAGAATTCGGACGGACCATCGAGGTGGATAATGTGCTCAGTCTGCCGCCGGAGCTGATACGCGACGGAACACTCAGTCTCAAACCGGAGGCAGTATCGGGAGTACTCAGGCTCTTACGGCAGTTCGTGGAAAAAAAAGGACTCGACACAAGTCCATTCCGAAAGCTTATCGGTGATCATATTGATGAGGTTGCGATCAGGACGAGCGGCAGAGACTTGGGAATCATGACGGTGAACCTGAGCAGCCTTGAGCCGGAAGAAGTCTTCCTCGATCAGATGCAGCCAGGGACTTTGATCGATTACCTTATGGCAAGTTCCGCGTTTCCAGGCTTCGAAAACCCGCAAATCGAAGGAAAACGATATGTCGATGGCGGTGTCTATGACAATATTCCCTATGAGATGGCTCGCAAGCGAGGATACCGCCGCATCATCATCTCGGATGTATCGGGTCTCGGGCGCAATCGGCAGCCTAAAATCGAAGGCACTATGACTATTTACATCAAGAATTCCATGGATATGGGAAGTGTGTTCGATTTCGACAGGGAATTCCTTGAAAATTATCAACGTCTTGGCTACCTTGACACCATGCGCGTGTTCGGGCGCTATGCCGGATATCGCTATTATCTGGATATCGACTCCAGGGCAGAAGCGCTGCTGGCGCGCTTGCGCATTGCTCAATCGCAGATTGATCGACTCCCCCTGCCAGTATATATGCGCCATGAGCGCGACAGGCTGCTGGCTGCGATGGAATGTGCCGCGGTCATTCTTGATGTTGCGCGTCTTCGCGTGTATACACTTGACGAATTGGCCGCGGCCATCGAAGAACGTCGCTCAATCATCGATGCGCGGCTTGCCGAACTCAAAGCTGGCAGCGATCGGGGACTCCGCCATCTGGCACCAATTCTGCGCCAGACTATCTCACGGCGAGAATTCATCGAGTGCCCGTATTACTATTATCGACTCATCGGCGATGTATTTCCGCCTTCCGCCGCAAGAGTTCTCAAAAAAGCGTTGGTCAGACTGAATGATGAATTGCCTGCCGGCATCGCTTGGATTGATGCACACTTGCATGACACTGCGCACAAGTGATTTTTTTATATCATTTTCAATATATTTGATTTCAGCGACAATTACGATTACATTTACTCATGTCGATTGAATAACGCGATACAAATCATGGAGGAGGCTACAATGAGTATCGTCAAAGAGATTCTGGAACGAAAGGGATCGGACATTGCGTGGGTTGAGCCGGGAACCACCGTCATCAAGGCACTCGAACTGATGGCGGAAAAAAATATCGGCGCTGTGCTGGTCATGGATGACAAAGGCATTGTGCACGGCATTTTTTCCGAGCGCGATTTTGCGCGGAAAATCATCCTCAAAGGTCACAGCTGCGAAAGCGAGCCTGTCTCCGAAATCATGACAAAAAAAGTACTTTTCGTGCATACCGATACTTCGCTCGAGGAATGCATGAACATCATGACCGAGCAGCGAATACGGCATCTTCCGGTCCTGGAAAATAATCGTGTGGTCGGTGTCATTTCCATAGGCGACGTCGTCAAGACCCTGCTGAATGCAAAAGACCGAATCATCGCGGAACAGGCGTTTGAACTTGGGCAGAAAGAACGGCTCACCCAGGCAGGAGCCGTGTAGCCCGCGGTAAAACAGCGGCAGCGCGATGCGTGCCGCTTTTTTCATATCCTCTGGCGAAAACAGCTGGCGTGCGGTAAAATCTGACTCGCACAGAAGAAAAGGCGGAAATGAATGATCAAATTCAAACATTTGACGCTGGCTGAAGTCCCAGAGCTCGCATCCGCCAGGTTTGGCGACAGACCGGCGCTTTCGATGGTTGGGGGAACGACGTTCTCCTATCGGGATTTTGAACGCAACAGCCGCCACATCGCGCTGCAGCTTGTGGAATCGGGCATTCACAAAGGCGATCGTGTAGCGTTGCTGGCGGAGAATTCCCCGTATTGGGTTATGACCTATTTTGGCATTGCCCGGTCTGGTGCCATAGTGGTTCCGATTTTAACGGACTTCATTCCATCACAGATCCGGAATATCGTCGAGCATTCGGGAGCGAAGGCTGTCTTTGTATCGGAGCGCCTGCAGCCTAAACTCGCGCAGCTTCCTTCTAATGTCGAAATCCGTGACGTCAAGACCGGCAGGCCTCTGAATTCTGCGCGCGCCCAAACCATCGAAGGGGATGCAGCCCTCCCTTCAATAGAAATCGCCTCGGACGATCTTGCCATGATCGTCTATACTTCTGGCACCACCGGTCTGTCAAAAGGCGTCATGCTTACTCACCGCAATATCCTCTCAGACGCCACGGCATGCCGGTCCATCATTGTTCTCCATCGCACCGATCGCCTTCTTTCGATACTTCCCCTCGCCCATACCTATGAATTCACCATCGGTACCGTAATCCCCCTCATCTCGGGGGCGCACATTTTCTACCTCGATCGGCCGCCCGCTGCGACAGTGCTGCTTCCCGCGCTCAAAGCCATACGACCGACCATCATGCTGTCTGTCCCCTTGGTCATAGAAAAAATCTACCGCAGCAGCATTAAGCCCACCCTGGAGGGAATGAAGCTATACCATAATTCGCTTTTGCGTCCTCTTATCCTTCGCTTTGCGGGATTCAAACTGAAGAGAACGTTCGGTGGAAGGATGCGATTTTTCGGTATTGGCGGCGCCCCCTTGGCCGCGGACGCGGAAGAATTCCTCAAAAAGGCCGGCTTCCCCTACGCCATAGGGTATGGCCTCACTGAAACCGCTCCGCTTCTTGCAGGGTGCGGTCCACGGCATACTCATCTTCGTTCGACAGGTTCAGCGCTCAAGGGCGTCGAACTCCGCATTGCCGATCCAAGACCTGATACTGGAGAAGGCGAAATACAGGCTCGCGGACCAAATATCTTTAAGGGTTATTGGAATGATGACGCACGCACACGTGAGGCTTTTACCGAAGACGGCTGGTTTCGTACCGGAGACCTCGGGTACCTCGACGAAAAAGGCAGGCTCTACATCCGTGGTCGGAGCAAGACCATGATTCTAGGCGCATCGGGAGAGAACATCTATCCTGAAGAAATCGAGTCCCTTATCAACCAGATCCCAGAAGTAGCGGAATCTCTTGTGGTCGAAGATGAAAATGGCCTTACCGCCTTGGTGTGCCTCAAGAGCGAGGTGTTGGAAAATCTCGAAGCGCGCATTCAAGACAGCATTGATGCCGCAGAAGACCTTGGATCTCGTATCGGGCACGCCATAAGCGATGCGGAAAAGTCGGCCGAGCACATTCTTGAAAATATCCGGAAGGAAGTAAATTCCAAGCTTGCCGCGTTCTCACGCATTCAGAAAGTGAAGCTGCATCCTGAGCCTTTCGAGAAAACGCCGACGCAGAAAATCAAGCGCTTTCTGTATGGGAAGAACGCGCAGAATGGTTCCGCGTCGCTACCTCAGAGCCCGTTTGAGAGGAAATCTGACTGAAGGCCGTTATGATTTTTTTGCCGCGGCATGCCGTTCCTGTTTCTGCACATACATCTTGCCATCAGCCTGGCTTATGAAGGTTTCGACCGAATCCTTCGTGTCGTAGGGAATGATTTCGATCCCCATGCTCATGGAGAGCGTGAATGCCGCCGTACCCTTCGAGTTGAATTCTTCGATATGGTCTTTGAGCCGGCCAATGAGACGCTCGGGGATGAAGTTCTCGTTGATAAGCCCCATCACTGCGAATTCATCGCCGCCCAGGCGCGCGACCAAATCCGATTCTCTGAACGAGATTTTCATAAATCCAGCGATGGTTCGAATCGCGTTGTCGCCTTCGAGATGTCCAAGCGTGTCATTGATGGCTTTCAGCCCGTCCATGTCGCAGAACATAATGAACATATTCGCCTGGAGCCGGCGCGCCATTTTAATCACTCGTTCTGAGAGAATCTTGAATCCACGGCGATTATACAGTCCCGTCAGGTCGTCGGTCAGACTCATCTGTTCCAGTTCCTTGCGCAGCTGGGTAGACTCGGTGATGTCGCGATAGACGGAAAGCGTCATGGTCTCATTGTCCCAATCGGTCGCGACTGACCGCACATCAAGATAGACAGTATTGCCAAATGGGTCGGTGATCTCGATTTCTCTTTCCTTTGGATCTCTCAGGATGTTTTCGATAGTCGTGCCTGTGAGTGGCGTGTTCTCCTTCGAAAAAAGCGCATGAGCGGCAGGGTTCGCGTAACGAATGACTCCTTCCTTGTCATACACAAGGATCGAGTCCTGGTTTGTTTCCAAAAGCAGCCGATAGTTCCGCTGCAGGGTAATAATGTTATCGAGCGCTTCCTTCAGTTTGTTGTTTGCGACAAAGAGCTCCTGGTTCTTCTGGATAGCGCTTTCATAGGTTGACAGAAGGAAGTCGATCATCTGGATGCGAGTCGAATTGATAAAGTACTTCTTGCCAGCAAAAAACACCTCGATCCCGATGTCCGAACCGCGCTGCTTACGGATTTCGGTATTTGCCAGTACATAGCGAATACGGGAGATGAGCGCCTGTTCGTTATAGGGTTTGGTTGTGTAGTTATCGGCACCAGCTTCGAGCGCGCGTATGACATCGGTCGGATCCGATAACGTTGTGACGAGAATAACCGGTGTTTCCTTGAGTTTTAAATTCTCTCGAATCTTCCGACATAGTTCATAGCCATTCATCTTCGGCATCATCACATCGCTGATGATGAGGTCCGGAGTGTTTTTTTCAAGATAGCTCAACGCTTCTTCGCCATTGGCGCATACATCGACTGCGAAACCTTCTGTTTCGAGTACATACCGCAACCTCATGGCCTGGGTGATGCTGTCTTCAACTACAAGTATCCGTATGGTCGGCATAATCTACTCCTTTCCCCTGCTTCCGACAGCAAGACTACCAACCTTTTCAAGGATCATTGCAATTTCGCCCGGCGGCAGGCAACAGCAGGCGGCATTCAGCCTTTTAGCCTCACCCGGCATCCCAAATACTACCGAGCTTTCCTTGTCTTGGGCAATGGTAATCGCGCCTTGCCTTTTCATCTTCAGCAATCCCTGTGCTCCATCCCGTCCCATGCCGGTCAGGAGAATGCCTATGGCATGTGATCCATAGTGCTCTGCTACTGAAAGAAAGAGAGAATCTACTGACGGTACGATGAAATCACTTGCGCGTGGAAGCCGGAACCGGATCGTGCCGTTGCGCTCAAGAATCATATGAACATCGTTAGGTGCGATATAGGCGGTGCCTGGCTTGAGCGATTCGCCTTCCTCAGCGAGCTTGCAGTGGATGACGCAGGTATTGTCAAGCCATTCGGCAAAATTTTTCGCAAAGCCTGTCGCGATGTGCTGAACAATACAAATGGGAATTTGAAAATCAGAAGGAAGACTGGCCAGCAACGCCTGAACGACCGGCGGTCCGCCAGTTGATGCGCCAATCGCTATGACAGATGGTGGTACATCCGGCAGCTTGAGCGCTTCCGGGGGGGGCTTTTGTAACTCAGCCTGTTTTGGCTCAGGGGGGCGCAACTTTGGTCGAGCCTTCGATGCGGTTCTGATAAGCTCTGCAAGTTCTCTGGCGTGCCGATAGAAATCCGGCGCACCAAGCGCTGGCGGTTTGCCAACTGCTGTAATTGCACCTGCCTGCAGCGCTTTCATGGCCTTTTCAGCAGAAGGATAGTTGAAGGCATTGCTGATGATGACAATAGGAATTGCCCGCGTTTCAAGAATACGTCTGGTGGTTGTGTACCCATCGATTCCTGGCATCTCAATGTCCATGGTGATGAGATCTGGTTTCTGCAGAGAATCGTCTTCTAGGAACTGAAGCGCTTGGTACCCGTCTCTAGCTTCTCCAATCACTTCGATGTCGCCATCAAGATAGAAAATGTATTTGAGCACCTGCCGGGAAATGATCGAATCATCCACAATGAGGACTTTCAATGGCATGTTCGACCCCCCTTTCGTTCTCTTAAATAAACCTGCGCACGGTATCCAGCAGGTTGCTCTGCGCGAAATTGCTTTTTGTAATGTACGCGTTCGCGCCTACCGCGATACCCCGCTCCTTATGCTCTCGTGACTCGAGTCCTGTCACCAGGATGACCGGGAGCTTCGCAAGCGCGGCATCACTCCGAATACGTTCGGTCAGGCCAAATCCATCGAGGCGGGGCATTTCGATATCGGTGACGACACAATCAAATGGTTCGGTTTTGAGCAGGGTAAAGCCTTCTATGCCATCCGTAGCAGTTTGCACCTGATAGCCTGCGGCGCTGAGGATCGATTTGATCAGTGTTCGCGAGGTGACGGAATCTTCGACGACCAGGACACGTTTTGGCGCTTCCTTGGTGATAGCTTGTTTTTGCGAAGGACCTTTTTGGCTGGTGGTGAATGCGATATTTACCAGGTCGCGCATATTGAGAATAGGGACGACTTCGTTGTCACCAATAACCGTGGCGCCATAAATGCCTTTGACGCGCTGCAGCTGGTTGCCGAGCGGCTTGATGAGCATATCTTGCTCACCAAGGATTTCATCGACAATGAACGCGCAGGTGCGCTCCTGTATGCGACAGACGATCGCGATGACATGGCTTGGACTTGCGGTTTCAATCGAACGGGCAATCCCGAGCACATCAGCCATATGGACGATACTAATGACTTCGCCATGGTAATTGATGAGTTCCGCGTTTCCTGCGGTCTGAATATCTGTCTGACGAACACGAAGCCCCTGTTCGATGGCAGAAGACGGCACGGCAAAGAGCCTATTGCACACTTTGATGAAATTGCCTCTGAATGAAGCTTTGCTGTACGGCAGGGCAAGTCTGAAGGCCGTTCCCTGGCCAGGGGATGATTCGATGGAAACAGTCCCTTCAAGCTCATCCACGGCTTTCTTGACGATGGCTAGGCCAAGCCCTCTTCCTGAAAGGTCAGTAATGATTGAGCTGGTAGAAAATCCCGACAGAAAAAGATACTGATACAGCCGCTCTTCTGGCATTGCAGCAAGCTCTTCCGCGGATGCGAATCCTTTTTCGACGATGGTTTGGCGAAGCTGTGCAGGATCGATGCCGCGGCCATCATCGGAAACCACAATCTCGATCCGCTTGGAATCCAAATGTGTGACGCGGATAGACACGGTTCCCCGTGCTTTTTTGCCCTTTTTTTGGCGTTCTTCCGGTGGCTCAATGCCATGATCGATGCTGTTGCGCAAGAGGTGAATCAATGGGTCCTTCAATTTTTCCAGCAGCTGCTTCTCAAGCTCGATTTCCTGGCCTCGAATTTCTACCGCCACTTCTTTTCCGAGCGCGCGGGCCATATCGTGCGCAGCCAGAGGAAATGAATCAAAAAGATACGAGCAGGGAAGCATGAGGATGGACTGGGCATCCTCGATGAGATCGTTGATGAGTTGGTATGTGTGAACTGATTCGATCTCGATGCGCTTCAAGGTTTTATGTGCTGCTGCCTGAATCTGCTGCAGCTCCGGCAGTCTTGCCTTTGAATCCTCGAGCGCATGAAGCAATTCCGCCAGGTCAGTATGGGTCTGGTTCAGCAGCTGCTTGATACCTATAAGGCTTTCTGCTTTTCTAAGAATCGCATCCAGTCGCGCGCTCGAAACTCGCACTGTTTCGAGAGTGGACGTTTTTCGGGGCGCGGTTGTGCCTGAAGGTGGTTTTTCCAGGTTCGAGTTCAACGGTCTGGACTCCGTAGCTGCTTGTTCAGATGGCGCTGCGGTTTCGGGCTTGGAGGGCTTTGCTGGTGGTGTAGGAGGGGCATGGGAGGGCTCCGCGGTTTCAGAAAGCACGGATAGCATTGGTTTGCTCAGAATTCTGTCGGCATCCTGGATGGTATTGTCGGGCTGCAGGCTGCGTTCCAGTCCTGTCGCGATTGCTGAGATGGTATCCGCTGGAATAGGTTCTCCGGTGATAAGTTTCTGGACGATGTCCAACGCGTCCCGCAAGGTGTTCAGTATGTGATTTGTAAGCGGCGTTTCCTTTCGTTTTAAGGAACCAAACACGCTTTCCATGGCATGGCAGACATATTCGACATCCTTCAAGTCTACCGCGCGCGCGGCACCTTTCAGGCTATGGGCGGCACGGTATGTATCTTCGAGGAGATTCTGATCGGGTTCACCCTGCCTTTCTGCCATTATAACAAGGAAGGATGCAATAGCACCGAGGTGTTCTTGTGATTCTACCGCAAATGCGTCTCGCAGCTGCTTCAGAAACTCCTCTTGGCTTATCATGGCCATACCCTTGGCTTAAGTTACACCTTATAGCGCTCGACCAGCGTCTTCAGGTTTGTACTCAGTTCCTTGATCGTGTTGACCGCCTGCTCCAGGTTTCGCGCGGCATCGACATTCTGTCTGCTTGCTACCTTGATGTTATCCATCGCCATGTTGATCTGTTCGATGCCGGTCAGCTGCTGATCGTTGGCGTAGGTAATCTGCTGGGTGAGCTGGGTGCTACCCTGAATTGAATCAGAAAGGCTTTCTATGGCTGCATTTACTTCTCGTGATTTCTCGACGCCCAGCGCTACTTCCTTGTTGCCCTGCTCGGTAGCCATGATAGCATTCGAGGTTGCTTTCTGAATATCTGAGAGGATCTTCCGGACCTGGCGCGTTGACTGCTTGGACTGATCGGCGAGCGATTTGACCTCCTGCGCGACAACCGAGAACCCCTTGCCCTGTTCCCCGGCCTTTGCCGCCTCAATGGCGGCATTAACCGCCAGCAGGTTGGATTGCTCAGCGATGTCGTCAACTGCCGAGATAATTTCCGCGATTGCCTGGCTCTGTTCGCTCAGATTGAGGATGCTCTGGGCGATCTTTTCCATTTGTTCTTTGATTCTTTCGATGCTTTGCGACATGGCTTCAAGGGAAGCGATACCTTCCTTGCGCACTTCGTCGGTATGAGAGACCGCTTCTGCCACATTATGGGCAAGGTCTTTTGTCGATTGAGCGACCTGCCTGATTTCTTCCACGGTCGAAGCCGTTTCGGTGACCGAGGCTGCGGTTTCACTTGCGGATGAACTCAGCTGGGCACTGGTTGCGGAGATTTCGTTGGATGAGGTCGCCAGGTGCAATACGGTTTGATTGATCGTAGTCAGCTGCGATTTGAAATCGTTCAGAAATGCGGCAAACGAAGCGATAAGCTGTCCAATTTCATCTCTCCTTTTGGTTTCCTCAAAAGTAAGACCCTGAAAATCTCCTGCCGTGGCTTTATGAAGGTTATGCACCAACTTGCTAATCGGATTAGTGATACTTTTCGACATGACAAACGCGAGGACCGCGCTTGCCGCGATGGCAATGATGTTGATAATTATAATAACAATATTTGTGTTTTTCCTTATTGCGATTGTCTCATCATAATGCAGTTTTGCTTGGTTTTTTGTCCTCTGAGCAAGCTCGTCTAACAATGTATGGACATTGCCGAGCAATGGTTCAATTATCGAGGTAAGGTGGGCGCTAGCTTCTTTAAGCTTTTTTGCTTTCTTGAGATTATATAGCGCTTTGATTTCGGTTTCAATTTTTTCAGTACTAAGTTGAATTGACTCTCTCAGATTTTTTCCCGCGTCGGTTTCCAATCTTGACTTCAATTCTTCGAGGGCCTGGTTTATCTCCGCCAATAGACCACTAACGCTGCTATGTATTCTTTCTGCTTCGTTCAATGAAGCGGTGTCGATAATGCTCCGGGATGAACTCTCTAGTTTTGCGAAATTGAGTGCAATACTTGACGTGAGCTCAAATGCTCTCAAATTCCTTTCATACATGCGCTGGGCTTGTTCTGCCTGTCTGTTTATAAAAATGACAGAAAGCACTCCCAGGGCTACCATGAAAAGAAATATCAGTCCGAAGCTCATGGTCAGTTTGATCCGGATGGAAACATTCTTCATCATCGCGAAGCCTCCTCCATTATTCCTGTAATACTGTAAGGCGAGGATCATCGATCAGTGTCGCTGCGTTCAAAACGACAAGCCCTCCTTCGCCACATCCGATACTTGCGTTGGCAACCGTATTGCTCTGAGCCGCGACCTGCGCCTGAAGCTCCTTGCGTGCGATATCCCGTACACGCTCGATTCGATCGCACGGAAAGGCGACGGTTTTTTTGTCTTTTTGAAGAACCATAAGCGACTTCGCCTCCTGTTTGGATCCTTTCAGTTCCAGGAAGGCAGCGATATCTATGATGGGAATGATTTCTCCCCGTATACTCACAATTCCGAGGTATAACGATGGCAGGCCAGGCAATGGGGTTATGGGATAGGTGTTTCGGAGCACTTCGCGAATATATTTGATTTCACAGGCAAAGGGTTTCCCAAAAATGATGAATTCCAGAATCTTGAGGTCGGCGCTTTTAGTCGTCTTGCGTATGGTTTTGGCGAGTTCTCTGGCTCTGGTTTTCAGTACCGTGGAATGGTCGGGGGTGGGCTCTTGTTCACTCATTGCCAGATGCCTCCATTAATGACGCAACCATCTCCTTCATGATTCCCGCTGGAATTCCTTCAGAACCGGGAACAATATCAGTCTCTTTTATTTTCGACAGATATTGAATGGCGTTTGAGTAGAGTTTGCGCATTTCCTTGTAGTTTTTCCTTTCTTTTTCGATCGAGGCGAGCGCGATATAGGCAAGAATATGCTCCGGGTTCAGGAACAATACATTTCTGAGGTCTGATGAGGCGGACTCATGTTGATGCAATCCGGCGTGGGCTATTGCGCGCAAGTAATAAAGTTCACTGTCAGTCTTGTCCTTCTCTATGAGATAATCGAGAATTTCAATCGCGTCCCGGTATCGTCCTGAATCAGCATGCGTGCGAGCCTCAGTCAATTTCTCTTCTTTTAATGAGATTTCTCTTTCTACCGGTAATGGAATGGCGACAGGAGCTGATTTTTGGGCCCGTTTGGGAGTCGCTGCGGTCGGTCTGCTTGCTGCTGATGGTTTTGATACAGGTACTGCCCGAGCGGTGGATGCAGGGATCGATGATGGATATGCGGCTGGGAGTACAATGCTGGAAGGTGTCTTTGAAGCGCGTGCGTCCGCAGGTCGATTGCTCTGAAGCGTGAATATGGTCGCCCCCTCGATAAGAACAGGTGCAAAACAGGTATTGTTCATCAACCAGGTTTCGCTGGGACCCACGATCAGCATCCCATGAGGCTCGAGTTTTTCAGCCAGCCTCTGCGCAAGAGCAGGAATTTGATCCTGCAGAAAATACAGCAGGACATTGCGACAGAAAATAAGATCGAACCGCAAATGCTCTACCGGCGAGCCTTCCCAGCTGGAGGCATTCAAATTGAGTTCTCCAAACTCGACAAGTGTCCGTATGGTATCAGCAACACGATAATGCCGATGTCGCGGGAGTCCTGGGATCCGCTCTTCTGCCGGAGATGCAGTCGTGAGCGTGAAGTAGCGCGGAATCACTTCCTGCGGTACCCCTCTGAATGACCAGTCTCCATAGACCGCGCGCTGAGCGAATTCGATCGATTCCTGGTTGATATCGGTTGCGATGATCTGTATGGTCCACCCCGAATGAGAGCCAAAGAAGTCATGGGCGGTCATTGCCAGAGAATACGCTTCTTCTCCTGTAGAGCAGGCGGCTGACCAGCATCGGAAAGTCTTTTCCTGGTTGTTTTGTGTTTTCATCTGGACAAGCTGAGGCAAAAAATGCTCTCGCAGCCATTTGAAATGTTCAGGATGGCGGAAAAAGTACGTCTCGCAAACGGTAATATGAGGAAGGATGATGTGCGATACGATTGGATCCATTGGAATGGTGCATATGAGCTCAAAGGCTTCATCCAATGAAATCCCCATCGCGTTCTGGAGTGCGTGTATCGCATGCTTCAATGCATGCGCGTGCACCGAATCCGGTTTGAGCCCAAAGTTGCTTTTAAATGAAAGATCCAGTTCGTTTTTGTACCGGGTTATCAATGTGTGCCAATCGCGTTCGGTTCTATCGGTGCCTGGCGAAGAAGACATAATCATTCCCGCGTTGACCTGATTTTTTTTGTGCGTCTCGCGACTACCGATTCGCTGAGCTCATCATGAAAAAACTGTTCGGGATCGTACACGAGCGCAAGCCCTTCCTGGTATTGGACTACGCCAAAAAGCACATGCAGTCCAGGCAGTACTTGAGACGCCTCGTTGTAGACGGAAGTGTCAACCGGAAGAATATCTGGAACTTCCTCGACATGAAGCGCAAGAGTACGTCCGGAAACCTTGATTATGATGAATTTATGCTCAGGTTCAAGGGAGAGAGGATTTTGTTCGCATTTATACCCCATATCGATGACGGGTATCGTTGCCCCATGGAGGTTGAAGACTCCCTGAATACTAGAAAGATGGTGCGGGAGGGGCGTTACCTCACAGGAAGGGTAAATATATTCGACAACATCAGCAGGAATGCAATAATAGCGATTGCCTGCTCTGAATACGCATACATGGGTCAGTGTGGCGGGCTTGTCTGTCGCTCTTTCAATCCTATTGCTCATACACAGATACTCCCCTGATAAGGGCTCGTTTACTCTATTATAATACGCAGCTCTGGAAATTGCATTTCGAACGATTCCTGAAGGCGGCGGCGTATACCTTCGAGCACGACCCCATTGATGGCGGAGCATGCAGGGCACTGGTACGGCAGCAAGCCGCTCACCAGCTGAACCAGCAGCGTCTTTTCATTTTTGCTATAAGTGACTTTTTCAACAAGGCCAAGATCAGCGATGGGGATATCTGATTGCGGCTCTTTTACCCGAGCGAGTACGGCGTCGATATTCTTTTTCATTTCAGGGTCCATGGCGACCTCCTTTTCGAACATTGCAGCTGTGCTGCTGCGTAGGGGCGTTCAATACACGAGAAACCGAATATCCTCCCTCTTCACGCGACTCTTATATTATAGTGTTATCGGAAATACTCCGCGCACTGCGTTATAAAGGCTTTGAGATTTTCCTCAATGGCGCCGTTTTTTGGTTTCAGGAACAGGAAGAACGTTTTATTGTCGTCGAAGCAGGTAAAATGTACAAGGCTTTCTGGATCCGGCATGGCTTCCAGCGTGCGCATGAGCATGTCCCGAAGCTTCCCGTGTCGCCACGCGAGCACAAAGGTTTTGCTGCCACGCACTGCCTCCTCGGTTTCCATTTCGGAATACCCATCGATTTTCGCCTTGCGGAGATAGGATTTTTCGATAATGTGTCCTTCGCCCGCCAGCTTCCGGTCTGTAAACAGATTGAGATAGAAGCGGTCAGAACCGCCTATGATGAGAGAAATAGGCATATACAGCAATGAATGCCGAGGGAAAAATGTGAAGGTCCCTTTTGCTTCCTTCCATGGTTCACGCAAGCGATATTTGATGTGGTAGCCGATGGCACCGCCGATATTCACGTATTCGGTGTCCTTGGGATCAAGGACATTCTCGGCCTGCGTGGACATGCGTTTGCCCAACCAGCGATTCTTCTTTACCCCGAGATAATAATTGGCGGTGGCGCCAATACCGAGCAGGATTAGGGCAGTGAGCATGAATGGATTCATTTCTTGTTTCCTTTCTCGAGAAAAAGCTGCACGAGTGATGCCATGCCGATTCGGGCAAGATCATCTCGCGAGTGAATTCCTTCGCGCGCGAAGTTGAATTCGAAACGGGGTAGCGTCGATAGCTCGGGTGCGAGCTGCCATGTCGCATCCGATACGCCTTGCTTGTTGACACAGAGTGCTTCGAGCGGAAGGCCGAGACGGTCAAGTTCATCCCGTATGCGCATTGCTTCGTATATCGACAGATCATCCGGGTTGACGATGACCGACATGAAACTCTGTGTGGAGAAAAGCGTGGCGAGAGCGGCAAGTCTTGCGCGGATATTGGTGAGCTTGCCGTATACTTTGTCGTCATCCTTGTCGACACAGCTCGCGGCAACGGGAGAAGTAGGGTTGAGTCTTGTAATGGTCTGACGCCGTTCGAGGATGCGCTCGCGCAGTTTGGTCAATTCAGCGACCCAGAGTCCAGAGATGAAGGGCAGCGAGAGAAAGCGAAGCGAGAGGGCGGTCGGCGGCGTATCAAACACCACAAAATCGTAGTGGGGCGCCAGTCGGCAATGCACGTCTTCGATAGCCCAGAGCACCGCGTATTCCTCGGTACCGGGCGAATATTTGAGGATGCTGAAGAAGGAGTCCAGATTGAGGGCGAGATTGTAGGAATAGTTTTCCTTGAGCTGGCGGCGGCTGTCTTCAAGATATCGTTCTACCCACTTGGAGAGATCGACTTCCAGCGCGTCGAGATTCGGCTCTACGGCTCGAGGCTGCCCGTTCAATTTTATGTAGAGCGTGTCTCCCAGATTGTGAGCAGGGTCGAGCGAGGCAATGAGTACCTTTTTCCCACGTCGGGCAAGTTCAATGGCGAATGCGCTTGAGAGGGTGGTTTTCCCCACGCCGCCCTTGCCTAAAAAAAATGCGGTATCTTTCATGATAGTGGCCTTTCAATCAACCTGCAGCATATCCATAAGAGGCGCAAGCGCGTCCTGAGAGAGGTCGGCACGAGAGAGCAGAATCGTCAGCTCCCGCTCCATATAGGGCAAAAGCTCTACGGCGATGGGAGCAGGCGGTGAAGGGAGCCCCGCGAAACCACCCAGAATCAGCAGGGAGAAGATATTCTCGAGTTCCTTAAGCTCGAATTCGAGCATGGTGGTGGCTTTTTCGCGATTTACTTGCGCGGCGGTCAAGAGCGCTCGTTTGAGGATATGTCTCAGATTTGGTGGCACTGCAGGTCCTCCCAACCGATCATGACAGACGCGGCTTGATGCAATAGTCAGCCTGTCGATCTATTAGCATTATACTATACTGCGAATCTGACAGAGGGACAAGGCAAAAAAAGGCCGGGAAGCGTATGCCACCCGGCCTTTCTCCTTTCATGGTGTACAGGCAGTCAGAGCCTTATGCCTGTGACGGCTGGCCCTTCCAGTTCTTGAGGAAGCTGCTGATCATAATGAAGTTGAGGATCAGCATGAAGAGGGTAATAGCGCCAACGACCGCTCCGGTGATGACGTTCATCGACTTGCTCATATCTCTGAAGAAGACAGGGATGACGACGATTTCATACCAGATAAGCGCGGAGGTAACCGTAACCCACAGGAAAATACCGGGGATGATAACGGACGCCACATAGGCAGGATTCAGCTTGCGCTTGACCCAGACCGCGACCGTCAGCATGACGACCGAGGCGAGCAGCTGGTTGGCACCGGAGAATGCGGGCCAGAGCACAGTGTAGCCGCCGGAGCGTGCGAGGAAGATTCCCACAAACGCGATCGTGATGGACGCAACCCACTTGTTCTCGAAGAACTTGTACAGACCGGGGCTCTTGTCTTTGAGCGGCAGCGCCATTTCCTGAACGAGGTAGCGGCCAAGTCGGTTGGTGGTATCCAGCGTGGTAAGCGCGAAGGTCGAGACCCACACCGCCGAGAACAGGGTCATGAAACTCATGGGCATGAAGGGCAGATTAGTGCTGACCATCGCGGCGAAAGACTGCACGAATCGTCCAAGCGCCGGGGTCGTCATCAGCTTGTCGCCAAGGGCGGCAGACCCGAACGCTGCGATGGAGGTAATGACCAGGGTTGACAGGAATCCTTCGGTGAGCATGGCGCCATAACCGACGAACAGCGCGTCCTTTTCTTCTTTAAGCTGCTTGGAGCTGGTACCTGAAGCGACCAGGGCGTGGAATCCCGAGAGCGCGCCGCAGGCAATGATGAGGGGCACGGTAGGCCAGAAGGGTGAAGGCTGCAGCGCTCCAGCAGGACCGATCAGCTTTGCGCTGAAGCTGGTGAAGGCGGGAATGGAGGTGAAGGGCGCTGCGCTGATCAGCGCTGCGATACCGCCTACCAGGAGACCAAAATACAGGAAGAAGGATGAAAGATAGTCGCGCGGCTGCAGCAGCAGGTTCACCGGCAGTGTCGAAGCGAGAACGATATACACGAAGATGACGATAAAATAGACATCCTTGGTCCACTTGACCGGGAACTTGTCGCCTGCCCAGAAGGCAAAGATGACCAGGATAATGCCGATCAGTGACCCCCAGCTGAGGCCAAGCTTCGTCTTGTACATGAAATAGCCAGCGATGACCGCAGCGACGCAGAAGAACACAAAAGCCCAGAATACTCGACCATCTGCCGCAAACTGTCCTGCAACGATGTCGCCGAATGCTGCGACGACAAGGATGCAGAGGAAAAGGGTGAACCAGCCAAAGGTCTTGCCTGCTTTCTTGCCAATCAGGTCCTGCGCGACAAACTGTACCGAGCGTCCATCATAGCGGACCGAAGCAGCGAGTGCCAGGTAATCGTGGATAGCGCCAAGGAAGATATTCCCCAGCCAGATCCAGACAAGTCCAGGCAGCCAGCCCCATGCGACCGCCATTGCCGGCCCAGTAATAGGACCAGCTCCCGCAATCGATGCGAAGTGGTGGCCGAACAGCACGTACTTCGATGTCGGCACATAGTCGACACCATCAGAAAGCCTTTTTGACGGCGCTTCCGGCGCCTCCCCGCTCTTGAGCACTTTGTCCCTGATGACCCTTCCATAAATGAAATAGAAGGCCAGGTAAATGCCAAGGGCAATCAAAGCAATAAGCGTTGACATGCAGCCCTCCTGCAGAAAGAATGGATATCCTATTGTATCCACGGTATCGATGCGGCGTCAAATGTTTTTTTGCATATTTCCGGAAATTCGATGACTTCCAAGATGCTATTCTGCATGAATATCCATTCATCGAGATAGCGGCGCGATTAGAGGAAGCTGAGCGCCTGCCCAATGACCTCTCCTCTCTTTTTTGGGTGAGGCATATTGCAGAAAGTATTGAATGTATCTCTGATTCAAGCCGAAAATATATCAATAGGAGGCAGTATGCAGGAAACCATCGCACCAACCGATCTGGGGAATGGATTCTATCGCCTTGGCTCAACCCGGGTATTTGGCGCGATGCAGCCAAATACCTACCTCTTAGACGACAATGGCGAAGGGGTGCTGTTCGGGCCTGGTGCCCTGCTCACGTTCCCGGAGGTGCTGGCAAGTCTGCCTCCGCACTTGGGATGTCAACAGATATCATGGGTTGTTGTGATGGATCAGGACCCAGACGCGGCGTCCGCGCTTCCTCTTCTTGAAAGAGAAGGTTTCCGATTCCATGTGATAACGCACTGGCGTACCTGGGCGGAGCTCCGATTCCTGGGGCTCGAGTCCTCTCCCTGGATCATCAACGAGCATGACTGGACACTCAAACTTAAATCGGAACGCACCTTGCGATTTTTGCCCACTCCTTATCTTCATCAGCCTGGCGCTTTCGCGGTATTAGACAGGTCAAGCGGCACGCTGGTGTCTGGTTCCCTTTTCTCTTCATATACGAAACGATTCGCCCTCTATGCGGAGGGGGATGAATGGCTCTCCGGATTGGAGGAGTATCACCGAGTTACCATGCCTTCGAAAGAAATTCTGGCACCAGTCGTACGTTCAATCGCCTTTAATGATGTTCGCCGCATTCTTCCTGCCCAGGGGCCGATACTCGACAAGGCGCAGGTGGAGAAAGCGCTGATAAGCCTCGAGTCCCTTGAGGTCGGCGAGCTCATGCTCCCAGTGTGCGAGGAAGAAAGGAAAATCGATGCGTACCTGGCTGCATTCGATGAGCTTATCCCCTTGCTGATTCGAGAGCTTCCTGTTGAGTTAAGAGAAGATCTGTACAAGACTTTCGGTCTCAGGGTTAACGAAACCACAGCGAAGCGTATTTCAATGCAGGTCCAGGCAGAACAACTGTGGGATGATCTTTCGGTCTGGATCATGAAGAAAGCGGGCGTGGAATCAATAAAGCGTCTTGAGCCGCACATGCTTGCGATTGCGGATAAATTCGGCATCAGCAAGCCATCTGCGTTCTTCGATTCGAACCTGATTCAACCGCAGGAAGTTGAACAACTCAAAACAGAGCTGGAAAAGCTCAAGCGACTGAATGAAGAACTTACCAGAAGCGTTGCTAATTCGAGTGATCGAACGGTCAGAGACCAGGTTACGGGGTTATTCTCAGAAACGTTCTACAAATCGTTCATTAAAGAAGCAGCAGCAGTGAGGGCTTCGGATGAACAGGGTGGGGACAGCATTCTTGCCGTTATCGGCATCGACGAGAATATCGCCAGGATTGAATTCAAGTATGGCGCTCGGGAGGTCGAAGCGCTGCTCCGCGGGGTTGCTGACATTCTTTCTTCGAATATTCCTCAAGCGTCGCTGGCATTTCGACTTTTCGGGGCTACCATGGCCGCATGGTTCCCTTCGCATGATTTCGATGAGACAATAGCCCTTCTCGAAAAAATAAGGATCGAGATTGCAAATTCTAGTTCGTTCATAGAACCGGTTACTATTTCTGTCGGTGTAGCGAAACTCAGCGAAGTGACTGCAATTCAGACCGATGTTGACAGATTTGGCACGGATTTAACAGACCTCGGCGTGAAACGGCTGCGAATAGCCCGCCGTCGTGGCGGTAATATGGTATATTTCGAATCCGGAACAGAGAGCGAGATCATATCTCTGGGCAGGCTGCTCATTGTCGATGACGATGATGTTAATGTCGATGTTTTAAAGACATTTTTTGTTGGGCTCGGATATTCCGTATTCACTGCATCTGACGGTCAGGAAGCGCTCAGTCTTATGTCGAAAGAAATTGTTGATGTAGTCATCACAGAGCTCATGCTGCCCAAGATCGATGCATATCGCATGAAAGAATCCATGCTGGCAAAGACTGCTTCCAAAGACATCCCTATGATCATCATGTCGTCGCTTAAGACAGAGAACAGCGTCCGGCGTGCCTATAATCTTGGAATCAGCCATTACCTGCAGAAACCAGTGATGCTTGAGGAACTGCTTGGCATCGTGAAGAATCTGCTCCAGCCTGGAATTTTGGGAGTCACAGTATGACAATTTCTCCCGAACTGCTGCTTGCGCTGGTCATTATCTTTCTTTGGCTGAACCTTTATACCATCCTCGCCACGCTGCTCCATAAATGCCGCGTTAAAATCGAAAAGGAGAACCTGAAGCAGCAGCTGAGGGAACTTCCTCAGCTGTTCATGGCTGAGGAGAGCCAGAGCCGGCTCAGGGTCATTTATGAGCGGATCCAGTATCTCGCGCAGAACATCATCGTTCCACTTATGCAGCGACAGAAGATATTCAACGCGGGATCCATTGAGGAATTTGAACGGACCTATACCAGACGCCTCAGATCCAAAAATCGTCTGGAGCGGATGGATGCAGCCCGCAAATTGTCAGGCCTTGGTACAGATCGGTCCCGCAAGGCGCTCGAAAGTGCCTTGCTGAAGGAAAGGGATTTTCCCACAAAGCTATATCTTGCCAATGCGCTTGCTGACATTCATGATGAACGATCCATCAGTACATTGGTGAAGAGCTTAGAAAACGGTCATTTCTGGTACCGACACAAAGTAAACATGCTGATCGCTTCGTATGGGCTTGCGGTCATGGATTATGCCAGAGGATTATTCTGGCGCTCTGATGTGGAAATTCGCGAGCTTCTGGTGGATCTTTCAGGAGCAGCTCCGACTGCGGAGTTCAAAGATTACCTCCTTGATCTAATACGGTCAGGATTAGCAGAAACCGGTCGACTCCAGCGTATTACCGCCAACCTGCCTGCTCGTTGCTGCTATTTCTGTATACATGGAAGACAGGAAGCGGAAGAAACCCACCGCATGTGCCCCTATAAAGGCAAAGTAGAAAACGCGTATCGATGTTTCAGATACCGGACTCTGGTGACCAGTCTCTCGCCTGTAACGAATCACCATCGGCTTGTAGTGAAGGCAGCGGATACCATCGCGCGATATTTCCCGCAGGAGCTCGCACACGAGTATTACCTGGAACATCCTGATCGTGATATCCAGTCCATTTCTATTCAGGCTCTCGGTAGGATTCCGGTTAGAGATAATGCAATTTTGCTCACTCGATATCTGGAACGCGATGAGACGGCGGTTGCGGCCCGAGCCGGCCTTCGCGAAATCCTGAACCGCAATCCCCAGCTGATACCGGTTGTCATCGGTGTTTTCAAGCAGAGTTCAGGGAATCTCCGAACCCGGCTCGCTGAGGTCCTCTCCAGCAGAATTGAGTACATTATTTCGAAACTCATTGGTTTCGAGAGTCAATTTGCTGAGCATGTGATCCATGAGCTCATCTCCCTGGAGAGAGTGTCTGAATTGGTTGAGTTCCTCAAGCGGAACCGGAATCCGGAAATAGAAGACAAGCTCATCAGCATTATTGATTCACGCATTGAGGACAGCCCCCTTCTTGCGCAGGAATGCGGCCTTTTCCTTCCCGATCGCTTGCTGGAAAAACTGGGTATCCAACGGATAACGCGTGCAACGAAACCTCGTGAAGAGAAGCTTGACAAAGCGATGGTCAGGCGCCTCTATGTCATTCTTGCGTTCGCAATCGGTTTGTTTCCGCTCTTGTACATTCTGAAATATTACGACCGCCTGCAATTCATGCCGCCGATACAGCATCTGAAATACTTCGTCATCAATTTCAATACCAATTTTGCTTACTACGCCATGACGGTGAACTTCATTTACATTTTCCTGCTTGTACTGTCCAGACTGAATATTCGCCGCGCATCCCGGTTGTGGGATCTTAAATCTATGCATCAGCTCTTCAAGCCCCGCATGCTGCCTTCCGTTTCAATCATTGCTCCTGCGTTCAATGAGCAGTCTACCATTATCGAAAGCGTCAATTCATTGCTCAATCTGAAATATCCAGATTATGAGCTGGTGGTTGTCAATGACGGGTCCAGAGACGAGACACTGCGAACGGTTATTGAGTATTTCGACCTAAAGAAAACAGACTATTATTTTCAGGTAAAACTGAAGCACTATCCGATCCGCGGCATTTATACAAACCCGAGCATTCCGAAACTGGTCGTGGTGGACAAGGAGAACGGGGGCAAGGCGGATTCGTTGAACGCGGGCATTAATGTCGCGTCGAAAGAATATGTCTGCGGCATCGATGCCGATTCATTGCTCGAGCCTGAAGCGCTTCTAAGGATCGCTTCTTTGACACTCGATTATGGTGTAGAGACGCCTGGACTTGGCGGCAATGTATTTCCCATTAACGGATGCAGTGTTGATAGAGGCAAAATCGAAAGGATCGCTCCTCCAAAAAAATGGCTGGCACGGCTCCAGACAGTCGAGTATTTGCGTGCCTTTATGTGCGGCAGGCTTGGCTGGGACTATCTTAATTCGCTCCTTATAATTTCAGGAGCATTTGGGCTCTTTAGAAAGGAACGGGTGGTGTCGGTAGGAGGGTATCTGACGAGCAGCGGCCAGTACCAGAAAGATACCGTCGGAGAGGACATGGAGCTGGTGGTGCGCATTGCGCGTCATATGAATGAGAAAAAGCTGAAATACAGAATCGCCTATGCGTTCAACGCGAACTGCTGGACCGAAGTTCCGGAGGAAATGAAGAACCTGAGAAAACAGCGCAATCGGTGGCATCGTGGCCTGATCGATATCATGCTGTTCCATAGCAAAACTATCTTCAATCCTTTTTATGGGCGAATGGGCCTGGTGGGGATGCCGTACTATCTTATCTTTGAAATGGTTGGACCTCTGTTCGAAATTCAAGGGTATATCATGGTAGGGATAGCGGCATTATTCGGGCTATTAAGCCCCCGCCTCGCGCTGCTGCTTTTCTTCGCAACAATTCTTCTGGGCATCTATATTTCGGTTGCTTCGGTCAAGGTGGCCGAACACTCGACCGTGTATTACACCATGAAGGATACCCTGCGGCTTCTATGGGTCGCAGTGGTCGAAAATTTTGGTCCGCGGCAGCTCTTTTCCACATGGAGAGTTATAGGGTTTTTCAATGCGATGAAAAAGCCCGTCGGATGGCAGAAGTTCGAACGAAAAGGGTTCTCGGGAACAGCTGGTGCTCCGATTGCTCCATCGGTCGATCGGAAAGAAGGTAGCGCATGAAGAAAAAGACAAGAGAATACAGCAAGGCATTACTCTTGTTGCTGATTATACTGGCCATCTCAGTAGTCTTTGCTCTCCTTATCATCGCGCCATGGATTCTGTGGAGGCTCAAACCAGCAAGGGAACTCGACATCCGGGTTGTGGACAAAACGGTGCCCTATCCTGATTTCAGGGAACATGCGGGATTATTCTGGCTGTTGAAGAATGAGAAAATCGCAAAGCCGGGTTCTAAAGTACTGTATGACGAGCGTTCCGATTATTTTGGATTCTATCCATTGGGAAAGGATCCAAGGACCGGCAAGGATAGCTGGCGGGTAGTGTCGCTGCCGCAGGACCAGAAAAAGCCAGATCTGATCTATCTGGCGGATACCTACGGCGTGTACCAGGACGATTACATGCAGCGACGGCTTTCCAGCGACTTTTCGCCTCTCATATACGGAGGGCTGAATGACCAGGATTACCGGATTATTCAGGAGTATCTGGGGAATGGAAATGTTCTGGTTGGTGAGTTCAATACCGCAGCCTCTCCTACAAATGAAAGAGACAGATTGCTGTTCGGGCGTTTGATAGGGCTCAAGTGGAGCGGGTGGATCGGCAATTACTACGAAAACCTTGCGCGGGACGGCAGTGTGCCGGCCTGGGTTATCAGAAATTGGGAGTCAAAGACGGGGGAAACCTGGAAATTTGCGGGAAGAGGCATGGTCCTTATTGAGGATAATGGCGGGATAGAAGTGCTTACCGAAGCCGAGGATATCGGCCCGAACTGGCTCAAGGTCGTGGTCAATGAACCGTGGGCTAGCATCTTGCGTATAAAAAAGCCGATATCCTACCGCTACTGGTTCGAATGGGTAACACCGGATCCCCTCGTGAAGGAGGTTGCTCATTATCACTGGGACCTGACTATAAAGGGCAAGGAAAAGCTTGCCAGGCTCGGACTCCCAGAAACCTTCCCCGCAATTCTGACATTCGAAACATCGCAATATACCAGCTGGTATTTTGCGGGAGACTTTGCGGATCTTCAGTTTAGCGGCACACCCTTCCGTCTGGAATGGATAAGGGAAATCAAGCGATGGCTGGCTGACGATACTGTTGACAATA
Organism: Spirochaetota bacterium; assembly: GCA_029265255.1. Next base: position 199,127 of record JAJUJQ010000002.1, read on the forward strand.
ATAGCTATTTTTTCTGGAAAGTCTATGCTCCGCTCATGCATCGCATTATTTCAGACGCGTACGCGCGCCGGCAACAGGTTCGCGCTGACATGAAGCCATCCAGGCTGCGAATCGATGTGCGCGCGGCAAAGCAAGGCTTCGAGCTTAAATCTGCGGATGGCAAGTGGAGCCCATTTGTCGTACGGGGAGTAAACCTTGGTGCATCACAGCCAGGCAAGTATTTTACCCAATTCCCTTCTGATACGGAAACATATATTCGTTGGCTGACCATGATGGCGGACGTTGGAGCGAATACGGTGCGTGTGTATACACTTTTGCCGCCAGAGTTCTACCGTGCGCTGAGAATATACAACACAACCCATGCCGATGCGCCGCTCCTGTTGCTGCAGGAAATCTGGCCTGAAGAACATCCTCCGGGCGATGACTATCTGCAGCCCTCATACCAGGAGGAGTTTGAGAAGGAAATCAGCTTCGTGGTTGACGCAGTGTATGGCCGAGCCAATGTTCCCAAGCGTCAGGGCAGAGCCTGGGGGGTTTTTGCTTCCGATGTTTCCCCGTGGCTTCTTGGATGGCTGGTCGGGCGGGAGCTCGAGAGTGCCGAAGTCATGAAGACCGACGCGAATCACCGGGGCGCTGTATATCGAGGAGAATTCATTTCTGCGGGAGAAAAAGCGTCACCGACCGAAGTGTGGCTCGCGGAATGCCTCGACGCGGTTGCAAAAGCGGAATCAACGCGATATGGAAGACTGCATCCTTCTGCAATCGTGAGCTGGCCGACGCTAGACCCAATAGACCATGATACGGAATGGGACCCTGTAACAGGCAAGAAAAACCGATGGAACGACCGCGCGAGTGTGGCGATCGAGCATCTGGATATCACGGAAAAAATGGAGGCAGGAATTTTCGGCGCTTACCATATTTATCCCAACTATCCAGACTTTATCGTCAACGAGCCCGCTTACAGCTCATATACTGATGAATTCGGACCTCTGCGATACGGCGGCTACCTCAGAGAATTCATGAAAACCCATGTTCGGTATCCGGCTCTCGTTGCGGAATTCGGCATGGCGAATGGGGCAGGGGTGGCCCATTTGTCGCCAGATGGCCTGCACCATGGAGGCATTCCGGAAAAGATAGCGGGGCGTGACATCCTGCGTATGTATCGCGCAATTCTAAAAGAAGGCTACGCAGGCGCGATCATCTTCGAATTCATGGATGAATGGGCAAAAAAAACCTGGATTACGGAACCATTCAAGATTCCATTTGATAGAAGGATTCTCTGGCATGATGCGGTTGACCCGGAAAACAACTATGGTCTTGTCGCGAATGAGTCGATTCCTCCGGCCACTGCGGAAGCGACTGTTGAAGGTTCAGGCGTACTCGATCGGCTTGAAGTGGCTCATGACGCGACCTATCTCTATCTCAGCCTGAGATTTAAAAATGACATTGAGCCGCGCGGTTATCGTCTCATGCTCGGTATCGATACCTACCGACGTGAGTATGGCCAGATGCGCTGGCCGGGCAATTATGGTAATACCGGTTCAGGGTTGGAATTCATGCTCGATTCCGGAAGGGAGGGCCTCCGCCTGTTAGTCAACCCAACCTACAACATCACTCGGGCGCGGTACGCATCGAGGGAACGGAGAGACGGTCTATTTGAAGAATTAAGGATGCTGGTGAACGGAAAAGTAACAACCAAAACCGGGCAGGTCATTCCCGAACAATATTTCAATGCATCAATCATGAGGGAGGGGCGCTTCGACGAAAGCGGCAATCTGTGGTTTGTAGAGGGCTCGACACTGTTCATACGCATTCCATGGGGTCGGCTGAATGTTACCGATCCTTCCAGCCTCAAGGTGCTCGATGATAATCGTACAAACATCGGTTCACCCAGCGTGGATATGCTCAAGGTCACGACCACCGACGGATTCGTCTTCGATGCGTTGGTAATCGACGAGAAAAAAGGCGCTATCGCTGGCAGACTGAAGCCGAACGTAACGGCGCCCTTCCTCTGGAATGGCTGGGAGGATACTCCCCCCTACCGCGAGCGCAAGAAAAAAAGCTATGATATAGTCCGACGTACATGGATGCCTGAATCGGAAGCCGACAAGAGCATCCGCGCTGCCTTCATCAAGGCAAAAACATCACAGTAAAGGCTGAAAGCCGAGGGAAGAATAATGAGGGATCCACGACTCGAAAGGCTGGCACACCTGCTGGTGACGTATTCGATAAAAGTCAAACCAGGCGAAAAAGTGCTTATTGAGAATACAAATCCTGAGCCTGAGTTTGTAAAGATGCTGGTCGAGGAAGTACATGCGGCCGGAGGGCTCGCCTTTGTCTCGTTGAGAGACAAGAACCTTGAGCGGACTCTCTACGCGGGAGCTCCGGAAGAGCAATTCGTGCTGCAGGCTCAGATCGAAAGAGCGCGCATGGACCTTATGGATTGCTATATAGGATTTACCAGCATGCGCAATTCCTATGCATGGACCGACCTTCCTCAGGATGCGCTCGAGCGCTACAACCGGCATGTCTGGAAAACTGTTCATATCGAACGGCGCATCAGCCATACACGATGGGTGGTACTGCGGTATCCGAGCCCGGCAATGGCACAGAACGCTGGCATGAGCGAGGATGCCTTCGAACAATTCTATTTCGACGTGTGTACCATGGATTACGAAAAGATGTCGCGCGCGATGGACAGCCTTGTCCATCTGCTGGAGCGCAGCGACAGAGTGCGCATCCTGGGGCCCGGGACCGATCTCAGCTTTTCGATCAAGGGGCTGCCAGCGATTAAGTGTGACGGCACCATGAATATCCCCGATGGAGAAGTGTATACCGCGCCGGTTCGCGATTCGGTCAATGGTGTGCTTACCTACAATACTCCTAGCGAGAAAGATGGTTTCCGCTTCGAGAATATCCGCTTCGAGTTCAAGGATGGGCGGATCATAACGGCGACCGCCAATGATACGGAACGCATCAACCGCATTCTTGATATCGACGAAGGCGCGCGGTATCTGGGTGAATTCTCGTTCGGCCTGAATCCCTACATCACAAAACCAATGCTGGAAACCCTCTTTGATGAAAAAATCGCCGGTTCGCTGCACATTACTCCGGGCAACTCCTATGACGACTGTTTCAACGGCAATCGCTCCGCCCTTCACTGGGATATCGTACTAATGCAGGACCCGGCCTCTGGCGGAGGCGAAGTCTGGATCGATAACGCGCTTGTACGAAAGGACGGTCTTTTCGTATTGCCAGAGCTCGAATGTCTCAATCCCGAGGCACTCAAGGGGTAGCGTCGTTGCCGATTGCCTGCACCGGACAATCGTTCAGCGCCTGGAGCGCAAGAGCGCTTTTTTCGTCAGAGTCAGGCTGCCGGCTGACTACTGCCTGCCCTTCGCCGGTGAGCGAGAAGATGTCGGGGGCGGTAGCGCTGCACAGCCCGCATCCGATGCAGGTGGCGTCCACATACCAGGCACCAGGAACATTGCCCGGCAATCGCGAATTTCTATCTGCCATATCCGTGCTCCTTTGCCGCTTGCGCGGCCGTGGTATGTCATAAAGATACAGAACATGCAGCAAAGAGGTCGTAACAGAGGTTACCACGCAATAAAAAAGCCCGGCTCGATCGCCGGGCACTTGATTGTATTCATTGCTCAGATCAAGAGATTTTCACTTCGATGGTTTTTGGGGCTGCCTCTGGTTTCTTGGGCATGGACACTTGGAGCACACCATTTCTGAAGCGCGCTTCGATTTTCTCGGCTTCGACATCGTCAGGCAGTGTGAAGCTTCTGGCAAAGCGGAACTCCCTGCGCTCTCTGCGAATCCAGCGGCCTTTCTTTTTCTCCTCGGACCTCTCGCTCTTGGCGGTCGAGAGGGTCAGCTGGCCATTATGCACTTCCAGCTTGATGTCCTTTTCGGTCAGGCCAGGGAGCTCGGCTTCAAGCATGTACTTGTCGCCATCGTCATAGACATCGATAGCCGGGGTGCGGAATCTCGGCATGAGCCACTCATCGTCGCTGAAGAATCGATCGATCAGATCAAAGGGATTGTTCTCATACAGTACCAGGCTGTTCATACAGCACCTCCACAATCGTTGTGAAGTGCGGCGGGTCTGCGTCCATACCGGACCATGTCTACCCGTCCGGAGCCCTTTTCGGCGCTCACAATTATCTTGTGCAAAAAGCGTGCCAAAATTCGCAGAATGCTTAAAAATTTTATATTATATTATTTATTAATGAAATAAATGTAATAATAAAGAAAGGCAGCTTGGTACATCACGGAATACGCACGCGTTGGCTTTGTAGAAGCAGGAAACACTCGAACACGGGGGAGCGCGCTCGAATCAGCGATTTTTGATACAATCGTATCTATTTGAGCCATTCGAATGTATTAAAAATATACACTTGTGCTCAATTCCCCGCGATTGGATACCTCAGGGTCCACCGAAAGGCGCTTGCGAAAAATGCGGGACAGGCATACACTATGGGCGTTACACGCACTATCAGGAGGTTTCCATGAAACGTCTGTCCGTGGTTGTCATGGTGCTGCTGCTCGCGGCATCTCTTTCATTTGCGCAGGGCAAGGTCGGTGTCTATACCACGCTCGAGGAGCCGCTGGCGAAAGAGCTTTTTGAACTCTTCCAGAAGGAGACCGGCATACAGGTAAACTGGCAGCGTCTTTCCGGTGGCGAAGTCGAAAGCAGGCTCGAGGCTGAAAAGTCCAATCCACAGGCATCGATCTGGGTCGGCGGTGTTGGACTCAACCATATCAGCGCCAAGCTCAAAGGCCTGACTGCTCCCTATAAATCAAAGATGCTCGAGAACACCCCGCCGCAGTACCGCGATCCAGAAAATTACTGGGTAGGCCTTTATCTCGGCCCGCTCTCCTTTGTTACCAACAATAAGATCGCCAAAGAGCAGGGCATCACCCCGCCCAAGTCGTGGGCCGATCTTCTCAAACCCGAATACAAGGGCAAGATCCGTATGGCCAATCCCACGACTTCAGGTACGGCCTATAACGTGATCACGACGCTTCGCTATGTCTTTAACAACGATGAAGAAAAGGTCTTCGATTATTTAAGGAAGCTTGACAAAAACATCGACCAGTACACGAAGTCCGGTTCCGCGCCCGGCAAGAGCGTTGCAATCGGCGAAATCCCAGTGGCTATTGGCTATGCGCATGACCAGGTGAAGCTGAAAGTTGAGGGTGCCGACATCACCATTACGATTCCTGAAGAGGGAACGGGATACGAAATCGCCTCCATGTCGCTGGTAAAGGGCGGTCCGGACCCTGTCAATGCCAAGAAGCTGTTCGACTGGATTCTCGACACCAAGGCGCAGGAAATCATTGCGAAGTGGTATGTCGTACCGCTTTCGAAGAAAGCGAAGAAAAACCCTGTCGCCTTCGGTATGGATGAGGTGAAAACCGTAGCGCAGGATGTGCTTTGGGATGCCAACAATAAAGAGCGGCTGCTGGAGCGCTGGGTAAAGGAAATCGGCTCCAAGCGCTGATGTTCTGGTAATCATGGTTCCGGCTCTTACGGAACAATAGGCAAAACCGGGCCTGACAGTGTACAATTCTGTCGGAGCCCGGTTTTTTTTACACCGTTGCGCATACGTACCCTCTTCGGGAACATCCGGGTTGAAGAGGAGGTTGTGTGTTCACTAGAAAGAAGATCGTCATTTTTATTTTAGCGCTTCTTGTATTCGCGGTCGGTGAATACTGGATTTTTTCTACGATTCAAAAAAGCTTCCAGAAGAACACGGAGAAGGAATTGATGGCGCTTGCGAGGGCAATCGTTTCTTCCGTGCCTTCGGATGGTGAGGAAATGGCCGATTGGGTTGAGGGCCTTTCGTCAACCTATCAGAATTACCGATTCTTTCTGGTTTCCGGGGTACCGGGCGAGGAAGGCAGCGCGCCTATAGGCGGAGATTCGCAGGTGAGCGATTTCTGGAACCAGCAAGAACAAAGCGCGCTAGGGCAGAAAGCAGTGGAATCCGTTTCCTATCTCGAGCACTATCGATGGCCGGAAACGGTACGCTTGTCCGGGGGGGCGTACAATCTCATCGTTGCGCCGGTGCCCGACGCGGAAGAAAGCGCTGCGAGGGCGACATTGCTGATTGCGGTCGATGCTTCTGGCTATGTCGCATTCGGCAGGCTGGTGCAATCGCTTGGCATCATCGCATTCGTGCTGTTCGCCCTTGGTTTCGGTATCGCAACTTTTTCCCGGGATCCGATCAGCGGATACGCCATCCTCGTGCTGGCAGCGATCGTCATCGCCTTTGTCGCGTACCCACTCTTCGAGGCGGTAAGGCTGACCTTCATGAAGACAGGGCGCTTCAGTCTCGAGGTATGGAAGACTATCCTTACCAATAAACAATACCTGCAAGCGCTCTGGGGATCCATCCAGCTTGGTATTGTCACCGCAACGCTGTCTACCTTCATCGGCTTTCTCTACGCGTTTGCAGTTGCCCGCACGAGCATGAAAGCCAAGAAGCTCATTACGGCACTTGCGACCATGCCGGTTATTTCGCCACCGTTCTCGCTGACCCTATCGATCATACTTCTTTTTGGAAAGAATGGCATCATCACCAAACAGCTTTTAGGGCTTCCAAATTTCAACATCTATGGATTGTGGGGACTCGCTGCGGTGCAGACGATCAGCATGTTCCCCATCGCCTTCCTGACCATGCAGGGCGTACTGCAGGCTATCGATTCGACACTGGAAGACGCCTCGCTCGATCTCAATGCTACGCGCTGGCAGACCTTCTCGAAAGTCACGCTGCCGCTCGCCGCGCCGGGCTTGCTTTCGAGCTGGCTCCTTGTATTTACCAATTCGCTAGCCGACTTTGCGAACCCATTGCTGCTCGCCGGCTCCTATCGCGTGCTGTCGGTCGAATCCTACATCGAGGTGACCGGTATGAGCCGGCTCGGTAACGGAGCCGCATTGTCACTGCTGCTTCTGCTGCCGACGCTGACGGCGTTCCTAGTGCAGCGGCGATGGGTGAGCCGCAAATCCTTTGTGGTTGTGACCGGAAAACCCTCGACGCGGCTTTCAGACCTGGCGTCTAAAAACGCGCGCAGGGCTCTGACTGGGTTTGTGGGTATTATCAGCTTCTTGATTGTTGCGCTGTACGCAACCATTGTCGCGGGTTGCTTCGTGAAGAACTGGGGCATCGATTATACCTTTACGCTTGTGAATATCAAGGAAGCGTTAACGCGTGGCAAACAGGCGCTCATTTCAACCATGACCCTGGCGGGTATCGCGACCCCGATTGCCGGAATTCTATCGATGGTCGCCGCGGTGATCATTGTAAGGAAGAAATTTCCAGGGAAGCGCATCCTGGAATCTCTGATGATGACGCCTTTCGCCATTCCCGGCACACTCGTCGGTATCAGCTACATTCTGGCCTTCAATAAACCGCCATTGCTGTTGGTGGGGACAGGGGCCATTCTTGTCATTAATTACATCATCCGTGAGCTGCCGGTTGGACTCGAGGGTGGAGTGGCGGCGCTGCGACAGATCGACCCTTCCATCGAGGAAGCGGCGTCAGATCTCGGCGCGGACCAAGCGACGATTTTCAGGACGATCATTCTGCCGCTCATACGCCCCGCATTCATCTCGAGCATGTCGTACACATTCGTGCGATCCATGACGGCGGTGTCGGCGATTATCTTTCTCATCAGCGCGCGCTGGTACCACATCACGATCCAGATTTACAATTTCTCCGAAAATCTTCGTTTTGGTCTGGCGAGCGTGCTTTCAACCACATTGATCATCATCGTGCTTGTGGTATTCGGATTGATGCGCCTGCTAGTGCGGCAGAGCGAGCATCTCGAAAAGACAGTAACCGTGCAATGAGGCAATGAGAGGAATGAATATGGCAGCAAAATCAGTACCTGTTACGCTTTCTCACGTGACGAAGACATTCAAGGATCCCAAGACCGGTGGTGAGGTTCATGCGGTATCCGACGCGAATTTCGAGGTAAAACCAGGCGAGCTGGTGACCTTACTTGGGCCTTCGGGCTGTGGCAAAACGACCACGCTCCGCATGATTGGTGGCTTCGAGCTGCCGACCAAGGGCAAGATACTCATCGGTGATACCGATGTGACCTTCCTTCCACCGAACGGCAGGCAGACGGCCACAGTGTTCCAATCCTATGGGCTCTTTCCGCACATGGATGTCTTTGACAATGTTGCCTATGGGCTGCGGATCCGTAAGCTGAATCAATCGGATATCGAATACAAGGTAAAGGCTGCGCTCGAGCTGGTCGGTCTCGCGGAGCTCGCGCATCGGTCGCCTGGTCGACTCTCGGGCGGTCAGCAACAACGTGTGGCGCTGGCGCGCTCGCTGGTTGTTGAGCCCCAGGTGCTGCTTCTGGATGAGCCGCTCTCGAATCTCGATGCGCTGCTTCGCGAGCAAATGCGTGTGGAAATCCGCCGCATCCAGAAATCGCTTGGTATTACTGCCATTTATGTCACTCATGACCGAATCGAGGCCATGAGCCTCTCAGACCGTGTTATCGTTATGCGCGATGGAGTGATTCAGCAGATAGGCACTCCTGGCGATATCTATGAACGACCGGTGTCAAAATTCGTGGCAGGATTCGTGGGCAAGGTTGCATTCTTCCCGGCTGAGGTAGAAGGAATCAAACCGGATGGACGGGCTGTCTGCGTCGTTGCCGGCAAGAAGGTTATTACCGGTACCACGGCGGAGCAGGTCAAGGAAGGGCAGCCAGCGGTCATCATGGCACGACCGGAATCCCTCAGAATTGTCGAGAAAGAAGAAGGAATTGTCACCGGTACAGTCATGACATCTGTGTATCTCGGATCGAGCGTAGAAATATACGTCAAGACCGAAAATGGCGAAATACTTGTTCAGATCGATGATCCGTCGGGAAAGCGCATTCCGCAGGAGGGAGAAACGGTCTGGATAGGATTCAATGAACAGCTAGTGCGCGCTCTTCCTGCCAGCTGATCTAGAACCGTTCTCGAGCGCCAGGGAAGTCAATACGCGCGGAGAAGGGCGTTGCGCACATGGGCTTATGTCAGGTGCGCTCGCGCCAGCGCAACATAATCGCTTCTACCGCATCGATTACGACATACAGTATGAGGCCGAACAGCGATAGCGCGATGATGGCGGCGTACATATCGGGATAATTCACTCTTGACCAAGCATCCATGATGTACCATCCCAGCCCATCGACCGACGCGAAGGTCTCAGAGAGAAAAAGCACCGCGATCGATGTACCGAGGCTCACGCGGAGAGCTGAAAGCAACCCTGCGGCGGTTGAAGGAAGAATTGCGAGTCGCAATACCTGGAAGGGTCGGAATCCGAGCACACGGATGCTGTCGAGCAGCGCGGGAGCGATCCCTTTGGCCGCGTCACGCGCGGTGACGAAGAGCTGGCCGAATATCACGAGCGCCATGAGGGCGACTTTCGAAGCGTCGCCAAGCCCGAGAAATAGCATGAGAAGCGGCAGGAAGGCCACCTTTGGAAGAGGGTGGAGCAGATAGACCATCGGCGCGACGATTCTGTCTACCGTGGTCAGCCTGCCTGCCAAAAGACCCAGCGCCCACGCAGGAGGCCCCGCGCACAGAAGGGCGAGAAATACGCGGCGGGCGGACGCTCCGGCATGGATCAGGAAGGTTCCCCTGGTAAGCTGTGCTGCGAATCGTTGGAACGCGATGACAGGGGAGGGCAAAAAAGGTTTTCCAACAAGCTGTGCCGCAAGCCACCACACAATCGTGATCGCGATGGCCGCGCCTGCCATCTGGGCGATTCTAGCGAGGAATGTTCTTATTGATGGCGCGAGGCCGCGATGGGGGCTTGAATCGAGTTCTGCCCGTGGGCGAGCCTTCGGTGAGGCGGCTTTTATATGACCAGCCTCCTGGTCAAACGCGTGCCGGATTCTTCCAACTGCAGCAAGATATTCCGGGTGCTCTCGAGGAGTGGCGCCGGCAGCGAACGTGGCCGCGGAAGGAGTGCTCGGACTGTCCCAGGTGTGCGGATTTTCTTCCAGGCGGGCATGACGTACCGGCACCGCTCCGTCCAATATGACGATGCGGTCAGCCAGGTAAACGGCTTCCTCGAGCGAATGGGTGACAAGGATGATGGTCGACCGATGCTTTGCCTGGATTTCCCGCAACATATCCTGCACGGATTCGCGCGTGAGCGCATCAAGGCTCGAGAATGGCTCGTCCATGAGGATAAGATCCGCGTCCATGGCAAGCGCTCGCGCGACCGCGACACGCTGCTGCATGCCGCCTGACAGGCGGATCGGATAAGTATGGGACCATTCCTGAAGCCCCAGTTCGCCAAGAATGGGAGCGACTTTCGCTTCCCGCTCATGGTGGGGGATATGCTGGGCCTCAAGTCCGAGCCCCGCGTTGCGCCCAACTGTCAGCCAGGGCAGAAGGCCATAATCCTGGAAAATGAAAGCAGTATGGGGGTGATGAGGCCGCGCCAGGCCAGGTGATGAACTGGAGCCTCCGATGGAGATTGTACCGCTCTGGGGACTCAATATGCCGGCAATGAGACGGAGCAGCGTGGTCTTTCCACAACCAGACGGCCCCACTACAGCCGTGATGTTCCCTGCCTCGAAATAAAACGAAAAATCTTCGAAAACCGGGCGGGATTCACCACGGACCGTGTAGGAAAACGAAAGATGCTCGAGCCTTACCATCCGCTTATCGCACGCAAGTCCACAAGATCTGCGATTACGGGCATTGTCTTGGCGAGTCCCTTGCCAAGGAGCCATCGACCCGCTCGTTCCATGCTTGTATTGGAAGGGAGGGCGGGTTTCTTATAGACGGGGAATACGAAGACCTTTGCCGCATCCTCCGGGAATCCCAAAGAGTCAATCAGAATGCGACGGTAGCGCTCAGGTGAGCTGTTGATCCGTTGCGCGGCTTCCCAATACGCCCTATAGAATTTCCGAATCGCATCGAGCCTGGTCTGAAGCGCCTGTGAACGGAAGGCGAGTACTCCCGCTTCGAGACCCTCGTCATCGGATGAAATCAACACACGAGCGCCTCTCAGCGATGCCGCGGTGAGAAATGGTTCAGGCATGACCGCGGCGTCGATCTGACCGGCAAGGAGCATTTCCATTCGAACTGGCATTTTAGGAACAGGAACGAGCGTTACAGAGCCGGAGGGCAAGCCCGCCGCTTCGGTACTCCAATCGGTGAAGTAATGGATAATAGTATTGAGGGAGATGGCAGCGCTGCGACCCGCAAGGTCCTTCACCGCGCGGACAGAAGAACCGGGACTCACCGCGATGCCATAGCGCCCATTGGTGAGACTGGTGATTTTGACTGGAAAACCGCCTTCGTTGGCGAGCATGACCGCAAGAATGTCGGTAATCAAACCGTCGAGCTTGCCAGCCTGGAGCGCGGAATCCCGTTCCACGGCGCTGGAAAAGCGGATCAGTTGTACCACGACGCCTTCTTTCGCAAAAATTCCTTCTTCTTGTGCGACAATGAGTGGCAGGGAATCCGCGTCAGCAAAGATACCCACCTGGAGAGGTGCTTGCTGAGTCTGAGCCTGGGGGGCGAGGATCACCACGCAAGCTAAAAGGAGTAAAAGCGAGGATTTCATTTGATGCTATCTCCATCGATTGATGTTTGGATCTGAGACACCCAGATGATCCAGAATCCTGTGTACCACAGTATCAGCCAGCGCTTCAAGGCTTTTGGGGCGACTGTAGAAACTCGGACACGCAGGCATGATGACCGCTCCAGCCTGGCGCAGCGTTTCCAGAGATCGGATTGAAATAAGCGAGAGCGGTGTCTCTCGAGGAACCAGAATGAGCGGCCAGCCTTCCTTGAGGGCGACAGCGCCTGCGCGATGGATGAGATTTGTGGTTGTTCCCGCGGCGAGCGCTCCCATGGTTCCGATGGAGCATGGCGCAATAACCGTTCCGTTGAGGCGGAACGAACCCGATGCAACCGGTGCGGAAAAATCAGCGCTATCGTGCATTGTGATGAGCGCGGGAGTTCCGTGAGGCCCCCCTTGGAATCTGAGTTTGCCAAGCCAATATCCAAGTGGTCTGCCGGTTTCCTCTATCACGACACGCGCGCCCCACTGACTGGCGACGACATGCAGCACCGCGCCGCTCGAGGCAAGCGCTGAAAGCAGTCGTATTGAGTAGATTGCTCCTGAAGCGCCAGTAATGCATACCAGGTAACGCAACGCCATTCTAATTTGATTCTATATCAGGTAGATATCGAGCGCAACACCAAAAAGAAAGATAAGGGGGACAATCTGATTGATTGTATAGGCCGAGAGCTTCATGCGATGCGGAGACGTATCGATCGAGAGAATGTGCTCTGCGATGATCAGCAAGGCACAGAGGATGAGCGCGAGCCCTGTACCCAATCCGCAATCCTGCCAGAAGAGGTACACGCTTGCAAAACCCGCGAGCGCGCCAAGATGGCTTGCAGCCGCGATCAGCCTCGCTCCTCTCTCACCAAAGCGAGCCGGTATTGAAAACAGCTTTTCCTTGCGGTCGAACTCGATGTCCTGAATGGCGTAAATGATGTCAAAACCGGCAACCCACAAAGCAATTCCACCAGTAAAAGGGAAATACCGAATGTTGAACCTGCCGGAAATTCCAAGGAAGGCTCCCATGGTCGCCGCCGAGCAGGCAATGCCAAGCCAGTAGTGGCTGAGCCATGTATAGCGTTTGGTATAGGAATAGCCGAAAAGCAACATTCCAGCGACCGGAAGCAACATCACGCAAAGAAAATTGAGCATGGCAGCTCCCAACACAAGCATGGCAAGCATGGCGAACGTGAAGAGCCATAATTCACGCGTGGTGATGATACCTCGAGGCAGATGGCGAGAAGCGGTTCTCGGATTTCGAGCGTCAATGTCTTTATCAATGATGCGGTTCAGCGCATTTGCCGCGTTCCGGGCGCCGAAGGCAGCGATGATGATCCAGAAGAGTTTGGCGAGAGGAGGTCGGCCATTGGTCTCCAGAAGGACAGCGGTCACGGCGAAAGGCAGCGAAAACAAGGTGTGGGTCATCATGACCGAATTGCCGATGAGGCGAAGGCGTCCGAGAAGATTATTCGAGCCGGATGCCATATTCGCTCCATCGTTCCGAAACGAGCGCGACAATATCCGGGCTCATGACAAGAGGATCCGGCCATTCGCGGGTGTGCCCTTCTTCTGGCCACTTTCGTGTGGCATCGATGCCGAGCCTGGTACCGAAGCGGGGAACAGGAGACGAGTGATCAAGCGCGTCGAGTGGTCCATCGGAGAACTCAAAATCGCGCTTCGCGTCGATGTTGTTGAACACACGCCACGCGACAAGGGAAAGGTCCGTAAGCGGGATATCGTCATCCACGACGACGATAAGCTTGGTATACATGAGCTGGCCCATGCCCCAGAGAAAATGCATCACCTTGCGTGCCTGACCTGGATAGCGTTTGTGGATGGATACCAGTACACAATTGTGAAATACGCCTTCCAGCGGCATGTGAAGGTCGGTAATCTCCGGACAGAGCTGCCGGATGAGCGGCAGAAAAAGGCGTTCGGTCGCCATGGCAAGAAAGCAGTCTTCCTTAGGCGGGATACCAACGATGGTCGCCGGATAGACAGGGTTCTGCCGGCGGGTGATGCATTCGAGATGAAAAACCGGGTACATATCCGGAAGCGAATAGAAACCGGTATGGTCGCCGAACGGTCCTTCTAGTCTCATCTCCTGCGGATCGACCCAGCCTTCGAGAATGAATTCGGCATCGGCGGGCGCGAGAATGCCGCTCTTGCCGATTTCGATCACTTCGGCCGGTTTGCCGCGCAAGAATCCGGCGAACATCGCTTCCCAAATGCCTTCCGGGAGCGGTGCGGTAGACGCGTAGGTAACCGCGGGGTCACCTCCCAGCGCCACCACGACTGGCATGCGTCTGCCCAATGCCTGATATTTCTGGAAAAAATGAGCGCCGTCCTTGTGAATATGCCAGTGCATGCCGGCAGTCCTGTTGTCGTATACCTGCATGCGATACATGCCCCAATTCTGTGCCCCGGTTTCGGGATCCACCGTGCATACGACCGGCAGCGTGAGAAAACGACCACCATCCTGGGGCCAGCACTTAAGAATCGGTAATGTATCAAACCCTCCCTCTTCCTCGACTTCGCAGGCAGGGGCTTTTTTGACCCGTTTGGGGATGAGCGACCTGGCTACAGGCAGTTTAGGGAGAGCCCCAGGGATTGCCGAAAGAAGCGAGAAATCACGTAATTGCTTCCAGCCCCAAGAAATGATTTCCGATATTTCCGCCGCTTTCGCGTCCAGGTTCGTGGCTCCGAGAGACCATGCCATGCGTTCTTCGGAACCGAAGGCATTGATGAGCAGCGGCCAGCGAGAGCCTTTGACTTTTTCGAAGAGGAGTGCTGGGCCGCCTTTTTTCATCACCCGGTCTGCAATCTCAGTGATTTCTAGAATCGGATCGACCTCGGCACTGACACGGATGAGCGCTCCTCGGTCCTCTAGAAGGGAAATGAATTCCTGTAACCCTGCGTAGGCCATAATCAGTGAGTATAGCTACAGGGCGGCTATTTTTCCAAGTAGCAGGAGAAGAGGAGCAATCTATCTTGGCCAATCAACGCTGGATTCTCTGTGCAATCAGGACATTTGTTATAATCATTCATCGCAATTTCAGCTCCGTGCTATGGAACCGTATGCCACAGCTTGTTACCATATTCGGGCAGTGCAGTAAAAAGGAACAAGCATGTCAGACATCATCATCAGTCTTGAAAATGTGAGACGGGTATATCAACTCGATACAGTGGAAGTAGAAGCACTCAGGAACATCACGCTCGATATAAGGGCAGGGGATTTTGTATCGATCGCTGGGCCTTCAGGATCAGGCAAGACAACGATACTGAATCTCATCGGGTGCATCGATAAACCGTCATCGGGCATCGTGACGGTCCTGGGCCGCCGCACCAGCGACTTGAATGATGATAGCCTTACCGAGCTGCGGCATCGGTTTATCGGCTTCATCTTTCAGACTTTCAATCTAATTCCAGTGCTGAACATTCGGGAAAACGTTGAGTTGCCTTTGCTTCTGGACGAAAGCGGCGGGCCGGAAAACCGCAGGCGACAGAAAGAGTGGGTGGATTTTCTCATTGAAGCGGTGGGACTCAAGGACCGCATGCAGCACAAGCCTGCGGAGCTTTCCGGCGGCCAGCGTCAGCGCGTGGCCATTGCTCGCGCTCTTGTCATGAAGCCCGCTATTGTGCTGGCAGACGAGCCCACAGCGAACCTTGATTCCGCGACGGGCGAAAGCATTCTCAGATTGATGCATCATATGAATGGACAGTTCGGTACCACATTTATCTTCAGCACGCACGATCCCGACATCGTACAGGAAGCCGATCACATCATCAGGCTGAGAGATGGAAAGATCGTAGAAGATAGCAGACGCGCCCAGGTCTCCACAGCTGCGAACGGTACGGAAGGTGGACGGACATGATTGCGGCGCGCCTGGCGTGGGGCAATATCGGGCTCCATCGCCGTAAATCACTGCTCATCGGCATGATCATGGGGATGGGCATTTTCATTCTCTTTGTTGGGAATTCCATGATCGACACCGCAGTGGAAGGGCTGCAGCGCATGTTCGTGCAGGGGTACACCGGAGATCTCATGGTAACCGGCCCAACCGAATTTCCGACGACCGTATTGGGAGAGACCGCTGGCAGCGAAGAGGTACTCCCCCATATTTCACAGATAACAAAATATCAGGAATTTCTAGAGGCGCGGAAAGATGTGGCTGCGGTACTTCCGCTTCTAAGCGGACAAACGGCATTCGGTATCGGAGAGCAGGAAATTGGTCAGGGATACTGTTTTGGTGCGGATGCCGCATCCTATAGAAATTTCTTTCCCGATAACATCACCCTGGTGGAAGGAGCCTGGCCCGAGGCAAATGACGGCCCCTGGGTGCTGCTCTCCGAAACCATGCGCAATGTGCTTACCGCCGCTTCGCCAGTGCCGATTGTCCCTGGAACCAAGATTATCATGACAGCGCTCGCCAATTCGGCGGGGACCGTGATACGGGAAGTGACAGTCCGGGGAATTTTGAAGTTTAATCAACGCAATCGAGCGCTATCGGCCCTTTCGATTGCAGATGCGGATACGATGAGAGACCTGTTGGGTTTTGCGAGTCTGCGCGATGGGGTTCCTGTGTTGACAGGCAGAGACGCGGCATTCGTGTCGGATTTCAATCCGGAAGCGCTATTCGAAAATCTGTTCGCAGAAGGTTCGAATGTGTTAGAAGGCGTTGGGGAGGATGCCAACGCTGTGTCAGAAACCCAGCCTGCCACTGAGAGTTCCAGCACAAAGGGGCTTCAGGTGCAAGCCGTTCCTGCCTGGCAGTTTTTATTGGTCAGGGCAAAACCGGGAACGAATGTATCAAGCCTTCAGTCGGCACTGACAGAACTTGCGAAAAAACTGGGAGATGGGGATCGAGTTCAGGATTGGGTTGCCGGAGCGGGGAAAGTCGCGCGAACCGCGGTGACCATACGCCTGGCATTTGACCTCCTGGTTGCAGTGGTGGCGGTCGTCGTGGTCATGATCATGATGAACGTGCTTGTCATATCGGTCAATGAACGACTCTATGAGATAGGTACCTTGCGGGCAATTGGCGCAAAGCGCCGGGTGGTGCGTCAGATGATCCTGTTTGAGACCGCTTTTCTTGCCCTGCTTGCGGGAGCGGCAGGCTTGGCAGCAGGTGCGGTGGTACTGCTTCTGCTGGGGAAAGTGGGAATTCAACCACCGAACCTCTTTTTCGAAGCTCTATTCGGTGGCAAGGTGCTCAAGCCGGTCATGAGCGCGGGAGCTGCCATGCGGGCATTTCTCTGGATTCTAGCGATGGGACTTGGCGCGTCCTTCTATCCCACCATGGTCGCGCTAAAGATCGAACCGGTTGTCGCGATGAGAGGAGAATGACCATGCGCGCGATTCATGTAGGCATGGCCGCTCGCAACCTCCGCCGGCAACCGCATCGTACTATCGCGCTGGGAGGAGCCGTTGCGTTCAGCGCGCTTGTCATGACACTCGTATCTGGCTTTGTTAACGGCATGGACCATGCAATCCAGGATAACGTCACCCTGTATTCTGGCGGCCATGTCATTGTATCAGGCTATACAGCCAGCTGGAGCGGAAGGCTGCAGAACCGTTTTTCCGATAATACGATCATCAATCTTGTGCAGCATGCGTGGAATGGCGAAAAAACCGTTTCATCGCTGGCGCAGGCCAGGGTCACGGCAGTCTATGGATCGAGAGAAGTCCAGCTAACCATTCGAGGCGTTCAATGGGAAAAAGATCAGCTGTACCGAAGCGCCCTCATTATGTCGCAAGGGAGCTGGGATGCGGTTCTCAAGCCTCGTTCCATGTTGATGAGCGCTCAGGTTGCCGGCCGATTCGGACTTTCCACGGGGGATACGGTGCTAGTGCGGCTTTCGACAGCGTCCGGTCAGCAAAATGTCACGGAATATATCGTTGCGGCCATCTATGACGACAGTGCGGCAGGGGGCATGAGTACCGCGTTCGTGGCGTTCAGCGACCTGGTGACAGATCTGAATATGCAACCTGATGAACAGCAGGCGGTGTCTGTATTCCTCGGCTCGGCAGACCAGGCGGTCTCCGCGGCGCGCACCATTGAGGAAACGCTGAAAGCCAAAGGCTATCAGGTTATCAGAGACACAGGAGCCGCGGGGACTGGCCTCGATGTGTCAAACCAAGATACCTCGCGGGCAGCCTCCGATGGATCAGGAGAAGTTGGGACTTCGCTGCATCGCGTGGCAGCTGGCACCGTTCAATTCAGAGTCGCTACGGTGCAGGATCTTGCCGGCGAAATCGGCGCGGCGCTCGGTTCGGTCCGCTGGATCGGATACACGGTTTTTGCGCTCATGCTTGTGGTCAGCGCGGCTGGTATCGCCAATTCGTACCGAATGGTATTGCTGGAACGCACCAGGGAGATCGGTATGCTTCGCTGTATAGGCTACCGGAGGCGCGATGTGTTTGCGACCTTCCTGGCGGAAGGCGTTCTTCTTGCGGGCGGAGCTGCTGCAGCGGGCGCGTTGGCCGGTATTCCGGCGGGTTTTGCGCTTGGGTTCATTCCCTTCAATCCGCACGGAGACTTCAGCGCCGCGCTGGTGCAGGGGCATCTACGATTTCTGCCATCAGCGGGGCAAATTCTGATGATTGTGCTGTTTGAGACCGCGGTGGCAGCGGGCGCGGTGCTGCTTCCAGCGCGAAAAGCAGCTGCCGTCATGCCAGTAGAAGCCCTCAGGAAAACCGCCTAGGGGCAAGTAGTACTATCAATTTATGAAGGAAACAAACAGGAGAGGAATCATGAAAACGAACGAAAGACATCTGACAGGCACCTTTGCACTCATTCTATTCGGACTTCTCATCGTGATGAGCGCGCGGGCTCAGGGAGCGCCGCCTTCGGGAAGCGCCCGGCCTCCGTCAGGAGGAGGAAATATTGCTGGGATCGGTCTTCCGCTTGGGTTTCTGGATAGCGACAAGGATTATCAGTTTCCCGACGATATCTCCAAATACACGGCCAAGGATTTTCTCATGCTTGTGCGCCGGACTGACATTCGATCGAGCTTCTATGATACGGACATGAGCGCTACGATCACCACAGTCACTGTAAGTCCGGACCGGGGTACCTTTGTACGCAAGGAACAGATATTTCGCCGGGACAAGGACGACGCGTTTCTCATGATCACCCTGGAGCCCGAATCGCGAAAAGGGCAGGGAATGCTTCGTGTCGACAACAACATGTGGCGATACGATCCGACCAGCCGGAAATTCACCCATACCACGCTCAAGGACACATATGAAAACTCAACCGTGCGCAACAATGATTTCCGCCGGTGGCAGCGGTCCATCGATTATTCGGTGGAGAGTCTGACTACTGGAACGCTGGGAAAATATCCTGTCATCATTGGCGAACTCAAGGCGAACAATGACGAGGTTCCCTTCCCATTCATAAAAATGTACATTGAAAAAGACCGAAAAATCGTGCTTAAAGTCGAGGAGTACAGCCTTTCGAAAAAGCTGCTGCGTACGGCGTACTATACCGAATATGTGCAGATTGCCAATTCGTACGTGCCGACTGTCCAGATTTTCCAGGATGGGCTCATTCCCGAGAAGCGATCCCAGGTGACCTATACCAACATTTCCACCAAACCAGTGCCCGATTACTACTTCACAAAAGAATATCTCGAGCGGGTAAGCCAATAAGGCTGAGCAGGAGAACACCATGTACAGAAGAATTCAATGGTTTGTTGCGGCTTTGCTCGCTATTTTTCTGATGGCCGGTATGGCGGCGGCCCAGCAGACGGCGATTTCACCGGGGATTGCCCCGCCTGCGGTCATCGATGAAAATGCCCTTTTCGGTACCGACAAGGATATCGTCACCGTTATCGACCCGAAGGTCGCGGCCACAACCGATGTGCAGCTGGTAAAGGACACTAAAACCTATCCGGTATTTCTGATGAGCGGAAGCGCGGGCGCGGGGCTTTCGGGCAGCTATACTCCGTTTGGAGCAACCATCACCGATCCACAACGATTGGTTGGCGCGGTAAAGCTTTCAAGTATCGGCTTCGATATCTTACCAGCCAAGGATTACCATTTTTCTGCAACCGCGTCGATGCTTGCCGTCCCCTCCCGCGTTCAGGCTTTTTCCATGAAGGTATCCGCGGATCTCAGGGCCGAGGACTTGGTTCGGCTCTATATTGGTGGTTCCGCGAATTATGATCCGGACAGTTATCTTTCGAACACAAGCTATGACGATCTAACGATGAAGCTCGATGAGATATTCGTAGATACGGATATCGGAAAGAAAGTGTTTTTTCGCCTGGGCAAGCAGCGGATCAGCTGGGGAGTGGGCAACTGGTACAAGCCTTCAGATATGCTCAGCCTTGCGGCCATCAATCCAGACGATCCTACGGCAGTACGTGAAGGGCCTTTTGCGTTCAAGATCGATATCCCACAGAAATTGAATCATGCCATGCTCTATCTCGTTCCACCTGTCTCGGGAGATGCGGGAGCCTTCTCGGCAGCAGCTCGCTATGACTATGTCGTGAGTGGCTGGGAACTCAGTGTTGCCGGTTTTGGACGGACCGACATGGCAGCCCGCCCGCGCCTCGCATTAAGCGCTACTGGAGCCATCGGGGTTTTCGATGTCTATGCTGAGCAGGTCGTGCTGTATGGGTCGGACCGGACCTATGTCAGGGAAACCGCGACGCCGGGGGTATATGAGACCTATCGTCTCGAATCGGAACCTTTTTTCCAGTCTACCCTCGGAATCAAGTATTCCCGGAGCCGTTCAAGCGGGCTCTCTTACAGCTTGCATGTACAGGGATACTACAACGGTACTGGATACTCTGATGCGTCGATTCTTCTGGTAAAAGCAGCCCGGGATGCGGTCAAAGCAAGCAGCACCTATCAGTCGTCGGATTTTTCTCAGACGGGCATGTGGTATCTGGCTGGCTCAGGATCGCTTTCGTTCAGGTTCGGCGAAGGCAAGGGGCTTACGGTTATTACGGTATCTGGCTATGCGTTGGCTGATTTTTCGGATGGTTCCGTCAGATTCAACCCCTCTTGCAAGATACAGGTAGGGGACGAAGGCGCTCGGACGACTCTCAGTCTATCGGCATTGACCTCGTTGGGGTCGCTTTATTCCGAGTACGCGTCATCAGGCAACAGGACCGAACCTGCTCTCACACTCTCGGTCATGAACCGGCTCAGTGTGCAGGTTTCGACACCATTGCAGCTGAATGCCGATTTTTCGGTCAAAAAAGTGTCGACCAAATTCAGCGTATTCTGGAATGCGGTGTCGTTTGACTGAAGAAAATGTGGAAGCATCACTGGAGCTTCAGTCAAGGAGCATTGGATGCTTCCCGCAGTCGAGACAGGAGGAACACATGCATGGCAGGATTCTGATTGTTGAAGATACGAAAGAGCTCGCTGAACTGTACCAGATCTATCTTCGCAACGAAGGGTTTGAGTGCATGCTCGCCTATGATGCGGAATCGGCCTTGCCGCTTGCCTGGGAGCAGGATTGGGATCTCATTGTACTGGATTTGAATCTGCCTGGCATGGATGGATTCGAATTCCTCGAGCATCTCAGGAAGGAGAAGGCGACGCCGGTGATGATTCTGACGGCCCGTGAGGCGGATGAGGATGTCATATTCGGTCTGGGGGTGGGCGCTGACGATTTTGTTACCAAGCCATGCCCTCCCAAGGTGCTCGCTGCCCGTGCAAGGGCGCATATCCGCAGGAGCATCGCGTTCCAGACGCGTCAGGTTGGATCTGTTCTTAAATTTGGTCCATATGAGTTCGATATCGAAGGAATGTACCTCACTCGCAATGGAGAAGCATTGAGCCTCTCCGCGCGTGAATTCAGTATTTTGAAGGAACTAGCGACCAACCCAGGCAAGCTCTATAGTCCCGAAGAACTCTATGCGAAGATATGGGGGCAGGAATATGGCGATATCAGTGCCGTTGCTGTCTATATTCAGCGTCTTCGCAGGAAAATCGAGCAGGAGCCTGCAAACCCATTCTATATTCAGACTCAGTATGGCATGGGCTACCGATTCAACCCCGAAGCATTCAATCGCTCCCCTCTATGTGAGGATCCCGGCGATCCCGGAGAACATCGATGAAACTCCGTACTCAGTTTCTGATCCTTACGTTGGCGGTCACGCTCTTTCCTATTCTCTTCGGGCTCATTGTGTTCGCTGGGTTTCAGAATAAACGCGACCCGCGTGTGCCGACTCGCGAGTTTCTGGAAGAAGCGGCGCACATGTGGAGCGAAAATCAGAATCTCACCATCGAAATGATCAGAATGGCTGGAGAGAAAGCACAGTTGCCCCTCGTGGATGCCGCGCTCGTGGGAGCAGATGGGACTGTGCTAGTGAGCTCGTTCCGGGACATACCAGCCGGATCGAAACTTATGATCAGCGATCTGGCGAAATACCCGCTTGCTGCTCCAGGACGTCCCCGGCCGGAAATACGCATTCTTCCTGTCAACACGCGAGACGCGCAGAATCCGCTCATCATTTTTGACATCCAGCCATTCTGGACCAGGGAAGATATCCGTACCCGCAACTTCATGCTCATATCGGGATTCACGCTTGGGACCTTCCTTGTTGCGGGCATCCTTTCGCTTCTGCTGTTACGATCGACCAGCAAGGCGATACGGAAACTCATTCAGGATACCGCGGTGGTAGCGGAAGGGAACCTGAATCACGAAGTCACAGGCAGTGGCGCGCAGGAACTCCGATTCCTCGCTGAAAGTATCAACCGGATGCGCGTTTCGCTTCGTGACATGATCGTGCGCCGTAAGAACATGCTGATTGGAGTGAGCCATGACCTCAAGACGCCAATCGCGCTGATTCAGGGCTATTCCGACGCTCTTGCTGACAATATGGCAGTCGATGAAGAGGCCCGACTCCGCTATATCGAGATCATCCGCGAAAAAAGCACACAGCTCGAAGAGCTCGTATCGGACCTGATCGAATATCTCAAGTTGGATGACCAGCAGGTACGGATGGAAGAAGTAGATTGTGTCGAATTTGTCACTTCGATGGGGAAGCGATTCGAAGAGGATGCCCGACTTATGGGGATGCGGTTCGAATGTCGCTTTGGCACAGCTATCGCGACTCCGGTTCAGGGCTACTATCGTCCCGTGAGAATGAACCGCATCCTGATCGAGCGGGCGCTGGAAAATCTCGTGTCTAATTCGCTCCGGTATATGGGAGCCGGGGGGACGGTTCGTCTTCAGTTGGACAGACAGGGGGATTTTTGGCTGCTTTCGGTTTCCGACACCGGGCCAGGCGTTCCGGAGGCTGAGCTGCCGTACATCTTCGATGCCTTTTATCGTGGAAGCCCATCACGCCAGGAAGCAGGCCATGGTTTGGGGCTAAGCATCGTAAAGTCGATTGCCGACCTTCATGGGTGGGAACTGACCGCCCGCAACCGCACCGATGGAACCCAGGGCCTTGAAGTGATTATGAAATTCAAGATTGCCCCGCCAGGTCAATCCTGACCCATTCGCTCCCTCGTCGACCACAGGCCAAGCGCTGGATTTTGTACGAAGAAGAACTCCTCGCCATCGTCTGTCCGGTACCAGCCGGTCGATTTTCCGTCAGGCTGGTATCGCGTGCGTACTTTCTCAAGGTTTGCCCACGCGAAGCCGACAGACTCGATTTCTTCCTTCCGGATGAGGGAGCCCGGAGCATAGGTGATACGGAACCTCCCCTCGCTTGAACCGTGAATCAAGTGCGCTGCCGCCGACATATTTTGCGCCAGTTCCGGGTCGCGCGCGACTATCGCCTGTATTTCTGCCGCGGTGCGGTATCCGTATCGCCGGATAAGCATGTCAATTCCCGGGTCTTCTCCGAAGCTCCTCAAGCCAGGCGCGAGGATGAGCAGTTCGCCCCCGGTTTCCATCGCCATGCGGAGGCGGTAGATGGCCTTGTTCCCCAGCCAGGTCGAGCGATATTCCGAAGGGTCGAGCCACACCACAGCTTTTCGGACAGGCGACTCGAACAGCGCGACATTAACTTCGCGTGAAAGCGCAGCTGCTTGCTCGAACGCTCTTCGATCGTCTCCCGCGAAATACCCGCGCATTGCAAGCGAGCCATCCGCTGAATGACCCATGACGGTCAGAATCCAGAGAAGCGGTGGGAGCAATGGCGCCGCAATGGCAAGCGCTTCATCCAGAACCCTTCGAACCGGATTGTCGATCCTCCCCATGATCCGCTCCATGCCGCAGACCGCTCCGAGATAGTGACTGCGATCGATCGCTTCCTTGCCTCCTGTGCCGACAAAGATATTCTTTGCCTGGTTAGCCATTCCCGCGACTTCATGCGGTACCACCTGCCCCACCGAGATAATCAGATCAAACCCACCTTCCACGAGCAGCCGGTTCACCTGAACCGGATAGGAATAGTCAACCCGCCCTTCCGAAAAGGCATGGATGGTTTCGCCTGGAATCCGTCCCAATTCCACAACATCGTGTCTCCAGTCATGCGCGCGGAACAGCGCGGCATCGCAGCCAGGATACATTTGCGACAGCTCGTCATGGGTCATGGGCGCATGGGTGCCAAGCGCAGGCATGATCGCGGCAACACGCGATCCCAGTAACCGTACCAGCATTGAGGTGATTATGCCAGCCTGCGAATGGATTCTTGTGATATCGGGAGGAATGATCAGAACCTTCCGCGCGTGCATGGCGCCGGATGACTCTATGGTACGCTGGACTATTGCTTCCAAGTCCTTTGGACTGATTCCTTTTTCGATATCGGTTTTCTCTATGATCATCAGATACTCCGTCGTGTGGTTTGTCCAATCCGAGAATGCGGCGATTTCTGTTTACCAGAGGCAGAGCGGCGCAGAAAAATCCAGAAAGGAGTCGGTCTCATGGTCTTGCGCCGCATTCCGTACGCGGCCATTATATACCAGGACAATAGGGAGGACCATGCCCATGAAACAGCTTTCGCGATTCTCGATCGGTACAGGCGATCGATTCGGAATGGAAGGGCTCGCTCAGCTCGACGCGTTCCAGAAGCTCAAGAGTTATGGCATCGATGCCGACATCGTATGGAATAAGAGCAATCGGGAACATTCGATCATCGGCTCGTCACCGCAAGACCAGGCTGCCGCTGCCGCGAACGCCGTGAAGGAAGCAGGCTGGACCGGTGGATGGTTTATCGATGCCGATCATATCACCATCAAGACTGTGGACCGTTTTCTACCTCACTGCGACTTCTTCACCATCGATGTTGCGGAGACAATCGGCAAACCAGCTTCTCTTGATTCCAAGACTGAGTTCATTGCCCGGGCGCTCTTTTTGCTGAAACCTGGCTCTGCGCCGGTGGCAGTCGCGGAGAAGGACTTGCACGCAGTCGCCGATTACTATCTCGCGGCTGTTCAGGAAGCGGGCAAGACCTATCGCCATATCGCCGCTCATAAACCAGCCGGTTCCTTTGTCGTCGAGCTGTCAATGGACGAAACGGAAATGCCTCAGACTCCGGCGGAGCTTGCCGCCATCCTTGTCGCTGTCGGCATGGAAGGGATTCCGGTCTCCACCATTGCGCCGCGTTTTCCAGGAAAATTTCTCAAAGGTATTGATTTTATCGGAGATGTTACGCAGTTCCTCGAGACATTCGAAGCGCTCACACGCGTCGTGCAATGGGCGCCTGGCGCGCTCGGATTACCGAAGGGACTCAAGCTTTCGGTTCACTCTGGCAGCGATAAATTCTGCATCTATCGCGGTATTCACGAGATTGTGACCAGGCTGGGAGCCGGACTCCACCTCAAGACGGCAGGGACCACATGGCTCGAAGAAATCGTAGGTCTCGCAGAAGCGGGAGGGGAGGGCCTCGTTATTGCCAAGGAAATCTATGCACGAGCCTATGAGCGAATCGACGAACTCTTAGCCCCGTACACCGCAGTCGTCGAAATCGACCGCGCGCGCCTCCCCGCGCCAAAAGACGTGTCAGATTGGGATTCACAGCATTTCGTGCGGGCGCTGCGACACGATCCCGGTTCGGCGTTCATGCAGCCCGACATGCGGCAGCTGATGCATATCGCATTCCGGATCGCCGCTGAGATGGGTCGCGAATTCTCCGACGCGCTGATATCCTGCCGAGACGCGATCGCTCGAAATGTGACGCATAATCTGTTTGAACGGCATTTCAGGCCGCTTCTTCTGGATTGAGCGTCTGCCATGGACCGGGGCCGCACGATTCCAAGACCGGGCATTCGCGGGAAGATACTGATCTGCTTCGCGATTCTCTTGGTTTTTTTCCTGAGCCTCACGCTCATTCTGCAGAACGAGGCTGTGCGACTTTCGAAGGAATACGGCGCAAGCCTCAACCGGTATCATCTTGTTCATCGTTTCAGGCTCGATCTTGAAGCGCTTCACCAGCAGGCAGACCGCTATCTCCGTGAACCGCTTTCCGCGAAACCCGAGACCGTATTCGTCTCGATCGCGACGCTCAACGCAGAATATGCGTCGCTGCTTCCTCTGTCAGATACATCGATCAAGGTGGAATTCGAAATTCGAGCGACTGGCTATGGCCTTGATGTCTACCTGCCCCTGATTTCCCGCGCGGTTAATTTGAGAGCGTCCCGCGCCAACGATTACTATCCGTTTTTTGTCCACGCGGATCGCATCTACGGTTACCTCAATACCTATCTCAACCGCGCCCTGTCAGAGCTCATGCGGCAGGGCGAAGAAACCTATGCCGCGCTTACCCGACGCTCAGAGGCTGTCAATCGTGCCATTCTTATCTCCATGATCGTGGCAAGCTTTCTCGCAGTCATGGCAATTATCCTCGTGGCTCAATACATCACCTCTCCGCTCCGTCGTCTGGCGAAAGAAGCGGAAAAGCTTGCCGCCGGGGATCTGGATGCGGGCATCGTGGAGGCGCACACGAAGGACGAAGTGGAAACACTCACCAAGGCATTCGCCTCCATGGCTCGGAGCATCAGAGATATGGTGGAAGGGCTTAAGGAAAAGGCCGAGCTGGAAAGGCTCCTTCACGAGGAAGAACTGGCGTTGGTGAGTATGGGAAAGGCGTTGCGCGAAGCTCAGTTCATGAATCTTCAGGAACAGATGAAGCCGCACTTTCTATTCAATGCGCTCAACATCATCGCGCGCAGCGCGCTTCTTGAGAATGCTCCCCGAACCGAGTCTCTTGCTCTCAGCTTGGCGCGACTGCTTCGTGCGCTTATAGGCGACAGCGGAGCGAAAGCGACTCTCGCGTCGGAGCTGAGGCTTGCTGAAGATTACCTCGAATTCCAAGAGGCGCGTTTCGGCGAGCGGCTGCGATGGAATATCGATGTACCCAAGCTAGCGCGCGCGTGCTCCGTTCCCCACCTGCTTCTTCAGCCGCTTGTTGAAAACGCAGTGCGCCATGGGCTTGAGCCAAAGGTGAATGGCGGCACTATTCAGATCAAGGCACGGTTGCGCGACGGATTTTTAGTCCTGTGGATCAGGGATGATGGTATTGGCATGACGAGCGAGCGTTTAAAGGAAATTCGGACACGTGTGCGCTCGGCGACACAACGAAAGACTGCCTTTCTGACCAGCAGCTCTCTGGATCCTTCATCCGCTGTTCAAACAGGAGAGGATTTGCTTGCAGGTACCGGTATCGGGCTTGCGAACCTGGTCCTCAGGCTTGCCATTCTGTTTTCAGATCGATTTGATTTTGCTATCGATTCCTCTCCGGAAAATGGGACAAAAGTCCGGATTGTCCTGCCGATTGAGGAATAAAGCACATGATCCGCATTATGGTTGCTGACGATGAAGCCTTGGAACGCCAGGCAGTACGCCATATCCTCTCCAGAATCGATTGTGGCGAAGAGCTCACCATAATTGAGGCTTCCAATGGTATCGAGGCTCTGGAACGCGCTAGGAATTCAATGCCAGATATCCTGCTTCTGGATATTCGTATGCCGGGAATGGATGGCCTTGAGGTAGCCGCCGCGCTCGCGGTCGAAGAACATCCTCCTCTCATGCTTATGGTTACCGCCTACGATCAGTTTACCTATGCGCGCACAGCCCTGAGATATGGGGTCATCGATTATCTCCTCAAGCCAGCCTCAACAACGGAAATGGAAGGCGCAATACGAAGAGCTGTCGAGCGGCTCAGGCGTAGAAAAGAAGAGGAAAAGCGGAGGGACACGGCAGCCACAATGGCGCTCGATATCGAGCACATGTCGATAAAAGCCATTGGAGAGGCTTTGGAACGAGGTACGCTGGACATGGATGCCATGGATAGAGTGTCCATGCTGAAATGCGGGGCCACTCTCTGGTCCTGCCTGGTTCTGGCTGCCTCACCTGAACATGCTTCTCATGATTATCAGCAAGAAATCCAATCGCCTAGGCTCCCGTCACTCAGGAGATTCATTGCCGGTCTCGCAAAATCCTATCTTGCGACCGATCTTGGACTGGCTAGTGATGTACCAGTTCTTCTGTGGGACGCTCTCTTGAATGATCATGTGTTTCTTCTGCTGCTCTATCCCGGGGTACCGCGCCTCGATTCCAGTAACCTGTCTTTACAGGCCGGAGTGTTCCTCTCACGATGCGTTGAGAGGGGAGCCGGAGCTATCCTTCTCGGGATTAGCGTGGGAAACAGAGGTACAGCAGGGCAACTGATTTCTCGCGCGAAACTTGCCGTCACGCTGGCTCATCGCGCTCGACGTGTCATCGTTCTCGATGCCGCAGATATCAAGCTCGAAAGCGGTCGCGCCAGACGGTCCGATGTATCCAGTCGCGCTGCCTCCTGGCTTCAAACCCATTTCATGGAGCATATTGGACTTGACGACATGGCTTCGGCACTGAATCTGAGCCCTTCCCACCTATCCAGGCTGCTTAGGGCAGCATTCGGTATGGGGTTTTCGGAAATGCTTGCGCGAATCCGCATCGCCAATGCAAAGAGCCTTATCGCTGAAGGCCTCTCGGTAAAAGAAGCGGCTTTTCTTGTGGGATATCATGACCAGAGCTACTTCACCAAAGCCTTTCTGAGGATGGAAGGTATGCTGCCTTCTGGGTATGCGGATGCAAAGCGCACATAATTACCAGCGTTTGCGCAGAAATTTCCATTCACAATCTTCGTATCCGGGTTCTATAATCAATCGGCAGAACATCTGCCATGCGCATAAAGTCGTGAAGGAGGTTAAGTCATGAAAAAAACTGGGATTGCGGCATTGATCATGCTGCTGGTTCTGGTGCCCGCCATGCTGTTCGCACAGGCGAAACCAATTGTGCTTAGGCTTGCGGAAACCCATCCCAAAGGCTATCCCACCGAACTTGGAGACGAAGAATTCGCTCGACTCGTGAAGGAGCGTTCGAACGGCCGCATCATCATCGAAGTGTATCCAGGTTCACAGCTTGGCCAGGAAAAAGCCGTGATCGAGCAGGTGCAGTTCGGTGCTATCGATCTCACCCGTGTTTCCATAAGCCCGGTTGCCAGCTTTGTACCCAAGCTCAATGCATTCCAGATGCCCTATCTCTATCGCAATTCGGAGCATATGTGGAAAGTCCTCAAAGGCGATATTGGCAAGGAACTACTGGCCAGTCTTGAACCGTTCGGCTTCATTGGTCTCGGATGGTTCGAAGCGGGAGCACGCAGCTTCTATACGACAAAGAAGGCGGTTCGTACCCCTGCCGATCTTAAGGGCATGAAGATTCGTGTTCAGGAAAGCGAGCTGATGATGGGCCTCGTTTCCGCATTTGGCGCAGTTCCAACCCCGATGCCCTATGGCGAAGTCTACTCCTCGCTGCAAACTGGTGTTATCGACGGCGCAGAGAACAACCCGCCCAGCTATTACTCCGCAAGTCACTATGAGGTAGCGAAATACTATACGCTCGACGAGCATACCATGGTACCGGAAATCATCATCGGTTCCAAAATATCGCTCGGAAGACTTTCGAAGGCGGATCTGGACCTCATCAAGCAGGCGGCCTTCGATGCCATCGATTTCCAGCGCAATGAATGGGCTAAGTATGAGCAGCTCTCCATGGACAAGGTCAAGGCCGCAGGCTGCACAATCATCCCCATTGCCGATAAAACTGAATGGATGAAGGCGGTTGAGCCGATGTACGCGAAGCAACCGAAGGAAATTCAGGAGCTTGTTGCCCGCATCCGGGCAGTGAAGTGATTCTGTCTGTCATCAGGAAGGGCCGCACGCTGGCGCGCGCGGCCTTTCTGTCTTATGCTTTTATGGACAATGCAGCCGCCGCAAATCTTTCAGCCGTTATTATGACGAAGATTTGGGAGCGCGCTCATTCGGGATCTGGGGACTGCCTATGAAACGATGGTTGCTTTCTTTGATAAATCTTATCCATATTCTGCTGATCAATCTCTCAAAAATCCTGATCATTGGAATGTTGCTCATTGTCTTTGCCAATGTCATTCTCCGCTATGTGTTCAACAGTGGTATTCTGTGGTCAGAGGAAGTAGCGCTTCTCTTTGAAGTATGGTTCATTTTCCTGTCTCTCGGTCTGGGTGTAAAGCACAGATTGCATATGTCTATTAGCCTGATGCAGCGAGAAGCACTCCCCTCATGGCTTAATAGAATGCTTGATATGCTCGCCGATCTCGTTTTCATGGTGGTTGGTGCAGTCATGATCGTGTATGGCATACGACTCACCCAATTTACCATGCGCTCCATCATGCCAGCTACACGCTGGCCAGCAGGCATTCTCTACATGGTGCTGCCTTTTTCCGGTGTGCTGGTAGTGATCGAATCCTTGCTGCATATCGTCGGCTGGAACATGTTCGATGAAGAAATCGACAAATACTTATCTGGTAAGGGTGGAGCGCTGAAGGACATTTTTAGGAGCAGGCCATGAGTGATCCAACAATCGCAACGATATTATTGATGGGTGGTTTTGTGCTTCTTATGATCCTTCGCGTACCTATTACATTCTCTCTTGCCCTGGCATCGATTGGCACAGCTGCCTATCTGAAGATACCGCTCATGGCGATTGTGCAGCAGATGGTGCAGGGGGTGCGTTCTTTCTCGTTGCTGGCAATACCATTTTTCATCATTGCTGGTGAGATAATGGGGCGTGGTGGTATCGCACGGAAACTGATTGAGCTGGCAGATGTGTTGGTAGGCAGAGTCCGCGGTGGACTGGCCATGGTAAATGTAGTCGATAGCATGTTTTTTGGGGGTATTTCAGGATCTGCGGTTGCCGATGTCGCATCAACCGGGACCATTGTGATTCCACTGATGAAACAAGCTGGGTACGATGACGATTTCTCGGTCGGCATTACAGTAACGAGTGCTACTCAAGGTATCATTATTCCTCCAAGCCATAATATGATCATCTATTCAATAGCCGCTGGTGGTGTTTCGGTGGGTAGACTCTTCCTCGCGGGATTTGTACCCGGTGTGCTACTCGGCATTTCACTGATGATTATCTCTTACATTCTGGCGGTCAGACGCAATTATCCACGGGGCAACAAATATACGCTAAAGCAAGCAGTGAAAATTTTCGGGAATGCCTTCCCTGGGCTTATGACCGCAGTCATCATCATGGGAGGTGTCATTTCAGGTGTGTTTACCGCAACCGAATCAGCAGCCGTTGCCGCAGTGTACGCATTTATTATCACTTTCTTTGTGTATCGCGAAATTCCGCTCAAGGAATTCAAGGGTATCCTATACAATACCCTTAAAACGCTGACAATGGTCATGGCGTTGATTGCTTCTGCTAGCGCGTTTTCCTGGCTGATGGCCTACCTGCGAATTCCTGCTAAGGCTACGGAGCTACTGCTCGGGGTGACCGATAATCGTATCCTTCTTCTGCTGCTCATCAATGTGCTGCTTCTTATCCTTGGCATGATCATGGATATGGCACCGCTTATTCTCATCGTGACGCCGATCCTCTATCCGGTTATTGTTGGCAAGCTGGGGATGTCGCCGATTCACTTCGGCATTATGCTCATGCTCAACCTCGCGATCGGACTCTGTACCCCTCCGGTAGGTTCGGCACTCTTTGTGGGTTGCGCCGTAGGGCGTATTTCCATCGAGCGGGCGACAAAAGCCATGCTGCCCATGTACATGGCCATGTTCATCGTGCTGATGCTCATCACATACATACCAGAAATTACCATGATTGTACCGAATTTGATCATGCCGGGTGGATGAGTTCGGAAGTGCCGCAGGCTGACGGCTCAGCGGACGTGATCATCTAACCCGTAAAACCAGCGATATTTAAGGCGCTGGAATAACAAGGAGCGACATCGAATGTCATTTGTAGAATCCATGTTCAGTCTTGAGGGAAGGATCGCGGTAGTAACAGGCGGAGGAGGCGCGCTGCCATCCTCTATCGCGGTTGCGCTTGCAAAGGCTGGTGCAAAGGTAGCCCTTTGGGGAAGAGGAACTCATCATCCGATGGAGGAAGCAGCCACGCAGGTCAGCGAGCAGGCCGGCATCGATCCTGCTGATGCTGACTCCCGTATCGTGGGTGTTACGGTTGATACTGGTCTTACCGAAGCATGCGAACACGCCATAGACGAAACCATCCACGCGCTTGGTATGCCGGACATTCTGGTCAATGGCGTGGGCGGGAATATGGGCAAGAGCGCTTTTGTCGATTTCGACGAGCGTATTTTCGAAGACGTGTTGAAAATGAATCTTATGGCTGGGCTTGTTATCCCTACCCGGGCTATGGTCAGAAGATGGATTGCGGCTGGTATTCGTGGAGCGATCATCAACATGACATCCATGACCAGCTACAAACCGCTTTCCGGTACTTGGGCTTATGGTGCGGCAAAAGCAGGTGTGCTCAATCTC
This sequence comes from Spirochaetota bacterium, assembly GCA_029265255.1. Next base: position 231,470 of record JAJUJQ010000002.1, read on the forward strand.
ACCGAAGCCCTGGCCAAAGAACTGGCGCCTCATGGCATTCGAGTCAACGCGATCGCACCTGGCTTCTTTGTCGGCAACCAGAACCGCGCGCTGCTCTTCGATGAAAAGACCGGCGAATTGACACCGCGCGGCAAGGCCATCATCGCGCGCACACCGTTCGGGCGCTTTGGCAAGTATGAAGAAATCTGGGGCGCGGTTCTCTACCTTGCCAGCGACTCGGCTGCGGGTTTCGTGACAGGCGTCAGCATTCCCGTCGATGGTGGCTATCTGGTAGACAATATCTGAACGAGCGCTGGCTGCAATTAAGGCTCCCTTAATGGCTCCGCAGGGATGAACCATGCGAGGTAATCTGGCAGGGAGCCCCTTTTCTGGAGGATCCATGAATACATTTATGGATGAGAATTTTCTTCTGCATACCGAAACCGCCAAGCATCTGTTCTTCGATATTGCGCAACGGCAGCCGATTTTCGATTATCACTGCCATCTCTCGCCCAAGGCGATTGCGGAGGATGTACCATTTACCGATATTGCGTCGATGTGGCTGGAAGGTGACCATTACAAGTGGCGCATCATGCGCGCAAACGGCGTGCCTGAAGAGCTATGCGCAGGTAATGGCCCGTGGGACCTGAAGTTCGAAGCCTATGCCAGGGCTTTGACGCGGGCAGCTGGCAACCCCCTGTTGCATTGGTCCCATCTCGAACTTCAAAGAGTGTTTGGTATCCAGGACATCCTGAAACCGGAAAACGCGCGCCAGATCAGAGAAAGGGCCAACCGGGTTCTCGCGGAGCATCGAACAAGTCCGCGTTCTATACTAACGCGGTTCAATGTGCGAGTGCTCTGTACGACCGACGACCCAGCCGATGATTTGTGCTGGCACAGAAAAATTGCCGAAGAACAAACCCGAGGCTCGTCGTTCACCACAAAAGTCCTGCCAGCCTTCCGTCCCGACAAAGCGATGAACGCGGCTGATATTGAGGCATGGAACCGCTATATGGATACGCTGGGGGCTGCCGCCGGGCTCGATATCTCCAATTGGGGAAGCTTGAAGGAAGCTCTTATCCGCCGCCACAGCTATTTTCATGAAATGGGCTGCCGCCTTTCCGATCACGCGCTCCTGATACCTCCTTATGCGCCTGCCTTGGATGAAACGCTCGAAACCGTTGTCGCCAAGGCCCGTATAGGCGCGTCCCTTTCTCCGCATGAACAGGAGCAGCTCGCCACGGCGGTGCTTCAGCTTGTTGCCGAACTCAACATGCGCTATGGATGGACCATGCAACTGCATATCGGCGCGTTACGCAACGTGAATCACCGTCTGTACGCCGCGTTTGGCCCCGATGTCGGTGGTGATACCATTTCGGATGCTTCCATTGTTGCACCGCTCGCCGCGTTTTTAGGTATGCTCGAAGAGAGGAATAGCCTTCCGAATACTATTCTCTATACGCTTGATCCGACAAAACATACGGCACTGGCCGCGCTCGCGGGGAGCTTCTGTGGTACGGGAAGCGATGGTTCCGGCACGGCCGAGCTTCACGCGCCTGAGAGCACCGCTGCGCGCTCCGCTGTCCCTGGAAAAGTGCAGCTTGGCGCGGCCTGGTGGTTCAACGATCAGAAAGATGGCATGGAGCGGCATATGCGCGAGTATGCCTCCGTTGGGCTGCTGGGAAGCTGGGTCGGCATGCTGACCGATTCGCGCTCATTCCTGTCCTTTCCCCGACACGAATATTTCCGGCGCATTCTCTGCGACATTGTCGGCGGCTGGGTCGAGGCGGGCGAATTGCCCAATGACGCGGAATATACCGAGTCATTGGTGCGCGGCATTTGCTTTGAAAATGCGGCATCATATTTTGGCATACCGGTGGCCACATGAACTTCGATTAGGCAGAAGGCCACATAGGTGGTGCATGGAAAAGGGCGCCCGCCGGGGGCGCCCTTTCTTATTTTTCTGTTTCTGTCATGCCTGCGATAAATTGCTTCTGCATCACAAGCACCACCAGAACCGGCGGCAGCATCGCGAGCAGGGTGGTCGCCATCGCGATCTGCCATTCAATCTGCACATCGGCGCCTGACATCATGCGGTTTATACCGATGAGGAGCGTATAGAATTCTGGCTTGGTCGTGATAAGCAGCGGCCACAGGTACTGGTTCCATCCATAAATGAACTGGATGACGAACATGGCCGCGATGGGGGTGCGTGTCATCGGTACCAGAATTTCTCTGAAGAATTCCATCGGCGTTGCGCCATCGATCTGTGACGCTTCCGCGATCTCCCTCGGGATCGACATGAAAAACTGGCGGAAGAGGAACACGGCAGTCGCCGAAACGATCATGGGAAGGATAAGGCCCGCATAGGAATTGAGCATCCCAAGGTCAGAAATGACCTTGTAGGTTGGCATGATACGAACCTCAACCGGCAGCATCAGGGTTATGAAAATACTCCAGAAGCAGAAATTGCGCAGCGGAAATTTAAAGAACACAATGGCGAAGGCAGCGAGCAGCGACACAAGAATCTTGCCAATCGAGATGCCTAGGGCCATGATGAGGGAGTTCTTCATCATGATCAGGACAGGGGTGCCCATATTTTTAGTGCCTTCGAATAGCGCCTGGCGGTAATTCTCGATGAGATGCGGTCCGATGTTGAGCGGCATGGGCGCGGCAAGAATTTCGGCACTTGTATGCGAAGACGCGGAAAAGATGAAATATATAGGAAATACGATAATGGCGATGCCAATCCAGAGGACGAGATGCGGGAATGCCTTCCTCAGAAGCTTCATCCTATGGGCAGCGCGATTTTCTCTGTGCGTGATTGTCTGCATATCCACTGCCTCCGGATCAATAGGTGACTTTCCGCTCGATAAAGCGGAACTGGAATATGGTGAGAAGGATGACCATAAGCATCAGTATGACCGATTGCGCCGCTGAACTGCCTAAATCGAGATTGATCACACCATCTCTCCATACCTTGTAGACGAGAATCCCGGTCGACTTTCCTGGAGCCCCCTGGGTTATACCGTGGATAATAGGGAAGGTTTCGAAGAACCCATAGACGAGATTCATGACTAAGAGATAGAAGGTTGTCGGAGAGAGGAGGGGAAAGGTAATCTTCCAGAATCTGGTAGCCGGTTTGGCTCCATCGATTTCCGCCGCCTCGAGCAACGTTGCCGGAACGCTCTGGAGCCCTGCGAGGAAGAACACGAAATTATAGGCAAGCTGCTTCCAGCTCGCCGAGAGCGTAAGCAGTATGAATGCCTGATCGAAGTTGAGGAGGTATTGCCAGTTCACCTTGAAGGTGTGCTTGAGGACATAGGCAATTACGCCCACATTCGGGTTGAACATGAACAGCCAGATAACGCCAGCAACAAGGGTGGACACCGCGTATGGCCAGATAAGCATGGTCTTGTAGAACGATGCCATCTTGATGCGCTTGTTTGCCTGTATTGCAAGGAATAGCGAAATGATCATGGCGATTGCCGTAATCGAGACGGCAAACATGACCGAAACCCGAAATGACATCCAGTAGTCAGGATCAGCCAGAAGTCTGGAATAATTCTGGAATCCCACAAAAATCATCTTTCCGCCGAAAGGGTCCTGGAGGTAGAAAGATTGCATAATGGCCTGAGCGGCCGGCCAGAAAAAGAAAATAAAGACAATCACCATCTGCGGCAGAACCAGAAGGTACGGCAGCACAGGTGCTTTGAACTCATATTGTTTTGCCATAGCGATTCCTGACGATGTACATGGTAACTATATCGCAATCAGGCGGAACTCTTCCAGTCCCGCGAAAAACTTGTATCGTAAAAAAGGCCGCCGACCGGCGGCCTTTTTCTTGACATCGAGCAAAGGTATTACTTGTAGAGTTTTTCGAATTCGCGCAGGGTCTTGTTGCCGTCACGGACCATCTTGTCGAGTCCATCCTTCACGCTAATCTTGCCCGCAAGGATCTCTTCCCAGGTCTGGTCTTCGATTTCGCGGATGATGTTGAAATTGCCGAAGCGGATACCCATGGAGTTCTGGGTGGGCTTCTTGTTCAGCAGCTGATTGATGGCGACTTCAAGACCGGGATTGTCTTTGTAGTATCCCTGGGACTTGGTCAGCTCATAAGCGGCATTCGTGATGGGCAGATAGCCTGTGTTCTGGTGCCAGAATGCCTGGATTTCCGGCTTCGAGATGAATGCAAAGAATTCTGCTACAGCCTTGTATTCATCTTTCGACTTGCCGTTGAATACCCAAAGCGATGCGCCGCCGATGATGGAGTTCTGCGGTGCGCCGGGCACATCAGGATAGTAGGGCAGCCGTGCGACGCCGAATTCAAATTTGCAGTTGGCCTTCATGTTTCCATAGCCGCCAATGGATTCGAAATGCAGGCCTACACGGCCGGAGGTGAAGAGCGGGTTGGCCTTGTTTTCGCGGCCGCCGTAGATGAATACGCCGGTTTTCGAAAGATCGTACATGTTCTGGAAGTGGCGGATGACGATCGGGTTATTGAATACGAGCTGGGTATCGAGACCTTCGAAGCCGTTGCTGCGGGTTCCGAAGGGGATGTTGTGCCACGCGGAGAAGTTCTCGAGTTGGATCCAGCTGATCCAGTTGGTGGTGAATCCACCTTCCATGCCTGAGGCTTTCAGCTTCTTCGCGGCTTCGAAGAATTCAGGCCAGGTAACAGGCGGCTTTTCGGGATCGAGTCCCGCCTTGCGGAAGGCTTCCTTATTGTAATACATGACGGCGGTCGAGCTGTTGAACGGCATGGACAGCATCTTGCCGTCGGAGGTCGAGTAATAGGACTTGATGGTCGGGATGTACATGTTCGGATCCCACTTCTCGCCGAATTCCGCCATGAGCTGGTAAACCGGCTTGATCGCGTTCTTGGCGGCCATCATGGTGGCGGTACCGACTTCGTATACCTGGATGATTGCAGGCGGCTGTCCCGCTCTGAACGCAGCGATGCCGGCGTTCATGGTATCGCTGTAGGAGCCTTTGTATACGGGGACGACTTTATACTGGTTCTGTGTTGCGTTGAATTTGTCGGCGATGGCCTGGACCATTTCGCCATTCTTGCCGGTCATGGCATGCCAGAACTCGATGGTCGTCTGCGCGTAGGCACCGACGGCGAGCAGCAGCACTGCCAGTACCAGAATCAATCGTTTCATCATTACGCCTCCATCCTAATTATTTGTCTGCCGGAAAAACTCCGGGCACATTACAGGTATAGTGTACATCCGCTTCATGAGCGGCGCAATAGAAAGTTGCAACTTTTTCGTTAGCGGTAAGACCGGACCAGCTTCAGCGCCTCATCTGGGAAGTCGGAGATAAGACCGGTTACACCCCATTCCAGCAGTTTTTTCATGTCGGCGGGGAGGTTGACGGTCCATGGCAGGACTCCAAAACCCGCTGCTCTCACGGCCTTGACCGTTGCGGCATCGAGATACTTGTGGTTTGGGTTCAGGGCTGCCGCACCGAGATCCCGCAAGAGCGCCACAGGGTCAGGTACTGGTTTGTCGATGAGCGCGGCCACCGCGATTTCAGGCGCTGCTTCCTTCATCCGCTTGAGATACGCATGATTGAATGAGGAAACGAGTACACGCCCGCTCATTCCGAGTTCGTGGATCAAATCGGCAGTCCGTTCGACAATCCATGCGTCGCACGCCTGGCCGGTCGCGTCTTTTATTTCGATATTGACTCTCCAGTCAAGGTTCTTCGTAAGCTCCAGGGCTTCCCTGAGGGTTGGAATACGGAGCCCCGCAAAGCGTTTCACTATTTCCTGCGAGACTATGCCCGCGCGGATCTGGCCGAAAGGATCGGCAATACCATACCAGCTGCCTGCGTCAAGCGATTTGAGTTCTTCTAGAGTAAAATCGTATACTTTCCACGGCTTGCGATCCGGATAGCGAGACGCCGCGTCGGTCGTCCGGACAAGCGTGTCGTCATGAAGTACGACTAGCACGCCATCCCGGGAAGCCGCGACATCGAGTTCCCACATGTCGGCTCCCGCTTCATATCCACGCTGAGCGGCGAGAAGAGTGTTTTCGGGGGCGATGCCCCGGAATCCCCGATGCGCGATTGCGAGAGGTCTGTTCTTCTGCATGTTTGTCTCCACCGCAATATTGGCCGGCGGCATAGAATTGCCAGGTCTGCTCGAATGATCGGCACGACCGGCCATGATGATAGCGCTAATGAGGCCGATCAGACAGAGTATGATACCTTTTCCTGTCAGCGATCTCCAGCGCGAGGTTCGTTGCACGTGCTCATTCTAGGATGTGAAGGGTATACGCGCAAGAACCAGCTTGAACCTGAGAGGCACCGCGGGTTAGGATGCCAGCCGAGAGGGGCGATACAATGGTTGCAGGTGATGGAAATGGCGCGAGGCGGTGGACAACGGTCGAAGCCCGTAAAGTCTATGAATGTCCGGTTTTTTCGGTATTCGAACGAGAGAGTTGCGGGCCGGATGGCAGGATTGGGCATTTTGCCGTCATGGAAGCAAACGACTGGGCGGTTGTCGTGCCGTATGTGCGCGGTGCCGATGGGCTCAAGTTCCTCATGGTGCGGCAATATCGGCATGGTGCTGACGAGATCAGCCTCGAGTTTCCTGGGGGTGTCGTGGAGCCGGATGAGGACCCCTTGCATGCCGCGGCGCGGGAACTCGCGGAGGAAACCGGATGGGTCTCGTCCAGAATTCTTCACGCGGGGACTGTTTTCCCCAATCCGGCGATCATGGACAATCATTTTCATATTTTTGTCGCCCTTGATCCTGAACCGCAGGTTGCACGCAATCTCGATTCGAACGAAATCATCGACGCCCATCTGGTTCCCGCGGATGAAGTGCGGCAGAAGATGGGAACCGGCGAATTCCAGCACGCGCTGATGGTGACCGCGCTCTTTCTCGCGGATCGATTGGTGGCGTCTCTGGAGGGCAATGGGATGCCTGGTTAGCGGTCGTAGATATCATTTCCCTGTGAATCGATCGCGACCAGAACCGGCAGGCTGTCAAGCTCCATGAGGCGTACCGCCTCCATGCCGAGATCAGGGAATGCGATTGTCTCGATGGACCTGATGTGGCGAGCGGCGGTAAGCGCCGCGGCACCACCGATAGCTGCAAGATACACACCACCATGGGCGCGAATGGCCTGGCGGGCGATGGCGCTTCTGCTTCCCTTCGCGATGGTGACGAGCGAGGCACCCTGTTCCATGAATGGTACCAGATAACTATCCATCCGAGAGGCGGTTGTTGGGCCGACCGCCCCGCTTCGCCGCCCTGGTTTCGCTTCAGTAGGACCCGCGTAGAACACTGGCAATCCGATGAACCACTCTGGGATATTCCCTTTCTGCTCTACCATGCGCAGAATGCGCGCGTGGGCGGCGTCCCTGGCTACCAGTACCGGTCCGGACAGAAGAACCATGGTTCCCGCGGGCAGGGCTCTCAGCGATTCGAGCCATGAGTTCGAATTACGGCTCGTGGTAATCCGCACAGCTCCCTGGGCGATGAGTTCATGACCGGTCTGCGATGCCTCGAATCGGGCGGCAAGAGGTTCCCGATACCAGCCACTGCGGTCAGCCACCACAAGAACATGCCGATTGGCGGCGCAGGACACAGTTACCGCGAGTGGAAGTGCGGCCGCGTGTCGTGCGAGGCGAATCGCTCTGACTTTGGCTGCCATATGTGTTCCGCCCCATTGAGCCCCGATTCCTGAATCTTCCGCAATCCTCAGTAAGGATGCTTCCCATTGTCGATCGCGCAGGGGAGTACCGCAGCCATCCGCCACAGGAGGCAGATCGTCAAGGATCCCAAGAGCCGCCAATTCCGCGACATAGAGCGTCTGACTGGGCGTGGCTCCACCCAGCACAACGGAAATGGTATACGGAGGGCAGCCTGAAGGTCCTAAGGAACGGATTCGTTCCCGCAGCACCTGTTCCAGTCGTTCCGGTCGAAGGATCGCGGGACTTTCCATGGTCAATGAGGTGCGCGAGGTCGAACCCCCACCCTTCGCGGCACAGAGCAGCACGAGGCAATCGCCGGGAACTTCGCGAATCTGGATTCCTGCGGGAAGATTATCGCCCGTGTTGCGTTCTTCAATCATCGAGAGAGGGCCGTTCTGTGAATTACGCAACAGTTCTTTCCTGTATGCTAGGCCCGCTCCCTCAGCGAGGAGGCGCTCGATATCAGCATCATCCTCGATTTCGATGCGGGAACCCTTCCACGCATAGATCACAGCGGTACCGGTATCTTGGCAGATGGGGTATGTACCCTTTTGTGCTTCCTGGGCGTTGTCGAGCAGCGTTTGAGCAACGAATCGTTCGGTGGATGTCGCATTGGGCGCGGATGCGATGTGGGCAAATGAATCAAGCTGGTCCTGTGGCATGACATACGCGATGTCGGAAAAGGCTCGGCGCGCGCTCTCCCGTATCGATTCGGCATTCAGTATCAGCCGGTTGCCAGATGTCGAGGGAGGAAGCAGATCCATCGGTTCGAAGCCGTCGGCGAGCTTTCGCACCAACGATTGGAAAATCCACGAATCAAGCGAAAAATGCGGCAAGGCGGCCTCCTATTCAGGAACCCCGGCCTTGCGCCGCGGCCTGCCGGTGCCAGATTCTGAAAGGCACGCGGCCGATGGTGATGGCTTTTTCGGGGCAGACTTCGTGACAGCAGAAGCAGGTGATACATCGCGAATCGTCGATGCGTACTCGATGTCCACGGTTTCTGGAGTCGAGCGAAAGGACCTTGGGAGGGCAGATGCGTACGCAGGCCCCACAGCCGATACATTTCGCCTCATGGAAAATCGGTCTCAGACGGATGAGGGCAGCGGCGCGCGCTCTCAGTTTTGAGGGCACACCCGTGAGTTTCTGTTCGAGCTCCGACTGATAGGGAAGCAGCTCGAATCCCTCATGCTCGATATCGGAAGGACGCAGTGGCATGGTGTGCGGTTCAGGTATTTCCTCGGCGCTGCCTGGTTGCCCGACCTTATACACGCGCTCCATGGCATCCACAAGGTAGGGAATGCGGTGTGGATTGTAGCCGACACATCGGACGGCTGTCCAATCGAGGTCCGCTGTGGAATTCGAGGCAAGGATGATACCAAGATTGTACGGCGTACCGGAACCCGGGCCCTCTCCCTGCATGGCTACGATGCCATCCATGAAGGTAAAGCATCGAACCGAGAGCGCGAGGTCCACAAGCATCTCTCCGAAATCCCGTACTGCGGGATACTGAAGATGCAGCGCGCTTTTCGCGGTGCCGGGAATAAGGCCGAAGAGGTTTTTCATGGCGCCGGTATAGGTCATGAGGCGGTGATTCTTCAGCTTTGGCAGATTGATGACGAGGTCAATTTTTTTAAGCCAGGTGGTGAGCGGGATGTTCAGAAGCTTCTTGCCGGATTCCACAGGGATGGGCGATGCGTCTCGAAAATCAGCCCAGGCCGCTCCTGCCCCCAGCGCAGCATCGTAAATGCCGCTTGCCTTGGCGGCGAGAATTGCCGGCTGCCATCCCGGAGAGTCGCCGATCCAGATTTCGGAAGCGCCACGAGCGCGGGCAAACCTGACGGCTGCCGCGACAAATTCCGGATGGGTGGTGACGGCCTTCGCCGCCTGAGATGCCATGAGGATGTTCGGTTTCAAGAGTATACGCGCCCCGCGAATATCTGGAAAGCCAGCATATTCGGCGGCTTGTTCGAACACGGTATCGAGAGCGGAAGGATCGTATTCTCTACATCGCAAGAGGGCTACATGGTTGGTGTTGCTCGACATGGCTGCAGTATAGGGGCTGTCGGGCAGCTCATGCAAGGTAAGGAGAAGCGTATCAAGAAATAGGGGAGAGCAGGGATCCTTGGGCCATCTTGCGTTTTTATGATGAATGACTTTATACTGTGATATACTTTTACTGGAGAGACTGGGGAGAATGGCACGGTATTTGGACCGATACAGCTGGGTATACTATGTAGGAAACGGATCGATTCTAAAACGCCTTCTCTTTGCCGTCGGCTCCATGCTGCTTCTTCTGGGATCCAGCTTCAGGCCGGCTCCCGGCCCGCTCTCCGCGATGGGCGGCGCCGACATCAGAGAATACGCGAATTCCGAAGAAATCGTCATGGCCGAACCCGAAGACAAGCTCGTCAAGTATTCGGTCTATGAAGTCAGAAAAGGCGACACGCTGTCCGGTATCGCCGCTCAGTTTGACCTTTCGCTCGATACGGTTATCAGTGTCAATGGGTTAACCTCCGCAAAATCCCTGAAGCCCGGCCAGCTCCTTAAAATCCCAAACCAGTCCGGTATCGTCCATGTGCTCCGGAATCCCGGAACCGTCGGGAACGTCGCGGAGCAGTTCCACATCAGCGCAGACCGGATCATTGAAGCGAATGGCCTTCTTTCCGAAGAAATCCCCGCCGGAAAACCGCTGTTTCTCCCTGATGTCAAGCTGCCGGCAGCCACATTGCGAGAGATCTCCGGTACACTGTTCCGCTGGCCTGTGCGAGGCCGCATCACTTCTTGGTTTGGCTGGAGAAAGGACCCGTTCACTGGCCGTCGAACCTTCCATAATGCCCTTGATATCGCCGCGCCCTATGGCGCCGTTATCGCCGCTCCGATGGATGGCCGCATATCTGAGATAGGGTATTCTCCCATTTTGGGGAAATATATCATCATGACACATGCGGGAGGCTGGAGAACCATATACGGCCACCTTTCGGAAATCCTGGCCCAGGAGGGTCAGTACGTATCGAGTGGGAAGGCAATCGGCCGCATAGGTACGACGGGCTACAGCACGGGACCGCATGTCCATTTCGAAATTATCAGAAATGGAGGTCTCGTCAACCCGCTCAATTATCTGCCCTAAACCCAGTTTCAGCGCCGCCTTTCTCCACATCTTTGACGCGCAAGGGAATATCTGGTAGAGTGTCTGCATGAGAGTCACGAAAGGTATTGCCGCATCCCCCGGCATTTCGATCGCGCCGGCCTTTCTATTCATCGATGACACGACTGAAATTCCCCGGTACCACATCTCAGTGGAGGGAGTAAGTGACGAGCTGGCTCGTTATCACGAGGCTTCTCTGCTGGCGCGGCACGAGATCGAAGCATTGAGAGACCGGGCTCGGCAAGAAGCTGGCGATGAGCAGGCAGCGATTTTCGATGCGCATCTCATGATGCTCGAGGACCCTGAGGTACTGGAGCAAATTGAACGCGCCTTGAACGAGACACTACTCAATGTTGAATCAGTGATTCTCAATTTCGAAACGGAGATGGTGGATAGGTTGTCATCTTCGACCGATCCCCTTGTTCAGGAAAAAGTATCTGATGTGCACGATGTGATTCGTCGCATTCTTGGCCATCTGTTGAAAAAGGAGCGCATTTCTCTCGCAGATATCCAGGCCGAGGCGGTCATTGTCGCGCGTGACCTTTTGCCGTCGGATATGGTGGGAATGGCTCGCGGCAAGATCAAGGGCATTGTGACCGAAACCGGCGGACGGACCAGCCACGCGGCAATTCTGGCGCGGGCTTTCGAGATCCCGGCGGTGCTCGGAGTCGGCCCCAATTTTCTTTCGCAGGTGCGGCAGGGGCAGCTGATCTATGTGGACGGCGACAAGGGGCTTGTCGCGATCGATCCTGATGAGGTCTTTATCCAGCGAGAACGCGCGGCGCGGCTTGCCCGGCTCCAGCGTGACAGGGAAAATCGCGAGCTCCGCGAAATACCCGCCTGTACCAAGGATGGAATCCCAATCGCTCTGGAAGCGAACATAGAAATTCCAGATGAAGTGACGAGCGTCCTTGAATACGGAGCCGATGGAATCGGGCTTTTCCGATCGGAATTTCTCTTTCTGGGTGGACATGTCCCTGGTGAGGAAGAGCAGTACAAGGCGTATACTCGGGTCGTTGAAGCCATGAAAGGCAAGATGGTGACCATCCGTACGCTGGACATCGGCGGAGATAAGGTGCTGCCTGAATTGGGTGCCATGGGCGAGAAGAATCCTCTCCTCGGATGGCGCGCGATTCGATTCTGCCTGGAAAAAACCGAACTTTTCAAGACACAGCTTCGCGCGATTCTCCGCGCTGCCGCTCACGGGAAGGTGCGGATCATGTTCCCCATGATCGCGACGATCGATGAGCTTATCAGGGCACAGGGATTGCTTGCTGAAGCCAAATGGGAATGCAGAGCTCACGGACAAAAAATCGATCCCCATATCAAAACCGGCATCATGGTGGAAGTCCCTTCGGCGGCGATCTGCGCAGATGTGCTTGCGCGTTCGTGTGACTTTTTTTCGATCGGTACCAACGATCTCACGCAGTATACGCTTGCCGTCGACCGTGGCAACGAGCGGGTTTCCTATCTGCACGAACCCTACAATCTCGCTGTCCTCCGTTTGATCAAGACGACGATTTCCTATGGCAATCACGCCCATATCGGCGTCAGTCTCTGCGGAGAAATGGCAGCGGACCCAGCAAGCGCAGTACTGCTGGTCGGCATGGGGCTGCGCAATCTCTCGATGTCAGCCGCTTCAATTCCCCAGGTAAAGCGCGCGCTGATGAGCGTGACACTCGAAGAAGCGGAATCGATCGCGCATCAAGCGCTGGCGATGCATAGTTCTTCACAGATTGAAGAACTACTGAGTGCAAAAATCGCGCGCTAATAGCATATACCAAGATATTACAAGGACAGATATGTCAGCAGGACGTACCATTGATCCCGAACGCGTGCCTCAGCAGCCAACGAACACGGATGGCACGGAAGAATCCACATTACCGACAGAGTCCCCACTTCGTTATGAGAATCTCCCTCTGGTTGTGCTCGCGGGACGACCAAATGTCGGCAAATCGACACTTTTCAACCGGCTAATTGGAAGGCGCCGCGCTATCACCGATCCGACGCCCGGCGTCACCCGGGATCCTATCGAGGAAGAATGCGTGCTACGAGGTACTGATCGGCGTGTGACTGTGGTCGATACCGGAGGTTTCAAACTCGAGCGCGAAGGGCTCGATGAGCTTGTCGTCGCGAGGACGCTGGCATACATTCGCCGGGCTGATCTCATTTTGTTCATGGTCGATGCGGTGGAAATCACTCCCGAGGACGAGGAGTTTGCCGCGTTTCTCAGGCCATTCGCTCCCAAGTTGATCTTAGTAGTGAATAAAGCCGATAGTCCGGAACGGGACGCGCTGGTGTGGACCCATGCGCGATGGGGATTCGAACCGGTCTTGTTCGTATCGGCGGAGCATAATCGCAATATCGACGAACTTGCGGAGGCGATCGCGGCGCGGCTCGATTTTTCGGCGGTTCGTGCCGTCGCGGTCCAGAACGCGGAAATCAGGCTCGCCATCATGGGGAAGCCCAATACGGGCAAGTCGACGCTGCTGAATACGCTTTTAGGCCATGAGCGAAGTATTGTATCCGATATACCTGGCACGACGCGCGATGTCGTGGAAGGCCGCTTTACATGGAAGGGGAGGAGCATCGTCGTCCTCGATACAGCAGGGATTCGCCGCAAGAGCAAGGTCACCGAGCAGGTGGAATATTATTCGGTGACTCGCTCCATCGCGGTTGTCAACAGGGCCGATGTGGTCGTGCTGCTTATCGAAGCCGAACAGGGGCTTTCCGACCAGGACAAGAAAATTGCCTCGTTTGCCGTGGAAGCCGGACGCCCCGTGGTTTTTGCCTTCAGCAAATGGGACCGCATGCCGCCCATGAAGAACGCTTTTGAAGCGGCACGTGACCGCTTGCGATTCTTTTTCGGGCAGATGGCCTATGCGCCAGTTGTCGCGATTTCCGCGAAGGAAGGGACTGGCATTGACAAGCTCATGTCCACAGTCATCTCGTTGTACGGCAAGGCTAATCGGATCATCGAGACTTCAAGGCTGAATCAGGCAGTAGCGAGGTGGATCGAGGAAACGCCACCGCCGGTTGGTCCGCACACCCGTTTCAAGCTGCGGTATGCGGTGCAGGCATCCGTCAATCCGCAGCGTTTCATATTCTTTGTGACAAGGCCGGAAGCGGTGGCAGAAGCGTACCGAAGTTTTCTCAAGAACAGAATCAGGGCTGAATTTGGGTTGGACGGAATCCCGATTCAGCTGGAACTCAGGGCATCAAGAAAAGACCGCGCGCGGAGTTGATGATGGCCAGCCTAAGTATCGGACAGCTGGAAAAATTGCTGGCCTTGCCAGCGTCTACCATGCGATTCTGGGAGAAGGAAGTTCCGTATCTCCTGCCGGAACGGAGCAGATCGGGCCGGCGTATTTATTCATTGTCCGAAGCGGCGATCATCGCGCGCTTCAAGCATTTGGCACTGGATAGGAAGCTGGGGCTGAAACGGGCCACGCAAATTCTCGAATGGGAGCTACTGTATGGAGACCAGGAACGTCACGCGGTGTTCCGACAGATACGCAACGAATTGTTCCAGTGCTTTGTTGATAGTGAGCGATGGAAGGAATCGCACGCATCCTATCTCTCTGAATTGCGAAAGGGATTGTAGTTTATGGAAACAATGGCAAAATCACTGATGGATTTCATCGATGCGTCTCCCAGCCCCTATCATGCGGTCGGGAATATCGCCACCATGCTGGATGCGGCGGGCGGGCAGCGACTCGATGAGCGCATTGCATGGGAGCTTGAACCTGGTGCGTTGTACTATGTTGAACGTTCGGGCACCTCGCTGGTGGCCTTCAAAATGGGGCTGCAGCAGCCGTCCCAGAGTGGTTTTTTGCTGGCCGGAGCGCATACCGACAGCCCGGCACTGAAAATCAGGCTGGAAAAGGCGCTTATATCGAAAGGGTATGTCAGGCTCGCAGTAGAATCCTACGGTGCCCCTATCATTTCCGGCTGGCTGGATCGACCGCTTGGAGTGGCCGGCGTGTTAGCCTTCCAGGATACCGACACCATTCAGACACGGCTTTATGCGAGCCATGTGCCGCTGGCCGTGATTCCGAATCTCGCCATTCATTTGAACCGCGATATCAATAAGGGGTTTGAATACAATCTGCAGCAGCACATGCCTGCGATGATCGGACTGGCGTCCGAGCAGAAGCACACAGAAGGCGGAACGCCGCCGCTTCTGGCCCGTATCTGTGGGGAAATCGAATTGGATCCGGCGAAGCTGATTTCTGCCGATCTGAGACTGTATGATCCCGAACCATGCAGGCTGATCGATGGGACCATTATCAATGGCCCCCGACTCGATGACCTGGCAGGCTGCGTAGCGATTGTTCAGGCTTTTATCTCCACATCGGCACAAGCCGCAACGCAGGTTGCGTGCTTCTTCGACGCCGAGGAGATCGGATCAATGACGCTGGCGGGAGCCCAGTCCTCCTTCCTGAGAGATGTGCTTGCGAGGATTTTGCTTGCCTCCAGGAATGCTGGGCAGGATTACTATCAAGCCCTTGCACACTCTTCATGCGTTTCGGTGGATGCTGCCCAGGCGCTCCATCCCGGTTATCCCGATAAATTTGATGATTACTACACCCCATTTCTTGGCGCTGGCGTTGCCGTAAAGATGAATGCGAACATGAATTACGCCACTGATTTCAGTTCTCTGCAGGTTGCTGCGACGGCCGCCCGCAAAGCAGGAATCGAGTTGCAGCGCTACATGGCACGGGCGGACATGCAGCCAGGCAAGACAATCGGTCCGCTCACCTCGAGCCGTACAGGCATTGTAACCGTGGATGTAGGCCATCCAATGCTGGCCATGCACGCGATTCGCGAGACTATCGCCGCGAAGGATCATGAGGCAATGGTCAGATTTCTTGAAGCCTTTCTTGCTTAAGCCTGAACGCGTGAGCGCGAACAATAAAAGGGGGCTGCCCTTTGGGCAGCCCCCTTTCTTTTGCTGTCATGTGACGGTGAGACTTATTTCGCCAGAGGCTGGTATGTCTTTTTCGGATCCCATTCGCCAACACGCTCTTCGTTCTTGATGCTCGGAATCTTGATGATCTGGCCGGGGAATATCAGGTGCGGATTGCTTGGATCCTTAAAGGTCTTCTTGTTTGCCTCATAGAGCACCGGCCACTTGAGCGGGTTGTTGTAGACAAACGGATACTCAGCGATTCTCCACAGACAATCGCGGCGCTCGGGAATGAGCCGGACCTTATAGCTTGCAGGAAGGGGAGCGAATTCCTTGATACTCGCGAGCGTTTCGAAGGCCTGATCGGCCAGCCGCTTCGCGCGCTCGTAATCCGCAGCACTGAACGCTGTTTTGGCGTCGGCAAGCTGCTCGCCACCCTTTTTAAAGAGCTCGGAGTAATTGTTGGCGGCGTTTTTCGATGCGGCCCAATCATAGCGATCCTTGGCCTTGGCGAGGGATTGCTCGGCGGCTTTCTGAGCCGCGGCAATCCGGGCGGCAGCTTCGTCATCCTGCTGCGGAGCGGCCTTGGGCTGTTCGGCAGGCGAGGGCTGAGGTGCTGGCTGCGGAGCTTCCTGAGCGGGCTTGGCTACCTGACCGGTTTGTGCTTCCTGGGCAGGCTTTTCAGCGGTTGCCGCGGGGGCTGCGGCCTGCTTCTGGGCTGCCTGCGCGCGGATCTTGGCTTCTTCCGCGACCATGGTATCAGAGAGGCCGATATAGTTGCGGACTTCGTTCGCTTCGAACAGCGCGTTCGCGAGCTGTTTATCGTTGCTGAACGCGATGGCCTTTTGCAGGTGCTCGTCAGCGGCGGTGAGATAGATGTTTTCTTCGAGCCCAAATTTAGACGCGCGATCTTTGGCTGCTGCAAGATCCTGGACTGTGGCTCCGATTACTTCCTCTACCTCGGAGGCCTTGCTTTCAACCGCCTGTTGTGCCGCGTCAAATGCTTTGGCTGCATCGAGATATTTGACATAGGCCGCTTCATATTCGCCTTTTTCCATGGAGGTTTCGGCGTAGCCTATCATATCTACTGCATGGTCCCATTTATCTGGCGCATTTAGTTCTGCTTTCCATGCGGCGGCAGCGTCGCGGGCAGCGTAAGCCTTGTCCTTGCCTTCGAATGCGCGGTATTCGGAACCCTTTGCCTTTACGAATTCATACTGTTCCTTGGCTTCGGCAAAGGCCACAACGGCCTTCTCGTAGCTCGCCGTATCGCCGGCGGCAGCGAGTTCCTTGCCTTCCATGAGCTTGGTTTCGCCCATTTCGAAGAACATGCTGATCTGTGGGTAATTCTGATAGCCCTTCTCGATCACCTCGCTCCGGGATTTCTCCGCACCGGCCTGGGCGTTAGCCGCGAGGGTTTTGGCGCGTGAAAGCTTTTCGGCGCGCTCAGAGGCTACCTTTGTCTGGAATCCATCGGAGAGCAGGGCAGAGACTTCGTCCGCCTTTTGTTTGGACTCGACATATTTCTCGGTACCAAAGGCGACATAGGCAGCGATCATCGCATTGCTCGCAGCCTTGAATTCGTTCGGATAGTCCTTTTGTATCGCGTTTTCGTTAGCCCACGCCATCCGCTTTTCCGCATCGGCAATGGCAACCTCCGCTGCGGACTTCTGGGCGGCCCTCAGCTCCTCTTTTTTCCTTTGCTCTTCGACCTTCAATTTCCGATCGACCTCGACGCGCTTCTGGAAATCTTCTGAGAGCGTCGAAAGGACTTCTTTACTCAAGGTCTTGGACGCCGCGTAGCGTTCAACCTCAAAGGCTTTTTCCGCGGCAGTCAGGGATGCCTGCGCGCTGCTGAGTTCCTTGGCGTAGGTCGTTTTCTGCTCATCGGCGGTCAGCCAGGATTTGGCCCATTTCATACGAGCCTGCGCGAAGGCCAACGCCTCAGCCGCTTCCGCCTTTTCAATCTCAATCTTCTTCTGCTCCGCAATGTATTCGGCGGCTTCTGTCTGGAAATCGTCAGAAAGGATGCGGCTTACATCTTTGGCGAGCGAGGTCGCCGCTGCATACTTGTTCTCGCTGTATGCGGCATCCGCGGCCAGGAGCGATGTCTCGGCGTCGCGATACACATCAGGATAGAACCTGGCAAGATCGACTTCCCGCGCCCATGCCACTCTGCTGTGGGCTTCGGCAAGAGCATCAGACGCTTCAGACGCCTCGGCAATGGCTTTGTTCATGGCGCGCTCATCGATAACCCGTTTCTTGAACTCATCGGAAAGAATCGACGAAGCCTTGCCTGCTTCTTTTCTGGCGGTGCCGTACTCCTCGTTCATGAAAGCGGATTCAGCGAGCGCGAAAGAAAGCGTCGCGTCCCTATACTCATCCGGGTAGTCTTCTTTGATATTCTGCTCGTCGGCCCAGGCGATCCTGGCCTCCGCATCCTTCAGTACCGCAGCGGCGTCGTTCTTGACTGTCTCCTTGAAGGAGTCGTTCAAAACATTGATGACTTCCTCCTTCATCAGTTTTGAGGACGCCTCATACCGCTCCGCCTCGTAGGCTTTCTCTGCTGAGACAAGACCAGCCTGCGCCTGATTGTATACTTTCGGATAATACTCTTTTACGCCGGCTTTGGTAGCCCAGGCCATTCTGGCTCGCGCCTCAGGGAAGAGTGCGTCCGCGGCTGCTTTGTCCTTGGCCAGTTTTTCTGCGGCAGCCAGTTCTGCCTTCTTGAGGGCGGCGCCTTGCTTGATCAGGGCTTCCCAGGTGGCGTTGAGTTTCTCAAGTTTTTCCTTCAGCGGGAATGCCTTCGCGCCATCGTAGGGATTTGCGTCTTCAACAAGTGTCTTGTAATCGGCGGAAACCGAATCGTGCATGGCGTTCGCTTCGTCAAACTTGTCATTGAGCTCGTAATAGTCGGTGTATCCTTGTGCTATGTTCCGAAGGTTGTTTGCCTCATTCATGAGGTATTGCAGGGTGTCCTTTTCGACCGTCGGTACCGGGGTCTTGTCACCCGCAACCGGGGTCGGGCCTCCGCTGCATGAAGCGAAGACGAACCCTACAATGACCAGAAGAGGAATGAACCGTTTCAGAATCTTCATCGTTGTCCTCCTGGATCCTATATCATTTTCCTTACAATCATATCCCGATATTGTTCGTGAGTAAACAGCGAAATGAAATTTTTCAGTCATCGGGCCTCCTTTAATGTCGTCACTATCGTTGTGCGCATGGCGAAACCAACAAAAAATCACTCTAAATATATCACCTTTTTCAAACAACGCGAACAAAGGATTCAAAAGAACCACGCGGCCATCTGTCGCCCTTCTGCCTGATATATTATTATCGACAGGGATTTTGCATATCATGAGAATTCAGCCGATTTCCTCAATGGATGAACGCGCGCGCAGGGCGTGCCAGCGCTGCGGCAGCATGGCGTTGCTGCTCATTGCGATTCTGGCACTTTTTATGGGATGCAGGCCGAGCGGCATGCTTATTTCACTACCGCTGCGCAGCGGCCGCATTGCGATATGGGAGAACATCGAAGAAGGATTCTCTCTGGTGCTGGCGGAGCAGAAGGATCAGGCGCGGGGCTTTCTGGCATGGGGACGCAGGGGCATTTACGGAAGAATCGGGACCGCGACGCGAAAAAGCGGAACGCTGGAGCTGACGCTTGCTGATGGAGGCATGAATGGCATCAGGCTTAAAGCCAGAATGGCTCACGGTTCGCTGGTGTTCGAGGGAGAGGGCGCGGCGCGGATGGTGGCAGCACCGCGGCAGCACCGCTTGAAACTTGCCGGAGGCATATTTCCCCAGCCCTCAGGGAAGAAGGACGAATCACGGCTTTCCATGAGGCTCCAGTATGTCTCGTCGAGCGACAGGAAGGAAGCGTTGCTCCTCAACACGGTACTCAGAAGAAGCCTCGATCCCGAACGGCACGCAGCAGAGAGGCTGAAGCAGCAGCTCGAGGCAGCGGCAGCCGACCAGCAACAAAATCAGCATAGCAGCTCCCGGCCGCCCTTTGTACGGGTATATGAAGAAATCGAATATCCTGTTTTTGTTTCCGATCGCTATCTATGTGTGGCGGTTTCCCGTTATCTTTTTGAAGGGGGAGCGCATGGGTTTGCAGCGACTGACATCGATGTTATCGACCGTGTCGCAGCGACACGAGTGGAAATTGGAGATCTGCTCGGTCAGGACCATGATGAGGCGCTCGAGCGGCTTCTTGAAAAGGCATTGATCCATCAGTTCAACACAATAGACCGAATGCCGCGAAGGCCCGAAACAAACCTGAGGTCCTATGGTCTATTCGAGCCCAAGCTTCCTGTTCCGAAGGATATATTTCCATGCTATGCGGGTCTCTGTGTGCAGTATGACCGGTATGATATCGCGCCATGGTCCGAAGGCGAATTTATCATTCTGGTGCCTTGGGAAGATATTCGAGAGATTTTTGGTGCCCAGTTCATGCGGCAATAAAGGGGCACACGCTCCTCAAGATTCTCAGCCGATCACGCTGGCATAGAAAAAGCCCGACCTGACACAGGCCGGGCATCGTTTTTCGTCGCAATCAGGCTTTGCGCAACGCAATACGCCAGATTCTGTCGCCAGCTTCAATGGCCATGCCTTCTGGAACGGCGGACCAGATAATATCCGTTGCTAACGTTTCCTCCGCGACAAGGGGCTTGAACTGCTCGAGCGCGGCACGCAGTTGCTCATCTCCATCGATGGTCAGCTTGATCCTGTCGGTCACCTCGAGACCTGCTTCCTTGCGTGCGTTCTGGATACCCCGGATGAGATCGCGCACATAGCCTTCGTGAAGCAATGCGGGAGTGATGTTCGTATCGAGCACCACGGTCAGCGTCCCTTCATTCAGTACCTTGAGACCTGGCTTTTCCTCACGCTGGATTTCCACCCGTTCCTGATCGAGCAGAACGACTCTGCCTGAAGAAAGGCGGATTTCCACCTTCTGGCCTTCCAGAATGCGGATGATATTGTGGGCGGGAAGAGTGCTGATGAGGGCCGCCGCTTCGCGCATATCGGCTCCGAGCTCCTTGCCGAGAACGCGGAAATTGGCTTTTGCGCGATAGGTGACGAGATCAGCTTCGTTTTCATGAATCTCGACACATTTGACATTGAGCTCTTCCTTGAGAATTTCCTCCATGCGATGGAGGATGTCCTGTTCCTCAGGGTTGCGGGTGATCAGCTGAACCGAAGCAAGCGGCTGGCGGATCTTGATGTCATTGGAGACTCGGAGAGCCCGTCCCATCGATACCGCCTGGCGGATGAGAGACATGTCCCGTTCGAGCGCCAGATCACGGTACGACGCTTCCTCGGCCGGCCATTCACAGAGATGGATGGATTCGGGTTCGTGTTCGAGCTTGAGATTTTGATAGATAGCCTCTGTAAGGAAGGGAATGACAGGCGCCATGACAAGCGTGAGTCTGCGCAGTACCCGGTAGAGGGTCTGATAGGCACTGAGCTTGTCCGCGTCGTTTTCCGATTTCCAGAAGCGGCGGCGTGAGCGTCTGATATACCAGTTGTTGAGGCTGTCGATAAATTCCACCATGGGGCCAATGGCGGCCTGAAGGTCGTAGGCCTCCATGCCCGCTGAGACGTCTGCCACCAGCTTCTCGCAGACCGAGAGAATCCAGCGGTCGAGTGGGTTAGCGGGGTTCTTGCAATCAAGGCTTTCGGCCTTGAAGTGATCAATGTTTGCGTAGGTGACGAAGAAACTATAGGCATTCCAGAGCGGGATGATCACACTCTTGAGCACTTCCCGCACTCCCTCGTCGGAGTAGCAGAGATCTTCAGCCTTGGTGACGGCAGAATTCATCAGGAACAAGCGAAGGGCATCCGCGCCGAAACGGTCCATGACTTCGCTTGGATCGGTATAATTGCGGAGGCTTTTTGACATCTTCTTGCCGTCCTCGGCGAGCACGAGCCCATTGACGACACAGGCCTTGAAGGCCGGCTTGTCGAAGAGCGCAGCGGCAAGAATAGTGAGTGTATAAAACCATCCTCGGGTCTGATCGAGTCCTTCACAGATAAAGTCCGCGGGGAAGTGCGCTTCGAACTTCTCCTTGTTTTCGAATGGATAGTGATTCTGCGCATAGGGCATGGCGCCCGATTCGAACCAGCAATCGAGCACTTCGGGGACGCGACGCATGGTACCGCCGCAGGAGCATGGCAGGGTGACCTTGTCAATATGCTGCTTGTGGAGGTCTGCGGGGACTGTCCCGCCGAGCTGTTCGAGTTCTTTGCGGGAGCCTACGCAGACGGTTTTGCCGCAGGAATCACACTTCCATATAGGAAGAGGATTGCCCCAGTAGCGGTTGCGGCTTATGGCCCAGTCTCGCGCGTTCTCCAGCCATTTTCCGAAGCGGCCATCTCGGATGTGGGCGGGGACCCAATAGATGCTTCGATTGGCCTTGAGCATCGATTCCTTGATAGGGTCTATCTTGACGAACCAACTGGAAACAGCCCGGTAGATGAGGGGGCTTGCGCAGCGCCAGCAGTGAGGATAGGCATGGAGAATCTGCTCGCGCTTGACCAGTTTTCCTTCCCTTTTAAGCTGGTCGATGATAGCTTTGTCCGCGTCTTTGACAAAAATGCCGCGGTAATCGGTCACTTCTTCTGTAAATTTGCATTCCGCGTCAACGGGGCAGACAGTAGGGATCCCGGTGCCCTTGAGCACCTCATAGTCGTCCTCGCCGAAACCGGGGGCGGTGTGGACGATCCCGGAACCGTCTTCGGTGGTAACATGCGTTCCCAGCACTGTGATGAAGGCTCCCTTTTCGGCCAGATTCGCGAAGTAGGGGAAAAGCGGTTCGTACCGGATACCGGCGAGTTCCTTTCCTTTTTTCTTCCACGCGATATGAAGGTTTTCCGGGTGCTTGTAGTAGGCGCCAAGCCGGGATTCTGCCAGGATATAGCGTTCTGTGCCATCGATGACGCAGGCATAGTCGATATCCGGCCCGAGCGCGAGAGCTAGGTTTGAAGGAAGTGTCCACGGCGTGGTGGTCCAGGCGACGAAATAGGTCGATCCGTTCGCTAGATCCGCGAGATCGGGATCTGAAGTGCCTATGGCAGCCGCGGCAATTCTGAAGCGCACGGTAATCGCGGGGTCATGGACATCCTTGTAGCCGCCGAGAGAGAGCTCGTGATTCGACAGAACGGTAGAACAGCGCGGGCAATAGGGAAGAATATAGTAACCTTCATAGATAAGCCCTTTATCCCACAACGACTTGATGACCCACCAGATGGACTCCATGTAGTCAGGTTCCATGGTTTTGTAGTCATGGTCAAAATCGACCCAGCGTCCCAGTCTGGTTACGATCTGTCGCCATTCCTTGACATAGCGAAGTACCGAGGCCTGGCAGGCATTGTTGAAGTGATCGATTCCGAACCGTTCTATATCAGTTTTGGAATTGAGGCCTAGTTCCTTTTCGATCAGGGTTTCAACGGGCAAACCATGACAGTCCCAGCCGAAGCGGCGTTCCACGCGATACCCACGCATGGTTTTATAGCGCGGAAAGATGTCTTTAATAGTACCGGGGACAAAGTGACCAAAATGAGGCAAACCGGTCGCGAATGGAGGGCCGTCATAGAATACAAATTCGGGGGAACCCTCCCTCTGTGAAACTGATTTCTGAAAAATATGGCGATCTTCCCAGAAGCGGACGATTGATTCTTCCTGTTCCGGAAAGTTGACCTTTGGGTCCACGGGTTTGTACACGATGTCCTCCTCGATGTGTGGGAATAATGCTTCATGTTGCAATTCCTTTCAATAGGTGGAGCTGAAAAGGAGGATCCAATTTATTCTGAAACAGCATATCCGCTACTGGAAGGCATGGGTCCATGAAACAGCGGAATGCCAGCGGAATATAGTTGCTCCAGCACGTGTGTACCACGCGGTATAACCTGAAAGGTCCAGGCGCCCTCGCAATATTCCTTCCAGACGGATGCTTGCGCCAAGCGATACAGCATCGCTGGAGGGAAGCCACAATAGGGGGAATGAGAGAACAGTCAGATCTGAGAGATTCCAGGCAGCAATCAGGAAAAGATCGGGCATCAATAAAGAATTTATTTTAAAATCAATCTTTTCCTGGATTTCTGTACGGAAGGCGAGTCTGTCGATCGTCAAGCCGGTGCCTGCCATGACGAACGCAACGGAATTACCGTCACGCACGCGCAGCGAAAGCTCGACGGTGGGGCTGAAATTGTCCCATTCGTGCTGAAGCGCCAATCCGACTGAGAATTCGTCGCTGGTCCCGGATGTGGAAGGTGTCCGGCGCCAGCCCGCGTTCAGCGCAAAGAACCCAGCCGCGCTGATCGTGCCAAACATGCGCGCGCCAGCCGCAATAGTTCCAGTTCCGTCAATAGCGGCCGCTGCTTCTATCCGCTGCATCGCTCCAGTAAAGACGGTACATCGAATAGCCGGAAGCGAGCGCGCTTCTGTTACGAACACGCCAGGATTCGTGGCGCGGAACAGGTCCGCCGGCCTGAACACCGTTCCTGTCCCCCAGGAAAGCGGGAATTTTCCTCCTTCGATCCGCAATCCAGGCAACGCGAGTGCCATCGCGGCTTCCCTGATTTCCAGGTCAGCCAATAGATCGGGCGCAGGATCCATCTCGGCATCAGGGGGCCATGGGGGCAGGCTCCATCTGAGTGTCTGCGATTCGGAGTAGCTTGCCCATCGCAGCGCTGACGCGTACCAGCCTGAAAGGCTTCCTGCAGCACCGAGAGATATGCGCAAAACACCTTTTCGCATGCGGGCTGTCAGGCTGAATTCCTCCTCAAAGCCTCCACGAACAGACGCTTCGGTTCCACCAGCGCTCGCGGTACTCCGAATACCGAACACGAGGCTTCCTTCCTGGGCTTGCGCCATCGCTGTGCCAAGCGCGAGGATCAGCATGGCGAGGGTTGCCTTGAGGCATTTTAAAAAGAAGGGATCAGAGCAGCCGCGAAATGTGATCATCGTGTGAGCGTCTCCATGGTGAAGAGCGAATCTGGCAGGGTGATATCAAGCTTGACTGACCGCATCGAAAAAATTGTCCGGGAATTTTTTTTAAGCGCGTCGACGATCTCGACTCTGGTCGGCAACAATCGTCCACTGATCGATTCAATCGCGCGCACATGGATGGTCTTCATCAAGCTTCCGCTGCGCGCATACAACTCGATTCGCAGCGGTACCCTGCGCTCGACATCGACCCAGAGTTTTCTGGTCGGATACGAGATGTCCTTGCGTGTGGAGGTCAGCGAAAGCAGGATGCAGGGCCTTCCATCGACGGTATCCTCTCCCAGTATGGCCGGCGCATAGGTGCCACGCAGGCTTTCGCCTTCTGCCACTTCCTCGTAACTCAGGTTCGAGCCCATAAGCCCCTGGCGCATCATGCTACCCGCGATGCGGACGGTTTCTCCTTCCGTAGGAAAGTACATCCATATTGCCTGGTCTACGCGCAGCATTCGCACGCCTTTGTCTTCCGGATTTGTGAATTCCAAGAACACAAGGCCAGAACCACGCGCCTTGGCGGTAAATTGCTTCACCAGGACGCGATTTCCCTGGATTATTTCCATGGTGCCTTCATAGCTGATGCTTGCATAGCGCTGCACCCGATCGATCTCCTCAAGCAGCGCCTGAGGATCGATCGCGCGTGTCTGCTGCGCATGACCAGGTGATACAAGTACGAGAAGAAAAGCTATTGTGTGCCATGTATTCATAAATAACCGCAATCTCATACGGCGCATTGTTTCATTGTTCATATTGTTCTCCGATTTACTGGCAGCGCATGTCCCGCGTTCACTGCACTGACGCAAGTGCATCGACGACGTCCATTCGGGACGCGCGCCAAGATGGAAGCCATGACATGAGCATAGCGGCAATGGTGCAATACAGGAGCCCTGCAATGATACCGGCGACCGACACGGAAGGCCGGATGATGTTGTCGATCGGCCACGAGAACCCTGCCATCGCGCTTGAGAAATCAAAGCCGCTTCGCGAGAACGCAAGATTAAACAGAGTTCCCATCACGGTACCCAGCAATGAACCGCCGAACCCGAGCATTGTGCCTTCTATAAGGAAGGAAAATGCGATGCTCCTCGGTGGCATGCCCATGGCCATGAGTATACCGGTCTCCCTCCTGCGCTCAAGAATTACCATCGTCATGATATTGGCAATGATGAAGGCCCCCAGCAGCGCGATGAAAAACCACATGCCGATGTAGATGCTATTCGCCATTAGGATTATCTTGGGATAATCTCCGATTTCGGTCCAGCGAAGTGCAGACAGATGCGCGGCGTTATGCTCTTTGGAATTGACTGGCGCGAGCTGAGCTGTTTGCAGAAGGGTCTTGATGGTGGGGAGATACGCATTTACCTTTTTGTAGTCAGGCAGCATGACAAGAATCTGCTGTGCGCCCTTGTCCATACCGAGCATTGCCTGTGCGTCGTCCAGACGCATCTGGAATACCGAGCCATCGAGCACATTGGTCCCTGTCTGGAAAATTCCAGACACTCTAAGTGATTTGAATCCCATACCGCCGTCGGCCCGGGTGGTGACCACTTTTATCTTGTCGCCTGGCTTGAGCCCAAGATCTCGCGCGAGCATGCTGCCGATAATGATTGTGCCGGGTTCGGAGCAGTAACTGCCTCCCGGCAAAATATTCCGATCAAGCATAAGAAGCCCACGTTCTTTCTCGGGATCACCGGCGATTGCCACCGCCGGCTTGGTAAAGGTCCCCGACGCCAGGAGCGCTGCGAATCGTGTTCGCGGTGCGGCAATCACCGGCCTGGTGCCATTTTTTTTGTTCAGTGCTTGTTCGATCGCGCGAACCAACGCATCGGTATCGTGGACATACTCGTCTACGGGCAGGAATCGCATGCGCTCCCGGTAGGCCGCCGTGGCAATGTGGATGTGCCCTGTCTCATTCTTGGTGTAGTTGCGAATCATCGAATTGATAAATCCTTCGGTAAGACCATTGCCCATGACGACCAGAAGGGTGGCAATAAAGGTTGATATGACTGCCAGGAAGCTTCTGCGCTTGTTTCTGAGCAGGTTTCGCCACGCAAATCCAACAAGATTCATGCCGTCCTCCTTTTCATACGAAACGCAGCGCATCGGTTACTTCGATCGATGCTGCCTTGCGTGCAGGCAAGAGGCTTGCCAACCACGAAACAATGACACCAAACAGAAAGCCTCCTGCGAAGGAAGGCAGATTCCATTCACCACGAATGAACAGGTTTTTAGGGAGGTTTCCCACGTCGAGATTCCCGATGAGCCCTTCGAATGAAATTCCCTTCGTGTTGAGCCACCAGACGAACAGAGCTCCAAGCAGCAGTCCACCTGCGCTGCCAATCATGCCAATCATCAAGCCTTCAAGCGAAAACAGCTGCTTGATTTGACGGGGCTCGAGCCCATATGCCGCAAGTACACCTATTTCCCTGATTCTTGAATACATGCTCATGAGAAGGGTATTGAAAATGCCAACTGCTGCGATGAGTAACACAATGGCGATGATGATGTAGGAAAATTTGGATTTCATTGTGCGCATCGCAAGGTAGTCCTTCATTGCCTCTCCGATGCTGAGTGCTTCGAGGCCCGTGAATGCCGATTCGATGGATGCGGCAGTGGTCTCGGCTTCCTTGACCAAGGTGTCCAGCTTAGCCGCGGTAGGAATGCGGATATCGATTTCCGTCAATGGCAGGGGGCTTCCGGTCAGTATTTCCGCATCCGTCAAGGAAAGATAAATCGTCTGGCCCGAAAGAGAGGAGAGAGGAAGATTCGCGATACCTCCTACTTCGATTTCAATCGCGTTGATCGTGCCGTCCGGCAAGATGGCCGACAACGCGATCCAGTCTCCCACGTGTACCCTGAGGTCACGCGCGATATCACTCCCGAGTACCGCTTTGCTTTCCGAGACCCATTCTCCAGCAGTGAGGCTCGATGCGGTCTTGAATACAGAAGCGTCTCGCTGGGGGTCAACGGCAATCGCGAGACAGGGCGTTTCGTCGATATAATTGGAAACCTGAGCATAGAATCTGCTGCGGGGAGTAAATGTACTACCGGGAGGAAGCAGCGCAGGCAGTTTTTCCATGATGAGTGAAATATTCCCGAGCGCGTACTCGAGTGGCTGCGAATCGGCGTGTTCCTGATATTCTTTAGTACGTATGCTCACCGATGCGTTGTCATAATCGATACCTGTATCGATGGTGATGCGATCCATACCTGCCAGCATCGAATCGAACATGATGAAGATGCCGATGCCTACTGTCAGAACGATCGCGGTGATGAGCGTGCGTTTCCCATGCCGTCTGACATTTCGCCACGCGATGGCCACGGTGATTGGGAACGCCTGATGGCTGGTCACCTTCATGACGTCCTCCTTTCGTCTTTTTCAATCTGTCCGTCACGGAGGGTCACGACGCGATGGGCAAGCTCCATGATGCGCGGGTCGTGCGTCGAGAAAAGAAAAGTGGTACAGGTCTTGCGATTGATTTCTTCCATGAGGTGAATGATATCGGCCGCGGTATGTGAATCGAGGTTGGCGGTGGGCTCGTCGGCAAGCACGATATCGGGATTCTTGACAAGAGCCCGGGCGATAGCCACTCTCTGTTCCTGGCCCCCGGAAAGTTCGGCAGGATAGCGGTTCACTTTATCCGCTAGCCCGACCATGGTGATGATTTCCAGAGCGCGCTGCCGGATTGCCTTGCGGTCGCGGCTGCCTTCGATAAGCAGCGGCAATTCGACGTTTTCCGCTACCGTCAATACCGGTATCAGATTATAGGATTGAAAAATGAACGAGACATGGGTTCGACGGTAGGCTGCCAGATCCGACTGGGAGAGCGAGCGCATGGGCTTCCCGCGCCAGATAAGTTCGCCCTCGGTCGGTGTACTGAGGCAGCCGATGATATTGAGCAGGGTTGTCTTGCCGGAACCGGAAGGCCCGACTACTGCGGCAAATTCACCTTTCTCGAATTCCAAATTGATGTCACGCAAGGCGATTACTTGGGTGCCGCCCTTTCCATAAATCTTGGAAATACCTTTGAGTGAAAGATTTGTCTCCTTCATCGATTCCTCCTTCGAGAGTTTCCGGCGAGATTGTCTTCTGAACTCCTTTTTGAATCAGCCTGTGATGCTGCGTTGAGGGGATCGTTTCCACGCTCCGATTTAAGCGCCCGGATGAGCTGATCGAGTGTTTCGAGATAATCGCTAAACACGCGTGAGCCTTCTGCGGTCAACGATATTTCGGTGAGCGGTTTTCTGCCCTCAAATCGCTTGTCAATGCACACATAGCCCTTTTCCTCGAGCACCGAAAGCTGTGAAGAGAGATTGCCCGCGGTCATTCCCAGAGCGTCCCGCAGGTCAGTGAATGAACATTTCCTGCTTGGCTGCGCGGTAAGACAAGCCAGAATCCTGAACCTGGCGCGTTCGTGGATGACTTTGTCGAGATCGGGCAGGTTCATGATGCGCTCTTGAACAGACTTCCCGCGACCGCGAGTGCAAGAAATGAGCCGCTCCACACAATGGCCGACCATAGCCAGGGATGCTGTCCAATAAAGAACAGGGCGAGAAAACCGAGAATGAGCATGGCCCATCCAAGGACCAGGAATTCCGGAAGGCGAATGCGTGCGGCGAGGCTGAATACCACAAACGACATAAAAAGAGCGGAAAAGGGGACAAGCAGTGTCCCAGAACCCTGTTGGAAGAAGAAAAAGGCTGATCCTAGCGTGGAGATACAAGCACCTGCGATAACCGAAATGGCGCTGCTCCCATAGACAATTTTAAGAAGACTTGACAGCGTGCGGTTCCGCTTTGCCATGATGCGGGAAAACAGAGCCAATTTCAGAATGCCGCCTGCGATGATCATCAGGACGAATGCGCCTATCAGAAAGGCCATGGCATTCTGGGAAGCGCCGGATGATGATCTGATTCTCGCCCCCGCAATGCACAGCGCCGCGATCGAGATTGAAAATCCATACGAAAGGCCGCACATGGTCTTCCGTATGTCTGGGGTACGGAAGAGTTCGGACTCCTGCGTGACCGCGTTTTTGATTTCTCTGAGTGTTTCTTCAAATTCCTCTATTTTCTTCTGTGATAAATCCATCATCGAACCTCTTTGGGTATTGCAAACAAGTTTGCAATACAAACTATATACACGGTATGATACTTTTTCTTCGTTGTCAAGGGTGCTGGTGGAAATTCAAGCTGGGGATATCGTCAAAATTTAGATGTCGTGATATAATGAAACAAAATTTCAACGGAATGCACGGGTATCGTGCGCACCTATGTTTTGCAGTGGAGGCAGTGCATCATGCGCACAGAGGGTGTTGATATATCGTTCCGATATCTCGAATCCGTTATTGATGCGGATCAGGTACGCAGAGTGGTCATTCGGGTGCCTGAGGGAAATGTCCATATCACTGCGTCCGACACTGCAGCCATACACTATTCAGTCGAAATTGAAGGCCCTTCAGGCAGAATCGAGGAATGGACCTGCAAGGAACGAAGAACCGAAAGTATTGTCATCCTCGATTGCATGCCCGATGCATTCATCCGTATCGCCAAGTGTATTGTCAAAGTTCCCAGAACTGTCAGCGATGTAGAGGTCCATTCTGCGCGCGGTATGATCGAAATGCGGGGAGTGGGGGCTAATGTCCTAGCGATCATCGAACACGGCGATATTGTCATCAGCGGAGCTCGGTTTGTCGAGGTATCCAGCATCAGCGGATCTATCAGTGTGGAGAGCAGCGAAGGATGCTCGGCCAGGAGCATGGAAGGCAGCCTTCACTGCCGGCGGATAAGCGGTTCCGTTCAGGCTGAACTGCAGCGGGGATCAGTGCATGCGGACCATGTGTTGAAAAATGTCGCGGTGGTGACCGATCAAGGAAACATCCATGTTCGCCGGGTGACCGGCAGAATCAGGCTGATCTCAAACAAGGGCGATATCGAGCTTGAGGTGGCAGGTCTCTTTGGGGGGGGAGAGATTCAGACGTATTCCGGAGATATTTCGGTTCAGCTTGAGCATAGCAGTGTCGATTTCAGGGCGGAAACGCTCTCGGGACGCATTGACACCCAGCACCAGATCAATGCCGCTGGCATGGGGCCAAAGCGTTGCGCGTTCCGTACCGGAGATGGGGCGCGCAGGCTCTATGTGAAGAGCGTGCTCGGAGATATCGAAGTCAGCTGAGCTCGCGTGCCCGCGCGTCCGGTCATTCTCTCATTCTTCAAAGAGCGCTCTTATTTCCTTCCGATAAAGATCATTGATTGCGTGCCGCTTAATTTCCTGCTTAGCTGACAGTTCACGTCCTGGCTGAAAAGGCTCAGCGAGAAGAGCGAAGCGGAAAATCCGTTCGAACGGCTTGAATCCATTCTTGCTGCTGATGAGCGCGTTGATCTCGCTGTCGATCAATTCTTTGACTTCGGGCTGCTCGAGCAGAGAAGGGTAATCGTTAAATGGAATCTCGTTCTCTTGTGCCCATTCCATCAGCGTTTCCTGTCTCGGAATGATGAGTGCTGCGAGGTATTTCTGGTCTTGCCCCAGTACCACCGCTTGGAGAATGTAAGGGCTCTCGGTGAGCCGCTGTTCAATGGGCACCGGTTCGATGTTCTCGCCGCCTCGCAGGACGATGGTATCCTTGGCGCGCCCGACGATCTTTATTTCGCCATTGACGGTGAGCATGCCGAGATCCCCTGTATCGAGCCAGCCATCAGGGGAGAGAATTTTCGCGGTAAGATCAGGACGTTTGTAGTATCCCATCATGACCTGAGGACCGCGTACTTGAATAACCCCCTTGTGCCCAGGCGGCAACGCGGTACCATGTTCGTCTACTATCCGGATTTCGGTACCGCGGTGGATGGGACCTACCGTTCCGCTTACCGGGTGCGATCGCAACCTGACGCCCAGCACAGGCGCTGTTTCGGTCAATCCATAGCCTTCTAGAATAAGCACTCCCAATGCGTCGAAGAATCGATCCACCGCTGGTGGCAGGGCGCCACCCCCGGAAACACCAGCGATAAACCGCGTTCCCAGCTTGGAAGTGACTTTCCTGAAGACGAGCACTTTGCCAAGAGCCCTAAGTGGAGACAGGAGGATGAATGGGATGAGGGCTATCGCGATGTCCGCTATGCGGGAGCGGGGTGTGAATTTGGGTAACCGGTCCAGCAGCATGTTACGGAAATAGGCGTGCGCTTCGCCGATGCCGATAAAGAAGGAGAACATGATCCGCTTGACAGCGCTCCCCTGACGTACTGATTTGTAGACCGCATCGCGGATGGATTCCCAGATGCGCGGAACCGAGGTGAA
The DNA here is from genome assembly GCA_029265255.1 of Spirochaetota bacterium. Next base: position 263,508 of record JAJUJQ010000002.1, read on the forward strand.
CCAGTGGGGTTGCACTGTCTGCATGTCTGCCAGGAGGATTGAGCCGACTGGTTTGGAATAAGCGATCGTCGCTCCTGCGGCGAGTACAATGTATTGCACGACTCGTTCGAATGAGTGCCATACTGGAAGCACACTGAGAAATACTTCTCCGCTCTTTACCCCGATGATGCCCGGCAGATAATCGGTTTGATGGAGAAAATTACCATGGCTCAACATGACGCCTTTTGGGTCGCCGGTTGTTCCCGAAGTATAGATCAGTGTCGCAAGATCTCCACGGGATCCTTTCGCAGCTTCCTTGTGATAGAAATCCGGCTCCTGTCGATACAGTTCTTGGCCCTTGTCCATGACGTCTGAGAACGAAACCACGGAGATGCCCGATTTTTCCGATTCAGTGATCACTTCTTGTGAGCCTTGTTCGATGAGGATGACTCTTCTGAGTAGCTCGTAAGGTTTGCCGGTGAGCGATTTTGATTCGAATGTGATGCGGCCAGCCTTGACATCCAGGATTTTTTGCAGCTGGCGGTCATTTTCCAGAATGGCGATTTCGCATTCGCTCCAGCTCAGGATATAGGCGATTTCCTGAGCGGTCGCGTCACAGCCGCGGGGAACATCAGCCGCTCCCAGGCCGAGAATCGCGAGGTCCGCGATGAGCCATTCCTTGCGATTGTCGGAAATGAGACCAACTCGATCTTTTCGCTTGATTCCAAGCGCGGCTAATCCTGCGGCAAAGGCTCCGGTCAATTCAAGCAGGTTCCTGTAGCTGGTCGGCTGGAATTGTCCATTGCGATCTTTCGAGAGCTGGGCAATCACCTCCGGCTGGCGTTCGGCGACTTCAATGAACATGCGGGGAATGGTTTCTGCCATGTCGTGCCTCCTGGGACATTTTGTGACAAATTTACTATATTTGTAAATACGTTACAAGCCTTGTTCAAAAAGTAACAGCAAGGCAGATTGTTAGGGGGCAATGAATCGGTCTGAGGGAACCTTCGAGAAATAGTCAGTGCAGAATCGACGCATGGCATCAAGCGATGGCGCGTTGGATATGCTGACCCTGAAATGATGGGCGAAGGACATGTTTTCGGAAAAATACGTAAAAAATCGCCTGCATGATTCTTTTTGCCATTCGGGCGGCAACAGCGTTTCCGCCAGGTCGATGAAGCGAATCGCAATAGCGCAAGCATCGATGGGTTCGCCCGTGCATGCGCGCCTTTTTGCAAATAACCACGGGCGGCGGACTGCCTGGCGTCCGATCATGAAGCTGTGTACAGGCGCATCGCCGACAAGCGATGTGCCGTGTATCACATCGGTAATATCTCCATTTGCCACAACTGGAATAGGCAATGAACGAGCAAAAAGCGCGGTAAGCGCATGATCGGCGGTATGGCGGAATTTCTGGGAATCGAGTCGGGGATGAATGGTGATGAAATCGAGGCCTTCGGCAGCGAGGCGCTCTGCCAGGCGGAGGGTCCCTTCAATACCATATCGGGTGCTGATCCTGATTTTGCAGGATAATACTCCGTTCCAGCATGCGCGGGCAGCTCCTACCATGGCGGCGCCAAGGTCAGGATTGTCGAGCAGCGCGGCTCCCTTGCCCTCAGAACGAATGTGCGGAGCAGCACAACCCATATTGAGATCAATTCCCGCTGGTCTTGAGGAATCCGACAGTGCCGCAAGCTTTTTGCAGGCTTCAGCGAGCGCGTGTGGCGTTCTTGCCGCGAATTGCACAGAAGTATGATCAGGCTCCGGAGAAGGATCCAGGTAGGCAGCCTCATGCCTGCCGCCTGCCAGGAACGCTTCTGCGCTCGCCATTTCTGTCATATACCAATCCGGCTTGCCAAGCTCGAACAGAAGGGTACGAAAAGCTCGGTTCGTGATACCAACCATAGGAGCAAGCAACAATGAACCTTTCAGGAATGGAACCATGGACATGAGAGTACCCAGGATGGTGCAATTCGACAAGCATCCTGGAATTCTCGATGAATTGACGCGTACCGCCCTTCTGCGCTATAACCATGGGGCGCATGTTCCCCTTATCGGGCTCCGACATGGGAACGGAAGATGCGGAAAAAGCGGGGCCCACATGGCTTTTATTCGTATCAGGAGGATTTTGTGAGCGTTCGTATCAGACTGAAAAAATTCGGCGCGAAAGCGCGGCCGTTCTATCGGATCGTCGTTATGGATTCACGTTCCGCGCGCGATTCCAAAACCATCGACGAGCTCGGGTACTATCATCCTATCGAGAGCGAAGAAAAACAGCTTCGAATCGATGAAGTCAAAGCCCGCGAATGGCTTTCGAAGGGGGCCCAGCCGTCCGACACGGTAAAGTCGCTTTTCAACAAAAAAGGAATCTACCTCGGCTGAGCCTGAATGCGGCTCGACTGCATTGAGCCGGGAGAATAATCATGGAACGCGATCTTGTTGAGTATATCGTCAAATCTCTTGTCGACAATCCCGACGCAGTAAACATTAAGGTGATCGAAGGTGAAAAATCGACCATTCTTGAGCTGCGGGTCGCCGAAAGCGATGTCGGCAAAGTGATTGGTAAAAACGGAAGAATTGCCCGAGCCATCAGGACGATTCTTTCCGCATGCGCTTCTGCGCAATCAAAACGGGTCATCCTGGAGATTCTGGACTGATCACGCGTCCACCTGCATGGAACATACAGAAATAGCCCGCTATCTGGCCGTCGCAAAACTAGGTTCGCCCCGCGGTCTTGATGGTGAAGTCAGGCTCTACAGCTATTCTGGCGAAACAGAGCATATACTCAAAGCGCCGGAGGTGCTGCTGGGCGGTTCTGAAGGGCTCGCGGATGCCACATCTGTCCACATACTCCGATGGAACGAGGGCGGCTGGGGCATCAGCGTGCTGATCGAGGGGTACAATTCCCCAGAAAAATCACGATCACTGGCGGGCCGTGAGCTTTTTCTGCCGCGTGAACACGCGTGTCCGCGCGGAGAAAGCGAATACTACATCGCTGATCTCGTTGGGCTTAGGGTTGTTGCATCCAGCAGGATCGTTGGTCGAGTCAGTGCCGTATGTGAAGGTGGCGCCGATGACCTGCTCGAAATCACCATTGATGAGGATGGAAGAAGGGTACTCGTTCCCTTCAGACGCGAGTTCGTCGGGACGGTTGATGTTGAGAAGGGCGAGCTCGAAGTCCTCAGACCCTGGATTCTGGAATGAAAATAACGGTTCTGTCCCTATTTCCAGAAATTCTCGAGGCCTATTTTTCCGCCTCCATTATGAAACGAGCGGTGGAAAGGGGATTGGTCTCATACGAGTTGATCAATATCAGGGACTTTGCCTACGATCGTCATCGAAAATGTGATGACGAGATTTTCGGCGGAGGGGCGGGAATGCTCCTTAAGCCGGAACCTGTTGATCGCGCGCTCGAGGCCGCGGGTTCTCCAAAGGTGAGGACAATATTTGTCACCCCTTCGGGAAGGCTGTTCAACCAGGTGATGGCCGCTGATTTTGCGAAAGAAGAAAAGTTGGTGATTGTGTGCGGCAGGTATGAAGGTATCGATCAGCGGATTATCGACACGAGGGTGACCGACTCCGTGTCAATCGGCGATTACGTTCTCTCCAGCGGGGAGGTCGCAGCGCTGACGGTGATCGACGCAGTCTACCGACTCATACCAGGCGTCATTTCCGGCGAATCGCTTTCGGAAGAGAGTTTTGCGTCTGGCCTTCTGGAGTATCCCCAGTATACAAGGCCAGCAGAATATGCTAATATGCGTGTCCCGGAAGTTCTATTGAGCGGAAACCACGCGCAGATCGCGCAGTGGAGACTCAAGGCGAGCCTCATCAGAACGCTCGCATATCGACCGGAATTGTTGCAAACGATCGATCTGACCGGACCATTGGGCAGATTGTTGCAAGAAGTGATTGGTGAAGGGGGAAAATATGAACCTCGTACAGCAGATTCAGGCAGAGCAGACGAGAACTGATCTGCCCTCATTCAGGGTTGGAGATACTGTTCGCGTAAGCTTCAAGATTGTCGAAGGGAAGACCGAAAGAATCCAGGCCTATGAAGGAATCGTGATTGCGATCAAGAATGCGGGAGCAGGCAAGACCTTTACCGTGCGTAAGAATTCCTACGGCGTCGGCGTTGAGCGCGTATTCCCGTTCAACTCACCGCGCGTCGAAAAAGTAGAGATCGTAAAGACCGGCAAGGTGCGCCGCGCAAAGCTCTACTACATTCGGACCAAGATTGGCAAAAAGGCAAAGGTCAAGACGCTGGTGGGCGGCAGAAAGAGCGACGCAGCGCAGGAATGATGAACGTAACGCACCGCTTGCGTGTGCATGCAAAGACGTATGCGGGAACAACCGTCGGGATTTCAGGATCCCGACGGTTTTTTATTACATTTGAAGTGCCAGGCCGGCTGTGACCGTTCTATTCTTAGAAGGTTGGCATGAAGCTGGAAAATGAATCGCGCCGGGCCATTGCCAGTACTGTCAGTCGCGGTAGAGAAGCGGAGCGCGAGGCAATGCGCTATTTAAGGGAACACGGGTGGGAAATCATCGCCACGAACTTCCGTTCCCGCAGAGGTGAGATTGATCTTATTGCCAGCGTCGACACCATGCTCGTATTCGTGGAAGTCAAATCGGCCAACAGAATCACCGAGACTGACCTTGTGCACGTAATCGGACCGGCAAAACGTCGTGCTATAATAGAAACTTCTAAACTATTCCTCGCTTTGCATCGAAAATATAGTCAGCACGGAATCAGGTTTGATCTGATACTGATGCGCGATGGAACATGCGTGCGGCATGTGGAAGGTGCATTTGGCGAACACGATGAAGCAGAATAAGGTGTCTCGCGACATACCCGGCTGGGCAGGCTCCTCTCCGGACGATTTTCTTCATATGGATTATGATATTACTGAGGAGATGAAGGCTACCAGCTGGAAGCGGCTCTATGAGCTGAAACATAAGCTGGTGGATGACCACTATCTTCAGGGGGCGATTGCATCAATTGCGGAAATGCTGTCAAATAGAACAAAGGTGAAACGCAATGAACACTGATCCTCGGGCGCCGGATGAAAAGCGCAGCGCAAAAAATCACAGCCATCAATCTCGCAGGCATCGCTCATCAAAAAACGCGTCATCTCCATCCAAAGCCGAAAAGAAAGCGGCACCCGTACAGCCGGAAAACCGTAAAAAACCCGAACCTCCTCCCCTCTGTGAGGTATGCGGCAAGCCTGTGTTTGACCTTGTGGGAGCAATCGCTTCCAGAGAGAGCGGAGCACCCATTCATTTCGATTGCGCGATTGAATTGCTTTCCAAACAGGAACACCTGGCTGCGGACGAGAAGATCATTTACATCGGAAGCGGTTGCTTTGCCGTTTGTGTGCAGATGCCTAATGGCAAGCTGGAAATGCGCCGGAAGATCCGCTGGGAGGTTTCGGGAACCGTGGCTCCCTGGCGCAAGTCAATGCTTTCTTCGCCCAATCTTCCTTAAATAAGTAGTCAGGAACACCTGCCGGGGCTTTTCGCAACGCCCTCTATGGCTGGCGTCGCGGCTTGATGGTGTCGAATCCACAATAGGGCACCAGAGCCGCAGGAATCTTCACCGATCCATCCGCCTGCTGAAAATTCTCAAGGATAGCGATAATGGCGCGCGAACACGCGATAGCGGTACCATTCAGCATGTGCACAAAACGAGGCTTGCCGTCTTCGTCGCGATAGCGCACGTTCAGGCGGCGGGCTTGATAATCGGTGCAATTTGAGGTTGAGGTTACCTCGCCCCACTCCCCGTTGTTGCGGCCGGGCATCCATGCCTCAAGATCCCATTTGCGGTAGGCAGGTGCACCCAGATCGCCGGTGCACGTGTCTACTACGCGGAACGGAATATTCAGACTGGAGAATATCTCTTCCTCGATAGTTCTCAGTTCTTCATGGATGTGTTCGGATTCCTCAGGCAGACAGTAGACAAACATTTCAACTTTAGTGAATTGGTGTACCCGATAGAGGCCTTTTGAAAACTGTCCGGCAGCTCCTGCTTCGCGGCGGAAGCAGTGGGAAAGCCCAGCGTACCGAATTGGGAGCTGGCTCTTATCGAGGATCGAAGCGCTGTGGTAACCACCGAGCGTGATCTCCGCGGTACCGATCAGACAAGTGTCTTCTCCTTCCAGAGTGTAAACATTCGACTCTGCTCCACGGGGATTGAATCCAATACCTTCAAGAATTTCCGTCTTTGCGATATCCGGAGTGGTTATGAGCGTAAAGCCATGGCGTGCCAGAATATCGAGAGCGAATCGCACCAGCGCAAGCTCGAGGATGACTCCTTCATTCTTTAGGTAATAGAATTTAGTGCCTGAAACCTTGGTCGCGGTATCGAAATCGATGATATCGAGACTCTGACCGATATCGACATGGTCTCTGGCTGGAAAATTGAAGACTGTCGGTTCTCCGACGCGCTTAACTTCAAGATTATCCTTGTCTTCCTTACCGCGAGGCGCATGCGGATGAGCCATGTTAGGGATTTTTAGAAGTTCTTCGTTGAGCGACGCTTCGAGCCGGGCAAGGTCGGCCTCGAACGATGCGATGGCTTCCTTCAAACGCTTGCCTTCCTCGATGCAGGCAGCGCGTGTCTGGGTATCCATGGGGCCTTTCATGGACTGCGCGTTTTCGTTTCGCCGGCGCCGGGCATCTTCGAGATCTCGTATGACGCGGTTACGTTGTTCATATAGAGATACGACTAAATCCGCATCTGCGTTCATATAGCGATCGCGGATGTTCTGTTTGACGGCTTCAAGGTTTTCTTTGATGAATCGGATATCGAGCATGGGGAAATACTACCTGTCTATGTGCGAATTGGCAACCCATCCCTACTGCTATGAACCTTGTTTATGACATTGAAGTGAAGGGAAAGTACAACAGCGATAACCGATTAAGAGGAGGAAACCATGCTCAAATTCTCATTTTGTCCTAATCCAATCTGTTGCCATCATCAAGCCGCGCCACATGGAAGATGGTATGTTGCACTTGGTTACTATGCCACTAAATGCTTCGGTCGGGTACATCGATATCGCTGCAAGGCCTGTGGCCGCATTTTTTCGAGTCAGACCTTCAGCGTGCACTACTATGCAAAGAAATTGATAAACTACCGTCATCTTGAAAGGCTTCTTGCTTCCAGCATGAGCCAGCGTGCTCTTGCTCGCCATCTTCAGGTTTCATTGGGTACGATCTGCAATCGTATCGGGCGTCTCAGTCGACAAACCCTCTCATTGAACCATCAATTATGTCGTCATATTCATATGTCTGAGCCAGTATGCATAGATGGGTTTGTTGGTTTTGATGGTTCTCGATTTTTCCCAAATAATCTTACTATTGCCCTTACTTCTGACAGCCAATTTATCCTTAGTATGACTCATGCGACCTTGAAGCGTTCAGGGCGAATGACCAAGTCTCAGCATCGAAAGGCGAATCTTCTCTATCGTCATGTTACTTTTGAGGCTCGTGCACTCGAGAGATCATTTGCAGAGCTTTTGCATGAGCTCTCAAGGATCCGGTCTGGCAGCAGCAATCCTCAGCTTCTTATTACGGATGAAAAACTCGAATATGCCAGAGCTCTGAAGGTCTACCCAGAACGAAGCCATTTCCAGCACTTGCCTGTGAGCTCCACCCTGCCGCGCACAGGATCAAATCCTCTCTTTGCATCCAATTATCTTGATCGGGAACTGCGCAAGGACCTTGCTGAGCATAGGAGAGCAACGGTGTGCTTTGCACGAAATGTGGCGAATATGCTCGAGCGGTTGGTAGTGTATTCAGGTTGGCATAACTATGCAAAACTATTCCGTATAGGGAAAGCAGGAATCAGAAAGACACATGCAGAAATGGCGGGAATTCCGAAGGAGGTTCTGAAGGCAGGACGCTATAATGCATTCCTAGAGCGTGTGTTCTTAAGTCGCATAGATCTTTCACCACTTGAGCGGAGGCTCTGGTTGCGGGGATTTCCGACCCCTTTGAAGAAGCGTGAAGAAACGATGCCAGCATATGTATTCGATTGAGAAGGTCTCACATCCCATACTGTAATATACAAGGTTCGTAGCAGTATGGTAGGATGGCCTACGTGGAAGAACGAATTCAACAGATGCGTTCCCGCATCGCAGAGATTGACACCTGCATCTCCAGTCCAGACATCATGCGCGATCAGGATACATTCCGTTCTCTCATGAAAGAGCGCGCTCGGCTCTCAGAAATCGTGGAGCTTTTTGACGAACAACAGAGGCTCGCTGTTACCATCCACGATACCCAGCAGCTATTACGCGAATCCTCCGACGAGGAGATGAAATCGCTTGCCGAGGAGGAACTCAGCCAGTTGACCGCGCGCTGGCAGGAAACTGGAGACCGTCTCATGGCCCTGCTCATGCCACGCGATCCAATGGCTGACAAGCCTGTTATTATGGAAATTCGCGCGGGCACCGGTGGAGAGGAAGCCTCGCTTTTTGCGTCGGATCTCTTCCGCATGTACAGTCGCTATGCCGACCATAGGGGTTGGACGCTCGAAGTGATGAGTCTCAATGAAACCGAGCTGGGCGGTATGAAGGAAATCATTTTTTCGGTTTCTGGCGATGCGGTGTATGAGAGGCTTCGCTATGAATCGGGAGTACATCGGGTTCAGCGCGTACCGGTTACCGAAAGCTCGGGACGTATTCATACCAGCGCGGTCACCGTTGCCGTGCTGCCTGAAATGGAAGAGACCGAGGTCGAGATCCGGCAGGAAGATTTGCGCATCGATGTGATGCGGGCCTCCGGACCTGGAGGGCAGAGCGTCAATACGACAGACTCCGCTGTTCGGATTACTCACTTACCGACCGGAATCGTCGTACATTGCCAGGATGAGAAAAGCCAGATCAAGAACAAGGCCAAAGCCATGCGTATCCTTCGCGCACGCCTCTATGAGCTCGAGGAAGAAAAACGCCGCATGGAACGCTCCGCCGAGCGACGCAGCCAGGTGGGAACAGGGGATCGATCAGAGCGCATTAGAACCTACAACTTTCCCCAGAACCGCCTGACCGATCATCGAATCGATTTGACGCTGTACAAACTCGATCTCGTGATGGAAGGGGAATTGGATGAGCTGCTCGATGCCCTGGTAGCCTGGGGGCAGCAGAATCGCAAAATGGAATGAGCAAGAATCTAAAGCCCCGAGCCTACCCGGCAATCTAGCGCAGGAGGCTGCATCCATGACCTATCGCGACGCGCTTCTTCACGCTGCCGCAACATTTTCTTCAAGCGAAACGCCTTTTCTCGATGCAGTGCTGCTCATGGCTCATGCGACGGGGATATCGAAGGAAAAAGTGCTGGCCCGCCTTTCTGAACCGCTGACTGAGATACCAGCATCTTTTATGGAATGGGCGCGGCGACGGGCACATGGCGAAAGCATTGCCCACATACTGGGCTTCAAGGAGTTTTTTGGGCGGCTTTTCATAATCAATGATGCGGTGCTTTCGCCACGTCAGGATACCGAGACGCTTGTCGAGGCCGCGCTTCGAGAGGGTGATAAGCTCGCGAAGGTGCGAGGAGAACGCTTGCCACAGGCATTAAAGGTTCTCGATCTCTGCACCGGTTCGGGTGCTGTCGCCATAAGCATTGCCTTAGAACGTCCCCATTGGGATATTACCGCGTCCGATATATCGGTCGAAGCGCTGAGGTGCGCCAGGCTGAACGCGGAGCGGTTATGCGCGCCAGCGGATGGTGTCAACCTGAAAGGCGAAGATCGTGTCCGCTTCATTGAATCGGATCTATTTGCCATGATTTGTGGTACCTTCGACCTCATTGTCAGCAATCCCCCCTATGTGCCACGCGATGAGGCCGAGCAGCTGAGGGCGCAGGGCATGACCGACCCGATGCTGGCATTGAGCGGTGGCCCGGATGGAATGGATCTCATCAGACGCATCATCGAGGATGCGCCTCGATATTTATCGAATAACGGCGTATTATTATTGGAAATGGACCCGGAACAGGTTGCGGAAGCGGTAGAGCTTCTGCAGAATTCCTGTTTTGATGATATCATGGTATATAGAGACCTCGCAGGGAGGGAGAGGGTTACTGGTGGACGATATCGAAAGGCTGAGGGCTGATTTTCTCTCGAAAGCAGAATCCCGTCTCGGTAGAGAACGGCGCATTCTTTTTGAAGAAGCGCTTGCGTACAGCATGAAGATTCATGGAGACAGGACTCGCGCTTCTGGTGAGCCTGCATGGTCGCACGATCTCAGGGTTGCAGATATCCTCCTCGACCTTGGCATGGATTCTGATTCGGTATGTGCGGGGCTTCTCCATGATGTGGTGCCAGATCGTGTATCGGGATATATCGAGGCAGCAAACGAGGCTGCGGAGAACAGGAAGCCATCTGTTTCTCTAGAGACCCCCCGAGGGCAGCGGGCAAGAAAGGAAGCTGCGGAGGAAGACTCGAACCCTCTTCTCGCGTTGCCAGATCCCAGAATCGAAACCAGTTTTGGACACGATACCGCGCTCATCGTGGCAGGTGTCAATCGCCTTTCGTCTGTCAGAGCGAAAAACAGATCTGTTCATGCTGCCGAGACTATGCGCAAAATGCTCTTTGCGCTTACCTCCGACATACGGGTCATCCTTGTCAAGCTCGCTGATAAGTTGGACAGCATGCGTACACTGAAATATCTTCCCGAAGACCGGCAGAAGGAAATCGCTTCTGAGTGTATCGATATCTATGCGCCGCTTGCGGATCGCCTTGGTATTTCCTGGCTCAAGGACGAACTTGAGGATCTCTCACTTAAATCGCTGAACCGCGAGGTGTTCGATCAGATAAAAGATATTGTAAATGCACGAAAGGGAGAGCGTCAGGAATTTCTCAAGCGGGTAACGGAAAAAATTCTTTCATCTGCGGCAAAGGAAGGTATCGAGGTTGAAGTCTCCGCTCGCGCAAAGCATTTCTATTCGATATACCAGAAAATGCGCAAGCGCGGCAAAGGAGCCGATGAGCTGTACGATCTTCTCGGTATCCGCCTTATCTGCCGTTCTGTCAACGACTGCTATGCGCTGCTCGGTCTTGTACACAGGCTCTGGAAGCCCATAGAGGGCCGATTCAAGGACTATATTGCGATGCCCAAGTCGAATGGATACCAGAGCCTCCACACGACGGTGCTCTCCTATGGTGGGCAGCTTCTCGAAATCCAGATTCGCACCCGCGAAATGCATCTTGTTGCGGAATATGGTGTCGCGTCACACTGGCTGTACAAGAAGGGCAGCACTGCGGAATTGCCAAGTCTCCAGGACCTGCCAATTGTCAATAAGCTGAAGCAATGGAATCAGTTCATATCCGAAGGAGACTCCTATCTTGAAGAAATCAAGCGTGAACTGCTGCGTGACTCCATATTCGTTTTCACTCCGAAAGGCGATGTCATCGAGCTTCCGGCAGGCGCTACTCCAATCGATTTTGCATTTGCTATCCATTCCGATGTCGGCGCACACTGTCTGGGCGCGAAGGTAAACGGTTCTATTGTTTCGCTCGATTCTGAACTCAGAAATACCCAAATTGTTGAGATTCTGACCTCGCCCAATGCCAGACCGAACCTGAACTGGCTCAAGTTTGCCCGTACCAGCAAGGCACGATCACGAATCCGCCAGCTCTTGGTTCAAACAGGTCAGGCAGTAGCTATCGATAAGCATATTGTGGCGGGCCGCAAAGCGGACAGGAGCGGAGCCGAGCCAGCGCTTTCGCGCGAACGACCTCACGAAAAAGCGCCGGAAAAGGGTATCGAACGGGCCCAGGAACGAGGGCGAGAGTCGGCCAAAGAATTAGGCGCCGAATTTCCTTCCGTGGTCGAATTTCACAGCGTAAAACCAGGGCTGGTACTGCGCAGCGACAAGGCCGGTGTGACGGTCGGCGGCATGCGCAACCTCATGATCCGTATCGCCGGCTGCTGCAAGCCAGTTACTGGCGATCGAATCGTAGGCTATGTATCGCGAGGCCGTGGTATTGTCGTGCATCGGGAAGACTGCCGTTCCATCGCCTCGATTGCTGATTTCGAAGAGCGTCGCATAGACGTCAAGTGGGAAGACGAGGTCATGAACACAACCGCTCGCTATCGCGTAACCACAAAAAAATCCTTTGATATATTCTCCGAGATCGAGTCTACTGTTCGCAAATGCGCCGGGCGGCTTAAGGAAGGAAAGCTTGGAGAAAGGGGAGACGGTACGCTCAGCGGTTTTTTCATTCTCGAAGTAGATGCGCGCGAAGATCTTAAGCGTGTGTCCAAAGCCCTGCGAACACTGCCCAGTATTCTCTCGATTGAGGAAGAAACGATTTAGCACAAATGCAAACGTGAATGCCTATCGCCACCAGAACGCGTTCTGGTCTGATATTGTTTCGAAGCCTAAGGAAGCAAAGGCTTTCTGAAGCACGGTAAAGTCCTCGCTGTTGAGCGATACCGCGACCACTTCCAGATTTTTCTGGATATAGACATCCACCATCTGAGAGATTTCCTTTGGCCCGGTTCGGACGATTGCGTCGGATTCGCGGAATACCTGTGAAATGATTCCCCAACTCCATAAGTCTGACACATACTGTACCGATTCAAAGGGATCACCCATTCGCGCCATGTGCGCTTCGCGGAGGATTTCCCTGGCTGTTTGATACTCTTTTGCTGAAAAATATGCCGGGTTTGCCTTGATTTTGTAAAGCTCGCTGCCTCTCACCGCTTCCTTGAACGCGAATGTTATTTCGGGAGCTTTTCTCATGTCTGAGAGCGTGAGGACCCCTTTGATAGATATCCACGAGGCATTCCGTGAAGGGACGAGGGATAGGGTGAGGTCTTCCATGACAACCCCTTTAGGCATGCTCTTTCGCATCGCGGTCTGAAAAGGTGAGGTGGAAGGTTTTGCGAGTTCCGACAGGAGTCGAGCCGCGGTGACCATCGAAGTGTCTTTAGGATCAGGACCTCGGTAGCGCATTTCAATCTGGATTGAGTTTCTTGTAACGCCGGGATCTGGGAAAACGAGGAAAAGAGGACGTGTTACGCCAGGCCTTGGAAAGGAAGGGAGTGAAGAAGGCCAGGGATCTTTTCCTTTCGGCAGGATGCCGAATCGCTGCTCGATCAGCTCCAACACTGCCTCCGGATCAAATCCTCCAGATACGACGAGGCATGCATTGGCGGGGACGAGCCATGCGGCTGCCAGCGATGCGAGCACCTGCGCATCCGCCTTCTCGAGAATATAATAAGCGCCATTCACATCAAGCCTGAATGGCGCTTTCGCGAAGAGTTTTTTTGCGAAGGCAGCTTCCAAAATATCGTGGCTGCTTCCCAGTGATTCGCGGATAAGACCCTTAGAGATTTCTCGGGCGGCTTCGATGCTGCCAGCCTCTCCAATCAGCGTGTTAATTCTTTTCTCAGAGAATAGATAATACAATGTGTCGATGAGTTGCTGATATCGCGAGGAATCGGTTAGGATGGAAAATCCCAAGCGGTCGATTTCGGTTCCTCCAGCGATTTTCAATGGTTCGAGCGCATCGAGCGCTCCAGCAGGCTCCGGCATTCCCGGATGGATAGCAAGGCCATTGAACAGCACAATTTCCAACAGGCGAAACAAGCCAGCTGTCTGCGCCGTCTGGCTATCGGCTCCTGCATGGTATGAGAGAGCAGCGGCAATCCTCGATTCCTGAGGAACAGGATTGAGGAAAACGGTCATGCCATTCGAGAGGGTCTTGATCTGTGGTTCTGCCGCGGCGACACGCGCAGCGATCAAGAACAGTACTGCGATGCGCAGAAGCAGATTGGCTGCTCTTTTCATTCCTCCATAGTAGAAAATGAGACACTTGGTGTCAATGTTGGGGTTCCGGTTCGGATTCTCGAGGATTATTCGGCTTTTCGCTGCTAGGCTCCGATGGTCCATATCCGAATAGCCTGCGCTGTGAGTCGCGGAGCCATTGCTCAACTTCCTCTCTCGTAAACAGAAGATCTTGCTTGCTCGGATCAATGAACAGTTTGAAGGGGTCCACTCTAAGGGCGGCTGCGATTTTGAGTATTACCAGGCTTGAAGGAAAATTGCGACCCGTTTCGATATTTGCGATGAAACCAGGAGAAACGCCAGCCTGCCTGGCGAGCTCTTCCTGCGACATCTGCAACGTCGAGCGGCGAACTCGCAGATTATGAGCAAGACAGTAGCGAACATAGTCCATTACAGACAAAGTACATTACTTCGAGTCAAATTGATTTCGCCATGGAAGGCAAATCACTCTGTCTGGCGAAGTACTGCGCCTGAATCAGTCTTCATTGACGAAATCAGCGTAACAACTCTAGAATAGCTTGATGTTTTATCCTCAGGTCTATGCACAGCGTCGTGAAAAGCTCTGCAGGGAAGTCCGGCTACATGGTGTGCTGCAAGGAGCGCTTCTCCTGTTGTCGAACAGCGAAGCTCCCCGGAATTATAAGGCCAACTGCTATCCTTTCCGTCAGGATTCAACATGGCTCTATCTCCTTGGTACGAACATTCCGGATCACGCAGCGTTGATCGACTTGGAAAGTGGCCGCACCACGTACTTTGCGGAGGTGCCTGATCTTAACACGCTTATCTGGACTGGTCCGCTTCCGTCTCCGGAACAGTGTGCGGAAACCTGTGCTTGCGAGGCATGGAAGCCGCTTGATGAACTTCAGTCTTCGCTCCAGCAGCTTCGCAGGCAGGGAACGCCCGTATTTATTCTCCCTCCATGCCGCGGGGATCAGATGTTGCGGCTTTCATTACTGCTGGAATGTTCGCCAAACGAGCTTATGGCATTTGTTGATCGCCGCGTAGTAGCGGCAATCGTGAATATCAGGGAAATAAAAGGGCCCGAGGAAGTGGCCGAAATCGATACCGCGGTCTCATTGACCGCGCAAATACATCAGGACATTCTCCATTCGCTTCGCCCGGGCTGGACTGAACGGGAAGCTGCGGATCGAGTACTGATCCAGGCTGCTTCACGGGGGTGCGAGCTCAGCTTTCAGACAATTGCCACTTGCAGAGGAGAAGTGTTGCACAACACCCCAACAGCACGAGTCGTTCAACAAGGCGATCTTTTCCTGCTCGACGCGGGAGTCGAGGTAGCTTCCGGCTACGCGGGGGATCTTACCACCACATTTCCCGCGGGGCCGGTGTTTGAGCCGCGTGCGCGAGAACTTTACACGCTGCTCTGTCAGGTTCTTGAAACTGCAACCAACGCTCTTGGACCCGGCAGAAGATTCCTCGATATTCATCTGAACGCGAGCCTGGTTATGTCTGAAGGACTCATCGCGCTCGGACTCATGAGAGGAGATCCCCAAGAAGCCGTCGCTGCGGGCGCTCATGCTCTCTTCTTTCCTCATGGGTTAGGGCACCAGATTGGTCTTGATGTGCATGATATGGAAGGACTAGGAGAAGATCTCGTTGGATACGGTGATGAGCTCGAACGCAGCACCCAATTCGGATTGAGGAGTCTCCGTTTGGCGAAGACACTCAAGGCCGGCATGGTCCATTCGGTGGAACCCGGCATCTATTTTATTCCCGAGCTGATCGCCCGCTGGGAGCGCGAAAAAATTTGCTCTGAATATCTCGATTACATTACAATTAAAGAGTGGATGTACATCCGCGGCATGCGAATAGAAGAGGATTGGCATATAACAGAACAGGGGGCGGAACGCTTGGGCAACATGTTTGACAGAAGTGTCAAGGCGATTGAGGAAGCGAGGTCAGCTTCATGAAAACAGTATATGTCTGCGCGTTTCTTGAAGATGCCATTGTTCTGAAGTCCATGCTCGAGTCCTCGGGGATCGCCGCGGAGGTGATGTCGGACCAGATGCTAGACGTAAATCCCTTTTATTCAATTGAATTGAAGGGAGCCAAGGTTGTTGTGCCGGACGAATGGGAAACAGATGCGTGCGCGATCGTCGAGGCGTTCAGTAAGTCCAAATCAGGTTCCGGTGAAGGGTCAGATCCGCAATAATCAAAGCTCGACTTCGTAGAAAGGGAAAAAGTGATGAAGAGAAAAGTGATCATTCCTGTCATGATTGCGGCGATTACCATGTTGCTGGTTTTCGGAGCAATGACAGCCATTCGGATGTATACCGCCAACAGGAACTTTAGAATAGTGGATAGTGCGATCACCAGCGTGGTCGATCTGCAGGCAACTGCGATCTATGAGGGATATTTTGCCTGGACAAAAATGTATAACCTCGTGATGGGGGAACGGATCGTTGAGTCAAGAGCGCTGCTTGAACCTGTGGTTTCAAGCTATGAGCTGATCGGGACAATTGGAATCGAGCCCGGAGAGGCTCCTGAAGGAAATTACTCGGTAAAATCCGATGGAGAGCTACTGCATATTGTTTTTCCAATTCGAAACGATGATGAGGATCTTACGGTTCCGAACTGGGTTGGAATCGCGACCATTTCCTGCGAAAACCTGATCAGGTTCATGCATATTGAGAATTTCAGGCTGGACTTGAATGGCGGGAAAATGACAGGTCTGGGGATACCGCTTTCCTACAGACTGTTTTCATTCTCAGTATGGGAAATCATCATTATGGCCAGTCTGGCGATCCTGCTTTCGGCCCTATTAATCCAGGCCTATTTCAATGCGTCCTCATATTTTGTTCAGACGAGAGGCCTGGAATCGATTATTTACCTGTTCGAGCAGACAGAGCAGACCTCGGCAAGCCATTCAAGGAATGTAGCGATGCTTGCGCTGTTTGTGGGTAAAAAACTCGGAATGAAGGGCAAGCGGCTTAAGAATCTGTATGTAGCAGCGCTGCTCCACGATATCGGAAAAATCGGTATTCCGACACAGATTCTCGCAAAAACAGGTAAGCTGGACCCCATGGAATTTGCCCAGATGAAACAGCATCCTGTCATCTCCGCGCGTATTCTTCGAAGCTTCAAGGAATTCGAGCACCTGAGCAGGATAGTGCTGTATCATCACGAACGTGTGGATGGATATGGGTATCCCGAAGGATTGAAAGGGAACGATATTCCGCTGGAATCGCGGATCATCGCGGTTGTCGATGTATTTGAAGCGCTGATTGGCGAACGACCGTACCGAAGCCCGATACATCCTTCCAGCGCGTTCGAAAAATTAAGAAAAATGGCCCTGGATCAGGAAATAGTTGAAACATTGGCAAAGTACTATACGGAACTGGCTTTATTCAAGCCTCCCCGCTGGGTGCTTTCCTATAGCCCATGGATCATTTCTGCCTAATTTATTTTCAGAAATGTGTTCGCCGCCGGGTGGTCGCTGTTCGGCGCACATCAGTGGTCCGGTACGGGTTTCTGATATGTTTCATCAGCGCGCGATACGCATTGCATGATTTATAATAACGCTCGGGATCCTTGAAACTCGAAAACTCATCGCAGCGGTAGAGCTCGAGAAGCAAGGGGAACCGGCGGTCCAATACGAGTGGTTCCGCGGTCTGGACGGGCAGGGACCCTAGCGCGGCAGGGAACATGTGAAAGCGAACCAGGAATTCAACATCGTTCTGGATGTCGGCCGAAAATCCGAGGCGATTCAGAAATCTCCCGGCGCGGGATGCTCCGATTTCCGCGTGACGGTCAAACCGCTTGCCCTCTTTTCGCGCCGCTTCAGGTTTCCCTATGTCATGCAGGAGCAATGCGAGAGAGAGCACCAGGCTTCTGTCTTTTCGATAGGTAAATGTCTCGAGCGTATGTGCCCAGCCGTTTCCCTCAGGATGACAGTCCTTCGAGTGATCCACCGCGTCGAGCAGGGCGATTTCCGGCCATTCGCGAGCAATGAAGCCAGCGCGCCGCAGAAATTCGAGCCCAGCGGCAGGCCATGGGCCGGAAAGAATCGTAACCAGGAGATCTTTCTGGAACTGTGATGTGATGACCGAAGGCAGAGGAATGTGCTCCGACGCAAGCCGCGCGCCATCGGGATTGAGTGTCGATAGCACAGCAGCCTCAAAAAAAAGCTGTTCCTCATGACCAGCGGTGGTGTCGACCACAGGGAGCGCACGGTTCTTAATGTCTGCGTAAATATCACCAGGATCGAAAAAAACGCCTTCAATCGGGTCGCGGCGGAATTCGGACCAGGCACCTCCCAGATGGCAGTGGAGGGCATCTTCGGCACACACGAATCGAAACTCCTCATGCTGCGGGTCCGCGGAAACAAGGGCGGCGTCTGCGTACGGCAGACCTGGGAATCCGAGATTTTCGAAGCAGCGCGCGAGGTCGACAGTGGAGCATTCTGCTACGAGAAAGCGGATAGGGCGCGGTACTTCATCGTAATAGGCATCCAGCGCAGTGATGCCATATTCGAAAAATTTGATATCTTCTTTGTCCAGGCGCTCATAGATGGGATTCATGGAGCCCTTGACACAGGCACCGAGGACAGCAGGTTTTTCAGAAGGTCGCATTTTGCATCGGCTCCCAGGAGAATCGAGTGTTCCATGCCTCCCGCTTCATAGACAAGGGTGAACATGAGGTAAGGCGGACTGAAGAGCAGGTCGAAGAATCGCTTTCTGGGAAGGATGAGCGAGCGAATCGCGGACAGCGGAATGACGGTGTCATCCAGCGGCTTGCGAGGGACTTTGGGTGTTGCCATGCGAAACAATGAATCGAACCAGTTTTCGCCCGGCGTGGGTCTGAACCTGAGTGTTGTTTCGGTGAGCACGAGGAGCCCCCACTCGCCCTGGTCACGCTTTTCCCGGAAATGCTGTCCCATGGTGCGGGAAACGATTTTTTCGCCGATTTCCGATTCGAATTGCGCCCAGAACGCTTCTGTTTCAGACTGATTCATCATCCTTCTCCCTGCTCGAGATATTTTCAATATAGCGACAATTGAAGACAGATTCCATTCCCCTCGATGAGCGAGCAGTATAGTCCTGTGTTCCGGTCTGAGAAGAATAGAGCAACGCTGCTGGAAATGAAACGTACTCCGTGCTAGGCTCCCGTCCATGCACAAGGTTCGTGGCATCATCGCTGGTATTGGCTATTCATCGATATTCGGATTTTCGTTTTTGGTCACAAAGGCGACGCTGGAGGTCCTGTCACCAATGGAACTTCTGGCTGGACGCTTTCTGCTTGCGGCGCTCCTGATGAGCATACTGGCTGTGGCAGGCGTTATCCGGCTGAATTTCAGAGGAAAGCCGATCGGGCAACTGATGCTCATGTGTCTGTTTCAGCCGGTCGCGTATTTCGTATTCGAAACCTATGGAGTTGCGAATGCGGCGACGAGCGTGGCAGGTATCCTGCTTGGAGCACTTCCCGCGGGTGTCGCGATCATGGGCGCTCTGGTTCTCAAGGAAAAAATGACACCGTTGCAATCGTCGGGCCTGGCTATGTCCATCGCAGGCGTGGTTCTGGTTGTCTTGCTCGGTCAGGGACAGCGCGGTGAGACGCGGCCAATCGGCATTGTCCTTCTGGCTTGTTCAATGCTGAGCGCGGTCGTTTTTAACATCGCCAGCAGAAGGGCGTCGCGTCAATTCTCTCCGGCGGAGCGAACCTTCGCCATGATGTGGTCGGGGGCGCTTGTCTTTGGCATGCCTGTTCTCTTCAGAACCCTCTGCGGGCAGGGAAATCTGCGATTACTCTTCGATAGCCGTCAGGCGTGGTTCGCGGAGGTGTGGGCTGGAATTCTCTATCTGGGCGTTCTTTCATCGGTACTGGCGTTCTTCCTTATCAACTACTCGCTGACACATCTTAAGGCGTCGCAATCGGCTGTCTTCACTAATCTCATTACCCTCATTACCGTGCTGGCAGGCATTCTGATCCGACACGAGCATTTTAGTGTATGGCAGGCGATTGGGGGAATTCTGATTATGGCGGGAGTTGCGGTGGCCAATATGACAGAGCGGGAAGACGATGTCATTCGGAATGGCGCGCGAGGGCAAAAAGCAGGCTCGGGAAAAGAAGGAACTGAATAGCAGGAGGTACGCAGGTGCGATTACCTGCGTCCGACTTTCCTGGCGAGCCAGTTTTCGAACGCTTCGATGCCGATTTTTGCCGCGACCCGGCCAAGGCCGATCCGAAAATGCCGGGCGAATTCCTCACCGTAGAGAGAGCCAGGCAGCAGCAGTGCACCTGTATCTTCGAGCAGTTCACTCGAAAGCGCGAAGGTATCCTTCCAGAATCGGAGACCTTCGTCTCGGAGTGCAGGAAAGGCCACCGAGCCCGCCTGGGGCGGGATATATTCGAACAGGTTCTGGTAGGTATCAAAAAGTGCCTTGAAATGCCCCCAGTTGCGCTCGCAGATTGAGCGGTTGTGCGCAAGGATTGCCGACGAACGATCCAGCGCGATGCAGGCGAGCGTTTCGGAGGGTGCGGAGGCACAGATTGAGTTGTAATCCTTTGCCGCCGCGACATGGTCGAGCACATCGGTTCGGCGGCTGGCAAGCCATCCGATCCGCAACCCCGCCAATCCCCAGGATTTCGACAGTACCGAGAGCGAGATCCCATTCTGATAGATTTCACAGATGGCAGGAAGGCGCTCCGCTCCATGGAGCTCGAGAAGGCGGTACACTTCGTCAACCAGAAGCAGAACACCATAGTAATCACACAACGAGACGACGCGCTGCAATTCGCTGCGCGTCATAAGTGCACCGGTCGGATTGTGTGGTATATTGAGCACTACCATTTTCACGTGGTTTGAACCGCGATTTTCAAATTCGGCCGCGAGCAAACGGGCGAGATCATCCGGATCGAAATACCAGCGCGTGGAGGTCTTGCGGATGGCCCAGAGGCGCATTTTGGCACCGAGCGAGCGGGGAATTTCGTAGAGAGATTGGTAGCATGGCCAGCCCACGATCACGGTGTCATCCGGTCCGATTTCAGCCATGAATAGATTAAGGATCGCTTCCTCAGCGCCCGCGTGAACCAGCACTTCATCTGGTTTGATATCGGTATAGAGGTCTGCGATTTTTTTGCGAAGCGCAGGAGCGCCCCGTGATTCGGTATAGCCAAGCCAGGTTCGAGCCAGCGTTTCTGCTGCGGATTCTCCGCCCAGGGCCAGCAATTCTGAAATGCGCATGCTCTCGCAATCTGAAGTGCAGAGCAGGTGGCGCGCGTTGAATTCGTGCGCGGCAAAATAGCGCTCAAGTCCGAAGGGGGTAAACATGGGCATCCTCCAGAATGCGTCGAACGATCCAAGAGGCCATGAAATGGCCAGCGCATTGCGGTACGAAAGGTAGTGATCCCTGTTTCAGGCGGGCTCGTGTTCCGTGCGTTCCCGAGGCGTGCATGGGGTTCTGATACTCTGCTGGTGATGGCGCTTCTGTATGACCGGTAACGGATATCGGCTTGACCGGTGGTTCATCTGACCACACCACAAAAAAATCGAGAGGCACCTTCATGCGTCCGAGGCGCTGACGAACCGAGCGGGCAAGGGGGCATCCGCGCGTGTCTGCCATGACACCTATCCTGAGGCGCTCGGGGGCGATTCTGCCTGCTGTTCCCATGCTGGAAATGAACCGCAGCTCTTCCCTGCGAAGCGCAGAAATGAGATTGACCTTTGAGTTGAGCGAGTCGACACAATCAGCATGGTAGCGGCATTCCCGGGCAACGGTTTGTCCTGCATCCGCGCCTCCGAAGAATTTCGTGTCACAAACGACTTCTACTTCGGGATTGATTTCGCGGGCAGCGTGAAAGAAAGCCTCGGTCTTCGGGATGCCAACCGCGTCGCGAAATCCAAATGCGAGGCGGTTTAGGTTCGATTCCTCTACCAGATCAAAGTCGACGACATGCAGATAGCCAACGCCCGCCCGCACTAGGTCCAGTGCGCAGGCACCTCCCACGCCGCCAAGCCCATATACCGCCACGCGTGCAGCCGCAAGCGCGGCAACCCCTGCCGCTCCAATAATAATTTCGGACCTATCGGTAAAGCTCATCCCCTCTTTCTCCGCAATAATTGATTCATGATTCGAGTCCGAAGGCAGCGCTAAAATTTTCTTCCAACCGCTTTTGAATGGCATCCATGGGCATCCCCAGTACCGCTGCCATTTTTTCGACGACTTGATAAATGTGCGCTGGCTCAGTCCATAATGCCCCGTGAGGCGGCTGCCATGGGGCATCCGTCTCGGAAAGGAGCCGATCGTGCGGCAAGCCCCGCAGCGATTCTATCGCATGGCGGGAATCCCTTAGCAGCGGAGTACCGAACGAAAAGAAGGCGTTGATACCCTTGCCGAGCAGCGCGCGAGCTTCCTCGAGCCGTCCTGGCCAGCAGTGCAGAATCACGGATGGGATCTGCGTCAGTTCACGGCTGTGTGCCATGAGCACATCGGTTGCTTTGCGGATATGGATAACCAGCGGCAGCTGTTCGGCTGCCGCGAGCCGTACTTGAAAGAGAAAGGCCTCTGTCTGCTGCTGAATGGCCCGAGGACTCCGTTCACGCAAGGGGCTGTCGCCAAAGAAGTCGAAACCTGCTTCTCCAATGAATGCGATACGCGATGCTCTGCAAAGGCGGGTCAAGGTTTCAGCCTGCGCCATATCGGGATTCTGGGGATGAATACCAAATCCTGCGATTGTTGGGGGCAGTAATTGCCGGATGCGTTGGCTGCGTTCGAATTCTTCCGGATCGTGTGAAACGACCGCTCCCCGCCATTTAAACCGTAAAAATCGCTGTGTGAATCCCGGATCGCGCAATTCGAGATCGGCGAGATGGAGATGAGCGTCGCAGAACACAAGCCTATTCTTGACCACGCGTTACGGTTCGTCAAGGTTGGGAGCGGTATGGAATCTTACAGATACCCCAGGGCTTGCGCCTGTTTTTTGAGTTCTGCCCTGAAATCGGGATGCGCAACCGCGATAAGCTCCTGGGCGCGCTCACGCACCGTCTTGCCACGCAACCGCGCGATGCCGAACTCAGTCACCACATTATCTACGAAGCTGCGATGCAGGGTCACGGCGGTTCCTTCCGGCAACATAGGCACGATCGTTGAAACAGTTCCATTCTTTGCCGTACTGTAGCATGCGATAATGCTTTTCCCTTTGCCGTCGAATCCTTCCACTGCGCCCTGTGCGGTATCCGACTGGCCGCCGGTTCCCGAGTACTGCACAGGTCCAAGGCTTTCGCTTGCTACCTGTCCGGTCAGATCGACCATAAGGCAGGTATTGATAGATACCATCTTCGAATTCCGAGCAATAACCGCCGGATCATTGACCCATCGCCCGCGCTGGAATTCCACCGCGACATTATCGTCGAGCCAGTCGTACAGCTTGCGGGAGCCCATGGCAAAGGTACCGACGAATTTGCCTTTATGGAACGCTTTCTGGCTGTTTGTGATAACGCCCATCTCATACAATTCCATCATGGAATCGACGATCATCTCGGTGTGGACACCGAGTTCTTTCTTATCCTTGAGGGCAAGAGCCGCTGCATTCGGAATACCGCCGATGCCCAGCTGAATGGTTGAGCCATCTTCGACAAGCTCAGCGATATGGTTACCAATGAGTAGGTCTGTTTCGCTTGGCTGGGGAGAAGGGAGTTCAGGTACTTCCTGATCATGCTCGACAAAGAAATCGACCTCGGAAATGTGCAGATGGGTGTCTCCAAAGGTTCTTGGCAGACGAGGGTTGACCTCGAGAATGACCAGGTCTGCTGCCTCTAGAATATCCTTTTCATAGGTAATGCCCAATGACAGCGAGACAAAGCCATGCCGATCAGGTGGTGTGCAGGTACCGAAAAAGATATGGGGCTTGCGGGCGAAGATAAAATCCGTAGCGCTGCGGTGCAGCATATTCGGTACGAAGGTCACCGTTCCAGTGCGGTTCTTTATCGCGGTACGGGAGCCTGGGGCATGGAACCAGCTGGCGAGCTCGAAATGTCCCTTCATTTCTGGCCTTATATAGAAATCATAGGGCTTGAGCGTCAAACATGAAAACACCCGTACGTGTTCGACTCTGTCGGCCACAATGTGAAACTGGCTCATGCAACCCTGGGGCTCCGAAGCGCACATCGCGACAACAATATTGTCATTGCTCTTTATCTTGCGGACCGCCTCACCAATATCGATCAGTTTTTTCTGGTATTCATCCTGAACCTTCATCATATTCCTCCTATTGTGATATCGTTATATGGTATAATGATTTAAAATCGGACGAGCGAAGCGCCTACGGCAAGTCCTGCTCCCGATGCGACCATAACGACAAGGTCACCTTTTCTGATTCTTCCCAAAGTCAAGGCTTCATGCAGTGCCATGGGAATGCACGCAGAACCGGTGTAGCCATACCGGTCCATGACGGTCGTCGTCTTGTCCATCGGCTCGCCAAGGATACGCATGACTTCCTCGATTACGGAATGATTGATCTGTGTGAAAAGGAAATGGTTGATCTGCGACTGCGGAATGCCTGTCTTGGCGAGGAGACGCGCTATTAGTGGCGGCCAGAGCTTGATATTCCGGTCGCCAGGAAGTTTTTGCAACAGTTGCAGCCCGTATTCTCCTCTATCAAGTCGGTCATGAGTAACCGGGATATGCGTGCCCCCCGCGTATACTCCGACAAAATTCCACTGGGTACCGTCGGTGACGAAGGTCCCATCGATGTAGCCCGCGTCGGTATCTTCCTTCCGTTCAAGCAGTACCGCACCCGCTCCGTCGGCGAAAATCGACCAGCCGAACGGATCCCCATCGCGGATATAGGCTGGCATATTGTACACACCCACCACCAGTGCGTACCGCAGGGATGGGTCGGTCATAAGGTGACGAGCTGCCGCGTCCAGCGCCTCCACAAAGCTGGCGCACGATGCCCCGACATCGAAGGACTTAGCGCCTGTTTCTCTGCCCTGAAGCCTGCCCTGCAGCAGAATCGAAGTGGCGGGAGAGATGAATTCTGGCGTGTCCGTCGCGACTATGAATAACCCGACATCCCGGCTGTCTACGCCAGCAGAAGTGAGAGCCGCCCGCGCTGCTTTTTCGGCAAAGTCTGCGGTTGTCTCCGAAAGCCCCGACAACCGTGCGATGTGCCGAGCATGGATGCCCAGCTTCTCTTCATGGCGTGCGGTGTCGAATTCAATACCTGTGCGCTTCTTGAGCGTTTCATTGTCGATTGATGGGCCGGGTGCATAGATTCCCGTTCCCGCAATGACCGCTTTGGCCATTATAACCTCCAAATTTGATTTTCACTGCGCATGTGGGTCCTCATCGGACTTGTGCCTTCCCCTTATCCCTCAAGTCCATGGACATACAGTTCTGCCAGCTCTTCAATGACCATCCGGGCATTTTCTGGGGAATGATCGAATATCACTTCGATTCCCAGATAGTGCGCTACCCCAAGCAGGAATTCGATACTGGTCGTTTCGTCCTGTGCGAAATCCTTTATTTCCTGTTTGAGGTACCCTTTTCTGAACGACTCATAGTAACTTCTGACTTCGTCCGGGAGCACGAATTCGGCTTCTCGTACGATGTTGTAACAGTAGCGATCCATCGATAGAAACAAGAGAAAAAGCCAGAGCCCCCGCATTTCCCGTTCAAGACGGTTGAGATTCGGTCCCAGATTGAGGGTTATAAAGCGACGCACATCCTTGCCGACCTGCCTGATGACCTCGCGATAGAACGCTTCCTTGCTCTCGAAATGGCGATAGAAGGAGCCGGTCGCGAGATGCGCTGCCGAGGCGATCTCATGCACATTCGTCTCAAAATAGCCCTTTTCTCCAAAGAGCTGCCGCCCCGCTTTCAGAAGGAGTGCCCTTGAATCAGGCAAAAATTCGATAGGCAGCGGAATGATAGAACTGGAAAAGACCCTAGCCTGGTCAATGGTCTGGGGCTTCAGAATTCCATGCCGCAGGATGGCAACCAGCGCGTCGGGCTGTACCGGGATCTGATGGAATGCCGCTCTGATACTGGCAAACCTGAGTCCTCCAAGCGCGAAAAGATATTCGGCGATGCGCGGCTCATGCCCGAACGCCCGTTCAAAGGCTCGGCGATAGACTTCTTTTAGCCGGCGCTCGTATTCGAAGAAACGATACTGACCTTCCCTGAACACACGAACCAGTACCGTGTGGTCCTGGGAAAAGGTAAAAATCGTATAGACGAAGGCTGCGGGTCGATGGGCGGGCTCCATATCGTTCAGACACTGCAGCGCCTTCTCAATCTCCTCGATGACGAATTCAAGGATTGCGCAGAATATCGATTCCTTGTCTTTGAAATGACGATAGAAAGCCCCATTGGACACGCCGGCCATCCGGCAGATTTCAGCCACCGAGGCCGTGCCGTACCACGTAGTCGAGAAAAGACGAATGGCGGCATCAAGGAGCCTGCGCCGTGTCCGGGAGCTCATCCGTTTCCCCTTTTTCCGTTCGAAAAGTGAGAGGAGATTCACTTATCGCGTATCTCAGTATAGTCCCGCTTTTTCGTTCGCGCAAGCGAAATTTATGCAGAAATGACGAAGTTTATAAGAAAAATATGTAATTCATATTAAAATAATATATTAATATGTAATAATCATCATGCGAGGCTCCGTTTGAGCTTCCATGACTGCACAATTCCCTCTTGACGGATTTGTGTTCATAGCCGACAATACTGTGAGAGATGATTCAACAATGTACAAGCAGTGTGAAGAGGTGAGCGCATGCATGTAGGTATTGCGGGCATAGGTCTGTATCTGCCGCAACAGCACATGACCGCAGCCGCGCTGGCTGCGGCGACATCCGTGCCGGAAGATATCATCACGCAGAAATTCGGCATTAGATCTAAACCTGTTGCTGGACAGGACGAAACAACCAGCTACATGGGATACATGGCAGCAAAGGAAGCACTTGCCGAAGCGGGAATCGAGCCGGACCAAGTCGATCTCCTCATCTGGTGCGGCGCGCAGCATAAAGATTATCCCTGCTGGCTCGCCGGCCTCAATGTCGCGCATCGCCTTGGAGCGAACCGAGCCTGGAGTTTCGACATGGAAGCGATGTGTGGCTCAATGATGGCCGCCATCGATGTGGCAAAATCGCTCATGTGCGCGCGCGATGATCTGAGGACGGTCCTTCTGGTATCGGGTTATCGAAACAATGATCTCATCAGTCTGGAAGTTCCGGAAACCAGATTCATGATGGACATCGGATCGGCTGGTTCGGCTTGTGTGTTGGTGAAGAATCTCGGGCGGAATGAAGTGCTGGCCTCGGCATTCAAAGGCGACGGTTCGCTCTCCGAAATGTGCGTCGTGCCGGTGCTGGGTTCGAAAGCCTGGCCGCCCAAACCGGAAGACACCGACAAAGCTCACTTTATCGTTCCCGATGAGGCGGCATTCAAGAAGAAACTCGGCGAAGTCACCATGCCAAACTTTTATGCGGTGATTAGAGAGTCGCTCAAAAAGAGCGGCCTTGGTGAGCGTGATATCGATTATCTCGCGATTCTGCATTTCAAGCGCAGTGCTCACGACGCGGTGCTTCAGGAACTCGGGCTTACGTCTGAGCAGTCTGTCTATCTGGAAGAGTATGGACATCTGGGCCAGAACGATCAGCTCCTCTCAATCAAACTCGGTCTTCAATTGGGTAAAATAAAGGAAGGGAGCCGCATCGTGATGGTCGGCGCCGGGCTGGGATTCGTGTGGGCCAGCACCGTGGTGCGCTGGGGAGCAATAAATAGGTAACAACCGGAGAGGGTCTATCCCGTCCGGATTTAATAGGCCAGCAGCCTTCGAGGCTGCATGCAGGAGGCATTCATGAAAAAGAGCATGCTCGTATGTGCGGTGCTGCTGCTTCTGGTGGGTAGCGCGTTCGCGCAGGGAACCATCAAGCTTGGCGGTATTTGGACGCTTGCCGACATTACTGGCAAGCAGGGAAGCGCTGCGGCGCAGCTGGCGGTTGACGAAATCAATGCCGCGGGCGGTGTGCTTGGCAAGAAGCTCGAACTCATCGTGGTGGATGACGAAGGCAAGGCGGACAAGGCGGCTGCCGCGGTCGAAAAACTTGCGACAGTGGATAAGGTCGACCTGTTCATTGGCGGTATGGCATCCGGCGCAGAGCTGGGTAAGATTCCAGCATTCAAGAAATACGGCAAGGTCGTCATGTCTACCGGCGCAGCGGCAAGCGCCACGGTCGAAAAAGCACTCGGCCCAAGCCCCGAATCGGACTTCTACTTCCATCTGCATCCGTGGGACTACAATCAGGGCGCTTCCTATGCTGAGGGCTGGGACGCGATCCAGAAAAAGTATCCGCAGATCCAGATAAAGAAGATTTTCCTCGCCTATGAGGAAGGAGCTTTCGGCAAGTCCTCGTGGGATGCCACGAAGGTGCTGTTTGGAAGCGACAAACGCTACACCATCGACGGGGCGTCTTTCAAGAGCGCTTTGCTCGGCGGCGGCGATTATACCGCGGTTCTTGAGGCTGCAAAAGCATTCAAGCCTGATCTCTTCATCTGGGCAGGTTACGATGCCGACGCCCTCCCCATGCTCGAGCAGGCGAAGGCCATGAAGTTCTCTCCCGGAATCTATCTCGGAGCGCCCCCTGGATGGCCTATCGGTTTCGGTTCTTCCAAACTTGCTCGGAACGTCATGCTGTATGGCATGTGGTCTCCGGCGATCAACGACATCAATACGGTAAGCGCAAAATTCTACAAAAATTACATCGCGAAATACAAGGAAGAGCCAGCCACGTATTTTGCACCTCTTGCCTATTCGGCGGTGTATATCGTGGCGGCGGGCATCAAGGAAGCGGGAACTACCGAGACCGCTGCCCTCATCAAAGCGCTCGAGAAGACCAATTATGTCTCTCCGCTCGGCGAAGTGATCACGTTCAAGCCTTCGAATATTATCAAGCACCAGGGCATTACGCGGCAGAAGATTCTGCAGTGGCAGAACGGCATCCAGGAGGTAATCTGGCCGTTTGAAACCGCGACCGCGGAACCGGTGTATCCATTCCCGGCATGGAAGTAATGGCTCTATGCTGATTGGTTAAGGATGCCGCGGAAAGAGGGTTCTTCTCTTTCCGCGGCTTACCATTCATTAGCCATATATTTTGAACTGACAGGCAGGCAAGATGACAGTCAAACAGCGTACAGTGGTCATACCCGCGTTCGGAGCTGTGGCCGTGGTGGTGCTGCTCCTGTGGAAGCCGACGGTGCTTATCTACGGGCTCCAGGCAGCTGGGCTCTATGCAGCGGTGGCAATACCCATGGGGCTCGTGCTGGGGATTGTTCACATCGTCAATCTCTCGCATGGTGAATTCATGATGCTCGCGTCCTATGCGACGTATACACTATGCAAGGCGCTCGGCATGGATCCGCTCCTTGCGCTCGTTCCGATGGCGCTGGTAACCGCGCTGTTCGGATGGATAGTATTCCAGTTCACCATTCGCAGGGCACTCAAAGCGCCGGAGCTCAACCAGCTCATCCTCACCTTCGGGCTCGCGATCGCGTTCAGCCAGATCATTAACCTTATCTTTACCTCGCAAACCTACAAGCTGGCGCTTGAATACTCCTCGATGTCACTCGATGTGGGTGATCTCTCATTCGGTGTGTGGTCGTTCGTGTTCGTGCTGGTCGCCATTCTCTACGCGGCTGGGTTGCAGCTTTTCCTGACACGAACCAGAACCGGCAAGGCCGCGCTCGCGGTAGGCCAGAACCCAAATGGAGCTGCTATTGTGGGTATCGATGTTTATCGGACCTATGGCCTGGTATTTGCGCTGGCTGTCGGGCTTGTCGGCTTCATGGGGGCTCTGTTCCTGACTAAATCTGCCATCTTTCCCAGTGTCGGTTCCCCCTTCACAATGAAGAGCTTTAGTCTGGTGGCGATGGCGGGAATTGGCAACATTCCTGGTATTCTCTGGGGCAGTGTCCTGCTGGGGCTTGCCGAGAATTTCCTCAGATCCTTCCGCGGCACGAGAGACTGGGCCGAAATTGTCTATTTCGTTCTCATCATCGTGGTCATCCTGTCGCGTTCGCTGAAAGGAAAAAAATCATGAACCGGACACTGGTACGCATCCTTCTCGTCTGCATCGCTGTCCTTGCCGTTGCCTTTCCCCTGTTTGCGGGCGACTATCCGCTGCAGGTTGCCCGGAACATTATGCTGTATATGGCGCTGGCCATCAGCTGGGACATGTTGCTCCGCTCCGGGCAAATATCCTTCGGGATTGCGGGGCTTTTTGGCATTGGCGCGTATGCCGCCATTCTCGGGGTAGTCCGCGCCGGTATGCCGACATGGTTTTCAATCCTCTTTGGGGCAGCCTTCGCAGCGCTTGTTGCGCTGGCCATCGGTTTTGTCATCCTGCGCTTGCGAGCCATGTATTTTTCCATCGTCACCCTGGCTCTTGGCGAGATCTTCAGGATTATTGTTCACAACCTGCACAACTTCACCGGCGGACCAGAAGGGGTGGTCATGCAGCAGGGAGTTATATTTGGAGGAACATCATCGGCGCTCTACTGGCTGGTGCTTGCGGGCCTGGGTGTGGCCATTGCGGCATCGACCTGGTTCGAAAAAAGCCGCATTCATTTTGCGCTCACCGCGATCCGCAACAACGAGATTTCGGCACGGTCTTCAGGGGTTGATATTTTCCGCTGGCTATTGCTCGCCTTTGTCGTGACGAGCGCTATTCAGGGCTTGCTTGGCGGCATCTTCGCCATGTCGTATGGCTTTGCTGCCCCTGATGTGGTGTTCAGCGCGGATTTCACACTCCTCCCGCTCGCCATGGCCCTCCTCGGCGGCATCTACAGCACACAGGGGCCGATTTTCGGTGCCGTTCTCCTCGGGCTTGTCGCCGAATGGCTCAAGCTGAAGATTCCCTACGGACACCTTGTGGTGTACGGGATCATGATCATCATCGTCATTCTGTTCATGCCGCAGGGCATTAAAAAGCTGCTCAAGCCAGCACAGGCTGCGGGAGAAGCGGCTTCGGAAGGGAGGCATGCATGATCAAGCTAAGAACTACCGGCCTCACGCGGCGCTTTATGGGGCTCGTTGCTGTCAATAATGTCTCCTTTTCAATGGAAGAAGGGGAAATCCTCGGCATTATCGGCCCGAACGGAGCTGGCAAAACGACCTTCATCAATTTAGTCTCAGGCATCATCATGCCCAGCGAAGGAAAGATCGAATATAAAGGGCAGGATATCACCTGGATGCCCGCGCACCAGCGGGCAAGGATTGGCATCGCGAGGACCTATCAGATTATCCATCCTCTCGAGAACCTCACGCTGATCGAGAATGTCATGGTTGGATCGATTTTTGCCCGAGGACATTCGGTCAGGGAGGCACGCCGTCGGGCCGAAGCGATATGCGGGGAACTTGGCCTAAGCCGGCTCGACCGGGATACAAGCCGCCTCACCATCCTCGAAATCAAGAAAATGGAGATCGCTCGAGCGCTGGCCAACGAGCCCGAAGTGCTCTTCCTTGACGAGGTAATGGCAGGACTCAATTCAGATGAGACCAAGGAGCTCATCGCCATGGTCCAGAAGATCGCGCGCGAGCGCAATCTCGCGGTTGGGGTGGTGGAGCATGTCATGGGTGTCATCAGGGAACTGACGCATCGTGTCATCGTGCTGGAGGCCGGCGAGCTCATTGCCGAGGGCAAGTATGAAGAGGTATCGCGCAATCCACGGGTCATCGAGGCCTATCTGGGAGGAGGAGCCGCCTGATGCTTACTATACAAGGACTTGAATGCGGCTACGGCCGAATGAGGATACTGGAAGGTATTGATATGACAATCGGAGTCGAATCGGTAGGGTTGTTCGGCCCGAATGGAGCAGGAAAGACCACGCTCATCAGCGCGGTGATGGGCATCATCAAGCCATGGAAGGGAGAGATGAAGCTCGATGGGACGCGCATCGATGGCCTTGAGACTTTCAGGATCGCCCGCATGGGCGTAGCGCTGGTTCCCCAGGAGCGCGAGCTTTTTCCTGGAATGTCGGTAGAGGACAACCTGGTGCTAGGCGCGGCCTATATCCCTCACGCACGAGAGGAAACCACATCGCAGCTTGATTATGTCTATTCGCTCTTTCCCATATTGAAGGAACGCCGGGCCCAGCTCGCGGGAACCATGTCTGGCGGCCAACAGCGCATGCTCGCGATTGGGCGAGCGCTCATGTCCAAGCCACGGCTTCTTATACTCGACGAACCATCGCTCGGCCTTCAGCCTTCGATTGTTGCGGAAGTATTCGAGGTACTGAAATCGCTTAAAAAATCTATATCGATTCTGGTCACTGAGCAGAATGTGCGAGAAAGCCTTCGGGCAATCGACCGTGGCTATGTGCTCGAAAACGGCCGTATCGTATTGGAAGACAGCGCCGAAGGGCTCGCCCACAACCCCTATGTAATCAAGTCCTATCTGGGAATATGAGCGGAAGCGGCAGGGAAAGCTTGAGCGACCTCTGCGTCGAGCTCCTGCTCACGCGGCGGGTGCTGGCAGACTCTGAGCAGAATCGGCAGGGTAGCTTCAAAGATTCTATCCGCCCAGTCTGATCACAAGGCTGCGGCAACGCCGAATCGAGGAGGAACAATGGCTGATGTGATGGTCAACGGCGTACGTTTGCATTACGAATTGACGGGAAATCCTCCGGGGGCGGCCGGCGTGCCGCTTGTGTTTCTGAATGGCATCGCCATGAGCGTATCTCATTGGAAACCAATTATCGATGTGTTGCCGGAAGGAACGTGTACGCTTTGCCACGACATGCGTGGCCAGACACTGTCCGATAAGCCGGAGGGACCCTATTCGCTCGCGCAGCATGCCCACGATCTGGCATCGTTGATGGATGCGGTAGGATTTGAACGTGCATTTGTAATTGGAACCTCGTACGGGGCGGAAGTAGCTATGGAATTCGCGATCCGCTACCCGAAACGCTGCACAGGTTTAATGCTCATCGATGGTGTGAGTGAATGTGATGCCTTGCTGAGGGCGGTTGTCGATTCCTGGATGGCTGCGGCGCGATGTGATCCGAGAGTCTTTTACAAGACTATGCTTCCTTGGAATTATTCGCCTGAATTTATTGCTACCCGGAAGGATATGCTTGCGGCGCGAGAGGATGGAGTCGCGCGCTTGCCGAGTGAATGGTTCAGCGCGTTTATCGAGCTGTGCAAGGCCTTTCTTGAGATAGATCTTACGCCGAGATTGGGACAGATCACCTGTCCAACCGCGGTGTTGGTTGGAGAAAGAGATATTCTGAAGCATCGCGGATATGCGGAAATTATTGCGCATGGCATTGCTGGCGCGTCACTTCAGATCATTCCGGGTGCGGGTCATGCCGTGGTCATCGAGCAGCCCGTTCCCATCGCGGAGGCCATATGGAAAGCGGTTTTATCACGGTAAATGGATTGTCTCTGTATTTCACCGCGGCTGGTAACGGTACGCCAATTCTGTACGTACATGGTAATACGGGCAGCGCGCGGTGGTGGTCAAAGGTTATGGATATTCCCGGCTGCCGGACCATCGCTATCGATATGCCCAATTTCGGTGCTTCCTCTTCAATGGAGGGGGTAGCGGATATCTTTGCCTACGCAGGGGTCATTACCGGGTTTATGGAATCGATGGGATTGCGTGCGGCGGTACTGGTCGGGCATTCGCTTGGGGGTTGCGTGGCTCAAGCGCTCGCGATAACGCATCCGGAGCTTGTCCGTGCCTTGATTCTGGTGGACTCGGGCGCTCCATCAGGGCTTCTCACTCCTAAGGAACGTCATCCAATCATTGAACTGATGCGGACCAATCGCGCGGTGCTGGAACAGGCGCTCAGGGCAGTCGTTCCTACTCTCAAGGACGAGGCGTTTTTCCAGTCGCTCGTGGACGACGCGACCAAAATGGCACCCCATGCCTGGATCGGACATGCCGAGGCGCTCTCGAAATTCGACATTCGGGGACGAACCCGTATCTATGAAGGCCCTGTCCTTGTGCTTCGGGGAACACTCGATCCCATTATTACGCAAGAAATGGCGGCCGAAACCGCTGCGGCATATCCCCATTCCATCCTCGAGGTGCTCGAGGGAGTAGGGCACTCAGTAATCGTCGAGCAGCCGGAGCGGTTCATGGAGATTCTGGGCCGATTTGTCGCCAGCCTCTGAACCTTGAGGCCTTGCCTCGCGTGTATTTGCCATTGAACAAGGTTTTCCGCTACATTTGTACCCTGAGGCAACGCCATGTACAACACTGCATTTCTTACACGCAACCGTACCATGATCACCATGGTGCTGATGGTCATTCTCGTCGGGCTTGGCGAAAAAATGGCCGAGCGTTTTCTTCCGCTCTATATCCTGGCAATCGGCGGTTCTACCTGGGTGGTTGGCGGGCTCAACGCGATGGA
The DNA here is from genome assembly GCA_029265255.1 of Spirochaetota bacterium. The sequence goes on from JAJUJQ010000002.1 coordinate 297,656, forward strand.
CAACCTGCTTTCTGCCCTGTATTCCTTCCCGGGCGGCTATGCGGCTGATAAGTTTGGATTCAAGCGTTCGCTCATCTTTTTCACCCTGGTTGCGATGGCAGGCTATCTCATCGTGATGCTGTTTCGCAGCTGGCAGGCAGTGATGATCGGTTCCGTCCTCTTCATCGCGTGGACTGCGGTTTCGCTACCTGCCATCATGAGTCTTGTCAGCAAGGCAGTACCCAAGGAGCGGCGCGCGCTGGGTGTCTCCATCCATTCATTCTTTAGAAGGATCCCCATGGCGCTGGGCCCGGTCATTGGTGGTCTCCTCATTGGCGCGTTCGGGACTAAAAATGGCGTATTGTACGCTTTCGGAGCCGCCTTCCTTATGGCTCTGCTTGCCATCTGGCTTATGATCCGGTTCATGGATGACGATAAAGGTGAACGGGAAGACCGGGCAAGCAAAAAGCTCAGCCTCAAGGATATGTTCAGCCCCGGGCTGCGCAGCCTGCTGGCGAGCGACATTCTTATTAGGTTCGCGGAGCAGATTCCCTACGCATTTGTGGTCATCTGGGTTGTTAACTCGAACGGCCTCAGCGCCTTTCAGTTCGGCATTCTCACAACGATTGAAATGATCACCGCGATGCTGGTGTATATCCCGGTAGCCAATCTCGCGGACCGCTACGGCAAAAAGCGATTTGTCCTTATCACCTTTTGTTTCTTCACCGCCTTCCCGCTCGTGCTGTTGATTTCACATTCATTTCCTATGTACGTTCTTGCGTTCATTATCCGGGGGCTCAAGGAATTTGGCGAACCCACCCGCAAGGCGCTCATCATGGACCTTGCGCCCGAGGGAGCAAAGGCACGCACGTTCGGGACCTACTATCTCATTCGCGATGTGGTCGTATCAATCGCCGCGTTGACCAGCGCAGCACTCTGGAACATTTCGCCTGCGGCGAATTTCCTAACAGCTGCCGCATTCGGCGTAGCAGGTACGTTGCTGTTTGCGATGTTTGGCCAGGATGTTTCAAGCCAGGAGGCTAAACCCGTGCGCTCTGGCGCTTGAGCTTCTTGGTCGTCGTCATCTCAAGTGGTTCATCGAGAATTCTGGTTCGCGTAATACGCTGGTAGGGGCGCAGGCGCTGGTTGACTTTGCTGACGATCTCTTCGATGCGCGCTTCGACCTGTGCTGGCTCGCGTGCTTGCTGGGATATCCAGTCCTGGTTGGGATAAATGAGGGCTTCGATCTCTTCGGCGACCTGCTTACCCTCAGGTATATAGCCGCGGACAAGCACCTGCTCGATCTCTTCATAGAGCTGGAACTCGTTTTCGATCTCCTCCGGATAGACGTTCTTGCCGCCCTCGGTCACGATCATGTTCTTGATGCGCCCGGCCAGGTAGAGGTAGTTCTCTTCGTCAACCTTGCCCAAGTCTCCCGTGTGGAGCCAGCCGTCCTCGGTCAGCACTTCGGCGGTTTCATTCGGCATGCGGTAATAGCCGCGCATCACCATTGGACCGCGAACCACGATTTCCCCGATACCTTCCTCATTCGGTTCTTCGATTCGGAATTCCACTTCGGGAATGAATTGTCCAACCGAGGTTTCCTTATAATGCTCTACGGGGTTAAGGGTGAGGATTGGGGATGTCTCGGTGAGGCCATATCCTTGCACAAAATCGATACCGAGTTCGTTGTACGCGCGGAATACCTTGGGATCGAGTGGCCCGCCGCCGGAAATGCAGATGCGGATGGAAGAAAGGCTTGCCTTGTCGAGCAGGGAATGAAACAGTTTCTTGCCCGGGTTAATACCGAAGGTTTTCTTAATCCCGCCTGAGAGCGCCATGAGCGCATGGATGAGACCATCGACGAGCGGTCCTTTCTCGCGCACGCCTTTCATGATGCCAGCCAGCAGTTTGTTGAAGAGCATGGGGACGCCCAGAAACATAGTGACATGGGCCTCATTTAGATCGGAGAGAATCTGCTTGACCACCATTTTCTTTCCGAACACCGTCTCCGCGCCCACCGAGAATGATTCGATGAAAACCGCGAGCATAGTGTATGAATGGTGAATCGGGAGAAGCGCGTAAAACACATCCTGTTCGCTGATGTTCAGATTGGACTGGGCGAGGAAGCAATCGGATACGAAGTTCTCATGGCTGAGCATGACGCCTTTGGGGGTGCCTGTCGTTCCCGATGTAAAGAGAATCGCGGCGAGGTCGTTGCTGGTCGTGCCGGGCTTTGGCGCAGGCGCTCCTGCAGGCGGTTCGAGGGTATAAAGGTAGGGCTGTGCTTGTGCAGAAAGACTGTAGCAAGGCAGGTCAGGCACCGCAGCGCGAATATCGTCCAATTTTTCCTCATCAATGAAGGCAGCGACAACGTCGCCCGCCTTTAAAAGCGCGATGACGTCCTTGGAGGGAAGCTGGTAATCGATAGGCACGACCACTGCGCCCGCATATAGTATTGAGAGATATGCCACCGCCCACTCGGGCGAATTCTTCCCTGTTACCGCGATGTGACTGCCGCTTCCAAAGCCTGATGATGCTAGGAAAGAGGCGATCTTCAGAATCCTTTCGCGGGCCTCACGGTACGTAAGACTGATTCGCTGCGGGCTGTACACCGTAAAGCATGGGCGATCCGGAAAGCGATCGGTGGTGATATCGAACAGCTGGGGGAGGGTAGGCCATTTTCCGTTAAAAAATCGCCCTCGATACTGATCGAGGAATTTCCAGGGTTCCGTCTCTCTCATGGCACATAGTATGCCATTCTAAAACAGGAAGGAAAAGGGACTGGAGCCTATATTTTCCATATTCCCCCTTTCCCGGCGTGGTGCTTTTGCGGTATTCTTTCTGCACTTTCGGACATGGCTTTGCGTCGGTCCGCTACGTATCAGTGGAGGATTGCATGAAATCGGTGGAACTTCCAAAAGCGTATGAGCCTCGCACCTTCGAGTCGCGCATTTATGAGATGTGGAAATCCGAAGGGCATTTTCAACCAAAAATCGACAGCGGCAAGCGTCCCTTTACCATTGTTATCCCACCACCGAATGTAACCGGCGTCCTCCATATGGGACACGCGCTAAACAATTCATTACAAGATATACAAATAAGATATCGTCGAATGAAGGGAATCCCCACCCTGTGGGTTCCTGGTACCGATCATGCCGGTATTGCGACACAGAATGTGGTGGAACGCAAGCTTCGCAAGGAAGGAAAGGAGCGGATTTCGCTCGGTCGAGAAGCGTTCATCGAGGAAACATGGAAAGTAGCCAAGGAGCACCGCGCGTTCATTAATAATCAGCTCGTGCGTATCGGCGCTAGCGTCGACTGGAGCCGCGAGCGCTTTACACTCGATGAAGGTCTCTCAAAGGCTGTGCGCGAAGTGTTCGTTACCCTCTATGAGCGCAACCTTATCTATCGCGGTGAGTACCTCGTGAACTGGTGCCCTTCCTGCGGTACCGCGCTTTCTGATGACGAGGTTGAGCACGAGGACGAGCCGGGCGCGCTTTGGCATATCTGGTATGAGCTTGTCGACGGGCCGATACCCGAGTGCCCTTCAGGCCGCATCGAAATCGCGACTTCTCGTCCTGAGACCCTGCTCGGTGATACTGCGGTCGCTGCCCATCCAGCCGATCCGCGCTATACAGCCCTCATCGGCAAGAAGGTGCGCCTGCCCTTGACCGATCGCATAATTCCCATTATTGCAGATAATTATGTCGACCCCGCATTCGGTACCGGTTTGGTTAAAATTACGCCAGCTCATGACCCGAACGACTTCCTCGTTGGTCAGCGTCACAATCTGGAGCGCATCAACATCCTCAATCCGGATGCCACCCTCTCTAACGCAGCGCCAGCGAAATATCGCGGCATGAAGGTGTTGGAGGCGCGTACGGCTGTTCTGGCCGACCTGGAAGCTCTGGGACTCCTTAAAAGCGAGGAGAAGATTACTCATGCTGTCGGTCACTGCTATCGATGCCATACCGTCATTGAGCCATATCTCTCGAGCCAGTGGTTCGTGCGCATGAAGCCGCTCGCCGAGAAGGCCCTCAAGGCATGGCAGGACGGGGATGTCGTCTTTTTCCCTCGCAAATGGGAGCATACCTATAAACATTGGCTTGAGAATATCCGTGACTGGTGCATCTCCCGTCAGCTCTGGTGGGGGCATCGCATTCCGGTGTTCTACTGCCGCGATTGCGGCGAGATGATGGTAAGCCGCGAAGATCCGCATACGTGCGCCCGGTGTGGTTCTGCGAACCTTTATCAAGATGAAGACGTTCTCGATACCTGGTTCTCCAGTTGGCTCTGGCCCTTCAGCACCCTCGGCTGGCCGCAGGATACGCCCGACCTGCGCTATTTCTATCCTACAAGCGCCCTTGTGACCGCGTATGACATCATTTTCTTCTGGGTCGCGCGTATGATCATGGCCGGGATGGAGTTTACCGGTCAGAGCCCGTTCAGAGAGGTGTATATCCATGGTCTCATCCGGGACAAACAGGGACGCAAGATGTCCAAAAGCCTCGGCAACGGCATCGATCCGATTGAAATCGTCGACGAATATGGCGCGGATGCGCTCAAGTTTACCCTTGCGTACAACTGCGCGGCCGGGCAGGATATTCTTCTCGATCGCGACAGCTTCAAAATGGGAAGCAAGTTCGCCAACAAGGTCTGGAACGCTTCGCGCTATATTCTTATGAATCTTGATGGGCGCAGCTTCCTTCCAGACCCCGAGCTGCGCTATACCGAGACCGACCGCTGGATACTGCATCGGCTCAATCGCGCTGTGCGCGCCGCGAGCCAAGCGTTGGAAACATGGCGTTTCAACGACGCGGCTCAGGCCATCTATTCCTATTTCTGGGACGACTTCTGCGATTGGTATATCGAAGCCTCAAAGCTTTCGACCAAATCCAGCGACGAGCGCGAAAAAGATCGCGCCACCACCGTCCTGCTGATGGTCCTTGAGGAATCCCTGCGGCTTCTGCATCCGTTCCTGCCCTTTGTTACCGAGGAAATCTATGCAATGCTGCCCAATGCGAAAGGCCGGCTCATTTCCGCCGCGTACCCCGAATGGACCGATGCGCGCGACGCGCCGGACATCGAGCAGTCCTTCGAGGCGCTCAAGGAAGTCGTGACGCTCGTGCGAACCTTGCGTTCCGAGTTTCAGATTCCTCCGGAAACGGCCATACCCCTCGTGCTCACCTTCGATACCGCTTCTGACACCGCAGCGTTCATCACGCGGAACGGCGCGCTCATCCAGCTTTTGACAGGCGCTTCATCGGTGTTGTGTGCGGGATCCACAACTTCCGCTCCGGCAGGATCCGTCGCTCTCGCTGCCCGCGACATCACAATATTCGTGCAGGTAAAAGGGCTCCTCGATGTGGCCAAGCTTGTGCAGCGACTTTCGAAGGATCTCGAAAAGGAAGAAAGCTACATCGCTCGCCTGGAGCAGAAACTCTCCAACAGCGCATTTCTTTCTTCCGCACCTTCTGATATCATTGAAAAGGAAAAGGATAAACTTGCCTCATCGAGGGCGAAGGCGGAAAAGCTCGCAAGGTACATCAGGGAGCTCTCATGACCTCCGAAGGGAACGGTCCTGCTGAAGAAGCCTCGGCATCGTCGACGCCGAACAAGCATGGGGCGGTATTGCGCTCCGACAGCCTCCCCATGGACAAGGCTGCCATGCTCAGGCTCAAGCGGATGCACCTTGCTCCCTATATCCAGCTGGCTACCTGTCTCATTGGGAAACGTCGCCGCAGCGGCGGGAATATGTTCCGCCACCAGCTCGACACCATGGCGATTCTCATGGACTATGGCTATATCGATTCGGTGCTCCTCAAAGCCTCGGTCATTCACGACCTGCTCGAGGATGCGCCAGAGACCGATCCGGACAGCATCCTCAGTATCGACGACGAAGCGGTTGACGTCTACAGCCTGGTGCTCGAGGTGACACGGAGGCCCGTTGAAAACAAGGCCCAGTTCCTCTCACGCATCAGAGATTTTGGATCGCTGCGCGCGAAGGTGCTTAAGAGTGCCGATCGCATTTCGAACATGATCAGTCTCGGCTATGTAACCGATGACGTATTTGTGAGACGCTACACGGACGAAACGGAGCAGTACATTTTTCCCATAGCGGAACGCGCAGACGAGCGTATGCTTTCGGAGCTTCGGGAGCTTGTGGAAACCCGGCGCGAATACCTGCGTAACCGCATCGAAATCTGATCATGATAAAAGGAGAATGAGAAATGGAACGAAGATGGACAAAATCCGATGTGGCAGAAGCCATGGATCACACGCTTCTCAAGGCAACTGCGACCCAAGATATGATTACCGCTCTGTGCGCGGAAGCCCGCCAGTATCGCTTTAAATCGGTCTGTGTCAATCCCTGTTGGGTGCCGCTGTGCGCAAAGCTCCTTGCTGGTTCGAACGTGCTGGTCTGTACGGTTGTGGGATTCCCTCTCGGCGCCAACGCCACCGAAACAAAGGTGGAAGAAGCGCGCCGCGCTGTATCTGAAGGCGCGCACGAAATCGACATGGTGATCAATATCGGAAAGGCCAAGGCAGGAGACTGGAACGCGATACGCAACGAGATCGAAGCGGTCGTAAGAGCCTCGAAACCTGCCATCGTCAAGGCCATCATCGAAACCTGCTATCTGACGAGGGAAGAGAAGATCGCGGCATGCAAGGCTGCGGTCGAAGCAGGCGCGGCCTTTGTCAAGACAAGTACGGGATTCGGAACCGGCGGTGCCACAGTCGAAGATGTGCGCCTCATGAAAGAAGTAGTGGGAGAGGCCGCTTCCGTCAAGGCTTCAGGCGGTATCAGGACGCTCGCCGACGCGATCGCCATGCTCGAGGCTGGGGCTTCACGCATTGGCGCATCCGCCGGTGTCGCTATCATGAATGAACCTGAAGAGTGATTTTGTTATTGACAATACGGAATGGGGGATTTACGATTTACGATGCTTCCAGTCAAAGGTCTGTATGACCTTTGCAATCATATGTGAGCGTTCCTTGAAAGGAGGAAGAAGCATGAAAAAAGCTATGCTCATGCTTGTCGTCGCGGCACTCATCGCAGCACCTGCTTTTGCGCAGTTCAGAGTGGGTCTTGTGACCGACGTCGGCGGCATCGATGACAAATCGTTCAATCAGGGTACTTGGGAAGGCATCGTCCGCTTCGCCCAGGACTACAAGCTGGCAAAAGGGAATTACAAATATCTGCAGTCAACCGCAGAGGCGGATTATGTCCCCAACCTGTCGACATTCGCGGATGAGGGACTCAACCTGATCATTGCCCCCGGATTCCTCTTCGAGAAGGCTATGACCGAAGTTGCGACCAACTATCCAGCTCGCAAATTCCTCATCATCGACTCAGTCGTCGCGAAGCCCAATGTCGCGAGCGCCGTCTTTGCTGAGCATGAAGGGTCCTTCCTGGTCGGCGTGGCAGCCGGTCTCAGGGCCAAAGCCGATGGCAAGAATGTCGTAGGTTTCATTGGTGGCATGCAGTTCCCGCTCATCGAGAAATTCCAGGCCGGCTTCGAGCAGGGCGTCAGGGCCGTATTCCCCGAGTGCAAGATCCTTGTGGACTATGCGGGCGACTTTGCCGCGCCGGACAAGGGCCAGGCTCTTGCTCAGAAGCAGTTCAACGCGGGCGCCTATATCATCTTCCATGCTGCGGGCGGCACGGGTAACGGACTCATCAAAGAGGCCAAGGAGCGCTCACAGAAAGGCGACATCCGCTGGGCTATCGGCGTCGACAAGGATCAGTATGCCGATGGCATCTACAGTGGCAACAAGTCCGCGGTTCTCACCTCCATGATGAAGCGTGTTGACGTTGCGGCCTATGATGTCTGCAAGATGACGATGGAAGGCAAGTTCCCCGGCGGACAGACCCTCGTGTTCAAAGTAGCGAACAAGGGTGTCGGCATCCCCGAGAAGAACCCCAACCTCTCCGACGACATCGTCAAGAAGGTGAAGGAGTACGAGGCTCAGATCGCCTCCGGCAAGCTCGTGGTCTCCGAGGTTCCCAAGAAATAACCCCAAGGCTTCACTGAATTGAACTGAAGGCGGGCGTGCGAAGGCATGCCCGCCTTTTTTTCAGCCCTTCCGGCGCGATTTAATCATTTTCTAACCAAATTCAGAAATTCCCTTCATCTTGCCCGAGCAGAATCGACGCAGCGATGGGATGGAGATTTCAGGCTATTCTCTCCCAACGCACAGGAGGTTTTATGAATCAGCGAATTCGACATGCGCGGCATGGCCTTGTGCTCGTGCTGATGCTGCTTTTCATGACCGGCATGGCTTTCGGTCAATCTCTTCTCGGCTCTGGGGCTACGTTCCCTGCACCAGCCTACACACGGATGTTCGATGAGTACGCGAAGCTCACCGGCATCAAGGTAAACTACCAGGCGATTGGTTCGTCTGGCGGCCTCAAGAATATCGCCGACAGAGTAGTGGATTTTGGGGGTTCCGATTCCTTCATCAAAGATGCTGATTTCAGCAAGTATCCAGCGCCGGTGGTACACATCCCAACAGTCATTGGGGCTGTAGTGGTTACCTATAATCTTCCGGGCAACCCGGTACTGCGATTGACCGGCTCGGTCATCGCGGACATCTATCTGGGCAAGATCACCAAATGGAATGATCCGGCAATCACCTCGCTCAATCCTTCTCTTACCCTTCCCAAGACTGCCATTATCCCTGTCTATCGTTCGGATGGGTCGGGGACGACCTTCAATTTTACTGCCTATCTCAGCGAGATCAGCGCTGAGTGGAAGTCGCGAGTCGGCAATGCCAACTCTGTGAACTGGCCGGCTGGCCTTGGAGCGGCGCAGAACGCAGGTGTTGCGGGGGCCGTCAAGCAGACACCGGGCAGCATTGGGTATATCGAGCTCGCATATGCAATTCAGAATAATATGCCGGTTGCCATGATTCAGAATGCCAAGGGCGAATGGATCGAACCCATGCTCGAATCCATCTCCGCCGCTGCAGCCGGAGCCTTCCCTGCCGACTCCCGCATCCTTCTAGTCAACACCGACGCGCAGAAAGGCTACCCCATCAGCGCCCTGACATGGATTGTTGTGTACAAGGAACAGAATTACGCTGGCCGGAGGCGGGAGCGCGCGGAACAACTGGTCAAGCTGCTCTGGTGGATGGTGCACGAAGGGCAAAGCCTTGTCACATCGCTAGACTACGCGCCCCTTCCTCCTCCCGCTGTCAAGGTTGCAGAACAGATTATCAAGAGCATCACTTGGGAAGGGAAGCCGCTCATGAAATAGCAGGATCCATGCGACGCACGCCTGCAGGGAATGCGGGCGTGCGTCGGCCTTTATTGGAACCACAAGGGTGCGGATTCACAACAGGAAGACAATGACATGAACGACAGGATATTCAGACGTATGCTCGCGGTTGGTGCGGTACTCATCATCGCGACGTTTGTTGGTGTCATCATCACACTCGGCCAGCAAGCGTGGCCTCTATTTCAAAGTGAAGGTGGAGGGTTTCTTACCGGGACTGAATGGAATCCCGTTACCTCTCGATTTGGCGCGTTACCCTTCATGCTAGGCACTGTCCTGACCTCACTTCTTGCGCTGATGCTCGCCATTCCATTTTCACTGGGAACCGGCATTCTGCTAGGAGAATATATTTCGCACCCTAGTCTGCGAACTTTCCTGAACACCATGGTCAATGTTATCGCATCCATCCCTTCGGTCGTCTTTGGCCTGTGGGGCATTGATGTTATTGTGCCTCGCGTCAGAGCGCTGGCGCTCCGTGTCGGCGCGCCTCCGTATGGCTCTGGTATCCTGTCAGCCTCTTTGGTCCTTGCCATCATGATTATCCCCTACATGACCTCGATGACCCGCGAAGCACTCAGGAATGTTCCGTCAGCCTTACGCGAAGGAGCGTATGCGCTTGGCCTGACCAAGTACGAAGTCATTACTGGTGTTTCGGTTCCAGGCGCATGGCAGGGGATCTCTGCGGGGATTCTGTTATCGCTCGGCCGGGCTCTTGGCGAAACCATGGCTGTCACCATGCTGATCGGCAATGCCACGCGCATTCCCACCTCGCTGTTTTCGCTGGGGAATACCATCGCCAGCGTTATTGCCTCGCAGTTCAACGAAGCCGCGAGCGACCTGCACCGCGCGGCCATGATGGCGCTTGCGCTCCTTCTGCTTGTCATCACCATGGCTGCGGGCTGGGTCGGGCGAACGCTCATGCGAAAGGATACGATGGCATATGGGCGATAAAATTCTAATGCGTGATGATTCAGACAGGCGCAGTTCCAGTCGCTACGCGTCTCGCAAAACTGCCAACCGACTGTTCGGTTTTGCTATTGCGGTACCTGCCGCCATGGTGCTTGCGTTGCTGGTGTTGATTATCGGAAGGATCCTGATAAAAGGTTTTGCGGCCTTGAATCTCGATTTTTTCACGCAATCACAAAAGCCGTTTGGAGAACCTGGCGGTGGCATCGTGCACGCTATCATCGGATCGCTGCTGTTGCTTGCGGGAGCCGCGGTGATCACAATCCCGTTGGCTCTTCTCGCAAGTCTTTATCTATACGAGCATAAAAACTCGCAGAAATCCCGGGTGCTGGCCGCTGCAATGAGTACCTTGCAGGGGTTGCCGTCGATAGTTATCGGTGTGGTGATCTACGCCTGGATTGTCGTTCCGTCGCGCGGGTTTTCAGCCATCGCCGGCTCAACGGCTCTCTCCATCGTCATGCTTCCTATCATGACAACCATCATGAAGGAATCATTTGACATGGTGCCGCCTTCATATATGGAGGGTGCGCTTGCGCTCGGCGTTCCCCGATGGAGGGCACTCACCGGTGTGCTCATTCCCGCCGCGCGATCGGGGATCAAAGAATCGATTGGGCTTGGTGTAGCCCGCGCGGCCGGGGAAACCGCCCCCCTTCTGTTTACGGCATTCGGAAGTCCTTATTTGAGTTTCAATATTGCTGGCCCTGTATCATCATTGCCGCTTGTGATCTATGAGTATATCAAGAGTCCGTATGAGGATTGGCATCAGAAAGCATGGGGCGCGGCCTTGCTCCTTGTGCTTTTCATCTTCAGCCTGAACATGCTCACCGGCATGAAAAGAAATAACGAATGAATTTTTCATTGCGCGCTGGCTTCTTCCATTGTAAAATTATACCTGCATGACTCTCCGCGACAGAAGGTGTTAGCCAAGGAATATTGACGCGCGACTCTGTCCGGAATTGATCAAGGAGGTTCTGTGATGAAACGTGCAGGTGCCGCGTTGATGTTCGTCCTGATCTTTGCGGGTATCGCGTATGCCCAGGCGCCAGTTGTTCCAGGGCTTGCTGGCAGAAAAATCACCATCGATCTCTGGACCCATGAGGATCCAAACCGCTCGGTGCTGGAAAAAGGGTTCATTGCTGAATTCATGGCTGCCAATCCAGGCATTACGGTCAACTACGTCACCTATCCGTCAAACCGGATCTTCGAAGCCCTGACCACCGCTTTTGCCGCGAATCAGGGGCCTGACATTTTCAATGTCTCGATTGGCAACGCTGTTTCCTTCTTGGATAATGGCCGCATCGCGCCTATCGATTATAAAGCGCTGGGGTATCGCGGCCCAAAAGATGTCGAGGACGACTATCTTCCCGGCATGCTCGAGGCGGTTACACGTGATGGCGAAATCTATGGCCTTCCGCTCGAAATTACCAACATGTGCCTCTTTGTGAACAAAAAGATGTTCCGTGAAGCCGGCCTAGATCCCGAGAAGGACGTGCCTCGTACCTGGGAAGACCTGATCACCCTTTCCGAGAAGATCGTCAAGCGCGATGGTCAGATCATTACCAGGCGAGGCTTCGATTTCCGCTACGACGCCTATCCCAATCTCTTCATCCCGATGGTGGAGCAGTTGGGCGGTGAATACGTCTCCAAGGACGGCAAGAAAGCAATCATTGGAGACGAAGCCTGGCTCAAGGCATTAACCTGGATGAAGGAGCTCGGGCCGAGCGGAAAGAACCTTGGTTCCCCGACTTACGCTGCGGCGCGAACCGAATTTGACAAGAATAACGGTACCGTCGCCATGTCGTTCTCCGGCCTCTACCAGGAAGCACGGATGAAGGCCGCGAACCCGGCCTTCTACAACTCCGGCGACTGGATGGTCGTTCCCTTCCCCCAGTGGAAGGATGCCAAAAAGAAAGTGACCGCAAACTATTCCGGACACTACTACATGGTGAATGCTCAGTCCTCCAAGATTGAGCAGCAAGTGGCGTGGATGCTGGTAAAATACATGCTGGATCATGCCGATCAGTACCTCGACAAAGTCGCCATTGTCCAGCCTATGAAGAAACTGTTCGATTCGGCTACCTTCAAGAGCATGCCCTATTCGGACGTTTTCATGAAGGACTTTGCTAACGCTAAAATTGTCTATGTCGGCAAGGGGAGCGCACAGCTTTCTACTCTGCTGAGCGAGACAATCAAGAGTGTCATGGTTGGGGGTGTCGATCCAAAGGCAGCGCTTGAGAAACTGCGCAAGGACGCGCAAGCCGCCCTTGACGCCGCTGATTGATCTGAATGTACAGCCCTGCGATCCATGACCTTCGCAGGGCTGTATCGCGCCATTGTTGCTGCACGGAACCTTGCATATCGATGAAGGCATACTATCGTCATTCGCTTGAGCGTAAAAGAAATCGCTGGGGATGGCTTTTTGTCCTCCCTGGTGTCATGTTCTTTGCGACCTTTTCGCTGTATCCGGTTTTAAACGCCATTTGGACCTCGTTTCACAACAAAAAGCTGCTGTCGCTGAGGCCTCCGCGCTTCGTTGGCTTTCAGAACTACATCCAGGTCCTGAACTCGCCGGATTTCTGGAATTCATTGCGCGCGTCGGCGGTCTTTTGTCTTGGGGTTTTCATTCCAGTATTTTTTGGAGCGCTGTTGTTCGGTATCCTCATCGCGGGCAGAAAGCGTGGCCGGCGGTTCTTCCAGATGGCGCTGTATTCGCCGGCTATTCTTTCCTCAGTCGTTACTGCGAGCGTTTGGCTTCTGTTGTTCGATCCAAGGGGATTGGCAAACCAGTTCGTCAATGCGCTCCTCGGTACCGCTGGGGTTGATCACCACTGGCTTTCCGATCCGCTCATGGTCCAATTCTCGACTATTTTGGTCTATGTCTGGAAAACGATTGGGTATTATACCATTCTGTTTGTCACAGGCATCGGCAAGATCCCCTCAAGTGTCATCGAGGCATCCATGATCGATGGTGCGAATGCGTGGCAGCGTCTGACCCGCATCACGCTGCCGCTCTTACGGCCAACCATGGCTCTTGTGTCGGTTATGATTTTCATCAGTAGCCTCAAGACATTTTCCACGCAGTACCTGTTTACCCAGCGAGGGGCGCCGCTTGCACCTATCAATGTGCTCACGCTGAGCATCTACCGGACGGCACTAACAGAGCAGAATCTGGGAAAGGCGAGCGTCATGAGCCTCATTCTTTTCGCGATACTCCTGACGCTGTCGTGGCTGCAGATCAAGGCAGGCGGCAGGGGAGAGGACCTCGAATGAACCACCGGATTCTTTCATCACCCTACCGCCGCAGTATTCTTCTGCATAGAACAGGGGGCATCCTCGCCGCGGCGGTGCTCGTCGCGGCCTGTCTTGTCGCCCTCATTCCCTTCGCGTTCATGCTCGGCGCTTCGCTCATGCCAGGCACCGAGGTGACCACCATTCCTTATCGATGGATACCCGAAACGCCTCTCTGGTCCAACTATCTGCGAGCGTTGAAGGGAGTGGACGGCTCATGGATCTATCTGCGGAATATCCTCAACTCCTTCATCGTGTCTTCATCGGTCGCCATCTCGTCGGTCGTGCTTGCCTCTCTGACCGGATACGGGCTTGCGAAATTTGCCTTCAAAGGAAGGGACGTGGTCTTCATGGCTATCATGGGGACCATGATGATTCCTTTCGAAACCGTCATGATTCCTCTTTATCTGACCGCGGTGAAAATGGGACTACAGAATCGGCTCATCGGCCTCATTCTGCCATTCCTGACGAGCGCGTTTGGTGTGTTCCTCATGCGCCAGTACTTGCTCGGATTCCCGGACGAACTTCTGGACGCGGCACGTATCGACGGATGCTCAGAGCCTCAAATTTTCCGCAGCATTGTGTTCCGCAACGCATCGCCCGCTATTGCCACCCTCGCCATCCTTGCATTCCGCGGGCAGTGGGATAACCTGCTGTGGCCGCTGCTCATGGTTCAGAAAGACGAGCTCAAGACAATTCCCTTGTACATAGTCCGCTTTACCTCGGAAATGAGCACTGACGAAGGCGCCATGATGGCCGTGGCGGTCATCGCTGCGCTTCCTGTCTTCGTTCTTTTCTTTACCATGTCGAAGTACTTTCTGCGGGGCGCGGGAATCTACACGGGGAGCAAAACGTGAGCGAACGACCTGGCGATGGTACAGTATCTCCTTTTCGCCTCTATATCTTCGATGAAGGAGGCGTGCTCATTCGCCGGCATATGATCATGGCGGAGGTTGCTACCGCGCTCAGCCTTTCGCATGATGAGCTGCGCAGCCTTTTGCCTCCTGATATCAGCTTGCTCGCTCGTGGCTACATCGACAGCAATGAATTCTGGCGACGATTCTCTTCCCGTACGGGTATCGTCCCTTCCGAAAACTATCTTGAGACCTTGTTCAATCCAGTCAGGGACGAACCGACCTTCGCGATAGTACGGAGGCTCGCCCGGCACCACCGTGTCGTGTGCGGCACCAATACCATTGACTGTCACCACGAGATCAACATCCGTCTCGGCATGTACGAGCCTTTCCACGCCGTCTACGCCTCGCACCTCATGCACGTCGCAAAACCCGACCCCGATTTCTGGCGCTATATTCTGCGCGCCGAAGGGGTGCATCCTGAAGAAGCATTTTTTACGGACGACAGCCAGGAAAACGTGGACGCCGCGCTCGCGCTGGGAATTCACGCGCGGCTCTACACCGACGCGGAATCTCTGGCGCGCCAATTGCGGGACTGCGGCGCGCCGATCTGATGCAGCTCAAGCTCGGACGCGCCCAAATTCCATCTGGCACAAGGGGTCATCGCGTGATATACTCGTTTATTATCCAAATCCAGGGGGTTGCAGGTGGCGTATATCGTGGAGATGCTCCACATCACCAAGGATTTCCCCGGAATAAGAGCGAACGACGATATCACTCTCCAGATCGAAGAACGCTCGATCCATGCGCTCCTGGGAGAGAACGGAGCGGGGAAGTCCACCTTGATGAGCATCCTTTTCGGACTCTACCAACCAGACGGAGGCACTATCCGCGTCAGAGGCAAGGAAGTCAGGATCAGCGACCCCAATGTCGCGACAAGCCTCGGCATCGGCATGGTGCATCAGCATTTCAAGCTGGTCCATAATTTTACAGTCACCGAGAATATTATTCTCGGCATGGAGCCGCGCAAGGGCATGACTATCGATATTCGCAGCGCGGAGCGCAAGGTAGAAGAGATATCGAAGCTCTACGGCCTCGCGGTCGACCCACGAGCAAAAATCGAGGACATTTCGGTCGGCATGCAGCAGCGTGTGGAAATTCTCAAAATGCTCTACCGCGATGCTGAAATCCTCATCTTCGACGAGCCGACCGCGGTGCTCACGCCACAGGAAATCCATGAGCTCATGCACATCATGCGGCGCCTTGTGCAGGAAGGCAAAACCATTCTTCTTATTACTCACAAACTGAAGGAGATCAAGGAAGTTGCTGACATCTGCACGGTATTGAGGCGCGGCAAGCTGGTTGGCACGGTGCCTGTCGCCGAGACCAACGAAGAAAAAATGGCCGAGATGATGGTTGGCCGCCAGGTTAGTTTCCATGTCGAAAAGAATCCTGCCAAGCCTGGTGAGGAACTGCTTCGCATCGAGTCGCTCAATGTGAAAAACAATAAAGGTGTGCTTGGTGTCAAGAATCTGTCACTGAGCGTAAGAGCTGGCGAGGTGCTGGGTATCTGCGGTATCGATGGCAACGGCCAGACCGAGCTCGTGTATGCCATCACAGGGCTGCAGAAAGCGGAATCGGGGCATATCTATCTTAGAGACAAGGAAATAACACATCTTTCTATAAAAGAGCGCTCCGATCTTGGTCTGGGGCACATTCCAGAAGACCGACAGAAACATGGCCTCATCCTCGACTTTACGCTGGGCGAGAATTTCGTGGTGCACAATTATTATCGCAAGCCTTTTGCGAATTATGGCATCCTCAACCAGAAGCAGATTCTTGAAAACGCAAGCCGCCTGATTCGCGAATTTGACGTTCGCTCAGGCCAGGGCGCCTTTACCCCAGCTCGTTCCATGTCGGGCGGCAATCAGCAAAAGGCCATTGTCGCGCGGGAAATCGACCGTTCTCCCGATGTCTTTGTCGTTGTCCAGCCGACGCGGGGTCTCGATGTCGGTGCCATCGAGTACATCCACAAGCGCATTATCGAAGAGCGCGACAAAGGCAAGGCGATTCTGCTCGTATCGCTCGAGCTTGATGAAATTATGGATGTGTCGGACAGGATCGCGGTCATTTACAATGGCGAAATCGTCGGCATCGTCAACGCGAAGGACACCAATGAAAACGAGCTGGGCCTCATGATGTCCGGAGCCCTGAGAAAACACCTGCCGGCAGCTGCCATGGCATGAACGGAGGAACCTTCATGACGAGACGCAAAGAAAAGATCGTGCTTCCGCTCATCGCGGTGTTTCTGGGATTCATTCTGGGCTCCCTTATCGTCATCCTGACAGGCCGCTCGCCGCTCGCCATGTATGCTGCGATCGTGAAGGGCTTTTCGGGCATCGACATCATGTTCGGACAGCCGCTGAATACGCGCTACATCGGAGAATTCATCATCCAGGCTATGCCGATCATCCTGACAGGCCTTGCCTTTGCCTTTGCCCAGCGTACTGGCCTTTTCTCCATCGGCGCGGAAGGTCAGCTCATGGTCGGCTCGCTTGCCGCGACCGCGGTGGCGCTTCTGGTACGGGCACCCAGAGCAGTACATTTACCGCTTGTCATCCTCGCGGCTGTCCTGGCTGGAGCGCTCTGGGGGGCCATCCCCGGCTTTCTAAAAGCGAAGTTCAGGGTTCACGAGGTTGTCGTGACCATCATGATGAACTATATTGCCTTGCATCTGAACAATTTCACCATCCTCAACGTATTCGGCTCCGTTGACAGGGTAAAAACCGCGCCTTTCCCCGAAACGGCGCTTCTCAAATCGCCTTTTCTCGAAAGTATTACGAGGAATTCGCGCCTGAACTGGGGCTTTATTCCTGTTATCATCGCTCTGCTTGTTTTCTCGTTCATCATCAACCGGACTACCTTCGGCTACTCGCTCCGGGCAGTCGGATACAACAAAGAAGCGGCTCGCTATGCCGGCATGAAGGTAAACCGCAACATTATCGCCTCTATGGCGATTGCGGGAGCCTTTGCCGGATTGGCCGGCGCGGTCATCACGGTGGGTACGTTCAATTTTGGACGCGCGCTGCCCTCAGCCGAGGGCTATGGCTTTGACGGCATCGCGGTTGCCCTGGTTGGGGGCAACGAGGCATCGGGCATCCTTCTGGCAGGCATGCTATTCGGCGGTCTCAAGGCAGCCCAGCCGCTCATGCAGTCGCAGGGTATTCCGCGCGAAATTGCGGGGATTATCCAGGCATCGATCGTGCTGTTCGTGGCGATGAAATATGGCATCAAGATGGTGCTGGACCGGTTCGAAAAGAAGCAGGCACCCACCACGGAAGGGGATCGCGTATGACATTCGAAATGTTTCTTCAGATGTTCCCGATTGCGCTCATGTTCTCAGCACCCATCATTCTCACCGCCCTGGGCGGGCTTTTCTCAGAGCGCTCAGGTATCGTCAATATCGCCCTTGAGGGCATTATGATGATAGGGGCTTTTACCGGCGCCACGGTGACGGTCCTGCTGGAGGGTAGCAATCCCGCGGCCGCATGGTATGGCCTTCTGGCCGGCCTTGTCGCTGGACTTGTGTTTAGCATCCTGCATGCCGTGGCGAGCATCAATCTCAAGGCCGATCAGGTCATTTCCGGTACCGCCCTCAATATTCTGGCGGGAGGATTGACGGTCTATCTTTGCCAGATCATTTTCCATCAGCAGCGCACGCGTGCCTTTTCCAACGGAATCCAGAAATTCAGCGTGCCGGGACTTAGCGAGATTCCCATTCTTGGGCGCATGTTCTTCAAGGAAATCTACCCTACTTTCTATATCGCCATTGCCGCAGTAATTTTAACCTGGTTCATAGTCTACAAGACTCCGCTTGGCCTCAGGATGCGCTCATGTGGAGAACACCCGCAGGCGGCGGCCAGCATGGGTATCAACGTGTACCGCATGCGCTATTTCGGTGTTTTGGTTTCTGGCGCGCTGGGCGGACTCGGTGGAGCGGTTATGGTGCTCACGGCGGATATCCAATACACCCTGGTTTCCATCCACGGAACAGGCTTTATTTCGCTCGCTTCCCTGGTGTTTGGCAGATGGAACCCCTTCGGAGTCCTATGGGCGGGTCTCTTTTTTGGATTTTCCACCGCGCTTTCCTTCTACGCAAAGGATATACCGCTGCTTGCATCGCTTCCTGGGGAGTTTTTCTATATCATACCGTACCTGTTTACGATCATCGCACTGATATTCTTTGCCGGTAAATCAGTTGGACCACGAGCCGCGGGTGAAATCTACGATTCAGGCAAGCGTTGAGTATTTCGAACACGCGAAGGCGGGGCCTGTATGAAGAGGAATCTGCCCCCATTTTTAGCGCCTATCCCGCCGATGCGGAAAATGGTTTTGTGTTGCCAGATGGTCCGAGCGCAATTTACTTTTCAATAGGGCGTTGCGCATCTGGCTGTCATACGCATGGATGGGCTTTTAGCCAAGATGCTGCATGCATACCGCAAGGAGTAATGCCATGATCAGAATCACGCGCCGGGTTTTTACCGATCTTGCGCTCTTCATGATGGGATTCGGGCTGTTGGTTGGCGTAATATTCCCGTTCTTTGTGGTGTTGCTCGGCGTTCCGGCTGTCGTTGCTATGCAATTCTGGTTTTTCGTTGTCTGTATTATTGCCGGAATCATCGTCGGCGCGGTGAACATTCTTCTTGCGCGATCGGTCGTCGGCTCTAGGCTCAGGACTATATCGGCGCGCATGCGGCAGATTAGCAGGTACATCGCCACTAAAACCCATGAGGAAATTGTCCAGAGCTGCGACCCCGATCAATGCATTGTGCAGAAAGACTCGGATGATGAGCTTGGAGAGTGCGCTCAGTCGTATAACGAGCTTATGACCTCGCTCTACAGGTCATTCCAGAAAGAGTCAATGATCGGACGCTTTTCACATATTCTCTCGAACAGGCTCGAACTGGATGACCTCGCTTCCGGTGTGCTTCCTGAACTCATGCGATATTGCGGTGCTGCCGCAGGCGCATTCTTAGTTGAAGACAATGGTGTGTTCACCCCACGTGCCTGTATTGGTATCGAGCAGCCGGAAACTCTCGGCCAGCGCGAAATGATCAGGCTCTGCGCCGCTGAGGGAAAGCGGCTTCGTATCGATTTGCCCGCTGATATTCTTATCGATGGTTCTCTCCTCAGCGCGCGCCCCGCATCGATTATTATTGAGCCGGTCATCTACCACGAAGTCACGTTGGCGCTTATCGTTCTCTCATTTCTGGAACCACCGGGCACCGGCGCGGATACTAACCTGGATCTGCTTGTTCCTCACATTGCCATCGCGTTGCGAAATGCCCTGTCCTACGATCAGCTTCAACGCCTCGCTGCCAATGACTCACTCACTGGCCTTTATAACCGGCGGTTTGGCATGGCGAGGCTTCAGGAGGAGTATGGGCGGGCTGTGCGGAACAATGCGCCAATCGGTGTCTGCATTCTCGATCTCGATCATTTCAAGCAAGTCAACGATACTTATGGCCATCAAGTTGGCGATCGAGTCTTGGTGCATGTGGCTCGCATTATCCGTAGTGTGTTGCGCGAAGGCGACATCGCGCTGCGCTATGGAGGGGAAGAGTTCATGGCTGCCCTTCCCGGTGCTTCAATGACAGACGCGTATCAGATTGCGGAGCGCATTAGGCGCCAGGTGGAAGATACCGAGTTCATGCATGGGCCGCAACGTATTCGATTAACGCTCTCCGGTGGCGTTACTTCCTGGCCGGATTTCGATGCTTCTTCTCCTGAAGCGCTTGTCAAGCGTGCCGATGAATCTCTGTATGCTTCCAAAGAGGGTGGAAGGAATCGAATTACTGTTCTATAATGATTGTGCCGATAAAGGAATAGCTTGGTCGGCAAGCCTGGTGAACATGCCTTTTCGCGCGGGAAAGCTCCAGGCAAGGATGATGCAGATGATCGATGTGAATGCGTTGCAGAAATATTCACTATTCGGGGGCGTTACGCCGGAACAGATCGAACAGATCAAGCCTCTTCTTGGTACCGCCCGCTATGAGGCGGGTGAGTGTCCCCAGAAAGAAGGGGAGCCGAACGACAAGATCTCGTTCATTGTGAGCGGCGAAGTTGATATCGTAAAAAACGGTGTCGTTATTGCCCACCTTAAGGAAGGGGAGACATTTGGCGAAATGGAGCTGCTGGACATTATGCCCAGTATCGCGACAGTGCGTGCCGTGACTCCGCTGGAGCTCGTGACTATCTCCAATCGGGCGCTTTACGAGCTCTCCAAGATGGATATTAAGACGTTTTCGATCATCATCATGAATCTGGCGCGTGACCTTTCTCGAAGGCTCAGGCGCATGGACGAGCTGGCATGCAGGGATGAACCCCTGTCTTGATCCAACAATGGGATTAACTTGCCGGGGACGGGTCTCGAACCCGCACGCCGTTTGCACAGCAAGGGATTTTAAGTCCCTGGTGTCTACCAATTCCACCACCCCGGCCTGGCAGGAAAAATTCTAGCGAGCTCGCATAGACGCGTCAATCAATGGCAACGGGAAACAGCCGATCCAGAAAGCGTGCGACGCCGTCTTCATCCACCGATTCGGTTACCCATGGCACTTCTCCTTTAACCATTTCGGAGGAATTCCCCATGGCCACACCTACGGCTACTGCTTTCAGCATATCGAGGTCATTCTCCGCATCGCCAAACGCGATCGTTTCCGCGAGAGAGCCGGAGTAAAAAGCGAGACATTCTTCGAGGCCGCGACGCTTTGAAACCCCATGCGCCATTATTTCGAGCATGTCCGCATGCGAAAAAACAGTCGACAGAATATTGCCAGCCCGCGCCTCGATGGCTGCGCGGACTTCAAGCAGGGCTTCATGCGGCCCGAGGATGAGGCATTTCAGCACATCTGCACCGATCACACGATTAAGGTCGGCGCGAAGACCCTTTATTCCAGTTCGCTTTTCATAGAATTCCACCATGGGAGTCGGGCGCTCATAGACCCACTGCTCACCGGTATAAAAGCAGAAGAGCAGGGGATAGCGCCGCGCCAGATCGACAAGCACGCGAAGACCCTCTGGCGATAGGTGGTGTGATGCAATCCGTATCCCTCCTGGACCCAAAATATCCGCCCCATTGGTGCAGACATAGCCATCCGGTACAAAGGCACCTTCGAGAAAGCTGGAGGCGGCACCATAGACACGTCCTGTCGCAATGATCAGCCGTTTCCCCTGCGATTGGAGCCGCCGCAGGGTAGCGGCCACCATTGGTGAAAGTCGATAGGTATCATCCAGTATGGTACCGTCCATGTCCATTGCAATGAAGCGAAGCCGTTCAGGCGCTGGTAGCGATTTCTCTAGCATAATGGGCAGACTATAGCGGAATGAAGGGTTTCTGTCATGTGCTTGCACTATCACAGCCCAGCGGCGCTCGTCAGCGCTTTACATGCGCGCATACAACAGGCAGAATAGCAGTACCTATGGCAGCGACCTATATCCTGGAAGGTGCGGACCTCGTTCTCCCTGATCGCATACTCCAGCGCGGGATCCTGGCTGTGCGAGATAGGCGCATCCTCGCGGTGCTGCCTCCAGGCTCGCTGGATCGCTTCGTTGGCGAATATCCCGCGATGCGCGAGGCTCCTGTCGTGCATCTGCAGCATGCATATGTCATTCCTTCCCTCGTCGAGATTCACATACACGGCTGTGGCAGTTGGGGATTCGAGCAGGCAGACAGCGCCGACCTTCGGGCTGCGAGGGACTTTCTGGAAACCAGAGCGATAGGGTGTTTTGTCCCTACTACCTTATGGGACGAGGGGGTGATTCCGCATCTCGTCGATGCCATACGCCACAGCAGCCTTCCTCTGTGGGTATTGCCTGGGTTGTATATTGAGGGTCCCTTCGTCAACCCGGCGCGGCGCGGGGGGATCCCAGAGACGCATATCCGTACGCCGGATGTATTCTATGTCCGAAAGATACTCGAGCTGACCCAAGGCCTTCTCAAGTTGATCACGATCGCGCCCGAACTGCCTGGTGTAACGGACATTTATTCTATTTTCGCCGAGGCAGGGGTCATGGTCGCGCTCGGCCATTCGGATGCGCGCGTGGGAGAAGCAACCCTGCCGCGCGCGCCTTTTTCAATGACCCACCTTTTCAACGCCATGCGAGGCATCGACCATCGCGAGGGGGGATTGGCCAACCTTGCTTTCAGCGGACTGCCCGCATTTGTCGAGGTTAATGGTGATGGCATCCATCTCAATCGCACCTGCCTCAGGCTCGCCGCGCGTGCCCTCGATTTGGACCAGCTTGTCCTCATTTCGGACGCGGTTATCGGCGCGGGGATCCCGTATGGCCATTTTTCATACTATGGACGCGACATCGTCTCGTCTCCACGCGGCGTACGGTATGCCGACACTGATGTCCTCATGGGCTCGAACCGGCTCGGCATTGAGATCGTTCGCCTCTTCGCGACAGAGGCCCAGGTACCGCTCTGGCAGGCCATTCGCGCGATGAGTCTGGTACCACGGCGCCTGCTGGGGCAGGATCGCGACTTTGGTTCGATCAAAACAGGAAAGGTCGCCGATCTCTTCATCTGCGACCGGGATCTCGAGCAGCCAATCCGCCCCGAAACCATCCTGGCCGAGGAAACACCCGCATGAGCCTTGAACTTATGAATCACCGCACGACCACCGCATGGGTCGACCTTAGCGCTATTCGTGCCAATTACCAGCGTCTCGCAGCACTCGCGCATCCGAGCCTTGTATGCCCAGTCATAAAGGCCGATGCCTATGGGCATGGCTCCCTCGCTATCGCGCGCACGCTCGAATCCGAGGGAGCGCCCTTCTGCGCGGTGGCTCTCGCGCGCGAGGCGCTCGACTTGCGCGAATCAGGCATCCGCATTCCGATTCTTGTGTTCGGTCCTCCCGAGCCATCATGGGCGGCCCTCGCCATCCGCCTTGGCTGCTTTCAGACCATCTATACCGAATCGCACGTGCGCATTCTCGCGTCTGCTGCGCGGAGCGTTGGCATGAAAGCCCGCGTCCATATCAAGGTAGATACCGGTATGAACCGCCAGGGCCTCACCTGGACAAAAGCCCGTTCTTTTGCTGGCCTTGTCGCAGATTACCCCGAAATCACAGTAGAAGGCATTTATTCTCACTTTGCTGACGCCGATAATCCCGACCCCTCTTTTACTCACCTTCAGATGTCACGATTTTCTTCGTCGCTTCAGGCTTTTACGCAAGCGGGCATAGCCCCGAAGTACCGCCATATCGCGAACAGCGCAGGTCTGCTGTTGCATCCCGACAGCCGCCTCGACATGGTCCGTCCAGGAATTCTCTTGTACGGCCTTCTGCCAGCGCCAGGCATGGAGCTTCCCGAGGGTTTTGAGCCAGCGCTCAGCCTCACTACGACGATCGCTCATATCCGCGAAGTACCGGCAGGCGAAAGCATCAGCTATGGACGCACCTTTACGGTGACGCGCCGAAGCAGGATTGGCGTACTACCTGTCGGGTACGCGGACGGGTATCCCCGTGCCCTGTCCAACAGGGCATCGGTACTGGTACACGGCAAGCGGGCGCCGGTTGTCGGGCGAGTGTGCATGGATATGACTATGGTGGATCTGAGCGGCATACCTGAGGCCCGAGCTGGCGACGAGGTGCTGCTGTTTGGCGGGCGTCAACTGCCAGTATCGGAGATTGCCGGCCTCCTCGAGACCATCGACTATGAAGTCGTCTGCATGATTTCCAGGCGCGTGCCCCGAGTCCATGTGGAGGGTCATCCATGACTTCAGATCGCATTCCCAAGGGATTCCATGTACACAAATATCATGCGCTCGGCAATGATTATCTCGTCATCGATCCATCCGAATACACGTACGAACTACGTGAAGATCTCATAAGGCGTCTGTGTGACCGCAATCGGGGTGTTGGTTCTGATGGCATTCTCTTCGGTCCTCTGATGGACTTTTCGGGGCGCCCTTGGCAGCGGCCTGTCGATGGCGCTGCGGCCCCATCGCCCTTCCATCTGCGTATTTTCAATCCCGACGGTTCGGAAGCCGAGAAGTCTGGAAATGGCCTGCGTATTTTTGCGCTTTACTGCGTTGAGTCGGGCAGAACGGGGCTCGAACCGTTCAGCGTGGTCACCAGGGGAGGGCTTGTCGAATGTCGCGTGCATGACCCAGAACCCGGCATGATTACCGTCTCGATGGGGAAGCCTGAATTTTCTGCGCCTCTTATCGGGCTCAACGCTGCCGCGACCGCGGATGGCCAAAAAGAACTCATCGCCGTCCCGTTCCAGGTTGACGGGCTTGAATTCCGCGCGACCTGCGTCTCCATGGGCAACCCGCACTGCGTTCTGTACGGGCAGGAGCCGAGCAGCGCACTCGCGCGGCGCGTCGGCCCGCTGGTGGAGCATCATCCCTGGTTTCCCAACCGTACCAATGTGCAGTTTCTCGAAGTCATCGATCGCGCAACTATCAGAATAGAAATCTGGGAGCGAGGTGCTGGCTATACGCTTGCGAGTGGCTCCTCATCCTGCGCCGCGGCCGCCGCGGCATTCAGAATGGGGCTTGTGGATCAGGTAGTCACAGTACACATGCCTGGTGGCCAGCTTGCCATCGACATGCGCGGGGAGAGCATCCGCATGGCCGGCCCGGCGGTGCGTGTTTTCGATGCGGTTCTGGCTCCCGGATTTGAACCTTCCGAGCCTATGTATCATACGGAGGCTGCCCATGCATGAAACGATACTGAGCCAAGCTCTCGCCCTGCGACCTTGGCTGACTGACCTCCGGCGTGCGCTCCATCGCATTCCCGAACCAGGCAACGCCGAGTTCGAAACTGCGCAGGCCGTCTGTGCCCAGCTTGAGGAACTCGATATTCCCTACACCCGTATTGGTACCGGCATCGTAGCCCACCTCGAAGGCAGAAGCCTAAAGGCGCATGAAAGAAGGGTTGTGGCCCTAAGGGCCGATATGGACGCTCTTCCTGTGGAAGAACCATCCGACCGGCCCTATGGATCACTTCATCCTGGCTACATGCACGCCTGCGGCCACGATGCCCATATGGCTATCGCGCTCGGCGCTGCTCATCTCCTTGCATCCATGCGCGACAGTCTTCCCGGAACGGTCGTCTTCATCTTCCAGCCGGCCGAAGAGACCTCCGGCGGCGCAAGACCCCTCATCGACGCTGGCTGTCTTGACCAGCCCCATGTCGACCTCATATTGGGTCTGCATGTCGTACCCGAGCTGCCCGCAGGTCAGGTGGAGGTTCGCGACGGCCCCTTCTACGGGGCATCAGACCTCCTCGAAATCCGCGTGCTGGGTAGAAATGCACATGCAGCCTACCCCGAGCAGGGTGTCGACGCTATCGTGGCCGCTTCAGCCGTCGTTCAAAGTCTCCAGAGTGTTGTGTCACGCAACATATCCGCCCTCGACAGCGCGGTGGTGAGCATCGGTACCATCCAGGGTGGTACCGTCAACAACATTCTTGCCCGGGAAGTGATCATGAAAGGAACCATCCGCACGCTCTCCGAGGAAGTGCGCGAGCGTGTACGAAGCCGGGTGCGAGAAATCGCCGAAGGCGTTGCCGCCGCCTATGGCGCTCGATGCGAACTGTCAATCACCCCTGGTTACCCCGTGCTCGTCAACCATCATGAGGCTACCGATCTCGTAGCCCGCGCCGCGCGTTCCATCCTTGGTGCCGATGCTGTCCACGTGCGTGAAAAACCAGTCCTCGGCGTTGAGGATTTCGCCTGGTACCTCAGGGAGCGTCCTGGCGCCTTCTGGCACCTTGGGTGCGGCCCCGCGGCACCTCTCCATTCAGCGCAATTCGATATCAACGAGTCCTGCTTGCCCATAGGCGTCGCTGTGCAGACGGCAGCCACCCTCGAATTTCTCGCATCAACGCCACACGCACATTTTCATTCTTGACAGCAGCCGGAGGGCATGATTTACTTTCATTGGGAAAATAAACCCAAGGAGGCTCTGATGAAAAAAACATTGACCATCCTGGCGCTTACCCTTGTGCTTGTCGCAATGGTGTCGGCACAGACCATCAATGTCCTGTTCTGGGATGATGCCTATCCGCGAACCCTCATGGAACGCATCCCCGAGTTCGAAAAGGCAACCGGTATCAAGGTCAATATCGAAATCCTGCAGCCGCCGCAGGTCTTTACTAAGACCTCGGTGAGCGTCAGCAAGGACCGCACTGATTACGACCTCGTATGCGTCGACGAGGGCAACATCCCTCTTTTCGCCTCGCTCATGCTGCCCTATGATCAGTGGGCACCCGGAAAGGTCTTCAAAAAAGTCGATCCAAACACGGTAACCCCCGCCATGCTCGATGTCGCCCAGTGGGACGGCAAGCTCATTGGCCTGCCCATCAACGGCAATCTCTATGTCTGGATGACTCGAAAGGACCTCATCGAAAACCCGAAGTACAAGGCCGATTTCAAGGCAAAATACGGCTATGACCTCGGTGTGCCGCAGACCTTCCAGCAGATGCTCGATATGGGTACCTTCTTCTATGCAAACGGCATTGTGTCAGGCGGATTCGGCCCCTTCAACGGCGGTCCTGCCGGTGTCTTCGGCGAAGCCATTTTCATGTGGGAGTCTTTCGGCACCCATTTCATCGAGTGGATTGGAGGCAAGCCGACGCTGGTAGTGGATAAAGCCAAGGCCGTCCAGGGCATGGAATTCTACAAGAAGCTGATGGCCATTTCCCCCAAGGGCGCCGAGACCATGGCCCATGTCGAACGCCAGGCCGCCTTCTGCGCAGATCCGAAGGGCGTCTTCACCCAGTTCATCTGGCCAGCTCAGATCGCCAGCTATGAAGACCCCGATAAATCGCTCGTCGCAGGCAAGATCATCTACAGCGCGCCACCCGCTGGCCCCGCAGGCCGCTTCGCTATCCGCGGCACTTGGGCAGTGAACATCCCGCTCGCTTCCAAAAATAAAGAAGCCGCCGCTGAGTTTGTGTACTGGTGGGCTTCAAAGGAAATCGCTACGTGGCTCGTTGAAAAGAACACCGTCCCTGCCCGCACGGACGCGCTCACCGATCCAAAATTCGCCAAAACCAAACCCTGGCTCGCTGCCATCGCCGATTCGATGAAATATGCCGCCGCACGCCCCCGCTTCAAGGAAGTAGCTCAGGTTCAGGATATTGTAAAAAAATACTGGATCATGGGTATCACCGGGCAGATGCCCTGTGATGAGGCAATGCAGAAAATTATCGACGAGACACGCGATGTCCTCAAGAAAGCCGGATACTGACCGCACCCGTGCTGTCGGACCGGATGGAAAGGCGCGCACGCGCGCGCCTTTCCTGTTTCTGGCGCCGGCGATGCTCATCGTGTTTGCGGTCCTCATCTTTCCAATTATTTTTTCTCTGTTCGTATCAACATGGGACTGGCCGCTCTCTGAAGGCGCCGGCATCCGGCGCTTCGTGGGTCTCGGCAATTACGTTGCGCTGACAAGAGACCCCGAATTCTGGAATAGTCTGCGACTCCAGCTCGGCTTTATCTTTGTTGCCATTCCGATAGAACTTCTGTTCGGGTTCGCCGCCGCGCTGCTGCTCAATCGTGAGTTCTTCGGCGCGCGCGTCGTGCGCAGT
Organism: Spirochaetota bacterium; assembly: GCA_029265255.1. The sequence goes on from JAJUJQ010000002.1 coordinate 325,631, forward strand.
CTCCTCCTTTTGCCGGTTTTCTTTCTGCCTATCCTATCTGGTATGACCTGGCGGTTCATGCTCCAGCCACGATATGGACCGCTCAATGCGCTTCTTCTTTCGCTGGGGGCACCGGAAATTACCTGGCTCGGTAATCCAAATACCGCTTATGCCGCCGTCATCATTCAGGATGTCTGGCGCATGTGGCCATTCATGTTCATGCTGCTCTACGCGGGCCTTACCGCCATTCCTCAGGAACTGATGGAGGCTGCTGAAATCGATGGCGCCGGTTACTGGCGGAGACTCCGTTCCGTCACGCTCCCTCTTATGATTCCTACGATCCTAACGGCCATTCTTTTACGCATCATCGACGCGCTTCGAGTATTCAGCGAGGTGTATGTCATGACCGAAGGCGGCCCCGGCTCGGCGACCATGCTCTTCTCCCTCTATACTCAGCGGCAGGCCTTTGGCTATCAAAAGGTCGGCATGGCGAGCGCCATGGCGATATTCTTGCTCATCGTTTCCATCGTGTTTGCACTTACCCTGGTGAGGCGCAACATGTCGCTCGATGTACTTGAGGAAAAGGCAGGTGGATGATGAGCAGCAATAAAAAAACACGCAAGATTGTTCTGAATATTCTTATCGCAGCGGTGGCATTTGTGGTCCTGGCCATCGAACTGTATCCGATTGGCATCACAGTGCTCAATGGATTCAGACGCGATATCCATATCCTGTCAGGACAGCCCTTCAGGCTCTCCCAGCTCACGCTTCGAAGCTATGAGCTTGTGCTGAAAAACCCCGGATTCCGACTGGGCATGAAGAACTCGATTATCGTAGGTCTCTTGTCTACCGGCGTCTCCGTGCTGGTCGGTGCCATGGCGTCCTATGGCATCGCGCGATTTCATTTCCGAGGGCGCAATAGCCTTGCGTACAGCTTTCTCGTGTTCCGCATGCTGCCACAGATCTCGCTCGTCATCTCCCTGTACCTTATGTTTTCTGCGGCGGGCATCCGCGACACTATCGGTGGTATCACGCTTGCCCATACCAGCTTTAATGTGCCTTATGTCATCTGGCTGCTCTTGCCTTTCTTTACCGCGGTGGATCGCGCGTACGAAGAAGCGGCGATGGTGGATGGCTGCTCGCGCCCAGGGGTCTTCTTTCGCATCTTCTTGCCAATCGTGGCGCCGGGCCTGGTCGTTGCGGCGGTATTTGCCTTTCTCAACTCATGGAACGAATTTATGTACGCGCTCATTCTGACTGGCGTGAAGGCCAAAACCGCCCCCATCGCGATCAATGGGCTGCTGGGTGGCGAAACGCTTACCTGGGGCCAAGCCTGCGCGGCTGGGACGATGATGCTCGTGCCGGTCTTCATCTTCACCCTTGGCATGCAGAAGTTCCTGATCCGCGGCATTACCGCGGGCGGCGTCAAGGGCTAGCGCTTCAGCAGCGGAGGTTTCATGGCCATTCGAACATTAACCGTCACCGCCCGCGAGGACGGATTCGAGCTCTATGCCGATACCCGCCTCGCGCTTGCGCATCGCCGGGACGCGCCGCTCTTTCATGTCGGCCGTGGCGAAGCGACCATTGCCATGCACCATGGCAATTTCGACATACAGGATGATATCCTCGAGCTCTGCCCGCTTGAGGAGTGGCGCTTGGTCAGCCTTGATGAGGGTAGGGCAGTCACCATTGAGTGCTGGAGCGCAGGCGGGCGCTGGCGCATCCGAATCCACGCATGCATCGAAGAAGGGCGGCTTGTGCTGCGTCTCGATGGTGCCGAGGGAGCCAGCCGGGTGCGCATCGCGCTGCCTGCCAGGCCCCAAGAACATGTGTATGGCTGTGGCGAGCAGTTTTCGTATTTCGACCTACGTGGACGGCGCTTTCCACTCTGGACGAGCGAGCAAGGGGTAGGGCGCAATAAATCCACATGGATTACTCACCAGGCAGACCTCGCTGACCACGCCGGCGGCGACTACTGGTGGACATTCTTCCCCCAGCCGACCTTCGTCTCTTCCGATGGCTACTGGGTCCACATGGACAGCAGCGCCTACGCGGTATTCGATTTCCGCCGGCCCGACCGGCACGAGCTGTTCTGCTGGGAACTCCCCCAGGCGCTGATTATTGGACAGGCCGAGTCCGGGTCCATCCCCACGCAGGCACTCGCGCATCCCGACATGCCCGCGCTCCTCGAAGACTTGAGCGCATTCTTTGGTCGCCAGCCGCCGCTTCCCGATTGGGCGTACGAAGGGGTCATCCTGGGCATCCAAGGCGGCACTGAAGTCTGCGAACAAAAACTGCGCCAGGCCCAGGCAGCGGGCGTTCCGGTCGCGGGCATCTGGGCCCAGGATTGGGAAGGCATCAATATGACGAGCTTCGGCCAGCGGCTTCGCTGGAACTGGGTCTGGAACCCTGAGCGTTATCCCGGTCTCGATCGCGCCATCCAAGCTTGGCGGCATGAAGGCATCCGCTTCCTCGTCTACGCCAACTGCTACGTCGGCAAAGGCTGGTCGCTGTGCGAGGAAGCTGCCGCCCGCGGTTTTCTAGTAAAAAACAAACACGGCCAAGACTATTATGTCGACTTTGGAGAATTCGACGCCGGCATCGTCGATCTGACTAACCCCGCGGCGTTCAACTGGTACGCCGACACCCTGGCCCGCACGATCCTCAGCCTGGGCGCCAGCGGCTGGATGGCTGACTTTGGCGAATACCTTCCCACCGATGCCGCCCTGTATGATGGCACGCCCGCCCTCCGCGCGCACAACCTCTGGCCTGTACTCTGGGCGCGCTGCAATCACGAAGCGGTTCGCCGTGCCGGGGCCGAGCGCGAAGCACTCTATTTCATGCGTGCGGGCTTTACTGGCAGCCAGCGTTGGTGTCCCATGATGTGGGCGGGGGACCAGAACGTCGACTGGTCGAATGATGACGGTCTGCCGAGCGCTGTCCGCGCTGCGCTCGGCCTTGCTATGTGCGGCCACGGCTTGCATCACAGCGACATTGGCGGCTATACGACGCTGTTTGGCATGCGCCGGACAAAGGAACTCTTCATGCGCTGGGCAGAACAGGCAGCCTTCAGCCCTCTCATGCGCACGCATGAAGGCAACCGGCCCGCAGAAAACTGGCAGTTCGATTCAGATTCCGAGACGCTCGCGCATTTGGCTGCAATGGGGCGCGTCCATGTCGCGCTGGCCGGCTATCTCAAAGCCTGTGTGGCAGAGAATGAGCGCCGCGGCATCTCGGTCATGCGTCCGCTTCTTATGCACTATCCCGAAGACCCCGCTGCGTGGCGTATCGATGATGAGTACCTCCTTGGTCCCGACCTTCTTGTCGCGCCTGTCATGGTGGAAGGGGCAGTCTCCCGTACGGTTCATTTTCCTGGCGGCTCCTGGCGTCATTTTTGGACACAGCACCAAATCTGGAGCCGTTCCGAACCTGGTGACAAGCTTGTCGATGCTCCGCTCGGTAAGCCTCCCGTATTTTACCGGGAAGGGTCCCCGTGGGAGGGAATTTTCAAAAAAGCCGCTGTGGAATCCGACATCCGTATCTAGGCTGCGGGGATTTTTAGAATACATTTGCGGAATGGCGCTAATTGCATTACAATTGCATTGAAAATCAAGCGAGCGCTTGAAGCGGGGGGCCATGAAAAAGGCATGCGTTGCTCTTGTGTGCACTGTGATCGCAGGGGCAAGCCTGGCAGCGCAAATACCCGGTTCGATGCAGAACACTGGGGCGGTTATTCTTTCTGCAACCGTGGAAGCACAGAACCTCATGTCCATTAGCCCTTCCCAGCTTGATATCGTGTTCGATCAATCGAGTGTTAATGATGTATTCGACGTGCAATGCGTCGTGATGAGTCGTGCGTGGTGGACGCTGCGTATTCAATCCGCCAATCATGGGTATGTAGTCAATAAGGATTATCCCCAGTATAGAATCGCCTACAGCATTTCGATTCCAGCGTTGCAGAATCCTTCAGTGCTGCTTGATCGTCCATGGACAAGCGCGCCTCAGTCTCCCACCCTCGAAGAGGGCCTGCCTGTGCTGATTCAAGTGTCATTCTTTTCCCCGACCGTCACAATGCCTCGAGGGGCTTACTGTGATCAGCTCGTTTTGAGTCTCGCTCGCCATTAAGTCTGGCAACAGCTGCTCCGCGCAATTACCTCATTAACCCCTGCACGAACTTGTTTCATACCCTCAGTAAATGAGAAATATCTATGCCCACCAAAGAACAAGTCTAAAAAAGGTCTTGACATATTCGAGAGAAATTCCGATATTATTATCAATAAAACTGTTTGGTGAAATTTATAAAAGTTGAGGGTGACTATGAAGAGAAGTTTTTCCATTGTGTTGTTGACGCTGTTTCTCGCCAGCGCCGGCTTTGCAAGTGGAAATGTCTCAGCTATTCTAACCGCAAGCGTTGATCAAAAGCTCAGTCTTCTCATAGACAGCGGCACATCAAAAACCATTAGCTTTACCTATGCGGGAATCGAAAAGCTCATCGAGCCTGCCGCCACCCTCACGGCGATTTCCAACATTCGCAACTGGGAGATTCGCTTTTCATCGATGAATGGCGGAGTCATGCAAAACGCAACGGTAGGAGAAAGCCTATCCTATTTTGTCCAGATAGTTCCCAGCTCAAGCGTGGGCATAAGTCAGAACGATCTTTCGTCGTATGTTCAGTTGTCGACCATCCGCTCAATCAAATTTACCCAGAAGACGTCAGCCGCGGGTAGAACCCTCACCATGAACATCAAGATTCCTGAGACCACCGACATGCTCGAAGGCGGCACCGACTTCACCGATACCATTACCATTACCATCGCCGCCAGCAGTTGAGCCATTGTGGCCGGCGATTGGGGGATTGCATAGGCAGGATTATCTTAGGCAAAAGGATTCAACGATGAATCAATGACCCGGCTCGGTGATTTCCTCATCCAGTCTGTTCGTTCTTTGTTGCCGCTTCGACAAGTGCGCGGAATGGCGCGAGGAATGCAGGGAAACGATCGAACAAGCCTTCCGGATGGAACTGCAGCGCAAGCGCGAACCGCCCGTCCCGGGCCTCGAGCGCTTCGATCACCCCATCAGAGCTTCGCGCGGTCACTGTGAGCAAGGGAGCGGGCTGATCGACCGCTTGATGATGAAAGCTATTCACTCGCAGCAATGAAGCCATAAACAGGCGCGCGAGCACTGAGCCTTCCTCAATTTCAATCTCATGCGCGAGTTCATGAGGAAGCACCGGTGCGTCATGCAGCAGCGCTCCCTGAACTGAACTCCCGATATCCTGGATAAGGCTGCCGCCCAACGCGACATTCATCACCTGACATCCCCTGCAGATACCGAGCATGGGAAGCCGGCGTTCCCACGCAGCGCGGGAGAGCGCCAGCTCAAACGTGTCTCTCTGTGTGTCCCAGGAGCCCAGTCCTGGCATTGGTTCCTGCCCGAACAGCCAGGGAGCGATATCGCCGCCTCCAGAAAACAGAATGCCGTCAATTCGGTCCACAATCGAGTCAACCAGCGAGGGATCGACAGCAGGCAGAATGACCGGTACACCTCCCGCTGCACTGATAGCTTCAACATAGGATTCTTTGAGCGAGCAGTACACCAGCGGCTTTGTACGGTCCAGAGCGCTGGTGATACCGATAATCGGTCTGATCATGCGCCTATTGTACCGGCAAGCGTACGGGCGGTATAGTGGCTTTATTCAGCTGAAATCCGAACCGGAGGAACACATGGACAGACCATTTCCGGAAGGCATCGAGTCTAACGATGGGCGCATGCGCTTTGATGGTACTGACCTCGCGGACCTTGCCAACCAATGGGGTACACCGCTCTATGTCATGTCGGAGAGTATCGTGAGGGATCGATGCGAGCAGGTCAGACAAGTGTTTACCGAACGCTATCCGGGCTCGCGCGCTTACTATGCGAGCAAGGCGTTCCTGACACTCGACTTTCTCCGCATCATAAAGGAAGAAGGCCTGGGAGTGGATGTCGTCTCCAGCGGGGAGCTTTTCGCGGCGCTGAAAGCGGGAATCGACCCGGCAAATATCGTATTCCATGGCAATGCCAAGACCGATGATGAAATCGCTTACGCGGTCCGGGAGGGAGTTGGTCGTATCGCGGTCGATAACCTCGAAGAGGTCTATCGGATTGAGCAGCGCGCGCGGTCTGCGGGCTGTACCCAGGGAATATGGTTCCGCGTTACTCCCGGCGTCGACAGCCATACGCATCGGTTCATTTCAACAGGCAGCCTTGACTCGAAATTCGGTATTCCGCTCGAGCCGTCCGAGACACCCCGCTACATCCAGGCACTGAAGGACTGTCCCCATGTCGAGTGGAAAGGCCTGCACTTCCATATTGGTTCGCAGCTCATGGACAACCGCTCTCACCTCGTGGCGCTCGGCATTGTACTCGACTTCGCGACGCGCCTTTCGCGCAATTACGGCCTTGTTATGCAGGAGCTGAATATGGGAGGCGGCTTTGGTATCCGCTATCTGCCTGAAGATGAAGGACCGGAACTTTCACACTTTATTGATCCCATGATGGCCATGGTTCGGGAGTGGAGCAAGCGGACGCATCTGCCCATGCCCTCCTGCGCCATCGAGCCTGGGCGATGGATCGTGGGGGAAGCAGGGCTCACACTCTATCGGGTCATCGCCGTCAAGCAGATTCCCGGCATCCGAACCTATGTCGCGGTGGATGGTGGTATGGGCGACAATATCAGGCCTGCGCTGTATGGCGCGCGGTACCATGCAGCACTCATTCCTTTAGACACTTCGTCGCAGGATTCCTATCGCCCCCTTGCGCGCGTGACAATTGCCGGGCGCTACTGCGAGTCGGGTGATATCCTTGCGCAAGATATCGAGCTTCCCGAGCCCCGGCCTGGTGACCTCATCGTGCTCTTCTCAACTGGGGCCTACTGCATGGCGATGGCCAGCAATTATAACCGAGTACCGCGACCGCCGCTCATTATGGTGCGTAAAAGCAAATCCCGCCTCTCAATCAGAAGAGAACGGTACGAGGATTTGCTGCTGCGCGAGCAGAAAGTCTGAGTCCTCGGTTGGCTCATCGCTTTCGTCCGCGCCTTTCTAGCTGCGCGAGCGATAATTTTAGGCCTGCCTCTTTTAAAAAAATCTTGAACGAATATTCATCATGCCCTTGACTTGTGGGGCAAAATGGCTATAATATTCTTAGAATAAAATACTTATAGGAGGACACCTATGAAAAAGTTGGTATCTGTTCTTTTCGCGCTGGCCCTCATTGCGGGTAGCGCATGGGCTGCATCAATCGGTATCACGGTGAACGCAGCAACAAAGCTGGAGGTCAGCGTCAATAGTGCGACATGGACAATTGCGCTCGATAACAGCGGCACTGCCATAACCAATGACAGCCAGGGCACCCTTACGGTCAAATCGAGCAAAAGTGCCTATACGGTGACATTCACGTCAAGCAACAGCGGCACCTTGGTCTCTGGAAGCAACACCATACCTTACAAGGTAAAGGTCGATACGTCAGGATGGGCTGCCGGTGTTCAGACCAACAACCTGAGCTCCTATACTCAACTTACCTCAGATAAGACTATTGTATTTAAGGCGAGAACTCCGATAGCGGGCAAAGATTTTCCTATAGGATTCAACATCGAAGCGTACACTGACTACTATGTGGATGGTGCGTATACCGATACGATCACCATCAGTATCACTGCCTCCTGATACGATAAATACTGTGCAGCCGCGGCCTGTTGTTCCATGCCGCGTAGAATATATTATGCGGCATGGAACATGGGAATCGCAATGAAAAAAAGTATTATTCTGGTTGTCGCGTTTTTCCTCGCGCTCATTTCTGCTGAAGGTGCGGGGATTGACGTAACCGTCATCGTTTCGCCGGTGGGCGGGAATCTGACTCTAAACAACTATGTCTGGGAGATCATTTACGCCAATGACGGTACCACTGCCTATTTGAACAACAATCAGGGTACCATGTACGTCAATTCCGGCAGCTCCAAGAACTTTCACATCAGCTTTGGTTCGCAGAATGAGGGCGTGATTAAAAAAGGTTCAGATTCAATTCCATACTATTTGCGGGTAACCCTTTTAACCGGCAACTATAATGGAGTAATCGGAACTCCAGCGATCATGTCTGGTTTTGTGCAGCTCACCAGTGAGCAGACCATCGCCTGCAGCAGGAAAACAAATGGGACGATCCAGTTTGCCATTGCGATGCAGATTCTTGCGGCGAGTGATTTCTATGAATCTGGCACCTACACCGACATCCTGACCATCACCTACGCTGCCCCGTAACCGCCGACGCGACGCATTCATTTATATTCCATCGAGCATGGCGTGTATTCGGTCTTCTACCTCATCAAGCCATACGCGCCGCATTGCTTCCGTGCTTGTCGAAATCACCCGGAACATGCAAAGTTCCGCCTTCTCAATACCACAGAAACCAAATACCGAGCGTAGCCAAATTTTTTCCAGAGGATCGCCAAAATATTCTCGCTCTCGCTCGGCATCGGTATTCGCGGTGACAAACACGATGGCTCGCTTGCCGCCGAGTTTTCCTGTGGCAGGCGCGCCAGGCAGCGACTCGTCGTAATCGTAGGCATAGGGCGGCCGCAGAACGCGATCGATATACCCTTTGAGGATTGCAGGCGGCATGCCCCACCAGTCGGGATGAATGAAAACGAGGAGATCGGAATCCAAAAGTTCGCGTGCATAGCGAATGACACGCGCATCCTGCGGCGGCGCCTTGCCTAGTTCGCTTTCGGTCATGACCGGATTGAAGCCTTCCGCGTACAGATCATGCGCCCAGACGCGAATACCTCTGCGTACAAGCGCTTCCTGGGCTCGCAGGAAAAGCGCGTAATTGAAGCTGTGCCGATACGGGTGGGCGAGAATGACGCTCGCGTGCATGGGGCGCTCCTTTAGGTCAGCCTTGCTTGTGTTTTTTTCTCGCTATTTCTAAAAGCCCTCTGCGCGGGTTTTGCTGCGTTGGTAGTGGAGAGTCGAATGGCAGATCAGGTTCTTGATCTGGGGCAGCCGCAGAGGCTGTCCCGCCTGCTGAGAAGTCCGCAGGTTTCGATGATGTGGCTTTTTTCTTTCGCGGAGTCTTCGGAGACTGTTCGAAACGCGTATTGGGCTTGTCTTTCTTTGTGTTCCGTGTTGCAGCTTTTGCGGGAGTAGGTACGCTTGCAGGAGGTTCGTTGTTTGATGGAGAAGGCTTTTGTTCTTCATTACTGCCAGCCGTCTCCGCGCGCTCAATCGAAGCGCATCCGATCACAACCCTCGTCGTCAAACGAATGCCCTTCGCCAGCCGACCCCGTATGGGATAACGGTCCGCGCTGAAGTCCTCCCGGGTTTTCTTCTGCCGCGACTTCGGCGCGTATTGCAGAGAAAAACAGTAATCATCGCGCACTGAGAACCCGATCACACTCGCCCCTTCCGGCACGAGGCTGTAGTCCTTGCCTGTCAGCCAGGCATCGATGATCGTACGCTTGATATAGGCTCCTTCATGACCCTGCAGCGTGTAGACCAGCGTCAGCGGCGTCGCGGCTAGCCGCTCCTTGTCCGCAACCTCAATCCACAGGATGTCCTGCCCGGCGAAGAATCGGTCCGGCATGGAAATCACGGTGTAAATGCCATTCTTTCGAAGCACCAGCACCTTGTCGTAGATCGACGCTTCCAGCACCTTTTCTCCGGACACCTCTGTTCCCAGGTATCCCGATTCTCGATCATACCGCAGGGCAATATCCCGCCGCGCCACTTCTCTCGCCTCGACCTTCTCGAAGGTCGTGAGCCTGGTGCGCCGTGGCCAGTCCTTTTCAAGCATGCTGAGATACTTTTTCAGAATTTCGATGGCATAGCTTACCAGGTCTGCCAGGTGGCGCTCCACCTCAGCGAGTTTTCCTTCCAGCTTCTGCATCTCATCCTTTGCCCGGTTGATGTCGTACAGAGAAATTCTGCGAATGGGGATTTTAAGCAGCCGTTCCACATCCGTCTCATTCACCTCGCGCGCGAGCTCTCTGCGGATTGGCTTGAACCCGTCAATCACCGCTTTTATCACCGTCTCACTTGTGCGTTTATTTTCGATCGCTTTATAGATGCGCTCCTCGATGAAAATCCGCTCCAGCGTCCGCGCAAAAAGCTCGTCCTTGAGCTCGTCACGCTCGATCTCCAGTTCCCTACGCAGGAGCGCAAGCAGCTTCCCCGCATGGTAGCGAACTATTTCCGACACGGTCATGAGAGCCGGCTTTTCGTCCTTAATGACCAGGCAATTGCAGGAAATCGACTTTTCGCATTCGGTAAAGGCATAGAGCGCATCAACCACTTCCTGGGAATACACGCCACGCGCCAGCTTGAGTTCGATTTCAACCCTGTCGGTCGTAAAGTCAGAAATAGACGCGATCTTCAGGTGCCCCGCCCGTGTCGCTTCCTCGATGCTCGCGATGAGGCTCTCAGTCGTCGAGCCGAAGGGCACCTCGCGGATGACGATGCGCTTGGGATCGGTGGTGTCCAGAGTCGCCCGTATCCGCACGCGACCAGTACCATCCGCGTAGTCCGAACAATCGGCGACGCCCCCCGTTGCGAAATCAGGCAGAAGGGTAAAGGATTTTCCCTGCAGACAGGCTATCTCAGCCTTGAGCACTTCTACCGGATTATGCGGCAGAATCTTTGTGCTCATGCCGACTGCGATGCCCTCTGCGCCAAGGATAAGGATTACCGGAATTTTCGCCGGAAACACAAGCGGCTCTTTGTTACGGCCGTCGTATGAATCGACGTAGGTCGTGATTTTCGGCCGATAGAAAATTTCCTTCGCGAAGGGAGTGCAGCGACATTCGATATAGCGCGGGGCCGAGGCTTCGTCACCCGTCACGGGATTCCCGAAGTTGCCCTGCGTATCGATAAAAAGGCCCTTCTGCGCCAGCACCACAAGCGCCGAGGCAATCGACGCGTCGCCATGCGGGTGATATTTCATGCAGTGACCGACGACATTGGCGACCTTGTGGAACTTGCCATCATCCATTTCAAAAAGCGAGTGGAGGATGCGGCGCTGGACTGGCTTGAGCCCGTCGTCGAGCTCGGGGATAGCCCGGTCCATGATAACGTAGGAAGCGTAGTAGAGGAAATTATCCTGCATCAGTTTCTTGAGGTATGCCACACGTTCCCCCGTTTTCTCAGAGTTCGGTTACCAGGTTTTCCATAATAAAATTGCGCCGCTCCGGAGTATTCTTTCCCATATAGAATGTGAGCAATCCCGGCACGGAAGACAGCGTCTGGATGTCGACCCGCACAAGGCGCATGTCATTTCCGATGAACTGGCCGAACTCGGTTGGGCTGATCTCTCCTAGGCCCTTGAAGCGAGTCACCTCCGCGCCGGCTCCCAGCGCTTTCACCGCTTCGTCACGCTCTTTCGCGGAATAGCAGTATCGCGTCTCCTTTTTAGTGCGCACGCGGAAAAGCGGGGTCTCGAGAATGTAGACCCGCCCCTGAACCACGAGCTCCTCGAAATACGTGAGAAAGAAAGTTAGAAGGAGGTTTCGGATGTGGAAGCCGTCATAATCGGCATCGGTGGCGATCACGATGCGCGCGTAGCGCAGGTTTTCGACGCTGTGCTCAATGCCGAGAGCCACCATGAGGTTGTACAGCTCTTCGTTTTTGTAAATCGCGGAGCGCGGCCGGCTGAACATGTTCTCGGGCTTGCCGCGCAGGCTGAAGATAGCCTGCGTATGCACATCGCGGGCGCTCACCATGCTCCCCGCGGCCGACTGGCCTTCGGTGATAAAGAGGGTGGAGCGCTCCCCGCCTGCGCCATCACCAAGGTGCATCTTGCAGTCCTTGAGATTTGGGATTTTTAGCTCGATCTTGCGCGCGGCCTCCTTGGCTTCCTTGCGCACGATATTGAGCTCGGTACGCAGTTTCTCGTTGGTGAGGATTTTTTCCTGCAAGGTTTTAGCGGCCTGAGGGTTCCGCCGGAGAATTTCATCGACACCCTTCTTCACTTCCTGCAGAATCCAGGGCCGTATGTCGGCATTGCCCAGCTTATTTTTTGTCTGGCTTTCGAACACGGGGTTCTTGATCCGGATACTGATCGCCGCGGCAAGACCTTCTCGAACATCCTCGCCCTTGTAGGAAGCCTGATAGAATTCGTTGACAGCTTTCAGAAAGCCTTCGCGGAAGGCCGAGAGGTGTGAGCCCCCGTCGGAGGTGTATTGACCGTTCACGAAAGAGAAATGCTCCTCGCCGTACTCCCGGGTGTGGGTAAAAGCGAATTCGATCCGTTCACCGCGGTACCATCCGATATCGTAGAGAGGGCTGTCGCCCAGCTCGGTCGAAAGCAGGTCAAAGAGGCCTTTTTCCGCGCGGAATTCCTTGCCATTCAGGCTGAGCACAAGGCCGGGATTCAGGCAGGCGTAGTTCCAGAGTCGTTTTTCCAGAAACTCGAAATTGAATGCGAAGTCGCCGAAAATGGCGTCATCGGGGACAAACTCGACCAAGGTCCCTGGTTTTTCTCGGGTACCGGATTCGCGGCTATCTTTGAGCACACCGCGTTCGAAACGAGCTTCGAACAGGCGCCCATCGCGATATGAGACCACGCGGAACTCTCTCGAGAGCGCGTTGACAGCCTTGGTGCCGACGCCATTGAGGCCAACCGAAAACTGGAATACATCGTCGTTGTATTTGGCGCCGGTATTAATGGTAGAAACGCAGTCGATCACCTTGCCGAGCGGAATGCCTCGGCCAAAGTCTCGCACGGACACGCGGTTGCCTTCGATGCGTACGATGATGCGGTCCCCCGCTCCCATAATGAACTCGTCGACTGAATTGTCGATGACCTCCTTAAGGAGGATATAGATGCCGTCGTCAGGGCTCGAACCGTCACCCAGACGGCCAATGTACATGCCGGTTCGCAGGCGGATATGCTCGAGCGACGACAGTGTCTTGATCTTCGATTCGTCGTAGATGGGTGTCTTTGCCACAGACGGCATGCTAGCATGGGCTGGGGTGCCGGGTACAGACACATCGGACATATATTGATTATCGGCACGCCACGCAGTGAGGTATACTGAAGACCGAAAGGGGGCATGCATGTCCACTGCGATTCGAGCAGAGCTCAGGGATGCGATCGTTGAGGCTGGCCGAACGCTGGTTTCGGCGGGGTTGACCGTTGGCACTTGGGGGAACCTAAGCACAAGAGATATTGCCACAAACCTTGTGTACATCAAGCCAAGCGGAATTCCGTACGAGGGGATCACTCCTGAGGATGTTGTGGTATTGGACCTGGATGGACGGCTCCTCGCGGGCTGTAGGCGGCCATCGATTGAGACACCATTCCACTTGGCAATTTACCGCGCGCGCACTGATGTTTGCGCCATTATTCACACACACGCGGTTTACTCGAGCGCCTTCGCCGTGACACACCAGGATATCCCTGCGCTTACCGAGGACTTTGCCACCCTTGTGGGGGAAAGGGTCAGCTGTGCCCGCTATGCCTTCCCCGGCACGTCTGAACTCGCCCGGAATGTGGTCGAAGCCCTCGCCGATCGTGCCGCGGTGCTCCTCCCCAACCATGGAGCAGTCTGCGTCGGGCCGGATCTTCGCACCGCTATCACAATCGCAGCGCTCGTTGAAAAGACCGCACACATGTATTTGCTCGCGCGACAGATAGGCACACCTCATACCCTAAGCCTCGCCGAAGTCGAAGCGCTGCGCGAATTCGCCCGCTCGAGCTATGGGCAGCGGAAAACGTGAGAGAATAGTGTTGAAACTCCATAATAATGTTCCCTAGTGAACTCAATTACAATGTCCCCTTGCAAGACCACCTGGCAGGAGAAGGAGATGGCCGGGAAACTACCAATGGGACAGAAAGAGCTCATACGAGCGAAGGTGCTCGAGCAAGTTGTGCAGAAGAAGCTGAGTCTGCGGGCCGCGGCGAACATGATGAAGGTGTCATATCGGCAAGCAAAACGGCTGTATCGGCGGTATGTGGAGGAAGGGGATCAGGGGCTTATCCACCGGAACCAGGGGAAACCCTCTGGGAGAGCCTATGCGGAGCGTGTTCGCACGCGGGTCGTCGCCCTCTACCAGGAGCGGTATCGGGACTTTGGGCCGACATTTGCGGCAGAGAAGCTGCGTGCACGTGATGGGATTGCGAGAGACCATGAGACGCTCAGGCGATGGTTGCGCGCCGAGGGGGTATGGGGTACGCAACGACGGAGGGAATCCTATCGCAGCCGACGGGAAAGGCGGGCGTGTTTTGGGGAGCTGTTGCAGTGTGACGGCAGTCATCATGACTGGTTTGAGGGACGGCGTGCGCCTTGTTGCCTCATGAACATGGTGGATGATGCGACGGGGATCAGTCATGCCTTTTTCTGTGAAGAAGAGACTACGGCCGCGGCGATGCAACGTTTGTGGGGTTGGATTGCGCACTACGGTATTCCCCAGGAGCGGTACTGCGATCGCAAGAACGCCTTTGTGGTGACGCGAGAGCGGACGATTGAGGAGCAGTTGCAGGGAATCGTGCCGAAAAGCCCCTTTGAGCGTGCCTGTGAGGTATTGGGCATTGCGGTGCATGTGGCGTATTCACCACAGGCAAAAGGGCGTGTGGAACGCAGTCATGCGGTCTACCAGGACCGATTGGTAAAAGAACTCAGGCTTGCCGGCATATCGACGATCGAGGACGCGAATCGGTTCCTGCAAGAGCACTATCTGCCTGCCATCAACGCGAAATTCGCCAAACCACCCGTACGGCCAGAGAATGCCCACGTGCCGCTGCACAGGTTGATTTCGCTTGCTGATATCTTCTGCTACGAGACCCCCCGAGTGCTCAGCAATGACTATGTGGTCAGCTACCACCGCAGGCTCTTCCAGATCACGCGACACAACAAGCCCCTTCCCCGACCCAGGACCCAGGTCATCGTCAGAGAACTCTTAGATGGACGCGTGAAGCTCCTCTACCAGAATACCGAGCTCGCGTATGTCGAGCTTTACACACCACCACAGAAGGAGGCGCTGGCTCCCTATTCTGCCTGATCAGAAGGGGACATTTTAAAAGAGTTAAAACAGGGGACATTTTAATTGAGTATTGAAAATTTTTCTGTTCCTTCTTGCGATTTTTCATACTCCGTGTTATTGTTCAGTAATTGAACAAAAAAAGCACCTGTAAGACCACAAGGTCGAAGGTGGCTACAGATCCGCGCCATTCTATGCCAGTGTGTTTCGGCCGCGGCAGTATGGGGCGCGGTGCCAGTGTCTCACATAGAGGCCGCAGTATGTGCTCCTGCGGTCAGAATAAGTCTGTGATTTTCTATCTTAAACAAGCCTGACTGTCTGTCCTGTATTCCTAAGGTTCATAGAATGCAATTTGAAATCAAAACATGAATATACCGCTTGTACAAAAAATACGCAGTAACAGCGATTACCGCTGTCTTTTTGAAAATTTTCTATCCCTTTCCATTTTACAGGGCTTAAACTATATTCTCCCTCTTGTAACCTTTCCCTATTTAGTACGGGTGGTGGGGGTAGAAAAGTTCGGGCTCCTTTCATTTGCGACGGCTACAATTGCTTATTTTCAGATTATTACGGATTATGGGTTTAATCTTTCCGCAACCCGTGAAGTAGCCATACACCGTGAGAATAAGGAAAAGCTCCAGGAAATTTTTAGCTCGGTCATGATTATAAAAATGGGCTTGTTAATTGTAAGTCTTGTTCTCATGAGCGGCCTTGTGTTCGGGTTTAGCAAGTTTCGCCAGGATTGGCCGATCTATTACCTTTCCTTTGGCATGGTGCTGGGGCAGGTGCTCTTTCCGGTATGGTTTTTTCAGGGCATGGAGCGGATGCGTTATATTACGCTCCTAAACATCCTTGCAAAGGGCCTTTTTACCGTTGCAATCTTTGTCTTTGTGCGGACACAGGAAGATTTTTGGAAGGTGCCACTCCTTAATTCCATTGGTTTTGTGATTGCGGGTATAGTAAGCCTCTGGCTTGTGTATCGCTACTGGGCTATCCTAGTGCGGCCTGTTTCAAAAGCGAGTATTGTAAACCAGCTCAGGGAAGGGTGGCATATATTTGTATCGACGATATTTTCTTCTTTTTATAGAAATACGAATGTGGTGATTTTGGGGCTGTTTACAACAAATGAGCTTGTCGGTTATTACTCTATTTCGGAGAAAATCTTAAAGATTGTTCAAAGTTTACAAGATGTGGTTGGTAATACTTTGTTTCCATATTTTAATAAACAGTTAAAAAAGGATAGTCAATATTTCTTTAGATTTAATAAAAAATATTTTAATATTATTATTTTTATATATCTGTCTTTATTTTTGTTATTATTTATAAGTTCTAAATATATTATTTTTATCATTATTGGCTTTTATAGTAGTGTTGCAGAATGGAATATGAAAATATTAAGTCCTGTAGTGTTTTTGGGTGGATTGTCTTATTATTTTGGTATTTTGGGAATGTTGAGCATGAATTATAAGCAGTATTTTAAAAAATATATAATTATTACAGGAATTATTAGTATTTTATTATGTTTAATGATTATTAAGATAGTGCCAACTTTAGGAGGATCTATTACTCTGTTATTGAGTGAGTTAATTTTATTTTGTTTGATCTTTATCAAAATACGGAATATTGAAAAATATCAATAGCAATAACTCAATATTGATTAGTAATTTCTGAATATTTTCGAGATAAAAAGTAGCAGATTTTGTGTAAAGAAGCATAATTTAAATTTAAAGATAATCAATAATATAAGTTGCCATAACTCAAAATATAAGTATTAAAAATATATATATTATTCACGGCTACAAATATTTAGTAATTATGAAGAAATGAAATATATTTGCATTATAGTTATAAAAAATGCTGTTATGCAATGATAACGTCAACGTTTTTTCGCATATTGGTCGAGCCGCCCTCGCCTGGTGCGTGCCTATGCCCCGATCACCTCGTTCCCGACTTCGACTCCTAACAGGAGGTCCATGTTCATATATCGCTTCTGGCCCCATTCTCGGCCTGCGACATATCGCAATCTAGCGGTCA
>JAJUJQ010000038.1 GCA_029265255.1 Spirochaetota bacterium
CAGGTGAAGCGGTTTTCTGAAATTCTAGAGAGCAAGGGCATCGTCACTGTCCAGCGGATGAGCCGGGGTCGCGGCGTCATGGGGGCCTGTGGTCAGCTCGGAGATACGCTCACAACAACATGAGGGGCGTAGCGAGCGCTCATGCCCGGGTATCACAGGCCTCAGCAAACAGCAGGCTCACCCAGAACCAGCAGAGAAGACTAACGCGAGGAAAGGCTGTTCATCTTTGCAATCTTCCGTGCCAGCCTCGCGATGCGGTGGTCGATCGCTTCGAGGGTGAGTGCCGAACCTTTCATGCCCACCTCCGCACTCTCCTCTTCCATCCCCTCGGCGAGCGCAATGTCGCGTGCCCTCTTCGCCCACCCGAGGGCCTCTTCTTCATCTTTTAGGAAATGTTCATAGAGCTTCGCCTTCGCCACGCACCCAAAGAGAGACTTGCCGTCCATGGCAAGGATGGTATTCACGTAGAGGTTCCTATTGCGTTCCTTCCACGCAATCGAGGCCAGATGTCGCAAGGCCCTCATCCTCGAACTCTCCGTCAGTTCGAACAGCGCTGCTCTGTCGCGAACCATGAGCAGAATGCGCTTTGCTTCTTCCATCCTACCCGTCTTCAGCAGCCTGCGCGCCAGGCCTGCAGGGTCGATGGCATATTGGACCACTGCGCTGTCGGGCGCGCGGTATGCAGACTCTATGAGGACGAAAAGCCGGGCGAGCGATACCACATCCTGCACATTGTGCTGCCAGACGAGCGACAAAAGTGCGCTCTGATCCTCTCGCGGGGCCTCGGTCTTCACATAGTCGAGCCATACCCTCGGCACGAGGGCCGCCGGGATATCCTCGTCCCTCTCTTTTTTCAAGACCAAGGCCTCCATCGAGGTGAGGGAACAAGAGAGGGCTTTTCTTCCCCAGAAACGCCTGCAGTCGTGGAGCACATCGATGTGCCGGACGGGCGGCATGGCGATCCTGTTGAGCACACAGCGAGTCTGCAAAAGCGGCATATCGAAGGCAGCCCCATTGTAGGTCACAACCCATTCGGCCTCACCAAGGCGGGAGATCACTGAGGCGAGAAACTCGCGCTCCCCCGGATAATCGCTGAGAAACGTCTGCCTGAGCACCAGGCCTGCGCCCTCGAAATGTCCCACCGTCGAAAGAAAGGCGATGGTGCCCGCGCCTCCCGACAGCCCGGTCGTCTCAAGGTCGAAAAACACTATTCGCTCGGCGGGAACCGGCGGCGGATACACGCTCTTGGCGACGGCGCCGCCTCGGTCTTCGCGCCTACCTTCGAGCATCGGAGTCGGCCTCATGAGGTGTGGAAAGAAGACGACGGGCGCTCCAATACAAGGTCTGTCCACATCTCTCGTCCAGACAGAAGGAGCTGTCTCGATCCAGTCGTGGGGCATGTCCTTTTTCCTGTGCGGCGAGAAGGCATCCTTGTCTTTGACGCTCTTTATCAGCGCAAGGCGATCTTTCAAGTTCACCGTGGCCCCCCTCAACACGCCGAACTACGGGAAAATCCTTTCGAGTCGAGCACGAGCATAGCTTTATGACACCAGTGCACCGTACAAAAGCCTCAGAAATTGCAGCGCCAACGCCTTGTTCTCGGCGCTGGCTATCTCCACCCCTATGCACGATGGGCAGCCCCCTCCGCAGGGGCAGCCGGCAAGTCGCTCAATCGCCGAGGCCATAGTCTCCTTCAGGTTTGGAAGGAGAGCCTCTACGATGCCCGTCCCCCCTGGATACATGTCGTAGAAGTACATCGAGGGGCTCGAGAAAAACAAGTCCCGAACGCGCGAAGCAATGCCGATATCGTGGATGTCGCAGAGGACGCGCGCAGGTGCGAGCTGTCGAATGAGGTCCGTCACGCTGTGCAGTATGCCGTCCGCCTTTTCGGGCGGGAGGCTGCGCAGGAGCCCTCCGCTCTGCCCTTCCGGATCCAGCACGACCATCAGGGAGCGTGTCTGCATCTCCTCAGGGGGAAGCCAGATTTCGCCGTACCCGACATTCTCGTTGGTGTTGAAGCGGAGCTTCTTGTATTTCTCCACTTGGCCCCGCACCAAAATATCGCCCAGTATCAGGCGGAGCTGGCCGTGCGGCTCGGTTGCATCCCGTGACAGCACCTCGATATCCCGTTTCACGATAGAATCCGTCCAGTAATCGACGTCGCTCTGTTCTACAAGGCATAGGCGCTTCTCCAGATCGAGCCTCTTCACCTGATACTGTGTCCCCAGATGAAGATACACGGCGTTCTCGAAGAGCAGTTCCTTTGCGCTCGGGCGGTCCATCTCCCCGATGACGTCGTGGCGCCCCTTGGTCACATCCACGATGACCACATTCTCGGTCGTTGCGGTGCGCAGCGAGATCTTTTCACCGGGATATCCCTCGGCGGACCAAAAATAGCTCCCGGCGGTGTGTCGGACGATTCCTTCTTCCTCAAGGTATTCAAGCGCTTCTTGTGTGAGCTGGGCGGCCTTCTGGTTCGCTGGATCGGGAGAGAATGCCTCACCCTCCGCGAAGGGCAGCTCAAAGGTGGCGCATTTGAGCTGATCGGTAAAAATGTAGGGGTTGTACGCGTCGATGTGCGCATGCTCGGCAGACCGCGAAAGGAAATATTCCGGATGGGCCGCGAAATACTGATCGAGGGGTGAAGCAGAGGCCACGTAGACTGCGAGCGAAAGACCAGATGTCCGCCCTGCCCTTCCTGCCTGCTGCCAGAATGAGGCGATGCTGCCCGGAAAGCCTGTAATGACCGCTGCATCGAGGCCCCCTATATCGATGCCGAGTTCGAGCGCATTCGTCGAGACGACCCCGTGGATATCTCCGTCCCTCAGCCCTCGCTCTATTGCACGCCGTTCTGAGGGTAAGAGGCCTGAGCGGTATGGCTTCACGATAAGGCCGAAGTCTCGGTTGTAAGGATTCTCGAGTTTCTGATTCAGATACTTTGCGAGGAGCTCAACCTGAAGGCGCGATCTTGAAAACAGAATGGTTCTGACCCCCTTGCGCAGCAGCCACAGCATCACCGACTCGGCCTCGAGGGAGCTTGAGCGCCGTATCCCCTGAACGGCATCCACAAGCGGCGGATTCACGCAGAGCACGACTTTTTCTCCGCTGCCGGCGCCGTTCTCTTCGATGAGGGCCACATCCCTCTCGATGGAGCGCTCGGCGAGCTCGCGCGGGTTGGCGATCGTGGCGGAAGAGAAGATAAAAACTGGGGAAGAACCATAAAACTTCGCAATCCGGATGAGGCGCCGCAGGACCGAGGCGACGTGGCTGCCAAAAACACCGCGGTATGCGTGGAGCTCGTCGACGACCACGTACCTCAGGTTCGAGAAGAATTTGACCCACTTCGTGTGGTTCGGCAGGATACCGGCGTGGAGCATGTCGGGGTTGGATATGATGATGCGTCCGGAAGTGCGCGCCTTCGTGCGGATATCCGCAGGCGTGTCCCCGTCGTAGGTGTTGATCGCAAGCCCGATGTGCCCTCCGAGGACAACCTCATTGAGCGCGCTCTGCTGGTCTTGGGAGAGGGCCTTTGTGGGAAAAAGGTAGAGCGCCTTGCTTTCTGGCTCTTCAAGGAGGGTCTGCAGAACCGGTAAATTGTAGCAGAGGCTTTTGCCGGAAGCCGTCGGCGTCACGACGACAAGGTCCTTGCGGGCCCTCGCGAGCTCGTACGCTCTTCTCTGATGACTGTACAGGGCCTTTATCCCTTTCGCGCCGAGGGCATGGACGAGGACGGGCGACAGGTCTTCCGGAAGAGGTGCAAGGTTGGGCTCCCGTGCAGACAGCTTCGTCGACCACGCGAGTGCGCGTTGCCCGGCGAGCCAAGAGGCCAGTTCGTCACAAATGGTATTTGCCGTTTCAGGGTTCATAAGGTATACTGTAGTCATCAAAAACAAAAAGGTAAATCGGCACGAAACCGGAAAGGAGCAGATATGACAGAAATTCTTTCGATCGTTTTGGGAGGAGGTAAAGGCACCCGTCTGTTCCCCCTCACGAAAGAGAGATCGAAGCCTGCTGTTCCCTTCGGAGGGAAATATCGCATCGTCGACATCCCCATCTCGAACTGCATCAATTCCGGCTTCAGGAGAATCTACATCCTAACCCAGTTTAACTCGGCATCGCTGCACCTGCACATATCCCATTCCTACAATTTTGACCATTTTTCGAAAGGATTTGTGGAAATCCTTGCGGCGGAACAGACGCCGGCCCACTCGGGCTGGTACGAGGGCACCGCCGACGCGGTAAGAAAGAACCTCATCCACTTCAGGCCTCACAAACCGACGCACTACCTCATCGTGTCGGGAGACCAGCTGTACCGCATGGACCTCGCCGACATGTTCAAAAAACATGTGGAGTCAGGTTGCCGCCTCACCGTCGCGGGCACGCTGGTCTCTCGAGAGTCCGCAAGCTCCCTCGGCATCATGAAGATCAAGCCAGACGGCAGCATAGACAGTTTCTTGGAAAAACCGGGTCCCACAAAGGATATCCACGATTTTGTGGTGCCAGAGGCTCTCAAGCCGAGCGACGCCGATCCACTAAAACCGTATCTCGCCAGCATGGGCATCTACATCTTCGACGCGCCCCTCATCGAAGAGGCGCTTGCGACGGACGCAAACGATTTCGGCAAGGAGATCATCCCTTCCATCGTGGCCACAGAAAAAGTCAACACCTATGTCTTCGGCGGCTACTGGGAGGACATCGGGACTATCCGCTGTTTCTACGAGGCCAACATCGCGCTCACGGACATCAACCCAAAATTCAATTTCTACGATGAGCACAAGCCGATCTACACCCACGCCCGAAACTTACCCGCATCCAAGCTCAACTACTGTACCCTGAATCAGGCGCTTGCGAGCGACGGCTGCATCATCACGAACGCCTCGATTACGCGCTCCATCGTGGGGATCCGCACCGTGATAGAGAGCGGTGCGAGCCTCGACGGCGTGGTGTGCATGGGCGCAGACTACTATGAGAGCGAGGCGGAAAAGGCAGAAAATCGTCGGAAGTGCATCCCCAACATTGGCATCGGCGGTGGGTCGATCATCCGCCACGCGATCATCGACAAAAATGCGCGCATCGGTGCGAACTGCCGGATCGGCATCGACCCCATTCCGAGGGCCGAAGGAGAATACAGCACGCACTATGTCGTGGATGACATTATCATCATACCGAAAAATCAGATAGTGCCCGACGGAACCGTCATCTAGCACGAGGCGACGAGGCGCATCGCCTCGGCCAATTCCGGATCGCCCCTCAAATAATGGTCGGCGATTTCCTGTTGAGTCAATCCCTCGAGCTCGTGGCTCATATAGTGGATCCAGAGCTCATCCTCGGGCGATTGGACTTCAATTTTTCTGCACCAATAGTCGGGCGTGATGGGAAGGTGCTGAGGAATATATGCCCTCACCTTATAGTCGTGGACCGCTATCTTGACGTCGCTGCGGGGCAGCCCACGATCCATGATGACTTTTGCAAGATAGTTGATTGTGCGGCCTGAATCGAACACGTCGTCCACGAGCAGGACCTTGTCGCCATGTCTCAAAAAGTCCGGATTGTAGGTCCAACCGTCAACTCTTATCATCTCTTGTTGATCAAAGCCACTGTAGGAACGAGCCACGACCGCAGCATAGAATACGGGGCGCCCGCTCTCTTTCACAAACTTAAAATATTCGCTGATGACATTGCCCATGTATGCGCCGCCACGCAGAGAAACATAGATGACGTCGGGGATAAATCCATCTCTATAGATTCTATACGCCAACTTGATCGCATTGTCTCGGACCATGTCATAAGGAACAAATTCTTTATGCATAGAATCCCCTCTTAAAAACAAGGGAAGCCTCCGCGTGGAGGCTTCCTGCTACGGAATAACCCGCTTCTTAAGAAGGGAATATATACTTACTTCCCTACATACGCAAGGGTCTCTATAGTCTGGTCGTCTCTAGTGACGGTGAAGACGAGCTTCTTTTCGGCTTCCTTCGCGAGAATCTCATAGAATTCCTTGAGGTCGTCCACACTCTTCCCATTGATCTTGGTGATGATGTCGCCCGTACGCAGCCCCATGCTCGCCGCAGGAGAGCGTGCCAACACATCGACGACTAGCGCGCCTCGTACCGCACCAGGAATCTGCTTCTGATCCACCGAATCAGACTTCAGGGAGATCACCGTGACGCCGGGAAAGACATTGGCATTGTTCGAGGCCACAGCGTTGTTCCTCAGGTCGATCTTCGCACCGATGGTCATCGGGATGCCGCGGCGTATGAGACTGAACGTGGCTGTCGTACCTGGCTTGATGTCGCCCACGAGGCGCACGAGATCATCGGTGGTCTGAACTGCCTTACCATTCACTGCGGTGATGAAATCGCCCGGCAGAATACCGGCCTTATCCGCCGGACCACCCAAGAAGACATGCCCGACAAAGGCACCCTTCTTGCCTTCGAGGCCGAGCTCTTTCGCGCTCGCCTTGTCTTGAGTGATGTTGGACAGGCTCACGCCGAGCCACCCGTATTTGACCGATCCATTCATGATGAAGTCGTCGATCGCGCCCTTAATATTGTTGATGGGGATCGCGAAGCCAAGGCCAACCGATCCCCCAGTAGGAGATGCGATCCATGTATTGAGGCCGACGACTTCTCCTCGGATGTTGACCAGCGCCCCACCAGAATTGCCCTTGTTGATCGCAGCGTCGGTCTGGATAAAGTCGTTAATGTTCCCGTCAGGACCGCCCGTGCGGCCGAGGGCGCTGATGATGCCTGCCGTCACAGAGGAGACATACCCGAAGGGACTGCCCAGGGCAATGGCCCAGTCCCCCACCTGGAGTTTCGAGGAGTCACCCAGCTTGGCGATGACGATATCGGTGTCGTTCGTCTCGAATTTTACGAGAGCCACATCTTTTCGGTCATCCGCCCCGACCAGAGAACCATCAAATTCCCGCCCGTCGCTCAGCTTGACCGTGATCTTGGAAGCGTTGCCCGCCACGTGGTTGTTCGTTAGGACATAGACCGTCTTGCCGGACCTCCGCACGATGATGCCAGAGCCCAGGCCTTCTTCGGGCTGGAACTGCTCTGGAGAAGGAGTATCGGGGCCAAAGAAGAAATTAAAAGGAAACTGGGGTGTCTGCTGCTGTTGCTGC
>JAJUJQ010000053.1 GCA_029265255.1 Spirochaetota bacterium
CATGTACAGCTTGCCTTCTTCGACGGTAAACTCGAGGTCCTGCATGTCGCGATAATGCGTCTCGAGCTTTTTTCGGATGCTGACGAGCTGTTTATAAACTTTAGGATCGCGCTTTTCAAGCTCAGCGAGTTTGATGGGAGTTCGGATTCCTGCAACGACATCCTCTCCCTGGGCGTTGACAAGGTAATCGCCGTAGAATATGTTCTCGCCGCTGTTCGGATCCCGGGTAAAGCACACGCCGGTTCCGGATGTTTCTCCCTTATTCCCGAACACCATCTGCACGACGTTGACTGCGGTTCCCTTGATGCCGACGAGTTTCTCGACTTTTCGGTACGTCACCGCTTTCTCCGCCATCCATGAATTGAAGACCGCATCGATGGCCCCTTTAAGCTGTTCCCAAGGGTCCTGCGGAAAATCCGCCTTTATGTGTTGGCGATAGATCTTTTTGAAATCTTTGATGAGCTCATCGAGCTCGTCCTCGTTGACATCGGTATCATTGATTTTTTGGCCTGCATCTACGTGCAGTCGAGCCCGAGTTCGTTTTTCCTTGATTTCGTCGAAGGCCTTGTCGAACTCCTCACGATCGATCCCCATGGCCGTGGAACCGTACATCATGATGAAGCGGCGGTATGCATCGAGGGCGAAGCGGCGATTCCCCGTCTTTGCGGCAAGCCCTTCCACGGAGGCATCGGTGAGGCCAAGATTCAGGATTGTCTCCATCATGCCGGGCATCGAAACAGGCGCGCCTGAGCGAACAGACACAAGCAGCGGATCTCTAGGGTCTCCAAGCGTCTTCTTCGTCGTCTTTTCGAGGAGGGTGAGATGCTTTTTGACTTCTTTTTCAAGCCCTTCGGGCCATTTCTTCCCATTCTTATAATAGAGATCGCAGACTTCCGTCGTGATGGTAAATCCAGCCGGAACTGGCAATCCAATTTTTGTCATCTCGTGCAGTCCTGCGCCTTTTCCGCCGAGAAGCTCTTTCATGGTGCCGTCGCCTTCAGCGACGCCTGCTCCGAACGAATACACAAATTTCTTCTTGGGCATGAGGTTCTTCCTCCAATCTCCAGTATGGATACCAAGGGGCTGACGAACAAATTATTCGCCGCTTGCGCAAAATTAATCGAAACCATTGAATTAGTCAAGCTATATATAAATAACGTTATTTATTATTATATTTTATAAATGAGTTCTATATCTCTATTTTAAAAAATGAAATAGTCAAACTGCTATTGCCATGAGATATCGATTTCAGGTGCTTGGGCACTCGTAATAATATCTGTCATGGAGCATTCCATAGTGGTTTTTCTGCCAGATGAAGTCACATGAAAGAAATCTCCGTGGTTGACCGATATCTCTGGAGCGGCTTGCGGTGCTTCAAGGCTAAACGTGAAGCGGTACGACTTCAATTTTTCGGCGATTTCCGTCTGCATCTGTGGGTCAAGCGGCCGAACGGCATCGCCAAAAGAAAGCTTCAGATGCGAACGGCCATTTTCCTGCCGGTACTGTGCAAGTTTTCCGCTTGGGTCCAAATACTTCACCAAATCCGACGGCGACTCGAATGCAAGCGTCATCGAGACAAGATAATTGTCACCTCGTGCCCCCTGTGAATATGCCTTCAAAGTCACGCCGCGCATTCCCCGCAGCCCACGCTCGATGTCCTCACGCGAGAGGGGAAGCGGCAAGGGAGGAGTGGACTCGAGTGCGCCGAGCTGTGCAAAGTCTTTGGAGATTTGGTATTCGATGGAGAGCGTCCCGGCCCCTTTCGCATCGATTTTGCCCGATGCATTTATGCCTATGCATGAAGTGAGGCCCAATACACAGATGGTGGCAATAAGGAAAATAAGGAAAAAGGAAGGTGTGTGCCAAAATTTGCTCATTCGTGTATTCCTTTTCGTCAATATATCTCATAATGCGTTTGAACTTCATAGAGTTCAACCGGGTAATGGTCTTCGACGAATGTTACCGCATCCCTGAGCACCTTTTCTCCGAACTGCGGCGAGTTCGATACCAAGGCGGCGCCGAGCTCTGCAAAAGTGAGTGAATCGAGCAAGTCGACCTCAGCGCACGAAAGCTTGTATCGGTGATGAAGTTTATCCTTTATTGCAAGGACAACCTTTCTTTTGTCCTTGATCGTCGATGTTTCGCCTAGTTTGAGCACCATGCGCAGCATTGATACGACCATCGCAGATAATACTATCACGCGGACCTGTTCTTGACAGCCCCCGCCTGCAGGGATATTGTCCAAACCATGAAACGAAGACTTATCACTTCAGCGCTTCCCTATGTGAACAATGTTCCACATCTTGGCAATCTCATTCAGGTTCTTTCGGCAGATGTTTTTGCTCGTTTTTGCCGACTCCGTGGCTATGAGACTCTTTATGTGTGTGGCACGGACGAGTACGGCACTGCGACGGAGACCAAGGCGCTTGAAGAAAAAATCAGCCCGCGCGAGCTCTGCGATAAATTTCATGCGATACATCGGGATATCTATCGTTGGTTTGAAATCGCCTTCGATACCTTCGGTCGCACGTCGACCCCTGAGCACACCGAGGTGACACAATCCATTTTTCTTGATCTCGACAGGAATGGCTATATCACAAGCAAATCTATAGATCAGCTGTACTGCGAGGCCTGTGGACGTTTTTTGGCAGACCGATACGTGCGGGGTACCTGTCCTCACTGTGGCTACACCGGGGCTCGCGGCGACCAGTGCGAGATGTGTGGTACCTTGCTCGACCCCATGGAGCTCATAGATCCAAAATGCTCAACCTGCGGGGGAACACCAAGACCACGGTCCACGACACATCTGTACATCGACCTTCCGGCCATTCTCCCGAAACTTGAAGTGTGGATGAAAGAGGCCAGCGTCAAAGGTTTTTGGGCGAACAACGCCATCCAGATGACCCAGGCGTGGATCCGCGATGGGCTCCATCCGCGTGCCATCACCCGGGACCTGAAGTGGGGCATTCCCGTACCTAAAAAAGGGTTCGAAGACAAGGTCTTCTACGTCTGGTTCGACGCGCCGATCGGCTACATCTCGATGACCGTGAAGCTTGCAAAAGAAAAGGGCTTCGATTGGAAGTCGTGGTGGCAGAACCCTGAAGAAGTAGAACTCTTCCAGTTTATCGGCAAAGACAACATTCCCTTCCACACGGTCATCTTCCCCTCGAGCCAGCTTGGCAGCGGTCGGCGTTGGACAATGCTGCACCACATGTCGAGCACGGAGTACCTCAATTATGAAGCAGGGAAGTTTTCCAAATCGAAGGGCATCGGGGTCTTCGGAACTGACGCGCAGGAAACCGGTATCCCCGCGGATGTATGGCGATTCTATATTTTCTGGAACAGGCCTGAGACATCAGACTACACCTTCACCTGGGCAGATTTCCAGGAGAAGGTGAACGGCGAGCTCATCGGCAACCTCGGCAACCTCGTGAATAGGACGCTCACCTTTGTGTCGCGCTATTATAAC
>JAJUJQ010000009.1 GCA_029265255.1 Spirochaetota bacterium
CTGATCTGGTTCGGATGCACCTGGTATTTCTCCGCAAGCTCCTGAAGGGTCATTTCCTCTTTGACGGCCTCCAATGCGGCCATTGCCTTGAACTGCTCGTCGAACTTCTTCCTCATGGTAGACTCTCCTCCTTCTATCCTAGTCCACCTTATTCAGTTTCTGTACTGGCCTTTCCCAATGGGCTCAGCATATACAGACCAGTGACACTCGCGGATTTTCCCGCTATGGGAAGTGATTGGATTCCGCCTCTAAATTGGAATGACATCAACGATACATCAGTGGTACTATATTCATTAACGGTAGGAGATATGTATTTTCAAAATGCTATTGAAAATGTAATAAATGGATATGCGACAATTTCTCCAAAATCCGTAACCGTCGATGCAGAAATCCATGTGCGTGATGAAGGCATTACTATCGATCCGGTTGGTTTAGGACCGCAAATGATAGATTTTGAGATTGAGCATCTCGATCTTGCGGTGTCTGGCAGCCTTAACAGCTTTTCAAAATTCCTTCTTGGAATGAACGGGTTGTATCAGCCTAGTCAAGATGATTTCAACGCTGATGGAGAAGCGGGAATTTCCATGCTGATGGTAACTTCAAGTGAAGAAGCCGATGCAAAAATGCTGTTGAGTGTGCACGCGGCATTATCAATCGTGGATTGCGATTTAAATTCGAGTGGAAAAGTCAGCGGCTGGCTGAATGCGAGTTTCGGAACAAATCAGGTTTATCGGTATAATGCCGATGCAGGGGAGGGGGAGCATCTGTGTTCGATTCCCTATATCATGCAAATCGAAGTTCGGCCATTCCAGGATGTTTCTGTCGGCGATTTCAATCATGCAATCGACATTCTTGCAAATTTGGGCAGCAGCACGGATCCTCAATCAGAGTGGAATACTGCTTGTGATTTGATATGGGGCAATCATAACCAAGAATATTATATTCGAGCTACAAGAATAATTGGCGATGCTTCAGGCATTGAGGATGCCTCCAAACGGTTTGTTCTAAAAGATTTGGAGTTTATCACGGATATCTATAGTAAATTATAATATAATAATATAATGCTAAATATCTAAAACAGCAGATCAACGTGGGTAATAATTATAAGAAAAGGGGCTGCTCGCAAGAGCGGCCCCTTTGTTCAAAGAGTTTTCAAATCTGTCCTGTACCAACAATTGCATTAAATAGAAGTGGGTAAATAGTTACATTGGTCCAGTCTCCCAGCGATTTGTCATCGGTTGTCGCAGTGGTATTGCCAAGTTCTTTGGCGTTCGGACCAACAAACAATGCATATGCATGCACCTGTCTTGTATAGCTGGCAGGCAAATGGATTCGAATTTTATCGTTTTTCGTAGTACCTGGAATTGAAGCGAAAACCTCGATGCTATCGATGCCAACGAACTTGTTGTCTGCAGTATCATATATTTTGACGTTGTCAGTGGTGATTGTAGCCGGATCCAGTCCCTCGGTACCGATACCCGCTACTGTGACATCGATATAGCCATTGCGATTCCGGCCGTCGAACGTGACCGTGAATGCATAAGTAGCGGTAGTATTATAGCTCGCATCCGCTCCGAATGCGGTGGGGCCGAGGTCGATATTCTTAGTAGCATTATTGTCAAAATTGAGGCGTCGGCGATAGCCATTGGTAGGGTTGGTTTCCACGACTGCGTACTCGTTGGCAATGATTCGGTATACCTCTCCATTAGCGATCGCAGCAGGGAGATTGAAGGTATACACGCCTCCCGCATACGTGGTACTGCTGGGTGTTACCTTATCCCATGCGAGCGTGGTTCGGTTGAATTTCTGGACTGTAAATGCCGCATCCAATACCGCTTTATCGATCGTTGGTGAACCGGCAAATGTACCAGTGATGGCAGTTGATCCCAGTGCCCATCCTCCAATAGCCACGGCCAGTGTAGCTTGCGGATTCCTTGCTGCTCCTCCCGCATTGATCCCTGGAGATCCACCGACCGCTAGTTCTGTCACATATTCGTCCTCATTAGCTTCACCGACATAGTCATCTCCATCTCTATTGAGCTTTACCGTACCATTATTCGCGGTCAATACGGTCGGATCGATAGTGAGTTCGATACGGTTAGAAATCTGAGCAGCATTGCTCAGATCAAGTTTGTAGATGACGACCGTGTTGTTGCCTTGATATCGCACTGTTGGTGAGCTTGGAGTGATATTGGCCAAGTGATCCCTGCCGCCATCACTGGCTGCCGTTGATTTCAAGGTCCAAAACTTGATGGCGCTGAGCGTTGATTTGTCGATATGCGCATTAGTGAATGTCAGGGTAACATATTGATCAGCAGCGGTCGTTAGCGCGGCAACGATCGTAGGAGTAAGATTGATGCCGCTGACACGCTGGTCATTGAGCCCTGTCTGGGCAGATGCAGCGGCTGTGCTGTCCAGATTGGTGGGTGCAAACGGTTGAGAACAGGCGCCAACAATGAGGAGGACCAGAAATGCGATTAATAATTCTCTAAATACATGTTTCATAATCTTTTCCTCCATCACTTTGTCATAACAAATTGCAGGGTAAGCGAACTCGCATCGATAATATTTGAGCTGGTACCATTGCCGAATAGCAAGTCCATCCGAACCGCGTTGCTGAACAGCCAGCAAAGACCTGCTTTTACCGACAGGCTCATGGCATTCAAATTCGCCAAGCTTCGGGAAGTTTCCGTTCTGGTGGTTCCAAGCGAAGAAAGATAATTTCTTACAGTAGTTCCATCGCCCCACACCTTAATATTTTCATAGCTATCCAGGCCAGAGCGGGTTACATTGCGGGCAACTGATATGAAATTGGCGATGCTGGCTTCGGCTCCAAGATTGAGAATGAGTTTGCCAGGTTTGATTGCATATTGAACAGCGCC
The DNA here is from genome assembly GCA_029265255.1 of Spirochaetota bacterium. The sequence goes on from JAJUJQ010000009.1 coordinate 2,883, forward strand.
TTGCAATAGGGGTTTCACTTCAAAAATATCCGCGGTTGTCTTGGCTCCCTGATGGCTCTTGATCTCGGTATCGACATAATCCTTAGAGGGATCATCGTTGGGATCGTTATAGGTGACAACTTTCTTGCTCTCGCCTGTTTCCTGATACGTCTTATTAGTGAGGTAAATTGAAGGCTTGAAGGCAAATGCCAGAGTGACATCAGAAGAAGGCGATGTGTGGTAAGAAATGACAGGTGTTAGCATTTGATATAGGTAGGTTGTTGCGGTAGTCTGATAGGCTCTTATCTCTTCTTCCTTGGTGTCCCTCGGAACAGTATCGTCTGTGTAGTAGGAAGTATGCAGATAAGTATAGGTGGTACCAGCTACTGTTTTCTCCTTTCCATCAAGGTCAATATATTTGTTGCTATATAGTCGGCTGTAGAATTGATATCTAACGCCAACTGTTATGCCGTTCATATCTGCAAGAACGCCGCCGAGGATTCCAAGCCCCGTGTAATTGGTGCCATTTATAAATGCCCAATACTTGTACTCTTCAACCTCAGGGATTCCTTGATAAGTTGGATTTCCTGAACCTATCGCTTTTTTATAATAGGTTTCCGCAGAGTCGAAACCACCTGTGTAGAACGTTCCCCAGATCTCTGCGTAGGGTCGGAATACTACTTTTCCTAGATTGAACCGGAACCCAACGGTTGCTGCTGGCTGAAGGTAGTGACTTCCGTTCCAACCCTCTTTGTATTCGGTCGACTCCTCCCAAATCACATTTGAGCCATTGGTAATCTGCTGGAAGCTGTTATTCGCTGCTGAAACAGATGCAATTGTGGATAAGTCATCCCAGCCTGCAGCAGAAGTAAAGATTGGAGTTGGCGGATTATAGGTGCTTTTGGTAATGCTGTTGTAGTGGTATGCCGTCGCTATAATACCCAGCCCGTTGCCCACACCTATAAAGGCGTTGATTTCGTTGCTGGTGCTCGTTGAGTTCTCTTTCTTTTCCTTGCGTGTCCTGTTGGTCCCAAGCACAGAGTTATCGTTACCTAAAAGCTCTTGGGTTGTCACCTCGACCATATCACCATAATTAAGCCCGGTATCCGTATTTGTTGTTGCTAATGTACCAACTTTATTATATAAGTCACCAGTAAACTGAAATCCAAAGTAGAGCGGTCCGATTTTTTTTGTGGCAAGCAGATTGAGTTCGGTGTTCTTCCATAAGCTTGCCGAGTAAAGGTCTTTTTTTACAAGTCCGAATCGTGTCACATCAAAGGCATAATCTAGGTCATTTTCAAAAAGCCTGAATGTAGCGGCTGATGTGGCAGATTGGGAAGCAGATGTTTGTGCGAAAGTGCTTGCTGTGCCAAATACGGCAAGCATTGCAATGCACATGAAGAGACGCAGCGTTTTGTTCATAGTTCCTCCTTGCGATACATATTTCCAGTTCCTTTGTACATTTCGACATTTGTAGTATAGAAATGTACAAGGAGATTGGACAAAAAAACAACACGGTTTCTTGAGAAGAAGATTTGATAATTTATTATTTCAATCATGGTAATATAACAATTATTAAATCAATTTTGTCATTTGTCAAATGAAATTAATCTAAAAAATAAAAAAATTTATATTACAATTCAGGTAAACTATTTTATTGCTAAATATTGTCTTAGATGGATTTGCAATATTTATTTTAATAGCTTGAGAATTATATTTAATGTTAAAACAGTAGGTTTTCTAGTATGCTTAATTATTTGTTATTCGCTTTTTAAGTGATCCATTCCATGGATTTTTTCATCTGAATTTTTGCTCTCGATTTAAAGCATTTTTTAATAAGAACAATACTATTCAATTGGGCCATTGAGTTAGCCCGCGGACAATAATGAAGTGCACGTCCGCTGCTTTTGGTCCTCCTGGTCAAGCGCATTTGATTAGCCTGGTTCCAGGAGCCATCAGCCGATATTCGGCACTTGGCTGTGGGTTCTATCGCTAGCAACCATGGCGGTACCTTGAGAATACTTTGCCAATCAACAAGGCTTACCAGGAATACTGTACAATCCTGGCAGGGAAAGTCCTTGCGCAAGAGCCTGTTTTGCACTAGCGTGCAGGCACGTGTACGCAAGGAGTGTGTATGGCGAATTCCAAGGTTCTTTTTACCACCAGCAAAGGAAATATCACCATCGAGGTGTTTGAGGACAAGGTGCCGGCAACCGCGGCGAATTTCCTCGAGTATGTGCGGGCAGGTTTCTACGACGGCACTATTTTCCACCGCGTGATTCCCGGTTTTGTCGTGCAGGGCGGCGGCTTTGTCCCCGGCATGACACAGAAAAAGACCAGGGCTCCCATCGTCAACGAAGCATCAAAGGCTCCATCCAATACGCGCGGGACGCTTTCCATGGCGCGGACCATGGTGCCGGACAGCGCGACAAGCCAGTTCTTCATCAATCTGGTAGACAACAAGGCGCTCGACTACCGCGGTCCAGGGCCGGGCGCGGGCTACTGCGTGTTCGGCGCGGTCACCGAGGGTATGGACGTGGTCGACGCGATCGCCGCGGTGCGCACAGGGCGCAGGCCGCCTCATGCCGATGTGCCGCTTGAGGACGTCGTGCTGATTTCCGCGCGCGTGCTGGAGTGAGCCTCAGAGCAGCCGCAGCAGCAGCATGTACAGCGCGGTACCGCCTGCGATCGAAAGCAGCACGTTGCGCTTCCAGAGATGCAGCGCCGCGGTCAGCGCGCCGGCAGCGAGGGCAGGAATACCGTGCGGCGCGCTCGCGAAATCGATATCCTTGTATGAAGCAAAGACAAGGATGGTCATCACCACAGGCGGGATGTAGCGCTGCAGGTACTCGAGGTAGGCTGGAGGCTTGCGGCGCGCGAAGAACACAAAGGGGAACGCCCGCGTCGCGAAGGTGATGAGCGTCATGACCGCGACGATGAGCAGGAGCCGGCTCATGGATTGCCCCCGTCCGCTGTTGGCGGTGTCGGCGCAAGACGCGGCTTGAGCACGATGAGTGCCCCAATCGCGATGAGCAAGGCTGCCAGCAGAAAGTTTCTCGACCCTGCCAGGAGCAGCGCGGCGATGCACGCTCCCAGTGCAGCCATATAAGGCTCAGGCTTTCTCACTGTCTTGATCTGTTCCACTAGCAGCACGATGAAGAGTGAAGTGAGCGCAAACTCCATACCGGTGGTATCGAACCCCAGCGCAGAGCCGGCAATGGCCCCGATGCCGCAGCCCGCGACCCAGTAGAGCTGGTGCAGCGCGGTCAGGGTCGCGTAAAAGCGGACAGGGTGCACACGGGCAGGGGGAGCTACCGTCGTCAGGATGCCATAGGTCTCGTCAGTCAGCCCGAAGATGAGATATGGCTTGATCGCGCCCGCGTCTTTGTATTTCCCCAGCATCGAGAGGCCGTAGACCGCATGCCGCGCGTTCAGAAGCAGCGTGAGCAGCGCGATTTCCAGAATGCCCGCGCCTCCCGTCATCAGCCCGATTGCCATGAATTGGGCTGCCCCCGCGTAGATGAAGATCGCCATGACCGGCGACAGCCACCACGGCAGACCGGCCGCCACAAGCGTAAATCCAAAGGCGATTCCCAGTGTCACATAGCCGAGCAGTACCGGGATGCTGGCCTTGAAGGCAAATCCCAGCACCGGCGGGTCATGAAGGCCGCGAAACTCGGTTGATTTCATATCTGTATTCAATCACAGGCGATGGCATCGCGGGAAGGTGAAAGTACCTTATTCATTATTTGTGATTAAGTGATAAATATGCGGGATTTGATTAGCAAGAATCAACGATGAGGGAGAAATAGCACACGCCTAGAATACATTGAAAATGCCTATCAACAAGGCCGCAAGATGGAGGTACATTGGGCGTGAGTATGAGTAGCGCAGTGACAACAAACGCTCCATCCGGTATAAAAGGCGAAGCATCAGAAGCCGCCGCCACGATTTCACTTCGAGGTATCACCAAGCGATTTGCTCATATTTGCGCGAACGACCATGTCGATCTCGATATTCGCCCCGGAGAGGTGCATGCGCTGCTCGGCGAAAACGGCGCCGGCAAGAGCACGCTGATGAAAATTCTCTTTGGTTTTTACAGCGCTGCGGAAGGCAACATTCTGATCGGAGGGACGCCGGTCAGCATCAAAAGCCCTCTCGACGCGAGAAAATACGGTATCGGGATGGTGTTTCAATCCTTCACCCTCATACCTGCGATGACCGTTGCCGAGAATGTCGCACTGTATTTCCCAAGGTTACAGTTTGCTATGAATAAGAGACGGATCGCGGAAGAAGTGCGAAAGATCGGGAAGGATTATCACCTTGAGGTTGATCCGGACGCGATGGTTCGTGACTTGTCGATGGGGGACAGGCAGAAGGTTGAGATACTCAAATTACTCGCGGCCGGCGCTCGAACGCTCATTTTTGACGAAGCGACCAGTGTTCTGGCCGAGCATGAGATCGAGGGGTTCTACAGAATAATCGCCAGCCTCAAGTCCAAGAGGTATTCGGTCGTTTTCATCACGCACAAGCTTGACGAGGTATTCGCGTGCGCTGACCGCATCACTGTCATGCGTCACGGGAAGATTGCAGGGACGCTCTCTCGTGAGTACGCGACGCGCGAGGCCTTGGTTCGCCTTATGTTCGGTGAATCTACAGCCGGGGCGGGAACCCATGTGCCGCGCGACCGAAGTATATCGAAGGAATTTTTGCTCGAACTCAGAAACCTTTATACCGCCCCCCGCCCCGGGGCTATGCGGCTTTCAGGCATACAGCTGACCGTAAGGGCAGGGGAGATTCTGGGAATTGCCGGAGTTTCGGGCAATGGGCAGCGGGAGCTTTTCGATGTGGTGCTGGGGTTGGACAAGCCCGCTCGAGGGAAGCGTATAATCGCGGGAGAGGACGCTACCTCCTGGAATGCCGGTATGATACGCGCGAGGGGTGTAGGATTCATTCCTGACGACCCAATGGCAAGGGCGTTGGTCCCTTGGATGAACATCGCACAAAACACCGCGCTCGGAAATTTCGACGCCTATTCGCGGCGGCGGGGTTTTTCTATCGATTGGAACGCGGTAAAGGGCGATATTTCCACAGCGTTCCAGAGGCTCGGATTTGAACCTCTTCCTTGGTATCAAACAGTGCGCACCTTCTCCGGCGGCCAGGTTCAGCGAGTGGTACTGGCGCGCGAGATAGGCCGAACCCCAAGACTTCTTGTCGCGTTCTATCCCACGCGAGGGTTGGATGTTCGAAGCGCTGAGGCCGTTGGCAAGGTCTTGATGAGTTTGAGAGATGAAGGGGGAAGCGTGATTCTCATTTCCGAGGACCTTGATGAACTGTACAGCTTGTGCGACAGGATAGCGGTGATATATCGCGGCACAATCGCGGGGGTTTTTGCGCCGGAGGAAATCGATCGGCATTCGATAGGATTTTTGATGACGGGCTCGGGAGGAGGCGGCAGATGAAGACGGAACCATCTGTGCCTCAGCCGGCCCGACAGCGTGCCATAAAAACAATATTGAAGATTCTTGAAAAAAACCTCCTTATTTTAGTCCTTGCGCTTGTCGCGTATGCCGTTGTGCTGCTTATCGCGGGGAAGAACCCCGCGCTCGCGTTCAAGGATGCGGCGGCCTTCATTTTTGGTTCTTGGTACGGGTTTTCCGAAGTCATAATGAGGATGATTCCACTGCTGCTCACCGCGTTGGCCGTCGCGCTCCCCTCAACAATTGGGCTTATCAATGTTGGTGGTGAGGGACAGCTGTATATGGGGGCCTGGCTGGCGACATGGGGCGTAATCGCGTTTCCGGCCCTTCCTGCTTGGCTGTTTTTACCGCTTCTGATTATCCTGGGTTTTATTGGTGGTGGGCTGTGGGGAGCGCTCGCAGGTTTCTTCCGCGCCCGCGGATGGGTGAACGAAACGATCGCGACACTGCTGCTGAATTATATTGCTCCGCTCATTGTAGGCTTTTTCGTGTATGGCCCGTGGAGATCCAGAGAAGCAGGGGCCTCGGCATTCCCGCAATCCATCGCGTTTCCACAAGCCGCACGAATGCCGCGATTTTTCAATTCCCGTATTCATCTTGGCATGATCATTGCTCTCGCCCTGCTGGCGCTCTTCTGGTTTGTCATGGAAAAGACCAAATGGGGCCTCAAGATGAAAGCGATTGGCGGGAATCCGGAAGCGGCGAGAAGGCTTGGATTTGAAATCGGCCCCTATATTGTTGTCGTTATGTGTATTGCCGGCGGCATAGCGGGGCTGGCGGGGATGGCGGAGGTGTCCGCGCTTTATGGGCGCTTGCGAGCGGGATTCTCCCCAGGATACGGGTTCATGGGATTTCTCATAAGCTGGCTTGCGGGCGGCAAACCTGTGGGAATAGTTGGCATGTCCTTTGTGCTCGCGGTTCTGTTTGCCGCTGGATCGCTGCTTCAAATTACGCAGGGAGTGCCGTTTGCCGCAATCAATGTGCTTATGGCGCTCATGCTGTTCATTGTGCTGGCCAAACCCCGCGTGCCAGGGAGCAAGATATGAGCTGGCAGGTTGTTGGCGATATCATTTCTGGGACCATCATATACAGCATACCGCTTTTGTACATGACACTGGGCGCGGTGGTGGAGCAAAAAGCAGGATTAGTCAATCTGGGCCTGGAAGGAATCATGCTGGCAGGGGCTTCCTCAGGGTTCGCGGTAAGTGTTTCAAGCGGGAATCCCTGGCTGGGTATCGGCGCCGCCGCGCTGGCAGGAGCGCTCTTCAACCTTTTTTATGCGTACCTGGTGGTCAGCCGCAAGGCGAACCAGCTCGCGAGCGGTTTGGCGCTGATGTTTCTGGGAAGCGGCTTGAGCGCGATGATTGGGCGGCCATTTGTCGGTTCCGGGCTAGCGGGATTACCCAAATACCAGATTCCAGGATTGGCGATGATTCCATGGGTTGGCAATACAATGTTCAGTTATGATTTGCTGGTGTACCTTGCCTTGCCCGCGGCCATCGTGGTGTGGTGGCTGCTGTATGGAACAAGGTTCGGGCTCAGCCTCAGAGCGGTCGGGGAAGACCCTTCAGCCGCGTTTGCGTCAGGAAGACGCGTAGAGCTCATCCGGTACGCGGCATCGCTCATTTGTGGAATGCTTGGCGGTATTGCCGGCGCGCATCTGTCTATCGCGCTTGCGCGTACCTGGACCGAGGGGATGACGGGAGGGCGCGGCTATATTGCGATTGCGCTGGTCATTTTTTCAAAATGGCATCCTTTGAGGGCTATCTTCGGCGCGCTCTTGTTTGGAGGCGCGGTAACCGTGCAGCTGCAGCTTCAGGCAAGCGGCGCGGGAGTATCGCCGTTTATTCTCAATATGATTCCCTATGTGCTCACGTTGGGTGTTCTGCTCCTTTGGAGCGGGGCACGAGCCTACGCGGCTCCTGGCGCGCTCGGGACGGTGTACGCGGGAGAGGAGTAGCGAGCGAAAAAACCTTTATGAAAAGGAGGCATGCTATGCAAAGGATGGTAGGAAGCGGAAGAAGGCTGTTGCTGGTTCTGCTTGTGCTGCTAGTTTCCGGGATCGCGGGATTCGCGCAGCAGCAAAGCCTGACCATTGGATTGCTTCTTCCAGGTCCAAAAAACGATGCGGGCTATAATCAGACCTTCTATGATGCGCTCATGGAGGTTCAGAAGACCGTTCCCGGCGTCCGCGTGATTGTCGCGGAGTATGTCACCGACGCGGAGGCCGAGAGCACCATGGAAACAATGATCAGACAGGGCGCGAAACTCATCTTCCCCTGTGCCTTTGCCTTTCAGTATCCCGCAATTGCCGTAGCTTCACGGAACCCCACAGTATATTTCATGCATCCAGGCGGCTGGGAAGTCAGACCCAACTTCAGCAACTTCTACGCTACGACCCAACTTCATTTCTATATTATGGGTGTCGCGGCGGGACTCATGACCAAGTCGAACCAGATTGGGTTTGTCGCCGGAATGCCTCTTGGCTACACGCTCGGCAATGTCAACGGATTCCATCTTGGTGCACGATCGGTCAATCCCAAGGTTACGACACGGCTTCTCTTCACCTTCTCATGGGGCGACACCACCAAGGAAGCCGCGGCCGCTCAGGCGCTCCTGAACGCGGGGTGCGATGTCATTACGATGCATCTTGATTCACCGGTAGCGGTTATCCAAACGGTCGAGGCGGCGGGAGCCTACACCATTGGGTTCATGTCTCCAGAGGCGCGGAAATACGCTCCAAAGGGCTGGGTCACAGGATTGACATTCAACTGGGCTCCGTACTTTGCCGAAAGCGCCAAAGCGGTCATGAACGGCACCTGGAGAACAGGATTTATCCGGCGAGGGCTTGCGGAAGGCTTCCTTCAGATTGCGCCGTTTGGAGCTTCGGTACCCGAGAGCGTCAAACAGAAGGTGCTTGCGGTCGCGGAGGACTACAAGGCTGGCAAGATCGCTCCTTTCAAGGGGCCAATCAAGGATCAGAAGGGCGTTGTCCGCATTCCCGAAGGAGTCATCTGGGGTAACGAGAAGATGGGCGATTTCGACTGGCTGGTAGAAGGTATTATTGGCGAGCCGAAATAACAATCTCTGAACTCGATATGCCGCCTCCTCACCGTGTCGGCGGGGAGGCGACCATAATTGATTTATCGCTGTTCTTGCAGGTTTCTCCCCGCGAAAGAGTATTCTATACTTGATTCAGGAGAGTCTGGCATGGGAATTGCGGTGTGGGAAGCCATGCAGCTTCCAGCGCTTAAGGAAGCGGTACTCGTCGCTGGCGAAAATGGGCTTAATCGAATCATTGAGTCTGTCAATATGATGGAAGTTCCGGACATTATTCGCTATGTAAAAGAGAATGAGCTGCTGGTCACCACGACCTACCCAATACGGGACAATCAGCAGGCGCTGGAAGCGCTCATCCCTCGACTTGTAGAAAAAAACGTTGCCGCCATGGCAATCAAACCCGTGTTCTATTCCGACTCGATTCCAACAATTATGATCGCGCAGGCGAATGATCTTGATTTTCCACTGATTCAGCTCCCTAAGACCGCCTCCTTCAACGAAATATTGAATCCTGTGCTCGCGGAAATTCTTAATAAACAAGCCGTGATACTCAGGAGAGCCGAAGAGATCCACAAAAGTTTTACTGACCTGGTGTTGCGCGGGGGCACGCTTGCGGATATCGCCCGCCTGCTCGCCACTTTGCAGGGCAATCCTGTCTCGATTCATACGCCGCGCTTTATTCAGCTTGCGTTTGGTGAGCCCGCGAAGCTGAAACCGGCAGTAGTGACACAGCGCGATATCGATATGATCCGTCAGGCAGCGGAAGACGTGCAATTGCTCAGCGAATGTTGTGGGAAAGAGGGTGGAAGCGCCGCGCTGGAACAGGACGGCGTACGCAGGGAATTATTTGTATATCCCATGCGAGCAGCGGGGGAAACCTACGGTTTTATCATTATCTGGCTGGTGGCAGGAAAGGAGTACGATCTCAATGTGCTTGAGCAGGCGGTCACTATTATCGCGCTTGAGCTTTTAAAGCAGCGAGCGGTGACAGATGTCGAACGAAGATTTAAAAGCTATTTTACCGAGGAAATCATCCAGGGGAAAATCCGCTCAAGGGCTGAGATTATTTCCAGAGGCAAAGGCTATGGCTGGGATCTGACTGCGCGCTATTTGCCGATTCTTATCGAGCTCGATGATTATCTGGATATGGTGACCATGCGAGCTGGCAATCTTGATCCGATCTCGGTTCAAAAGCATTTTTGGAATGTCGTTTCAAAGTCGATCATGTTCCACGCGGGAGACGCCATTACCGTCGATATCGGCGCCCGGATATTCATTTTGCTGAAATGCGAATCCGCTCATGACGGCAAAAAAATCCGTGAAGCAGCCGAGAGGCTTGTGCTAAGAATTCAGAATGAAATTGCTGCACACCGGCCGCTATCGGTAACCGCGGGAATCGGCCGTGTCGTTGATGATATTCTGGAGCTGGGCACGGGTTTTTCGCAGGCGGAAAAGGCCCTCAGAACCGGGCAGATTGTCCATGGCACAGGTTCGATGACGCATTTTGACAACCTCGGCATTTATCGGCTGCTCGATGTCGAGGCACATAATCCGGAATTGTCGCTGTTTGCCCGGGAATTGCTGGGAGAACTCTTGAAGAGTGATGAAGTGTATCACACCGATTTCATCAAGACCCTGGAGATTTTGTTCAAATGCAATTTCAACCTGAAAAAGGCATCGAACCAGATGCTTGTTCATTACAACACCATTCGATACAGGGTGCAGAAAATCGAACAGATGACCGGGATGAGTCATGATTCCGAGGATGACCGCTTCAATCTCCAGCTTGCTTACAAGCTGCTTAAAATGGAAGCGCGATGAGGTTTGCGAACGCCCTACGCGCGCAAGGCCTCATAGGGGTCGCGTCAATCGAAAACGAGCTTACAAGGCCAGGCCCCAGTCAGCAAGATATCATGATCGTGGGATAAGCTGTAATAATTTGCCAATAATTTCATGTCATATTTAGCAATTGAAACCAAGCTGGAAATATCCCGGACATGTGAAAATATAATGGTACCAGATGTTTTCTAGCGCACAGGGAGGCTAGACATGGGTCTCTACGCGAACATTCATCGAAATAGCTATCAAGATTCGGTCAAGCTCATGCAGGTTTCCGAGCGGATCAAAACGTTGCCGGGTATCCGAAAGGCCTTTGCCATCATGGGAACCGACGCGAACAAGGCAACGCTGGCCCGGAGCGGCTTCGATCTCTCCCTCATGGCTGACGCGACTCCTAGCGACATTCTGTTTCTTGTCGACGCGCAGACAGAAGAAGCCGCACAAAAGGCGTTTGAGCAGTTCGAGACGCTCGTCGCCGAAGTGAGGCAGGAAGAGGCGGTCGCGGGACGCCGGGCTCGCTCGATCAAATCGGCGCGCGCGATGCTGCCGCAGGCGAGTATCGCCCTTATCTCGGTGCCAGGTGAATTCGCGGCCTATGAGGCTCGAAAGGCGCTGCGGGAGGGGCTTCATGTCCATCTATTCAGCGATAATGTATCGATTGAGGAAGAAATAGCGCTGAAAGCGCTTGGGGAGCGGCTTGGATTGCTGGTTATGGGGCCGGGCTGTGGCACATCCATCATTGGTGGTACACCGATTGGATTCGCCAATGTGATCAGGCGCGGACCGATAGGGGTCATAGGGGCTGCCGGTACTGGAATCCAGCAAGTTACGGTGTTGATAGACCACTATGGCTCTGGAATATCGCATGCTATCGGAGTAGGCGGGCGTGACCTGACCGACGCGGTTGGCGGAGCGAGCACGCTCCTGGCGTTTGACATGCTGGAGCAGGATGAACAAACCGAAGTCATCGTGCTTGTTGGCAAAGTGCCGGGACCTCGCACAGTCGCGGCCGTCGCGGACCGCGTCGCGCGGTGTTCGAAGCCGGTGGTCTCGGCCTTCCTTGGCGTGATGAGCCAGGATCTGCCTGCCGCGGGAGTCGCGGCATGGGATCTGGACGCCGCAGCGCGGCGAGCGGTTGAGATGGCCACGCAATCGACGCTTGCGTTCGATCGTGCCGAGGTATCTGCGGAGGCGCTGCGATTGAGTCTTGCCGATCGTCTTGACCGCGCTCCGCGTTCTCGGATACGGGTGCGGGGGCTGTATACCGGCGGGAGCCTGGCGGATGAAGCGATGGTGATAATGCGAAAAACACTGGGAACGGTATTTTCAAATATCGATCCGGATCCCGCCTTCAGAGTTCCTGGAAAGCAAATTATTCACGAACATGCAATTATCGATATGGGGGATGATGAGTTCACGGTTGGAAGGCCCCATCCCATGATCGATCCATCGTACAGGGCCGAACGGATCATCGAAGAGTGGCAGCAGGAAGACACCGCGGTTATCCTCTGTGATGTTGTTCTCGGATATGGCTCGCATCAGAACCCCGCGCAAGCGGTGGCCGACGCGGTGCATGCGGCAAGAAGGATGCATGGTGATGCGGTTACCGTCATCGCCTCAGTCATTGGCACCGAGCGCGATCCCCAGCAATTGTCACGACAGGAGTCCATACTCAAGGATGCGGGAATCCTCGTGTTTTCTTCAAATGCGTCGGCTGCGCGTGCGGCGTGCGCGGCCGTCCGGCTCTATGCGGAGAGGAGATAGCTATGAGCAAACAAAGCTTGCTGAAAGATCGACCGGCGGTCATAAATATCGGTTTGATAGACTTTTATCGAAATATTGCCGCGAGCGGCGCACAAAGCATTCATGTGGATTGGAGACCTCCCGCGCGTGGAGATAAGGCGCTGAATTCGATGCTTCTCGCACTTTCCGAACTGCATGATGATATCGCGCAGGCGAACGCGCGAGCCCTGCAAAAAATACTCGACGCGCAGCCGGAGTGGGTCGATGTCGGACCAGCGATTGAGATGATTCCTGGATTCACGCGCGATACGATATTGCATGCGGGCCCGCCAATCACATGGGAACGCATGTGTGGTCCCATGAAAGGAGCCGTCGCGGGGGCGCTCATCTTTGAAGGCAGGGCGAAAGACAAGGAGGAAGCGTTCGCGCTCGCGGCTTCTGGAGCGGTTCATTTCGCGCCATGCAATAATTTTCACGCGGCGGGGCCGATGTCCGGCATTATTTCTCCCTCGATGCCTGTGATTGTGGTGGAAAACCGGGAGAACGGAAACCGCGCCTTCAGCACCTTCAATAATGAGAAAAACAGAAAAGCCCTGAGTTTTGGCGCGTTTGATCAGGATGTGCAGGACCACCTTGTCTGGCAGCGCGATATTCTGGCGCCGATTTTTGCCAAAGCAGTGAGAAAGTGTGGAGGCATAGACCTGAAGGCCATTCTTTCGCGTTCGCTCCAGATGGGCGATGATGGGCATAACCGTCATGTGGCCTCCACCAGTCTTCTGTTGAGAGAACTGATGCCGACACTGGCCCGTCTGGGAGAGCCGGGGGAATACATCGGCCAGATTGCCGATTTCATGCGCCATAACGATTATTTTTTCCTGAACTTCTCTATGGCAGCGTGCAAGGCGACCATGGACGCCGCTCACGGGATTCCCTGGAGTACCGTGGTAACGACCATGGCCCGCAATGGCGTTGAATCTGGAATCAGAGTATCTGGCCTGGATGACCAATGGTTTACCGCTCCTGCGCCGGCCATTCATGGCATCATGTTCCCACCCTTCACGGCGCGGGACGCGAACCCCGACATGGGCGACAGCACCATTACCGAAACCTGCGGGTTGGGCGGCTTTGCGATGGCAGCTGCCCCCGCGATGGTGAAGCTCGTCGGAGGAACGGTCTCTGACGCAATCAGCTATACCAGAACCATGGCCGAGATTACACTGACCAAGAATATGGCGTTCAGCATTCCCTATCTCGATTTTGAGGGAACTCCGAGCGGCATCGACATCAGGGCGGTCGTTGATCTGGGTATTCTGCCAAGAATCAATACTGGCATCGCGCATAAGGAACCGGGGCATGGCATTGCTGGCGCGGGAATTGCAGAGATCCCGTACGGGTGTTTTGTGAAGGCGCTTGAAGCGTTTGCTGAACAATACCTGCATCGATGACATCCTTTCATGCGCGTTGGATTGCTGAGGATCTGGTTGATCTGAACAATTCTCTTTCGCTCACCGTGCTCTCTGTACACGAAAGCGCTGTGAATCTGCTGGTGACAGGCTGCGATCGGCTGATCATCCTCGCGGATATCCGGCTGTATAGAGGCCCATCAAGCATTGGGCTTGATGAGAATGATTTTCAACAAGTGCGTGCATTGCTCTCTGCGGGGACGTGCGGCTATTTTCATCATGGAAGCCTCCATGTCGGCAGTGTGCTCGTCGATACTGGCACTGCCACGCGTGTCTGCTTTTCGGTCTATAAACGGAACCGGCGCATCAGCATCGACCTACGCGGCGACAGCATCATGGCCGCCTACAACGAGTTTTCCAAAAGAACCGCGTCGCACTCATGCGGCATGTTCTTTGGTGCTTCCATAGAATCCAGCCCATTCGACGCGGCGCTATGGAGTTCTTTTTCGGGGCTAATTGCGGTGCTCAAGAGCGCCGCGGAGCAAAGAGAGTTCGAGACATCAGCGGGCAGACTGATAGGATTGGGCGTCGGTTCTACCCCAACGGGAGATGATCTGGCGCACGGAGCAATGATCGCGATGCATCTGCTCGCCGCGCTGAATGGGAAAGTCTGGTCTTGTCCCGGCATATCTGATAAGGTCATGAAGCGCACGACACCATTGGGACGACATATGCTGGAAATGGGCAGAAGCGCGCTCACACCGGAACCCGTTCTCTTCTATATCGACCATCTGCTGTCGGGCGATTCCCTCGCACCCAGTCTTGATGAATTGCGGCAGATCGGCTCCGATACAGGGCTGTCGATCGCGGTGGGGATATATTTGGTAATTCGAGACTATGTCAGCACAATCCACACGCGAAGTGGTTTGGTTTCATGAGCAGAATGCGGCTGGAGCGCAAATGGCGGTACGAGGCTTATTATATTGGAGCGCGGCTGTCTCAGTGTCCGGCAAGGCTGAACGCTCAACGCTGCGCGCGTTGTATGATCGCTAATGTTCCTCTACAATCTGCACCTTGAACCCATCAGGATCGAGTACGTAGAAAAAGCGGATCGAAGGATTGGGCTGGAATGGACCCGCCAAAATCGGAATATTTTGAGCCCTGAGCGCATCCATCATCGATTCAAGCGAGGTTGCTCTGAATCCGATCGATATATGTTGGGCTGATGGATTGGATTCGGCCAGTGGGCGGTTGGTGTTGCAGATAAGTTCAACTTTGGTTTCGCCGGAACCGAGAAAGGCGATTTCATCGCTGGGCATGGGTGAGAATCTTCGATTCAGCGGAAGACCAAGGATATCACGATAAAAGTGCAGTGATCGTTCCATGTCGCGGACCTGGAGTGTGACCCAGCAGAATTGCATAGCATTTCCTCCCTGAATTAATGTTGACATTCAGGTGCGATCGCGTCAATCTCTGCGAGAAGGCTTTTGGTTCGAGATGGGGCTGCAAAGAGATGTTCTGGAGGATGTCATGATTCTCGTAAGCGCCTGCCTTGCTGGCGTCGCCTGTCGCTATGATGGTGGAACCGCGACCGACCCGCGGGTTGTTGCGTTGATGAAAGCGGGCAATGCCATTGCGGTATGTCCCGAACAGCTGGGTGGTCTTCCTACTCCGCGCGAACCATCGGAATTGCGCGACGGGCGCGTCTGGTCAAAATCAGGAAGGGATGTGACCGGCCTGTTCGTGCGAGGCGCGCTCGCGACGCTTGAAGTCGCGATGCATGAAGGCTGCCGCGTAGCGATTCTCAAATCGCATTCGCCATCCTGCGGTTCCGGGTGCATTTATGATGGCACATTCAGCAGCACGCTCGCGGCGGGGGATGGGGTGACCGCCAGGGTTTTGAAAGCGCATGGTATCCGGGTGCTTACCGAGGAGGAATACGCTGCTGGCCCGCTGGACCTCGATGATGAGGGTGTTTTAGGAGAGCCTCACATGCTGCGCCCTAGCTCTGGCCTTGATTCTTGATGAACACATCCATTTTGGGATAGGGAATTTCGATTCCTTCTTCCGCGAATCGCCGTTGGATGTCTATTAAAATCGAATTCCGAAGGTCGAGCAGGCGCGATTGCTCGAACCAAACGCCGTAGAGGATCGAGATGCCGGATTCGTCAAAGCTTTGGATCATAATGAGAGGGGCGGGGTTTTCTAGAGCGAATGGATTCCGCGCGGCGATCTGCGCAAGGAGTGTTTGCACCTTTTCAAGGTCGCTCCTCAGGGAAACGCTAAAGGTTATATCCAGCCTGCGAATCGGAAAGCGGGTGATGTTCGTGACATTCGTCTTGATGATAGTCTCGTTGGGGATACGCACAAAGCGGTTATCGAATGTCTGGATTTTGATTGAAAGCAGGTCGATGGACATGACGGTACCGGTGATGTCTCCGGTCTGAATGATGTCGCCGATTTGAAATGGCTTTTCGGAGATGAGGAACAATCCGCTGATGAGGTTCGATACCGAGGTTTGAGCAGCAAAGCCGATGGCGATACCGGCAATACCTGCCGCGCCGAGCAGTGCGGAAAGATCCACGCCCGCTGCCTTGAGGACCGTGGCGGTCGCGATGATGTAGCCGGTATAGCGGATTGCCTTGCGAATCAGGGTCGCGCGCGCTTCCGGCATGGTTTTTCGCAGCGCTTTGATGACCAGTATTTGAAGGATTCTGAAGAGCGTTAAAATCAGAACGACCGCGACGGCAACACCGGCGATCCGGTTCCAAAATTCGGGTGTCAGTGCATTTTCGAAAAAACTCGAGATCGATTTTGGCATCACAATTCCTTGCATCCAGACGCTCCTTGGCAATTTTTACAGCCCCGCGATGGCCTTGAGAAAGCTTACGCCCCGTCGGACAAGGACTTCACTCAATCCGGTATGGGGAGCAGCCCAGAGTCTGGGGAGTCCGCGATACGCACGGTCATCGACGCTGGTCTGGAGCGAGCCATCTGAAGTGCCAACAACGACCACGGTATCGGTTACCACCATGCCGTCTTTCAGGTACAGATTGATCAAGTTCGTATAAATTGCCATTCGTTTCAGATCGATAGCTTCTTTCGAGCGGTTTCTGACCACCATGCGGCACTGAAGCAGGGAGCGGCATGAGAGGTAGCGGTGCGCGCCTGGTAAAGACCCATCGACGCTGGCGTATCCGGTTTCATTCTGGCATTCGGGATCGAGCTCAAGCGGAAGAGAAAGACAGAGATTGCCGGCAGTCTTGTCGCCGAACCATGTAAGCCCCGCGGTGAATGGAGAGGCTTCGAAAAGCACCTGCCCACTATCCAGCTCGAACCGCATGACCGGTGGGAGTGCGATGGTAAACCATGCTTCGGCACCGGGGAGAATACGCACATCGTTCCGGGCTGAGACGAGGTAGGGCATGTCGCTGAGGCGCGGTCTTAGCGCTACCCTGCGGCCTGGCCCAACGGCAAAAGAAACCTGCAGGGTATCCGGGGCTTTCGCGACTTCAGGGCCGGCTGTGTTCGGCTTTATCTGCTTGAAAGGGATCGGCGAGACGGCGAGGCGCCATTCCTCGCCGTTTTTGCGCAGCCATGCGGCAGCCCCATCGAGTTTCCATCGATACCAGCGCAGTTCTTCAGGCTCAAAATAATCCCACATGCGTTCATGATACTACAGAAGAGGTGGAGGGGGGAGAGGCGAATTTTTTCGATGCCCGGGAACATACGAACGCCGGCACGCGGCCGGCGCTCAAGCTCATGAAAAGAAAAATTAGGACAGGTAGGCCGCCTGTGCGGCTGCGACAGCCGCGCCGTGCTCAAAACGGAAACCTGCTTTGGCAAATCCTCGCTCGATGGCGCCAATGGTCGCCAGGATCTCGGCCGCGTCGCTCATACCCATGTGCCCGATACGGAAATATTTCGTCTTGATGGCAGGATGCAGCCCACCCGCCACAGTTGCTCCTTCGGCGGCGATATGGGCTAATACGCCCGCGTCGACACCAGATGGGTACCATGCCGCGGTGAGCGTGTTGGCATAGAGTTCGGGGCGCGTAGGGACAAACCCGAGGCCCATCGCGGAGAGGCCAGCGCGAAAAGCACGGGCGCTGCGGGCATGTCGCTCGAAGCGCGATTCCATGCCTTCTGCGAGAATCTGCCCCAGGCTGACATTGAGAGCACGAACAAGGTTGACGGGCGGCGTGCCGAAATAAGCCGCTTTGCGCGCTTCGTAAGCTTCCATGACCGGCAGCCAGTTGGTCCAATCGGCGTAGTACGAACGAACCGAATGCGTGCGGGCTTTGAAAACCTCGAGCGCTCTCTTGCTCGCGACGAGCAGGGCAAGTCCCGGCGGTACACCGATTGCCTTCTGCGAGGCGGTGAGCGCAATATCGACACCCCATTCTTCCATGCGCAGTTCTTCGCCCCCAACGGCGCAGACACCATCGACCAGCACGAGGGTGCCGGTTTCGCGCGCGGCTGCCGCAAGGGAGCGGACATCGGCGCGGCATCCTGTGCTGGTGTCGACATGGGTAATGCTCAGAATTTTGTAGGGAGCGGCGTTGAGCATGGCGCGGACAGTTTCCACTGAAGGCAGATCGCCGACGTCGCTCTTGGCGATGTCGACCTCAGCGCCGTGGACTTTGAAGATATCTGCCATGCGGTCGCTGAAATAGCCGGTATGAACGACAAGCACTCGGTCGCCTGGTTCGGTGATGTTGGCGACCGCAAGTTCCATGGCGAAGGTGCCGGAGCCGGCTACCGCGAATGGCTGACCGGTAGGCGCGAGCCATACTTTGCGCATTTTCTCGAGCGCCTGACCAAAGGCTTCGATAAATTGCGGGTCGACATGGCTCAGGGTGGGCACCGCCATTTCCGCCAATACTTCCTGTGTGAATTCTATGGGACCGGGAATCATCAGAAGGCGTTTGCCTTTCATATGATGCTCCTTTTTATGTCAATGGTTGGTAGTGATAACAATAGCGCAGGACCAGGCTGCTGGCAAGAGAATCATGTACCCAATATTTTTTTACGTTTCGGTCCCGCTCCCTCTTGCGTTGCCACGGCCGGCTTGTTACTATCCGTAGAAATATCTTGGCAGCATAATTATGCATAACAAGGAGGTAGTTGTGCATATATTTGCAGAAGAACAATTCGAGGCACAAGGGTTTTACCGACGGAGTGACGAGCATGCGAACTGCGGCATCGCGCTGGTGGCTGAAACCGTCAAAGGGCCTGGCCATCAGGTGATTCGCGACGCGCTTACAGTGCTGAACAATCTCGAGCATCGAGGCGCGGTAGGGAGCGATGGGCTGACAGGGGATGGTGCCGGTATCCTCTGCGAGATACCGCGCCGGTTTATTGCTCAAGCCTTCGAGATACCGGATTCAGGATGCCCCTTTGGAGTCGCCATGCTGTTTCTTCCCCAATCCTGGGAGATGTTCAAGCGCATAACAACACAGCTGGAGACTATTGTTGGCGCTCATGGATTTAAAATCGAACGATGGCGTGAAGTGCCAGTGGTGCCGCAAGTGCTCGGCATGAAGGCACAATCTACTCTGCCAAGAATATGTCAGGCGCTAATAACCAGCAAGGGGAATGAAGAAGAGACCAGAGCGCATGGAAAGGACTTTGAGCGCGCGCTTTTCATGCTGCGAAAACGTATCGAAAAGGAGTTACAGGAAGCGGGATATTCCCAGGATCAGTGCTATATTGCCTCGCTTTCTTCCAGAACCATTATCTACAAAGGTATGTTTGTCGCTTCGCAGTTCGAGCGATTCTATCCGGATCTTGCCGATGCTCTCTTCGAGAGTCGATTTGCGATCGTGCATCAGCGATACTCGACCAATACCTTTCCTTCTTGGAGGCTTGCCCAGCCATTCCGGATGATCGCGCATAACGGGGAAATCAATACGCTTCGCAAGAATATCAATTCGATGAAGGCCCGCCAGGCGACTATGCATGCGCCATGCTTCGGGGAAGACTTTCTCGGCACGACTATGGTCCTTGATGAGAGCGGTTCGGATAGCGCGATCTTCGACAACATCTTCGAGATGCTCGTCCATGCGGGAAGAAGCCCCGCCCATGTGTTTTCAATGATGGTGCAGGAACCTATCAATACGCGTCCCGACATGTCGATCGACAGAAAAGCCTTCTATGAGATGCACTCAGCCATGCTGGAAACCTGGGACGGCCCCGCGGCGATGTGCTTTACTGACGGTGTCGTGGCAGGTGCCGCGCTGGACCGCAATGGGTTAAGACCATTTCGTTTTTCGATCGACGGTAGTGGGAGTTTTCTGGGAGCGAGCGAAGCGGGTGTTCTCCCAGCCAATGAAGCAAGGAGCCAGGAACACGGTATTCTGAGGCCGGGTGAGATGGTCCTGCTTGATTTTCAGCAAGGAAGAATCATACGGGATGCCGAAATTAAAGCGCGACTGTCCAGAATGAGACCGTACCGCCGATGGCTGGAGAGCCATAGGATTACGCTGCGAGGATTGTTTCTCAAACAGGAATTGGATTCGACCACCACCGAAGAGAGTGTTGAGGAAGGCCTCGATCAAGCCGCCGCCTATTTTCTCTTCGATGCCGAACGAATATCTATTCTTAAATCGATGATGCTGCAGGGGCAGGAACCGGTCGCTGCCTTTACTACCAAAAAGCCCCCCGCGGCGCTGATGTCGATACCAAGGCCTCTCAGCGCGTATTTCCGACAACGGTTTGCTCAGGTGACAAACCCGCCCATCGATGCCTACCGGGAATCCATTGTCATGTCGCTGGAGAATTACATTGGAACACAGCATAACCTGCTCGATGAAACGCCGCAGCATTGCGCTCAGCTCAAACTGGAGCGGCCAATTCTGTCCAATGCCGATATCAGCAGGATGAAACGCGCGTCGAGCGATGCCTTCCGCGTCGAAACGCTTTCCTTGTGCCTGCCGCTTCCTTCATCCGGCCTGGATCTGGCGAAGGCACTCGAGGAGCTTCGCGAGCGCGCAAGGTATGTTATCGATTCTGGCGCGCAGTGCATTATCTTGAGCGACCGGGGGGTGGACCGCGGTCATCTGGCAATACCCGCGCTTCTGGCGCTATCGGCGCTGCATTCCGCGCTTGTCGATGCTCGAAAACGTCACTTGGCCGGACTCATTGTGGAAACCGGAGAAGCCTGTGACGTCCATGATATCGCGGTGCTTTTAGCGTTCGGCGCGAGCGGGGTCAATCCCTGGATGGTGTTCAACTTGATACCGAAGTTGGCGAAGCTGTGGGAGACAGAAGTCTCAGTTGAGGAACTCGCCGACAGGTATCTCGCGGCCGCGTCAAAGGGGATACTGAAAATCATGTCGAAGCTCGGCATATCGACGATTTCCTCATACAGGGGCTCGCGGTTGTTCGAAATCGTCGGACTCGACGACGCACTTGTTTCCCAGTACTTCAGGGGGACCGAGAGTGTCTGCGGGGGAATCGGAATTGGGGATCTGGCCGAGCAGCTCCTTGTGCGGCATCACGATGCGTATATTCAGGCACAGAGTCAACCTTGTTACCAGCGCACAGTACCGAAATCTCACGCCGAGGGTCCCTGGCCTTCTCGCCTCGCGGTTCTGCTGACTGAAGCGGTACGAACTAGCGACCGCGGCGCGTGGAGAAAATATGTGGAAGGCATGGAGAGCGCTGAAAGGCCTCCCTTCGCGTTCCGAGACCTGTGGCATTTCAAGCTGCGTCAGCCGATTCCCATCGATGCGGTACAGCCTTTGGAAGAGATAATCGGCCGGTTTTCCGTGGCGGCCATGTCGCTGGGCGCGATCAGTCCCGAAGCGCACGAAGCGCTTGCCGCTGGAGCAAACGCGATCGGCTCCTGGAGTAATTCGGGAGAGGGCGGTGAGGATGCCGAACGGTGCGGCTACAAAGAGCGGGGATTGGATTCTTCAAACCCTTCCAAGCAGATCGCCTCAGGACGCTTCGGGGTAACCGCCCGGTACCTTGCCCGCGGTTTGGAGCTGCAGATTAAGATCGCGCAGGGGGCAAAACCGGGAGAGGGTGGCCAGCTTCCTGGTGCGAAAGTGAATGACTATATCGCGCGTTTGCGTCACTCAAAACCTGGCGTAACGCTCATAAGCCCACCTCCGCACCATGATATCTATTCCATTGAGGATCTTTCGCAGCTTATCCATGATCTTCGGTGCGTCAACCCAGGTGCGCGAATCGCGGTAAAGCTTGCGGCGCAGTCGGGAATCGGTACGGTTGCGGCAGGCGTCGTCAAGGCAGGCGCGGATTGCGTCATTGTGTCTTCTGCGGATGGCGGCACAGGCGCTGCGCCACTTTCATCGCTAGATTATACAGGGAGTTATTGGGAATTTGCTCTCCCCGAAATCCGCCAGGTGCTTGCCATGAACGGTCTGGATCTGTACTCCGTGGTGCAGGTGGACGGTCGGCTCAGAACCGCTCGGGATATTGTGTTCGCCGCGATTCTGGGAGCGAGGGAATTTTCCTTTGGCATACTGGCGATGATTTCCATGGGGTGCATCGCGTGCGGCCGGTGCAATCTGGGCACATGTCCTGCTGGTATCGCGACGCAGGATCCCGAATATCGGAAAAATTTTAAGGGCAAGCCCGAGCATCTTGCGGCTCTGTTCAGATTTCTGGCTGAGGATGTGCGGGCAACGCTTGCGTCGCTGGGCGTAGTTTCCCTCGATGCGCTCTGCGGCAACAGTGACCTTATCGATTTTGGTGCGCTCGCAAGAACTCTCCCGCAGAGGTCTCTGAACTTTGATCGAATCAGACAAGCGCTGGAGATTGCGCGACAGTATCCAGGGGCAGAATCAGGAGCCGAACATGGGCTGCCAGCGGTAGAAATACCTCTTCCGCCAGCAGGATTGAGAAATTTCAAGGGGCATTCCGGGTCTCCCTTCCACCTGTCGGATGTGGAATCGGCCATGATTCAGGCGATGGAGCGATTCAACCCCGGTTCTGGCAGAGTGAGTCTCTCATTTATGATTAAAAATTCTGATCGGTCGCTCGGCGCCCGGCTGAGCGGTTATGTGGCCGAGAAGCATATGCAGCTTTTGCAGGACACGTTCAGCGTCAGCTTCAGCGGGACCGCGGGACAGAGCTTTGGAGCCTTTTTGGAAAAGGGCATATTTTTCAGGCTGTTTGGACAGGCGAACGATTTTGTGGGCAAATCGCTTTCCGGGGGGCGAATTGTGATACAACCGCCGATGGATGCTCGCGGGTATTCTGCTGACTATTGTGTCGCTGGGAATGTCTGCCTGTACGGAGCGACCGCGGGGGAGGCCTATTTCAGCGGCACCGTTGGAGAAAGATTTTGCGTGCGGAATTCTGGGGCGCTTGCCGTGGCCGAAGGGGCAGGAAACCATGCCTGCGAGTACATGACCGGTGGGGTCGTTGTCATCCTTGGGGAGATTGGATACAACTGCGGCGCCGGCATGACCGGCGGCGTCGCGTATGTGCTCGACGAGCACCAGCGAGTGGACCTGCGGTGCAACCGACAGGATGTCGATATCGGCCTTGTTTCTACGATGGAAGAGGCGCTGCTGCTCAAACGCATCATCGAAACCCACAGAGCCCTGACCGGCAGCATAAAAGCAGGGTCGATTCTTGATGCGTGGGACAGGTATCTGCCGCGCTTCGTCAAGATCGAAGCTGCGGGAAGCTGAATTCGTTCAGTGCAGATATTCAGGGTGATCCACAAGGGTACCGGATAGGAATGCCTGCACTGCTTCGTCCACGCTGTTCAGTGCTGTGACGATTGGTATGATGCCTGCAGCGCGTAGGGAGGAATAGGCCCCTGACCCCATGCCGCCTGCGATGAGTGTTGAGCAATCGGCGATCGCGTCGGACATCTGAGCATGGCGGTGCTGTGCTCCTACGTCGAATCCATGGTTTGGCCCTCCATGTTCGTGGATACCGGCACCATGTACATGTCTGACTTTTCCGCGCATTTTCTTGGAGATTACCTTACCATCTTCAATCTCGATAACCACATAGTACGCAGCTCTTCCGAAATGCCTGCTGATTGTCGATCCATCATCAGAGACGATAGCAATTTTTGCGTTCATAACCCCACCCTCGACAGGAGTATACTCTTCTATGTCGAATGCTCCACGCTGAATGTGAGTTTTATCCTCGATCCTGAGAGTGCGTCCGTAGAGAATCGCGGTAGCCACCTTACGCCTGGCTGATTCGATAATCCGGCCAAATGTCTGGCGCGAAATCCCCATTCTGCGGGAGGCGGCTTCCTGATACATGCCTTCGAGATCGGCATATCTGAGCGCTTCGGCCTCGTCTGTATAGAGAATAACCGCGTCATCGGGCTTGTCAGTGAGTTCATCAGCCCATGGCCCGAACGCCCGGCACCCTATTCTGGTCCGAACGACACGAATACAGGGGGGTCTCGGCATAGGTTTGTCAGCTTTGCGCCTGGCTTGGTAATGAAGCCAGTGCCAATTCCAATTCCGTGGCGAGGCTTTCAGCGTCCTTTTGTGCCTGCGGACTGAGCGCTCCCCATCGAAGCGACCGTACCTGGGCAAATTCCTTGCGCCATGGCAATCTTCCCAGCAAGGGCACTTCCATCCGTGTCGTGCTGTCCGAACCATCGTCGAAAAGCGTCACTGCCTCACCGCAGTGCGGACAGATCATAGAGCGCATGTTCTCAACGACACCGAGGATAGGGGTTTTAAGCATTGAAGCCATGCGGATCGATTTTCGCACAATCATGGATACATAATCCTGTGGCGTCGCGACTACGACGATGCCCGCGAAAGGGATCGTCTGGAACGCAGTGAGCAAGACATCGGAGGTACCCGGTGGGAAATCGATCACCAGATAGTCGAGCTCGCCCCAGATGGTATCGCTCCAGAACTGCTCGACTGCTTTTGCGAGAAGAGGGCCTCGCCAGATTACCGGTTCGTCCTCCCGTTCATTAAATAAATTAATGGAAATGACCTTGATACCATCTTCGCTCTCGATGGGGAAAAGGTGTTCACCATCGGATTCCGCGCGGAAACTATCGATACCGAGAAGCCTTGGAATACTTGGTCCTGTAATATCCGCATCCATAATGCCGACGCGCATGCCGCGAGCCGAAAGCGCCTGGGCTAGCAATGTCGCGACCATCGATTTTCCGACACCACCCTTGCCGCTGACGACACCAATAACCCGCCTGATGGACGGATTGAGTTTTTTCTCCGGGACGAGACTCATGAGGGCTCCTTCGTTATGAGCATATGCTCAAAACTATCATGATATGCTGTTGTGATCAAGCCTTCTGACGGGTATTGGCACTCAAGGCCGGGCTACGCTGATACAGTACATGTCGGTGTTGGGCTTGAACGGCGCGAGGTCCCAGCCAGCGTAATATTCGACTGTGGAGAAGCCTGACTCGAGGAGCAGAAGCTCGAGGTTTTGTGGCGCGAGAGGATACAACACAGTGGCATCCTCATAGACTTCACACTCGATGCGCAGCGTTGTCTGGAAAGAGAGCGAGCCGGATACCGGTCCCTCCATATAGCGCCGGCTGAACCGCACATTGCCCGCGCTTATGTCGGGGAACACAAAACCCGGCCCCATGTCAGATCTGCCGTAATTGAGGGTCTGTATGACGAACGGCGCGCCAGGTTTGAGTAGATTGTGAATGCCTCTGAAAAAGAGCGGGCGCGAGGCGGGGTCAAGATGAGGCAGGGTATTGCCGAGGCAGAATATTCCATCGAGCAAAGGCGCAGTAAAAAGCCGTGGAACAATTGCAGCAGCGTCTTCCATAGAACCTTTGACGACATAGCCATGTGATTGTTCGACCATGGCCGGATCAAGCTCAATACCCCATGCCTCCCATCCCTTATTGCGCAGGGCAGCTACCAAGCTGCCGGTTGCGGCACCGAGATCCAGCACGGCGGGCTTTTCCTGCCAGCCTTTGGCGGCATTTTTCGTACCTCTCTGGGCAACGCATTGTTCGAGCGCGGCAATAGAGGCGCGATTCAGTGGAAACAGCACATCATAGACTGATGCCATGGCTGTGTAGAGACTCATGGTTACTCCTGTTGTAGAGAGGAATTCATGCGCACTCCGTGTCAGCAAGAATTCAGCCTGGATTCATCGCAAGGGCGTATAGCTCAGATTCCAGAGGATTAGTTCATACGGCCCGGGCCCTTTTGGTGCCTTCCCCTGGTAGGTCCAGAAATTGATGCGCAGGCGGGCTCGCCCCGGATCAGGTACCTGCCCCGTATATCGCCATCGAACCTTTTCCTTGCCATCAGCCAAGACAACAAAAGTCACTGCCCCTGGCTCCCATTTTATCTCAAACGTGAGCACATCGCCGGCAGGGAGATAAAACGAATGCTGATTTCCTTCCTTATCATATGGCTGTATGGTGAACCAGCCGCAGGGATTGGCCGGATTGCCCCACTTTGAAATTTCTATATCGATTTCCCGATTGTTCGCCTCGAGCGCGCGCACGTCCCATGTAAAAAAGCCGAACACAAGATTGGCGTCCAGCTTTCTCAGCAAAGAGGCATCCATATTGAAGCGGTAGGTGCCGTAGCCGGTATCGCGGCGCGCGGCGATTTCCGATCCTGTCCAGACCCCATTGCGCAATGTGACCGCAAGGTGGAGCCTTCCTTGCGAATCAATCCATATCTGATCTGGCGCGTTGCTGAATGTCGTAGGACCAGGGTTGCTCGGCCCAGTCGTCTGTCTGATGCTCCAGCTCATGCCAGCAAAATCAATGATGCGCGTCTGGGAACGGACACCAAAGACCAGAACCAGGAGCATCGTTCCCGCGGCAATCAGGTATTTTTTGCTCATCCCACCTCCTTCCATCCGAATCGCTCGCTGAACGCGCGGAAGAACGAGGTCCAATCGGTCTTACTGGCAAAGAATTCTTTTGTCGCGACATAACCTGATTCGAACAGCGCTTGGTACCGTTCGTCTCCCACTTCAATGTTAAAATCAGTTGGACGTACACCGCAATCATCGATGAACACGGTTCGCTGCAAGTTTTTTTCATTGCTCATGGTGAGGTGTTCCTGCACAAGCAGAAGGCTTTCGAACAAAGCGCCAAGATACTCGATCATGGAGTTGACCGGCTTGTACTCGGTTCTTTCCGGCGAGGTGAACAGGAAAAAGCCAAGTGTCTCGGCATTGGTGCCATTACGCTGGATACGTCCGTATCGAGGTTCGTCGAACAGACTCACTGGATAGTTCCACATGATACCGCCGTCCGCGTACAGCTGCGGGCTGGCAGTACCGGGATACTGATATTCTATTGCCTCGAAAAAAAGAGGGATGGACATAGAGATTCTCACCGCCAGCGCTACTTCCATCTCTGGTGTGGTCTCATAGGAAAAAACCCTGGCGGTCCGATGTGTGATGTCGGTACCCGTGACATAAAGATCGAGGAATTCACGGCGGTCTCGGTGGATGGTTCGATCGCGGAAATCAGCAAAGGTATACGCAGATTTGCGAACTGTAAAGTGCGCGGCAATCGCTTCCTGCAGCCATCGATAGAAATAGTCGCTGGAATACCAGCCCTTTTCCTGTACCAGGCGCATGGAGCACTGCAGGTTCTTGAACACTGACAGTTCGCGGTAACGTTCCCGGAGCGCCATAATGCGGGAGGTTGTCTGGGCGGGGATTTTTGCGTCCTCTTCGGCAGGCACTTTTCGGAAGTCGAGGCTGTCTGCCATCGATTTCAGGTTCTCGAACGAGTCGGGGTTGAGCGCGACACCGAGAGCGGTAATCGCGCCTGCCGAGGTTCCTGCCACTCGTTCGATATGCCGCATCATTCCGTGTCCATAGAGGTAATTGAGCGCGCCGAGGTAGGCGATGCCCCGAACACCTCCGCCTTTGAATACCAGATTGCGAAACCGTGGCATAGTGTACTCCTCTGCTGCTCAATGGTACGACAGCCTCCCACAGATGTCGAGCATATTCATGATATTGTCAGCAAAGGTTTTGAATGATACTCTGAAGTGGAAAACATCATGGCAGCAGGAATGACACGACGACAGGAACAGGCCCAGCGCACCAGAAAAGCTCTTTTTGAATCCGCTCTGAGACTTTTCAGAGAGAAGGGCTATGATGGTGTTACTGTTGATGACATAACGCAGGCGGCCGGCACGGCTAAGGGCACGTTCTATACCTATTTCAGAACTAAGAGTGATATCATTATTGAGGAATTCCGGACCATTGATGATTTCTACAGGCATTACCAGCGCAATCTCTCCCGCCATGACACTGCAGAAAAGAAAATACTGGCTTTTGTAAGGGCGCAGATGCGATATGTGCGAGACAAGGTTGGTCTGGAAATGCTCAAGATCCTGTATGCCAACAATATCATGGAACCGGGTACCGAGAAGATACTCATCGATACGGGCCGGTTTCTTCATGAACTCGTGCGCGGCATCATTGAGGAAGGACAGGCACGGGATGAATTCAGAACCGATGTCTCTGCTGACAGGCTTGCCCAGCTGTTCAACCGCTCGTTCCGTTCAGTGTTTCTCGACTGGGCGATTTCCAACAACGGATTTGATTTAGTAAAAGAAGGTGTGGAATTCTGTCTTATCATTGCGCTGCCCATGTTGCAGTACAAGCCGCCTGCCGCGCAGGGCACCCATGGCAGGAGGAAGCATCAGAAGACTATGCACCACGAGTAGGCAAAGCGGCATGCAGGTCGCCGCGATACGCCACAGCCATACACTGGCATGCCGCTTACGCGTTCACTGATACTCGAAGAAACCTCGACCAGTTTTCCTTCCTAGTCTGCCGGCCTCCACATAGCGCCTCAGAAGCGGGCAGGGGCGATATTTGTCCTCGCCGAATTCGGCATGCAGAATTTCCATGATAGAGAGGCACACGTCGAGCCCGATGAGGTCCGCAAGAGCCAGGGGACCCATGGGATGCGCGGCACCGAGTTTCATGGCCTCATCGATCGCAGCAGGCTCAGCCACACCTTCCATGAGCAGATATGCTGCCTCGTTGATCATAGGAACCAGCACGCGATTGACGATAAAGCCTGGTGAGTCGTGGACATCGACAGCGGTCTTGCCCATGCGGACCGCGACTGCCCGAGCGGTGGCAAGCGCAGGTTCACCGGTATTGAGACCTCGTGTCAGTTCGACAAGCTTCATGACGGGAGCAGGGTTGAAAAAGTGCATACCGACCACGCGGTCAGGATGAGTGGTAAAGCTGGCGAGGCGTGTGATGGCAATGGTAGACGTATTGCTGGCGAGTACCTTGTCCTGCGAGCAGAGCCCATCGAGAGTTCGGAAAATTTTCTCCTTTATCTGAAGATTTTCGCTCGCGGCTTCGATGATGAAGTCTGTCTGGGCGAGCGCGGCGAGGTCAGTAGTGGTGGTAATCCGTGCAAGCACAGCTTGCATGCCCTGTTCGTCCATCCCGCCTTTCTGGACAATGCGGCTGAGGCCTTTTCTGATCGTTTCCATGCCTCTGTCCAAAAATCTCTGCTCTATATCGCAGAGCAGGACTTCAAAACCGCCTGCATGTGCCGCCACCTGCGCAATACCCGAGCCCATGGTGCCAGATCCGACAATGCCGATTTTCTGAATATCCATGTTCCGCCTCCTCTGTCTTAGATAGTGTAGCACTGGTTTATCTGGTTGACTACAGTCAAAATGAATGCAAATTTGTGAAAGCCTGTTTGAATAAAGGAGTTCCATTGTCTTCAGGTTCTATTTTTGATAATTTTATATCTATAATATCATTATAATAGCTTCCTAATTAGCATAAATATCAATACATATGTCGCACTTGTTGCCATTCTCCTGAATTTTTGAAAATTTCCATTGACAGGCAGCAAAAGCGGGTGTACGGTATTCAGTGACTGTAGTCAATGACTATGGACATCACAGGAGGCTGCGAATGAGCAGGGTAAGCATTGTTGGTGCCTATAACACCAAATTTGGCGCGTTTGTGCAGAAAAACAAGGAGACAGGCGAGATCACCGACCTGTATTCGCTGTACGATCTGATTCTCGAAGCAGCCCGCGGCGCAGTGCAGGATTCGGGACTGGCGCCGGAGGACATCGATGCAATCTGGGTCGGCTCCTTTGCTCCTGGCGTGTTTACCTATCAGGATCATCTGGGGCCGCTGGTGCTTGAAGCCTTCCCTGAAGCATGGCGATTCAAGCCCGCAAGGCGGGTTGAGGGAGCGTGTGCGAGCGGCTCAATGGCAATCTATGATGCCGTTTTTGCCATAGAGAGCGGCAGATATCGCAATGTCCTGGTGGTCGGTGTTGAGAAAATGAATCTCCTTTCCACCAAAGGAGTAACCCTTGGGCTTGCTGGCGCTTCCTACTGGCCAACCGAGGGAGCCAAAGGCATGACCTTCCCTGGACTGTTTGCAGAATACGCCAAAGGCTACAAGGCACACTATGGTTTTGATGATGCGACTCTCCGCCGCATGCTCGCATCTGCAGCAGCGCTCATGTACAAAAACGGTCTGGAGAATCCGCTTGCCCACTTTGGCAAGGGCGGACCATCCGACAGGCTCGGGCTTACAAGCGCCGACGCGATTCTCAATCTTCCTGATGAGAAGAATCCGGTCGTTGCCGATCCGCTCAGGCTCCATGACTGCTCGCTGGTGACGGATGGCGCGGCAGCAGTCGTACTCATGCCCACTGATGCAGCTCGTGCCCGCGGTAAACCCGCTGTCGAGATCGCAGGAATCGGTCATACCACCGAGCGCATGCCAATAGACAAACGCGAGAACATGCATGAACTTATTGCTGGCAAAAAGGCTGTGGCACAAGCTTGTGCCGAGGCGGGCATCACCACTGCGGATCTTCAGGCTGTGGAAGTGCATGATTGCTTTACCATCAACCAGCTGCTGTGCACCGAAGCGCTCGGTCTTTCCCAGGATGGAAGAGCCGGCTTCGACTATATGGAAGGCCGTTTCGGTCCGGATGACACATGCCCTGTCAACCTCTCGGGAGGACTCAAGGCTAAGGGCCATCCTGTCGGCGCTACCGGCGTATCCATGCATGCCCTCCTCTATAAGCAGATGACCGGTAACCCCATCGGAGTTGCCCGCGCAAAAGGCGTCCCCGAAATTACCGCAACACTGAATGTGGGCGGTTCGGCAGTGACCAATGCGGTCAGCGTGTTGAGGAGAATCAAATAGGTCGCTTATGCAGTCTGCATGGCTGGCATGAGTCCGCATGCCAGCCTGAACATCAGGGAGGAAGGCGCAAGGAGCGCTTCCATATATAGATATGTTTTTAGGAGGCAAAGCATGGTAGGAGTCATCGGAATAATCCTCTCGCTGGGATTGCTGATGTATCTGGCGTATCGAGGGCTCTCGGTGCTGTATCTCGCACCCATTCTGGCAATGTTTGCTGCAGCTTTCAGTGGCATGCCGCTCATTGCGACCTACACGCAGGTGTTCATGCCGAACCTGGCGAACTACCTGAAATTGTACTTCCCTGTCTTCATGCTGGGTGCAATCTTCGGCAAGGTCATGGAAGAGACAGGTTCTGCCAAGGCAATCGCGCATGCAATCGCATCAAAGCTCGGCAAGGACAAGGCGATCCTGGCAGTCGTGCTCACTTGCGCCATTCTGACCTATGGTGGTGTGTCGCTGTTCGTCGTAGTCTTTGCGGTGTACCCCATTGCAGCGCACCTGTTCCGTGAAGCCGGCGTTCCCAAGCGGCTTATTCCGGGTGCGATCGCTCTCGGTTCTTTTACCTTCACTATGACCGCGCTCCCTGGCACTCCGCAGATCCAGAACGCGATCCCTATGCCGTTCTTTAAAACCACAATCTATGCCGCACCAGTGCTTGGCATCATCGCAGGTATCATCATGTTTGTGGGTGGAACAGCATGGCTCATGTATCGTGCCAAGAGTCTGAATGCCAAGGGTGAAGGCTACGGCAACCATCCGAATGAGAATATCAAAGAGTTCGACGGAGGCGAGCTTCCAAGCTTGCTGATATCCCTCATCCCGATCATCGTAGTGCTCGTGCTCAACTACATCATGGTCACCTTCATTTTCACCGCCGACAACCCAGCCTATGACTATCTGAAGAATAAGCCATTCGAGACCAATATCAATTCGGTGCGTGGCAACTGGGGCCTCATCATCGCACTAGTGGTGGGCATTATTGTTGCTGTCGCGCTCACCTTCAAGAAATTCAAGGTAAAAGAGACGCTCAACGCCGGTGTGTTCGGCTCGATGCTGCCTATCCTGAACACGGCGAGTGAGGTCGGCTACGGGAATGTCGTTAAAACACTCTCCTCGTTTGCCATCGTCCAGGCAGCGCTGCTCTCGATCTCCGACAACCCGTTGATCACCTCGGCCATCGCGACGAACGTACTCGCCGGTATCACCGGTTCTGCTTCCGGCGGCATGAGTATCGCGCTGGGTGCTATGGGTGAGACCTTCTACCAGCAGGCGCTTGCGAAGGGCATCAATCCGGAAGTTCTGCACAGAGTCGTGGCGATTGCCTGTGGCGGTCTTGACAGCCTGCCGCACAACGGTGCCGTAGTCACCCTCCTTGGCATAACCCAGATCACCCACAAGGAAGGGTATGCCGATGTCGGCATGGTGTCCGTCGTCATCCCAGTGGTGACCTGTGCGATCGCTGTCATCCTTGGCAGCATCGGCATCGTGTGAGATTCTGACAAGGAGAGATGCAATGGCATGCATGGTAACTGCTGAAGAGGCGGTACGGCACATCGCGTCGGGGACAACCCTGGCTACTGAAGGTTTTGTGGGCAATGGCTTTCCCGAAGAGCTTGCCATTGCTCTCGAGAAACGTTTTCTTGAGACGGGCGAGCCTCGTGACCTGACCCTTATCTATGCTGCGGGCCAGGGCGATGGCAAGGAGCGTGGGCTTAATCATCTGGCGCATGAAGGTCTGGTCAAGCGAATCATAGCCGGGCATGTCGGCCTGGCTCCCAAGCTGGGCAAGCTGGCGCTGGAGAACAAGATCGAGGCGTACAATCTGCCGCAGGGATGCGTGTCGCACCTGTTCAGGGCAATTGCCGGCAAGAGACCGGGGCATATCACCCATGTCGGTCTCAAGACCTTTGTCGACCCCCGCTTCGGCGGAGGCAAGATTAATGAAAAGACAAAGGAAGACATTGTCGAGCTTGTAACTCTTGGAGGCAAGGAGTACCTCTGGTACAAGGCAATGCCGATTCATGCCGCGATCATAAGGGCGACGACAGCTGATGAGAATGGCAATCTCAGCATGGAAAAGGAAGCCCTTTTCCTGGAAAATCTTGCCATCGCACAGGCAGTGAAGAACAGCGGTGGCATTGTCATAGCCCAGGTCGAGCGCGTGGCAGAGAAGGGGTCGCTCAATCCACGCGAGGTGAAGGTTCCCGGTATTCTGGTCGACTACATCGTCGTGGCAAAGCCGGAGCATCACTGGCAGACCTTTGCCGAGCCCTACAATCCGGCGTATTCGCATGAGATTCGCATTCCTGTGTCAGCAGTGCCTCCGATGCCTCTCGATGAGCGCAAGGTGATCAGCCGGCGTGCAGCCTTCGAACTGCGCAAGGATGCCGTGGTCAACCTTGGCATTGGGGTGCCGGAAGGTGTCGGCATGGTCGCAGCCGAAGAGGGTATCCTGCATCACTTTACGCTCACCGTGGAGCCCGGAATCATAGGTGGTATTCCTGCAGGCGGGCTTTCGTTTGGCGCAGCGAGCAACATTGAATGCCTCGTAGATCAGCCGGCGCAGTTCGACTTCTATGATGGAGGCGGTATCGATCTCGCCTTCCTCGGTCTGGCTCAGGCGGATGAAAAGGGCAATCTCAATGTTTCCAAGTTTGGCCCGCGGTTTGCTGGTGCAGGCGGCTTCATCAACATCACCCAGAACTCGAAGAAGGTATTCTTCCTTGGAACCTTCACGACCGGCGGACTTGAATTGGCGATCGGCGATGGCACACTGAAAATCGTCAAGGAAGGCACGACGAAGAAATTCGTCAAGGCGGTGGAGCACAGAACCTTCTCTGGCGAGTATGCCAATGACGTAGGGCAGACGGTCCTCTATATTACTGAACGCGCTGTCTTCAAGCTCACGCCTGAGGGGCTCGAGCTCATTGAGGTTGCTCCAGGCATTGACATCGAACGCGATATTCTTGCGCAGATGGAATTCAGACCTGTGATCAGGGGCGAACCGCGTCTCATGGATTCCAGGATTTTTAGCGATGGTCCGATGGGCATTGCCCATGAATTTGGAGTGTGATGCAATAGAGAGCAGGGAGGAATAAGCAATGAAATTGAGTGAAGTGGTTGCCGTCGTGACCGGCGGCGCGAGCGGCATCGGCGAGACGGTTGCCAAGTACTTTGCGGCGAAAGGCGCAAAGGTCATGATTGGCGACGTCGTGCAGGAAAGCATCGATCGGGTGGTAGGCGAGATCAAAGCAGCAGGCGGAGCAGCCGCTGGTCTCAAGACGGACGTTACCAAGGATGCCGATGTCGCAGCGCTCATGGATGCGGCGGTAGCCAATTTTGGCGCCATCAACGTCGTTGTGCCTTGTGCGGGCATTATTCGTGATGGTGTCATGATCAACACCGACAAGGAGACAGGCAAGGTCAAGCGCGTGATGGAAACCGACCAGTTCCGCGCGGTCATCGAAGTCAACCTCATTGGCTCGTTCATCACGCTTCGCGAGGCAGCGCGCCGCATGGTCGATAATAAGTGGCAGGGTGTGCTCTTCACCATCTCCAGCGTCAACAAGGTGGGCCAGGTCGGACAGATCAACTACTCTTCCACCAAAGCAGCCGTTGCCATCTGGCCACGCATCATTACCGGCGAATTCCAGCTCAAGGGTATCAAGGGCATTCGCTGTGTGGGCATCGCGCCTGGCTATGTTGGTACCCCCATGGTGAAGGGTATGAATCAGGACGCGCTCAATGAAATCCTCAAGGATGTGCACATTGGACGCCTCATCGAACCCGAGGAAATCGCCCGCGCGATCGCGGCGGTCGTTGAAAACGAAGCCTTTGATGGTACCTGCCTCGAAATCACCGGTGGTGTGACCTTCGGAAGGGCTGCCATTGCAAAATAGTATTCAATAACAACGCTGCGTCAGAGCTGCAGAAAGGTAATGGATAGCGTCGCGCTAGGAACCCTCCTGGCGCGACACTTTTTTATGCCTCAGTCTGTCCCGAGTCAGCCGAGCGCGACATCGAGCGTCATCATGACCGCGAAACCCAGCATGGTGCCGATAGTTGCCAGGTGGCCGTTGGTGCCTCTGCTCGCTTCTGGAAGAACCTCTTCGGCGACAACGTAAATCATTGCTCCAGCTGCAAATGCAAGTGCATATGGCAAAATGGGGCGCATGATCTCCACAAGCACAACCCCTATAAGTCCCGCGATCGGCTCAACAAGGCCGGATGCCTGCCCATACACAAAGCTCCGAAGGCGGCTCAGCCCCTCGCGTCGCAACGGAATGGCGACCGCGGCACCTTCCGGGAAGTTCTGTAACCCGATACCCAGCGCCAGCGCAATCGCTCCCGCGAGCGAAGCGCTCGGAATACCGGCCGCGACCGCGCCGAATCCGACGCCGACCGCGAGTCCTTCCGGAATATTGTGCAGCGTAATGGCAAGGACAAGGAGGATGCTGCGCTTCCAGGTGGTATGGATTCCTTCCGCTTCCTCCATTTCGTTTCCGATATGGAGGTGAGGCATGATATGGTCTACCGCAAACAGAAAGGCCCCTCCCGCGAGAAAGCCGATGACAGGCGGGAGCCATGGCAGCAGTCCCATGCTCTCAGATAGATCGATTGCCGGAGCGAGCAGCGACCAGAAGCTCGCGGCGATCATCACGCCAGCGGCGAACCCAAGCATCGAATCCAGAATTTTCTTATTGATTTCCTTGAAGAAAAAAACCATCGCCGCGCCCAGGGCGGTAACTCCCCAGGTAAAGAGGGTAGCGAGCAGCGTCTGGGCGACCGGCGAAAGAGTGGAATAGCTCATTGATTCAAATGCGTCCCGCTATACGCGCTTCAGCAGTTTCGATCGCCTCGGGCACATCCATGCCGATGTTCCGCAGGTGTTCGGGCGTGGGGCAGCCGTCCATGGTCCAGCCTCTCCGCGCGAATACCGCATCAACGAGAGAATCGTACTGCTTCATGCGGTACTCGCGGATGGCCTTGAGCTTTTCCTCTACCGTCATGGCGGCTGGATCCAGCCCGATCTTTTCGCGAATCTGTTTGTCGTACCGTTCCTGGCGCGCGAAGTACTCTTCGGGGAGGACAGGGCCGACTGAGCGGTATGGCGGATAATCGTCCTTGCGGTGCCCATAGCCGCGCCGGATATTGAACAGGCGCTGATAGTTGTAGACGCGCTCCGACTGCAGGATCAACGTTTCAGGAGTAAGCGGCTCACCGGTGATGGCGGTATAGAGATCGCAGTAATTCTGAACATGTTCCGGTACTTTGTTCGGCTCCGCGTATCGGGCATTATCGGCTGGTTCGATATCGTTCCAGGGGAGTTTGCACAACCCCTGCAGGCCGAACCAGGTGCGGAACATGGGGAAGTAGTGGAGTGCTTCGGCTTTCTTCTCAAAGGTTGGGAGGTGGTTGTTCACCATATCCATGAAGATGAGCCATGCTTCGTCATGCTGGGGTCCCTTGTTGGTCAGGTAGTAGCCGCCCTGCTGAGCGAGCGATTCTTTGGAAATGTACTGCGACTGCTCGAGCCCCTTGCCGTTGAGCGCGATGTCTTTCATAAGCTGGGGATCGGCGCCACGCTCCTTCACCAGGTATTCCGCGAGGAATTTCGTTCCTCTGCCGGCAAGGATCCCGAAAGGCTTGCGCTCGACCATGTCGTGGAGGATCTGTACCGCTCCCTTCCAGTTACCCCAGGTAAGGTCTATACCGCCGGTGAATTCCGCGTCAATGATACCGAGTTCCCAACATTCCATGAGGAAGGACGTCGTCGTGCCAAAGCTGATGGTGTCGATGCCATAGGTGTCGCAGTAAAAGTTGATTTCCAGGATCCCGTGGGGGTCATAGATGTATAGGTTCGAGCCGACGCCGGCAGCGGTTTCGTACTCGGGACCGTCCACGCAGACTTTCTGGCCTTTGTAGGGACCGGTTTGCAATTCGAAGTGGTCGGCAGCGTGGGCGCAGGCGAGAGTACAGCCATACCAGCATCCATCGGGCAGATTCTGGCTCAACAGGCTTTCCCATACCTTATTGCCGATCTTCGGACCCTGCGGATCCTGTCCGTAGCGGTGGTTCTTGGTCGGCAGCAAGTCATAATCGTTCATCACCTCCATGAGATGCGCGGTGCCAAGCCGGCGCATTCTGGTTTGCATGTCGTCATTGACCACGATTTCTCGATGCAGCTTGAGGCCGAGGCGCTGTACTTCGGCGGGATTGACTGCGCCATTCGAGTTCTGGTTGGTCCCTGCATAGCGGACGACCAGGGCTTTGAGTTTCTTGTCGCGGAACACCTGCCCGATACCGCCACGGCCGGCCTGTTTGACACGGATGCCTTTTCTGCGCTTGTCGTACAGAGAAAAATTGAGTAGCCCAAGCGGGCTGACTTCCGCGGCCCGTCCCGAACTGACCACGGAGACATTCTGCAGGTCCTTTTCGTCGCGGGCGAAGGCATGGGTAAGCAGCTCAGCCAGGACGTGAGTGTCGGTTGGGAGGTCGGCCGGCGCCTCCAGGAGTTGAATAAGCCCCTCATTACCGTCGATGAAAAGAATCGTCTCCCGATCTGCCTTGCCCTGGAGTTCAAGCGCATCGAAGCCTGAAAATTTCAGGTACGGTCCGAAAAAGCCGCCTACGTTGGAGTCGATGGGAATATCGGTGAGCGGCGAAATCGATACGACAAGGCTCTTTCCTGAGCCAGGATAGTTGGTGTTGCCGCAGATGGGTCCCATGGCAATGATGATTTCGTTTTCGGGGTCATTCCACTTGGTGGAAGGATTGGTCGCGTCCCACAGAAGCTTGAGACCAAATCCCTTGCCGCCCACAAATTTGGCTTTCATGGTTTCGGAAACGGGCTTTTCAGCAATGGCGCGCGTACCGACGTTCACATAGAGCGTACGCATGTTGTATCCCCGTACGACAGGGCGGAGCTCATATTTTTGCTCAGTAAGAACGGGAAAGCTGGATCGTGTCATGGTATTCATCGGCTCACTCCTTGTCTTTTGCTACCGCGGCGATGACCTCGGCCCACAGGCGCGATTGCGGCGTATCTTCCTTCTCTGCGATCTCGAGAGCGTCCTTCGGACATTCCTTGACGCAGGCACCGCAGGCGTTGCACTTGAAAGGATAGTTTATCCCTGGATAAAAGCGCATGGCTCCTGTCGGGCATACCGCGACGCAGGCAAGACAACCGACACAGAGATTTTTATTGATCATGACCACGCCATTCTTTGCGACGGAAATTGCCTGGGTGGGGCATTCGAGTACGCACTTGCGGCATTCCTGGTCGCAGACGACCAGATGAAACTTTCCGTTTCCGACATCCTGAACTTGAATCGCGGACTTAGCAGGATTCTCTTCCTTAAAATAAAGCAGAGAACATGCCGCAGCACAGTCCATGCAGCCGACACATTTGGAATCGTCAACCTTGAGGTATTTGATCACAATCCTGTTCCTCCCTTGGATGATGGCATTTCGGCAAAGAGCTCGAACGGACCACGAGGTTCTGCAGCATGGAGTTACCCGGAACGAGCGAAGGAATTATACCATATCTCATGAAATCTGCAACTTTTTCAGACCGCTTCGAACCTTGTCTGCCGAATGGGTTCTGAGTTATGGTAATCGCATGACACAAGAGGAAATACGCCGCAAGCTTTCTGTTGCAAAAGTCGGTATTGCGGGTTTGGGCGGCCTTGGCTCGAACTGTGCCGCAGCACTAGCGCGCGCAGGGGTCGGCACTCTGGTTCTGGCCGATTTCGATACGGTAGCGGAGTCGAATCTGGACCGGCAATACTATTTCCGGGATCAGGTGGGGATGCGTAAAGCCCATGCGATGGCTGAGAATCTCAGGCGTATCGATCCGAACACGACGCTCGAAGTACATGCCGTGAGGCTGAATGAGGAGCTGGTAGTGCGGCTGTTCCGCGATTGCGACGTCATCGTCGAAGCTTTTGATCTAGCCGAAGCCAAGAAGATGATTATCGAGACCGTGCTGATCCGGATGCCGAATACGT
The DNA here is from genome assembly GCA_029265255.1 of Spirochaetota bacterium. Next base: position 41,541 of record JAJUJQ010000009.1, read on the forward strand.
GGCTCGTTGCCGCATCGGGTCTTGCGGGGTTCGGCAGGTTCGAATCGATACGGAAGATCAAAAGCGGACGCCTTATCCTGTGTGGCGATGGTGAGAGCGAAGTGGGGCCGGACGCTCCACCGCTGGCGCCAAGGGTTGGTCTTGTCGCCTGCATGGAAGCCGACGCGGTGCTTGAAATCCTACTCGGCACGGAAGAAACAAACCGTACGGAATAAGCGCGAGGAGAACGCCATGAAACTCATCGTCAACCATACGGAAGAGCAGTTACCGGTCGATTCCATGACCGTAAGAGAGCTGCTTGCCGCAAAACGCTGGACGTTTCCGCTCATCATTGTAAAAATCAATGGGCGGCTTGTCGAACGATCGCGCTATGACACGGAGCGGCTTAGCGACGGCGACGCAATAGAGGTCTATCATCTGGTGAGCGGAGGCTGAGGGCGTCGATGTTCCGCCATGATCAATGCGGTGTACTCTTTTCCTTTTTCTGTACCTCGATGAGCGGGTTTCCTCCGCTGCTGGTCTTGAGCTTGCAGGCGCATTGGCCGTTCAGTTCGAATTCGCGGTTCTTGAGAATGGGGAACCCTTCGGCGTGCCAGTCGATCATGCCGGCCGCGAGCGTGGCAATATTGGCATAGCCGGCGTTTTTCAAAATGCGGGCTGCTTCTCGCGCATAGATACCTGCGGCATCGGCCAGGATCAGCGGACGATCCTTTGGGAGAGCCTGATATTGCGAGGGAAACCGCGTCCAAGGAAGATAGAGCGCTTCCGGCACATCGAAGATGCGAAAATTGGTTTCATACGCCTCTCGCAGATCAACAAGAATGGCTCCTTCCTGAAGGAAGCGGTATGCCTCCTCTCCTGTCAGGGTGAGAATGCCTTCAACGCGTGGGAGGGTTCCTTCGATTTCCGAGAAATCGGGCAAAGAAGTCTGCATGCGGTGTTCCCCTGCGGCCGATTGGCATTTTGCCGGCGGATCTCTTTATTTTAGCATTATTTCAAAATATTTCAATATTACGCGACCAGGCAGACAAGTATTCTGAGGTCCTCTCTGCATTTCCATGCATTTTAATGGGCGCGAATGTATAATTCTGATCTTGATTCCTCGGTAGCCAGCGATTAGGATGAATCAGGAGGGCCAACAGTGCAAGGAGCAAAATTATTGAGGGCATATGTGCTGGCCGCGCTGCTGATTCTCATCGTGGGTGGAATCCTCGAGCAGGGATTGGTTCCCGCGATCAAAGGATTCATCCGCCTGCAGGTCACGCCAGCGCGCCTTCTCAGCGATTTTGTGGCCATTGAGGGGACAGGTTCCGCGCTCATCAATGTTGCCGCGGTAGGATTGCTGGGCGTCGGATTTTTAGTACTTAATGGCCTTGATATGAGTGGTGCAGCTCTGGCAGCGCTGTTTACCATGATGGGCTTCTCTTTTTTTGGAAAGACGCTCTTCAACTGTGTGCCCATTATGCTCGGTGTTTCGCTTTCTGCCCTCATCGTGAATAAAAAACCTCGTGATTACAGCCTTATTGCGATGTTTGGAACCGCGATGGGTCCGCTCATCACATTCATTGCCTTCGAGCTAGGTCTCTCTAAGGAATATGCATTGCCGGGTTCTTTCCTTATCGGTGTGCTGACAGGAATTATCATGCCACCGATTGCTATCGCCATGCTTCGACTCCATCAGGGATACAATCTCTACAATATTGGGCTTACCGCAGGGTTTCTGGGGCTGTTTGCTGCTTCCATTTCCCATTCCGCAGGTGCCGATATTCTTCTTCGCAGCACCTGGGGTACCGAAAACCATTTTTCTACAACAGCCATGGTACCGCTTCTTTCGCTAATCGCCATCGTTGCGGCCTTTGGCACTCGTAGTGGATCGTGGCGCACAATAGCCATGGGCACCCTGAGAGACCAGAAGACGATTCTGGAATTGACCGGGCGGCTTCCCTCCGATTTTGCGGATCGTGTATCTGTGCGCGGAGCACTCCTTAACGCGGGTTTGATGGGGTTTTTGTTCTGGTGCATAATGCTGCTGATTGGAGCGCCATTCAATGGGCCGGTACTGGGAGGACTCTTTACGGTTATGGGTTTCGCGTTCTTCGGCAAACATCCGAAAAACACAATTCCCGTCGTCATCGGCATTCTTCTTGCGATTGGCCTGTTTGGAAAAGACATTCTGTCGCCCACGCCTTTGCTTGCGGTTTTGTTTGGCACCGCGCTTGCGCCACTGGCGGGCGAATTCGGTCCGGTGATCGGCATTATCGCGGGATTCCTCCATATGGTGCTGGTCGAGCGGACAGGTGTCTGGCATGGCGGGATGGATCTCTACAACAACGGATTCGCCGCAGGTCTGACAGCCACCTTGATCGTATCGATCATCGATTGGTACAAGTCACAACGTAATGGGTAAGTGCATAGCAGGAGTATTCGCATGAAGCGACAGGAACTATATGTCCAGATGATTACCGAAATGGCTCACTTTCTCCTTCAGGCAAATCCCCGCAAAATGGTTATTTCATTGCATCAGGAAGAGGATGGATTTCATATCGCCGCGATCGACGATCGTCCGCGCACCGAAAAGGAAATTGAAGAGATGCGCCACAGCCTCATGGTCCAGCAGAGACCGGAACTCGCTGCCTACTATGGTACTATGATGGGCCATGACCTTCTGGGAACGGCGCGGCTTGAGATGATCGGTATGCAAATCAAAGGCTTTAAGATTGAACCTATTCCAGAGGGCGGGATCATGATCAATCTCTGGATCGGCTCGGAGGGCTTTGATCCAAAGATGTTTACGCTTTCGCCTGAGCAGTAAGGCAAGGCAGACATGGCAGCAAGCATTCTCTGGTACGATCTTGAAACGTTCGGCAGGGATCCCGAACATGATCGCATCGCGCAGTGCGCGTTTGTGCGCACAGACGAAGCGCTTGAGGAAATTGGTTCGCCGCAGGTCCTCTACTGCCGTCTTCCTTCAGATTATCTGCCGGACCCCGACGCATGCTTCATCCATGGCATAACACCTCGGGATGTGGAGGAACGGGGTTTGTGCGAGTACGAATTTGCGCTGCGCATCCTGGAAGAAATGTCAGTGCCTCAAACCACGGTCGCCGGCTACAATACCATCCAGTTTGACGACGAGTTCATCCGCCGGCTCTTTTTCAGAAACCTTCTCGACCCTTACATGCGCGAATACAGGAACGATAATTCACGCTGGGACATCATCAATCTGATGCGCGCAGTTCATGATATCAAGCACGAGAAGTTTGGCTGGCCTGCAAACGGGGAAGGGAATCCTTCGTTCAAACTCGAGGATTTAGCCAGGGCGAATGGGATTACGCACGATTCTGCTCATGACGCGCTGTCCGATGTGAGAGCCACCATAGGGCTCGCGCGCAAGGTGAGGAAGGAATATCCCAAGCTCTACGACTGGTATTACCGGCACAGGCGACGGGAAGCGCTGGCGCGACTGGTGAATCTCTCGGAGCGCTGTACCATGCTGGTTCATACATCGCGCATCTATACGCGTCCAGCGGGCTGCAGTACGGTGGTTGCGCCACTCGGGCTTGTAGAAGAAGATCGGCATGCCCTCGTTGTCTATGATTTGCGGCATGATCCGAGGATGCTTGAGCGTTTTTCCGAAACGGAACTGAGGGAGATGCTCTTTGCAGAACGGGCAGCGCCGTCACAGGCGAACTCCGAACAGTCGGCTGCTCAGGTACGGCCGCCGGTGGCGATGGTGCGCTTGAACAGCTGCCCATTCCTAGCTCCGGTTTCCGTGCTTGATAAACGGGCGCAGGCAAGGCTGCAGATCGATATACAGTCCTGTGAGAAGAACCTCGCGCATCTGAATGACAGGCCTGCGTTGAGAGAGCGGCTCATTTCCATCTACCGTTACGAAAAAGTGGAAGTGCCCGAGCCCTCCGATCCCGAATATTCACTCTACAGCGGCGGATTCATTCCCGATTCCGATCGTCGGGTACTGGAGCACTTTCATGAACGCGTAAGGATCGCAGGGCCGATGGCCGCGAAGAACGAGTTTTTCCGGATCAAATTTCAGGACCATCGTGTTGGCATTCTATTGCACCGTCTCATCGCCCGTAATTATCCTGAGACACTCAGCTCCCAGCAGCGGAAGTCCTGGCTGGTTCATACATCCGCGCGCATCCAGCTTCCGTTGCGCCATGGAGCGACCGCTGTCGCGGACTATGCGAAGCTGCAGGCTGAGCTGAATGCGATGGACGTGCGAGACCCGCGGCGACCAATCGCGCAGGCGCTGTTGGAATGGAAGGAACATATCGAACATATGGTGAAGGAAGGCAGCGCAACCTGATTTTTTCAGGGAAATGTGGCATACTCATAATGTGGGACCATGTCCCGCTCGAGGTGAGCAATGAAACGGATCGAAAAGGCCGTTCATCCAGCGATTCTGTTCGCGCTCTGCTGGATGCTCTGGATCAACGCCGCGCCGCTTTTCTCGCAAGGAACCGCGCGCCAGGCGGAGCACATCATGATGGTCCAGTTGGAGCGGACCGCGCTCCGTGCTGGTCCGGGTTTTTCCTATCCCGTGCTTGCCTTTCTTCCTTATCGAACAGTGTTCCATGTTGTGCGGATCGATAGGGACTGGATCTTCGGCTATGCCCAGGGCCAGCGCCACCCTGGCTATCTGCATGTGAACGCGCTTGTGTCCGCGGAAATCAGGAGTCCGGGGATGACTACCGATATTCCTCCGCTCGAGGCATCAGATATCGTCATGGCAGGCAAAGGGATGTATTCCTCTCTCGAAATGTTGGGGGAGCGCCTTGATTCGGTCCTCGACTTCAATATTCTTGACCGGCTGGAGCAATTCAGCTGGCCCGCTTCGGAATGTATCGCATATCTCAGTGGAGCCGAGCCTTCACAGGGAGAATGGTGACGTGCCAAGGCGGTCTCGAACGGCGGCACGATTTCTTTTCCTTATTATCGCAGTGATGACGGGGGGCCTCTTTCTTTCTGCCGGTTCCTGCACGATTTCGCCTGTCGCATTGGATGCACTCATTGCCCAGGGACTCGCTCAGGGATTGATCGCGTCAGATGAGGCGCGGCTCATCCGCGAAGCGGTCGCTTCATTACAGTCTGAGTCACAACCGTTTACCGCCGCGGAAGAACGTGCCGTCGGACGGGTGGTCGCAGCAGCGGTACTCGCCAAGTATCCAGTCTATGACCAGCCGGAACTTGCTGCGTATGTGAACAAAATCGGGCAGGGGCTGGCCTTTTTTTCGGACCGACCGAACCTCTTGGGCGGCTATCATGTCATCATTTTGGATAGTACCGAGGCGCACGCGATTGCGGCACCGGGAGGATACCTCCTTATTACACGGGGACTCCTCAGGCTGATAGAATCCGAGGACATGCTCGCGGCCCTGCTTGCTCATGAAATATCGCATGTGGCTCTGGGACATGGACTCGCGTCACTCACAAGCAGGCGGATGGGGGAACTCGCGGCATATTATGCGGCAATTTCGGCCATGGCCACGGACCAGGGAAACAGAGAATCCGCGGCATTGCTTCAGGCAGCGATGAGGGACTTCGTCGATCTTGTTTCTGTCCAGGGATATTCGCAGGCCATGGAATTCGAGGCTGACGCGGCGACCGTGCGCATTCTGGCCGCAGCGGGATACCGTCCGATGGCGATAGGGATGCTTGTGCAGGCGCTTGAGCAATCGGATTCCGAAGAGGTCAGGCAGTATTCTATGCTTCACCCTCTTCCGGAAGACCGGCTAGGACGCATCGAGGCACTGGTGCGGCATGTACAGGACGATGAATATCGCGAATTCCAGTACGCTCGTCTTGTGTCTCTTGCGGCGGCTTTGAGAGGGAACGCGGCTATTGCTGGAGCATTTGAGGTCGGTCGCGATTCGAACGACGCGAAGGCGTCGCCCGCACCTCCAGCGCTGATACGTCAGCAGCGGTTCGCGCATATGCAGGAGTTTTTCTGATGGCGCGGCGAGGCTCTAAGGCGGGCGGGGAGAATTTCTTTGCGCGTGTCGCGCTGGCACTGGCAGTCGGGGTAGCGTCAGTCGTGCTGCTTTGGGGCTCAGGACTGGCGAAGATTATCGGCAATTTACAGTACGATATGGAAATGCGGTCGCTAGTGCGAGCGGAGAGCGCGCGGGGATCTGCGCATGGGCAGAGGGAAAGTGCACCAGAAATCATTCTGGTGCTGATCGATCAGTCGAGCCTCGCGTGGGTTGAGGAAAACCTTGGGCTGGGCTGGCCCTGGCCGCGTGAACTTTATGGTGTTATGGCGCAGTATCTTCGCAACGCCGCGGTGCAAGCCTGGGACATTCTTCTGACGGAGGTTTCCCAGTATGGGGTCGAGGACGACACACGCTGTACCACCATGATGCAGGAAGCCGGGAACGTCATTCTCGCCAGGCTTCCTGGGAGAAGGCCAGTAATTGGACTACCGAACGAGCAGCTGGCGCATGTGAATGCGGCGATAGACCTGGATGGGGTCGTTCGACGATACCCCGCGTGGATCGATTTTGGGAATGAGCGGTTGCCTTCGCTTGGCTTGCGGAGTGTCGCAGCGCTTGTGGGTGAATCGAATGCTGCACGTATCGCCGAGGCTGGTCCAGGAGGAAAAGTACTCCTGAGGTTCCGCCCTTCCGCATCTTTCATTCGGTACAGCGCCGCTCAGATACTGGCGGCGGCGCTGACGGGCGGCCCATCTTCGCCAGATCTGCCCGCTCAGGAACGATTTCGGGGAGCAGCGGTGCTTGTGGGTATTTCTGCTCCTGGGATGCCCGATCGGCAGGCGGTTCCGGTAGACGCCGCCATGCCGGGAGTAGAAATCCATGCCACGTATATAGAAAATGCGCTTCGCGATGGATTCGTAAGGGAGCTGCCGGTTGGCTATTCGATCGCCGTCGCGGTTCTGATGGCAGCAGCTGCGGCTTCGCTGCCTCTTGTTGGGCGCAAGGCATCAAAACACTGGTTTGTGCCGGTACTTCTGGGAGTGTGGGGTACGGTGCAGCTGCTTGGGCATGTCCTATTCCGTTATGGTACCTGGCTTGGTACGATCGCGGGGTTGATTCCTGCTATGACAACCCTGGTGGCGTCTCTGGTGCTCGCGTACCGGTATGAGGGGCGCCAGCGGGCATACCTCAGAAAGGCGTTTGCCCAGTATCTTGCGCCCGAAGTGATTGCAGAGCTGCTCGATAATCCCTCACGGCTGAACCTTGGCGGAGACAGACGCAACATTTCGGTGCTGTTTTCGGATATGGCCGGTTTTACCCAGGTGTCGGAGCGACTCGAACCGGACAAGCTCGCGGCATTCATGAATCATTATCTGGGGATTCTGAGCGAGGAAATCATGGCCGCGGGAGGGACTCTAGATAAATATATCGGTGACGCGGTGGTGGCTTTCTGGAACGCGCCGCTACAGATTCAGAATCACGCGGAAAGAGCAGTCTCCGCAGCAATCCGCATTCAAGAACGTCTATCTGAGGCCACGAAGAGCTTGTACAAGGAATTCGGTTTCGCGCCGCGCACACGAATCGGTATCGCCACTGGAGAAGCAATTGTCGGCAACCTTGGATCCTCACAGCGGTTCGCGTATACGGCTGTCGGCGACGCGGTCAACATCGCAAGCCGTCTGGAAGCCGCATGCAAGCTTCTGGACGCTCCAATTCTGGTGGACCGGCCGACAGTAGCACATTGCTGGGCGGTGCGGTATGGCGGTCAGTACGACGCCTTCCCTGAAGATTTGGAAGAAATGCGATTCGGTCCATATGAGCGTATACATGTGTCGCTTGTGCGGCTCGGTTTAGCGCAGGTGGAAGGGAAGACGGTGCCGGTCGAACTGTGGACAGCATGGCCGATTCCGGGTGGCCCCGAGAAACGGCCAGAGCCATGGCAGGACGTAAAGATTTTGCCAAAATAGCCTTTAACGTATAAAAAACAGGGCCAGGGCAAATCCAATCAAAGCCCAATCACCAGCACGTAGGGGTTTAAGCCTGAGCGAACGACGAGGTGTGTATGCCCGCAGTTCCATGGCGGCGGCTGTTCGGTATGCCTGCAGAAGTCCTGAAATGACAAGACGCTCAAGAATTTCCAGAGACCGCCTGGCGTTTCTGCCCGAGAGCGAGAGCCCGCGAATTTCTCCTGCTTCTCGTATTCTGCGATAGTTGTCGAACATTCTCGGAAGAAATAGCAACGAAAGAGAGAGCAACATGCCAGGATCTTCCAGAATATGGAGGGAGTCTTCGATACGCTGCCCCGCAACAGCCACGCTCAAGTCCCTGTAATGTCGTCCGCGCAGATGTGAAAGATGCCGCATCCCCGCCAATACCATGCGTGTGGCGGCAGTCAGCCAGTCGCCAATCGCGCCTATATGGGTTGTCGCGTAGAACATCCGCGAATAGAGAAATATCGTTACAAGACGTGTCGCGTAGCGTACTGATTCCGGCAGGGTTCCCGCATCGAACAGGCCCCCTCCCTCTGGGAATAAGCCGCGCACTGCCGTCGAGAAAAGCGCCAGCAGCAAGATTGGCATGAGGTATTTGATGCCGTGTCGCGCAAGCCCCCATTGTCCAATGAGTCCGAGGCTGAACAGCAGCAAGAGGGGTATGGACCCCACCCGCATGATGGCTGCAGCGATCGAAACCAGAACCAGCACCTTGGCCACAGGATGAAATGTGCTGATCGGGCTTCTTGCCGGTTCAAAGGCAAAGGGATTCATGAGCGGATCAGCCATGGATAGTGCTCCTGATAGGGGCAGACCAATCCAGCTTGCGTAAAACCCTCGGGTGGAATCTCTCGTGGCGAACCGTCCCTCACCACTCGTCCGCTGTCCATGATGACGATTCGGGTGGCACGCATGAAGACTTTTTCGATTTCGTGTGTCAGGACGATAATGGTTTTTCCTTCATCCCTTAAAAGGTCTAGTACGGCCAGCATTTCCTGCACGGAGGGGAAGTCGAGATTGACAAAGGGCTCGTCCAGAATAACACAGGAAGGGCGCATCGCGAGCACGCCAGCGACCGCAAGTCGGCGCTTTTCTCCTCCCGACAGGCTTGTCGGCCTCCGCGATGCCATGCCTTCGAGCCGCGCTTCCCGCAGGGCTGTCTGAATCGCCTCCTCCAGCGCAGCGCCTTTCAGCCCAAGGTTGGCCGGCCCGAATGCCAGGTCTTCTTCAACGGTTTGTCCGAAAATCTGAGCTTCCGTATCCTGGAAAACATAGCCGACTTCACGCCGGATGGTCCGTATCTGTGAATCGAGTGGTCTTCCTCGATAGAAAAGCGTCCCCGAAGTCTGTTTTGACAAAGCGACGAAATGACGCATGAGGAGCGATTTTCCAGCGCCATTGCGTCCGGCGAGTACCAGAAACTCGCCTTGGTCGATCGAAAGCGAGATCGAATCGAGTCCCCGTGTCCCGTCAGGGAAAATATGCGTCAGCGCTTCAGCGCGAAAGAGCTCGGAACTCATTGATGTTCTGGAGCGCGTGCAAGATTATCGAGCGCTTTCAGAATCGATGGGGTCAGCAAACCTGCGATGGCGATTTTCAGCAGGTCGCCTGGAATAAATGGAAGCAATCCTGATGCGAGCGCTTTGGCCCAGCCGATATTGAGCACGGCTTTGAGCCGCAAAAGCCCAAAACAATAGACAACCACCATTCCTGCGAGCGCCCCGGCCATATTCCAAAACCATCGGTGTTTGCCTGATCGCGCGATTAGACCGGTTATAACGACGGCAGGCAAATAGCCCACCAGATAGCCACCTGTCGGGCCCGCGAATCGCGCTAGCCCTCCTGTTCCTCCAGAGAAAACAGGTAGCCCCATCGCGCCCAAGGCAAGGTAGAAGGCAACCGATACAAGCCCCCACCATGGTCCGAGCACCATACCTGCCAGCAGGATGAACATATTCTGGAGAACAATCGGTACAGGAGTTCCCGGTATGGGAACGGCAATATATGCGCCGACAGAAATCAATGCGGCAAAAAGGCATGCGCTGATCGCACGGACTAGTTTTGCGTCAAGACCTTCCATACTGCGCACTGTGCCAGAATCAGCCGCAATATTCAAGACGGCTGTAAAAAAACCATGCGCCGCCTGTTGACATATTTATGCAAATGTAGTAAAAAATATGCATCATGACGGTGCGCTTCGGCAATAACGGCAATCTTCTCAATAATACCACCGCAGTCATTGCGGGGCCGGAGCCGAAGGTATAGGCACAGATAGTGCGGAATTGAGAGGCCGGTCCCCAGGGACCGGCCTTTTTTTATTGGCAAACCTGAAACGCCGTGCGTGCAGGTACGTATGGACGGCGTTGAAATTGCAGGGAGGTGTAGGGGATGAAGGCGGTTCACCAAATCCCCGGTGGTAACGAATGCGGCGATTGATCAGCCGGCATTGTGGGAAGCGTTGCTGCCCGCATGCCGGAATCGCAGATTTTCATCCACCAGGGAGAAGGATATGAAAGAATTTGGATTTCCGGAACAGGCAGCACCGAGCATTGGTGCATCGCTCTCACGCTATCAACAGTCGCTCGCGGTTATGGGACGTTCCTTCAGCGAGGTCGTCAAATCCGCTCATGTCGAGAAATGGACCAGCGAATCGCTCGCTCATGTACTGAAGGTGCGGACAGCGCTCGTGCTGGGGCTGCAGGAATTTCTTGTTTCTCGCGGTGTCCTGAATATTGACCGGGTCTCGCTTTCACCGGTGACCGACCCCCTCTGCCATGATGTCGAGCACGCGCCAGTTATTATGTATCAACAGAGTCCCTACCGCACCACCCATTCGATGATCTATTCAAAAATGCTGGCGTGCATGAACCCGCATCTTGAAGGTGTCTATATTGATTCACCCAATATCAGGCTTGAGTTGCCCGCTTCCCAGCCGCGTCACAAATATCTCATCGACTTTTCGCAGATGGATATCGAGCTCAGGCGCAAGTACGATTTGGGCGAGGGAGACTATTTCGATCACCCGGCGCGAACCGCGGTGGTGCTTGAGGAGGAACGCGATCGAGCGCTCGACTTTTTTGAGGATCTTATCATTTATACGGTCAAAAAAGTGCTCGCCTTGGCAGAGCAAGATCTGGAAGCGCTGGGCGTGAGCCTTGCGGTGCCGCAGAAGCCATTTCCCCGTTTCTATAAGGATGAGCAAAAGGACTGCGACAGCAAGAGTCTGGAGGCGCGGCTTGGCGAAGTCGCGGGCGTCCAATTCTTCTGGGTTCTTGGATTGCTTAGGGAGAACTACGATCTCGTATATCCCTATCTTGCAAGAGATGGTTCGCGACCCGAAAAAGGCTCAATACCTTCCAGGCAAATTTACAATTACGATCTTTGCGCCGCTCCGCTCTATCTGGATGGCACCTTGGGGAGGGCATACGAGGTGCTTTCTGGCGGTTTGAGAGAATGGGTGTATGATGCAATCGTCGCCAGGCTTCTTGATAACAGCATTCTGAAGGAAGCTCCTCGTTTTGATGCACAGGGAAATATAGTCAACATGGAAGCGCTGGATGGGTATGGCCCCTTCCTGGCGGTTGCGCATATGCGTGATGAGACTGGCAAGCCATATTTCCCGCAGACCTTTGGCGGGGGCCTAGGTATCGAGCGGAGCCTCTTCGCGCTGCTGCATGGTCCGAAGATTCATGATATCGACGAAGTAACCTGCTTCGGCAAGAACCCCGACAAGGCGCTGCCATTCCTTTTCTGAAGCGAGCGGGGAAGGCGTTTCGGGAGTCCGCGCACGCGCAAACTCCCGCGCGCCTTAGTCCCAGTCGAGAAGCCGTCTCTGTCCTTGCAGCGCCCGGTATTCCGTCAGATCCTGGCTTGCTTCCAGGGTGCCGAGATAGGAACCGGAAGCGTCACGTAAAGCATGGTACTCGATGAGGATAAACCGTCCACCCATATCGAGCCAGAATCGGGCAGAATCCTTCTCGCCCTTTCTGAAGGCATCGAGGATTTTGTTGACCGTCGCGACTGATTTCTGCGGGTGGCAATTCTGGACCGACCGGCCTATGATCGCGGGACTCCGGGGAAACACGCGATGCGGCGAATCCGAGTAATAGACAACCTTGTCGTCCGCGTCCACGATGCTGATATCGATTGGCATAACCCTTAATGCCGCGTCTAGAAGCGGCTGTGGCACCAGTCCTGTTGAAAGTTCGACAAGGTGTGACCCTGGCGCTGGAGAACCCGGCACGGAAGAAGGGGAGTGCTGCGCAAGCGCTTCGGAATTCCGCGCAACCCCTGCAAGCACCAGGTGCGGATCATAGACCGCGCCTGGGCGCACCCATGCGAAACCGATCGCGTCCTCTCCAAGCCGGATACGTGCCCAATCCTGATCGCTCAGTCTCCGAAGCGCTTCAGGGATGAGAATGTGCTCTTCCATAAAGAACATGCGGCCGATTTTGCCCGCGAGCGCGTGCAGACTGCCGATGGCCGAACGGTCGTCATGGGCTACCTTTTCTCGAGCTTCCTTGAAAAGAGCTCTGATTTCATCATGCTTGCCCCACATGACTTTTGAAGGACCAGTAAATTGCTTCTGCTCCAGAAATGGGAACAGTTGATTTTCCTTCCTTGTATAATGAACGATGATGGCGGCCATCTCATCGAGCGCTTCGAGGACTTTTTCCTTTGGTCCTGCCCGCAATTTCCAGGCAATCACCGCGCGCTTCAGCGCGCGCAGGCGCCGGCGGCCCTCGCGGTTTTCTTCACGCATGGTGAAAACCGGATGCCCTGGTACCTTGCTGGCTACTTTCTCCTTTTGCAGCGATGACTTGAACACCTCGACATGGACCTCGCACAGATGCTGAATTTCCTCAATGGGCATGCCGTTATCGATCAATGCTTGCTCCATCTCCGCGACTTCTGCCGCACTGACGCCATCGATAAGCCGCGCGAATTCCTTCTTTACCTCTGCCACCGGCGCGCCGGCATGAAGAGCGCGTATGATCTTCTGGAGCGCGGCTTGTTTTTCCTTATCAATCGCGAAATGTTCGCTCATGGCTATCCTCCCTTGTTCTTTTCGAACGGATTCTCTGAAAGGTGTCAGGGAAAGAATACCGAGGAACAGTCGAGAAAGCGGTCACCTGTGTTACGGTTTCGCTATAATTTCAAGGTGTGGGCGATACCGTCCGCGACGCGCATGCCCGAGGCCCATGCCGCGGTAATGCCTCGACTGGTTCCGGCTCCGTCCCCGGCAAAATAGATGCCTGGGGCTACCTGGAAATGATCGTCAAGGAACACAGGGCGGTTCGCATAAAGCTTGATTTCAGGATAATACATGATGGTCGACGGGTGCATGACGCCAGGGACCACTGTATCGAGCAGCTTGAGCGCGTTCCAGATCGCTCGCATGATCTTTGCTGGCATGCAGAGGCTGATGTCTCCCGGCGTGCAGGATGCGAGCGTCGGCTCGAAATCATAGAGATCACCGGTGAATGAGTCCGGAAAAGACCGCTTGCCGAGCCTGAAGTCTCCAATACGCTGCATGATGGGCTTGCCGCCGCCCAGCAACGCCGCCTGCCTGCCGAGCATCTGTGCGTATTCCTGTCCCGACGCGAGAGGCTGGGTGAGCGTTACGGTCTTTAGGATGGCGAAATTGACCAGGCCGTTGGCGGGGCGGCTGGAGGACCAGGCATGGCCATTCACGGAATACCAGTATCCATGCTCGGCATCGCCATATTTCTCCTGAACCACATGCGCCGCGCGCGAGTTAGTGCAGAAGGTTCGCGTTTTCTTTGGGAACAGAAATTTGGGATCGTAGTAGTCCCGAACAATAGGATAGTGTTCTTCGCGCGTCTCGACCCTGATGCCGATATCAACGACATTGTCGCGGTATTCGATTCCCAGGCTCTCCATGAGACGCTGGAGAAAGGCGAAGCCGCTCCTGCCGGGCGCTACCACAAGGGCGCGGTACCGCAGTGAGCGCCGGTCTGTGATGACCGTTCCCGATTCAGGATCTGCGCTGAGCATCTCTTCGCCCAGGCTGATGTCCACGCCACGTTCCTTTAATCGCGCGACGAGGCTCTTGATGAGTTCGAGCCCTCCATCGGTACCCAGATGAGATTGCCGGATGTCGAGCAGGGTCACACCGATCTTTTCGGCGCGACGCGCATACACACCAAGATTCCGTTTATCCATGATCCGAGGCTGAAGGAATTCCTCGACTTGTGCCAGGTAACGTTCGCCGGTTTCGCGGTCCCAGCATTCGAGGGGGAACCCTATCGGCCAGGTAAAATTCATCTTGCAGTCATTGCGCAAGCCACCAGACGAAACCTGCAATCGATCGAGCAGCAGCATGCTCAGCGAAGGTTGTCTCTCCAGAAGCGCAAACGCGGTCCCCAGGCCGGCAGGCCCGGTGCCAACGATGATGACATCGTACTGATCCATGTGTGTTTATTTAACCACAGCATTGCCACGCACGCAATCCTGGCGCGTTCGAGCCGGTTTTCCAAATCGCGGCTTCATTTTTATGCATGAAACGTGGCCAATCGTTAAAAAAATATTTGACAGATTGCGCAATGCATTCTAATATTCAAAAGGTCCTATCAAAAATTGAAACGGACAGACAGGAGGTATACTCATGAAAAAAGCAGCAGGTGTCATACTGCTCGCGCTTTTGATGGCTGCGCTGGTACTCGCGTGTGGTCCAGCTGCTCCGAAGACCGTCAAGTTTGGTGTGTTCGAACCGCTGACCGGCGCCAATGCCGGTGGAGGAGCGCTCGAAGTCGAAGGCATCAAGCTGGCAAACGAACTCTATCCCACCGTCAAGATCGGCGACAAGGAGTACAAGATCGAGCTGGTGATCGCGGACAACAAGTCGGACAAGGTCGAAGCGGCCAATGCCGCCCAGCGCCTGGTTGACAAGGACAAAGTGAACGTAGTCCTCGGCTCGTGGGGTTCCTCGCTCTCCATGGCCGCTGGTCCCATTGTCAAGAACGCCAAGGTTTCGGCCATCGGTCTTTCCTGCACCAATCCGCTGGTCACCAAAGGCAACGAATACTACTTCCGTGTGTGCTTCATCGATCCCTTCCAGGGCACTGTTATGGCCACCTATGCTGCCAAGAACCTCGGTGCCAAAAAAGCGGTCATCATCCGCGAAGTATCCAACGACTACTCCGTCGGTCTGGCCAAATTCTTTGCCGACAGCTTCAAGCAGCTCACTGGCGATCAGAATGCTATCCTTGCCGAGCTCAACTACAACACCGGCGACACGGACTTTTCTGCGCAGCTCACCGAAGTCAAGAAGTTTAAGCCTGATGTGATTTTCGCCCCAGGCAACTACACCGAAAGCGCACTCATCATCAAGCAGGCAAAAGAACTCGGTATCAAAGTGCCCTTCCTCGGCGGTGACACATGGGAAACCCCCGAATTTATCGATGTGGGCAAGCAGGCGGTAGAAGGCGTCGTATTCTCGACCTTCTTCGCGACCGAAGTACCCATCACCGACACATCCAAGATCTTCCTCGACGAGTACCGCAAGAAATACAACAAGGAGCCCGCAGCCGTTACCGCGCTCGGCTTTGACGGCTACCTTGTAGCCCGCGACGCTATCCAGCGCGCCGGCAGCCTCGATAAAGACAAGATTCGCGCTGCCATCGCGGCGACCAAGGACTTCCCTGGTGCCGCAGGCATGATCACGCTCAATGAGGACGGCGACGCGGTGAAGAGTGCGGTCATCAAGACGATCAAGGACGGCAAGTTCAGCTACATGGCGACAGTCCAGCCATAAGGGTTGTATCAGTATGCGGACAGCGGGTGAGCATTTGAAAATGCGGCATTCCGCTGTTCGCAATTCATTCCGGCCTATGAGAGGGCAGAGCGTTTCCGAACGAAAAGTCCGAAAACTGCCGCCCTCTTTTTTTCATCACGAGGACGCATGACACTTCCACTCCTGCTTCAGCACATCGTCAACGCTCTATCGCTTGGGAGCCTATACGCGTTGATCGCCATCGGCTATACCATGGTGTACGGCATCCTGAGGCTGATCAATTTTGCGCATGGCGATGTTTTCATGCTCGGTGCTTATGTCGCGTTTTACGGGATAACCCTCATTTCCCTGCCTTGGTGGGCAGCGCTCCTTGCCGCCATCATATTGACCGCACTGTTCGGCATCGGCCTTGAGCGTGTTGCCTACAAGCCGCTCCGCGACTCGCCGCGTATTTCTATCATGATCAGCGCCATAGGCGCATCCTTTTTGCTCGAAAGCCTCGCAGTACTGATTTTCGGTGGCCGCCCCAAAGGCGTTCCTGTCCCTGACGTACTGTCGAAGGTCGTCCGGTTCGGCAGCGTGTCCGTCATTACGATAAGCCTTATCATTCCGCTTTTTACTTTTGCTTTGCTGGCGATTCTCGTCTGGATCGTTAACAGAACGAAAACCGGCATGGCAATGCGCGCAGTATCGACTGATATCGAGGCAGCTCGCCTCATGGCCGTCGACGTGAACCGCATCGTCTCGTTCACATTCGGTATCGGCTCCCTGCTTGCCGCATTCGGCGGCATCATGTGGTCATTCAAATACCCTCAGCTCAACCCCCTCATGGGCGTGATGCCCGGTCTTAAATGCTTCATCGCGGCAGTCATCGGCGGTATCGGCAGTATCGGAGG
Organism: Spirochaetota bacterium; assembly: GCA_029265255.1. The sequence goes on from JAJUJQ010000009.1 coordinate 58,138, forward strand.
CGCGGTGCTCGGCGGATTTTTGCTTGGCGGCATTGAGATCATGATCGTGGCGTTCCTTCCAACCCTGTCGGGGTACCGCGACGCGTTTGCATTCATTCTGCTTATTGTCGTGCTCCTGGTCAAACCCACGGGGCTTCTCGGCAAGCGCACGACAGAGAAGGTGTAATCATGGAACAGACACAGAAAAAACCTGTTCGATTGACACGCAACCGCATACTTACGCTGGCAGCCCTGGCGGCTTTTATCGTGCTCGCGGTCGTTGCCGATCTGTTCTTCGACGCCTTTACGCTGCGTGTGTTCAATCTCTGCGCGATCTATATCGTGCTGGCGCTTTCGCTTAATATGCTGAACGGTTTTACCGGCCTGTTCTCGCTGGGGCATGCCGGCTTCATGGCGGTGGGCGCCTATGTCTGCGCGCTGCTCACCATGTCACCTCAGCTTAAGGAAATGAACTATTTTCTGATGCCGATCGTTCCCTGGCTCAAACATGTGACGATTCCCTTCCTTCCGGCAATCCTCATCGCTGGACTCGCGGCGGCACTGGTCGGCTTTCTTATCGGAGCCCCAGTTTTGCGCCTGCGGGACGACTATCTGGCTATCGCGACGCTCGGTTTTGGGGAGATTATCAGAGTGCTCATCACGAATGCGCAGCCGATCACCAATGGCGCGCAGGGACTCAAGGGGCTTCCCCGCTACGCGACGACCTTCGCGGTCTGGATAGCCGCGGGACTTGTGCTCTTGTTTATGATCCTGCTGGTACGCTCGAGCTATGGCCGCGCTATGAAGGCGGTACGTGACGACGAGCTCGCGGCCGAGGCGATGGGTATTAATGTGTTCCGGGTCAAGGTCACATCGTTTACGATTTCGAGCTTTCTGGCCGGAGTCGGCGGGGCGCTGCTTGGTCACATGATCACGACCATAGATCCGAAGATGTTCACGTTCATGCTGACTTTCAACATTCTGCTTATTGTCGTACTCGGAGGTATCGGCTCGATCTCCGGTTCCGTCATCGCAGCCGTGGTGGTTACGGTACTCATGGAAGCGCTGCGCTTCCTCGATGAACCGATGAATCTGATCTTTATTCGAACTCAGGGGATGCCAGGCCTGCGCATGGTTGTGTTCTCGCTGATGCTGATGATCGTTGTTATCTACCGGCAACGGGGGCTTATGGGCAACAAGGAGTTCAGCTGGGATATGCTGGGCGGGCTCTTCGTGAAAAAGGGGCGGAAGGGGGGCGATCATGCCTGAAAGGATTGATGAACTTATGCTCGGCACGTCCCATGTCACCATGAAGTTCGGGGGGCTGACCGCGGTAAATGACCTCAATCTCGAAATCCGCAAGAATGAGATTGTGGGATTGATCGGACCAAACGGTGCGGGGAAAACTACGGCCTTCAATGTCATTACCGGCATGTACCGCCCCACCGAAGGCAGAGTCCTGTTCCGCGGGCGTGACATTACCGGTCTCAAGCCGCATTCCATCACGGAGCTCGGTATTGCGCGTACTTTCCAGAATATCAGGCTTTTCAAGGAAATGACGGTACTGGAAAACGTGCTGGTCGCCTGCCACCTGAGTATCCATACCGGTCCCTTCGGCGCGACGCTGCATCTGCCCGGATACCGTCAGCGAGAGTCTGAAGCGACAAGGTTCTCGCTCGAGCTGCTGGAAAAGGTCGGGCTGGCACACCTCGCCTACGAAAACGCGACCGGTCTGCCATACGGGCAGCAGCGGCGTCTTGAGATTGTGCGGGCGTTGGCCACTCGGCCTAAAATGCTACTTTTGGATGAGCCCGCGGCTGGCATGAATCCCCAGGAATCGTTCGAACTGATGGACTTCATTAGGAAAATCCGTGACGAGTTCGATCTGACGATCTTTCTCATCGAACACCATATGCAGGTAGTTATGGGCGTGTGCGAACACATGTACGTGCTGGATTATGGAGTGACCATTGCCCACGGCGATCCTGCTTCGATCCAGAAGAATCCGAAGGTCATCGAGGCCTATCTGGGGGTGGACTAATGCTGGACATTCAGAAACTATCGGTACATTACGGTGGCATACACGCGCTCCAGGGGATCGATCTTTCGGTACCCGACGGCAAGATCGTCACGCTCATCGGTGCCAATGGGGCCGGTAAGAGCACGACCCTCCGCTCGATTGTGGGTTTGGTGAAGCCTTCGGGCGGCAAGATTCTTTTGAACGACAAAGTGATTTCTGGCATGCCCACCAAGGATATTGTAGAAATGGGCGTCGTGCTGGTACCGGAAGGGCGGCGCATATTTCCGAACCTGACCGTCGAGGAGAATCTTTTTCTGGGCGCCTATGCACGGAATGACAAGCCCGGCGTGCAGAAGGACTTGGCGCATGTCTACGAGCTGTTTCCGCGGCTCAAGGAACGGCGGCTCCAGAAAGGAGGCACCCTCTCGGGCGGTGAACAGCAGATGCTCGCGGTTGGGCGCGCCCTCATGTCTCGGCCCAAACTGCTGATGATGGACGAGCCATCGCTGGGGCTCGCGCCGCTCATCGTCAAGATGATCTTTCAGATCATTCGACAGATAAACTCGGAAGGTACCACTGTCCTTCTGATCGAGCAGAACGCGAAGGCTGCCTTGGAAATTGCGGATTACGGTTATGTCCTGGAGACAGGGCGTATCACGCTGCAGGGAAAGGGTCGCGAGTTGCTGTCGGACGACCGTGTCAGGAAGGCATATCTCGGCGAAGCGCAGTGACAGGTGAACTCTTTGGTACAAAGCCGCCCGCTCCGGGCGGCTTTTTTTTATTCCTCGGCCTCTTGTATCGGCCTATGCCTCGACCGTATAGTGATATGCAGTCATGGAGACCGAATATCTGCCGGGCAGGGCTCAAAGGTCAGGCTTTTCTTTCGAGATGGTCCTCGCGTTCTCGCGCGCGCTTTTTCGGTCTGAACGCGTGGATTACGCGCTGAAGGAGCTGATCAAGGACCTTTCCTCTCTTGCTGCGTGTACGGGCGCAGCAGCCTGCGTGCGCGCGGAATCAGACGGCATCCTGCGGTATTGCACGCGTTGGGAGAGAGGTGATAACGCCGAACCAAATTCCCTGAATGCGCAGAACGGAGAGGTCAGGCTCGGCATTGCACCCTGCGGTCTCGCACTCGAAGCGGAGGAGGCCGTTCAGAGAAGAACCCCTCATTTTCTCGTGCTTGAAGTACCTGCAAAATCTGAAGGTTCCATTTTCAGTGTGCTCAGCGTGCGTCTGGCGCCCGATACGCCCGCGGAAACGGTTTCGGAAGCCTTTGCGACATTGCGAACCGCGGCCCAGCTCCTCGAGGATCACGCGGCAATGCGTGCCCGCTTTCTGGCCAGGCGCGACGAAGCGCTGGAATTTCCGCTCAGTTCCTCATATTCTTCAGCGATCGGGACAGGGCTGACTGAAGGAGCCGAACAATCACCACTTTCCTGGTGTGGTATGGTCGGCAATTCCGATGCAATGCGCGAAGTCTTCACTATGATCGAGCGGGTGGCTGACACTGAAGCCAGCGTCCTTTTGCTGGGGGAGAGCGGCACCGGTAAGGAACTGGTCGCGCGTGCCATCCACTCGAAAAGCCGCCGCGCCGCGCGCGCTTTTATCGCCATCAATTGCGCGGCGCTGCCTGAATCCGTGATCGAAAGCGAACTGTTCGGTCATGAGAAAGGAGCGTTTACCGGCGCGTTCGAGCGCCGGTGCGGGCGGTTTGAGGAAGCCGATGGGGGAACGCTCTTTCTCGATGAAATCGGAGAGCTGTCGGGGGCTTTGCAAGTCAAGCTCCTGCGCTTTCTACAGGACCATCGCTTCGAACGGGTAGGGGGCAATACCACCATCCATTCGGATGTCCGCATTATTGCCGCTACCAATCGCAATCTCCAGGAGGCGGTAGATTCAGGAACCTTCCGGGCAGACCTCTACTACCGCTTGAACGTGTTTCCCATCAATGTTCCGCCCCTGAGGGAGCGGGGTGCCGACATACTACTGCTGGCGGATCATTTCATCGCCAAGTTCAACCGCGAAAACACGCGCAAGATTCAGCGCATCTCCACGCCCGCCCTCGATTTGCTGACCATGTATCATTGGCCAGGCAATGTTCGCGAGCTTGAGAACTGCATTCTTCGGGCTGCCATTCTCTCTACCGATGGCGTGATCCATGCCTACCATCTGCCACCAAGCCTGCAATCGGCGGCCTCGACCGGCACCGAACCAGTCAGCGGGCTCGACGCGGCGCTTGCGCGGCTTGAAAAAGAGCTTATTGTGGAAGCGCTCAAGCTTGAGCGAGGCAATGTCGCGGCGGCCGCGCGGCGTCTCGGAGCAACCGAGCGAAGAGTGCGCTATGCCATTCAGCGCTATCGCATCGATCCGCGAAGATTTAAGACAAAATTGTAAGATTAGCAATATATCTGACAATTTTGTCACCTCATGGGCTTCCCCGCATGGAGGCACCGCGCTGAGTGGCCATTTTCAGGCTGTGAATCAGTTTTTCCATAATTCAATTTTATTCAATGAGATATGGACTTTATCCCGTGATATCGGTTGAGATATCATCAAGTCCGGCAAATTGGCATGCTTTTTGCTAAACTATTCTCAACCATTTGACTGGGAGGAGTGTCTATGAACGGAGTCTCGTCATTCAATTTGCCAGAGCATTTTGGCAGCCGCTGCTTTTCGAACGATGTGATGCGCGAACGACTGCCGCGTTCTGCGTTCGAGGCCATTCTCGAAATCCAGGCTGGGACGCGCGAACTCACGCTCGACATTGCCGAGATCGTCGCCGCCGCTATGAAAGAATGGGCGTCAGACCTGGGGGCTACTCACTACACACATTGGTTTCACCCACTTTCCGGCCTTACGGCTGAAAAGCACGAATCATTTGTCTCTCCGCAGCCAAATGGTGGCATTCTCATGGAGTTTTCTGGAAAGGAGTTGGTAAAGGGTGAGCCTGACGCTTCCAGCTTTGCTTCCGGGGGCCTGCGCGCTACTTTCGAAGCTCGCGGATATACCGCATGGGACGTCACAAGCCCCGCGTTCCTCAAACGGCACGCGGACAGGCTGATCCTTTGCATTCCTACCGCGTTCGTATCGTATACGGGCCATGCGTTGGACAAGAAAGTGCCGCTGCTTCGCTCCATGGAGGCGATCAATCGCTCAGGACTGCGGCTTTTGAGGCTGCTGGGCGACCGGCGCAGCAAACGGGTTGTCACCTATGCAGGGCCGGAACAGGAATACTTCCTGGTCAATGCCGAGCTGTGCCGCAAGCGCCCTGACCTTCTTCTATGCGGTCGCACCCTCCTTGGCGGTGTAGCGGCTAAAGGCCAGGAACTTGAGGATCATTACTATGGCGCTATTGATGAAAAGGCCGCGGCGTTCATGAACGAGCTCAACAGCGAGCTGTGGGCAATGGGCATTTCTGCCAAGACGCAGCATAACGAAGTCGCGCCAAATCAATATGAAATCGCGTGCATTTATGCCCAGGCGAATATCGCCGCCGATGCCAACCAGCTCGTCATGGAAACTATCCGCAAAGTCGCGGCGCACCACGGCCTGGCGGCGCTGCTGCATGAAAAACCTTTTGCCGGTCTGAATGGATCGGGGAAGCATATCAACTGGTCGATGGGAACCGATAGTGGTGTTAATCTTTTGGATCCTGGCGCTGTCAGGGAAGACAGCGATGGTCTGGATGAAAACATCAGGCTCATGCGCTTTGTGCTGTTTGCTCTTGCCGTCATTGAAGCGGTCGACAGGAGAGCAGGTCTTTTGCGCGCCAGCACCGCTACAGCAGGGAACGACCGACGGCTCGGAGGTCACGAAGCTCCGCCAGCCATCCTTTCGGTCTTCCTTGGAGAACCATTGCTGGAGCTCTTCAATTCTCTCGACAATGACAATGGGAAGAGCCGCATCGTGCAGGAATTTCTGGAATTGGGTATCCGGAGCCTGCCAAAGCTGCCGCGTGATTTTTCTGATCGTAACAGAACCAGTCCCTTCGCGTTTACCGGCAATAAGTTTGAATTCCGCATGGTCGGTTCCTCGCAATCGGTGGCGACTCCACTCACCATGCTCAATGCGTCGGTCGCCGAGGCTCTGGACCGGTTCTCGGAAGAAATTGAAAAGGAGCTTAGCGGGGGTGTTTCTGTGCTCGACGCGGCGCGTAACGTCGCGCGGCGTTCGTGGGAAGCCCACCGCAGAGTCGTCTTTAATGGCAACGGCTATTCCGCGGAATGGCACCGGGAAGCCGAACGTCGCGGTCTTCCGATTTTCCGTTCAGCTATCGATGCCATTCAGGAACTCACTCGGCCAGAAAATATCCGCATGCTCGACACCCTCGGCATTTTCCTACCCGAGGAAGCTGAAGCGCGTCAGCTCATCTATCTCGAGCGGTATTCCAAGCAGGTAAAAATTGAAGCCGGCATGACCATCGATCTGGTACGGCGTTCTGTGATCCCTGCGGCGACCATGGCGGCGGAACGCTACAGCAATGCCTCGAGTGTCATCGCGGGAATTGGCGCGCCAGCGCTTGTTCAGGAAACTGTCGCGAAAAAAATCGCCCATTTGATCGCACGAACTTCGGAAAACCTCGAGCGGCTGGAAAAGGCGCTTAATGACGCGCTTCGAATAGATGATGCGCTGGAGCGCGCGCGTGCGTTCCGAGATCAGGTCGTGCCCCGGATGGATGAAGTAAGGGAAGCATGTGACGAAATGGAAAAGCTGGTGCCAGCGGAGCTGTGGCCGCTGCCGACCTATGGAGAGCTGCTGTTTACGTTGTGATTCTGAGGGCGGCTATGATTGCCGCCCTTCATTATCCCTGTTACCATTGGGGTGATGAAGATCCTGCGCTTTCTGATTCCTTGGCTGCTCGTTGGGCTGATCGTTGCGGCTTCAATCTATCTTCCTGACCTTGGGCCGGAAAGCTACCAGGATTTTGACTCCTTTTTCAGTAATGAGCGAATACGCCAGGGCATCGCGGGGTATCAGATCGCTATTATCAAAGAAGGGAAGGTTGTATTCAGCCGCGCCTATGGTTTCGATGGAGACCGCCGTACGCTCGATGTGGACACGCCTCTCTATATCGGTCCATCATCCGAAATCATCACGGGAACACTTCTCTATCAGCTGACCAATCTCAAGCGTATCGACATCGACACACCGGTTTCGAACTACATTCCCGAGCTTTCGCTCATCAGGGCAAGAACCGCTGGCCTTGCGAGTATCGACGCGCCGCTGACGCTCCGGCAGTTGGCCGCGCATCGAGTCGCATTTCCGGAAAAGGAGCTGGCATCCTATGATTCTGGAACACGGGGGCTTGAAGCCGGGCTTCCGGATCCTGCCCTATTTCTCAAGTCACATTTTCCCACAGAAAAGTACACGCGAAGCCGGCTCTCGTACCGGCTGGTCGGCGCGGCAATGGAAAAAGCATCGGGGGTGCGGTATCCGGATCTTGTGCAGACCATGCTGACTATCCCCCTTGGCATGTATCTCACCACCGCCGAACCTCATTCCCTCAATTCTATCGCGATGGGTGCGGGGACCTTTTTCGGGCTTACCTTCCCATACCGCAAAGGTGTCCCAGTGGCTGCGGCCGCGTCGGATGGCATTGTCAGTAGTGCCCGCGATCTCGCCACGCTGCTGAAATTTATCGTTTCGCCTGAACCTGGCCAGAAAATTCCCGGCCTTTCCGGAGCTGACACGCCAACGCTATATCAGCCACTTTATAAGGATGGCGACACCGGCTTCGGATGGCGCATTATCGAACAGAAGGACGGAAGATATATTTTCCAGGGAGGTTCGGTACGAGGCTATTCTTCGAGAATCGCCATCTATCCTGAGCGACGGTCGGCAATTATCATGTTAGTCCCTCAAGATGGCATCCTTATTTCGAATTTCATTCTTCCTGAGCTGGTTTCGGGAGCTCAGCTCATCATGTTCAAGGGTTCAGCGCCTCGCCTCTTCCCCATGCGCCGGGCAATGATCGTATCCGGTATCATTTTCATGATTTACCTGGGAAGCATGGTGCTGCAGACGCTCACGGCATATTCGTGGGCCCGCGATCTCAGAAAATATCGCGAGACTAGCTTTTCGCAGTTTTATGCTCGTTTTACCATCATGAGGACCTTTGTCGGACTCATTGCCCGCGGAGTACTCATTGTCGTGGCTCCCTGGCTCGCAAGCCAGCTGGTCGGCAGGTCACTCAGCTACGCGGAGCTCATTTCATTCGAGCCGGGTTTTGCGTCAATGGCATTGACGCTTGCCCTTCTCGCTGTGCTTCGCAATATCAGCCGTCTTGTATGGCTTCTCCGCATGCGCCGGGAATAGCCGCAGAGCGGGATAGAAACAATAGCCACGGCGGCGGTGCGTCCATAAGCGTCGGCAATAGCCGAAAAGCGGGTCCGAAATGATAACCGCGGCAGTGGTTGCCCCGCCGGCGAGGTTGAGATGGGGCAGCTCACGTCAGGAGCAAGAGCTTCATGCGCGCCTTGAGCAGCATTTTGCTGGCTTGACCATCTCACTCAAGGTTCTCTCCAGATTTAACCATTCCTGCTCTTCACGCATTTTTACCCTTGCGTTTTGCCGGCTCGTATGATATTATTCATGATATAGGATATATGATATTTCGTAGCGCAGAAAACGGGTACCAAGGAGCATGGTGTGATGAAGGGCATCTTTCGAAAAAAGGATGAAGGAATCGGAATACAGCCGGCCGAGGCGGTCCTCGAGAAGGTTGATGTCGAATCGAGGTACCGAAAATCCTTTCCGCCGTTCTGGACGCAAGTCATCCTTGCAATTTCCGTCGTATTCATTCTGTACCACCTGGTGACCTCCGGCATCGGAACACCGGAGATCATGAAACACAGGATTATTCATGTCGGTTTTGTGCTGGGGCTTGTATGGCTCTATTACCCCGCAACGCGCAAAAGTCCCATAGGAAAGCCTACGGTCATCGATATCGCGCTTTTCTTTATCACCGCGGCGGCAACCATCTATACCATTATCGCGCGTGATGCGTTCCTGATTCGTGGAGGCATCGCCACGACCATGGATAATATTGTTGGTGGTATTATCATTCTTCTTGTGCTCGAGGCTTGCAGGCGTGCAGTAGGACCGCAGCTCCTCATTCTGTGCATCGTCTTTCTGCTCTATGCCTGGGGTGGGAGATATATCCCCGGCGTGCTGTCGCACCGCGGCTATAACCTACGAAGGATCATCTATCAGATGTACCTCACCGGTCAGGGTATCTATGGTCTGCCTATTGGAGTGTCTTCCACATATTTGGTTATTTTCATCATTCTCGGTTCAATTCTCGAAAAAAGCGGCCTGGGAAAGCTCTTCAATGACGTGTCGCTCGGGCTTGGCGGTAGGTTGACGGGAGGACCGGCCAAGGTCGCGGTGGTCGCCTCGGCGCTGATCGGAACGATTTCGGGAAGTGCGGCATCCAATGTTGCCACGACTGGAGCCTTCACCATCCCTCTCATGAAGAAGATCGGGTACAAACCATATTTTGCAGGCGCAGTGGAAGCAGCCGCTTCGACTGGCGGACAGATCATGCCGCCCATCATGGGATCCGCAGCATTTATCATGGCAGAATTTCTGGGTATCAAGTATCTGAACATCGCGGCAGCAGCCATCATTCCAGCGTTGTTGTATTTTGCCAGTGTGTTTTTCCAGATCGATTTGAGAGCGCGGAGTATCGGCTTGCGCGGCCTTTCACGAGAAGAGCTGCCTGATGTCAAGCAGACAATCCTGCGTTATGGTCACATGATTATTCCTATTTTTGTTCTTGTTCTTCTCATGGTCGAAGGAAGGACGCCGCTCTACGCAGCGTTCTATACCGTGCTGATAACGGTCGGGCTCTCCTGGTTCAAAAAGGAGACGCGCATTGGATTGAAAGAAGCAAAAATCATTGCAGTGAATTCGGCCCGCAGTACGCTCAGCATTGGTGTAGCCATGGCCAACGCAGGTTTTGTGGTTGCGGTACTCTCAATGACGGGAATTGGTATTATATTAGCTGACAACATCGTAGCGATTTCCGGCGGGCATCTCATGATCGCGCTTGTGCTCTGCATGGTTGTTTCGATCATTCTAGGCATGGGGCTGCCGACCAGCGCCTGCTATGTCATTTCCGCATCGATTGCGGTCCCCATACTCACCAAGATGGGAGTTGCGCCGTTCCAGGCTCATTTCTTCATCTTCTACTACGCCTGCCTTTCGACGATCACACCGCCGGTCGCGCTGGCTGCCTATGTAGGCGCTGGGCTTGCTGGAGCCAGATCGAACCAGGTCGGATGGACCGCGTTCAAGCTGGCGTTGGCAGGTTTTATTGTACCGTTCTTCTTTATCTATTCGCCCGCTATGCTGCTCATCGCGGATTCCTGGACTCAGATCGTGTGGGCTGCGGTGACTGGGCTTGCCGGTACGGCGTTGCTTGCGGTTGCGATCGAGGGATATCTCTCGATCAAGTTGCCACTCTGGCTGAGACCCATGTTTTTCGTGGCTGCCATGTTATTGATCACACCAGGACTGGTGACGGACATGATCGGCCTAGGGCTTGCGGTGGTTGGATGGGTCGTGGTTCAGATCCTGCGAAGGAGAGCTAAGCCCGCGGAAGCATGATTGAAAAGGTGAACTGTGCCGGTTCGTAGAGCTGGCTTTTCGAGGAGAGGCGAAGGAAATTGATGAGGAGGCAGAGAATGAATTGCAAGTATGGAAGAGCAATCAGCGTCATGCTGCTTGCGTTGATCGCGGTATCGGGGCTGACTGCGGCACCAACCATCCATCTGACGATGGGTACTGCGGGCGTCAGCGGTACCAATTACCCGACCGGTATCGCTATGTGCCAGGTATGGAATGAGTTTGTCCCCAATGTAAAAGCGGTCGCTATCGCGACCAATGGTTCTCCACACAATATCGACCTTCTGCGCACCAAGGATGCGGATGTCGCCATCTGCCGTTCACTGGAAGCATACCGAGCGTTCAACGGCATCGCTCCTTATCCAGAAAAAATGACCTGGCTGCGCTCGCTTACCGGCGGTTTGTTCTCGGATGTCTTCCAGATCGTCGCCACCAAGGCGAGCGGAATCAAGTCCGTTGCCGATTTTAAAGGCAAACGTGTCGCGGTTGGGCCGGTCGGTTCTGGTGGAGAAGTCGACGCGCGAGAAACCCTTGCCGCGTATGGTTTAACCTATAAGGACATGCGTGTAAGCTTTGTCGAATTCGCGCAGGCGATCGATATGATGGAAGATGGTCAGGTCGATGCGGGTATTATCGGTGTCGCGCTCGGGTCGTCGGCTATGCAGGAGCTCATGCTGACCGGGAAAGTCGTCATGATACCTATCACCGATGAAGCGCTCGCCAACCTTCGCAAGGCAAACCCGAACTATTCTCGACGCATCATTCCAGCCGGCATCTATCCGAACCAGGATTATCCTGTTCCGACGGTAGGGACACCGCCAGATATTATCATCGTGCGTGAGGAAATGGACGAGAATCTGGTGTACCAGATGACCAAGGCGCTCTATGAGAACCTGCCTAGGATCCAGTCGGTGTCGGTCCTTCTGAAGCAGTTCACGAAAGACCTTGTGCTGCCGGAAAACCAGATGCTTATTCCGTATCACAAGGGCGCCAAGCGCTACTTCGTAGAGATGGGCTGGCTGAAACCATAACATTCGCGCTTTTTAAAGCGTGATACAAAAGAAAAGGGCTGCCGGCAGGAATGCGGGCAGCCCTTTTATCTGGCACTGCAGGTAACGTTCATGCGAGGTACGCAGATGTTGCCTTTTTCAGTTGCGAAGCGCGGTCATCGCGCGTCGCTCGCCGTTTTCGAGATGTTTTCGGACCGCGGCTTCAATACGTTCGGGATTACCTGCTTCCAGCGCATCAAGGATGGCGCTATGTTCGGAAAGTACTTCCTGGACCGCCTTCTCATGAATCGTCGCGGAATTTTCTGGCAGGTAGCGGATGCGTACCGACATTTGGTGCACTCTGCGAATGACGTCTCTCAGGAAAGGATTAGGAAGGTATTTGTAGAATATCTCATGGATATGGGTATCCGACGCAATATAAAGATCTTTATCGAATGGCTGGGTGGTTAGCGAGTGAATCTCGATTCGTATCTGTGTCAACTCCTCGCGCGGGATGAGCGTTGCGCTGCGTACTGCGGCGTACGGCTCAAGCAGCTTGCGCATTTCCCAGTTGTTGAGGACATCCTCTACCTGGATATCGGTGACGATGGCCCCTTTATTGGGAATGAGCTGAATCAATCCATCCGATTCGAGCTTTACGAGCGCTTCGCGAACGGGTGTGGCGCTGACGCCGAAATCCTCGGCGAGCTGGTCGATGGGGAGCATCGAGTTTGGAGAGTAGGTGTTTTTAACGATCGAATCTTTGAGCACCTCATAGATCTGGTCGCGCATCGAGAGCGCGACAATTTTCTTTTTCATGACGGTACGACCTTATCGCACGGATTTTGCCGGCCTGCAAAGCCGACCAAGGATGTTCCTAATATATCATACATTATATTTTTGGTAAATCGACAAGAACATTTCACTCTGGGAAGGATCGCGATTTTTGCTTGCCATGATTGATGATTTATGATAAAATATAAGATATAGGATGTTTGATATATCTTATGATTTCAAGCTTGCCACCATGGTGCCCTGACGCAAAGGGTTAGGTGACATGCGCGAGGGGGAAATGCCATGCCGACGGTCGCCGAGCAGTTTGTTGGACGCTTGAAGGCTCATGGAGTGCGATATGTGTTCGGGATTCCCAGTGGTTCCTGGCTTTATTATATGGAAGCCATGCGCAGCCAAGAGCTTGATTTTGTTCTTGTAAGCAACGAGGCCAGCGGAGGATTTATGGCGGAAGCCTGTGCCCGGCTTACCGGCACTCTGGCGGCTTGTTATGGTACCGTCGGGCCGGGGGCAACCAATCTCAGTACTGGGGTGGTTGGAGGGCTGCTCGACAGAACCCCGATGATTGCGCTCACCAGCGTCCCGCCCGAGAAGCTTCTGGGACGCACTGTGCAGATGGCTATCGACCAGCAGACGCTCTTTCGTCCCATTTCGAAATGGACAACCCAGCTCTCAGAGGGAAGGGTGGACCAGGTTGTCGACCAGGCGATGCGGATTGCAACAGAAGAGGTGCCTGGGCCCGTTCATATTGCCTTGCCGGAAGATATCGGGCAGAAAACCATTCCTGCGACTGACGCGATCGAGCCTCATTCGCGAGCGAAGCGTCCCACGCCGCGGCACCCTGATCCAGTACAGCTCGAGCGGGCTGCGAAGATCTTCGCGGCGGCGCGAAAGCCGGTTCTCGCGGTGGGTCTGACGGCGGTAAGGACGGTTGACCGAGCGCTGCTCGCGCGTGTCGCAGAAAAACATGGAATTCCGGTTGTGCTTACCCCAATGGCGAAAGGCATGCTGTCGGAGGACCATGATTGGTATGCTGGGGTATTGTTCCACGCGCTCAGCGACAAGGTGGCAGAAACCCACAGAGAAGCCGATCTGATCGTTTCCATCGGCTATGACCCGGTAGAATTCAATTTTGAAGACTGGATGCCCCGTGTGCCGCTTCTTCACTTCGATACGGTAGAGGCCGACATTGACAGAACCCAGTATCACCAAGTCTTTGACGTACTTGGCGATCCTCAGATTTCACTCGAATATCTCGCGCAGCTTCCCGAGCTTGGATCGATGTGGAATAGAAAAGTGCTTGCGGAACGGAGGGCTTCCATGTTTGCCAAACTCGAGCCGCCTGCCGGAACCTTCGGTCCTCGCGCCGCGCTTTCCATTCTGCGAGAGCAGCTGCCGCAAGACGGTATTATGGCATGCGATGTCGGTGCCCATACGCACCTCATCGGTCAGGCCTGGCGGACTCCGGCTCCGGATCGCCTGCTCATGACGAATGGATGCTCGTCGATGGGATTCGGTGTGCCAGCAGCAATCGCGGCAAAACTCTGCAGGCCGGACAAAAAAGTAGCATGTGTCACCGGTGATGGCGGATTCCTGATGATGGCTGGCGAAATGGCCGTGGCGCGTAGGCGGAATCTGGGAGTCGTGTTTGTGGTGCTGGCGGATCAGCATCTAGCGCTTATAGATCTCAAGCAGCAGAAAAAAGGGTTCAGCAAATATTCCGTGTCTCTTCATGAGGATCAATGCCCGACACCCGATACCGTATTCGGCGTCCCGGTTCTGCGGGCAGACAACGCTGCCCAGTATCGCCAGGCGCTCGCGCAGGCGTTTGCAGCCAATGGTCCGGTTATCGTGGAAGCGCATATCGACCCCGCGGAATATGGCGAACTGATCTTGAAACGCCACAAATAAAAGGAGAAATCAATGAGCAGTGTACAATCCGCAACCTCGTTCGACCCAGCCTCATTCCAGGCTGCCAGGCTTGGGCTGGTGCCTTTTTCTGGCATCAGAAAGGTGTTTGATAAGGTAAAGGAGTTAGAAGCGGCAGGTTTTGATGTGATTCATTGGCAAATTGGCCGGCCGGATTTCGACACGCCTGCCCATATTAAAAAAGCGGCCATCACGGCGCTCGAGAAAGGGGAGGTCCACTACGCTCCAAATCTCGGCCTTCCTTCGTTGCGGCGGGCCATAGGGGCGCGTACAACCCTCGATACAGGAGTTCCTGTAGATGGGGAGAAACAAGTGGTGGTCATGGCGGGGGCAAACGAGGGGATCCTGGTTTCCATGCTGGCATTTATCAATCCTGGAGATGAGGTCATCGTACCCAGCCCGAACTGGCACCATTACAAGTCATGTATTTCCATTGCAGGTGGTATCCCCATAGAAGTACCGACCTCAGAACAGAATGGGTTTGCGCTCGATCCGGACGATGTGGAAAGGCGTATTACCGCGCGTACCAAAATGCTCTGCGTAACCTCGCCGGGCAATCCGACGGGATGCGTCTACCCGCGGCAAACCCTCGAAGCGCTTGCGCATATTGCAATCAACCACAACCTGCTCGTGATGTCCGATGAAATTTACGCGCGCATCTATTATGGACAGGAACCGGTCGCGCCAAGCATCTATTCAATCCCTGGCATGGCGGAACGGACTATCATCATTAATGGTTTTTCTAAAACCTATGCGATGGACGGCTGGCGTCTCGGCTGGACAGTCGCATCCGAGCCGCTTACGCGCGCAATTCTGAAAATCCGGCAATATACCACTGTATGCGTCAATACCTTCATTCAGCATGGAGCGACGGAAGCGCTCACCGCGGACCAGGCGTGCGTAGGAACGATGGTTGGTGAGTTCGCGCGGCGCCGGGAAATCATGCTCAATGGCCTTCGAGCAATTCCTGGTGTGACGGTAGCCGAACCGCTGGGAGCGTTCTATGTATTCCCAAATATCAAAACTTTTGGTTTGAGTTCTCAGGAGCTTGCCGATTACCTGTTGGAAAAGTACCATATCGCCACCGTCGCAGGCAGTGTGTTCGGCGATGCCGGAGAGGGATACCTCAGAATTTCGTATTCATGTTCTACCGAAGAATGTGCGCGTGGGGTGGCCCGCCTTGCTGAGGCACTGAAATCAATCACTTAATTTCTGCGTGGGATGAGGAGAAGGATATGCAGCAGTTCAGAGTAGCCGTCGTAGGAGCCCTGGGAGCGGTAGGGACGGAGATGATTAAGACGTTGGAGCAGCGGAGGTTTCCAGTTTCAGCGTTGATACCGATCGACATGCCGGAGCTGGCGGGGCGGCGGGTGCGGTACAGGGGTGAAGAGGTTACGGTGCGGGGCGCGGGGAAGGGTGCCTTTACGGATGTGGATATTGCGCTGTTTTCTGCGGGGGCGGAAGCGAGTCTGGAGCTGGCGCCGATCGCGGTCGCGGAAGGGGCGGTGGTTATTGACAATTCGAGCGCGTGGCGGATGGATCCACAGGTGCCGCTGGTGGTGCCGGAAGTGAACCCACAG
>JAJUJQ010000064.1 GCA_029265255.1 Spirochaetota bacterium
CGCGGCGGACGTGATCAAGGACCTCATGGTCTATTCGAGGAAGACCAGGACCAGCGTGGAGATGCTCAACATCGTCACCATCCTTGAGAATTCTCTGAAGATGGCCATGCGCGGCATCGATTTCGGGACGATTGTGGTGAGGAAATCCTATGATGCTGTTCCCGAAGTCCTTGCGAATCCGACCGAACTTCAGCAGGTGTTTCTGAATCTCATCGTGAATGCGGTCCAGGCCATGAACAGTGACGGCATCCTGACGCTCTCCTGCAGACAGGAGGACGACGACGTCGCCGTGACGGTCCAAGATACCGGCACAGGAATCGAGAAAGAGAATCTCGACAAGGTGTTCAATCCCTTCTTCACCACCAAGGAGGCCGGCGCCGGCACGGGCCTTGGTTTGAGCATTGCCCACCACATCGTCACCAAATATGGCGGGCGCATCCTGCTCGACAGCGAGGAAGGAAGGGGAACGACGTTTACCGTCATCCTCCCCGCCGCCAACGAGGACAAGGACAGGGTCCGCCTCGTGCACGCCAAGGAACTCCGCCAATTCGAAGACAGTTTCTATCTGCAGCGCAAAGTGCTGGTGGGAGAAAAGGGCTATCAGGAGGAGACGATCCGCCGCAAGTCCGATGAACTCGCTTTCCACATCTTGGCGTATAAAGGCCTGCAGCCGATCGGGACGGTATCCTTGCACTTGAGCGAGGAAGAAACGCATGTGCCGATCGAAGAGAATTTCGACATTTCACGGTATCTCGACGGAAGCCTCTATGCCGAGATCGACAGGCTCGCCGTCTCGAAGGAGGAGCGCGGCAGCCTGATTCCCTTCAGCATCATGGCGCTCGCCTATCTCTATGCGCGCGGACGCGGGGCCAAGAAGATATTCCTCGACGTATTTGCCGACGAGACGAAGCTCATCAAGATGTACGAAAAGCTCGGTTTCGAGATCATCGGCAGCTACAGCAAGCCATTGCCGTGCACAGTCATGATGATGGACCATGTGTCCAAATACGAGCAGGAAGTGTCGCGCATGGAACACTTTGTAAAGCCGTTCTTTTCGAGGCTTATCCCCAAGATCGATTTTTCGGGCGAAGACCTGCACTATGTGATGAGGGCCATCAATGAGATAAAGGCGAAATTCCCCAAGGAATGCGCGGAGCAGGAGTCGCTGGGCGAGACGATGTGATCCAAGGGCCCTGACCTTGGTGCCCGGCATGGACAGCGCAAAGACATCGGCATACAATTACTCTTCGTATGAAACCAGATGACTTGGTCGAAGGGCTCAACGCGATACTCGCCCACTCGCCCGTGTTCCACGATAAGTCGCTCATCGTCGATGTGATCGCGAATCCCAAGGCCGGCGGATTTAGTCGTATCCACCACTCTAAAAAACGTTTCAATGAGCTCAAGGAAATAGTCAAACGCGCCGTCAGCCTGCCGAAGCGCGCCTCTCCGTTCAGCCTGAAGCTGCACCTCACCGAGCGCTGTGGTCACGCCGCCGCCATTGTCCAGCGCATTCTCGACCATTCTCCCTCGAACGGCAAAGATTCATACCACCTCATCATGACGGCGGGGGGCGACGGCACGAGTCTGGAGACTGCAGAGCGGCTCAGCAAGCTC